>NZ_WOWP01000016.1 GCF_009741375.1 Flavobacterium rakeshii
ATTCAGTAAGTCTTTTTGTGTTATCCTTTTCTCTTGCAACGCCAATTACGGTAAAGCCTTTGTCTTTGTAATCATTGTATACAGGTACCATAGTTTTGCTTTTTGCAATACAAGGGGCGCACCATGTTGCCCATAAATCAAGTAAAGCTACTTTTCCTTCAATTTGGGTTGATAGTGTTATCGGGTTACCGTTCAAATCAGGAGCTGTGAAGTCGATAAATTTTTTACCTGCTTTAATGCTTTTTCCTTTTATAAGATTAAGTGCTACCTCATTATAAGGATGGTTAGGAAAGTTATTTGACAACTTTTCGTAAAGCTTGTAGGTTTTGTTAACGTCAATAATGTCTTGGTTTATTACATTTTCTAAAAGCAGGTAATAAGAAACAATAGAGGAAGGATTGTTTTCTGCCCATTTTATTCTACTTTCTATAACTTTAGAAACTTTTTCATTAAAAGCCTTTCCTTCAGGAGTGTATTCTTGATTAAGTCTTCTTAAACTGTCTAATTTTTTTAGCCAAGTATTTTTATCGGTTGACATTAGCTTATCAGCATCCAGAAATGCTTTTGTTCTGTAGTTTCCTTCCTCCTTAAGCTTTGTTTCCTCTTGGTTGAGGCTTTTCAGTTTTGTATTATATTCATCATTAATTGTTTTATACTCTTTATTTAACTGCCCTCCTTCTACTGTGTTTTTATCAAAATTTTCTTCTGAATGTACAGTAATATTTATATCTGTGTTTTCAAGGAATATCAATGTAAATTGACCTGTTCTTGTCTCCTTTGCTTTACCTAAAAAAAGCTGATAGCTTTCAGGGTTTTCTATGTGTGCTGTATACTCAAATTTACCATCAATAGCTGGTATCTCTATAGCTGGCTCAGTTAAGTCTTCATAGGGTCTTACGAGTATTACAGACTCAGTGTCAGTGTCAACAACAGTACCGTGTATATGGCAAACGTCTTCTTTTTTGGAACAGTTAATTAATAATAATGCAGTAAATAGTAATACTAATTGGTTTGAAAATTTCATTTTGTTGGTTTTGTAAAGTGTGATGTCAAAAATAGGGTTTTTCTTATGTAATTACATAATTAAAGTTGATTAAAATTATTTTTAAAGTTTAAACTGATGTGATTTTATTCTTTATAACTTAGTGCTAAAATTTATTTATAGCTGTATATGATTTATAGGTTTTTAATTGTTTTTACTTTTTTGGTTTTCGTACAGGCATACTCCCAAAATAGTTTTGATGTAAAGTTGATTAATGAAAAAGCATTGCCAAAAGGTGTTTTGTTTGAAGGTAAATTTCTTGATGCTGTTAAGTGGACTGACGGTATAGGGGATAATATTGTGGTGCGCACCGAAACCGGTATACATGTAAGTGAAAAATATACACACGACGATAATGATGGTTATGATGCAGAGGTTTTTGCTTACCATTATCTGGTTGAAAAAGATACTGTAAAATTACTATGGAAGGTTTACGATTATATAAGTGATTGTCCTGTAGATATAGAAGCAGAATTTTTTAAAGATACATTCCCTGTAACCGACCTTGATAATGATGGTATAGCCGAAGTATGGTTAATGTATAAAAAGGCATGCCACGGAGATGTGAGTCCATGCATTATGAAAATAATAATGTATGAAGATGGGCAAAAATATGCTATACGTGGAGAGAATAAGGTTTTTGGAGGAACAGATGAAAAAGGTAAAAAGTATTACATAGGTGGAGGTTATACTTTTGATTCTGCATTTGAGAAGGGACCTAAAGAGTTTTTAGATTATGCTACAAAACTTTGGCAAAAAAATATAATTCAAAAATGGGATTAGTTAATCTTTGTGATATTTCATCCAACTTTGAATCCTGCCTACATACATTTTAAGGTAGTTTTCCGACAGGAAAATATTAGACCAGTCAAAACGTTGTGACTGTACTCCAAGATAAAAAATAAAAACGGCTGCTGCTGCATGAGGAATAATATTCAAGTCCTGCTGTGAAAGTGTATTTATACTTTGATATCCGTTTATAAAAGCCTGGGCTTTTTTGCTGTATACCTCTTTGTTCGGTTCAATAATAAAGAGGTGTTTACAAAAGTAAGCTACGTCTAATATAAGTGGTCCGTTACCAAAGAAGTCAAAATCAAATACCGTTACTTCATTTTCATTGGTAATCGCCATATTGTCGTACCACATATCAAGGTGTACCACACCCTGCTGTAAAGGTATTTGTTCAAACAGTTGCTTTATGTCGTTACCCAAAGCTTTTAGATACTGCATTTCAGGAAGGTCATCATGAAAATAGGTATTAGCATATTGGTACGGTAGTTCGGTAAGTGTTTTTGTATTATAATTAATTCGTTTATAGGTTTTACTTTTTGTTGCCTGATGAAATTTACCCATTATCGTACCGATGTAAAAACAGGTGTCTTCGTCTATAAAGCGAACTTTCCCTCCCTCAGCAAATGAAAAGACAACTGCATAGCGAATCCCTTCGGGTGCGTTGATTTCCTGAATGTAATTACCGTTTGCATCTGGGACAGGGTAGGAGATATTCAGTCCCTTTTCTTTTAAAGATAAAAGCAGGCTTATTTCTTCTTCAATTTCCTTTTTAGTACGCCAGTTATGGCAATATAACCTAAGTACATGTTTGCTGCTCTTACCTGTTAACATATAGGTGTGATTCATTCCGGTACGGAAAAGAGAACAATCAGTGTTGTTGCCTAAATCATATTGCGAAATGATATAGTCGCCAAGCTCTTTTGGATTAAGGATAGATCTTGCTACAGGGAAAGTATTCATGTTGAATTTTGTTAAAGGGCGGCAAAAATAGTAAAGATTAGTTTAATCCCATATAAAAGGACGATCTATGCCCATTGCTCTTAAATATGAAAGAAACTGACCTGCATGAACAGATTCATGATAACCTATGCGAAGCAAGTATGCGGCAAGATTCTTTTTTTCGCCGTTACCGGGATGTATTATTTGTATTTCTTCAAGTTCTTTTTGGGTAAACTTTTTAATACTGTCTAAAAACGTTTGACGGTGAGGTGATGCAAATTCCAGCTCATCCTGTACACTTGTGTAAGGAAGATTTTCCCATGGTGTAGTATAGTTTGTCATGTCTCCCTGATTTATTATTATGTTCCATCCATAATCAGCCTGTAATACATGGCGTATTAGCTCTATTGCCGTCATGGCATCATTATCAGGTTTCCAGTTGTAATATTCTTTAGGGAGGCTTTCCCAAAGCATAGTGCTTCGGCGTCTTACTTGTTTCAGGTGATTGATAATAATTTCGTTAAGTGTCATTTTTGGTTGGTTTTAAAAAGGAAAACAAATTTAAAGTTTTGAAAAGGGATTGAAGCTAAAAGCCGAACATTTTGTTCGGCTTTTAGCTTCAATATAACTTAGATTATTAGTTTATTGAAAACCTCTGGTGTTATTTCAAAATATTTAGTATTAAATATTTCACTGGTTTTATCTTTACATAATCCGGGTATTTGAAATCTTATTTGCCTTACCTTGGTTTTACATAAAAAGAACATTTTATATCAATTAAGCAGGACAGTTTTTTCATTTATAGTAAGTTGTGAAGTGATGAATAGTGTACTATCTTAGTACTCATTTTAAATGAAAAATGGAAAGAGAAGAATTTAAACTAGATAACCCTGTGTGGTATTCTTTAAAAGAAACACATAATAAGTTTTCAATAGAATATAATGGCATAAAATTTTATGAGCCTGATTGTTGTCCCTTTGGGGGGCATATACATCCTGATTCAGCTAAATTAGGGATAGATGCTTATACTCAATTAACAAATAATTTTTATGTAGTTGGTGATTTACCTGTTTTTACAGATAATGTACGGTTGAAAAAAGAACTGGTTTGTAATCAAATGACAATTTCTAAACCTATTGATATTACTATCTCTGAGCAAATAGATGAGCTTAAAACAGTAAATCAAAAAAACGAGTTGTTTGATCTTGTAAATTTGGTACAGCCGGGTTATTTTAAAAATAAAACTCCTGATTTAGGGAGTTATTACGGAATATATAATAATAACAGACTTGTGGCAGTAACCGGTGAACGGATGAAAATGAATGAGTATACCGAAGTAAGCGCGGTTGTAACTCATCCTGAGTATTTAGGGAAAGGTTATGCTAAGCAGTTAGTTGCTTTTACAAGTAATAAAATATTTAAAGAAGGTAAAGTTCCTTATTTACATGTTGCCGAATCAAATACAGGAGCAATTAAACTCTATGAAAAATTAGGTTACTTAAAGAGGAGAAAAATTAGTTTTTGGAACTTTATCTGTTCCCCTTAAAACATTGGTTAGTCAGCTTAAATGAGGTTTGTATTTACTTTTTAAAACTTTATAGATTGATATGGATAAAAAAATAATAAAACTGTTTTTACGATTTGCAATAGCTATCGGGTTCTTATCGGCAGTGGTAGATAGGTTAGGGGTGTTTTGGAGCAAAGAAGCATTTGTATGGGGTAATTGGGAGAGTTTTTTAAACTATACTAAGGCAATAAACCCATGGCTCCCTGATTCTTTAATTTCAATTGCCGGCATTACAGCAACTTCAGCCGAAATTATTTTTGCAGTTTTCCTTATAATCGGGTTTAAAACCGAGTTGTTTGCTAAACTGAGCGGGTTTTTACTTTTGATGTTCGGACTCTCAATGACCTTTTCAATAGGTATAAAAGGCGCTCTTGATTTTTCGGTTTTTACGGCTTCTGCCGCAGCATTTGCCCTGAGCTTAATGAAAGATAAATATTTGGAGCTGGATAGTTTGTTTCAAAAAACCGAAAAATAGACGTGTAAACTTCTGTTATAAAGTATTTATAAATGAATCTTCAACCATTAAAAATACCATCAGGCTGGACAGTAGAGTGGAACTTGTTGACCGAAACAGATCCAACGGAAGAAACTATACATGAATTTACAGGTAGTTTACTGCTGGTAAATTCATCAACACGATTAAAAGCTATTGATGTATGCTGGCAGCCGGAAGCCGCCATTAACGGTGCATACCAATTACAGGTTATTTTACTATTGCCAAAATTTAACAGCATAACAAATACAATGGAGTATGAGGGTATTTGGGAAGCTCCCGAACTGGAGTTTACAACCCAAAACCGACAGGAGTTAGTAGAAAAGCTGAATGATTTACTTTTTACTTTAAAACCATATATTGATACTCGTATTTTATTAAAACCGGGTGTTGTGGATGAACCTAATGAGTCTTTAAGACAGGATTTGTTAGCAAATGGTTTAACAAAAGAGGTTATAGCAAACATCATGGCGTCTAACCATAAAAAACTTCAGGAGTTGATTTTAGATCATAAAGATATCTCTAAAGAAATTGTAGAAGAATTATTGCAACGTGGTGCCGGAAAAGGTGTTAAAAACAAAGCGAAACAGCTATTGAGCAGTAAGGCATTTAAAAGGGGCTAAGAAAGTAGAATGTGAAAATAAAAAAAAGCTCCAGTTTTCACTGAAGCTTTTTGTCGGGGTGGCAGGATTCGAACCTGCGACCTCCTGGTCCCAAACCAGGCGCGATGACCGGGCTACGCTACACCCCGTTTCTCGGTTAAGAGGTTGCAAATATACTACTAAAAATCAATTTTCAAAGCCTATAGCAAAAATTTATTTTTGCATAGTCAAATCTGATATATAAGTGTAGTTATTTTTTTAATTAAAACTTACATTTGCAACTCTTTGAATTAAAACTAACAGTTAAAACTATGTCTGATTCTATCGAAAAAATAAAATGTCTTATCATCGGTTCAGGTCCTGCAGGTTATACTGCGGCTATTTATGCTGCAAGGGCAGATATGAATCCGGTTATATATACAGGTATGGAACCTGGTGGTCAGTTAACCACAACTACAGAAGTTGATAATTTCCCGGGATACCCTGAAGGTATTGACGGACCTACCATGATGGTGCAGCTGCAACAGCAGGCTGAGCGTTTTGGTACAGAAGTGCGTATAGGGATGGTTACCGCTATTGAACTTAGTAAAGAACACGGCGGATGGCATAAAGCTACTATTGATAATAACAAGGAAGTACATGCACAAACTGTAATTATCTCTACAGGGGCTACAGCTAAATATCTTGGGTTACCAAGTGAGCAACGCCTTAGAGGTGGTGGAGTTTCTGCCTGTGCGGTTTGTGACGGTTTCTTTTACAGAGGTCAGGATGTGGCTATCGTAGGAGCGGGTGATACTGCTGCCGAGGAGGCTACATACCTTGCTAACATCTGTAAAAATGTTACTATGCTTGTAAGAAAAGATTTCATGAGAGCTTCAAAAGCAATGCAGCACCGTGTTGAAAATACTCCTAACCTAACAGTACTTTATAATACAGAAGTTGATGAGGTACTTGGTGAACAGGTTGTTGAAGGTTTAAGAACAGTAAATAACCAAACAGGTGAGAAAACCGAAATCCCTGTAACAGGTTTATTTATTGCTATTGGTCACAAGCCAAATACTGATATCTTTAAAGGTCAGCTTGATATGGATGATACTGGTTACCTTATCACTCAGGGTAAATCTACCAAAACAAACTTACCGGGTGTATTTGCTTCCGGAGATGTTCAGGATAAAGAGTACCGACAGGCTATTACAGCGGCCGGTTCAGGTTGTATGGCCGCTCTTGATGCAGAGCGTTACCTTGCAACACTTGATAATCATTAATAGTACTATAATGATATAAAAAAAGCAGTGCAATAGCACTGCTTTTCTGTTTTATAGATGTTTTACTTTATAGCTGTCTCTTGTAAATTGCAGCACTGTCGGCAAAAGTTTTAAGTTCTATTTTGGCGTCTCCGTAAAAGCCTATTTCGGCTTTTCCTTTGGCTGTGATTACAGCTGTTTCGGCTGCCATAACGTTTGTGTTTGAATACCCCTCGGCAACCAGTTCAAGATTTTTAACCGTAAATTTAGCTCCCGTAAACGAAGCACTGTTGTCTACTCTTAAAAGGGCATTTAAAGCATCACCTTCTATTACTGCCTCACTTTCCTGATATAAGTCAAACTTAGAGGAGTTTGATGCTGCCACCAGTGCTTTAAGGTTGGCTTTTTTGCTTAACTCAAAAGCACAGTCGTTTCCTTTATAGTTTATTTCGGCTTTGGTCTTGTCGTTTAGGTATAAACTAAAGTTAGAGGCCTTCACATTTAGGTAAGATTTAGAGTAATCAAAGTTTTTAACGGTGATAGTATCTACTTCAAGATCGGCAAGGGCATTGATAACAGTTTCATGCCTGCCCGTAACACTTTTAAGATTTTCGGTATAAGTTACTCTAACAATAAACTTGTCAAAACGGGTAACCTCTTTAGAGGTAAATATCCTTAGTGTACTTCCGTTTACATCTGTTTGGATAACTTCGTGCAGGTTGTCGTCTGCTTCAATCTCTATGCCTTCTCCTGCACCTTTAACAAGAAAGATTTCAACGTTATCTTCCACTTCAATATTTTCAAAAGCTGTTACTCCCCTTTGCGAAACGGTAACATTTTTGGTTCCTTTTATTTTGTCTTTGCGCTGAGCAAAAGCTGCTGTAGTAAGCAACACTGAGAATACAATTATTATAAACTTTTTCATATTATTATTTAGAAACGGTTTGTCGCAAATATATAAAAAAACACCGGCGATGACCGGTGTTATAACGTAGTAAAGTATAAATTATTCTGCTGGTTTGTGCTCATAGCTAAGTATGCGTGACATTTTCCATTTTCCGTTTTCCAAAAGCCACAAGTGAGTAAATTTTGCCGTTCCGGTTTTTCTTTCCACTCCGTTTTCTACAATATAGAATTCGTGGTCACCGGTAAGTATGGCTCCATATCCAATCATAGGGTAAACTTCAAAAGTGCTTAGTACGGGCTTGCGCAATATTTTTTGAGAACCGTTACAAATGTGCTTTCGCATACTTTCCATTAGTTTGTCACAACCTTTACTAATGCCTCCCTTGTCGTGGTAAAATTCTACATCATCTGTAAAAAAAGTTCTGGATTTTTCAAGGTCGCAGGTGTTATAGGCTTCAAACGCCAGGCTGTCTAAGGTAATTATTTTAGCTTCGAGTTCTTTTTGTGTTTCGGGGAATTTGTCCTGAGCAGTAACAATTCCTGTTGTTAATGCAGCAATAAGGATGATTAATTTTTTCATGACTGATAGTTTTTTGATTGATGATTGATGATGAAATAAAAAAACACTGTGGTCAGCAGTGTTTTTTAGAAATGGCCGGGAGGTTAATCCTGTTTTACAGTGCCCCCCGAAGAAGTGTTTTTATTTACTGTTGAAGGGTTTCCTGCAAATAATACCGATCCTCCGCTTGATGCTTCGGCATCAAGGCTGTTACTTGTGTTAACCAAAACAGAGCTACCGCTTGAAGCTTCGGCGTTGGCAGCATTTACTGCCAGGTCTTTAGCATTAAGATTACTTCCGCTTGAAGCATCTGCTTCCAGTTTTTGAGCTTTTCCTTTTACTTTAAGGGAGCTTCCGCTACTTGATTCGGCTCTAACACTTACAGCTTCTGTGCTTACCTCAAGCTGGCTACCGCTACTGGAAGATAAACCCAGGTTTTCAGTTTTTATAGTGTTTTTGCTAATTATATTAGCACCCGATGATGAAGCTATTCTTTCTATAACCGGCATGCTAACTATAACCTTTTTTGAAGTTGCTTTTTGTATACCTACATCGGTTGTGATAACAAGTTCGCCACCTTCAATTTTAGTAGATATGTGTTCTTGTAAGTTCTCATCTGCTTCAACAGTTATTTTTTTTTGTTTTCCCTGTTCAATAACAACTTCAAGTCCGCGGTTACCCGATACCGATGTGAAATTACCATCAGCATTTCTTTCAGTGGTTACTACATTTCCATCACCGTTTATCCCAAATCCGCAGGATGAGAATAATAAAGCGGTCACTATTGCTATAACGGCTTTTGTGATATGGGTTATAATTTTTGTCATGATTTTGGTTTTAGCTGGTTTAACTTATTGTTTTTTTAATTGATAGTGTCTTTTGGTTTGTCTTTTATCTCAATACTTATATCGGTATTTCCATTAGATATTTTTAAATGACCATGAGCTTCAATGTTGTTATCTTCTTCAGTTTCGTCATAATCGACTTCTTCTTCGGGACAGTCAAGACAGTTAAGGTCATCACCATTTAACTGATATAAATGATTCTCATCATTATAAGGGATGTATAGAGAGTGATCGCCTATATTGTAATGATAGTGCCTAATACTTCTGTCAGCATTTATAATTGTGCCTTCCGGTAGATATATGTATACCTTAACTCTCTGATTCCTTAATTTATTTTTTAAATCGGTAACCAAATAATTGTCTAAAGTTAATTTATTTCCTTCTAAATCAAAATTATACTTAATTTTTTCGGCTCTGTCTCTTGCGTCACTCATTGATCCGCCTTCAGATACTTTCTCGATTTGTACATATGGGTTTTCTGCATCGGTTTTTACAAAAAACAGTTCTACATTATTTGAAAATATCAGGTTGTTGCCTGTTGTATCCTGTGTAATCCTGAAATTAGTATTACGGTATACGTTTTTAGCATAAAACTCATTGAACCTAAATTTGATGTTTAATGTATCTGTAGGGCTAATCAGTATTTGTTCTTTTTTCATGACTTTACCATCATAAGCTACTTCGGTAGCCTGCCTAATACCTAAATAGATTGAGAAAGCAATAGAAATAAGCCATATTCCTAATAAGGTATATTTGGTAACATTGCCTATAGGTTTAGGGTTTTCTACCAGTATTTTAAGGCCTAAAAGGAACAGGAAGAAAAACGGTATACCTATAGTTAGTAATCCAATTAAAGCTAAAATCCATAAAGGGACTTCGGTATAATTAGCAAAATTCATAATATCATGCCATGGTCCACCCGGTATAGCTGATGTAAACAAAACTGTGAAGAAGAATATTATAAGTCCTCCAAGTGTTAAAGCTGAAAATATAAGTATTATAGCACCAATTACTTTAGAGATAGCTTTAAAAATAGCCATAAATACATTGCCTATACCGTTACCTATTCTTTCGGCACCTGTTTTTGCGTTGTTTCCCAGTTTGTTATAGTCAACATTTTGAAATTTTGAGGAAATATTATCTATTTCCTCACGAACCTTTTTTTCGATATTGGAGATGTTTATCTGTTCGCCTTTCATTTCAAGTTTTTCGGTAGTGGTAATGGCTTTTGGTATAATTATCCAAAATAGGATATAAACCAGTAAGCTGGTACCGAATGAAATAAATGGTGAAATAATAAATATTATCCTTACCCATAGCGGATCTATCCTAAAGTAATGTGCAATACCGGCACATACACCTGCAATTATGCTTGATTCTCCGTCACGGTAAAACTTCCTTGTTTTGTGTTCCGGGTTGTAGTAGGTACTGCCCGAATATGATGATGAGCTTCCTGTAGTGTCTTCGTCAATTTTATAATCTTCCGGTTGTCCCATAATGGCAATAACTTCGTCTATTTCTCTAACGCCTACAACCTGTTTGTCGTTTTTGATTTTGTCAGACAAAAGCTCCGCAATTCTGGCTTCAATATCATTCATAATCTCTTCCTTCCCGTCTGGAGACAGAGATCGTTTGATAGCATCAAAATAGCGATTTAGTTTTTGATAAGCGTCTTCGTCGATATGAAAGAAAAAGCCTCCTAAATTTATACTTACTGTTCTGTTCATGACTGTGAGTTTTGACTTGTTATTACGTTTACTGCGTCGGACAATTCTGTCCAGGTGATACTTAGTTCTTTTAAAAATTCTTTGCCTTCATCGGTTAAACCGTAATATTTTCTTGGTGGTCCCGATGTTGATTCTTCCCAGCGATAGCTTAGAAGTCCGTCGTTTTTAAGCCTGGTAAGCAAAGGGTAAACTGTGCCCTCTACCACCAGCATTTTTGCGTTTTTTAAGGTATCAAGAATTTCTGATGTATAGGCATCTTTCTCTTTTAAAATAGAAAGGATGCAAAATTCCAATACCCCTTTACGCATTTGCGCCTTTGTGTTTTCAATGTTCATAAGACTCCTGTGTTTTAATTGAACTGTTCATTTTTTGATTGATGATTGATGATGATTGATGATTGAAATAGGGTTGGCTGATTTGTTTATTTTATAAATTTTATTGTTAAAGGGTAATTGTAATTTTCCCCGTTACTGTTTTTTACTGATGCATATATTATTAAAAAGAATTCTAAAGCTTTCATTGCTAAAAGGATAAGTATGGCCAGTATGGCTATGGTTACAATGCCCGTTATTTTTTCTACACTAAACTGTTCGTTTATAAAATGAAATTCATTTACAGCATTAAAGCTTAAATCATTTAGTGTAGTATATAGTATAACTGGTATGGCTATAATAATGAGCAGTAAAGAGTATAGAAAAAGGCTAAGCTGAAAGTTTATTATTTGTTTACCATTATAATCTACAAATTTTGAATCATGTTTTTTAAGACTCCATATTAACGTAGGGAATATAAAGTTTCCAAGTGGTATAAAATACTGTGTATATACGCTAAGTTGCATTAAAATGGCTGTGTTTCGGTTTGCTGTGGTTTCCATAGTATATGGGTATATCTATTAATATTCTATGCAAATATATGTTTAAAAAAAGGTATTATGCAATGCAAAGTACTTAAAATTAACATAATTTTAACAAATTGAAAAAGATAGAATATTCACTATTTAATTGTTATATTCGCATGTAAACCAACTACTATGAACTTTACACCATCTAAACTCAATACCTTTTTAATGGTGAAATTACCTTCGGCCTATTTATGCGGAGTGAGGGTAAAGCACATTACAAAAGAGCAGTGCATTGTAAAAGTAAGGCATCGCTGGATGAACCAAAATCCGTTTAACTCCATGTATTTTGCCGTTCAGGCTATGGCTGCCGAATTAACTACGGGCGCTTTGGTTATGTATCATATACAAAACAGCGGTAAAAAAATATCAATGCTTGTAGCAAACAATAAAGGAAATTTTACCAAAAAAGCTAAAGGGCTCATAACTTTTACCAGTAATGATGGTAACCTTATTGAAGAGATGATCCATAAAGCTATTGAAACAGGAGAGGGGCAAACCTTCTGGATGAAGTCAATAGGGACAGATGAGGCAGGAGATCAGGTTTCTGAAATGGAGTTCGAATGGAGTATTAAGGTTAAATAATTTGTAAGGATAAAATCACAAAATTCAGTTAAAGCTTTTTTGTTTAACTTTTATTTAAATATTCAGGTTTTAACTTTGTTAAAAAAGCAACTATGAGAGTTTTGATAACCGGTGCTACCGGGCTAGTAGGGAACGAACTGGTTTCTTTACTGCTTAACAGAGGTATTCAAATAAACTATCTTACCACATCAAAAAGCAAAATAAGAAAAGAAGATTCTTATGCAGGGTTTTATTGGAATCCTGAAAAAGGAGTTATAGATGAGGATTGTATTAATGGAGTTGATGTTATAATTCACCTGGCAGGTGCTCCTATCGCTAAACGCTGGACGGAAAGTTATAAAAAAGAAATATTAAACAGTAGGACTACAACTACAAATATGCTCTATAATCTACTTAAGAGCAAGGAGAATAATGTACACCAGTTTATAAGTGCATCGGCAATAGGGATATACCCAGACAGTATGGATGAGGTTTACTCTGAAGATAATACAGGTGTGGACAATTCTTTTGTTGGAAAGGTAGTTGAGAAATGGGAAGAAGTAGTAGACAAAATCAAAGAATTAAAAATAAGAGTAGCCAAAATAAGAATAGGTCTTGTGCTTTCAGCTAAAGGCGGTATGCTTGCAGAACTGGCAAAACCTGTTAGTTATGGTGTAGGCTCAGCATTTGGTTCGGGTAAGCAAATACAATCCTGGATTCATATAGAGGATTTAGTAGAGATATTTTTCTATGTATTGAACAATGAAATGGAAGGTGTATTTAATGCCGTGGCACCTTATCCTGTTAGCCAGAATGATTTGGTGAAATGTGTGGCAAAGGTTTTAAAGAAACCATACTTTATGCCTAACGTGCCTAAGTTTGTAATGAAAATGATGCTGGGGGATATGAGTATGCTAATGTTTACAAGTCAGAATGTCAGCGCAAAAAAAATAATAGCGACAGGGTATCAGTTTAAATTCCTATCGCTTGAAAAAGCAATAGCTAACGAGTTAGTGAAATAAAAAAACCTCCTGTTTTGCAGGAGGTTTTTATTTTTAATGATAAAAGCTATTATTTAGCAGCTTTTACATTTACTTTAATTTCAATTTCATCATCTACATATTTGTCACCAAGGTTGTCAAATATACTTTTAGATGAGTAATTTACTTTCCATAAAGTTCTGTCAATTTTAAAGCTTTCGCTTACAAGAGTAACAGCTTCCGGAGTAACAGTAATAGTTGCAGGGAACTTAATGTTTTTAGTAGTTTCCTTAAGTGTAAGGTTGCCTTCTACCATTGTTTTACCTTCTTCCTGAGTGATACCTGTAATTTCAAAAGTACCTGTAGGGTATTTGTTTACGTTAAAGAAGTGGTCTGCAGTTTCTTCTTTCCCTAAACCTTTAAGGTGTCCTTCAAGATCCTCTTTACCGTTACCAGCCTCAAGGTCGGTTACAGTGATAGAGTTCATGTCTAAAGTAAATTTACCAGACTCAACAGAATCATTTTTTACGGCAAACTCACCTTCGCTGATTTTAATAGTACCTGTGTGTTTTCCTGTTGGTTTAGAACCGGTCCAGTCAATTACAGACTCTTCAGTGTTAACATTGTATTTTACGGCTTCTGCAGTAGCTTCTTTAGCTTCAACTGCTTCTGTTGTTTCTGCGTTATCTGTATTGTCTTTTTTACAAGATACAGTTAAAGCAAGTGAAGCACACAACATAAGTAGGGTAAACTTGTTTTTCATATTATTTTATTTAGATGAATAATAGAACAAATCTAAACAAATTCCGTAAAAAATAAATGTGACAATTTGACATTTATATCTATTTGGCAATACATTTGCACTCGGTTTTGAACTATATAATAATGTTTAAGAAAATATTCAAAAATATGAGCCAGGAAAATTCAGAAAATGCTGAAAAAGATTTAACACAGGAAAATGTGATTAATGAGAGTGAAGAAACAGTAAATGAAGGTATTGCATCTGCCGAAGAGTTAACTCAGGAAGAGAAACTTAAGGAAGAGCTGGCTAAAGAAAAAGATAAGTTTTTAAGACTGTTTGCAGAATTTGAAAACTATAAAAAAAGAACATCTAAAGAAAGAATAGATCTTTTTAAAACTGCCAATCAGGAAGTACTACAGGCTATGCTGCCAGTGCTTGACGATTTTGACAGGGCGATGGCTCAAATTTCAAAAACTGAGGATGAGGTAATGCTAAAAGGAGTAGAGCTTATACATAATAAGCTTAAAGATACGTTAGTATCTAAAGGTCTTGAACTGGTTGATATTAAAATTGGTGACGATTTTAATGCAGATTATGCAGAGGCTATTACTCAAATACCTGCCCCAAGTGAAGAGCTTAAAGGGAAAGTGGTTGATGTAGTGGAAAAAGGTTACAAGCTTGGAGAAAAAATTATCCGTTTCCCTAAAGTGGTTATAGGTAACTAATTTTAAGGAACAGAAAAAAAGCAAACACAAGGATGAAAAAAGATTATTACGAAATACTTAGTATTGAAAGGTCTGCTACTACAGAGCAGATAAAAAAGGCTTACCGAAAGAAGGCCATAGAGTATCACCCTGACAAAAACCCGGGTAACAAAGAGGCTGAGGAAAACTTTAAACTCGCTGCCGAGGCTTATGAGATTCTTAGTGATCCTAATAAAAAAGCCCGTTACGATCAATACGGTCATGCTGCTTTTGAAAATGGCGGCTTTGGCGGTGGCGGAGGTATGAATATGGATGACATATTCAGTCAATTTGGCGATATCTTCGGGAGTGCTTTCGGCGGAGGCTTTAGCGGCTTTGGTGGTTTCGGTGGTGGCGGAGGCCAGCGCAGAATGAAAGGAAGTAACCTTCGTATAAAAGTAAAACTTACCCTTGAAGAGATTGCTAACGGTGTAGAAAAGAAAATCAAGGTTAAGCGTAAAGTACAGGCACAGGGAGTAAGCTTTAAAACCTGTCCTACCTGTAATGGTACCGGTCAGGTAATGAAAGTTACTAATACCATTCTTGGTAGAATGCAAACAGCTTCAAGCTGTCATTCATGTGGTGGTACCGGTCAGATTATTGAATCTAAGCCAAATCATGCCGATGCTCAGGGTATGATAATGGAAGACGATACAGTATCAATCAAAATACCTGCTGGTGTTGCAGATGGTATGCAGCTTAAAGTTTCGGGCAAGGGTAACGATGCACCGGGTAACAATAGTATACCGGGTGATTTAATTGTTGCTATTGAAGAAATAGAGCACGAAACATTAAAACGTGAAGGTGAAAACCTGCATTTGGATCTTTATATTAGTTTTGCAGAGGCAGCTTTAGGTACTAATAAAGATATCGATACTGTAAACGGAAAGGTTAGAATTAAGCTTGAAGAAGGTATTCAGTCTGGTAAAATATTGAGACTTAAAGGTAAAGGTGTACCTAGTATAAACAGCTACGGAAGCGGGGATTTACTGGTGCATGTTAATGTATGGACACCAAAAAAACTGACTAAAGAACAAAAGCAGTTTTTTGAAAATTCATTAACCGACGAAAACTTTACTCCTAGTCCTGAAAAATCAGATAAATCTTTTTTTGAAAAAGTTAAAGATATGTTTTCGTAATTTAAGATAAATTTATATATTTGAAATTCACTAGGTAACTAGTGGATTTTTCTTTTTCATAGCAATTTTTCCCATCCTTATGCCAATAGGGGTGGGTTTTTTTATTTATCTTTATAACGCATCAAATACTGTTTTATTATGAAGAAAAATATTATTAAATCAATTTTTGTCCTTAGTGCAGCAATATTCCTTACAAGTTGCGGAAAAGATAAAACCAATAAAGTACACTGTGGTGTTGAAATGTCGGCATTTCAGGCTATGGAACTTAAAAAAGTAGGTAATGGTGGTTATACCTTTTCTGACGACGATAAAAAATTAGCTGCAGATATTATTGAAACCCTAAAAGGGCTTTTTGATAATAAATACGACATCAATTTAGGTTTTATAGAAAGAGATAATCAAAAAATAAGCCTTTATGTAATTGTGCCAGATGATGAGGAAGTGATTGATAAAGTAAGTTGCTATTTGATGCAGCATGATTTTGATGGCAGATTGCCTGAAACAAGAAACCTGTTGTTTTACACAGATTCTTATGATAAAATCCTGATAGGTATTAAAACCGATACTTCTGCAGAAGAAGAAAGTGCAGAGTAATAATAAGATATAAAATTATTTAAAGGCAGCACACAGCAATGTGTGCTGTTTTTTTATACCTCTTCGAGGGAAATGATTTTTTTATTGAAAAGCTCTGTTACATCCTCCATTTCCGGGTTTATGGTCCATACTTTAAAACCTAATAGTTCGGCGGCATCAGTATTAAACTTTTTGTCGTCTATAAGCAGGGTGCGCTTTGGCTGAATATCGTGATTGTTTATAATGTAAGTGTACGCTTCAGATTCCGGTTTTCTAACACCAATTTCATGAGAGAAATATACACGTTCGAAACACTGATAAAAATCCATGTAGAATGATGCCCCGGCATCATGCTCAAATTTTTCTATATGTATAGGGTCGGTATTACTTAGAAGAAATAAACGATAGTTGGCCGATAGTTTTTGTAAAAACTCCAGTCTGTGTAAGGGGAAGTCACCAATACCGGCATTCCATGCCTCTCTAATTGCAATTGGATCGGCATTTGGGATATAGGCTTTAATTCCTCTTATAAAAGCATCTTCCTTAACTCTTCCGGTTTCAAATTTTTTTTCCAGCTGGTTTAGTTCTTCGGTCCATTCTTTTAGTCCAAGTTTTTTCAGCGCATTGTCGCGGGCTTCATTATCCTTATTGATAAAAACGTCGCCAAAATCAAATACGATAGTGTTAATCATGATTTCTGAAAATTAAAAGTTCGTCATTGAGTACAAAGTACTTTTCTTTTGCTGTGGCTTGTAATGCCGGCGCTTTTATTCCTTCATGAAAAAGGGTTTTACCTTTAAAAACCCTTGCTTCGTCCCACAGGTTTGCATCAATAAACGTTTGCAGGGTTTGCCTGCCACCTTCAATTATAACCGACTGTAAGTTGTGATTATAAAGTACATTAGCAATCGTTTGTGGGAGATTACTATCAAAATTTATTTTTTCAAAAAGGAAATTCCCTAAATTAGGTAAATTCTCTTTTTCTGTCAAAATAATTGTGTTTATTTTTTGTTTTTTAACAAAATAATTATCAGATATTCGGTTTTTTCTGTCTAAAATTATACGTGTTGGATTGTTGCCTGTCCAGTCTCTTACGTCCAGTTTAGGGTTGTCGTCTAATACAGTGGTGGTTCCTGCCAGTATAGCCATCTCTTCACTACGCCATTTGTGAACCAGCTGGCGGGAGTAGGTATTGGTAATCCATACGGGTTTTTTATCCTCTTTACTTCTTGTTTCCGGTAACGGACTCAAAAAGCCATCGGCTGTTTCGGCCCATTTTAAAATGATATAGGGACGCTTTTTTTCATGATAGGTAAAAAAGCGACGGTTAAATTCACGGCATTCCTTTTCAAGTACGCCAACAATCACTTCCCTGCCGGCTTCTTTAAGTTTGCGTATACCGTTGCCTGCTACTTTTTCATGTGGATCTGTAGTGCCTATTACTATGGTTTTTATCTGTTCCCGTATAATCAAATCACAACACGGCGGAGTTTTTCCATAATGACTGCAGGGCTCCAGGCTCACATAAAGTGTGGAAAGCGGTATTAAGTGTTGGTTTTCGGGTTTTACCGAATTTACACAGTTTACTTCGCCATGAGGTCCGCCATAGGGAGAGGTGTGTCCTTCTCCTATAATAGTATCATTGTATACCAAAACTGCACCTACCGATGGGTTAGGTATTGCTTCTCTTAATCCGTTTGCTGCCAAATCCAGGCAGCGCTGCATGTATATTTCGTGATTCATGGGCGATGAAGTAGTAAGAAATCAAAGTTACAAAGTTTTGTGCAGCCGTAAATCCATTATTGGTTAGTTTTGTACTATGGATTCAGTTATCATTAGACCAATAGCACTTGCCGACAATAAAACGGTGGCAAAAGTAATACGCAATGTGCTTATAGAACACAATGTGCCTAAGGTGGGTACTGCCTATGCCGATGTGTCACTTGACAGTATGTTTGAGACTTATACGCAAAATAACAGTGTTTACTTAGTTATTGAGAAAAATGGCAAAATTATTGGAGGTGCTGGTATAGCACCATTGGAGAACGGACCGAGTGATGTATGTGAGCTGCAAAAGATGTATTTTCTTGCTGAAGCACGCGGACTGGGTTTAGGAAGCCTCATGATGAAAAAATGTCTTGAAAGCGCTTCGGGTTTTGGTTTCAAAAAATGTTATCTTGAAACTATGCCTTATATGGAAGATGCACAAAAACTGTATAAAAAATCAGGTTTTGTATATCTGGATGCTCCAATGGGTAATACCGGACACAATTCGTGCCCTGTGTGGATGATAAAAGAACTGAACACAAATGAACATTAGAGAATATCGCGCCTTTTTTTTAGATACGCTAAGCAAAGCCTATGATGCTGCCGAAGCGGAGAGTCTTTTTTACATATGCCTTGAAGAACTTAAAGGCTGGAAAAAAGTAGACTTGGCAATGAACAGCAATGCCGAACTGGATAGGGTAGAACTTGTTAAATGGAATGAGGTATTAACTCAACTGGAGCAGGAGAGGCCTATACAGTATATTTTTGGTAATGCTCATTTCTATGGACTTGAGTTTTTTGTTGATGAAAATACCCTGATACCACGACCTGAAACGGAGGAGCTTGTAGAGTGGATTATCGATGAAAATAAAGGGAAGAAAGATATTAAAATACTGGACATAGGTACCGGTAGTGGCTGTATTGCTATAACCCTTGCTAAAAATCTGCCACAGGCTAAGGTCTACGCTATAGATGTTTCTAAAGATGCGTTGGCTAAAGCCAGAGGTAATGCTGTGCGTAATGAGGCTGATGTAACTTTTATAGAGAAAGATATTCTTGTGGCAGACTCATTGCCGGAATCTTTTGATGTTATAGTTTCAAATCCGCCTTATGTGCGTAATTTGGAAAAGCAGGAAATAAAGAATAATGTACTGCAGTATGAACCTCACCTGGCACTTTTTGTAGATGATAACGACCCATTACTTTTTTACAGAAAGATAGCTAAGCTGGGAGATAGTTCGCTTACCGGTAACGGGAAAATCTACTTTGAGATAAACCAGTATTTAGGACCACAAACGGTTGTAATGCTTCAGGAAGAAGGGTACAAAAACGTTATCCTTAAAAAGGATATTTATGGTAACGACCGTATGGTATCGTGCGATATTTAAAGAGTTTATTTATTCGTATCGTAAAGATTCTACCGGGTCTAATGAAGCAGCTTTAACAGCAGGATAAGCTCCTGATATTATAGTAACAACTATAATTGTTGTTAAGGCGGCCATTGTAGCTCCCCATGGCATAGGGAAGGCGGTTTTCATTAATAGTGATGCACCATAACCTGTGAGTAAACCTAATACGATTCCCAGTAATCCACCTAAAAAGCTTATTATAAGTGTTTCTGTAAGAAACTGTCCGGCTATTGTGTTTTTTTTAGCACCAAGTGATTTGCGTACTCCAATTTCGCGGGTTCTTTCGGTTACCGATACCAACATGATATTCATAAGGGCAATGGTAGAGCCAAAAACGGTAATAATACCAATGCACCATGCAGCATAATTTAAAATATTGATTTGTGACATAAGGCGTTGTAGCAATTCGTCACTTCTGGCAATACCAAAATTGTTTTCTTCTACAGGGTTTAGCTTTCTTACTCTTCTCATAGTAATAGTAGCCTCATCTATAGAGCCGTCCAGCATATCTTTATTTTGGGTTTTAACCTTTATGTCATAATTAATATTTGGAGCTGTAAATAGTGATCTTGCTACCTGTATAGGTAATAAAACCCTTAAATCCTGCCTGTTGCCAAAGGTAGATCCCTGTTCTTTCAATACACCTATTACTTTAAACCTTGCGCCTCTTATAGATATTGTTTTTCCTATTGGGTTAACATCTTTTAAAAGCCCTTTTTCAAAGTCAGAACCTACAATACAAACGTAGTTGTTGTTTTGAATGTCAAAAGTGGTGAAGTTTCTGCCCGATGTTGTTTCCAGTCCGGAGTTACCCATAAAATTATGGTCTACACCCAGCACGCTGATTTCAGGATCTGTTTTTTCCGAACCGTATTTTACCTCTATATCACTCGCTGCGGTAAAAGATAACGATACTGCCGAAGCTGGGAAATGGTATTTGTCCTGAAATGATTTTGCCTGCGGGTAAGTAATATTCGGGTTTACTTTTGCAGTCCTGTCGTTTTGTCTTATCTGTTGGGAAAAGTCATAACGGCTAATAGAGAACGTATTGGTTCCCATTGCCGAAAAGTTACCGGTAATAGTATTTTCAAGCACCTTAACGGTAGCAAGTATGCCTACCAGTGCCCATATACCTACACCAATAATAATTACGGTAAGTATGGTGCGCAGCAGTTGCGTTTTGATAGAACTAAAGGCAATTTTGGTATTTTCCCTTAACAGGCTAAACATAGGTTTTGCAATTTAGCCACTAAAATACATAAATTGTTTTAGCTATTTAGTGTAAAAATTACCAAGTATACTTAAAGCGTTACAAAACCTTATAATAGAAACATAAACTGTAAGCCAAAAAGGGTAAACTGTATTATATTTGCACTTAAATTAAAAATAAGATTTACTATGGCACAAAAACCGGGAATTCCAAAAGGAACAAGAGATTTTTCACCTGCTGAGGTGGCTAAGCGTCAATACATCATATCGGCGATAAAGCATCATTTTGAGACTTTCGGATTTCAGCCAATTGAGACTCCTACCTTCGAAAACTCATCTACCCTTATGGGGAAATATGGGGAAGAAGGGGATAGGCTTATTTTTAAGATTTTAAATAGTGGAGATTATCTAAAGAATAATGAAGTTCTTTTGCAGGATAAGATTTTGTTAGATAGTGTTTTAGATGGTTTTTTTGTTAGACTGTATAATGATTTAACTTTTAAATCAAGTGTCAGTATAAAAACTATTCATGATAAATTTTCAGAATCTGAAATTAATAGTATAGATAATTGGATAGAAGGCAATATTTTAGATTTGAAAAATAAACTAGAAAGTCTAGAAGAACAGACTTTTAAAAAAAACAGCTTAAAAAATCTAATTATTGATAATAAGAATGAAATTTTTAAATCAGCCTTAAGTATTATTAAAAAAATCAGCCTGAATCTTAACTGGGAATCAGATTTTAATCGCTTAAAAATGATGCTGTTAACGAATAAAGGATGTATTGATTTTTCCTCATATTATGCTTCCCAGATATCTGAAAAAGCACTTCGTTATGACTTAACCGTACCGTTTGCACGTTATGTGGTACAGCATCAAAATGATATTGTATTTCCGTTTAAGCGTTACCAAATCCAACCGGTATGGAGAGCAGACAAGCCTCAAAAAAGCCGTTACAGGGAATTTTACCAGTGTGACGCCGATGTTGTAGGTTCTAAATCATTATGGCAGGAAGTAGAGTTTGTACAGCTTTATGATGGTGTGTTTACGTCGCTTGGACTAAACGGAGTTACTATTAAAATCAATAACCGTAAAATACTTTCAGGTATTGCTGAGGTTATTGGGGCTAAAGATAAACTGATTGACTTTACTGTTGCTCTTGATAAGCTTGACAAAATAGGTGAAGACGGGGTTAAAAAAGAGATGCTTGAAAAGGGTATTGGTGAAGATGCAATACAAAAAGTACAGCCGTTATTTAACTTTACCGGAAGTATAAATGAAAAGCTGGATAAGTTAAACGAGCTACTGGCTACATCAGAAGAAGGACTGAAAGGGGTTGAGGAACTTCGTTTTATATGTGATAATGTTGCTGCTATTGGTTTAGGAGAATCAACCCTTGATCTTGATGTAACACTGGCACGCGGACTTAACTATTATACAGGTGCTATATTTGAAGTTTCGGCACCTGCCGGAGTTAAAATAGGCTCTATAGGCGGTGGCGGAAGATATGATGACCTTACTGGTATATTCGGGTTAAAGAATATGAGTGGTGTAGGTATATCTTTTGGTCTTGATCGTATATATGACGTGATTGAGGAGCTTAACCTGTTCCCTGATACCGTTACAGAATCGACTAAAGTGCTATTTATCAACTTTGGAGATAAAGAATCATTATATGCCATGAAAGCTGTAAAACAGTTAAGAGGTGCAGGTATTAAATCGGAGCTTTATCCTGATTCGGCTAAGGTTGGTAAACAGTTCCAGCACGCTGATAAGCGCGGAATACCATTTGCGGTACTAACAGGTGACGAAGAGATAAACAATAATACCTTTACCCTAAAAAACCTTGCTACCGGAGAACAGGAGCAGGTAAGCTTAGAAGAGTTAAAAAATAAAATTCAATAATAAAGAAGCCTCCCTTTCGGGAGGCTTTTTATATTTCAACTGTTTCGATTTTGTTTCGGGATATGCTGCCTGTTGTATCTTCCAGTATAGTTATTCCTAATATCTCAAAAGGGCGTTCCATAAAGCCGTGTTGTGATATGTAGTCCATAGCCAGGGAGTCAAAACTATCAGGATGCAATACAATTGCCACGCTATCTGTCAATTCATTTTCCAGAATATAATCTCGTATTCCTGCAAAATTTATTTTACCATTATGCATAATGTTGTTGGTTGGCTTATGGTTTTATGTTTTAAATATTACAATATTATGTATACAATAAAACCCCGCTTTAAGCGGGGTTTAGATTGTTTTTTGGTCGTAAAGTGAAAATTATTGAGCAGTTTCCATTATATGGATTTTGCTTTTAGGAATGTCACCTGAGTTATCCTGCAGGATTTCAATTCCAAGAATTTCAAACGGACGTTCAATTTGATTGTCATTAAAGTCCAGATAGTCCAAAACAAGTTCGTCGAAATTGTCCGGATGCAACGTGATAGACACGCTGTCTGTTAATTCATTCTCAATAATAAATTCACGCATAGCGTTAAAAGTAATTTTCTCCATAAGCGTTTGGTTATTTATTTATGTTTCGATAAAAATAGATATTCTACTGAATTAAGTTTAGTTAAAATTGTTAAAACTTTAAATTTTAACACTTAAAAAAACGATGTAGGTAAAATATTGTTAGAGAAATGTTAATAAATTTTGAGTTTTTAACAGAAGTTAAAAAGCTGACAATCTGTTATATTACTATATTTTTTGTTAAAAAACATTTTTAACAACCAATTTTTAAATAAAATTCATGTTTGCCATGTGAAAATTAATTAAAATTGCTTTTTCTTTAAATAGCATACCAAATGAGGTTTATTTCCAAACTAACTACTTTATTACTACTTACAATTTTTTGTCCAACAAGCTTGTTTTCACAACATAATGAGAAAGAAATTATGGAGCAGGGCAAACTTCTTTATAAATCAGAAAAGGCATCATGGCAGGGAACAGAGATGTTTTTAGATCGCTTTCCTGAAAAAAGTAAACTTGCAGGAGGATATTTTTCTTATACAGAGAATGACAGGAACATTTGTGTTTTTTATGATAGGGATACTGTGCCTAAAACTGTAGCAGTGTTTTCTTTTGATGATACTTATTTATCTGTAAGAGCTCAAATTGATACGGTTGCAAGGGAGTTTAGTGATTATGAAAAAGACCTGTACAGTATAAGAAAGGAAGCAATGGCAGAACTTAACAGAAATCCTGTTTTTGAGTTTTATAACTATACTTCTTTTAACCCTGTACCTCTTATTTATAAAGAGAAAAAAATGGTTTACTTTTTTACGGGGCCTAAAAAAGGCAATGTAGTTATTTTTGGAAACGATTATCTTATTACCTTTAATGATGATAATACGGTTGATAATGTTGAAAAACTGCATAGTAGTATGACTCCGGTAAATTATAGTGGTAATTCTTCAGAAACTAATTCATTGCATGCTCATACCGAAGATGATATTATAACAGCTACCGATGTTTGTGTACTGATGCTTTATAGCCCATATACAAACTGGGAAAAGCATTATGTGTTATCTAAAACTAAAGTGTCGGTTTGGGACTGTTTTAAAAATGAGTTTTATATTATAGATCGTTCGGCTTGGGAAAAAGGACTTAACGCCGCCAAGCAAAAGAAAGAGTAATAATTATGAAAAAACTTTTACTGCTGTTGTTGCTTGTTCCTCTTACTGCTTTTAACGGAAGCGGGGAAAGTGATGTGTATATATGTACGGGTAAAAGTTCAAAACGATATCACTACAATAAAAACTGTAGGGGACTTTCAAACTGTAAAGCCGATATTAAAGAAGTTACACTTAAAGAGGCTAAAGATAAGGGACGTACTTTGTGTGGTTATGAAGACTGATTTTTAAGGTGTAATTAACTCAATTGTTAAAAAAGACTTAAAAATTAAGCTTTTTGGATGAGGTTCTAAAGTGTTAAAAATTGTCTTTTTACTGTATTTTATTGATTATTATGGTAGTTAAAAGATAAAATCAAGTGTTTGATCGATAAAATAAATTTTTAGGAAAATTTAAACATTTATTGGCTTTTTCTTACCAAAATTTTAAAGGTTTAAATCTCATCTTTGTAACATTAACCAACACCACGTTACCATGAGAAAAAACATCGACCTTGCTACCATTAAGAGATTTATTCTAACAAATGCCCTTAAAGGAAATGTAATGCTAATGCTTCACCCGTCTAACTTTGAAAGACTGGTAAAAGCAGGAAAAAACAAAGTGAAATCATTACGCGTTTCGGGAATCAATATCATTGCCGATAACAATAATGAGGTGAAAGAAGACGAAATAGACATACTAGAGGTACATTTCGGTTAAATACATATAACATAAAATATTTTAGATAGAAAACCACCCAATAGGGTGGTTTTTAGTTTTTTATCACATCCTTAAGAATACTTTATCATATAGTTGGCTGTTGCTGTTTTGAATATTAAATAACTTTATATGAGGCAATTAATCAAAACAATCTCAAAAAAGTGAAGTCATGGAAACAAAAGTGATACAGCGAAAAGAAACAGGGAACTTAAAAAGAAATTTTTCTAAATACGACCCCTCCGGTACTGATCCCAACCGATATGCTTCGGTTACTAATCATGAGGAGGCAGATGAATACCTGCATGGGAAAAAGAGTATAGTACCCGGACTGCATGTTAATGTAGGGAAAGCAGAAAGAGCTTTGATGATAGCAGGCGGTGCTTATTTATTATACAGGGCACTTAGTAAAAAAGATGAAAGAAAAGTACTTGAGGGTATTACGGCAGGTACAATGCTGTTTAGAGGTATTAGTGGGTACTGCCCGGCATATGATGCTTTGAGTAATTCAAAATTACTAAAAGGCGGTAGTGTGACTATCTCATCTGCTTTTACGGTTAATAAACATATTGCTGAGGTATATCATGCCTGGAGACACCTAGAGTCGTTGCCGCTATTTATGGAGCATCTTGACAGTGTTAGGCAGGTAACTGATAGTGTGTCTGAATGGAAAGCAAAAGTTCCGGGAGGACTTGGTACTATTTCATGGAATGCCGAAATACTGGACGACAGACCAAATGAATTGCTAAGCTGGCATTCGCTTGCAGGAGCTGCTATTCATAATTCGGGAAAAGTAAGATTTAAAGACAACGGTAGCAGTACAGATGTAGAGGTGACTATCTCCTATAAAGCTCCAATGGGAGCGGCAGGTGAAGCGGCTGCTAAACTACTTAACCCAGTGTTTGAGAAAATGATAACTAAAGATATTGAAGGTTTTAAAAATTATATGGAGGCCGGCAATGCACCTATGCCTTAATTTAACCAGTGCCAATTTCTGCATCTTGCCTTATTGTATAAAAAAACTCCCCTGTTAAAGGGGAGTTTTTCATTTAAAACGAATTGGCAAAATCTAGTTAAAAATTCCGTATAGACCACCAATTACCATTATCGCCATAATGGTAATCACGGCAATTTCAATATATCGTATAATTGCATCCTTTCTTTTAAAAGAGAAATAGTGTGCATACTTCTTTTTTCGCGTTAATGTGTTTCCTGTGTCCTTCATAGCATTTATTCTTTATTACGTCATTAAATATATATAACGCGTTTTTTTAGTAAAAAACATTTAACATTGCGTTAAATATAATGTTTTGGTTTAAAATATTCAAATAACGTGCCATGTTTAGCTATTTTGTAAGTTTGATTAATTTTGTGCTTTAATACATTGTTTTGGAAAAGGAGATAGTAGTAATAATAGGAGGACCGGGTTCGGGAAAAACATCTTTGATTAACGAACTTGCTAAAAGGGGGTACATCTGTTACCCTGAAATTTCACGTCAGGTAACACTGGAAGCCCGTAGGCAGGGTATAGAGCAGTTATTCTTAGAGAAGCCTTTGCTGTTTAGTGAGCTTTTGCTGGAAGGTCGTAAAAAACAGCACTCACAGGCACAACAGGAAACGGTTCCGGTAGTTTTTTTGGATAGAGGCATACCGGATGTGTTGGCTTATATGCACTATATTGGAGATGCTTATCCGGCTTTTTTTGATGAAGCGTGTAAAAATCACCGCTATACTAAAATATTCTTTTTACCGCCCTGGGAAGAAATATATACTCCTGATGAAGAGCGTTATGAGAATTTTGAACAGGCTAAACTGATTGCCGATCATTTGGCTGAAACCTATACAAACTACGGCTACAACTTAATAGAAGTGCCAAAAGAAACGCTGGATAACAGAATTCTTTTTATCTTAGAGCATCTTTCGTAATATAACTATGCAACAACCCCTTGATATTCTTAGTAAGTACTGGAAGTACGAAAGCTTCAGGGATCCTCAGGAACAAATCATACAATCTGTTTTAAACGGAAAAGATACGCTCGCGGTAATGCCTACCGGCGGGGGTAAATCGGTTTGTTTTCAGGTTCCGGGAATGATGCTTCCGGGACTGTGCCTTGTGGTGTCTCCGCTTGTAGCGTTAATGAAAGATCAGGTAGAGAATCTGTCGCGCATCGGGATAAGGGCAATTGCACTTACAGGAGGTATTTCTACCGATGAGATTAGTGATTTACTGGATAACTGCCGTTACGGTAATTATAAGTTTTTATACCTCTCTCCAGAGAGGCTTCAGGCCGACTGGATACTGGAGAGAATTAAAGAGCTTCCCATAAATTTAGTAGCTATAGATGAGGCACACTGTGTGTCACAATGGGGGCATGATTTCAGGCCGGCATACCTTAAAGTTTCGGTTTTAAAAAAATACCTGCCTAATGTGCCTTTTATGGCGCTTACGGCATCGGCTACCAAAAGGGTAAGGGAAGATATGATAAAACATTTGGAGTTACATGATCCGGCTGTTTTTATCAAATCGTTTGCAAGGAAGAATCTGGCTTACATGGTTTTTGAGACCGAAGATAAGCTACACCGCATACAACAGATGTTGGTTAAAAATCCGCAACCTTCCATCATATACGTAAGAAACAGAAAGGCGTGTTACGATGTTTCCCGTCAGTTGGAGTCGTTAGGTTTCAGGGCTACTTTTTACCATGGAGGTTTAACTTCTTCAGAAAAGCAAAAAAATATGCAGCTCTGGATGAGCGAGCAGGCTCAAGTTATGGTAGCGACAAATGCTTTTGGTATGGGGATAGATAAGCCTAATGTTCGAACTGTGATTCATATACAGTTGCCCGATAATATGGAAAGTTATTATCAGGAAGCCGGTAGAGCAGGACGTAATAGTGAGAAAGCTTTTGCGGTACTGTTGGTAAATAAGGCTGATACCCAGATAGGAAAAAATCAGTTTTTAGAAGTATTGCCTGATAAAAAGTTTTTAAAACAGGTGTATGTTAGGCTTAATAATTATCTCCAGATAGCTTATGGAGAGGGGATAAACAAAAGTTTTGCTTTTAATCTCAATATATTTTGCAGGCAGTATGATTTGCCTGTGGTTAAAACGTATAATGCGCTACAGTTTTTGGATAGGCAGGGGATAGTTACTTTGTCTAAAGAATTTTCTGAGAAAGTAACCATACAGTTTTTGATTCCGAGTAAGGAGGTGATGCGTTACATTAGTCTTAATAGGAATGATGAAGAGGCTATATTGATCATTTTAAGGAGTTATCCGGGTGTGTTTGATATGGAGACAAGTCTAAATACCGATTTAATTGTTAGGAAAGCTAAGATAAGCGAAGAGGAATTAATGCAGGTACTTAAAAGGCTTCATGAAAAGCAAGTAATATCCTTTAGGAGTTTGGGTAACGACAGTAAGCTAACTTTTAATGAGGTGAGGGAGGATGAGCTAACTATTAACAGGGTAGCTAAATTCCTGGAAAAGCAAAATAATATTAAAACACAGCAGTTTGATGCTGTTATTAGTTATATTGAAAATACGCAAACCTGTAAAAGCAGACTCATACTTACCTATTTTGATGAGGAGGCTACTCAAGATTGCGGAATATGCTCTTACTGCATAACAAAAAACAAAAAAGTAAAAGATCCTTCGCAGATGGCTTTACAGGTTTTAGAGCTGATAAGTAGTGAGGCTTTATCTTCAAGAGATATTGAAGAAAAGCTTGAGCTTACGCCCGATGAGGTTATCTTTGTAATACAAATACTTTTAGAAAACGATAAGATTAAGATTAATACCAATAATCAATATATATTAAAATAATGAATAAGCTGAGAATCGTGTTTATGGGTACGCCGGAATTTGCCGTTGGAATACTCGATACTATATATAATAATAACTATGATATTGCTGCTGTTATTACAGCGCCCGATAAGCCTGCCGGAAGGGGGCAAAAGGTAAAGTATTCGGCAGTTAAGGAATATGCGCTGGAAAAAGGTTTACAGGTATTACAGCCTACTAATCTTAAAGATGAATCTTTTTTAGCCGAATTAAAAGCACTTAATGCTAACTTACATGTGGTAGTGGCTTTCAGGATGTTGCCTGAAGCTGTATGGAAAATGCCTGAGTTGGGTACTTTTAATCTTCATGCATCGTTGCTACCTCAATACAGAGGGGCTGCTCCAATAAACTGGGCCGTTATAAACGGTGAGTCTACAACTGGTGTTACTACGTTTTTTATTGATGAGAAAATTGATACCGGTGCTATGATACTTAAAGAGGAGGTTAGTATTGGGGAGAATGAGACAGCCGGAGAGCTACATGACAGACTTATGGAACTTGGTAAGGGTGCAGTTATAAAAACTCTTAATCTCATTGAAGAAGGTAAGGCCGATACTACTATACAACAGGATACTGCCGATATAAAAACAGCTTATAAGTTGAATAAGGATAACTGCAAGATAGACTGGTCTAAAACCGGAGCTGAAATTCATAACTTAGTAAGAGGGTTAAGTCCTTATCCTGCCGCATGGACATATTTTACAGATAACGGGCAGGAATGGAATGTAAAAGTGTATGAAACAGCTTTTGATTCGGTTACACCAAATGAAGCGGTAGGTGCTATAGTAAGCACCAAGAAAGAGATAAAAATTGCGGTTAAAGACGGTTACTTAAATGTTAAGAGTTTACAGTTTCCGGGTAAGAAAAAAATGGCGGCTCATGAATTGCTTAACGGAATGCAGTTTTCTGATACTGCTAAGGCGCTGTAACCCTTGTGAATACTGATATTTTAAGAAAATTTTAATAAAACAAACAAGTTTATTAACATTTAGCTTGAAGTTATCAACAAAAAAACGGAATTAACCTATATTTACTTGCGTAATTTGATTTTCCTATTAAATTTGTAGTACAGGATTAGAAAAACAATAATTTTAACCAAACAATTAATAACATTTATTATGAACAAATCAGAATTAATCGACGCAATGGCTGCAGATGCAGGAATATCTAAAGGTGCAGCAAAAAAAGCTTTAGAATCTTTTGTTGGTAATGTAGGTGATACATTAAAAAAAGGAGGAAGAGTATCTTTAGTTGGTTTTGGTTCTTGGTCAGTTTCTAAAAGAGCTGCAAGAGAAGGTAGAAACCCTCAAACTGGTGCTACAATCAAAATCGCTGCTAAAAATGTAGTTAAATTTAAGCCGGGTGCTGAGCTTGACGGTTCTGTAAACTAATATTATATCTTGAAAATATAAGTTAAAAAGCCTCCTGTTTGGAGGCTTTTTTAATTAAATCTTTAGGTAATTATTTTGGAACTAGGTATTTTTTCTTTAAATTTATTTTAATAAAAAGGTAAGCCCATGATTACACTAAAACCCAAAAAAGGGTATTTGCTGGTAGCAGAGCCCTCATCCATTGGAGATCTGTCATTTAGCAGATCTGTAGTTTTACTAGCTGATCATAATGATGAAGGTTCTATAGGTTTTATACTCAATAAACCTTTAGGATATTCTATAAAAGATTTGCTTCCTGAGGTGGAAGGAAACTTCAAAATTTATAACGGTGGGCCTGTAGAACAGGACAATCTTTACTTTATTCATAATATCCCCGATTTAATACCTGATAGTATTGAAATTTCTAATGGTATTTACTGGGGAGGTGATTTTGAGTCTACAAAACACCTTATCAATCAGGGTAAGATTAAAAAGGGTAATATCCGTTTCTTTTTAGGATACACGGGTTGGGCTGCTCATCAACTTGAAGACGAACTTGAGGATAACTCCTGGATAGTATCTGAGAACCGTTATGAAAATAAGATAATAGGTAAATCAAGCACCTCTTTCTGGAAAGAAAAAATAATGGAGCTTGGAGGTGATTATCTTATCTGGTCAAACTCTCCCGAAAACCCATCGCTAAACTAGCCTAGTCGGATAAGTACGTTCAGTTTTTTTATTAGTTCGGAAGCCAGTGTGCTGCCGTATTCCTTTTTGCGGTATTTTGTTATTGGTTGTATTCCCTTAATTACATTAGTGATGAAAATTTCATCTGCTTTTTGTAGTTCAAAAGGTGAAACGCTCTCTTCGCTAACTTCAAGACCTTCAGTTTTGCGGGCAATAGCAAGAATCTGCTTTCTCATTATCCCGTTAAGGCATCCGTCTGTAATAGGAGGGGTAATCAGTTTTTTGCCTTTAAGTATAAATATGTTGCCCTGAAGCGCTTCGATAACATTTTTCTCGTCATTGATAAGCAGGCAGTTATCAAGGCCGTTTTCGTATGCAAAAATGCTTCCGGTTATCTGTACCATTTTGTTGGTTGACTTAATGGTTGATAGAAGCTGTTTTGTTACATAAAAGTCTTTAAACAGGTCTACCTCATAAGTTGAGTTTTCGGTAAAACTGTATAAGGTTTCCTGTAAAGCTTCGGCTGTAATGATGAATTCAGAATCATTTGTGGTTGGCAGGTAAAACCCGCCTGATTTTCTGAAAAAAGTAAGTCGGGCACGGCAGGAAGCGCTTATGTTCAAAGCATTAGCCAGGCTTTTAACCTGTTCCTCCATGTATTCCATAGTGAAATGCATAGGGATTTCCATTCTTACAATTCGCATAGAAGCCATTAGCCTGAAGTAATGATCTTCTGCAAACAATATTTTTCCGTCTACAACTTTTAAGGTTTCAAAAACGGCATCGCCGTATAAAAATCCTCTGTTTTGTTCTACTGAAATATTTGTGTTTTCTGTAAGATTGCCGTTGTAATTAATCATAAAAAAAGCCCTGAAAATTCAGGGCAAATATAAGTCTTATATGAAAGAATTCCTAAACAGAACCTATTACATGTTTAAGGTCGGAAATTTGGTTGTCCCAAAGTTGTTTTGACTCTTCTATATCGTCTTCATCTGCAAAGTCAACAACTACTAAAGAAACATCTTTTGTAATCTCGTCAACTATAATACGAATCTCAAAATAATAATCAGTGTCTTTATTGTCTTCATCAAGCCAACGGAATTTTACTTTCTCGCCGCTTTTTTTTGAGGCAAGCCTAGCTTTCTCTTCAGAGCCGTCCCAAAGGAAGCTGAAGATTTCTCCTCTTGAATTAACATTGTCGGCAAACCATTCTGATAAGCCTGAAGGTGTTGATATATATTGATATAACAACTGTGGGGAAGATGTTATAGGGAACTCTAGTTCGTATTTTACTTTAACGTCCATGCTTTGTTATTTTTTTTGAAATATATAATTTTTAGTTTTGAAATGAAAGCGTTTTGAAAAATAATTTTTTTTCTTGAAAATATATTTGCAACCTTTAAATTTAGTTTTATATTTGCACCCGCATTCAAGGACGTAATGACCGAGAATATTTGGCGAGGTAGCTCAGTTGGTTAGAGCGCAGGATTCATAACCCTGAGGTCACGGGTTCAACTCCCGTCTTCGCTACAGAAACGCAATATGCAGCCAAGCGGTTTTAAAGCAATTTAAAACCGCTTTTTTTATGCCTTCAATCAACAGGATATTACGCAATGAATACGATTTTGAATACGTTTTTGAATACGATTTGAAGAAACAAAAACAATACGGAGGACCAACTATTTACGACGGAGGCGGCGACCTTAATAGAAGGTGGTACGTTTATTATTCTTTTAGAAATCCTGAAACGGGAAAGTTAGAGCGTCAACCGCCTGTATATGCAGATTTAGACAACTACAATACTGTTAAGGAAAGACTCTTACGCGCCCGGGCTTTGTGCAAGTCTGTAAAGTTAATATTAGAGGAAGGTTTTAACCCTTATACTCCTGAACCCGATAACAGCATTTTATCTGGTCATTCAGATAGAGAGCCAGTTAATATTAATTCAGCAAAGAAAGTTACTGAAGCTATTGATTTTGCGCTAGAGTATGCAAAGAAATTGCATTCCGAAAGCTCTTACAATGATTTTAAAAGCCGTATTTCAAGGTTTAGGGATTGGCTTACAAATAACAAGCCGGTCGATACAAAAATGAATGAGGTTAAAAGTATAGATGCTATAGGCTTTCTCAATGATATATTGCAACGCACAAGTCCTAGGAATCGTAATAATACACGGGCGGCATTATCATCGTTGTATAAGATCCTTAAAAATAATCAGATTGTTAAGGAGAATATTATCGAAGGTATAGACGTGCTAAAAAGCAGCCCCAAAAAAAACAAAACCTATACTAAACAGCAGGAAGAAGATATTTTAAAATTGATGGCTGAAAAAGACAAACATTTATTGTTGTTTGTGAAATTCATATCTATTAATATGCTGCGGCCGGTTGAAGTGTGTAGGCTGCAAAAAAAAGATGTTCATATAGCCGATAAAGTTTTGAAAGTCCGGGCAAAGAACCAGCCAGTTAAAACAAAAATAATCCCCGATATTCTTTTACAGGATATTCCTGATTTAACACCTTATAAAAACACTGATTTTATATTTACCCCCAATGGTGTGGGTGAGTGGGATGCTAAAGAGGTTAACAGACGTAACTACTTCGGAAAGCGATTTAAGACTATTAAAGATGAATTAGGGTTAGGGGAGGAATACGGTCTTTATAGCTTCAGGCATACTTATGTTACAAGGATTTATCGTGAATTAAGAAAGCAGCTTACGCCATTTGAAACTAAAAGCCGGTTAATGCTTATTACCGGGCATACTACAATGGATGCACTGGAAAAATACTTGCGTGATATTGATGCTGAATTACCTGAAGATTATTCATATCTATTAAATAGACACAAATAACTTTAAGGTTTAAGAAGGGTAATTTAAATAGAGCAAAAACAAGTAAGGCTTAATAAATTCCTAAGAATATCATTAGCTAAAATAAGCTGTGTAAAGATTAAGAAAATTTTAATACTGCGTTAAGTATTTGTTTATTAGTTGTATAGTGTAAGTGGTAGCGGTTTAAAAATTAGTGGACTTTATGTAGTTTTTAATTTAAAAAGAATTATTTTACTTTTAACTATTTGATATTCTAATTTAAGCACCTTACATTATGCAGATAAAAATTTTAAAGCACTTAATATGTGTTTGTATTATAATTGACCATAAAAAAACAGTTTTAATTAATGGTTAGAGGTAAATTATTTATTCTATTACTGTTAATTTGCACCGTATCCTCTTTTGCGCAAATCAATATTAGTGGAAATTTAATAGATTCATTAAATTATCCAGTGGAAGGTGCTACTTTTTTTTTAGTCAAGAAAAAAGATTCTACCTTAATTACTTATGGAATAACAGATAAAAATGGCAAGATTTACTTAAAAACAAATGTAATTAAAGATTCTGTAAATTTAACATTTTCTTTATTGGGGTATGAGGATAAAACTATTAGTTACCCTGGAATAAGAGAAAATATTGAACTTAACAAAGTAATTTTTAAAGAAGAAAGCTATATTTTACCTGAAATGGTCATCAGTAAAGATGTGCCAATTCGTTTGAAGAATGATACTATAGAATTTAATGCATCTTCTTTTAAAGTTAGGGAAGATGCTAACGTTGAAGCTCTTCTAAAAGAACTTCCTGGTCTGGAAATAGACTCCGAAAGAAGAATTACGTTCAACGGAAAAAAAGTAGAGCAACTTTTGGTAAATAATAAACCTTTTTTTAATAGAGATGGAAGTATAGCGATGGAAAACCTGCCTGCTGATTTAATAAATAAAATTCAAATTACAGACTTTAAGACAAAGATTGAAGAGTTTTCTGGAAAGAAAGCTAGTGGGGAGACTTTAAGTATCAATCTATCTATAGATGAGGATAAGAATAAGGGTATGTTTGGTCAGATAATTGGGGGGTATGGAACTGGTGAGCATTATGAAAGTGCAGAGCTTCTTAATTATTTCAAAGGCAAACAGCGATTAAGTATATTGGGAGCGTTTAATAATATAAACGAAAAAAATTTTTCACTGAGTAATTCCTTAGACAATATTGTTGGAGCAAGTAATTATAATAGGTTTTTTGGATCGACTGAAAGTGGTATTACAAAAACAAGCATGGGTGGAGGTAATTATTCAGATAGGCTCTTTGATAAAGTAGAGACTAATGTAAGCTATTCGATTAACAATAATGAAACAAAGGAAAATAGTAGGAGTAGGGTTGTAAATATTTTACCAGATGAAGATTTTATAACTGAATCTGAATCAAGGTCATATAATAAAAGTTTAACAAACTCTGCAAATACAGAATTTGATATTGAAATAACGCCGAATACCAAACTAGCCATTAATTCTAGTTTTTATTCAGGGAAAACAGATTCACAGTCAGAAAATAAATCTCGTTCACTAGGAGAAAATGCACTTCTTTTTAACGAAAGCAGTACAGTAAATTCAAATACTTATGAGAGCATGAATTTTACAAATACAATACAGTTTTATCAAAAGACAGATCAAGAAGGTTCAAATTTTAGTTTAGTATTAAAGAATGCAAACAATAAAAATGAGACTTTAAGGAGAAAGTATTCGCAAACCATTTTTTATCAGAACGAACAGGAAGATGATATTAGAAATCAAAAGGAAAGCAACAATGGAATGAGAGAAAACTACTTAATAGAGGCAAGTTATTCTCATTATATTAATGAAAAAACCTTTATTGATGTAGGTAACTCTTTAACTTATGAACTTAATACAAGTAAACTTCATACATTTGATTATGATGAAGATTTAGATGATTTCAATACTTTAAATGATGAACTTTCTAATGAAACTTCTTCTAAACAATTTATATATAAACCTTTTTCAAACTTAATTCTTCAATTTAAGAGATTCTATTTGAAATTTGGGGGTGGAGTCAATTTAACGAACTATAAGGCCGATGCTTTCTATGTAAGTAATACCTATTCATATAGTAGAAGTTTCTTAAATCCATATGTGAATTTAAATATGAGGTATAGCTCGATAAACTCTAAATATTTCTACTTAAATTATAACTATCTGTTTAATAATCCATCGGCAACCCAAGTTCTAGAATATGAAAGATTACAAGACCCCTTAAATACTATTATAGGCAATAGTCGTCTAGATCAGAAAAAGTATCATAGTTTGAGATTAGGAGTTAGTGGTTATAATTCCCAAACTCGCTCTGGGTGGGATATTAATTTAAATGGAATATATGAAGATAGTGGCATAGTATCCTCATCAACTTTTGATGAAAATAGAAAGAGAATGTCAACCTATGAAAACGTAAGGGGTAATTATAATCTTGGTATAGACTTTAATTGGAATAAGTTAAAAAAAATTGGTGAACACAATTTAAAATTTGGAATAAGAACGAGAGCGGGATACAGTGTTAATAAAGGATATACAAATGGAGTACTTTATAACTCTAAAATCTTGGAAGCCTCACCTAGAGTTTATCTTAATTGGAATTATAAGGATGTCTTGATGGTATCACCATCATATACGCTATCGTATAATAATATGATTAATTCTGGAGAATTTTTAATACATAATTTCGCAATGCAGACAACAAAATATTGGGGCAATTTTGGTTGGGGTAATGATGTTGGGAGTACTTATAACACTAAAAACACAGGTGATTTTAGAAAAGGTGTTATTTCTTGGAATACAGGATTTAGCTATGCATTTAGCAGAAAAGAATTTTTGATAAAGTTAAAAGTGTATGATGTGTTAAATCAAAACATAAATGTTTTCCGTAATGTAACTCCTACCTACGAAAGTGAGGGAGAAAATATGACTTTAAGAAGATATGCTATGATAAGTTTATTATGGAAATTCAATAATTTTCATAATAAAAGAGAGAGTGTTAAAAAAAAACATAAAAAAATAATTCTTTTTGATAAAAAAAAATAAATATTTATTTTTAAGAAAATATTTAACCAATCAATTTTTTTAAGAATGAAAAAACTTATTTTAATGTTTGCGCTTATGGTAAGCGCAATCGGTTTCTCTAAAACAGGAGAAAATGAATTACCTAAAAATTTCAATGACTCACAAGTCGTAGAATTAATTAAGTCTCAATTGAACATTCAGGAGTTTAGTACTTCAATGTATCAATTTGAAATTGCCGAGGTCGAGTTTGATGACGTTAAGCCATGCAAATTAACAGTACTTGTCGAGGCGAAAGTTATAATAGAGGGTTCTGTTGCTGCAAGTGTAAAAGTTTCGGGTCAACTAGAACTTGAAGATTGTAACGATATAGGTGGTATGGCTTCTACTCTTATTAGAGGTTTAATTGAAGAAGCAATTGCTTCACTTCAGAAACAATTAGGCAACTAATTAATGTATTAAAAATTTTACAATAGAGATTGTTATTAATAATAATCTCTATTGTTTATAACACCTAAACAGAAAAATTACTATGAAATATTTTCTATTGTTATTCCCTTGTTTTATTTTTTCTCAAAATATGTATAATATTGAATATATTGAAAAAAATGAAGCGGACTCATATTATCTAGGAAAGTTATATGCTAATGAGATTGAATCTGTGTATATAAAGAAAGATACTACATGGGGCGAAGCTACTAAGGGAAATGCTGATAATGACTTTGTAATAACTGATGCTGTTGATGAAATGTCGAGTAAGGTTAAAACATCTTTACCTTTAAGTTTCGAACCTATTGTTTGTTTCAATAAAACAAAAGAATATTTCACTTTCACAGCACCGAAATTGTATGAAAAGGGAAAAATAATTATCCAAGATAGTTTACCTAACATTAAATGGAAAATTACTAATGAAACAAAAGTAATATTAAATTTTAAGTGTCAAAAAGCTATAGGTGAATACAAATGTAGAGAATATGTTGTTTGGTTTACAAAAAATATTCCCTTAAATATTGGACCTTGGCATCTTAATGGACTCCCAGGAGCAATTTTAGAAGCAAAGGCGACCGATCAGTATTTGGAATTTACAGCGATACGAGTTCAACATGTAAAGAATAATTCTAAAGATATAAAAAATAAAAAGAATAATTTAAATAAAATTAATGAGATTGTTAGTTTTAGTGACTATTTAGATAAGCTTGATGAAGCATCAATAGCTTTATCTAAGACTATAATTAATAACGTGAGTGAAAAGAAGGTGGAGGGAGCTAGAATAACTAGTATTACAACTGTATCTAGTTATGAAACACACGATTTGTGTAGAGAGAAGAAGAAAAAACAAGTTAAAAAAGATTTTTAATCAACCTGAAGGACTTATATAGTTGTTAACTTATATTATGAAAAAACTTATTTTAATATTCGCACTTATTATAAGTGCAATGGGTTTCTCTAAAACAGGAGAAAATGATTTGCGTAATAATTTAAGTGATGCAGAAATTATTGAATTAATTACATCACAAATTAATATTTATGAATTTAATAACGAAAGGTTTCAAGGTGAGATTAAAAATGTTCAAATCATTGATGTTCAGTATCATGATAGTTTTCCTTGCACGTTAAGTGCAACTGTAACAGGTAATATTGTAATTGATGGTGTAGTAGCGGCAAAAGTTACTATGAGTGCATCAATAGAATTAGATAATTGTTTAGATATAGCAACTATTGGTGTAACTTTTCTTAGTGATCTAGTTAATGCGGTAATTGACGAACTTTCAAATCGATTGAAATAACTTTTAAATACCTCCTTTACAAAAAAACTCCATTAAATAAGATTTTTTTAGACAATTTTCTTTAATGGAGTTTTTTTTAGGGAGTTCTTTTACACTTTATCGAGGCTTTTTATTTACCACCTTACTAACTTCCCTGAACTGTTTATGTATTCCAGGGTATTACTTGGGATTTGGTTAAATTCGCTTTGAGGTAGGTCATAAGTTTGTCTTGAACCATCAGCGTAGTACCCCTCTATACTTTGATATACCACTCTCTTACCATTAATCACCCTGTACCAACCGGCATCGTTCGGGGTTCTCACTACACCACCTTCGTATTTAGCTGCAATAGCATTATTATTGCCATTAGTATTTCCAGTACTACTGGTATTACCTACGGTGTTTGTATTACCACCGGTACTTATATTTCCGGATGTGTTTTGAGTACTTGAATCGCCAAAAATCTTGTCTTTAAAGGTTAGCAAGGCTGCACCGGTTAAAAGTGTTACGCCAAGTATCATTTTTTTATTCATAACTTAGTTTTTTAATTATATAACTTCAAAATTTAATTCCTCTATATCCGTTGCAACGGGTTCGGCCTCGCTTTCAGTTTCAGGCTCAATGGGGTTGTAAATTGTACCACTGGCTATATTGTACCTGATAGTTTCGATAGGTACTTTAGTGTACCTGTTTTTATCGAAATAGGCATAATTATCAGCAAATCGAGGTTCTTTTACCATCTTTATAATTATGTCACCATCAAATACAACTTCAGCCCCTCCTTTGGTTCTACCGGTGGTAGTTTGCTGAAAAATTATTACGAAAACTTTACCGTTAAACTTCTTTCGTAAATCTTCATCAAGGTGAATAGTACCTACCATTCTTACAAGCTTTTGCCAACTGTCAATAAATATTACCTCGTAATCTTTAACAAGGCTGTACAAGTCTTGTGTGTCCTTTACATCGGCAACAGTATCAATATTTGATTGTGCTGCGGGAGTTAGATACTTATTTACTTTTTCCTTTGCTAAGGAACTGGCCGGATGCTCTTCACCCGAAATAAACAAACAACGATTGCCAGGAGTAGCAAAAGCGTTCATAAACTTGTATAGTGTCGTGGTTTTACCTGCTCCCTGTTCTCCATCCATTGTAATAACTACACTATGTTCGGGCTTACGCTCTACAGCTTGAAGGAACTTACCTACTTCACCGGCGACAGTATAAAATTCTGCCGGAACTTCATTGGCCGCTGCACCTATATTTAAAACTCTTGGGTTTTTAGTTGATGGTTCTATAACGGGCGGCTGTATTACTTCCGGAATTGTTATAAGTTGTTGCGGTTCTGCCGCTACACCATTAAGAACAGAACGTTTTTTATTACCGTTTAAACCAAAAAGGTTTAACTGTTCCGATTTAGAAGGTTGTTTTTTGCGAGTAGTGGCCGGGGTAGGCTTCAGAACTTTTTTTGATTTGGCTTTTGCTGCTTTTTCTTTTTTCTCTTTAGCCTCTTTTTCTTTGGCTATCTTTTTCAAATCATTGAAGTATTTAGGCTCTCCGGATTTATTGTACTCTAACACGTAATCAGCTGCGGCCTGTGCCTTCGTTGCAGCACGCATTAAAAAACGGTTATCGTCTTGAAGGTGAGTAAGTGCTGTATTCCATGATTTAAGGTAAGCCGGATGATTTTTATTAGTATGCCATAATATACCAGCCTCGGCACTCAAAAAGGTTGCTGTAAATTCGGCAATCAATTCTTCAAAAGCATATTTCTTTGACCCTTTACGTCCGGTTAAATCCCTGTCAAGTCTTTTACTATATCCCGTACTATGGCCATATTCATGAAATAGCGTTCGGTAATAATCCTGTGAGGTTTCAAAATCCACAATATGTGGCATTTGAATACGGTCGGAGGTAGGTGAGTAGTATGCCCTGTTACCGCCAAAACCTAATTTTGGTTGTGGTGAGGGATAAGCTTTGATAATGGCTTCAGCTATTGGCATTTTATGCTCTTCGGTTGCCGGTAACTCATTTTCAATATATCCGTGTTTAAAGTTGTCAAGGTCAAAGTCGATGCCTTCAACGTCTTTCCCGTTGAAAACCTTATAATATTTTAGGATTGGTAGTTTATTATTATTTGCAATCTGCTGGGGAGAGAGCCCTGCTTTAAATTCAGGAATATTACTTCTGTTTTCTTCAAGTAAAGCAATGAATTTTTTTAGGTTGTAACTCCCTATATCTACTTTCGTTGTAGGGTTGTAGTACTTATACAGTTCTGTAAAATACACAACAGGAATCCCTATACTTCCTTTTTTAAGTTTACCTCCTAATTCTTCAATTTGTTTAAATGTTAGGTAAAACGGGTTTTTTAATGGTTCGAAATCAGTAAGAAGATAACGGTTAATACCTCTGTATATTTTTTTTGAAACGAAATTAAAAGGTAATAGGTAGCCTTTACCGTATACTTTACCATCCCATTTTTGTACATACCTTGGGGTATTTGCTTCCCGTATTTTTTCTATCATTCTATCTGTAATCATCTGATAAATTTCATCAGGTGAAACAGCTTTACCTAAACCAATACTTTCATTATCCGAATCCTGTTCACAGTCTAAACACTTTAAAAAGCTTTTCGGTACTGTATCTATAGCCGGAATAGTATTTTTTCTAAATCTGAAAACATCATCATCCGGGTTACTTTCAAGTACATTTGTTAATCTTGCAGCCAACTTAAATTGCTCCTGTTCTACAGCTGCATTAATAAGGGTTTTTATTTCTTCCCTTTTAATATCTTTACGCCTCCCTATGAGGCCATTGAATTTTTTTACTACTCCCATAATTAGCCCTCTATGTAATATTCTTTTCCTAATATGTCAACTACGACAACAAATGTTAGTTGTTCCACTGAAAAGCTTTCAATACTTAATGCATTTTGAATTACAATGTTTGATGAAATCTGAAAGGGAACGTTTTTCAATTCAAATGAGTTGAAAGCCGGTATGTTTACCATGTTTAGGTTTAGTGTGGCCATTCCTAAAAAATGACCGTTACGGTAAGCTAAAACCCTTTTAAAACTGGCAGTATTTCCGGCATTTAAAGAAAATGCTTCAGTAGTTGGGTTTTCAATAGTTAGGTCAAGGTTAAAAGTAAAGTAGTCTACCCCAATCTTTACATTTCTTAGGCCTGAAGGGTGGATTTTCATTTGATTAAATATCTCCTTCAGCTTTTGAACTTTCCTGTAACCGGCATAAGCAATACCACCAATAATGAGACCGGCAATAACAATAGTTTTTTTCATTACTTAAAATAAGTCGGTTGGGTCAATTAATTGATTTAAACTGTTCCTTACTTCGATATGAACATGATTAGTCATTGCAGCCCCATGTTTTGCACTGATATTTTGTGCTACCCCTATTTTATTACCGGCAGTAACTACTGAAGGGATTGCAACTGTAGGAGACATATAAAACATTTTAACCTTATATTTTTCGTTCACAATTTCAACCCCGGTATAACTTAAATCACTTGCGTACGGGTAAGCTATTCGTGTTACCTTTCCAGTTATAGGTGAATATATATCCTCACCCGGAGTAGCTATAATGTCAATGCCTTGATGTGTATGTGTTCCCCTTCGTGCGCCAAAAGAGCCACACCCCAGCGGATCGCATCCCCTTATTTTTTGTTTTTTCGTAATTGCAGCTAAAGCCTTGTTAGTGTTTGACATGAGAATAAGTATTAAAGTAGCTGCAACGCCTATGTAAATAATTTTTTTGGCAGCCATGATTTTAGTTTAGTTAGTAAATAGTTAATTAGAAACAATGCAGAAACCCATCCGAAATAAGCACTATACTTGTAGAAAACAGGAATTATGTAAACAGGTACTTCCGTTACTACTTCTTTTGTTTCCTGTTTGAACTCCTGTTGGTGCTGTTCGATATTTTCGCTTTTAGTAGCCGCTATTTGGGCTAAGACTTCTAACGTTTTGTTATGCTCGTTGTAAAGAAGTTGATACCTATTGTTTCCGGATTCAATTTCTCTGTTAATACTGTTAAGCATTTCCCTTATTCGGGAATTGCAAATACTATCACAGTCAGAACTACCGGTTTTTACATCAGGAAGATAGAAAGAGGTTCTGTCTTTTATTTCTCCGTTAATCTCTGTAAGCTTCTTAAAAACCTGTTTAAGACTGTCAATGTTAACGGTAGATGTGTTTTGTTTTAGAAGCTTTTGATTACGGCATCCTGAAGCCGAAAAAAGTAAAAAAAGAATAATTAAAAAGCTTACTGGCCAAGTGTGTTTTTTTGTTTTCATGTTATGCTGCTTTACAATGTTGGCACTTATTTTTCCATCCCTGTAATTCAAGGCGTAAGGATGATATTTCGGTTTTCATTTCAGTATGCCTTTGGTTTGTGTCCTGTACAAATGTTGCGTATGCCTTTTGCAATTCCTGTATTGCCGTGCTTTCTGTTATTTGTACTTGTGCTTTACGTGATGACCATGCTACATAAATACTTACAAGTGTAGTACTGCCAAAAAATAAGTTTAATAAGTGAGAAATATCCATTATGGTTGTGTTGGTGTTAAGTAGTATTGTGGTTCTATTCCAATCCATATTCCGTCAAACGCTGTTTTACGGTAGAGTATGGGAGTAGATACATTAGGGCAAAACACTTCAAAACCCTCAAAAGCATTAGGGTAAAGTGTATCTAATTCTTCAGCCGTTTGAAGCTTAACAATGTTGTTATTTTGGATTTTAGCTGTTAGGGATATAATTCGGTACTCCGTTCCGTCATGGATAACTTCAATAGTAGTTCCCGGAACAAGTATTATGGAATCCTTTCCGTTTATAGTTCCATTATTTGTTACTGATAAGGTAACATTGCCATTTCCTGAAACTTTAATAATAAAAACTTTGCCTTTAAACGAGGCCGCTCCGCTTAACTGTAAATTGTGGCTATCGTCCGGGAATAGTTCAATGTAATAGTCTTTAGAACCTACACCGCTTGCACCATTATATAACTTTTTGACATAGCCCCATTGACCGCGAACAAAACCGGCATCGGGTATTGTTCTATCAAACTGTACCATCCATTCGTTATTGTCAAGCTGATACTGAAAGAACCTTCTTATCTCGGTATGGTCATTATAGAAGCTTATACCTGCATCTAAATAGCCACCCTGTCCTACACCGACTTGCAGTTTTGCAAGGATTGGATTTGAATTATTACTAACATAAAATACGGGTGAATTTTGATTAGTACCATACATATTGAAAATAACACCAGGACTCATAAAAGAGTAAGCATTGGCTGTTAATGCACCGTTTTCCTGTAGTGTATCCATCCATGATGGTGTTCCCATATCAGGAAGTTGGCCAACTCTTAATTTCTTATCAGAAGTAACTAATAGTACATCTTTCGGCTGTATTTCATCATCTGGGTTAACAGCGGGTACATTTAAAGAAACGTCAAGGCTTCTCCTGACACTTTCATAACCTGAAAGGTCATAATCTTCAGTATTGATTTTAGGTAGGAAATAAACAGGGATTGAATCGTTAAAAAGAAAATATTCGGCAGTAAGTTCGGTGGGTTGGCCTTCTATATCAAGATATATTTTAGTGTCGAGGCCTGTAGCGTTTAACTCATCATCAAATATTTGTACCATAGACCTATCCTCATATCCGGGAAACGGTACTTCGGGATATAAATCCATATTGTTATCATCGTATAGAATAAAGGTGATAGCTGCAACTCCATTAAGATTAAATTCTGAAAGGTTGCTTAATGATAGTGATTTACCGCCCATATCAACAGCCCTGTTAACAGTTGAGGCGTTATCTTCAATTCCAAACTTACCGCCAGTGCCTTCGTTGTTTCCTTTATTAAGTAAAAATGCGTCAACCCCTGTTCCTATTTGTCCGCCCATTTCTTATATAGATTTTATAGCCGATAATAACGACCATGATTAAGGTTAAAAAAATGATTAACCTTTTGTTGTTGTTTTTTTTTTAAGAGATATTCCAAGAATTGCGATAGCATCCTGATAATCTGATTCAGTTATTAAGGCTGCATACTCGTTGCCGTTTTCCACCGCTGCAATGATTTTGCATAGTGCAATAAGGCTTTCCTGACTTAGTTCGATTGCAATTGTTGGAGAAATACCCAGCGTGTTTGCGACCGTTGCAATGTAACCGGCAGTATCATTTTCAAAAGCCGGTGATAGTACACTAATTAGCCCGGTAACGGTATTATTGCCTTTGTTTACCTTGCTTATAATGTTTCGCATCATAGCCCTGATACCGTAACGTATCTCAGTAAATTGCTCAAATTTGCCGTCGGTATTTTGTGAATTGGATATTTTGCCCTGCCAGTTCTCATTTGTCAGGATGATATTACCCGGGTTATTGTTTCTTATACCTCGGGGATAATCTTTATTATTTAAAAAGCTTTTTGCCATTATACAGTTACTATTTTTGCTTTGGGTTTTGGTAATGCTTTAGGCTTCGGTTTAACCGTTGCAACGGTTTTGCGCTTAACGGTTTGTTTCTTTTTGTCTTTATTACCGATAACTATAGCGGCTATAGCTGCTACTGCTAACGTTCCTACTGTAAAATATAAGACTGTCTTATTTGACTTTGGCCGTGTTACTGTTATTACCGATTCATCCATTGGATATAAAGGAATTGCTGTAGGTATATTTTTAGCTAAAAAAAACTGTTCCTTGTAACCTGGGCTTGTTATTTTAATTTTGGAGTTTTCATTATCAGCGAAAAAAACAAAGCTTCCGGTATCTTCAGCACTAAGTATGTTTGCTATTTGCTGGCCTTCACTGTTTATCTCGGCTATTATTGCTTGTTGGTAAATTGGGTAGCCATCATCACCGACAACTTTACCCGTAATTTTATAAGGCATCACTTTCGTTTTTAGGTTAATTGCGGGTATTTCAGTTTAAGCTTATTGTATTCGCTCGTGGTTAGTTCGCTTTTAAGCCATACCGGTAATGGTTCTAAAGGAAGAGGATCCCACGGCGTTAAATTGATTTGATTGCCTAAATACTTGTTATAGCTTTGTTTTCCAAACTCTTTAATTACTTGGTCGAACATGATTGCATTTACATTTTTTAATGCGAGTAATATGGCCTCTTCATCAGTACCGCTTTCTTTCATAGCATTGTATAAACTATCTGCTACCACTGAAGGGTTTACCTGAATACAGTTCTGACCGTTGCCAGTGGGGTCACATTCTCCACCTGAATTATCAGTTTTTTTCCTTAATACAAAATATAGTATCGTGCCGGCTGCTATTACGCCGGTTGTGGCTATGATTATTTTTTTTGTTTTTGCATCCATAGGTTAAAGTATTCCGGGTAAGATGAAGTTTATCTGTGTCCTATCGTAAGAGCTTGTAAATTGGTTGTTAAGCCACTCCGTTAATGTCATATCACTACCAATTGCCGGCGAACGTTTTCCGAAGGCATTAAACACCTCTACATAACCATTGTAATTAAGCCCTGCTAATGTTTCTAATACAGTATCAAGATTTGCACCCCAACCGTGCATAGCTTGATAAAGTGCTTCAGCTTTGGCTTTGGCTTGGTCTTTAGTAATATTAGATTTTGGATATTTTGAGTTTGTGGCCATGCTCACAAATCGGTTTTTATACATCCTGTAAGCTATATAACCACCAATACTTACAACCGCCACTATAGCTGTTATTTTTGCGACCTTTAATGTTGTATCTATAGCACCGCCTATGGCTTGTTGCCCGGCGGGAGACGAAGCAAGTGCAAGAGCCGCCGGGTTTGATAAGCCTTTTTGTTGTATGTTTTCTTTAACTGCCATTAATTGATTTTAGGTTTTAGAACATTGATTTAAGCAACTTCCAGTTTTTTTTAAGTGCTTCCCTTGCTTTTGGGTTAATCATTATTTGTTCGATTCGTTCTTGGTCTTCCATATCAAGGCGGGAGAAATCCTGAAGGATTTTCTTTTTTTTCTGAAGATCAAAGACATTTCCGGCTTTTACTTCAAAGTTTAGATTCACTTCTCCACTCATATTTTCGGTATTATTAGTATTTGACATTTTAGGTTTGTATTAGATTGTTTGTTTGTAATAGTTTTAATAGTTCAATTGAAAAGGGTTCGTTTTTAGTCATACCTGTGAGTACGGCTTCTAAGTAGTACACGATACCGTCACTTTGGTTTTTTAAGGCTTCTATCAGGTGCTTTTTTGCATCTGACAGGATTTCGGTTGTTTCAGTGTCAGAAGAACCGTTAAGGCCGCCCTGTACGTTTTTCGACTGTGACAACATGCCCATTACAGTTGGGAGTGCACCAAGAAGTTCAGAAACAAGTTCTTTATTCCCGTTAGCTTTGTTCTCGGAAAAATCACGCTGCATTATTTCTTTTTCAAGACTTGCAACCTCTTTTTTTAAGTTTTCGTTTTCTAATTTTAGCCTATCGTTTTCAGTCGTTACCTTTGGGTAATCCTGATAGCGATAAGCCATATCAAGACCATTTAGCCCGGCCATAAGTCCGAATATGGGATTTTGGCCGGATGATGGCTGGTTCAGGGCAGGAGAGTTTGAAACTACAGGAGTAGCTTCATAGGAGTGTTCACCTTTGGGGCGAAGCGATAATTTAACTGGTTGGCCATCATCTTTAAATGATGTACCGTTTTTTCTTCGTGGATTGATAGCGATTTCAGTATGGCCTTCATCGACTATTTTATTGAAGTATTTTTCTACGCTCCCGGCTTCTTCAACCATTTGTGATGCCATTCTGTTTGTACATACAGTTTTGTATGTTTCCCTATCAGTAATAGTAACGGCAAAATATTGGTCGTTTTTTAGTTTTTGAATTATGGTTTCGAGTTGCTTCATCTCTTAACATGCTTGCGGGTTATAAACTCTGTAATCTAAAATGGCATATTTGCTATTACCATTGAATTTGATTTCAATGGTAAGGTTGCAGGCTGTACCATCACCGGGAAGGTTGTAAGACATTGGAACACCTATTTCCGGGTTAAAAGCCGGTACAGGACGAGGTACATCATTAACAACAACTGTTATAGGGTCAGAACCATAGTTGGATATTGTTAAGCTTGTGATGTCCTTTAATTCCGTTTTATAATCTCTTCCTATATTTCGTGAGATAAGGCCTGTTTTTTCCATTTTAGCATTTTTGAGTTAAGTCGTTTTCGTAAATTAATACTAACTGACATTTAAAATCTGATTCAAAGGGCTGGTCGCTGTTTACCTCAAAATCATACATTTTTTTACCTGTTTCAAAGTATAGCGGTTTGCATCCTTCCTTATATCCGGCCTCTCTGCTTCTGTAATTTCTTATATCACAAGGTGCAGATACTGCCTCACCGTTTTGGTCAGTGATTTTTGCAGTTACAAAACCGGGGTTTGCTGCATTATTAGTGTAAATCACGCAGCCTATTACTAGTCCTGCCATTGGTTGAAAGCTTATAGAGCCAAATTGGCTACCGCCTTCAATGGTCAGGTTTACGATTTCTTCTTGTTTTTTTAACATGATTTTTTGAATAACAAAAGCCAAAAGCCGCAGCTTTTGGCTTTTTAATTAACAAACATTAAACTAACCCAAACTATGGTTATGATTTTGTGGCATCGGAGAAATCAAATCCATCCAGCTCAACTTTAACAGCCATACCAGCAGCAGCAGCACCAGCTGTTAAAACCTGAATGTCAAAAGGTACACCCGGACGGATAAGGAAAGGAATTACAGGCATAAACTCAACATCTTCAGATAAAGAATAGTCATTCTTTGTATATGCACTTATAGGATTGTTGAAAAGGTCTCCCGAGCCTTCCTGTGTGATTTTAATCTCACCGTTTTTAAATGGTGCTGGGGCTTCATTTTTATAAGTTGCACTTAACAGGGTTACGGCATCTGTAGTGTCGAATTGTAAACGTACACCGGTCACCAAGAAACTACGCCCTTCATTAAGCATATTACCGTTATCAAAGTTCGTACGGCCAATAGCTTTTTTTGTTCCTGATTCGATTAACCTACCGTCAGAGGTGATGTCGTTTGTTCCGGTAATGGCAGCGGTAAAATAGGTCTTTCTTTTAACCTTTTTACCTGTTGGGCTCAAAGCAACGCCGTTACCTTTTTCAATACTTGGTAATAGGCCGATTATTTCTGGAAATGATAAATGTTTCATTGTATTGTTTTTAGAATTTTTACTTGATTTTTTTAAAATTTTGATCGTTTGATTTATGAGTTAGACACTTACAGGGGTAGCCCAAATATCTTGTGAGTTCCAAATTTCACCACCGGCCAAACCAATACCGTTATTAACTCTTTCATTCTCTAAAGCTATATCTGTTTTTACATAGCGAGGGGAGAAGGAAGGCGCGTTATACATAAGCCCTTTAGTTTCGTTGCAAGGACAACCCAAGCCGGCAATTTGAGCCACTACTTTTTGGGATTTAGTTGTGGCTGCAACTTCAGGTGTAACACCAGCGCGAGAGGCTAATGTTTTGACTACTTCTAATCCCTGTACTACTGTGATACCGATACATAAACCTTTTACAAGTGTTGCGGCAATGTCTTTTCCGTCAATGAATACAGCAGCAGTACCAGCAGCGGCGGACATTGCTCCGCGCTTAATTAAAGCTGTGTTTTCCTGTTTTTTGGCTGCGGCGGCATCTTCAGTCGCTTTGTTTTCGTGAATTAACCCGAAAATCCCACGGGAAGCAGCACCACCGGCAAGGACACCACCAGTTAATACTATGGTGTCTTTCACTTTGTTTCCTGATGGTTTTTTTAGTTCCATGTAATTATGATTGTTTTAAATTTTTACTTGTTTTTAGTAGCCTTCTTTGCAATCGGTTTCTTTTTTTCCTTCTTTTTGGAAGCCGCTTTTGTAGCAGCCGCAGCAAGGGCAAGAAGTATTAAGCCGCCAACTACTATTTTTGTTGTTCTTGAATTTTTAGAGTTGTTAGGGGTGTTTTCAGGAACATCTGTTATAATCTCTACGTCTAATACTTCATCATCTTCTCCAGTAGTATCGTTTGTTCCTTCTTTAGTCGGAATACCACCCGTGTTAATTGGCACTTTAGGTATGGTGATTACTCCACCCGGAAAGGTTGGTAACGTAATAACACTGCCCGGGTTAGTTGGTAGCTTAGAAGGGCTTATAACATAATTTTGGCTTATAACCGTTGTGATTGGTGTCTGGCTAAAAAGAGGCTGGAAATTATAATTGTTAATAGCAAAATTGACCTCTTTAATTGCAAGTGTAGTCGAACCTTTTACCTTTTCTAATCCCTTTACAGCCGCATTATGTACAACCTCTAAAACAGTATAGATATAGGCGTTTCGCTGCTCCATTGCGTTTGCTGATAGTCCAACCGTTGTAGTTGCGTTGTAGTGGTCTTGTATAGCATCTATCTTATTTAAAACAGCGTTTATACCTACGAGTACAGATTTAAGGTCTTTTAACTGTAGAGCTGCATCCACTTCGTCCAATAATTTTTCAACAAAAGGGTCAAATATTAAAACCCATTTGTTTAATATTTGCTGTTCAGAAGTGGTAATATCGACCGTTGGTAATACTATACTTCCGTTAAGTCCGGAATCTACAAGAGAAGTGTCGATTTGGTCTGCAACCCAATTAAAGCCCGCTTGCACATCATCGGCCAACCAAGCTAAAAGGAAACTTCCTTTTAATTTATGGTACATCTTATCACCTACCTTTCTAATAACCCCACCGAGCCATTTACCTACTCTGATTTTTTTTCCGAAAATACGAAGGCCTAAACCCGGTATTTGTTCCGGGCTGTAAAAGCCCTGCTTTACTAAATTCATTACTTTTTGCTTTTAGAAGTTTTTGCTGTTAATGGTTCGGGTTCGTCGTCTGTTTTTTCTTTGGCTTTAGCGGGCTTATCTTTCATTTCAGAAAACAGTATAGCTGCGCCGGCACTGAATATCAGAAAGCCAGCAATACCACTGCCTACACCGGCTTTCATCACATTGTTACCCTGATTGTATGGAACTCCCGTTGATGGGTCAACATTATTTCCCGAGTTATCGTTGTTGTTGCCGGGATTGTTGTTTGTAAAAGAGGCTACAACTGATGTTATTCCCTGAAGGAATTGCCCTAAATCAAAACTTTCCTGTGAGTGGTTAGCCGAGATATATTCTGTAACAACAAACTGCTTTACTTCTGTAGTGTTAGCCTTCGGGGTTAGCTTTATTACCTTTAAAGGTTGAACCTGGGTTATATCACTAAGAACATCAAAAGAGATAGGAATATCAAAGGTGTTGTTAGGCACACTGTCTGTAGTTGTTGAAATATCAAAGTAGTACCTTAACCATTGCTGGAAACCATTGTAAACAATATTATGGTAGTAGATACCTAAATCCTTATAAGCGTTTACAGCTGCACGTGAGCAACTTGATTTCCAACCACCGGCCGCTTTTAGTTCCGAATGGCTTTTTATCTGAAGGGAAATTCTGAAAAGAGCATTTACATTATCCAAAAGAGCATCGTCGCCGTATCTTACAGACATATTCGCTTTATAAAACATATCATCAAAAGCCATTGCAACATTAGCAAGCGTTTGGTTAAAGTGGTTCATGTTTAGAGAACCTCCAATACATGAAAAATTCCATGAGCCGGAAAAAAGCCCTTTAATATCGTTGAGAGATACACCCGCAACGAGTGGTTTATCCATAACACCTTTCATGCCCGGGTGCGCGCCGTTTAAGCCGTAATGTTCCATATCCATAAATAAATCACTGTTTTGTATATATGCTGATTCCTGAAGCGTTGCAACTGTTCCGTCAATTACATAGTAACCTTCTTTTAGCTTGCTGTTTTTTTGGTTTTTAGGCACAACTATATACACGTGCGTCCATAAGTCAGGTAAGAAACCGGGTTGTTTTATTCGCCTTATATAGTGCTTAATACCGAGGTTAGTAAGAATGCAGCTTGCAACGATTGAATAACTTTTACAGTCTATCCCGTCAAATCGGCTAAGCCATGAACATGAAGGGCTTCGGAGATATTGGATAGCTTTATCTGCTTTGTACTGAAAATGGTCATAGCACCATTTATGTATTTCGTTGCAGGTTCGTTGCAACGGTTTATTGCTGAAGTGTTCAGCAACCTTTGACATTTGACCGTAATACTTATTAACCATAACTGCCATTTCATCTACTGAAAAATCAGTTGTACCTTTACCAAGAAAAGTGGCTTTGCAGTTGGTTTTCGGTATTAGCTTATCAAACTCGTAACCGGGTTTAACCTCTCTGTGTAGTAAGTAATCAAAATCGTTCATTGGTTGCTGAATCACATTGCAAAGATGCGAAGCATGGTTTTTTAAGTGCTTCATTTTGCATTGTTTACACTGAAATTGATAACCTTTGGTAATCTTTGTTAACCTTTGCAACGGTTTGTAGTATTTCATTACAATGTTGTACCAGTTACAAAAATATTTATATTAGAAGGAGGTAATTAAGAGTAAGAAGATACTTTAACTAGAGACAAAATGTCTGATATATATAATTGGTATGATTATAGTATAAAATATTATTAATTAATGTGTATGTAAAGTTTTCACGTTGTAACTTTGAAGAAAAAGTTTACTTTTGTCCCAAATTTGAGACTAAATTTCTAAAAAACACCTTATAGATATGATAGATTTAATAAAAGATGCACTGGGCTCTCCAGCTGGAAGTTTTGCATTTGTTTTTGCTCTTTTAATACTTGCTTTTGTATTGGTTTGGAAATTGTCCCATTTCACAACAAAATTTAGTTCTGTAGAAAAGCTTGAGGGTAATATAGATACAATTAAACAGGACATTCATAGTATTAAAGCATTTATACAAATTTTTAGAGAGTCAAACAATCCGTTGGCACAGAGACAAAGCCCAGTTTCACTTACTGAGACTGGAAAAAAAGTTGCAGAAGAGCTGAATGTAAATACAATGATTGTTAATCATTGGGAAGATTTTAATAGGTCAGTTACTAAGCAATTGAAAGATGATTGTAATCCATACGACATACAAGTAGCAAGTTTCAAGATTGGTGATAAATATCAAGAATATTTAAATGAAGAAGAAATTAATAAAATAAAAAATCATGCTTTTTTGGCAGGATATAATCTGGATGTTTATAATTTGCTTTTTGGAATTTTGATTAGAAACAAAATCTTACAAGATAGGGGATATAAATCTACAGACGTTGATAAGTTTGATCCAAATAAAAATCCTGCTGAGTAGCAGGATTTTTTATTTAATAATACTACCCGAATAGTGATGGCTGTTTTTGAATTTTGTTTGAGTGTTCTTTAATCGGTTTGAAGGTGGTTTGCTCACCGAATAAAACGTACTGTTTTCCTTTATGGTAAACTAAACGCCCATCGTACCCTCTTTCTCTAAACCCTGCCTGTACTTCGAGATAGTGGTCAACACTGCAAAGGGGTTTTAACTCACCTGTGTATTTAGTACGAATTATGCATTCATGGGCGTAAGCTGCAATGTTACCTTTTTTGCCACTACTCATGCTACCTGTTATTACATAATCTTTGCTGTTATGTCTTATGATAGTTCTTACCTTGTCCTGTGTTATTTGTTCGCAAGCATTTGCGTTGCAAAGCTTATCTAAGAGTTCCCGGGTGACGAATATTACATTACTCATAAGCATTTGTTATTTTGAGTGAAATTTAATTTTGAGACGGTTTCTTATTAAAAACATATAAGAGTGTGCTTTGCCTTCTGAAACCTTCTGAAAGTGCTTTATTTTCAGTTTTTCACCAACTACACCACTATATTTACCTGCACCGACAAGTCTTGTGGTATTTGTTGCAACATCTGTAATTCGTATTACAAAATGTTTGTTTATAAAAGCACGTTCCGGGTTATTGGATTTTACTGCCGGCATTGTTTTAGTTTTTACTGTTGTAACTTTTCGATTTTTTTTTGTTTGTAACTGATTATCCGTTTAAGTCTTTCAATCTCACTTTTTTGCTCTCCATACTGTTCAAGTGTGAAGAAAAGAATACCGGTTACAGTTTTAATATTTTCTTCAGCAGCTATTTTTTCAAGCTGTCTACGTTGAGCCGGTGTGAAACTCCTTATGTAGGTACTTTTTTTAATCATGTTCTTGAAATGTAGATTTTTCAGTTTATATCTTTAATTTCCACATTACACACAGTGCAGCACCAATAATGATACACATCAATGATGCAATAACCATTAAATAACCACCTGCTATGTATGAGGCTGTAATTACTATTCCAAGAGCGAAAACCGTTGCAATGGCCTTTGCAATTACAAAGGCTTTCGCTTTTATTATTGTTTTTATTAGCGTTATCATAGATTTTATTTTTTATAACCTTTAGGCAAACCGTATGTATCTACAAACTCCATAAACTCGCAATTCCAAATATTTTGGACGTTTACGGGCTTATCTGAAGGTAATTTTCGATTATCGGCAATTATGGTGTTAATCCCATCACGTATTTGCCTTTCAGTCATACCACTTGCAACGTAAAGGGCTGTCAACTTCTTTTTATTTACAGAGAATGGTAATTGTTGTAGTTCAATTTCTTGTGTGTTCATATCGGTTAACCGGTTTAGGTGTGATTAAATGTTCTTTAGTTGGTTATCAATTATAGTTTTGTATTTTTCTGCTACATGATTTTCGTAAGGGGAGCGGTTCTGTCCTGACCACATGAAGCACTTCAGTAGTGTAGCAGCTTCACATACCTTCAGGTTTACTGTAAATTTTTCCTGAACCCCTTCAACCTTTTTTCTGAATGTTAACCATAACCTGAAGCTTATATCTATTGAGGTGATTACATTCAAGAAATCTTCTATTTCAAGGCCTTTAACGGTAGATGTTAAAGCATCTGAATAAAGTAATACCTGTTCCTGCATTACTTTTATTTCGTCCTGTTTTACTTTAGTTAGATTAATATTTTTCATCCTTTGTACTCTGCTATTAGTTGTTTGGTTTTGTTGTCGTAGAATTGCAGTACTTGGGCAATTCTTGCGTAAGTGCTGTTTTGTAGCCGCCTTAACATTCCGTCGATAATTGTTTTTTCAGGTTTGTTTTTCTCTTTTTCAAGGCTGTACCAAGTGATGTTTTTTTCTCCCGGCTTAGTAAGTATTACAAGCTTTATACGGGCGGTGTTTTTGTCGAAAATTGGCATAGGTTATGGTTTAAATGTTAATTCAAGGTTTTTAAGGGTCTCCGGCAATTTTGCGTAAAACTGTGCTGGTAGATTATTCTGTACATAGTCTATCAAGTCTGGGAGAGCTATTTTGTTTTTTAGGAATCTCTTGATCTGATTTTCGTATTTTTTAGCGTGGTTAATATCCTTCAGCCTTAAAGCTGCTTTACGTTCCATCTGTCTTTTTTTAACCGGTGCGCTTTCCATGTATTTTAAATGGTTTTGCCATGCTTTTTTAGTGTACTCAAATCCTATTTCCTTATTCGTTTTGCGGGTTATATCAAAGTAATTTGAGGGGTAAAGAGGTGTTACACCTGTACGCATGAACCATTTTCGGGCGTGTTCAAGTCTCCATCTTATTTCCTGAATTGAATCGAATACACTGGCTTTGTTGAATGGTAGCCCATTGTATGTGCGGAATTTATTTTGCATCCAATGGTTTAAGGCATTTTTCCAGCATCCGGGATATATAGTAGCATCCCTGTACAGCTTTATAGCAGTTTTAAACAAATCCTGAATAAACAGTTCAATATATTCTTCGTTGGTAAGTGTCCCGGAAAAAGCTTCTTTCTGTAGAATCCTTATGTCAATAGGGATATAGTTGTTATAGTCACCATCCGACAAGCCTAACGCCAGTTCATGGCGGTGGATAATGCGCTCTCGTAGTTTATCACTTAAAGTTTTTTCTTTTTTAACATCTTGCGCCGCGCCGCCCACCGGTGAATTTTCTACATTGCTCCCAGTGTTCTTGTAAAAAACGGTCTTGTAGTGAAAAGAGCCTGTGACCGGAGGGAACTCCTTATCACCAAAGGAGTGCGTAGCATCCTTACTTTTCTTATATTCATCTTTATATGCTCCTGTAGTTTCATTGGTATCAGGAAACTTTTTCCCTTCTTGGGGGGTAACAGGTTGATTTTCAGTAGAGGCGTGTTTGTTAGTTTGAAGGTCGAAAATTGCTATGATTTCAGGATTTAAAACCACTTTTACACCTTTTGTATGACCTTCAAAACGCGAATTAACGAACACTCCTGCCTCTTCTAGTCTCCTTCTATGGTTACGTACCGTTTTAGAGCAAATAGCTAAGCTATGAACGTTATTTCGCTTCAGGTTGGTAAGGAAGTAGGCATTAACATCTAAATCCTGAATAGGGCGAAGGGTGCGAACGCCTAAGCCCATATATTCCCTGTTGCGCTTCATTAATTGTGAATTGTACACGTGTAGCATATTTTGAAAAATCTGCTCTGTAGAGTATTTTACAGTCTGTATACGCCTTTTTAAAAGTAGCTTTTGCAGTTCGGCCGGTTGTTTTTCAATCTCTTTGTTATATTCCCTATCTGATAGGTTTTTATATCGTTTAGGAAAGAATTGTATAAATACAGCCTTATCTTCTGTTAGTTTCTCGTATTCTTTGAGTTGCAACAGTTCTTTAACCTTATCATTGTGGGTTTTTATAGCTTTATTTTCCTCGTGTGTACGGGTATTATATTCTGCAATAAAAGTCCGGTAGTTATCCATCGTTTTAGAAAATGCTTCGTCAGTAAAAGCAGGGTAAACAGCTTTGATGCAGTTATCAGCTGCAATATTTCTCGCTACTTCCTTTATGCTTTGTTTTTCTTCTTTTTGTTGGGGAGTACCAGCACCAAAAAGGTTAATTGCTAATTCTCCAAACTTTAAAGTTTCCTTACTTCTCATTACTCTTTTTTTTAACCTGTCCGCTGCGGGTACATATAGCACCCGCGAGCATCAAGGGAATTGAGCGTATTTTGCTCCCAGTGCTGTTATTTCTTAATGTTTGATGATGTCTCTGTAAGCTTGATTTTGATAAATCGGTTTTCGGGATTTACATTGATGAAAACCGGCTTTATATCATCGCTTTTAAAGCAGTCAAGTGCTTTTTTGTAGTTCGTGTTTTCGCTGTCCGAAAACATAATGTGCAGCGTGGTTGTTTTATCTTCCTGCATATGGCCGGTTATTACGCCGGCCACACAGGATAAACCTGTAAGAAGTAGTACAGGTTTTTGTAATAGAGTAGGAATCTTTTCCAGTACAGGGAAACTTCCCAATACTTGGTTAAAGTGACTATTTTCCATAATTAAAAAGTGGTTTTCAGGGTCTTTTGCAACGGTTCGTTGCAACGGTGGTATTATTAGTGTGTTATTTCTTTTTGAGTAATAAAATTTTTATTAGTTTTGTCTTAATTCCATAATTAGCCGTTGCAACCGGCTAATTTGGTTTCAGGGCAGGCGAGGGTGGTACCTCGCCTGATTTTTTTTATACAGGGGTTAATGAATTAGCAAATTTTTTTGCTTTCCTGTCGGTTAATATCTTCAAAGCCATTTCTTTATATTCTTGTATTAGGTTATCCATATTCTCGTTAACCTTCTTAGTTTTTTCCTTTTTGGTCATACCCAACATTAAGAATAGCCTGTTTTTCTCCTCTTCCGGGAGAGCCTGAATAACGTTGTATGCAGTTTCGGCTTTCAATTGGTTTATAACTTGTTTTCTTACTAAAAATGTTAAAGTGGCATGGTTTTTATTCTACACCATTGCAACGGTTATGCAAGGGGAGAGTTAGAATAAGATTTTACAAATAGGATGTTCATTATAGTTGATTTACCGAGGTTAAACTCATCCATTAAAATTGGATAGGTTTCTCTACAGGTCATTATTACTTTAAGGTCTTCATATCTACTCAATATTTTTTTATTGCGGCTCAATTTCCTTTCGTTTACTCTTTCTTTGGTCGTTGCCATATTGCCTTAATTATTTAATGTCTATATTTATAAAGACAAATATAGCACAAATAACAATAATAATTACAATTTGTAGTAATTAATATTACAAAAAATAATATGAATAACTTTATAGGTTTGAATATTAAGTACTTATGTGATAAGAATTATTTATCGCAAAAAGAGTTTGGAGACCTGTTTGATATTAAACAGTCAACAGTTGCCAGCTATGTAGGAGGTCGGAGTAATCCGAACGTTGAAACTATGCAACGTATTTGTGTTCATTTTGAATTAATGATAGATGATTTTATAAATAAAGACCTAAACGCCGCACAATACACTCAAAAAGAAGTACCCGCCCAAAAGCAACACGTTAGTGTTGCAAACGAACAGAACACACCTTACAACCACGAAAAAGATGCTTTAATAGCTGCGCTGAGAGAAACTATCGATACCCAAAGAGAACTGATAGCAACTTTGCGCAGTCGGCTTGACAATACTCAGACGAAAGCGTCATAATTATCGAATGGAAGGTGTTTAAGAATTAAGGAATTCAATTTTTTTGAACAAGAAAACTTTTATTACTTATATAGAAAACTAACCATAGATTATGAAGCTTACAGAAAGATTACTGAATAGTGAATTAGCTATTACCTACAAAATGTTAAAGTCGAATATCATGACTTTAATTTTACCTCCAATTACAGAAATTAATAAGGTTCATTCAGGTATAAGGGTAGATGGACAAGAAACTTTGAGGGTAGATTTTAAAATCATTGAGTCCGAAGGATCGTTATTAATTGAATTTATATCGACCGGTCAGGTTTTTGTTCTTGATATTCAAGGGATTCATGAAAATAAGCTGATTTTTAGACATCATCAATATCTTAATAAAGGTATTGTTTTCGAAATCAGTGATATTAAACCCTATCAAGAGCAAACACCAATATAAAAATTATACTTACCAATTATTAATAAATACGAATGAAAAACCTATTAGTTACAGGATTACTTACCATTACATTATTTTCATGTAGTAGTGATGATAACAACCAGCCAGCACAAGACAAAATTATTGGCTCATGGCAAAAAACAAGCTTAGTTGTTGAAGGTGTAAATCAGAATTTGAGCAACTGTCAGCTGCAAACAGTTTATAATTTTAATGCTTCTCAAAATAACTTTTGGAGTAATATCTATGAAGAAAATTTTGAAGGTGAATGTACCCTTTTTACAGAGGATGGAGATTGGGAAAAATTGAGTGAATCAGTTTACACTGTTTACACTGAATCTGAAGGAACGGTAAACTATGAAGTTGAATTTCCTAATGATAATACTTTGAAGTTAACCTATAATGATGGTTCAGTAGAGCAACCACATTTAGCTGTAACTACTTTTGTAAGAGTAGATTTATAAAGAACAGCTGAATACAAATTAGAATACGATTAATAAAATTTATATATAACAAAGCTAGTAAAACCGCTTGTTTTTATTGCGTTTTCGGGAGAATTAAAATTCATAACCCTGAGGTCACGGGTTCAACTCCCGTCTTCGCTACTAAAAGTAGCAATAGGCTGTAAGTGTTTCACTTGCAGCCTTTTTTGTTTTTTGTCTTTTTTCAGTATAGAAAAATAGTTGATTTTATCGATGTTTTTTTTCTTTTACTAACTGTAAAATGAGGTTTTGTAATTCACTTCTTTATTTGTTTACTTCAATTTATCTCTTTATTAAATAATTATCTAATTAGTGATTGTGTTTGGTTTGAAAAATATATGTTTTTCATTTTAAAGCTAGTTAGGTGTTGTTTTTTTAGTATTTAAAATGTGAATATTTCTATTTATTTAAGATTATTTAGTTGTTATGTAAATTATATGAGTGATTATTTATAGCTATTTTAGTTTTATTTCTTAAAAATAATATAAAAAAATAACACTGATAGCTAAGTTTGTTAGCGAGTTAACAAATAAAAAAATCTTAGAAGATTTAACAGATTAAACTGGTTATATTTGTTAACATCCTTATTTATTTTAGGAAGTATATTGAAATTACGCTAATTAATTTAATCAACTAAATTTTGTTTCTATGAAGTTAAAATTACCACGTTTTCTATTTACGTTGGTTCCTTTAATGTCGCTTGGTGTGGCTGCTCAGGAATACGTACACCTGGATGTGACATCTGGGTATAATCATGATGTTGTGGCAAATGGTTCTGCCACTTCTATGGCATCTACGACTATCGAGGTGGATAACGATAGTTATGCTTTTTTAAGTACTGATTTCCTCTCACCGGGAGGTAACTCATATGCGAGTGCGCTACCGGCTACAGGTTTAATCAATTCGGCTGCTACTGCAGGCTTAAGTTATCAAATGGCTCCGTTTGATGAGAATAATACTATGCGTATACCAACTACTTCTACGAGTTTAACCGCAGTGTTTTCAAATCAGGTAATGGCTAGCCAGGTTTTTCTTTTGGCTACTTCAGGTAGTGGTAGTGCTCAAGTCACTATAACTGTAAACTTTACAGACGATACTTCACAAACGGCAACCGGTGTTGCTATACCAGATTGGTATAATGGTACATCACAACCTACTGCTGCTTCTGGTTTTGGTCGTGTAAACCGTAATACAGATGGTATTGATACACCATTTGGTAACCCAAGGTTATACCAATTAACAGTAAATATTGATGAAGCTAATCAAGGTAAGCTAATTGAGAGTATTGAGGTAACTAAAACCTCTACTGTTGCAGGTGTTGTTAATGTTATGGGGTTTACTGCAAATCAATTACCTTCATGTCCTTCTCCAACAGGTTTAACATCAACTACTACAGAAAATAGTGGTACAGTATCATGGTCTGCTGCTCCGGTTCTTCCAACTGGCGGATATGATTATTATATGTCTGCATCGTCTGATGCTCCAACAGCTGAGACTGATGTTACTAATGTAGCTAATACTGTGAATGAAGTTTCTTTCAGTGAACTTGAAATAGGTACTACATACTATTTCTGGATCAGGTCTAACTGTGGTACTGAAGAAGGTGATTGGGAAATGACTACTTTCACTACCGGACAAATGTCTACAACTTATACAGGTGGAGACGGAAGTACTTCGTTAAACACCAATACAAGTGCTACTTCTACTTCACCATGTCCTACTGTTTTAACAGTATCTGTTCCTGAAGGTTTCCAGATTGCTTCTGTTGATGTAGCTTATCAGATGACTTCACAAAATAGTGCCTATATGTCTGAGCAGCGTTCGCTACTTTTCTGTAACACGACAAATATGGGAGAGAGTGCAGTAACTCCCGGGCCATCAGGGAATATGGGTACGGCAACATACAACCGTACAGGTCTTAATATTGCAGATGGTGCTACAGGAGATGTAGAGTTTGAATTGAGAGCATGGAGAACATGGGGGCCGAATGAAGATTGTGGTGTTTATTATACTACGGTTGATGATGGGACATTTGTTATTACAATTACTTACGAACCTTTTGTTTGTGAACTTACAGCTCCTGAAGCTGATGATCAAATCGCTTGTGGAGGTATAGGTTTTACAGTTTCTGATTTAGTAGTTCAGGGATCAGGTAATGTTGAGTTTTATTTCTATGATACTATCGATGCTCCGGAGCCTTTAGATCCAGAGACACTTGTTGAAGAATCAGGTACTTATTATGTTTCACAATATATAGGAGACTGTGAGAGTGACAGAACAGCTTTTGAAGTTACAGTTAACACGGTTCCTTCGCCAACTGCAGATGCAGAGCAGGAAGTTTGCCCAGGTTCATTAATTTCTTCTTTATCTGCACAGGCAGATGAGGGTGGAGTATTATTATGGTTTACGTCTCAGGATGCTCCGGCTCCTGTAGGGACTAATACAGAACTTGAAGAGGGAGCTTCTTATTGGGTAACACAACAAATTTCAGGTTGTCGTAGTCCTAGAGTAGAGGTTGTTGTTTCTTTCTCTGATGTGCCGCTTCCGGTTGCTGAAGACCAAGAAGTATGTGAAGGTTCTACAGTTGCAGATTTATATGCAGATGCTCTTGAAGGTGCTGAGCTACATTGGTATGCTACTGCTGATGCAGAGTTTCCGTTAGGTCAAACTGCTGTTTTAGCAGAAGGTTCTTACTTTGTTTCTCAAACTCCAGAAGATTGTGGAGAAAGTGACAGGGTAGAAATAACTGTATCATTTACTGAAATTCCTGTTCCTACAGCTCCTGTGAGCCAGTCACTTTGTGAAGGTTCTACAGTTGGTGATTTAGTGGCAACAGGTGTAGAGGGTGCTACCTTTAACTGGTATGCTACTGCAGATGCTCCAACTCCGTTAGCAGATGAAACGGTTGTTGAGGCAGGTTCTTACTTTGTTTCTCTTGTTCTTGATGGATGTGGAGAAAGTGAAAGGGTTGAGGTTGTTGTTGACTTTAACGAAATAGCGGCTCCGGCTACAGAGACTAATCAGTATTTTTGTGGTAGTGTAACTGTTGATGAGCTTTTTGCAGAGGGTATGGCAGGAGCTACAGTACAATGGTTTGAGACAGAGGAGGCTACTGAGCCAATCGCTGCCGGTACAACGCTTGAGCCTGGAACTTATTTTGCAAGACAGGTTGTTGGCGCCGGATGTGTAAGTGCTGCAAACGATACTCATGTATTTGTTAACGCAGTGCCGGATGCTCCTACAGGAGATGATTATCAGGAGTTTGAAACAGGTGCTACACTTGAGTCTCTTGACTTTACAGTGGCTGAAAATGCAACTGTGACTTACTATGTAATGAACGGATCTGAAGAGCTTGTGGAAGTAGAAGCTGGTACTGAATTAATGGATGATACGGTTTACTATGTAACTCAAACTGTTGAAGGTTGTGAGAGTGAGCCACTTGCTATAGAGGCTGCAGAAATTCTTGGTGTTGCTACTTTTGAGTCTGCCGGACTTAAAGTATTCCCTAACCCGGTAGAAAGTATTTTAACGGTTACCGGTAACGTTACAATTTCTCAATTAACTGTGACTAACCTTTTAGGTCAAAAAGTTATGGAAGCTAATGTAAACGGAACAAATGCAGAGCTTAATGTTTCTTCATTACCACAAGGTACTTATGTGCTGCAGGTAACAGGAGATACTGGAGCTTCTTACACTACTAAGATTATCAGAAAATAATATTTGTTAAAACTGATATAAAAAAGGGCGCTTATTAAGCGCCCTTTTTGTTTTGTAAAGCCCCATAATACTAATTGGTTAAAATTGCATACAGGGCTTTTGCGGTATCTAACGTATAACTTTTAGTTCAGTATTGTAAGTGTGTTGCTCTATATTTTCGTTTTTTATTGTTTCTGTGTATTTAATTTTAAACATAGAGCGTATTATGGCAACGGCACTAATTAGGCTTATTAAAAATACTGTGAGGTGAAGCATTTTAAATATTAGGTAATTTGGTTCTCCTGACTTGGCAAATTCTAAGGAAAGGTTATATCCTGAAATTGCCATTAGTACAGCTGTAGGTATTAGCAATATCAATTTCATAACATATAGTTTTTATGATTTGTATATTGCAATTTCGCTTTTATAAATCATAATTTTCGCTAACCATTTACTAATTAATACTTAAATTTTTAGTTGTAATAGGTTAGTTAACAATACGATAAATTTATATGTAATGTGTAGTGGTAATAATGTAAAATCTGTTACGTTTGTATTAATGTATACGTGCTACCAAAAGATGTAGTGAAGAAATTTGTAATTTTAGGTAAGGATATGAAGCTGAGCGAATACAAACAACTAAGTGAAGAGAAGCAGTATAATATACTTTGGGATAAAGGTGTTTTGATAGATGCCTGTATGCAGGGAAAAGTAAAAAAGTTGCTTTATGCCATAGATAATTTTTTTGTTGAACTATGGTGTGATATTTTTTCTAATAAAGTACTGTGGAAACTAAGTTTTAAGCAGGGTAGGCTCTTGGAAAAATATCTTGATAAATACCCTTTTGAATTTAATGATAATATAGAAAAGGAATAAAAAAGGCACTCTATGAGTGCCTTTTTATTGTAAATATGTTTTAATCTAAATTAATGGAGTTTGAAACTTTAGTCAACAAAATATTGTTTGGAATATTAAAGTCAGGTTCATTAGGCTCTCTAACTCCCTGAGCTTTTTTAACCTCCCATTGAGCTGTTGATCCTAATGGGTAGTTAGGTGTGAAAACAAATAGTCCTTTAATGAACCCTCTTTGGTTATTTACTGTATTATCAGTTATTGGTCCTCCAAGTGTTTGTGGATAACCATTGCTCATATCTCCAAAGTAGACAGCATGTGGCCAGTCAATACCGCTATTGTGAACTTCTTTTTTAGAGTTATATATTATTCCTGTTTGTTGTCCTTTGTTGTCAACTGTTATCATTTTGTAATGACCTAACATTATATTGTTTGAGTCTACCCAAATAGATAAAATGAATTTTTGATTTCCATTTTGGTGTTCCCATGTACCGGTATATGGATTTGGGAGTGTTTGTGCTGTTACACCGTTTGTGAAAGATGTAGCCATTATTGCGAATAAGACTAAAAATATTTTTTTCATTATGATGTTTTTTCTAATTTGAATTTATTGATGATATAGAAGTGGAATAAAAAAATATGTTTTAATTTAAATCAATGGAGTTTGAAACTTTAGTCAACAAAATATTGTTTGGAATATTAAAGTCAGGTTCATTAGGCTCTCTCACTCCTTGCATTTTTTTAACCTCCCATTGAGCTGTTGATCCTAATGGGGAGTTAGGTGTAAAAATAAATTGCTCTTCAATGAACCCTCTTTGGTTATTTACTGTATTGTCAATTATTGGACCTCCAAATGATTGTGAGTAACCGTTACTCATATCGCCAAAGTAGACAGTATAAGGCCAGTCAATACCGCTATTGCCAACTTCTTTTTTAGAATTATATACTGTTTCTGTTTGCTGTCCGTTACGGTCAACTGTTATCATTTTGTAATGACCTAACATTATATTGTTTGAGTCTACCCAAATAGATAAAATGAATTTTTGATTTCCATTTTGATGCTCCCATGTCCCGGCATATGGATTGGCTTGAGCAAATACATTGGTAGTGGTGAATAATGCTATTGTAATAGTAAATAAAGTTAAAAAAGCTTTTTTCATTTGTAGGTGTGTTGTGGGTTTTAAAATAGGTGTAAAGTTATTTTACAGGGACAGCTTTATCTGTTAGCCAGTTATAAAGTCGTTTGGCATCTTCTGTTTTAAATAGCCCTGTTCCCGGGTTCATGGTAGCGGCAGTACCACAGGCAACTCCCATACATGCCATTTGTGCAGCAGTTCCGTTTTGTGCAATTATAGAAACCATGCCGGCAACCATACTGTCTCCGGCTCCCACTGTACTCAGTTTTCTAACCGAAGGGGCTGGTACGTGTAAACATTCGTCTTTAGTAACCATATAAGCTCCCTGTGGTCCCATTGAAACTACTATCATTTCGGCTTTTCCTTCCTCTATAAGTTTTTTGGCAGCGTCATCGGCGCTTTCATTATCAAGGTTCTCTATACCTGTAAGACGGCTTAGTTCACCCAGGTTTGGTTTTAGCAGGTATACGCCTTCTTTAAGTATTTCAGTCAAAGCATCACCCGATGTATCTGCAACTACCTTAGCATTGTTCTCTTTGGCAATAGCGGTTATTTTTCTTAGTATATCAGGATTGGTCTCAGGAGGTAAACTTCCGCTTATTACAACTATTTCCGGAAACGGACTGTAGTTGGCTATGGTTTCAAGAGTATCATTTATTTCTTGCTGAGTTAGCGGCTCTCCAGGCATCCCGAAACGGTACTGTTCATTGCTATTGGTGTCTACAACCGTAAAGTTTTCACGGGTTTCTCCTTTTGTTTTTATTGGTAGTATGTCTACGTGCTCTTTCGTAAGCAGTTTTTCAAGTAGTTCACCTGTACGTCCGCCAGAGGTAAATAATGCAGTTGAGTTGATATCAAGGCGTACCAGCCCGCGTGACACGTTTATACCTCCGCCTCCCGGTTCGTATTTTGGAGGGGCACAACGTAGCTTTTTTTCGGGTTTAATATTTTGCACCTCACTGCTTTTATCTACAGTAGGGTTTAGGGTAATAGTAAGTACTTTCATTAAGGTATAGCTTATTATTTTAGATAAGGGCTAAATTACCAAAATGATTATTTAATGCAAGTGATTGCAGTAATTTGTAATAATAAAAAAAATGGAAGGTGTGTGGGAAGGGTTATCTTAGAAAACGTTCTAAGATGCTGTACTCGTTACTTAGCTCTATGTAGTAACAGTCTTGTGGAATCTCAACATCAAATTTTGAGATTTGCTTATCGGTGAAGCCTCTTTGTTTTAGTTCTTCATGGGTGTGCAGTAAAACGGGTTCGTCGCCTACATAATAGAGGTTGGCGTCATTTCGGCTAATTTCTTTAACCTTACCGGATATACCGTAATCCATAGAATTATAAAACAAATCTTTTTCAAGCTCTTCCTCAGGTAGCTCATTAATCCACGCTTTAAGGTCTTTTAGCTTCATGCGCTATGTAATTTTTAAGCTTAGCCGTGGGGGACTAAAGTTTGTTTATAAACATTAAAGTTCGGGGTAAAACTATTAAAAATTTGTTAATTTTTTATTAATTAAAGCAAATTTTATATGTAAAAATTTGCTATGACGATGTGGTATTATTTGTTTATGAGTTAAAAAAATGTGATTGTTGCTTGTTTTTTTAGGTTTTAGTGTTTGTTTGGGTTGTATTTAGATGATTATTCTTCATAAACAATAAGTTGCATGGTTTAGGTGAATTACTACTGTTTTTATATCCAAAGCTTAATTTTTATAGAGGTGCTTTAGTTAATTAAGATAAGGTTAAATAAGACTTTTAGTCAATAAACCTTTTGCTTAAGCGTTATATTAGTACACAAAATACTAAGCCTTTAAAAGTAAGGGATATTAAATGAGGAAATTAGATGTTAAGCACACGGCATACCATGTTTTGGTTGCTGTTTATTTTTTATGGGTGATAGTAATAGGCATACTGGTAGCTATGGCTATGTATAACTATATAAATGCTGTAGATGCAGGGCTTAACCAGGTATTTTTTAAATGGATAATTTATAACTTTTTAACTGGGACTATGTTGTTTGTAGTAATAAGGATGTTTAGGCAAAACAAAAAGCTTAATAGGGTAGTACTGTATAGTTACACTTTTATGCTGGGAGTATCGGTAACTACATTGCTGATGATAAAGGGGTAACAAAAAACCGCTACATTTAACGCAGCGGTTTTAACCAAATAAACAATCTAAAATAACCTAACCTTTTTATGAAGATTTTATTATTAGATACAAATAATGTAAAAAGGTTGCTTGGGAAAAGAAAATATTTGTGTACTTTGTAATTCGATGATCCTGTAGCTGATTTTTAATAAAGTTACAGGGCTATAATGTATATTTGCGTTTATTTTTTAATGAAGAATGGATAAGAAAAGCGAAGAATTTTATAAAAGACTTAAAGAAGAACTTGAAAATACTACGGCTAAATGGCCAACAGAATATTTATTTAAGTTTATAGTGCCGTCTCAGCCTCAAAAAATAGAGGAAATTGAAAAGGCTTTTGACCAAATGGGAGCTGTTATAGAAACAAACCAGTCCAAAACAGGTAAATATACCAGCGTTTCTATAAATGTAAGAATGAAAGACTCCCAGTCGGTTATAGATAAATACATTGAAATGTCGTCTATAGAAGGCATCATTTCACTATAAAAACACACAACATGGAATACACTGATAACGCCATAAATGCCTTGGAATATAATTCTGAAAGGCCTAAACTGATTATTCCCGAATACGGAAGACACCTTCAGAAGCTTATAGAACAGGCAGTGGAATTAGAAGACAGGGAAGAGCGAAACAAAGCTGCAAAATATATTATTTCGGTAATGGGAAGCCTTAATCCACACCTTCGTGATGTGCCCGATTTTCAGCACAAACTTTGGGATCAGATTTTTATAATGTCTGATTTTAAACTTGATGTTGATTCGCCATACCCAATACCATCTAAAGATTTGCTGGAGCAAAAGCCGGAAAGACTGGGTTATCCGCAAAACTTCCCTAAATACCGTTTTTACGGTAACAATATTACCAATATGATTGCGGTGGCTAATAAATGGGAGGAGGGTGAGCTTAAAACAGCCCTTATTATGGTGATTGCAAACCACATGAAAAAATCATACCTGAGCTGGAATAAAGATACCGTAAAGGATGAAGTGATTTTTGAACACCTGCTGGAACTGTCGGGAGGGAAAATAAACCTTCTTAAAACAGATGAAGAATTGTCTAATTCCACCGACCTTATGAGGGTGAATAAAAAGAACAGCAATAAAACCCAATATGCCAGCAACAGTAAGCAAAAAGGGCACCGAAGCAATAATAGTAAGAACCAAAATAATAAGAACAGAAAATAACCTCAAAAACCTCTAAAACGCCGCATGGGAACATTTAAAATTGAAGGTGGAATACAATTAAAAGGTGAAATAACCCCTCAGGGAGCCAAAAACGAAGCATTACAAATATTATGTGCAGTGCTTTTAACCCCCGAAAAAGTTACGATAACCAATATTCCCGATATTATTGACGTTAACAAGCTAATTAAGCTGTTAGGGAATTTAGGTGTTAAAATAGAAAAGCTGGCACATGGTGCTTATACTTTTCAGGCAGATGAGGTTAACTTAGCTTACCTTGAATCAGAAGGTTTTAAAGAAGAAGGTAAATCATTAAGAGGATCTATAATGATTGTTGGTCCGTTATTAGCCCGTTTCGGTAAGGGATATATTCCAAAGCCCGGGGGGGATAAAATAGGACGCAGAAGACTTGATACTCACTTTGAAGGATTTATCAATCTTGGTGCTAAGTTTCGTTACAACAGAGAAGATTATTTTTATGGTGTAGAGGCCGACAGGCTTAAAGGTACTTATATGCTTCTTGATGAGGCATCGGTTACCGGTACGGCAAACATTATTATGGCTGCTGTACTTGCTGAAGGTAAAACTACAATATATAACGCAGCCTGCGAACCATACCTGCAACAGCTTTGTAAAATGCTAAACAGTATGGGGGCTAAAATTACAGGAGTAGGATCTAACCTTATCGAAATAGAAGGCGTAGAAAAACTGGGCGGATGTGAGCACAGAATCTTACCTGATATGATTGAGATAGGTAGCTGGATTGGTCTTGCTGCCATGACCCGAAGCGAAATCACTATTAAGAATGTAAGCTGGGATAACCTTGGTGTAATTCCTAATACCTTCAGGAAACTGGGTATTACTCTTGAGCGTAGAGGCGATGATATTTACATTCCTGCTCATGAAGATGGTTACGAAATTCAAAACTATATTGACGGATCTATACTTACCATTGCAGATGCTCCGTGGCCTGGTTTCACACCCGATTTGTTGAGTATTGTACTTGTAGTAGCTACACAGGCAAGAGGTAGTGTTTTAATTCATCAGAAAATGTTTGAAAGCCGCCTGTTCTTTGTAGACAGACTGATAGATATGGGGGCTAAAATCATTCTTTGTGACCCGCACAGGGCTACGGTTATTGGGCACGACTTTAAATCACAGCTTAAAGGTATCATGATGTCATCTCCTGATATCAGGGCGGGTATCTCGTTGCTTATTGCGGCACTGTCTGCAAAAGGCACAAGTACTATACAGAACATTGATCAGATAGACCGTGGTTATGAAAGAATAGACGAAAGATTACGTGCTCTTGGGGCTAAAATTACCAGAGAGGATTAATTTTTACTATAATATCATTTAAAAGGCTGAAGTTATTCAGCCTTTTTTTGTTAAATTTGGTAACAACCTTTTTATCAATGATTAAACGTATCACATATGGTGTAATTTTTGGCTCTGTGCTTATTATTACCGGAGTGATATTTTTATGTGCTTTTATAGTTTTACCCGATGCCCCACAAGAGGCTGTGGTTGAAAAAGAACCCATATTGTTTTGCGGAACACCAAATCCGTCACAGAAGTCGGCTAAAGGAAGGGAAATTATGAATTCCAATTGTGCAGCCTGTCATAAAGCAGATATTGATTTGGGCAACGGAACACTTAGAGGAATTGATAAAAACTACAATGAAGCGTTTTTAATTGATTACATCAATAATGAGGATTCTCTCATTAAGGCTAATAATAGTGTTGTAAAGCAACTTCATGAAAAGTATGGAGAAAACGATTACAAACACAAAAACGAATTCACTAAAGAGGAAATAGAAAGCCTGATTTCTTATTTAGCGCCTTACCAAAACAACTTAAAATGAACAGTAAGTTATTATTTTACGAAAAACAACAATTTAGGCAATGGTGGCTTTGGCTACTGCTTGCTGTAATAAATGTTGTGATGGTGTATCCGCTTATTGTAAATATAGCTACTGTAAGGATGCCGGCAATGGCAGGAGAAACAATTTTGTTGCTGGTTACTTTTTGGCTATGGCGTTTAGCATTGGTCACAAAAATTGATGAAAAAGGAATCTCTGTAAAATTTGAAGGCTTTCACAGGGATTTTAAATTTTACGATTGGAAAAATATTGACTACTGCGAAATAAAAAAATACAATCCCATTATGGACTATGGCGGATGGGGGATAAGAATAGGAGCTTATAATGTATCGGGCAATACCGGAGTTTTAATATATTTTAAAGACGGAAAAAAACTTATGCTGGGTACAAATAAGGAAGAAGAGCTCTTTACCGCATTAAACCAAATAGAATCAAAAAATCCCTCCTGAATTGAGAGGGATTTTTTTTGGTATAAAACCGGTTGGTTGGATTGATGACTGAACCCATTTTGGGGTTTATGTTTATTGAATAATATCAAGGAATTTTAAACCGAACATTACTCCGTCAGTTACATAGCCACTACCTTGGTATGATCTAACATAGTCTATTCTAAACATTCTGAATTTACCAATACCTACGTTATCAAACCCGGCAGTAAACTCATGGTAAGGAGTGTAGTTTGGTGTAGCAATACCGTGATAGCCTACAACAAGATTCCACTGTAGCTTGTTCAGTAAAGGAACTTTATTCATAAGGTAGCCTTTAAAGTTGTGCTCAATATGACTTTCAAAATACGAATCGTTTGTGCTGTGAGAGTAGTATGGTAATATATTAAATGCATTGGTATTACTGTTACCCGAATTTACGTGTGTTTGATTGCCGTTAAAGTGTTTGTAATCCATAAACGCAATGTTATCTGCATTGAAGAATTTACCTGCTTTAAGGTTGATACCAAAATCCCCTTTGTTGCCTAGTGTGGTATTGTAATATGTTCTTGCAGCAATGAAGTCGTATTCATATTTACTGTCACTCGCTGCAAAAGCCTTGGTGTATTGTAGGGAAACAGTAGGGTAGTTAGCAGTACTCACATTAAGTTTACCATCAGGTCTTGTAATGTATTTTTGACCAAAACGGATAGTAGCACCTATGTCGGCTTTCATTAAGTTATGAGTATCAAACGCAGGGGTGGTATAATCGTTTGGATTCTGCGGATTGTTTGATGTATAATCGTGGTCGTTTTTAATAAGTACATAATCCGTATTATTAAATAATTGCTTACGCCTTACATACTGAATATTTGCCCCCATATTAAGTCCGGTAAATATCTCCCTGCCATAGCTTAGTTTGGCGAAGGTTTTGTCATAAAGCTTCATGTAATTGTCTTTAAACAGTAAAGAGCTTATCATGTTCATAGCCGGAGATATAGGTTCGCTTGCATTAAACTGTTCTACAATACTACCCCCTGTAAGGTAGAAAGTACCGGCTTTACCAAAACGATGTGTAAACCATCCGTTTACTCGTAAACGATCTTCGGCTACACCATAATTAAATTTAGCGCCAAAAGAGGTGTATTTTTTTTCATCAGCATCATAATGCCTAAAGGAAAGCCCTGTATTAAAAGTCCATCCCTGCACGGTATTGAATATAGGTACTTTTAAAATACCATCGTACGAATAGCGGTTGTGTTTTTTAGAGTTCCTGTAACTGTAACCGCTAATAATGTCAAAAGGACGGAATTTATTGTACTTCCTGTCTAATGAATCAAGATATTCGGGAGAGTTTGTAACAGTATTGATACTGTCTTTTTTAAAATAATCTTTTACCTCCTCTTCGGTTAAAGGGATAGGTCTTGCAGTTTGCCAGTATAGTGAGTCTTTCTTGTTAGAGTCTTCTTCTATGTACACAATTTCTTTTCCGAAGGTTTTTTTATCAAAATGATCGTGGAAAACATAGTTGCTGTAAACATGGGTAAATGTACCGGAGAACGTCATTCCTAATAATCCGGCTTTGAAATCAAATATCTGGGAGTTTTTTGCCCAAATCCTGCTACTGGTATTAAAACTGAAGTTTTGTTTTAAATTCAGGTTTTCCAGTATTGGCTGTTGCATTCTGTAACCTTTAATGTCGAAGTCTACGGCATATATGGCCCAGGTCTCGTTTACAATGTAAATGTAGCCCTCAAAAACAGGTTCTTTGTCTCGTTTTGGAGTTACCTGTATTTTGTTTATCAGGTTATTATTTTCGTCAAAAAAGCTACCTTCCAGTTTAAACTTATAGTAGTTAAAAGCATTGTTTGCTAAAGGAGAAATCATTTTCAGGTCGAACTCCACATAGTTGTTGTAAAAGTTATAGTAGGTTCCCAGTGCAGTATTGTAGCTAAAGCCGTTATCGTCTCCGCTTATTTTTGAGGCGATAATTCTTTCCTTTAGGTTGTTAGGTTGTTCGAAAGTAATTTTAGATACGGTTTCCGAAAGGTATAATACTCCCGCTCCGGTAGAGTCTAACATTTCTCCTTCCACTTCCTCTTTTACTTTTATTCCCATAATCTTGTCCGGAACATCTTTTATACGGAAAATACCTTTAGAGTAAAAGTCGGCTTCAAAACGCCCTGCTTTTTCTGAGTTTTCTTTTTTGTGGGCTATAGCTTCCCTTATAATTCTGTTGGCAGGATTATCGGTATTACTTATAACCACTTCATTAAGGGTATAAGTTTCGTCCTGTAGGGTTATGTTTAACGTATAGGGAAGTGACGTAACGTTTACTGTTTCTTTTCTGGTTTTAAATCCTATTGACTGGAATACCAGTGTATAGTTTCCGGTTTTTTTAATGCTTAGTTCGTATAATCCGTTTTCGTTTGCCGAGGTATTATTATAAGTGTTTTCGATACCTATGCTGGCAAAAGGGACAGGTTCGCCATTGGCAGATGTTATTTTTCCTCTTATTTGGGCAAAGGAAGCTGTTGCAAACAGTAGTAGTAAATAAGTAGTTACTTTATGCATTGTTTAAAGGTTAAGGTATAATAATAGATTATTGGTTTTATTAGTAGACGTTTTAAAACTAAAAATGGTTGTATGAAAATTCTTTTTTTTATGATTAAGACTTGAAGAAGTATATTTTGTTACACTTTGAGCGTGCTTTATAACGGATGATTATTGAGGTACATTGTGTATCTTTGAGCTTTATTTTTACTCCCTGTGCCATGAAAAAGATTAAAGAAGCAGAGCTGCGCAAAGACAGTTCGGTTAATAAAATTCAGTTTGATAAAGAATGGTTTTATGTGGTGCACGATATGGAAGACTATCTTGATGAAGATTTGACCGGAGTAGAAACCGTTACGCTACCTATATCGATTGACGGAGTGAAGTTCAATATAAAGTGTTCTACGCTGGAAGATATTGAACGCTTTAGGCAAAAAGAACCTCTTGAAGATTTTAGAACCAGTGTTTTCAGGAATAAAAAGTAACTATTCCAAAATATCGAGGAAGGTTAGCCCGAAAATAACCCCATCACTCATTTGTTTACCATCATAGGAACGGATATAATCTATCCTTAAAAAACGGAAACGATCCCATCCCAGATTATCAAGCCCTACGGTAAATTCCATATATGGTTTTTGATTAGGTACGCCAAGCACATGGTAGCCTGTAACCAGATAATAGTTTAGTTTATTAAATAGCGGAACCTTATTGGCCAGATAGCCCTTAAAGTTATATTCGGCATGGGCTTCAAGATACTTATCGTTAGTACTGTGTGTATAATATGGCAGGAAGTTAAATACATTTAGGTAACGTTCTGATTTGCCTACATGGGTTTGGTTGCCGTTAAAATGCCTGTAATCGGTAAAGGCTATGCTGTCACTATTAAAAAACTGACCTGTACGTATGCTTATTCCTAAATCGCCAACATTACCTATGGTAGCATCATAGGTTATTTTTGCCGATAGGTGATCGAAATTGTAGTTGTCTATACTGGAAGCAAAACCCTTTTCATATTTTAAAAGTATTCTTGGGTATTTAGTGCCCAGGTTTATTTTTTCGTGAGGTCTAAGCATGTATTTCTGTCCAAAGGTAAACCTGGCAGAAACAGATGTTTTTATCATGTTGTGCTTCTCGAAAGCAGGGGTGTCATAAGCTTCGGGATCAAGCGGATTATTTGATGTATATGGTTTTTTGGCATTTTTAATGGTGGAGAAATTAGTGTTGTTGAATAACGAACGCTTACGGTTGTATTCTACCGACCCGAAAAACTCAATACCATTTACCAGTTCTTCCTCATAACTAAACTTAATGAAGTTTACATCATACAGTTTCATGTAATTATCCCTAAAAAATAAAGTACTCACACTATTTACCATCCTGTTAATAGGATTTTCGGGGTTAAACTGTTCTATGCTGCTTCCTCCGCTTAGGGTTACTATAGGGTTGCTAATATTATTAAACTTATGACTGATGAATGCATTTGCCCTGAAGCGTTTTTCGGCAAAACCATAGTTTAGGTTGGTTCCATAAGTAGTATAGGCTTTGGTCTCAGGGTTTGTTTTTGTAAAGGTAAAAGTAGGGGCTAAGTGGTAAGCCTGTACGGTATTGAATCCTAACTTTCTGGCAAGTCCTGAAAATGTAATTTTCCAGTTCTCATCGGTATTGTAATACGTATAGCCTATAGGTAGTGAAAATAGTAAGAACTTGTTTTTTTTACGGTCTTGTAGTTCAATATATTCCGGACTTTCTTTCAGTTTTTCAAGGCTGTCTTTTTTAATGTAGTCTTCTTTTTCTTCTTGTGTTAACGGGATTGGTCTGGTTTTGTTCCAGTAGCTATTGGACTTGCTGTTTGCATTTTGTTCAAAGTCCAGTACTTTATTGGTTAACGGATTACTTTTGAAATCAACATCAAAATTAATATTGCTGTACACGGCACTAAACCTACCCGATAGACCTACATCAAAAATTTCGGCATTAAAATCAATAATCTGTACGTTTTTAACCCATGCCTCTTTTTGGCTGTTGTAACCAAAATTTTGATTTATGGTAAGTATGTCAACCAGTGGTTGATCTATAAGTAATCCTTTTATGCTAAGGTTCACAGCATATAGTTCCCAACTATTATTTACAATATAGATGTAGCCATACATGGTGGGCTCACTATCTCTTTTTGGTGTTACCTTAATTTTATTAATTAAATGACCACTCTTGTCGTTAAAGGTGTTTTCCAGTTTGTAGCTGTAATAGTTAAAAGCATTACCTGCGAGAGGAGAGATAACACTGGTTTCAAACGGCAGGTAGTTTTCATAAAAATCAAACTCGGCAGCATAGGCGTTGTTATAACTCATGCCGTTATCGTCTCCGCTTACTTTAGAAGCCGTAATAACTTCATTTATTTTATATGGACGTTTATAACGTATTCTGGAAACAGTTTCCGAAAGGTATAATACGCCACTACGGGTAGAGTCCAGCGTGCCGCTAAAGTTTCCTACTTCCTGTCCCAGTATTTCTTCAGGTACGTCATTTATTCTTATTATTCCTCGGGAATAGAAGTCGGCTTCATAAAAAGCAGTTTTCTGCGTATTGATTTTTTTGTGTTCAATAGCATTTTTTATGATAGCATTAGCCTGATCTTCGCGGCTTTCAATTACTACCTCTTTTAATAAGTATTCTGTAGGGTTAAGGCTTGTATTGAGGTCAAACGGGACCTCATTTATAGTAATTGTTGTCTCTTTAGTTTGATAACCAAGGGAACGGAATATAAATGTGTAAGAGCCTTTTTCGGTAATTGGTAAGTAAAACTCACCATTCTCGTTTGATGAGGTGCCATACGGGCTGTTTATAACCGTTATAGAGGCGTAGGGAATTGCTTCGCCCGACTGTGATGAAGTTAGCCTGCCCCTTATTTGTGCAATGGTAAGGGAGCTATATAAAAATAATATCAGTAGCAGGCATTTTTTCATACATTAAGGTAGTAAGGACTGTAAAGCCAAATCGTAGCTTTTTAACCCAAAACCTACAATCACACCGGCTGATACCGGAGATATGTAGGATTGATGCCTGAAAGTTTCCCTCGAAAATGTATTTGAAATATGTACCTCTATAACAGGTGTGGTAACCGCTTTAATAGCATCGCCTATGCCTATGGAAGTATGGGTGTAGGCTCCGGCATTAATAACAATACCGTCATAATCAAATCCGGTTTCCTGTATTTTAGTGATAATTTCCCCTTCAATATTACTTTGGTAATAGCTTAATTCCAGTTGAGGGAAACGATGCTTTAGTGTTTCAAAATAATCGTCAAAACTCCTGCTGCCATATACATCAGGTTCGCGCTTTCCAAGCAGGTTAAGGTTAGGTCCGTTTATTATTATAACTTTCATTTCTGTCTTTTTGTAAAAGTAGAAAATAGCCAGTAAGAATGCATAATGCGTAAGAAAAAATTTAACATTTAAAGCCATAAAAAAAGCCGGATACAAAAATGCATCCGGCCCCGAATTATAATTACCTGATTTTAGAAATAATATCCTACTGATAATTGGAACACGCCGTTTTTAATATCAGCGTCACCACTGTCGTTTACATTGTTTAAGCCAATGTTGTAACGTGCCTGTGCAAATAGTCCCATAATAATTTTTAGTTCCACACCTCCAGATGCGGCAAGATCAAAACTTTTAGTTTCAAAAGCATCTTTAGCATCGTTTACAAGGAATGAGAACTGTGGGCCTGCCATAAGGCTTAATTTGCCCGGTACAACATAAAATTTGGCAAGTACCGGTACCGAGATATAATCTAAGTTAATGTCTTCGGCAGCTCCAAATGCATTATCGTATTTGGCTCCCTGAGAAGAGAAAAGCCCTTCTGCCTGTACAGAGAACATAGGTACAAGGTTAAGTTCTAAAGCTAAACCGGCATGGAAACTTGTTATACCGTCACTATTAATATCGCCTTGAAAGTTAGAGAAGTTAGCTCCGGCTTTTACACCCAGATCAATACCCTGTGCGTTCATGGTAAAACTTCCGGCAAGTGCAGCAATTAAAAAAAGGAATTTTTTCATAGTACTATATTTAAGTTGGTTACTCCACATTGTTGTGGCTTGTTTTCAAACAAATTTATATAATAACTTTTGAGAAAAATAGTACTAAAGCTAACATTTATGACAGATTTAGGTTAAAAGTTTCTTAAAGGTAAATTATTTAATTCTTTGTTTTTAACTTATAATTAACGTTTAAATTATTTATTTTTTAAATAAATCGCGAAAAATGATGAAATAATATTCAAGTATGGGTAATTTTCTTATTAAAAAAACTATATATTTGACAGGTAACAATTAAAACTAACAAACCAATGAAAAAAATTTTATTATCAGCTACAGCCTTATTGGCTTTCGGTTTTGCTTCTCAGGCTCAGGATATTAAATTTGGAGCTAAAGCAGGTTTAAACATTGCCGATTTTGGAGGTGATGCTGAAACTTCCGGTTCAAGAACAGGTTTCCATGTAGGTGTAGTAGCCGAATTTAAACTTACAGAACAGTTTTCTATCCAGCCAGAGATAGTTTATTCTATGCAGGGTGCCAAGTTTGAAACTTTAGATGGTTTTGCTTCTATAGTTGAACAAGATATGAAACTTGACTATCTTAATGTGCCTATTATGGCTAAATATTACCTTTTTGAAGGGTTTAGTATACAGGCAGGTCCTCAGGTAGGTTTCCTTATGAGTGCTAAAGTTGATGATGACGATGCAAAAGATTCATTTAAAAGTATTGATTTTGCTCTTAACGGAGGTGTAGGTTATGAGCTTCCTTCAGGAGTTTTCTTTCAGGCTAGATACAGTGCCGGTTTAGCAGATATTAACGATGTTGAAGGTTTTGAAGGAGCTGATGCTCCAAAAATCAACAACAATGTAATCTCTTTCTCTGTAGGGTACAAATTTTAAATTAAGTTTAGAATACACATACCAAATCTTAATCACCTCCCTTTTAGGGAGGTTTTATTTTTTAATTAAAGCAGGGTTTCTAAGTTATTAAATAGTTATTTTTTATTAATTGTTTGATTGTCAGTGTTGTTTTTTATCTAAAAAATCTTACATTTTATTGTTGTTCTTTCTTTACTTTTGGCCTCGTAACAATTAAATTCAAAAAACGATGAAAAAAGTATTATTATCATTAGCAGCAGTTTTTGCTTTTGGTTTAGCTAATGCTCAGGAAACAGAAAATAATGGTTTTGCTAAAGGAGATCTTTTCCTTTCGGGTGCTGTAGGTTTTTCTTCTGAGTCTACAGGTGATGTTAAAACAAACGGATTTAACATTGCTCCGAGCGCAGGTTATTTTGTTAGTGAAAACATTGCTGTAGGGCTTTCATTAGGTTATACATCTACTAAAGATGAGGCTCCTAACGCTGAAGATGTAAAATACAATGAATTTGAAATAGGTGCTTTTGGTAGATATTATTTTACTCCGGCTAACAAATTCTCTTTATTTGGTCAGTTAGGTGTTGGTTATCAAAACGGTAAATATGAACAAGGTCCTACTGAAGTGAAAGTAGATGGTTTTAATGTAGGTGTAGCACCTGGTATCAACTACTTTGTATCTAAGCATTTTGCACTTGAGGCTACTTTTGGTATCCTTAGTTACTCAACAACAAAACCTGATTATGATAACGCAGAATCTACAGACAATTTTGATTTTGGTGTTAATTTAGATAACATCAACTTTGGTATTGTTTACAAATTCTAATTGTTTTAGTTATGTAATAAAAAACGCCACCTGTAGCTACAGGTGGCGTTTTTGTTTTTATATTGTGGGAGTAAGGTTTAGAATTTATATCCTACACCAATTTGGAATACAGAGTTTTTAATATCTCTGTTGTTCACAATGTCAGTAAAACCCTGTGTGTATCTGCCTGTTGCAAATAGGCCCATAGGGGTTTCAAAAGTTACACCGGCGGCTACACCAAAATCAAAATCTTCTGCTTCATCAAGGTTTAAGTCTCCGTCATCTGCATTAGCATTGGCATCAATTTCTTCATTTACTTTAAAACCAAACTGAGGTCCTGCTTCAATACTCAGTCCGTCTAAAATATACACTTTAGCCAGTACCGGTACATTAATGTAGTCAAGTTGGTATTCAACCTTGCCTTCACCACCAAAAATTTCGCCATCCATATCGCTCTCAAATCCCTGTCCGGAATAAAGTGCCTCGGCTTGTAAAGAGAACATTTCGGTTAAAGGGAATTCTGCCAGTAAACCTACGTGAAAACTGGTTCTTGAGTCGGGACTGTTAAAATCATCTCCGGTAATACTGGCAAAGTTAACACCACCCTTTATACCAAAACTAGGTGTAAGTGCATCGCTGCTTTGTGCATTTGCCGTTGTAATCGTTCCAATCATTAAAATCCCTGCCGAAAATAATTTAATTAGTCTTTTCATCTTTTTCATAATTTTTGTTTTGCATCTCAAAATTATATTATTAATCTTGGGCTAATTATCAAGGATTTCTTAATTCACATAACTTTAACCTGTATGAAAAGTTGGACTAAATTTATAACAGACTATAAATCATATCTCAAAATAGAGCGTGGTTTATCTGTAAATTCGGTTGAGAATTATTCCTTAGATATCAACAGGTTAGTGAGGTATTTAGAGGGTACGGGGCAGGATATTTCACCATTAAAAATTACCGAAGAAACTATACAGGATTTTATCTATAAAATGGCTGAAGAACTTAACCCGAGATCAAGAGCCAGGCTTATTTCCGGACTCAAAAGCTTTTTTAACTATCTTGTTTTTGAAGACTACAGGAAAGATAGCCCTATGGAGCTTATTGAAGTGCCTAAAGTAGGAAGAAAGTTGCCCGATACACTTTCTACTGAAGAAATTGATGACTTAATTAGAGCTATAGATTTAAGTAGTAATGAAGGAGAGCGTAACAGGGCAATGCTTGAAACGCTTTACAGTTGTGGTTTAAGGGTTTCAGAATTAGTAGGTCTTAAAATTTCAGATTTGTTTTTTGATGAAGGGTTTATAAAAATTACAGGTAAAGGTAATAAGCAGCGTTTTGTACCTATTGGTAACAGTACTCAAAAATATATTAGCCTGTACAGGGATAGTATGAGAAATAAATTGGAGGTTAAAAAAGGACATGAGGATACTCTTTTTCTTAACAGGAGAGGGAGCGGATTAACCCGTGCCATGGTGTTTACCATTATAAAAAGACTGGCAGAGGCTATTGGGCTAAATAAAAGCATAAGCCCCCATACGTTTAGGCATTCGTTTGCTACACACCTTTTGGAAAATGGCGCAGATTTGCGTTCTATACAACTCATGATGGGGCATGAATCTATTACTACAACCGAAGTCTATATGCATTTAGACAGGAAATTCCTGAACAAGATTTTAAATACTTACCACCCAAGAAAATAAAAAATTGCATAATTCTTAAAATTTTACTAAGTTTCATTCGGATTAATTGTGCTTGCTTTCGTAGCGCAATGTGCAATTTTCAGAAAAGATATATGACTGTTTCCCAACATAGCCAAAAAATAGACGGCCTTTATAAAAAACTCCTGAATCAACTACCTGATATGATTTTCTACATCTCATGGGATGAGGTGAATGGTTATACGGTACTTTTTTTAAGTGAGGCGGTTAACGATGTTTTTGAATACACTGTTGACGAACTGATGGCAAATCCCCGAATGTTTTATGATGACAGAATATTGGAACAGGACAGGGATGTATTTGTAGAAGGTCTGGATTATTCCCGCATAAATATGATAAACTGGAACCTAGACTTTCGGATTCAGTTACCAAAACGTGGTTTGCGTTGGATGAGGCTTAATGCAAAACCAGAGAAACAGGAAGACGGTAGTATTCACTTTTACGGAAGAGTAGGTGATATTACTGAACAGAAAGAGCAGGAACATCAGTTACAGGTTTCAGAAGAACGTTATAAGTTTGCACTTAAGGCAGCATCTGAAGGGATTTGGGATTGGGATATGCAAACCAATATGGTGTATTTTTCTGCACAGTCTATGAAAATTATCGGGAAAGAAGAAAAAGAAGCTATAATACCTTTAAGAGACTGGCAGGAACGTATGCATGTTGAAGACATAAGAGAGCATGCCCTTGCAAAAGAGAGACATCTTGTAGGTGAAACACCATCGTTTGAAAATATTTACCGTATAAAAACTGATGAAGGTAAATACAAATGGGTATTGAGCCGTGGTAGGATAGTACAGTTTGATAATGAAGGAACACCAATACGGTCTATAGGTACTCATAAAGATATCACCCAACTAAAAGAAAAGGAGATAGAGCTTGGAAATACTATTGATATTGTTGGTGAACAAAACAACAGACTTGTTAACTTTGCACATATAGTGTCACATAACCTTAGGTCGCATGCCGGTAATCTTAAAATGCTTATAGATGTGTTTAAGAATGCCGATCAGGAAGAAAGGGAAGAAATGCTTGAACACCTTGAGGCTATTTCAAACGGACTTTATGTTACCATAGGGCACTTAAAAGAACTTGTAGAAATACAATTTGAGGTAAAAAACGTAAAGGAAAGGTTAAACCTGCGTCATTACCTAAAGAATATATTGAACATATTGCATAACGAAATAAAAAAACATGGTGTAAATGTTGAGGTTAATATCCCACTAGATGTAATGGTTACTTATAATCCGGCGTATCTTGAAAGTATATTGCTTAATTTTACTACAAATGCCATAAAGTATTCGAGTCCGGAAAGGTCTCCTATTATTATGTATGACTTTGAAATAAAAGACGGTAAAAAAATACTTTCCATAACTGATAACGGTTTGGGTATTGATCTTAAAAAACACAAAAATTCTTTATTTGGTATGTATAAAACATTTCATAAAAACCAAAACTCCAGGGGTATTGGACTGTTTATTACAAAAAACCAGATAGAAGCCATGGGCGGAAGCGTAGAGGTTTACAGTGAAGTGAATAAAGGAACTACGTTTAAAATTTATTTTAAAGATGAAGATTAGGAGTTTATATGTTATAGATGACGATAAAATTTATCATTTTTTGCTCAAGAACCTTCTTAAGCAGAATAAGATTGATGTTAAGTCTTCTTTTTTTCAAAACGGACAGGATGCCATAGATTTTATGAGCTCCCGTACCGATGTTGACGATTTACCTGATTTAATATTGCTGGACGTTAATATGCCAATTATGAACGGATGGCAGTTTTTGGAAGAATATATTAAGGTTAAAGATAACTTTGATAAACTCCCAAAGGCTATTTATATGATAAGCTCATCCAATAATGAGGTCGATATTAATAAGGCAAGAGAATTTACAGGGGTCGTAAAAGATTATTTTTTAAAACCAATTTGTAAGGAAGACTTAGATAAAATCTTTATTTAAGCTATAAATCAATTTTGTTTATTACAACTATAAGAAAAAACAATAATCAAAAGTATTGCTATAATTTATAATCGTCATACTTTTGCCTAACACTGTTAAGTAATTTAAAAGCTTTAAAAATGGGGAGCAAAGAACGCATATTGAGACAGAAGGAGGAGACCCGTGCTAACATACTTACAGCTGCCAGAGAGATTGTGAAAGATGAAGGGTGGCAGGGGCTGAGTATGCGAAAAATTGCTGACAAAATTGAGTATACTGCGCCCATTATTTATGAGTACTTTGCAAATAAAGAAGCTATACTGCAGGAGTTAACCTGTAAAGGTTTTACCATATTGATTAAGGATTTAGAGGCTGCCAAAGCAGATTCAGATGATCCGGCAATTCAGTTAGAAGGCATGTGGCTGGCCTACTGGAACTTTGCTCTTAAGAACAAAGAAATGTATCAGCTTATGTATGGGGTAGAGATGACCTGTTGTGCACAGCGAACTACCGAATCAGATACGCCTTACCAGTTAATAAGTGGTTGTATTGCAAAACTGATGAAGGTTGAAAAACCCGATCCTCATGTTATAAAGCAAAAGTATTTTACCTTTTTCTCGGTTATTCATGGGTTAATATCCATTAATATAGTAGGTAACGGTCTTTCTGATGACATCAATAAGCAAATTTTAAAAGATGCTATTACAGGTATCATCCGTTATATAGAAGAGGAGTAATCCTTTTTTTTGATCACTTACTTAACGCTGTTAAATAGTTTAAAACCGTAAAAATAATAAGCCTTACACTTTTTTTAATCATTTACTTAACACCATTAAATAATTTAACTAATGTAGACAAACAGTAATCATTCGTTCAATCATCAATTTTTTTATCTAACAATTTAACATCATTAAATAATTTAATGCTATTATGAAAAGAATTTCATTACTCTTAGTTCTTGCAGCAGCTTTATTTTTATACGGCTGCTCCGGCAACACAGCCACAGCTCCTGCAGCACAGGAGATTGCGGTACCTGTTTTAGCTGTAAGCAAAGGGCAAGCCACTACATATCAGGAATATCCGGTAAAAGTTGAAGGGCGCGTAAATGTCGAGATACGCCCGCAGGTAGACGGATATCTGGAGAAACTTTATGTAGATGAAGGCGCTTTTGTTAAGGCAGGACAACCTATTTTTAAAATAGACGACCATCGTTACAGGGAACAGCTTAATAGTGCTGTAGGTAACTTAAATGCTGCCGATGCTGCACTTTTAAATGCACAGCTTGAGGTAGAGAAGTTAACACCTCTTGTAAATGAAAAGGTAGTTTCAGACTATCAGTTAAAAACAGCCAAAGCTTCGCTTAAAATGGCAGAAGCTAATAAAAAACAAGCTGAAGCAGCAGTGGCATCTGCACAAATAAACTTAGGTTATACGCTTATCACTGCTCCGGTAGACGGTTATATTACCAGATTACCTAAAAAACAGGGAAGTCTTGTTTCGGCAGCCGACCCACAACCATTAACAACCCTGTCAGACATTGCTGTGGTTCATGCTTATTTCTCGCTTGGAGAATCAGAGTTCTTAAGCTTTAGAAACAGGTATGAAGGAAACACCCTTAATGAAAAAATTAAAAATCTTCCTCCGGTATCATTGGTTTTAGCTAATAATACGGTTTATGAAACACAGGGTAAAATCGATATGGTAGACGGGCAGTTTGATAACACAACAGGTGCTATCACGTTAAGAGCCAGTTTTGCTAATGCTAAAGGTTTACTTCGTTCGGGTAACACAGGTAGGGTACGTTTAGGTATAGATCATAGTGATGTTATACTTATACCACAGGCTACTACTGTTGAGGTACAGGACAGGATATTTGTATTCACTGTAGACAAAGACAATAAAGTGGCTAAAAAACCTATTACGATATTAGGTAAAAGCGGTACCGATTACTTGGTAAGTGAAGGACTTCAGTCGGGCGACAGAATTGTGTATAAAGGCTTTGAAAACCTTCAGGAGGGTGCAGTTGTGACTCCGCAAAAAGCAGAAACCGAAGTTGCTTCTAAATAATTTATAACCAACAATTTAATTTTAGAACATAATGTTTAAAAAATTTATAGACCGGCCGGTTCTGGCTACGGTCATATCCATCCTATTGGTAATTGTAGGGGTATTGGGACTCTTTAAATTACCATTACAGCAGTTTCCTGATATTGCGCCACCGGCGGTTCAGGTTACGGCGCTGTACCCAGGGGCAAATGCCGAAACGGTACTTCGTTCGGTAGCCCCGTCACTGGAAGAGTCTATTAATGGTGTGGAGAACATGATTTATATGAGCTCTACAGCCAGTAACGATGGTTCACTTGTAATTACAGTATACTTTAAACTGGGTACAGATCCCGATCAGGCTGCTGTAAACGTACAAAACAGGGTGGCTCAGGCTACCAGCCAGTTGCCTGCCGAGGTTATACAGGCAGGGGTTACTACAGCCAAGCAGCAAAACAGCCTTATTATGGTGGCTGCACTATATTCTGAAGACGAAAAAACATACGACCAGACATTCCTTACTAACTATGCCCAAATCAATATTATCCCTGAGATAAAAAGGATACCGGGTGTAGGTCAGGCAGCGATTTTTGGTGGTAATAAAGATTATTCGATGAGGGTATGGCTTAATCCGTCCCAAATGACATCTTATAACATTACTCCACAGGAGGTAATGGCTGCTATTCAGGATAAAAACCTTGAGGCGGCTCCGGGTAAATTTGGTGAAAACAGTGCCGAATCGTTCGAATATGTAATTAAGTATAAAGGAAAGCTTAACAAACCGGAAGATTATCAGGATATAATAATCCGTACAAATCCTGACGGATCCATACTTCGATTAAAAGATGTGGCTAAGGTAGAGTTCGGTTCTTATACCTATGGTAACTTTACAAGGATTAACGGTAAACCGGGTACTAACATTATGGTTATCCAGTTACCGGGATCTAATGCTAATGATATTCAGATAGCGATTAACGACCTGTTGGTTAAAGCCGAAAAAAGCTTTCCTAAAGGTATTAAAAGGGTAGGTATTTATAATACTAAGGTTATGCTTGATGCTTCTATATCTCAGGTAAAATCGACCCTTATAGAGGCATTCTTACTGGTGTTTATTGTAGTGTATATTTTCCTTCAGGATTTCAGGTCAACATTAATTCCGGCAATTGCTGTACCGGTAGCGATTATGGGTACCTTTTTCTTTATGAACCTGTTTGGATTCTCCATAAACCTGTTAACACTGTTTGCGTTGGTTCTGGCTATTGGTATTGTGGTGGATGACGCCATTGTGGTCGTCGAGGCAGTGCACTCCAAGATGGAGCAGGGTATGGACCCTAAAAGGGCTACCACATCTGCCATGAGTGAAATTACAGGTGCTATTATTTCGATTACATTGGTAATGTCGGCAGTGTTCCTTCCGGTTGGATTTATGGAAGGATCTACTGGGGTATTCTACAGGCAGTTTGCCTTTACATTGGCTATTGCAATTGTAATATCGGCTGTAAATGCACTTACGCTGAGCCCGGCACTGGCGGCACTTTTCTTAAAAGACAATCACAGTCATAATCAAAATGGCCATGAGAAAACCAGCTTCAAGCAACGTTTCTTTACCGGATTTAATAATGGTTTTGAGAAAGTGACCAACCGTTACTTAGGTAGTTTACGTTTTCTTGTGCGTCATAAATGGTTAAGCCTTGGCGGACTTGGAGTTGTAATACTGGCTACCGTATGGATGGTAAATACTACTCCTTCAGGGTTTATCCCGTCGGAAGATCAGGGATTCATAGCGGTATCGGTATCAATGCCGGCAGGTACATCGCTGGAACGTACAGTTAAAACACTTGAAGAGGCAGAGAGCATAATTCGCACTGTGGAAGCTAACAGGGAAATCGACGGACTTTCAGGTTTTAATATGCTTACGCAGTCATCAAGCCCATCATTTGGTGTGCTGTTCCTTAACCTTAAACCTTTAAAAGAAAGGGGAGCGATTAGTGATATTAATGATATTATGAATGAGGTAAGAGGGAAACTTTCTGCTATAAAAGGAGCTAACTTCTTTGTATTTACTTTCCCAACCGTACCGGGATTCAGTAATATTGACGGACTTGATTTCGTACTTCAGGATCGTAGCGGTGGCAAACTGGATAAGTTTAGCCAGGTTGGTAACCAGTTTATTGGTGAGCTAATGAAGCGTCCTGAAATTGCTGTAGCATTTACACCGTTTAGGGCCGATTATCCGCAATATGAAATGGAAGTGGATGATGTTAAGGCCGAACAGCTTGGTGTAAGTGTTAAGGATTTACTGCAAACCGTACAGGCTTATTATGGTAGTGCACAGGTGTCTGACTTTAACCGATTTGGTAAATACTACCGTGTAATGGTACAGGCAGATAAGGATAGCCGTGCCACAGCACAGTCTCTTGATGCTGTGTTTGTGAAAAACAGAAACGGCGAAATGGTTCCGGTTAATACACTTGTAAAACTGGAAAGAGTTTATGGCCCTGAAAATGCTTCAAGATACAACCTGTTCAACTCTATTGGTGTAAATGCTATACCTGCACCTGGCGTAAGTTCGGGGGATGCCATTAAAGCTGTGGAAGAAGTAGCTGCACAGTACCTGCCACAGGGATATTCATACGAATTCTCGGGTATGACAAGAGAGGAAATTATATCAGGAGGGCAATCAACAGTAATATTTATGCTGAGTTTATTATTCATTTACTTCCTGCTTGCAGCACAGTATGAAAGTTACATCCTTCCGTTAGCGGTTATATTATCTATCCCTACAGGTATATTCGGAGTATTTGCTGCGATAGGTCTTACAGGGATTTCAAATAACATTTATGTTCAGGTAGCACTGGTAATGCTTATAGGTCTTTTGGCTAAAAATGCCATCCTTATTGTAGAGTTTGCCGTGCAGCGAAGAAGAGCAGGGAAATCATTACTGTCGGCTTCGATAGAAGCGGCTAAACTAAGGTTAAGACCTATTATCATGACCTCATTCGCATTTATTGTAGGGCTTATACCTATGATGTTTGCCGTAGGGCCATCTGCGCAGGGTAACCACTCTATTAGTATAGGTGCTGCCGGAGGTATGCTTTCGGGAGTAATACTGGGTCTGTTTATCATTCCTGTTCTCTTTATAGTGTTCCAGTACCTACAGGAAAAAATATCAGGTAAACCACACCTTAAACCGGTTAAACATGAGCATCCGGCAACGGCTGAACTTGAACTGATGAATTAAATTTTTAAGGCTCTCCGAAAGGAGAGCCATTCTAATCGATAACAATGAAAAATTTAAATATATATATAGTATTCACGGCCTTTTTGGTACTTACAGGTTGTAAGGTTTCTAAAGATGTGGAGGTGCAGCCTGAGTTGCCCGAAGCTTATAGAAACGCCGTTGTAACTGCAGATACCTTAACGATTGCCGATGTTGAATGGAAAACGTTTTTCCCGGATGCTGCATTGCAGGATTTAATAGGTAAGGCTATATCTGGGAATTATGATTTACAGATTGCCATTAAAAATATTGAAGCCTCACATCAGTTACTAAAACAGGCTAAATGGGGTAATGTACCTCAGGCTAACCTGTATGTGAATGCTAATACAACAATCCCGTCTGAAAACAGTTTAAACGGACTTAGTGCCAAAAACTTTTTGGGTACCAGTCATGTTGAAGATTATAACGCGAGGATAAACCTTTCGTGGGAGGCTGACATCTGGAGGAAAATTAACAGCAGGAAAAAAGAGGCACTGGCTCAATACCTGAAAACTGAAGAAGCTAAAAAAGCAGTGCAAACCGAACTGGTTACCGGTGTGGCAAAAGGTTATTATAACCTGCTAATGCTGGATGCACAGTTAAGTGTTGCCAAAAAGAATTTTGAGTTGAGTGAGAATACGTTACGTATGGTTAGCATGCAGTTTGATGCAGGTCAGGTAACATCGCTTGCTGTAGAGCAGGCCAATGCACAAAAGCTTACAGCCGCCAGAATTGTACCTATGCTTGAAAAACAGATAGCTATTCAGGAAAATGCACTAAGCATACTTACAGGTGAGCTTCCGGGAGAGATTGCAAGGATAACTTCTTTAGACCTGGAGCCTGTTTATGAAAATATAAGTACGGGACTTCCTGTTGCTATTGTAAGCAGAAGACCTGATGTGAGAATGTATGAGTACGATCTTGCAGCTGCCAATGCTAGGGTAGGGGTTACTAAAGCTCAAATGTATCCGGCTATTAATATAACAGCTACAGGCGGATTAAACTCTTTCAAATCTGATAATTGGTTTAATATGCCGTCGTCATTATTTGGTATGGTAGCGGGCGGATTAGTCCAGCCATTACTTAACAGCAGAAAGCTGAGGACTGAATATGAAGTGGCAAAAATAGAACGCGAAAAAGCGGTTCTGTCCTTTAGGCAGGGTGTACTGGTTGCTGTTGGTGAAGTGTCTGACGCACTGGTACAGATTGAAAAGCTTAAAGATGAGCAGGATTTTGCACAACAACGTGTGGAAAGTCTGCAAAAAGCAACTACGAATGCTGATAAACTGTTTAATAGAGGGATGGCCACTTATTTAGAAGTGATTACCGCACAAAGTAATGTGCTTCAAAGTGAGCTTGATCTTGCAACCCTGAAGAGAGACCAGCTTAATGCCGTGACCGATTTGTACCGTGCACTGGGAGGCGGCTGGAAATGATGGTGTTTATTGTTTGTTTTATTTAAAAAGAAAAAGCTGCCGAAAGGCAGCTTTTTTGTTGTTTATTTATATGGTTCGGGTAAATTATTTAGCGATATTAACCGCCCTTGTTTCACGGATAACCGTAATTTTTACCTGACCCGGGTAAGTCATTTCTGTTTGGATTTTGTGTGAAATCTCAAAAGATAAGTTAGCAGCCATTTCATCGCTTACTTTTTCACTTTCTACAATTACACGAAGCTCTCTACCTGCCTGGATAGCGTAAGCACTCTTAACACCACCAAATCCGTAAGCGATATCCTCAAGGTCTTTAAGACGCTGAATGTAAGAGTCAAGAACCTGTCTTCTTGCACCCGGTCTTGCCCCAGATATAGCATCACAAACCTGTACGATAGGAGAAAGTAACGATTTCATTTCGATTTCGTCGTGGTGAGCACCAATAGCGTTGCAAACCTCTTCTTTCTCACCATACTTCTCTGCCCATTGCATACCAAGTAATGCGTGCGGAAGATCACTTTCTGTATCCGGCACTTTACCTATGTCGTGAAGTAAACCTGCTCTTTTTGCAAGCTTAACGTTAAGGCCAAGTTCAGCAGCCATAAGACCACAAAGTTTAGCCACCTCACGCGAGTGTTGTAATAAGTTTTGTCCGTAAGAAGAACGGTACTTCATTCTACCAACAATTTTGATAAGCTCTGGGTGTAACCCGTGAATACCAAGGTCGATAACAGTACGTTTACCTACTTCAATAATTTCGTCTTCAATTTGTTTAGCCGTTTTAGCCACAACCTCTTCAATACGTGCAGGGTGAATCCTACCGTCTGTAACCAGTTTGTGTAGTGCTAAACGTGCAACTTCTCTTCTAACAGGATCAAAGCATGAAAGGATGATAGCCTCTGGTGTATCATCTACAATAATTTCAACTCCTGTAGCAGCTTCAAGGGCACGGATATTTCTACCCTCACGACCAATGATTCTACCTTTCACATCGTCAGATTCAATGTTGAATACAGATACACAGTTTTCTACTGCCTCTTCTGTACCTACACGCTGAATAGTGTTAATGATAATCTTTTTAGCTTCCTGATGCGCTGTAAGCTTAGCTTCCTCGATAGTGTCCTGAATGTGGGACATAGCAGTAGTTTTGGCTTCAGCTTTTAGGCTTTCCACAAGTTGGTTTTTAGCTTCTTCAGCAGATAGGCCTGAGATAACCTCAAGTTGCTCTACCTGGCTTTTGTGTAGCTTGTCTATTTCCTGTTGTTTCTTATCAAGGAAATCTATACGGTTGTCGTAATCTGTAACTTTTTTATCAAGTTCGTCGTTAAGCTTTTTGTTTTTAGCAAGCTCATTTGAAACCTGAGATTCTTTATCACGTGTTCTTTTCTCTGCCTCGGCAATTTTTTTGTCTTTGCCAAGTATTACCTGTTCGTGTTCAGCTTTAAGCTCAAGGAATTTTTCCTTAGCCTGAAGTAATTTATCCTTTTTAATGGCTTCGGCATCTGTCTTGGCATCCTTCAATATTGATGCCGCCTCCTTCTTCGCATTCTTGATTAGGGTGGATACGTTTTTCTTCTCAAGAATCTTCGCGATCCCGAATCCGATCCCTAAACCGGCGAAACTGCCAATAATTATAAATAGTGTCGAGTCCATAGTTTGTTTTTATGTAAGATATATATATAAAAAAAGCCTACATCAGGAAGATTGTATAAACTCGTGAATGACAAGTTTTGAGCTAACTCGCTGTTCAAGGATCTGCTCGGGGCAGCATGCTTTAGTAACGATGATTCACCCATTTTAATTTGTTAGTGTTGAGTTTATCAAATATGTGCTAATGTAGGCAGTATTTTTGACGTATTTTTAAGAACGTATTTTATTTATCATCGAGAAATTTCCCCAATTTTTCATCCATTAACTGGAGTTTTTCAAAAGCATCTTTGACATCGGTAAACTTGTCTATTTGCTTTTGTTCTATTTGTGCGGCAAATTGTAAGGCGCACATTGCCAGTACATCCTGCTTATCTCTCACGGCATAACTCTCTTCAAACTGCTTGATCATGGCATCAATTTTTTTAGAGGCGCTTCTCAGTCCCTCTTCCTGCGAAGGTGTTACTGTTAACGGGTACACCCTGTCGGCAATTGATATCTTTATTTTAAGTTTATCATCCATTTCATGCTAGTCAGAAAGTTGAGCTATGCAATAATCAATCTCGCGGATTAATGAATTTATTTTGAGTTTTGTTTCTCGTTTGTTATCGTCACTGCCCAGTAATGAATTAGCTGTTTTTAAGGTCTCAATGTGTTTTTCCAATGAGGCAATCTGTTCAGCCTGACTGTGGATTACCGAAGCCGATTGGGCTATTTTGTCCCTTAACTCCTGATTTTGCTGCTCAAGCACTGCCTGTTTTTGGACTAGCTTATTTAGCTTATTTTCAAGAGAATCAACTATTTCGGATAGTCCGTTCATTACAGTCAATTTTCATTACATTATTCTACAAAGTTAATATTACTTTAATTAGAAACAATAGTTTGTTATAAAAAATGTTGAATTGTGTTAAGATTGTATGTAATAATTTGCTATGTAAACAGTTATAACAAACACGGGGCGTTAGGCTTTTTTTAAGACGCTTTTTTTATATTTTAGCCTTATGAGAATTTTCTTTTTACTACTACTTTCAACTACAGCGCTGTTTGCCCAGGAAAATTATCCGGAAAATTATTTCCGTTCCCCAATGGATTTACCGTTGCACCCTTCGGGGACTTTTGGAGAGTTAAGGCGTAACCACTTTCATGCCGGTATAGACTACCGTACCGAACAGAGGGAAGGACTGCCTGTGTATGCCGCTGCCGATGGTTATGTATCACGCATAAAAGTATCCAGTTACGGGTATGGTACGGCTTTGTATATAGATCACCCAAACGGATATACAACGCTCTATGGGCATCTTAGTAAATATGCTCCTGAAATTGAAGCATACGTTAGAGCAAAGCAGTATGAAAAGAAAAGTTTTGATATAGAATTGTTCCCTCAACCGGGTGAGCTACCTGTTACAAAAGGGGAACTGGTTGCTCTTTCTGGGAACACAGGAGGGTCGGGCGGACCTCACCTGCATTTTGAGTACAGAGATACCAAAACCGAAGAGATTATTAATCCGTTATTTTTCGGTCTGAATAAAATAATGAAAGACAGCCAGAAGCCTACGGTTTATGGTGTTATGGCTTATGCTTTAGGAGATAAGGCAGTAGTGAACGAATCGGAAAAACCGGTTACCCTGAATCTAAAATTATTAAAGGACGGGACTTACCTGGCAGATAAAATTTATGCTCGTGGTGCGATGGGCTTCTCTATCAATGCTACCGATAAGAGTACTGGGAGCCTTGGTAATAACGGAGTGTTTAAAATAGAGACCTTTATAAACGGAAACCGTGAGTTTAAGGTTGTTTTCGATCAGTTTGCTTTTGATGAAAGCAGGTATATTAATAATTTTATTGATTACCAAAAATACAATGCTACCAAGCAACGTTACCAAAAACTATTTATCAATACACCTTATACCCTTGGGGTTATTAGGGATAATACCACTAATGGTAAAATTGATATTAAGGAAGGTGAAACAATAAACTACCGCATTGAGGTTTCTGATTTTCACGGAAACAAACGTATAGTAAACGGAAGTATAGAGTATAGCGACAAACCGGCGACTATAACCCAGTCTAAAAAAGTTACGCCTTATTTTGTAAAGGCAGCAAATGATAACAGTTATACGAAAGATGGTGTTTCGGTATTTATACCGGCACATGCACTGTACGAAGATTTTTACATGGATTTTGATGTGAAAGATTCCATATTGTACCTGCATGATGATTCGGTGCCTGTGCATGGCAATATAATAGTTTCGTTTGACGTTAGCCATTTGTCTCCGGAGATGCTGCAAAAAACATTCATAGCAGGAGTAGACGGTAAAAGGCTGTTGTATAATAGTAGTTACATGGAGAATGGCAGGCTTACGGCTAAGGTAAGATACCTGGGGCAGTTTAAGCTGGCACAGGACGATACAGCTCCTAAAATTTACAGTGCAAGCTTTGCCGAAGGGAAATGGTTGAGCAGTAAAGATAGCTTTAGCGTTAAAATAAGTGACGACCTTGCAGGTATAGCCACATTTGATGCATGGCTAAACGGTAAGTGGATATTAATGCATTATGATTACAAGACCCGAATAATATTTCATAATTTTAGCGACGGAATTGTAGACGAAGGACGTAACGATTTGAAAGTTACGGTTACAGATAATGTAGGAAATTCTACTACCTTTGAGACGCATTTTTTCAGAACACAAAAAACAACATCTGTTGAAAAAGATAAATAAGTTATTTACACTGATGCTTTTTATGCTCAGTGCTGTGGCTTTTGCCCAACAAAAGCCGATACTATACGGAATTCTCTTAGACGAAAACAGGCAGCCTATTGAAGGAGTTAATGTTTATTATGCCGATATTGAAGGTACGGTAAGAACAGTATCTGACGCTAACGGTGTTTACAAAATTTCAATTCCTATTGACAGGGAAGTTGTAGTTTGGTTTGAACATACCAGCTTTAAGCTATCTTCGCTTGATGTTGAAATGGCAGAAAATGATACTGCTGAAATGAATTTTATACTGCTTACAGGTCATACTGAGCTGGATAATGTTGTTATTGATAAAAATACTGAAGAAGACCGTATTGAAGGGATTATAAAAGTATCTCCGGAAACCATACGAAAATTACCTTCGGCGTCCGGAGGGGTAGAGGAGTTTATAAAAATTGTAAGCGGTAATTCTAATAACGAACTCAGTACACAATATGCTGTTAGGGGGGGTAACTACGACGAAAACCTAGTGTATGTGGAGGATATTGAGATATACCGCCCATTCCTAATCCGTTCAGGACAACAGGAAGGATTAAGTTTTACCAACTCCAGTATGGTAGAAGACCTGAGTTTCTCGGCAGGTGGTTTTCAGGCGAAATATGGTGACAAACTATCTTCAGTACTTGATATATCCTATAGAAGACCTAAAGAATTTGGTGCTCAGCTTGAAGCAAGTTTCCTTGGCGGTAGCCTTACACTGGAGAGTGCTTCTAAAAATAAAAAATGGAGTGGTATTATAGGCGGACGCTACAGGGATAACAGCCTTTTGGTTAACAGTCAGCAAACAGAAACAAACTATAAGCCAACTTTTGCCGATGTGCAGGCTATGGTTAACTTTAAGCCTAATGAAAAATGGGAGATAAGTTTCCTTGGTAATATTTCTGAAAATAAATACCATTATCAGCCACTATACAGGCAAACCAACTTTGGTACTATTGATGAGCCTATTGCACTTCAGATTTTTTATGACGGACAGGAAAAAGACGAGTACAAAACGTATTTTGGAGCTATAAAGTCAACTTACAAAGTGTCTGAAGATTTTACGCTTAAAGTTATAGGTTCCCTATACCATACACAGGAGCAGGAACATTTTGATATTTTGGCACAGTATGCCCTAGGTGAGGTAGATACCAATATAGGGTCGGAAACCTTTGGTGATGTACGTTTTGCCAGGGCTGTAGGTTCGCAGTTAAACCATGCCCGTAATAATCTTGATGCACTAATTGCTAACCTTGAGGTTAAAGGGTATCATGATATTAAAAAGAATAAAATAGAATGGGGTGTTAAATATACCCGAGAAGACATACGTGACCGTTTATTGGAGTGGGAGGTTATCGATTCTGCCGGATTCTCGCTTAATCCGCCGATAATAGATCTGCCTGTTAACGATCAGCCGTATAACCCTTACACAGGTCCACTTGTGCCTTATAACAGTGTAAGGGCACTAAACTTTACTCAAATTAACAGGATTTCGGGTTATGCACAATGGAGCAGAAGAGCTAAAATAGGCGAAAGCGAAGTATGGATGAATGCCGGAGTAAGGGCACATCAGTGGCAGGTTACCCAAAGAGATGCCGAAGACGGCGATAGCCAAATAGTGATTAGTCCGCGTGCACAGTTTACTTTAAAGCCTAACTGGGAAATGGATATGCTTTTCCGTGTTTCGGGAGGTTTTTATTATCAGCCACCGTTTTACAGGGAGCTGAGGGGAAGTGATGGAGTGGTAAATCCTGATGTGAAAGCACAGCGTTCCATACATTTTGTAGTGGGTAATGATTATAGTTTTAAAACGAAAAAGGGAAAGAAATTTAAATTTGTTTCGGAAGCTTATTATAAAAAGCTGGACGATGTAAATACATATACTATTGAAAACGTTAGGATTCGTTACCGTGCCAATAATGATGCAGTAGCTTATGCTTACGGACTTGATATGAGGCTTAACGGGGAACTCGTACCGGGAACTGAATCGTGGTTAAGTTTTGGATATATGAGAACCGAAGAGAATATTAACGACAGGGGGTATATTGCCCGTCCTACAGACCAACGCCTTAAGTTTGGTATTCTTTTCCAGGATTATGTGCCTACAATCCCGAACCTGAAAATGTATCTTAACCTTGTTTATAATACAGGTTTACCGGGAGGTTCACCATCATATGCTGATTCTTATGTGTATCAGTCACGACTTAACGATTACCGCCGTGCCGATGCAGGTTTTGCTTATGTGTTTACAGATGGTAGTGAGAAGTTTGAAGACGGACACTGGCTATCTGTATTTAAGGAGTTGTCATTAGGTCTTGAAATATTTAACCTTTTCAATAACCAAAATGCGATTACCAATACATGGGTAAGGGATGTGTATACTAAAAACCAGTATGGAATCCCTAATTATTTAACATCTCGTGTATTTAGCCTTAAGCTTACTGCGAGAATTTAATTTTTTGAAACATTTTCTTTATTTTTGATAGAGTATTCAATACCGGGTACCTAATATGTTGTGACGAATGAAAAAAGCTGTAACTGTTATATTGGCTCTTTCATCTCTTATTGCGGCTTATAGCTGTAAGCAGGAAGAAGAGAAGCCAAAAGTAAAATATGTAGCACCTGCAGAGGTGAAAAAGCCGGAAAAGAAAGATTCTTCCCAAATTAAGGTTGCCGATTTGCCTGTACACATGGAAGGAACAAAATACCTTATACATCCGGTGGGAGACATGCGTATTTACGATAACAGTGCCTATAAAACCTATGGTAGCAGGATGAATGATAACGTAAGTTATGCTATTTCCAACTATAACCGTTTTGAGCTTACAGGCTATTTTGAAAACCTGAAGTTTCAGCATATAGACTCTACATCGCTTTATCCGCTTACCGATAAACAAGTGCAGATACAAACCGCTACTTACCTTAATATCATTGCCGAAAGGACTAAAAAACAATTACTGGTTTATACATTGGTAGACAGTGATACTAATCAGGATGGTAAAATTGATGCAAACGACATCAGGTCGCTATATATAAGCGATATAAGCGGAATGAACTTTACAAAGCTTTCACAGGATATGCAGGAGCTTATTGACTGGAATATTGTAGAGGTTCAAAACAGGATATACTTCCGTACTATTGAAGATATCAATAAAAACGGAGCCTTTGACAAAAACGATATGGTACACTACCAGTTTTGTAATCTGATTGCAGATGAATGGGTAGTGGAGTCTTACGAGCCTGTAAATTAAATAAGAATATCGCTTTCCAAGTCAGACTTTTCGATTTGGAAATTAAATCCTAACTGTTCCATTAACTGGAAAACAAGGTTTTTGTACCAGTTTTCTGATTTTGGGTGGATGTATATTTTTTCAATAAGTTTATTGATGTCAATATTGATTTTTACCCCTTCATTGATATTCAGATTATGCTTTGCAAGATTTGATATTATTCTTACCTCCTTTTCATACTGAAAGCTCTTTCTTTTAAAGAGGAAGGGGAAAAAGTTGTTGTCAAAAGGAATATGCTCCTTTTTGTAGTCGATGTATTTTACTTCGCCAATATGTTGTTCATAACGTCCTTCAGGGATTAGGGCTTCCTGTAATCTTTTTACGGTAGATTGTATAGCAAGACCTTCACTATTTTGGGTAAAAATCTGCCACATGGCATACGATTCATATTCGTTAATATGCCAACTGCTTATCACTACATTTTTGCGGTGGCTTTTGTAGTAATCCATAAATTCCGGATTGTTTTCAGATATCTTTTTAAGTTCCTCATAAGTAGGTTCGCTAAACGTACCCTCATACTGGTCTTCAAACTTATCTGATCGCGACATAAACAACTGTCTACATAATAATAAATCCAGAAACTTAGAAAGATCAAGGTATTTCCATACAATGGTATCTGTTTCCGGTAGCGTTATCTGTTCGTTAGAAACATACATAGGGGAGATGTTATTTGAACTTAAAGTTACGAATGTTTCTGTTACACCGGTTAAAATACCGTTATTAGTTTTTTAACCTTTCAGGAAAATAGGTTTCAGTTCTTTAAAGTGTGATATGGCATAAGTTGCCGAGTCCAGCGGATGCCAGTTGAACCTGTTGTATAAAACAGTATCTATGCCGAGATCTTTTGCTGCCTGTATTTCTGAGTTTGGATCATCGCCAACTACAAGTACTTCTTCCGGTTTATAGCTATAGCGTTTTAAAATGTCGGCAAAAACCTCTTTTTTACTTGTAAGTACAGGGTTAACCACATGGATTTCCTTAAAGTCATTCTCTACACCCATTTGAGTGATTTTGGCTCTTTGCATTTTTTGAAAACCGGTAGTGACTAAAAAGCGTTCGGCATCAATGGTTTTGATTTCAGGATAATCATCAAAAGGCGCTATAGGTTCGTCGTAACCTAAATTCTCCTGTAGGTTTATAGCTTGGGTGGTAAGTTCTTCACTTAGCCCGAACTCTTTTGCTACAAGCCTGAAAGGAGTACGCATGGTTTCCTTTTTTATAGCTTCTATATCCTCATTGTGCTTTCCTGTTTCAAGAATAAGGTCAAAAAGAGGACCGAATAGTTTTTCTCCTATAGCGTGAACAGGGTATAAAGTATTGTCAAGATCGTAAATTATAGCTTTTTTGGGCATGGTGATTTTTATGTAAAATTATCTCATAATAAGAAGAGCTGCAATCCTGCAGCTCTTCTTAACGTATTATTATCATATATCGTTTTAGTGTTACTCAAACGACTGCATTGCTACCAGTTTTTTGTAAGTACCGTCTTTATCCATAAGTTCGTCATGAGTACCCTGTTCAACAATGCGACCTTTTTTCATAACCACAATGTTGTCTGCCTTTTGGATAGTTGAAAGTCTGTGGGCAATAACTACTGATGTGCGGTTTTTCATCATGTTTTCGAGAGCTTGCTGTACCAGTCTTTCGCTTTCGGTATCCAGAGCAGAAGTAGCCTCATCCAGAATCATGATAGGAGGGTTTTTAAGTACAGCACGGGCAATACTTAAACGCTGCTTTTGTCCGCCGGAAAGTTTATTACCACTGTCACCTATGTTGGTGTCTATACCTTTTGGTAAATCTTTTACAAACTCGTAGGCATTGGCTATTTTAAGGGCAGCAATTACTTCTTCTTCTGTAGCATCAGGTTTTCCTAACATTATATTATTACGTATAGTGTCGTTAAAAAGAATGCTGTCTTGTGTAACAAGTCCCATTAATCCGCGAAGGGAATGAAGGCTGAAATCTTTTACATCAATACCATCTATTTTTACACTACCTTCCTGTACATCATAAAAACGGGTAAGCAGGTTGGCAATAGTACTTTTACCGCTACCAGACTGCCCTACAAGGGCAACTGTTTTTCCTTTTGGTACGGTTAAAGAGAACTCCTTTAGTACATTCTCATCTTCATACCTAAAGTTGATGTTCTCTATAGTAATTTCTTTTTCAAAAGTGTTTTTTTCAATAGCTCCCTGTTTACTTACAATAGGGTTTTCCTGTTCCAGTATTTCAATAACACGTTCGGCAGCTGCATTACCTTTTTTAACGTTATAAGAAGCTCTTGATATGGCTTTTGCAGGAGTAAGGATGTTGTATGCAAGACCTATATATGCCAGGAATTTAGCTCCGGAAAGTGTTTCTTCTACAAGTACCATATGCCCCCCGTACCATAATATTATGGCGATTACCACAATACCTAAAAATTCACTGGCAGGAGATGCTAAGCTTTGTCTGTTCAAAATTTTGTTGGATAACTCAAAAAAGCGTGTTGTTGATTTACTAAACTTATCGTCAAAATGCTTTTCGGCGTTAAAGCCTTTAATTACTTTTAATCCACCCAGTGTTTCTTCAAGTATTGATATGAAATATCCCTGCTCTATTTGTGCTTTATCTGATTGTTTTTTTAATGATTTACCAAGGATAGAAATTAACCATCCTGAAATTGGTATGAAAACAAATACAAATAGTGTAAGGTTTACGCTTATCGCAAACATTGTGATAATTGTGAAAAGTATGGTTAACGGTTCGCGTACTATCAGTTCCAGTATGGAAAGGAAGGAGTGTTGGATTTCCAATACGTCTGAAGAGATTCTTGACATAATATCTCCTTTTCTTTTCTCTGAGAAAAATGAAATAGGAAGTGCGACAGTTTTGTGATAGATTTCATTACGCAGGTCTTTAAGTACGCCATTTCTTAAAAAGGTAATGAAGTACATAGCCCAGTAGTTACAGAAGTTTTTAAGCAGGAACAGTACGATAATAAGCGCAATCATTACAGATAATGTGTACTGTGGTCCGTATTCATCAGAAGCATTTTTTATGTAAAATGCCATATAGTCCTCAAGATAACTGATTAATTTAGTTATCCCTTCATATGTAGGTTGCTTAACTACCGCTTGTTTCTCTTCGTCAAAGAGTACGGTAATCATAGGTATAAATGCTACGAAAGAAAGGGCGCTAAATAAAGCATATAATATATTGAAAAATATATTTAGGTAAGCATACCTTTTGTAGGGTTTCGCGAAGCGAAATATTTTTTTAAAGTAATCCATTTATATCAAATTCATCTCTTCAATAATATTCCTGATTTTATGATCAAGAATTGTTTCCACCTCACGTGCATTTTCTACCTTGTCAAGCGTATCGTTTACACTGAAGTAAAATTTAATTTTAGGTTCGGTTCCGCTTGGTCTTGCACAAATTTTTGTGCCGTCTTCAAGGTAATATATCAACACGTTAGATTTTGGCAAAGTTAGTGCTTCTTCTTCACCTGTAAACAGGTTTTTTGCTGTAGATGCCTGATAATCTTCAACCATAACCACACGCTCGCCATTTATTTCTTTTAACGGACTCTCACGCAGGTCAATCATCATCTGTTTTATTTCCTGAGCACCATCCATACCTTTTTTGGTAAGTGATATAAGGTACTCTTTATAGAAACCGTATTTGGTGTATAGTTTTAGTAATTCCTGATACAGCGAACTCGCATTGGCTTTTGCCTGTGCTGCTATTTCACATAATAAAAGGGTAGAGGTAACGGCGTCTTTATCGCGTACAAAGTCGCCTACCATATAACCGAAACTTTCTTCACCGCCACCTACAAACTGTAGTTCAGGGAAGTCAACAATCATTTTGGCAATCCATTTAAAGCCGGTTAGACCCACTTTACACTGTACGCCATAATCAGTAGCCAGTTCCATAAGCATAGGCGTAGATACTATGGTCGAACCTATAAACTGGTTTCCGGTAAGTTTGCCCTGCTTTTTCCATTCTTCCAAAAGGAAGTTTGTCATCAGCATCATGGTTTGGTTACCGTTAAGCAGTGTCATAACACCTTCGCTATTTCTTACAGCCACACCAAGACGATCACTGTCTGGATCAGTACCCACAACAATATCGGCATTAGTTTGGTTAGCCAGTTCAATAGCCATTGCAAGGGCTTCAGGCTCTTCCGGGTTTGGTGATTTTACCGTTGGGAAATTTCCATCCGGTACAGCCTGTTCGTTTACAATGTGTACGTTGCTGTATCCGGCATCTTCAAGTAAATCAGGGATAAGCTTAACCGATGTGCCGTGAAGCGGAGTGAAAACCACTTTAAGCGCATCTTTTGCTTCCTGCGGTGTATTGAATGTAGCAGCTCCTAATGAAGCACCAAGGAAAGCCTTGTCTACATCGTTGTCAATATATTCAATCAGGTTTTCGTTAGCGTTAAAGTTTATCTGGTTGTACTCTAAAGCTTCAATCACGCTGATAATTTCACCGTCCTGTGGTGGTACAAGCTGTCCGCCATCCTGCCAGTATACTTTGTATCCGTTATATTCCGGTGGGTTGTGTGATGCTGTAAGTACAATACCTGCATGGCAGCTAAGGTGTCTTACGGCAAAAGAAAGTTCAGGGGTTGGTCTCAGGTCGGTAAATAAAAATACCTTAATACCGTTAGCCGAAAAAACATCGGCAACCACTTTGGCAAGTGTGTTACTGTTGTTACGGCAGTCGTAAGCAATAGCTACTTTAATCTCTTTACCTGTAAAAACCTTTTTTAGGTAATTGCTTAGTCCCTGTGTTGCTTTGCCCAGTGTATATTTATTGATGCGGTTAGTTCCCGGTCCCATTATACCGCGCATCCCTCCGGTTCCAAACTCAAGGTTTTTGTAAAAGCTGTCTTCCAGTTCCTTTGGTGACGATGTCATCATTTCTTTTACAGCTTCCTGTGTTTGGTTGTCAAAAAGTGGCGATAGCCAAACATTTACCTTATCCAGTATCTCTTTTTTGATGTCCATAATTTTATATTATTTGGAAAAAGACATATTTGTGTAATATGTCTTTTTTATAATACTTCGCTTATTTTGTAGCGTTCTTCGTTGTTTTTTGTTCTCAGTATTATTTCACCTAAAAATCCGGCAAGGAAAAGCTGAGTACCTATAACCATAGTGGCTAATGCTATGTAAAACCACGGATTGCTGGTTACCAGTATAGTTGGTTCGTTATTGTATAGTTTATAAAGTTTAATTACACCTATATATAAGGCAGAAAGGAAACCTATAATAAACATAAGTACTCCCATGGCGCCAAAAAGGTGCATTGGTCTTTTACCGAAACGGGAAAGGAACCAAATGGTAATCAAATCAAGGAAACCGTTTATAAAGCGGCTGATCCCGAATTTTGATGTTCCGTATTTTCTGGCTTGGTGTATTACTACTTTTTCGCCTATGTTACCAAACCCTGCATTTTTTGCCAGTACCGGTATATAGCGGTGCATTTCGCCTGATACCTCTACATTTTTTACAACTACGTTTTTGTAAGCTTTTAGTCCGCAGTTGAAATCGTTAAGTTGTACCCCCGATGTTTTTCTGGCAGCCCAGTTAAACAGTTTGGAAGGCAGGTTTTTTGCGATTACCGAATCGTAACGCTTTTTTTTCCACCCCGAAACCAAATCATAATTCTGATCTGTAATCATATTATACAGTTCCGGTATTTCGTCAGGGCTATCCTGTAAATCGGCATCCATAGTAATAATTACGTCTCCCTGCGCTTTAGCAAACCCGGCATGCAGTGCCTGAGACTTACCGTAATTACGCAAAAAACGTATACCTTTTATGTTAGGGTTTTGTTGTGCCAGTTGTTGTATGCTGTTCCAGGAACCATCGGTACTGCCATCGTCAATAAAAATGACTTCATAGCTGTAACTGTTAGCCGTCATTACGTTAACAATCCACTGGTGTAATTCCTGTAAGGACTCCTCTTCATTAAGGAGTGGTATAACTATGGATATATTCATTAATTTATTGCTCCCGGGTTATCTTTTTTAACAAATGCGCCAACAATCAAAGAAATTATTAAGCCAACGAAAGAAAACATTAAAATACTGAAAGGTATAGATACGTATGGTTTCATAAATAATTTAGTCATTTCAATACTCTGTTTCATTAATTCAGCAGTCATATTTGGGTTTTGCGCCAAAGCTATTTTTGTTTGCTCAAGCATTTCATCTTTGGCTTCAGGGATTATTAAATAAAATACAGAGTTGAAAACTGCAAATAAAAGACCGGCAACAACACATACTGCTACCCCACCTTTAATACACTGACCAAAAGAAATGTATCCTTCGTTCAGGTTTTTTTTGAAATTATTACAGGCTAATAAAATGAAGATAAAAGGCATTATGATATTGTTTGCAAAAAACATAATGGTTCCCATACTTGGGCTGTTTTGTGCTGTTAGGCCCATAGTGTATGAAACAACATATTCAAGAATCATAATTATTCCAAATATTATTCCGTATGGTAGTGTCGATTTTGCAAGAGAGGTTTTTTGTTCCATTTTTTGATTTGGTTTATTTAATCTACAAATATACTAATTACTGTATAATGAGTAGCGAAAAACAAAAAGTGTTACAGTCAAAAAAAATAATTGTAATAATTTGTTTTTTAAAAAATAATTGTAATTTTGCGCTCTGAATTGAAAAGAATTAAAAACTAAAAAGCTGTGAGGCGTTTACACCTTTCCTGAAAGAAGGGAAGCCGCGAAATAGTTTTGCAGCCAGAACAATACAAAATTTACAAAGATGAAAAAAGGTATTCACCCAGAGAATTACAGATTAGTAGCATTCAAAGATATGTCTAACGACGATATTTTTATCACTAAATCTACAGCAGATACAAAAGAAACAATTGAAGTGGACGGAGTTGAATATCCGGTAGTGAAAATGGAGATCTCTAGAACTTCACACCCTTTCTACACTGGTAAATCTAAACTTATCGATACTGCAGGACGTATTGATAAATTCAAAACTAAATACGCTAAATTCAAAAAATAATTTTTGGATTTATCTATCATACAAAAAAGCCTTCCGTTTACGGGAGGCTTTTTTATTTGTAGGTATTACAATTACTATAGCCTGCCCGTTAAGAAACTTTTTTATTGAAAAGATTTAATGTAAATTCGTGCTGTTGCTTTTTAATGCTAAACACCACAGTAATGAATTATATATTATTTGACGGAACGGTGCGCAACGCCCTGTTACCTTTTACCTTTACCAGGCCGGTGGCCGATATCCGTGTGGGGATACTTACCATACGTGAAAAATGGGAAAAATATCTGGGCTATACCACAACTACGCTTACCGAAGAATACCTTATGGATAAATATCCTATGGTAGAGATGGAGGAGAATATAATGATTAATGCGTCATTCCTGCCAAATGAGGTGCTTGCCGAAATGGTACAGAGCCTTGAGGAAAACCAGGCAATATTTTATGGTGATGAGATAATTGCCTTTTATACTAAAGATACTCAGGAAGAAGTAGACTTTGACAGCTATGAGGCTATTGAGTATACCGAAGATTGCCTGCGTGTTGAAAATCCGTGGGATATATTTAAAAATAATGATGCAGCCATAAGGGAAGATTTTGAGCTTCTTACTGCCGATAGGGTTTCTCAGCCTATACCATCGAGCGTTAATGTTATTGCTGCTGAAAATATATTTATTGAGGAAGGTGCCAAACTGGAATTTGTAACCCTTAATGCCTCAACAGGTCCTATATACATAGGTAAGGATACTGAGATTATGGAGAACTCTGTAATCCGTGGGCCGTTTGCGCTTTGCGAAGGAGCACAGGTAAAACTGGCTACTAAAGTATATGGTGCTACAACGGTTGGACCTCATTCCAGAATTGGTGGTGAGGTAAGTAATTCGGTACTGTTTGGTTACTCTAACAAAGGGCATGATGGTTTCTTAGGGAACTCGGTTCTTGGAGAATGGTGTAACATTGGTGCAGATACTAATAACTCCAACCTTAAAAATAATTATGAGGAAGTAAAACTGTGGAGCTATGAAAAGGAAGGTTTTGTAAAAACCGGGCTTCAGTTTTGCGGACTTATGATGGGTGACCACAGCAAATGCGGAATCAATACTATGTTTAATACCGGTACGGTAGTAGGGGTGAGTGCTAATATTTTCGGTAGTGGATTCCCTCGTAATTTTGTGCCGAGTTTCTCATGGGGCGGTGCATCAGGTTTTACTACTTACATCACTAAAAAGGCTTTTGAAACGGCCCGTATAGTAATGTCAAGACGCCATGTGGAGTTTACTCCGGAAGATGCTGCAATATTGGAGCATGTTTTTGAGGAGACCAAAAAGTGGAGAAAAGAATAATTGTACTGATTTGAATAAACGTAATAAAAAATCAAAATATAGTATAGGAAGCCTGCTGTTACTGCTGGCTTTCTTTTTTTATTTTGTATTTGTAAAAAACGGTAGTTTACCTGATTTAGAGTCAAAACCTAAAACAGAAAAGGAAGCGCCGTTATCTCAATTTACAGGTAAGGTTGTTGGTGTAAGCGATGGTGATACTTTTAAGGTATTGTATAACGGTAAAAAAGTAAAGGTTCGCCTGCTGGATATTGACTGCCCAGAGACCAAACAGATTTTTGGCAGTGATGCAAAAGATTTTGCTAACGACTTGTGTTATGGCAAAATGGTTACTGTTAATCCAATAGGAGGTAAGGATCAGTATGGTCGTATATTAGGCTATGTATATGTTGATGATACCATTAATGTAAATGCCCTTTTAGTAAAGGAAGGCTTAGCCTGGCGATACAAGTATTCGGATAACGAGGAAATTAAGGAGCTGGAAAATCAGGCTCGTATAGAATATAAAGGGTTGTGGATTCAAAAGGATCCTGTTGATCCGTGGGAGTGGAGAAAACTCCATAACAGGAAATAAAAAAGGCTGCCCGTTGGCAGCCTTTTTTGTAAAAAGAAGTATCAAGAATAATCGAGGTACTCAAGCCCGATTTGTTTTTAGTCGTCCAGTCTTAAAAATTTACCGTTGTTGTCAAACTCCAGTTCCAAGTCGTTTAAAAGTTCTACTTCGTAACCCCAGCGTTTTTTCTCAGCTTTTTCAACTCCCTGTCCTTTGTAGTTTTTGCGAATATATTCCATAATTACTTTTGGTAAAACGGTGTCGGGTAATGCAAAGCCATTTCCGTCAATTTCCTTGCAGTTGCCCTTTGCGTCAAATTCCATTTCTACACCGCCTGTCATTACCACTTCATATTCGGTTTCCCTTATATCTTTATCTTCTATTACATAAGACGGAGCCTGATTAGGGAAATTTTGGGAAATAAAGGTTTTTGCTGCAGGTGGCAGGTCGTTAAGGGTTATTTTTCGTTCCTGTCCAAAAGCAGTAACAGTGAAAAGAATAATTAATAATGTCGAAAGTCTCAAAAGTGTTTCCATAACTATATGTTTTATTTTATAGTACAAGTTTATAACCCGAATCTGGAAACAATTGGGAAACTAAACTTTTAAGGGAAAATAATCCTGAAAATATGTTTTTGGTTGTATTCATACTCCACCTTAAGGTTGTAGTTTGATGCGATAGACTGCACAATGGCAAGTCCCAGCCCGGTAGATTGTTCATTTAATGTACTACGGAAGAAACGGTCAAAAATTTTATTTTTATCAAGTGATGTTTCTCCTGTATTTAGGAAGGTTAGCCTGTTTTTATCTACAATGATTTCCAAACTGCCACTTGCTTTGGTGTGTGTAATGGCGTTTTTAAGCAAGTTGTTTACCAGTGTTACTGCCAGTCCCTTATTCATGGTAAAGTTAAGTTGGGCAACATTGATGGCATTCACTGTTACTTCCTTATAATCGGCAAAGTCTTTAAACTCTTCGGTAAGCTCATTTATCAAAGCGTTAAAGTCAATGTTTTCTTCTTCCTCAAACTGCCTGTTCTCAATTTTAGAGAGCATGAGTAACGATTTGTTAAGGCGTACCAGTCGGTTTAAGGTATCGTTTATTTTAGAGATTTCAATAAGCTGTTCTTCATTCAGGTTATTGTTTTCTACTAATAGTTCGAGCTTGTTTAGGCTTATGGCAAGCGGAGTTTGCAGTTCGTGAGAGGCGTTTTCTATAAACTGTTTCTGACTACTGTATACTGTTTCGTTTTGTTGTAGTACCTTTTCCAGTTCCTGCCCCAGTACTTTAAATTCGGAAACAGGGGAGGTAGGTGCTTCAAATTTAACGCCCGATCCCAGTTTGAAACCTTTAAGCCTGTCAAGCATTACATAGAAGGACTTCCATACTTTTCTCAGGATAAAATGATTAAGTAATGCGATACTTACTACCAGCATAATGTATAGCGCAATCAATGCTGTCATTAAATCCTCAAGCAGTTCGTCTTCCTCTACCATTGAGGCACGTATGGTTAACTTGTACGGATTGCCGTGCCTGTCGTTAAAAACGGTTTTTAAAAGGCGGACAGGCTCTTCGTCATCGTCATACTCCATATACTCAAAATCAGAGGAGAACTTATCTGAAAAATCATAAAGCGGACCTTTAGGCAACGGTTCTACCTTAAACTGATTAATACCATATTCCCTTATATTTAGTATGTCATCGTTAGCGTATGATTCTCTTACTATAAGGATTTTTGAGTTTTTGAGTCCGTCATCAATATTGTCATACACTTCGTCCAGTATAACCACATAGTAGAGGCTGGCCCATAGTGCTATAACAGCCAGTAGGGCGATAATAAGGTAGCGTAATGTATAATAACGGAGCTTCATTTATGTCATTTTATAACCTATCCCGTAAACCGACTGTATATCGGCTTCGGCATTGTTGTCCTTTAGTTTTTTGCGGAGGTTTTTTATTTGGGAATACACAAAGTCAAGATTATCGGCCTGATCGGTATAATCGCCCCAAACCGATTCGGCTAATGCTGTTTTATTGATAAGTCGGTTAGGGTTTATCATAAAATAGTAAAGCACGTCATATTCCTTTCGGTTAAGTGTAATGGAATTACCGTTTATAAATACCTCGCGGTGTTCGGGCTCTATTTTAATATTGCTCCACTCAATGGCATTATTGCCGTTATGACTTTTTCGCCTCACTGCCGATTTGATTCTGGCATGCAGTTCGGCAAGGTGGAAAGGTTTTGCAAGATAATCGTCGGCACCAAGGTCAAGGCCTTTAACTTTATCATCAACAGCATCTTTTGCCGAAATGATTATCACGGCATCACGGCGTTTCATATCTTTTAGTTCTTTAACCAGGCTAAGGCCACTTCCGTTAGGGAGCATTATATCTACCAGTATGCAGTCGTAATCGTATCCGCCTATTTTTTCCATTCCGGAAATATAGTCATAGGCAGTTTCTACAATATATTTTTCTTTTTCGAGCGATTGGGTTATGGTGTCCCTAAGATTGGCTTCGTCTTCTATTATTAGAATCTTCATTCTGTCATTCAATTAGGTATATCAAATATACGCATTTGGAATCCCAACATAATTCCAAATTTGGAAAGAATTGGGAATTTTTATTTATATTGCTATATATAACTTTAGCACCTTACCTATGTCTACAAGAAATCAAAAATTTGTATATAAAGACTTTACTTATAAGTTAGAAAACGGAAAACATGTAGTAGAGTCTAAAATAGCTAGACCAGAGATCTTTAATAAATACTATTATTTAAATACATATAGTGTTGATGCTTTAATGAATAGTTACTTATATGCAAGCCATCCTTGGGAGTTTAATGATTCTATTGATTGTTCTTCATTACTTTGGGATTTTTCAAATATAACAAAGGAGATTTATTATAAATTTTATGAGCATTATGGTTTTACTCGTGATCCAAATTTTGACTTAGAAGAACATTATGAAAAAGATAAAAATCAAGGGTATAGTTCTATTAAAGGTGATTTTTGGTTTTTTGCAACAAATACTACAGGTTTAATCTCTTTAGCATCAAGTCCTATTAATATTTTGATGTGGTCACATTATTCGTCTGAAAATGGTTTTCTAGTTCAATTAGATAGAGAGAAGCTAATTCAGAACATTTTTCTAGAGAATGCTGATTTAAATAATTATTGTTTACGTCCAATTCAATATGTCAAAGAATTGGATATGATAGATGTTTTTGGGTATGATTTTAATACTCCTGATGTTCCTTTTCTTTATATATCTAACGTTAAGAGAATAGAATGGGAATATGAACAGGAATGGAGATTGTCAATTTATAAGCGAAACATGGGGGTCCCAATGTCTAAAATTTATATTGATACTCCTGATTTACCTAATAAAGAAAATAGAAAAATATTTTACTCAAAAGAAGCAATTTCTTCTATAACTCTCGGTAAAGATGTTTTTTCACCTTTAAGCTGTAGTAAAATCAGTGATGGGCTTATTTTAGAAATAAAGGAAAATGTTAAAGATGTTCCCATGTTATCTTTTGTAAATTATATATACGAGAATTTTAATGACAGACTATATATGTGTGGTGAAATAGAGAAAAGTAATAAATTATTAAGATCAGTTGAAAAAATAAGTTTTGAAAAACTTGATTTAAATACATTTAGAGTGATAAGACATAATGAAGGTTTTCATATTTAATTATTTTTTTTAGCCTTTTTGGTTGTTTTTAGCGTAAGCAGGTTTAACGGGTTAATGCCAAGTCCGCTTACATCTTTTCCTGTAAAACGGGACGCCTTGTCATAAAACAACGCTATTACAGGAGCTTCTTCCATAACAATTGCATCCAGTTGTTTATAAATTTCCTGACGTTCCTTATCATCGGTAATCAGGAATGTTTGCTCATACAGTCTGTCGAATTCCTCATTTTTAAAATGGGTATAGTTTGGTCCGCCCGGAGAGAAGTTTTTACTATAAAACAGGGAAAGGTAGTTTTCGGCATCCGGATAATCGGCAATCCAACTGGCTTTAAAAAACGATGTCTTTCCGGTGGAAATAGCCTGTGTTAAGGTTGATGGCGGATTCACATCTACTTCCACATTTAGTCCAATTTTTTGCCATTCACGTTGCAGGTATTCGGTTATATCAAGGTATGAGGCGCTGGTGCTAATTTGTATTTTAGGATTGTTATCGCCCGTATCAGCTTTGTAGGAAGCTACGAGCTCTTTAGCTTTTACAGGGTCATAATCATACCCTTCACAACCGTAACCGCCCAGCCCGGTTGGTATCATTCCGTTTACGGCAGGGGTGCCCATACCATTTCTAAGATACATTATCATTTTGGCACGGTCAAAACCATAATTAAGCGCCTGTCTTATTCTTTTATCTTTTACAGCATCATCGGGTCCGTCCAACCTGAAGCCCATGTACTCGGTATTAAGGTAAGGGCCGGTAATCATGTTTACCCTGTCGGTATATTTTGGTTGTAGTTGCCCCTTTGGTGTAAGTATCTCATCTTTATAGGATGGGTCAAGCCCCGATACAAAATCCAGTTTTCCCTGTGCAAATTGCAGGAAGCCACTTTGTTTATCGGGTAAAAAGGTAATGGCTACTGCTTCAAGATAGGGTAGGGAGTTACCCTGTTCGTCCTTTTCATAGTATAACGGGTTTTTGCGGAGTACCAGTTTTACATTCTCTTCCCATATTTTAAACTGAAAAGGTCCTGTGCCTATAGGGTTTGCCCTGAAATCATAGCCTTGTTTTTCAAAAGCTTCATGAGGTACTACCGATGCGTATTTCATGGTTAGTAATCCTAAAAAGGCAGGGAAGGTTTTGTTGAGTTGTATCTGGAAAACCGAATCGTTTACGGCATGGAATGTTTCTACATTTTGCAGTATCCATCTGCCTGGTGCGGCTACATTTTCGTCTAACAATCGGTTAAGGCTGTAGGTAAAGTCGGCTGCTGTTACAGTACGGGTACTGTCACTGCCAAACAAACCACTTTTATGAAAGTATACATCATTTCGCAGGGTAAAGGTATAGTTCTTTCCGTCTGGTGATATTTCCCATTTTTTAGCAATGTCCGGTTTAATGTTCAGGCTGTCGTCAAGCTGTACCAGTCCGGTAAACATCTGGTTACAAACCCAAATGGATGGCCTTATGCGTGAAAAAGCCGGATCGAGCGAGTTTACGGCAGCATTTTCGTTATACCTAAAAACAAGATGGTCACGGTTTTGGCTTTTGTCGCCGGAGCAGGATGTAAAAAGGAGAAATAAGCAACAAATTGATATATAGGTTATTATTGATTTCATCAAGTCGATTTTTGTATGTAAATTTGCAACCTCTTTTTTGTAGAGGTAAATATAATTAAAGTTACTGCTTTACAAGGAGCTTATACAATGGAAAACAGGAAAAAAGTCGCTTTTTATACTTTAGGATGTAAGCTGAATTTTTCAGAAACATCTACTATTGCCCGTAACTTTCAGGATGAAGGATTTGATCGTGTTGAGTTTGAGGATGTGGCAGATATATATGTTATCAATACCTGCTCGGTTACCGAAAATGCCGATAAGCAGTTCAAACAGATAGTAAAGAAGGCGATAAAGAAGAATGAGAAGGCTTTTGTGGCAGCTGTAGGCTGTTATGCACAACTTAAACCTGAAGAGCTTGCTTCGGTAGACGGAGTTGACCTTGTACTTGGAGCAACAGAGAAGTTTAAAATTACCGACTATATAAACGACCTTTCTAAAAATGATATGGGTGAGGTACACTCCTGCGAAATATCAGAAGCCGATTTTTATGTGGGTAGTTATTCTATAGGCGATCGTACCCGTGCTTTTTTAAAGGTACAGGATGGTTGTGATTATAAGTGTACTTACTGTACCATTCCGTTAGCAAGGGGGATTTCACGTAGTGACACTCTTGAAAACGTACTTAAAAATGCTAAAGAAATATCCCAACAGAATATTAAGGAAATCGTACTTACCGGTGTAAATATAGGTGACTATGGTAAAGGGGAATTTGGTAATAAAAAACACGAACATACTTTTTACGAACTAGTAAAGGCTTTAGATAATGTAGAGGGAATTGAACGTTTACGAATTTCGTCTATTGAGCCTAACCTGCTTAAAAACGAAACGATTGAGTTTGTATCACAAAGCCGTACGTTTGTGCCGCACTTCCATATACCTTTACAGTCGGGTAGTGATGATATTCTTAAACTGATGAGAAGGCGTTACCTGCGCCATGTGTATACAGAGCGTGTTGCTAAAATTAGGGAAGTAATGCCTCATGCCTGTATTGGGGTAGATGTTATTGTAGGTTTCCCCGGTGAGACCGATGAACATTTCCTTGAAACCTATAACTTTCTTAACGAGCTGGATATTTCATATCTGCACGTATTCACGTATTCTGAAAGGGATAATACTCCTGCAGCCGAAATGGATGGGGTAGTGCCAATGAATGTGAGAAGTAAACGAAGCAAAATGCTAAGGGGGCTTTCGGTTAAAAAGCGTCGTGCGTTTTATGAAAGCCAGATTGGTACCACCAGAACCGTGCTTTTTGAAGGGGAGAACAAGGAAGGGTATATTCACGGATTTACCGAGAACTATGTAAAGGTTAAAACACCTTGGAATCCAGAACTGGTTAATACACTACACGAAATAAACCTTACCAAAATTGATGAGGACGGAATTGTAAGAATGGAGTTTGTAAACCAGCCTGTGGAAAGTATTTCCATTTCAGGAGAATTATAAAATTCAATATCTATATAAATAAAAAGCCCTGCTTACGAGCAGGGCTTTTTATATTATCGCTCTATTTTTCTACCGATAAACTTCTCCAGTTCTGCATACATATCTTCTATAGAAAGTACTTTCAGGTCGGGGTGGTTTCTTAACCATTGCGCATTAAGTGCTACAAGGGCTTCGGGTATTTCAAAATAAGTATCGTCGTCTATTTTTTGTTTCACAGGGCTTTTACCAAACTCCTGATTCATAAAACCGTCAAACTCCTTACGGGTAAGGGAGTCTATTTTTTCGGTTTGCATCCTGAAGTAATCCAGGTGTGCCTGCGAACCTACTTTCTCAAAGCCTTCTTCCAGTACTTCGTTAAGATCATCTGTCCACTGCGAGTGGTAAACAAACTTAGCAAAACCATCAGTGTTTACGTTTGAAGTATAGTAATCCAGATAATAGCTTATAAGGGAATCAGGGTGTATATCCTCGTCAGAAACACCTTCTTCACGAAGCAGGTTGATTACGGCAATGTTAGAGTTTAATATGGCGTTAGTGTCCTCGCTGTTAAAAGCGCTTTCGGAAACAATTATTTTATCAAATTTCATAAGTGTCTATGTGTTATTTACTGCAAAAGTAACAATTAGTTATAACTCCAGTGTTATGAGTCTTTTTTCTATGGTTAACTTTTTGAACTGCAGTTTTTCTCTAATCCATTCTAAGGCATTGCGATGGTATATAAAAACATGAGTATGATCGTTTTTATAATACCAGTTGCCAAAATCCCTTGCCTCATCAAACAGGTCGGTCATAAGGTAGAGTTTTCCGTTAGGGAGTAGGAGGCTATTAAGGAGTTCAAACTCTTTGAGCGGTTTTTTAAAATGCTCGGCTACTTCGGTACAGGTTATATAGTCATATTGTTTTTGGAGTAGTGCAGGGTTGTTGTGGAAAAACAGGTCGTATTGTTCAATGCTATATTTGTTATCCTGTAAAACCTTAACTATGGGCGACCCGGTACCCGATCCAAAATCGAGTCCGCTGTGTTGGGGAGTAAAATCCCTTAGTACAGCATTGGTAGCAGGGCTAACAAAGTTTTGGTAACCTGTATCTTCCGGGTTGTTATTGTGGTGTTTATAGTGTGCTTCTTCCTGCTCTGTAGTTAAATAGTTCTTTGGGTGCAGAAAAACAGAAAGGCAAAGGGAGCATTGTAAAAACTCCCTTTGCCCATGTGTATAAAAGCTTTTAGATGTACCGTTGCATAACGGGCAGTAAAGGCTTTCCATATATTGTTAAGGATTAGTAGACCAAATTCCGCTTTCCTTGATAAATACCCTGCGGTTTAGTTTAAGCTGAGCAACAATAACCTCGGCTATATCTTCAGCCTGCATTACTTTTTCAGGATTACCGTCTGTAAGGTTCAGGTTAATTGCCATGTCAGTAGCAACTGTACTTGGTGTAAGTGCAGTTACTCTAATGTTGTGTTTGCGTACTTCCTGCATAAGGGATTCGGTTAATCCCATTACAGCAAACTTAGAAGCGCTATAGGCACTTGTTATTGCAGCACCTTTAAGCCCTGCGGTAGAGGAGATGTTAATAATGTCTCCGCCCTGTTGTTCAATCATGCCCGGTAGTACTGCTCTTGTAGCATAATAAATACCGAAAAGATTTACTTTAATGATATTCTCAAAATCCTGAGGAGCCAGGTCAAGGAATTTACCAAATTTGCCTATACCTGCATTGTTTATAAGAATATCTATAGTTTTGAATTCACCAAGTACAGTATTTACCGCTTGGTTAACCGAGTCGATATCGGCAATATCGGCAGTAACTATAACCGTTTTTACACCATAAGGCTCAATTTCTTTAGCTACCTGCTCTAAGTCGGTTTTAGTGCGTGCCAATAAGGCTACATTTACCCCTTCGGCAGCCAGAGCAAGTGCTACAGCTTTGCCAATACCTTTCCCTGCACCTGTAATAAGCGCATTCCTGTTGTTTAAGTTTTGCATTATATTAGTTAATAGATGTTTAGATCCTTATTCCTGGAGGAAGCATTTCCTTGTACCCCGGGTTCTTTTTGAAAAAAGCTGCAATTTTTGGATATGTAGGTACTACCCTCAATCTTTTTTCTTCAGCAATCGCTAAGATTTCTTTTAAAAAATCTGAAACAATCTCATCATCTTCATCAATTCCTTCCGGCACGTTAATTTTCGTTAGGAAAATTTTGCGTTCCTGTCTGGAATATTCAACTGACATCATGTTGTCGTTTACCGTTGTTTCAAATTGTCTTGAGAATTCGTTGTCTTTAATTTCCATGGCTTTTAGTTAAACTTCATGGGAACCTCGATTACCAGTATCTTGGACTGCTTGTTTGTTTTGATTTCAAAGTTTTCAAACTCTACAATACCATAGGCATCACGCTCCCTAATGGTTTCATTATTAATTTCAATTTCTCCTTCTATAAGAAAAAGATATACTCCGTTTTCGGGGATTTTCAAATCATAAGTAATGGTTGTGCCGGCCTCAAAAATGCCCAGGCTTAAAAATGCCTGTTGGTAAATCCATAATGCATTTCCGTCGTTTTTATCCTCTGGCGACACCACTGTAACAAATGAATTTTTATTGGCTTCCAAATTAAACCCCTTTTGGTCGTAACGGGGAGTAACATTATCTTTTTCGGGAAAAATCCATAATTGCAGTGTTTTGGCTTCTTCGGTCTCACTTGCATTCATTTCGCTATGCTGTATACCGGTTCCTGCGCTCATAACCTGCACTTCGCCAAACCTTACGGTTTCCTGGTTACCCATACTGTCTCTATGGGTAAGCCCACCTTCAAGCGGAATGGTTATAATTTCCATATTATCATGAGGGTGGGTGCCAAATCCGGTACCTCCTGCAATAGTATCGTCGTTCAATACGCGTAACATACCAAACTGAACCATATCAGGATTATAATAGTTGCCAAAAGAAAAAGAGAAGTTGGCTTTTAGCCAGCCATGATTTGCAGTTCCTCTTTTGTTTTTCGGAAAAAGCCTATGCCTCATAAATTATTGATAAATTAAAACGGTGTGTACTCCGGTGAATGGATAAAAACTTTAATTTTATACAAATTTCGTAATAAAATTTGATAAACGGGGTTATTTAAGCGTTAAAACTCAATGAATGGAGAAGATTCCTGTATATTTTATGCCCGGACTGGCTGCAAGTCCAAAGATTTTTGAAAACATAAAACTGCCTGAAGACAGGTTCGAAATGTATTACTTAGAGTGGATAATGCCGGAGCCACATGAGCCACTTACCGATTATGCTAAAAGAGTGGCTGCCAATATAAAACACGAAAACCCGGTGCTTATTGGAGTGTCTTTTGGCGGAATACTGGTACAGGAAATTTCGAGAATTATTAATGCAAGGAAAGTGATTATTATATCGAGCGTTAGGTCGAGCCTTCAGTTTCCGAGACGAATGCGTTTTGCAAAAATGACTAGAGCTTACAGAGTATTTCCTACTACGCTTATGCAAAAGGTAGACTGGCTCGCTAAAGTTTCTTTTGGTAATAATATGATTACCAGAAAACTTAATTTGTATGAAAAATATATGTCATTTAGGGATAAGAAATATCTCGATTGGGCGTTTGAAACTGTAATAACATGGAGCAGGACAGAGATAGATGAAAAGGTAGTGCATGTACACGGTACTGCCGATGAGGTTTTCCCTGCTCATTACATTCATAATTTTATACCTGTTAAAGGCGGTACACATATTATGATTGTAAATAAATATAAGTGGCTTAACGAAAACCTGCCCCGCCTTATTGAAGGAGAAAAGGAATGATTTTTGTAATTTTACTTAATAATTAAAAACAATATAAAACTAACTAAAATGGACTGGATGAAGAAAGCCGGAGTTATAGCTTCGGTGATAGTAGTGGGAGGGGCGGCCATACATACCGCAACAGATAATAAGACAGAAAAATCAGTACCGCAGGAAACTGCTACTGAGTTTGTATATCCTTTTCCGGCTCAGGCAGATTTTGCCGGTGAAGCTGTGCCTTTAAATATTATTGATGTTCATGAAAGACTGGACAGGGAGCTTATGGTTAATGCCAATCTGCATGCTTCTACCCAGTTGGTTATTAAAAGAGCTTACAGGGCTTTCCCTGTAATTGAGCCTATATTGAAAAAATATGGTGTGCCGGATGATTTTAAATATCTGGCGGTTATTGAAAGCGGACTGGTAAATGCGGTTTCTCCTGCAGGCGCAAGAGGGGTGTGGCAATTTATGCCGGCTACAGGGCGTGAGTATGATTTAGAAATAAACGATTATGTAGACGAGCGTTACCATCTTGAAAAGTCTACAGAGGCGGCTTGTAGATACTTGGTTTCTGCGAAAGCCAGACTGGGTTCGTGGACACTTGCTGCGGCTTCTTACAATGGTGGTGTTGCCGGTGTGAGCAGGCAAATTGATTTTCAGCAGGCAGATAACTACTATGACCTGTTACTTACAGAAGAAACATCACGTTATGTTTTCAGGATACTGGCGCTTAAAGAGATTATGAGTGATCCGTTGAAGTATAATTTCAGGTTGCTGCCAAGTGATATGTATCCGGTAATTCCGGTAAGGCAGGTAGAGGTAACTTCTTCAATTCCTGATTTGGCTGTTTTTGCTAAAGAGCAGGGTATTAACTATAAAGTGCTTAAACTGCACAACCCGTGGATGCGAGACAGGAAACTCGATGTAAAAAGCGGAAAAAAATATATTGTAGATATCCCTACCGAAGGGTATTAAAAGAAAAGGCGCCAATGGCGCCTTTTTTATTTTCCTGCAAGTGATTCTTTTTTAAGTTCCTTGCCCATTATTATGGTCGATAATCCGTCAAGGTAAGCGTTGTAGTTTAGTGCGTAGGCTTTTCTGTAAGTAGTTCTTTTAGGTGATAGCTTAATGCCGCATCGCCTTATGTCGACAATTTTTTTAGTGTCATCAAGATAAAAACTGGTTGGGAAGCCCAAGGTGTGCTTGATGGATGCAATGGCCGATTCGTCGTGTTTGTAAGTCTCATGGGCATAGCAAACGATAACATTATGGCTAAACTTGCGGGCAACTTTTTTCATATCGCGCCTTTTGTTCCAAAAAACAACTACAAACTGTACATCCCGTCCGTATTTTTTTGCTAGCTTGTTTAAAGCAGGAATTTCTCCGGGGCTTGTAACACACCATGAAGCATAGGTTATTAATACAATAGGCTTCTTGATTTTGTTTAGCTTTAGTTTTCCGCCACGTACTTTTTTGAAAACAAACTCATCAAACCGTGTGCCTACAAGTCTGTTTTCTACCAGTGAGTCAAAAAGGAATTTTCCCTTTTCAAAATCACCTTTGCGGTAGGCTAGTGCACTTTCTCTTTTGTACTTTTTAAGGTCTATTTTGATGGCATCAGAAAAATAGAGACTATCGCTCTGACTGTGTAACAGGAGCGGGAAAAGTATGATTACTGCAAGTAGTAATATTCTTTTCATAAATTTTAACTATTTTATTGTATAAAAATAGTTAAAATTTACCTAAAAACATATTTTGTTAACGAGAATGTGCAAACGGCATAAAAATCAGCTGAACTACAGGTTTAAGAGTATACGTGTTAAATTTTGACTACAAAACGAGATCCCGGAGGCTCTTTTTCGTTCCATATTTTTTCGATATCCTTTAATTCTACAGTTTCAAAATCTATTGTGAGCTTGCCTTCTGATGCCAGTTGGAAAGCTTGTGGTACTACTTTTTGCATATAATCATTAAGTTCCTTTGGGGAGATACTGCCAATACCTGAGCCTGCTATTTCTATTTGTGTGCTGCGTAATACTGAGGAAGGGAGGTTAATATTTGCACCTGCCATTTGCCCAACTGTTACTATTTTGGTTTTATGTGGAGGCATTTTACCTATTACCTTGATTATTGTTTCGAGCGGAGATCCCCATAAATAATCCAATACTATATCAATAGGGGTAGATTTGCATATTTGTTCTAATTGGGTTGCAATATCGTTTTCATTATTACTTAGGTTAATTACTATATCGGCTCCCATTGATTTTAATTGTTCAAGAATCTTTTCGTTACGGCCTGTGGCAATCACTTTTACAGCACCACGGTGTTTTGCCATTTGTACTGCTATTTTCCCTGTAACGCCGGTGGCTCCGTTAATCAATACAGTGTGTCCCGGTTGTATGTTGCCTCTGTATAGTAATGCCGCGTCCGACCCTAATAATGCATTGGGTAAAACAGCTGCGGTTTCATAATCTATACTATCAGGTAAAACTGTCCACTGGTTTTTAATTACAAGTGCTTTTTCGGCAATCATTCCTGTTTTGCCCCAGGCGTAAATGCGGGTGCCGTTTTCAAGTATACCGGCTCCGTCTATTCCAACGGCTGTAGGTAGGGAAGGGTAGGAGGTATAATGTTTGCCTGCTGCTTTCATTCTGTCAAGCTGTTTTATGGATGCTGCTTTTACAATCATTAAAACATCATTGTCGTTTTGTGGGGTTGGGACTTCTAAATTGTCGTACTTAGGTAGTGTTCCCAGTTCATATAATACTGCTGCTTTCATGTTTATTATTTTTAAGCAAAGTTCGCAGTATTGCTAATGGTTGGCGATAACAATTGTTAAGAAATGGGTTATTTGCGATTTCGTATGCGGCTTAGGGAAACCGGGGTGATGCCTAAATAAGAGGCGATATAGTGCTGAGGTACGCGCTGTAAGATATGAGGGTGTTTTTCTAATAACTCGTTGTACCTGTCCTGTGGTTTATCTTTTAAATAAGTTATTAGGTGTTTGGAGTAGTAGAAAAACCGATTTAGGATAAGTTGGTCAAACCACTTTTTAAACTCGGTATCGCATTCCAGTAATTCCTTAAACTGATTTTTAGGCATTACAAACAAAGTGCATTGTTCAATGGACTCGAGAGTGAAATCACTTTTTTCATTTTTTAAAAGGCTCTCCATAGAAGCGATTGCTTTTCCTTCAAAAAAGAACTGAGTGGTTATTTCGTTGCCGTTATTGTTAAACCACATCCTTAAACAGCCCGACTTTACAAAATAAACAGCATGCGATTTTTCCCCTTCATTAAGTAAAATGGTTTTGGGAGGGACGGTTATTTCCTCTAAATCGTATGCTGCTATGAGTTGTAAAGTATTGATAGTATTGTTATTTTACAGACAGGTAAATATCTATTTCTGCATTATTCCAGTCGGCAGCCTTAGCTCCGTAAACCTCAAAGTCGAAACCGTAAGCCCTGTCGCTGTCGTCTTTTTTCCATATTTCTCTCCAGGTGTCGGCTACACAATTGGGCATTTGTCCTTTTGCGGTAACCGTTTCGTAGTGTTGGGAAGGGATGGTTATGGTGTCAACCCCGCTTGGAATTTCGGCATCTTCCGGAATGCGGTATCCTATAAAGTAAGCATAGGGATTTGTATGGTCACCTTCGTAGTCAAAGTATACCGCATAAACATCGTTACTAAGTTTTTGTGGCAGTTTGTTACCAATAAAGCTTCCGCCGAAGTGTTGCCATAGTGCGCCACAATCTTCCATGGCTTTGTTGTTTTCGTTTGTGGTTTTAAAGCCGAGCTTTAGCCCTGCCAGTTTGAATGATGTGTTTTTGATTTCCATTTTTGATTGATGATATTATTTGATTGTAAAAATAATGTATTGAAATAAAAAAAAACACCCGAAAGGGTGGTTTTAATATTATGGGTGTAGATTTTAATATCTTCTCATTTGCTGTACCGGTCCGCGCTTCATTTGCTGTTTCATCATAGTGATTTGATCTTTCAGCATACCTTGCTTGTCCAGTTTTTTAGCTTCTGCCAAAAGTTTTTCGGCTTCCATCTTTCTGTTTTTACTCATAGCTATACCGGCAAGGTTAAGTTTTGCCATGGCAAGATCCTGATCCATGCTAAGTCCAAGCTCAACAGCTTTTTTAAGGTACTTCTCGGCAGCATTAAGGTTTGTTTGTGAAACCATAAGTCCGTTAAGGTAGTTGTAGTATCCCTGTTGTTTTCTTACTAAAGATGCTTCAGGGTTCTTTATTTTATCCAGCCATTTTTTAGCTCCGTCAAAATCCTGCTTTCTAAGTTTAAGGAAAGCTAAAATTATTATTTCGTTTTTGAAGTATAATAACACAAAAATCAACGAAAGTAAAATAAGGAAAATACCGTTACCTATATTCTTTTCGGTGAACTGCCATACAGCAGTAAAAATTAACAGGGCTGTAATTACCAGCTTAATGTTTTTGTTGAACATGATATTTTTTTAATTTTGTGACTGCAAAGGTAAGAAAATGAATTAAAAATAATTTTATAAAACTACTTGCAGGAAAAAAAAGTCTTCGTATATTTGCACGCGGTTTTAGGATATCAGATTTCTGAAAGCTCGAGAAGATATTTCAATAAAGATTTAAAGATACATTACAATGAGTAAGAGAACGTTTCAACCATCAAAGAGAAAAAGAAGAAATAAGCACGGTTTCATGGAAAGAATGGCTTCTGCCAACGGTAGAAAAGTGCTTGCTCGCAGAAGAGCTAAAGGAAGACATAAATTAACTGTGTCCAGCGAACCAAGACATAAGAAATAATGTTTGTATTTAGAACATATATAAAGGTGTTACTTTTTAAGGGTAACGCCTTTTTTTATGCCTAAGTAAAATTTTGCCCCCAAATGCAGGGGGATTTTTTTAAAATATAAATAGTAACTTTGCAAAGTTTCTCAAGGAGAGAACTATAAACTACAACTACTTAATATATACAATGCCGAAAGACACTTCTATTAAATCAGTTTTAATTATAGGTTCGGGTCCAATTATCATCGGACAGGCCTGCGAATTTGACTATGCCGGATCACAGGCAGCACGATCTTTAAAGGAAGAAGGGATTGAGGTTATCCTGATTAACTCTAATCCTGCAACAATCATGACCGACCCATCTATGGCCGATCATGTGTACCTTAAGCCTCTTAACACTAAATCTATTATTGAAATTTTAAAGGCTCACCCGAATATCGATGCTGTATTGCCGACAATGGGAGGTCAAACAGCTCTTAACCTTTGTCTTGAGGCAGAGGAAAAAGGGATTTGGGAAGATTTTAATGTAAGGCTGATAGGTGTAGATATTAACGCAATCAACATTACAGAAGACAGGGAGCAATTTAAACAGCTTCTTGAAAGAATTGAGATTCCTGCAGCTCCGGCTAAAACAGCAAACTCTTTCCTTAAAGGTAAAGAAATTGCACAGGAGTTTGGATTCCCGCTTGTAATTCGCCCTTCATTTACACTGGGTGGTACAGGTGCAGCTTTCGTATATAAAGAAGAGGAGTTTGATGAACTGCTTACACGCGGTCTTGAAGCTTCACCAATACACGAGGTTCTTATTGATAAAGCACTTTTCGGATGGAAAGAGTATGAGCTTGAGCTTCTTCGTGATAAAAATGACAATGTAGTTATCATCTGTTCTATTGAGAACATGGACCCAATGGGTATCCACACAGGAGACAGTATTACTGTTGCTCCGGCTATGACCCTTTCTGATAGTACTTATCAGAGAATGAGGGATATGGCAATCAAGATGATGAGAAGTATAGGTAACTTTGCGGGTGGTTGTAACGTGCAGTTTGCCGTAAGCCCTGATGAGAAAGAAGATATCGTGGCTATTGAGATTAACCCTCGTGTATCACGTTCATCTGCACTGGCTTCAAAAGCAACAGGTTACCCAATTGCAAAAATCGCTTCTAAACTGGCTTTAGGTTATCACCTTGACGAACTAATGAACCAGATTACCAAGTCAACTTCAGCTTACTTTGAGCCAACACTTGACTACGTAATCGTAAAAATACCTCGTTGGAACTTTGATAAGTTTGACGGTGCTGACAGAAGACTTGGTCTTCAAATGAAATCAGTAGGTGAGGTTATGGGTATTGGTCGTTCATTCCAGGAAGCACTTCACAAAGCTACACAGTCTCTTGAAATTAAGAGAAACGGTCTTGGTGCCGACGGTAAAGGATATACTAACTACGAGCAGATTATAGATAAACTTACTCATGCCAGCTGGGATAGAGTATTCGTAATCTATGATGCAATCCAGATGGGTATTCCGTTAAGCCGAATCAACGAGATTACTAATATCGATATGTGGTTCCTTAAACAATATGAGGAGCTTTACATCCTGGAGAAAGAAATTTCTACCTATACTATAGATACGTTACCGAAAGAGCTTCTTCTTGAAGCGAAACAAAAAGGTTTTGCAGACAGACAAATTGCTCACATGGTAGGATGTCTTGAGAGTGAAGTTTACAACAAGCGTAACGATATGGGAGTTAACCGTGTTTATAAACTGGTTGATACCTGTGCGGCAGAGTTTAAGGCAAGAACGCCTTACTACTACTCAACGTTTGAAGCTGAAATCCAAAAGGCAGACGGTACAAGATTTGTAGACAATGAAAGTGCTGTAACAGATAAGAAAAAGGTTATTGTACTTGGATCAGGACCTAACAGAATTGGTCAGGGTATTGAGTTTGACTACTCTTGTGTACACGGTGTACTTGCCGCTTCAGAGTGTGGTTATGAAACAATCATGATTAACTGTAACCCTGAAACGGTTTCTACCGACTTCGATACGGCTGATAAGTTATACTTTGAGCCTGTATTCTGGGAACACATTTATGACATTATCCGTCATGAAAAACCGGAAGGTGTAATTGTACAGCTTGGTGGGCAAACAGCTCTTAAACTTGCTGAGAAACTTGACAGATACGGTATAAAAATATTAGGTACTAGCTACGAAGCACTTGACCTTGCTGAAGACAGAGGACGTTTCTCTGAACTACTTTCTGATCTTAAAATTCCATTCCCTAAGTTTGGTGTGGCAGAAAGTGCAGAAGAGGCTTCTAAACTTGCAGATACGCTAGATTTCCCGCTACTTGTAAGACCTTCTTACGTACTTGGTGGTCAGGGTATGAAAATCGTTATCAACAAAAAAGAACTTGAAGAGCACGTTATCGACCTGCTTAAGAGTATCCCGGGTAACAAACTTTTGTTAGACCACTACCTTGATGGTGCTATCGAAGCAGAAGCCGATGCGATTTGTGATGGTGAAGATGTTTACATCATCGGTATCATGGAGCACATTGAGCCTTGTGGTGTACACTCTGGTGACAGTAACGCAACACTACCTCCGTTTAACCTTGGAGAGTTTGTAATGCAACAGATAAAAGACCATACTAAGAAAATTGCAGTAGCACTTAAAACAGTAGGTCTAATCAACATACAGTTTGCTATTAAAGATGATACAGTATACATTATCGAAGCAAACCCAAGAGCATCGAGAACGGTTCCGTTTATCGCAAAAGCTTACGGTGAGCCTTATGTAAACTATGCAACTAAAGTTATGCTTGGAGAGAAAAAAGTAAAAGACTTTACTTTCAACCCTCAGCTTAACGGATATGCTATCAAACAACCGGTATTCTCTTTCAACAAGTTTCCTGGTGTAAACAAAAAACTTGGGCCTGAAATGAAGTCTACAGGTGAAAGCATCCTGTTCATTGAAGATCTTAAAGACGATCAGTTTTATGAACTGTACTCAAGAAGGAAAATGTACTTGAGCAGATAATTATTAGCTTAATATATTAAAAGCCCGCTTTTAGCGGGCTTTTTTATTGAATGTCGCCTTTTTTACCACTGCTTTTTTGTAGAAATAATTCGAGTGTTTAATTGTGGTTAAGTTATTATGATATATTTGTTAAAAATACACGAAACCAACTAGTTAAAACATGAATTTAAAAATTACGCTCAAGCATTTATTTGCTTTTGTGCTATTGCTGCCCGCAATGGCATTTGCCCAGGTTACTTTTACAGACAGTAACCTTCCTATCGTTATTATTAATACCGATATTAACCCCGACACCGGACAACCGACAGACATACCGGATGAACCTAAAGTATGGGCCGATATGAAAATTATTTTTCATCCCGACGGTACCCGTAACTATATGACCGATCAGGATAATGCCGATTTTCTGGATTATGATGCCCGTATTAAAATTGAATTAAGAGGTTCTACTTCTCAAAATCTTCCTAAAAAGCAATATGGCTGGACAACTTATGATGCTAATGGAGATAAACAGAATGTAAGTATACTGGGCATGCCTAGTGAAAACGACTGGATATTAAACGGACTGGCGTTTGATGCAACTCTTATGAGGGATTACCTTGTATATAACATGTCCCGCCAAATGGGGCAGTATGCATCGCGTACACAATATTGTGAAGTAGTGATAGATGGTAATTACCGCGGATTGTATGTGTTACAGGAGAAACTAAAAGACGATTCTAAAAGGATTAATATTGAAGATATAAGTGAAGGCGATATATCGGGCACTAATCTAACCGGAGGTTATATTACCAAAGCCGATAAAACTACAGGGGGCGACCCTGTGGCATGGGTAATGCAGTCTGACGCACAAAGTACCGATTTTATCCATGCGCTTCCTAAACCGGAAGATGTTACCGTAGAGCAGGATACTTATATACATTCACAGTTTACGGCTCTGGAAACGGCAGCTAACAATAGTGATTCTGATTTGATTACGGGATATCCTTCTGTAATTGATGTGCCTACTTTTGTTGATTTTATGATATTGAACGAGCTTTCTTCAAATGTGGATGCTTACCAGATAAGCACTTATTTTCACAAAGACAGGGGAGGTAAGCTAAGGGCAGGGCCTGTGTGGGACTTTAACCTGAGCTTTGGTCATGATGAGTTTGGAGACAGAAGTCATACCGATATTTGGCAGTTTGATAACGGCGATAATGAAGGGCCACGTTTTTGGAAACAGTTATTTGCCAATACCGAGTTTAAATGTTACCTCTCTAAACGCTGGAATTCGCTTACCGCTACCGGTAATGTTTTAAATTATGATAGTCTAAGCAATTACATAGATGAAACGGTAGACCTTATTAGCGAAGCAGCAGCTAGGGAACAGCAACGCTGGGGTACTGTGCCTAACCATGCAGCAGAGATTACTGCGCTTAAAGCTTTTATTGCCGATAGGATTAACTGGATGACAGATCATGTAGGGACATTTACAGCCTGTAATGACCCTGATTTGCCACAGTTGGTTATAAACAGGATAAATTACCATCCGGGAGAGTCGGATGAATTTCCGGAGTCTGACGATCAGGAATTTATAGAAATTAAAAATACGGGCAACGAAACTGTAAATCTTACAGGGGTGTATCTGCGTGAATTGGGTATTTCATATCAGTTCCCGGTAAATGCCACATTGGAAGCAGGACAGGGGATATTTATCGCCAGTAATCCTGAAGTTTTTGAAGCAAGATATGGTTTTGCTCCTTATGGTAAGTTTGAGCGTAACCTGTCTAACAGTACGCAGCGACTGGTACTTGCCGATGGTTTTGGAAATGTTATTGACGATGTTGAATATGAAGATGATAGTCCGTGGCCGGATGCCGATGGAAACGGAAGTTACCTACTGCTTACAGATATTTCGTTAGATAACAGTTTAGCGTCAAGCTGGACAGCAGTTGAGGAAAGCTCGCTTTCGGTTTCAGATTATGTTATGGCTTCGCAGCTTATATTGTATCCTAACCCTGTAAATAATGTACTTACTATCCAGGCAGCCGAAAATATTGATGCTGTTGCTGTTTATGATGTTTACGGCAAACAGATTAAAGCAATGAATACAAACGGTGTTAATATAGAGGTAGATTTTAGCCAGTATCAGTTGGGCATCTATATTGTTACTATTACCACAGCTTATGGAACAGCCAGTAAAAAAGTGATTAAACAGTAAGTTTTAATCCATATATGTTTAGGGAAGTCCGCTTGTAAAGGCGGACTTTTTATTTTATTAATGAAAAAATGAATCTTTATATTTGATAAATCAATTTTACCATAGCCCAATGAATGTTTTTAAAGGAATAATAAATACAAAAGCGAAGACTGACAGCAATACCGGATTTAGCAGTAACCCATCGTCTTATGGCGGACGCTTTATTAATAAAGACGGTACGGCTAATATTGAGAAAAGAGGAATCTCATTTTTAAACCGTATTAGTTGGTATCACATGATGCTTAACATGAGCGGCTGGAAGTTTATAGCAGTGCTTTTTACTTTTTATGCAGGTATAAACTTTATATTCGCCAGCTTGTATTATATAATAGGATTAGAGTATCTTGACGGAGTAGGGAATATAGGTAGTGAATGGGCTAAATTTGGTAAGGCTTATTTTTTTAGTGCGCAAACCTTTACTACTGTGGGGTACGGGCATATTAGTCCAAACGGATTTTTTACCAGTGCTCTCGCTGCTACCGAGGCTTTAACCGGGCTGCTTAGCTTTGCCATTGCTACAGGTTTGTTTTATGGTCGCTTTAGTAGGCCAAAGGCTTTTTTAAGGTTTTCTCAAAATGCACTTATCACTCCATATAAAAATATAAATGCCCTTATGGTAAGGCTGGCACCATTTAAGAACACTAATCTTATAGATGCTGAGGCCCGTATGACAATGGGTATGAGTGTTAATGAGAATGGTATTATGGTTACTAAGTTTTATACCCTTAATCTTGAATTACAAAAAATCAATTCGCTTACCTTAAGCTGGACACTGGTGCATCCTATAGATGAGAATAGTCCGTTTTATGGTTTTACCAAAGATGATTTTGCCGGTGCAGAAGGTGAAATTATAGTTTACATTAAGACATTTGATGATTTGTTCAGTTCTACTGTGGCAACCACTACATCTTATTTGTTTGATGAGATAGTGTATGGAGCTAAATTTGAGATTATGTACAACGAGAACGACGATAATACTACAACTGTACTGCATCTTGATAAGATCAATAAGTTTAATAAAATGGAATTAAACAAATACTAAATCAAATTGGTTATTTACTAAGTCTTTTCTGTCGTATACTAAATAGGTAAAACGTTTTAGGTTTTTATAAAGTTACTTTGTAGAGGTAAATTAAGTTATAATATAAACTACAGTAAATTAAGTTTTAACAACCTAAAGCAAAACGTATGAAAAGAATTTTACTTTTATCAGCATTATTTGCAACAATTGGCCTTTCGGCACAAACTACTCACCATATTGATAACTGGGCTATGGGTATCAGCAATCAGGATGCTTCATTAACCATAGATCAGGGAGATACAGTAGAGTGGACATGGAGTGATACCCTGCCACATACGGTTAGTTCTACAGCCGGCAGTACAGAGACTTTTGATAGTGGTACTATTTCTGGTGTTGGAGAAACCTACAGTTATACTTTTACTGAGATAGGAGCTAATACCTACCAGTGTAATGTTCACCCCGGAATGAATGGTACTATTACCGTAGAAGAGGTTTTAGGTGTTAACGATGTTAGTAAAGTAACATTTGAATATTACCCAAACCCAACTACTGATATTTTAACTATAAATGCAGCAGATGTTATAGATAATATCACGGTATATGATATGAGTGGTAAGCTTGTAATGACAGCTGATAATGCGGGTAATTCAAACAGCAAAATTTATATGCAAAACTACAATGCCGGTACTTATTTCGTTAAGGTTACAGTTTCAGGGCAAACTAAAACCATATCAGTAGTTAAGCAATAATTTAAAATATCAGTTTTTAGCTATATTAAAAATGTGTGTGTGAGAAAGCCTGTCTAATTAGACAGGCTTTCTCTTTTTACAGAAATCAAATAGAATTATTCTTTAATGATTTTTGAAGTATGGTATTTTCCTGTGTTGTCCTGAAGAATTACGGCATAAGTACCCTGAGCAAGTTCTTTAATCGAAATAGTATTATTAGTGATTTGGCTATCGCTTACAATTCTGCCGTTTATTGTGTAAATAAGCGCTCTTTTTATTTCAATATTTTTTGCTTCTACCTGTATGTAGTCTTTAGCTGGGTTAGGATATAGTTTAAACAGGCTGTTTTCAGCATCTGTAATATTTAATATAGCTTCTCCTTCGGTTACATGGGTAGTTTGGTTTATTTCTGGGTTGTTTATTACATCAATAATTCCAGATGGCCACTTGATAACCAATTGATCTACCGTTTGGGTTAGTCCCAGTCCAAAATGAACATTTAAAGAGCTCATGTATCTAAAACCGTCACCACTTCGCACATCTCTAATTTGACTACCCCATTCACTACCTTCTGTATAAATTTCAACTCTTGCTCCAATACCGTTTGCATTACTTTCTACTCCACGTAAAGTAATTTTTAGCCAATTATTGTTGTTAGGTGTGTTAAAGTAAACCGTGTTTCCGTTTAATATATCTAAAAAACCATCATTGTTTAAATCGCCTATAGGACCATTTGTGGCTGGTATAACTACCGGTGTAAAGGTTAAGTCACCATTGTTTTTCATTATTATCTCTCCTCCGCCAAAAACATCTACAAATCCATCGTTATCAAAATCATGGGCTACATGTTCGATACTTAACTGATTAAAAGATTCATAACCACTTCCGGCTGTTACATCGGTAAATGTACCATCTCCATTATTAAGCATCAGTTTATGGTGACCACTTACAAACGAACTCGCACCTATAAGAACATCCATATCTCCATCATTATCATAATCAGCCCATGCAGATGACCATGTTTGTACCATATCGGCCATGTTAGATTCATTTGTATCATTACTGGCTACAGTAGTAAAGGTCATATCTCCGTCATTGCGATGCAGTTCATTCATTGCGGCAGGATTTCCTCCACCCCTACATTTTGCAATAAATAAATCCTGGTCACCATCATTATCATAATCAATCCAAATGGAACCATAATTTCCTCCTTCGGGATAATCGCCAAGTCCTCCCTGAATAAATTCGTGACCTCCCTCGCCATCATTAAGAAAATAAACGTTAGGCTCAACATCATGGCAAACAAAAGCATCCAGGTTACCATCATTATTAATATCTACAAAATTTGTTCTTTGTGAAAACAGATAAAAGGTTGAGGGCGACTCAATAATATCAGAGAAAGCCGTTCCGTCTTCATTAGCAAGTATTATTGCGGCTCCTACACTGTTTCCGTACAATAAATCATTATATCCGTTTTTATCAAAATCGCCGGCAGCCATACTCCAGGAAGGAATATTATTAGTATTTGGTGCTGTTAATGTAGCTGGTGTAAATCCAGAATCATTACTTGACTGATATAATACATTGACAGAATTATTTGAAGGAGAAACAATATCATCAAGATAATCTCCATTAATATCTACAACACAAAACTTATAATTACCGGCAAGTTCTATATCATACGAACTGTATAAAAAAGGATAATCAAATGTTAGTGTAAAATCGAAATCATCTGAGCTCCACTTATTGTCAAATGCAAAATAATAAGTAGTACCGGCTAAAGTATTAAAAGTAACCAGAGATGTTTGATAGCCGCCACTATCATCATCACCTGCAATACAGGTTAAGTTGTTACAGTCACCGGTATATACCATTACTCTGGTGTCATAAAAAAGTAGTTCAGGGACCTTAGTGTTTATTGTAACTTTATGATCTTCGGTAGCCGTGTACATGTACCATGCTCCTTGAGTCCCTGTTTCGTTATCTATGCAATTTTGAGGTATTTCACTTTCATTACTAAATGTAACGGAGTATTGCCCTTCTGTAACGGCAATTGCATTGTTACAGCTTTGCTGTGCGTACATACTGTGGCAGCCTGTAATAACTAATAATAGAGTAACAATTCTTTTCATAAGCTTAGTTTGGTTATTGGTTTGTTTTCATTTTTTACGGGCATGGTTCTTCCATGCTGTTAATCCATTCTTCCATAAGTTCAAGCGCTTCTGTGTGTTGTATGGTTCTTCCTAAAAGGGGCATTCTTTCGTTTTCCATTACAGAATTTAACCTGTAATACATTTCAGATTTTTCTGTACTGCCCTGAGATATTATATGTTTAAGTGAATTGTTTATAAATTCCTGTGGTTCCACACATATACCAAGGTTAGAAGGGGTAATAGTTTCACTAAAGGCAAGCCTTATAGGACGATAATCACAATGTGACCCTTCACGATGGCAATGGGCACAGTTAATGTCAAGATAAGAGCGAACTCTTAATTCCAAGGGTTGGGTTTCATCTGTCCAGTCTATGCTGGCAGTAATGTTTTGTGGTAAATTATTTTCAAGATAACCATGTTCAATCCATTTGTTTAATTGGTTTTTTGTACCATCACTATAATCAAACAGTTTGTTTAAATTTTGTGGTTTAGGACCTATTGGTACCGAATCCTGTTGAGATTTATGGCAGGTGTAACATTCTAATTTTGAAGGGATGCGGTAATTAGTAGTTTTTATTTCGCTATCCTGTAGCCAGGTAATATTAGTAAAACCTCCGTTCATGTTATATAAGGCCTCTGTTTGTTCATTGTTCCAAACATAGTTAGCAAAAATCCATTTGCCTCCTTTTTTTATCATTAGCCTGGTTTCTATAATACGGGTACTATTATCAGGCTGTATATTGTTGTAGTAAAAGTTTTTTATGAGTACAGCCCCGTCAGGAAAGTTTAGTATATCATCGTCTGAAACATATGAAGCCTTTACATTTTCAGGCATCCATACAAATCGCTTTTTTAATGCATAGTCTGTAAAAAGTGTGCTGTTAAGGTCGTAAGGAACTACACCTTTAACAGGATTGAGGTTTTTTATCTCGCCGTCAAAAAAGTTATAGTCCGAAAGTTTAGGATAAGGAACTGCTTCAAGATCGAGGACAACAGGAGAAGGGGTGGGTATTATTGAGTATTCTTCTGAATCATCTTTTCCGCATGATGAAAAAGCAATAATTAAATATAAGTATAGGTATATTTTTAGTGAAATATGTTTTTTCATATGGTTGTGTTAATTATTTTTACAATAATATAACAAATATATAATAAAACATTTACCCTTTTATGGAACTGTGTTAAAACTTATGTATTTGATTTTTAGTGTTATAAATGTAACACTAAGGACAGCTTGTTTCAAGAGAGTTTATCCACTCCTTCATCATTAATAAAGCTTCTTGATCAACAATTGTACGACCTCTCAAAGGCATCATTTCCGTAGGAATGTTATTGTTCATCCTAAAGTAAATAAGAGATTCTTCAATATTTTGCCCGGAAATAAGATAAGGTTCGCCATTTGTAGCAAAATCACTTGGAGGTATACATATGCCTAAGTTAATAGGGTCACTGGTTTGGTTAAAGGCAAAATTCATAGGCGTATATCCGCAGTACGTACCTTCAGTATGGCAATGTGCACAGTTAATATCGAGATAAGAGCGTACTCTTAGCTCAAGAGGTTGTGTATTATCTTTCCAATTTACTGTTGATGTTATTTGTGAAGGAGCAGAGTTTAAATAACCAGTCTCAATCCATTTAGTAATTTGATTTTTAACTCCCTCATTATAATGGTATGCTTTATTAAGGTTTTGCGGTTTAGGGCCTATTGGGCTCGACTGTTCATTAAAAGTATGGCAAAGTGCACAATCTGCTTCCGAGGGTATTTTATAATTTATTGTTTTAGTTGTACCATTATGATTCCATGACATTCTTACAGTACTTCCTTCCATATCGAGGTAAGCTTCAGTTTGGTCACCATTCCATACATAATTGGCAAATATCCATCCAGATTGTTTTTTAATAAGTAAGCGGGATTCTAAAATTCTTGTAACGTTTTCTGCGCCTACATTTTCATAATAAAAGTTCTTAATTAATATAGTTCCTGTTGGAAAATCTAAAACAGCACCGTCACTAGTATAACTGGCAGGAGTATTATCAGGCATCCATACAAAACGCTTTTTAAGAGCATAGTCTGTAAACAATGAGCTGTTTAGATCGTAGGGTAACACACCATAAACAGGCTCAAGATTTTTCATATCGCCTTCAAAGAAATTGTAATCTGATAATTTAGGATATGGTACAGTTGTAATGTCAAAAACTACAGGAGATTCTTCCGGTATCTCAGAATAGTTATCACTATCGTCTGATCCGCATGAAATAAAAAAACTAAGTAATAAAGAAACTATTGCTAAAGATAAAAAGTATTGTTTTTTCATTCGTTATATCTTATAATTGTTAAAAGGATAACAAATATATATAAAACTTTAAAAAAACATCTTTATAACTCAAGTTTAATGTTGTACTGATTTAATCCTTCAAGAGCTTCTGCCGAGGTGTGGTCAAAAGTTTCCCTGTGCAGGTTTCTTTCTTTTTTAAGCGCTACACGTTTAACCGAATTATAAAAACGTCTTACTTCTTCAAGGTCTGAAAGTATTAATGTAGGTACTTTTACATTTTTACCTTCATCATCTTTAGCTACCATGGTAAAGTAAGATGAGTTACAGTGTTTAACAACTCCGGTTTGTATGTTTTGTGCAGTTACCCTGATGCCTACAACCATAGAACTATTCCCAACATAGTTTACCGATGCCTTCATGGTAACCAATTCGCCAATTTCGATTGGATTTAGAAAGTCTACCGTATCTACCGATGCGGTTACACAATAGCGACCTGAATATTTAGAGGCGCATGCAAAAGCAATTTGGTCCATTAGCATTAATATATAGCCACCGTGTATCTTTCCGCTAAAGTTAGAGTGTGAGGGTAACATCAGTTCTGATATAGTAACCTTAGAGGTGCTTACCTTTCTTGGCTTGGTATTCATAATAAAAGGGTATTAGTTACAAGTTAGGCAGTTCGTTATTATCGTCTTCATCAATATCATTTTCATTTGCAGCGAGCAGTGCCCTGTTTACAATATTTTCAGGAAGCGCTTTTTTAGCTTTGGCTCCCATTTTTTTAAGTTTTTCAATACTGGTAATTATGTTTCCGCGACCATTAACCAGTTTATTCATAGCACCTTCGTAGGCTTTTTTACCTTCGTCCATACGTTTTCCTACCATAATAAGGTCGCCCACAAAACCTTCAAACTTATCGTAAAGCGCTCCTGCCTGTCTTGCAATTTCATAAGCATTTTCCTGTTGCTTTTGGTTGGTCCACATACTGTCTATAGTACGTAGGGTTGCCAGTAAGGTACTTGGAGTAACGATTACTATATTACGTTCAAAAGCCTTGTTGTATAAAGTTGTGTCTTCGTTAAGTGCTATAGCAAAAGCAGGTTCTATAGGGATGAAAAGCAACACAAAATCAGGGCTTTCCATTTTATAAATGTCATGATAATTTTTGTCACTTAACTGGTCTACATGTCTTTTGATAGAACTTACGTGCTCTTTTAGATGAACAATTCTTAGAGTTTCATCTTCTTCATTTACATAACGCTCGTAAGCTACAAGTGAAACTTTAGAGTCAACAATCATTTTCTTACCATCAGGAAGGTTTATAACCACATCAGGCTGAATTCTGTTTCCTTCTTCATTAACATGACTTTGCTGTACCTCATACTCACGTCCTTTTTCAAGCCCTGATTTTTCCAGTACGCGTTCCAATATAAGTTCGCCCCAGTTACCCTGCATTTTAGAGTCACCTTTAAGTGCCTTGGTAAGGTTAAGCGTTTCACGGCTCATTTGCTCGTTCATTTCACGAAGCCCTAATATTTGTTGGCGCAGTGCGGCATGGTAGTCAATACTTTCTTTATGGGTATCTTCCACTTTTTTCTCAAACAGATGGATCTTTTCCTGTAATGGGGAAAGTATATTTTTAAGATTTTCCTTATTCTGTTCGGTAAATTTATTGGATTTTTCTTCCAGTATCTTATTGGCAAGATTCTCAAATTCTTTAGTGAATTTTTCCCTTAGCTCTTCGGTTTCCTTTCTTTGTTCGCGCATGCGCTCCATAAGGTTATCAAAGTCGGTTTCCTTTTTGGTAAGCTGTACGGTAAGGGCATCTTTAGCCGTTCTTAAATCGTCACGTTCGGTAATTATCTGGGTAATCTGTTTTTCTAAAACACCTTTTTCGTTTACGGCCTGCTGTTTAAGCTGTTCAATGGTAAGCATAAGGCTATTGTTACGCTCTTCGAGTACTTTTTTGTCTGAAGATGATTTTGAAGAAAATAAAATCCTTCCTAAGTAAATTCCTAAAGCTAAGGCAATAATAAAGGCGAATAGTAATGTAATAGTATCGGGCATTTGTAGTGTATTTGCTTAAGGGTAAAATTAAGGAAAATATTGCAAGGCACTACACAAAAAAATACTGTTATAGTTGTTTTTACAAACTAACAATAATGAGTGAAATAGTGACCTTTAAAAAGTTTCCTGATGTGGTTCAGACTCGTGAACTTAAAGAGTTCCTGCTAAAAAATAATATAGAATGTTATCTGGCAGATAACAAAGCTTTTCTAAACGGGTTTACTATGTTTTGTATAGGCATTATAGTTAAGGCTATTTCCTTTCTGTTCCGATTTAATTTATATATGTCTTAAAAGTCAATTTATTAGTTGTTTAGAGAAGTATATTTTAGTACTATTTTAAATACAAAATAATTGTTAAAGTTTTTTTGTTGTCTTTTTAGTAATTTTTACTTTACGGAAATCCGCATATATAAAGGTTTTGTTAAAACTTATCTATAAGTTTTCTTTAAATTATTGGTTATCTGATATGTAAATGAGGTTTTTAGGAGGTTTTTCCTATATTTGGAAAACCACCATCTATATAAACCAAATGAAAAGAACTTTTACTACTTTAAAGACTTTTCCTGATTTCGATCAGGCAAAAGAACTGAAGCGCTTTTTGTGCAAAAATGAAATAAGAAGCTTTTTAAACGATAATCACGACTCTCCTGTTGGTGATTTTGAGGTTAAGGTAATTACTACCGATCTTAAAAATGCTACAAGGTTGCTGGAAGAAAAAACCGAGCAAATGGTAGGGGAGGTAGCAGGTGACTATTGTTTATACTCTTACTCAACTCCGCAGTTGTACGACATCCTGGTTAATAAGGACGTTTGGAGTGACTTTGATTTTATGCTTGCTAAAAAGATACTTCATGAAAAAGGTATGCCCACTGATGCCGATACCCTGTATAGTATAAAACAGGAAAAAGCTAAAAACACAGCTAAGCCAAAAACAAACCAGATAGTGTATATTCTTGCCGGATATGTTTTAGCACTTTTAGGAGGTGTAGCCGGTATAGTGATTGGCTTTTTAATGTGGAATTCCCAAAAGCAAATGCCCGGAGGTATAAGTGTATTTAGTTACACAGACGTTGAAAGAAAGCATGGTCGAATAATTTTTGGATTAGGTGTCCTGATATTTGCGATTATAATTAGCTTAAGGTTAAGGCAGATTCCTAATTAAATCTCTAACCAGTTTTTAAGTATTGTTTTCCCGTTAGGAGTCAGTACCGATTCAGGATGGAATTGCACGCCCCTCACGTCATACCCCTTGTGACGTAGTGACATTATCTGTCCGTTTTCATCCAGGGAAGTTATTTCCAATGTTTCAGGAAAATCTTCTTTATCCACGCACCAGGAATGGTAGCGCCCCACACAAATTTTTTTATCAAGCCCTTTAAAAAGGGGTTCGTCTTCTGCTATAATAGTTATTGTAGTGGCTACGCCGTGGTATACTGTATCGAGGTTTATGAGCTTTCCGCCAAAAACTTCGCCAATAGCCTGTTGCCCTAAACAAACGCCCAGTATACTTTTAGAAGGAGCATATTTTTTTATGATACTTTCCAGTAATCCGGCATTGGCAGGGAGACCCGGACCGGGTGATAAAAGGATTTTATTAAAATCGTCAACATCTTCAAGAAGGAGTTCGTCGTTCCTTATAACGGTAACCTCACAATCCAAACTTTCCAGATAGTGTACCAGGTTATACGTAAAGCTGTCGTAGTTATCTATTACAAGTACTTTTTTCATATTTAATGCAGGTGTGCAAATGTATGAAAGTGAACCGAAAAAAAATAATCTTAAAAATCTACTAAAGTAGTAGACTAATGAAAATATTTAATTATATTTGTTATGCACAAAAGAATATATGGCAGTTTTAACAAACAAGTGTACGGAGTGTATGTGTTTCCTTTTATACGGGGATGCATTAACTGTGCACAAAAATTAGGTTCATTCCTAAACAGTAAACAGTTAAAGGCTCCTCGTTACCACGAGGAGCCTTTTTTATTTATAGCCTTTTAATAACTAATATATGAAGCATCCCGTTTATACCGCAAATTATTTGAAATCGGGGGTGTTGCCCGATAAACAGAAAACAGGGTACTGGACAGAAGAGTTTTTTCAGTGGCTGTTTTGCATAGGGCCGCAGTTTACCGATTATGATTTCTTTTTAAATAAAGAAAAAGAGCTGGACGGAGTACTATCTGATCTGCTTTGCCTTTCGGGGCTGCAGGAAGAGAGAATACAACCGTTAATAAACCATCTTAAGGAAAAGGTGGTAGTGCTGCATCAAAAAATGGAAGATAGCCTGAAGGCAATTTTTGCTTTTGATCCTGCAGCCAAGTCAAGAACCGAAGTATTGGTGGCCTATCCGGGTTTTTTTGCAATAGCGATTTATCGTGTTGCACATGAGCTTTGGATTAATGATGTACCGGTATTACCCAGGCTTATAAGTGAATATGTACACGGTAAAACCGGTATTGATATACATCCCGGAGCTACTATAGGTGATCGTTTTTTTATAGACCACGGTACAGGTATCGTGATAGGGGAAACATCAGTAATAGGTGATGACGTAAAAATATATCAGGGAGTAACACTTGGTGCGCTTAGTGTGCACAAGGAGGAAGCATCGGTAAAGCGACACCCTACAATTGGTGACAATGTTACCATTTATGCCAATGCCACCATTTTAGGAGGAAATACAGTAGTGGGTAACGATTCTGTAATAGGAGGTAACGTTTGGCTTACTAATTCCATTCCTTCACATTCTCTGGTATATCATAAAAGTGAAATAACAATAAAATCTAAGGAAACATTTCCTGAACCATTAAATTTTGTAATATAAAACAGCATAGATATGAAAGCTAATAATATTTTAGAAACTATAGGTAATACACCTCACGTACAACTTAATAAGCTATTTAAAGGTAAAAACGTTTGGATTAAGCTGGAACGCAATAATCCGGGGAACAGTATTAAAGACAGGATTGCACTGGCAATGATTGAAGACGCCGAGGCTAAGGGACTTTTAAAGCCGGATAGTGTTATTATTGAGCCTACTTCGGGTAACACGGGTATTGGGCTGGCATTTGTAGCGGCAGTAAAAGGATATAAGCTTATTCTTGTAATGCCTGAGTCAATGAGCGTGGAACGCAGGAAACTAATGTCTATTTATGGTGCCGAGTTTGAACTTACCCCACGTGAAAAGGGTATGAAAGGGGCTATTGAAAAGGCAAGGGAGTTAACAGAGTCTACGCTAAACGCATGGTCGCCAAGTCAGTTTGATAATCAGGCGAATGTTGATATTCACCGTAAAACCACCGCTCAGGAAATCCTTGCCGATTTCCCTGAAGGGATTGACTACCTGATAACGGGTGTAGGTACGGGCGGACACATAACGGGAGTTGCCGATATTTTAAAGCAAAAATTCCCTAACCTTAAAGTGTTTGCCGTTGAGCCAGAAGCTTCTCCGGTATTAAGTGGTGGTGACCCGGGGCTTCACCCTTTACAGGGAATAGGGGCAGGGTTTGTACCTTCTATTTACAGAAACGACCTTATTGACGGTGTAATTACAGTAGGGAAAGATGAGGCATTTGATTTTGCCCGAAATGTTGCAAAAACAGAAGGTATACTTGCAGGTATCTCAACAGGAGCATCATTAGCGGCTGTAAACAAAAAGCTGGCTGAAATTCCTGACGGAGCTACAGTACTTACCTTTAATTATGATACAGGAGAGCGTTACCTCTCTATTGAAGGATTGTTTTAAGAATTGCTAACATTAATTTTGGTTAAAAAGAAAATCCCCGATGGAAACCATCGGGGATTTTTATTTCAATTTAAACTCTAATTATTAGAACTTAAGATTTACAGTAAGTTCAAATTCGTCGTAAATCATGTTGTCACCAAGACCGTCAAAAATACTTCCTGACTTGTACTCAATACCATACTTAGTTCTGTCTACATTAAACGCTGTAGTTGCAGAATTGTTGTTTACAGTTAAATCAAAAGTAACTGGTTTAGTGATGTTTTTGATTGTTAAATCAGCATTTACAGTGTAAACGTTACCTGATTTTACTTTAACTGATTTGAATACTAATTTAGAAGTAGCATGCTTGTCAGTACCAAAAAAGTCTGCAGCTTTTAAGTGACCTTCAAGTTTCTCTTTACCTTCACCAGCTTTAAGATCTGTAACAGTGATAGAAGTCATGTCTACAGTAAAGTTACCACCTGTAAGTTTACCTTTTTTAAAATTAAGTACACCATCTTTAAGGCTGATAACACCTTCGTGCTGACCTGTAACTTTTTTACCTACCCAGCTTATTTTACTTGATGAAGTGTTGATTTTCTTGTCCTGAGCAGATGCTGTTATGGTTCCAAGAGCTACTACTAGCGCAACTACAATTGTTTTGAAATTTTTCATTTTTTTTTAATTAATTGAATTTAGAATATTAGATAGTGATAAATAATTCATTTTGAGGTTTTCTAACCTTTTTAAAGTGTTGGAAACCGTCTTCTTCATGGCGGTAACCTACTGCTGCAATAACTGCTGTGCTAAGACCAAGTTTGTCTAAGCCCAGTATCTCGTCAAATTGCTGAGCATTGAAACCTTCCATAGGGGTAGCATCAATTTTAAGTAATGCAGCAGTGTTGATTAAAGTAGAAAGCGCAATGTAAGTCTGTTTTGCAGCCCATGTGTTTTTGCCTTCTTCTGTTTGGTTATTAATGAAACCATTAATTGTATCTTCAAACGGTTTTAGGGACTCTTTTTCAATTTCTCTTACTTTACTTATGTTATCCATATAAGCATCTACATGTTTTTCGCTTACATTTTTCTCATAAGCAAAAACAAACAGTTGAGAAGATTCGGTAATACCATCCTGATTGTAACCGGCAGCTTTAAGCTTTTGGCGTACTTCAGGGTTTTCAATGATAAGTACTTTGTACGGCTGTAATCCCATTGATGAAACACTTAGCTGTACTGCTTCTTTTAGTGTTTCAAGATCCTGAGCCGATACTTTTTTTGAAGGGTCGTATTTTTTTGTGGCATAACGCCAGTTTAAACTTTCAATATAATTTTCCATGATTTTTATACTCTAATTTGATTATGCGTTTCGGTATTTTTCTAATAATGTATTTAGTGTTTCCTGCTCTTCAACAGTCAGGTTTTTAGTAAACTTTTCTTCATGGCTGTCTATAACAGGATCCAGTTCTTTTAGTAAATCCAGTCCTTTTTGGGTTATAGCGACTTCCATTTTCCGTCTGTTATCAGGGCAAACTTCACGTGTTACCAGTTCTTTTAGCAGTAACTTGTCTACCAGTCGGGTAGTATTGCTGGTTTTGGCAACCATACGTTCCTGTATTACACACATGTTTGCAGGTTTGCCTTTTTGTCCCCTTAGTATCCTTAAAACATTATATTGTTCAGGTGATAAATCATGAGCCTTAACAATTTCATTAAAGTTTTCACCTATTACGTTTTGGGTATACATAATATTCAGAATAATCTTCTTAGGAAGACTCATAGGTACTGTTGCTTTAATAACTTCTTCTATCTTCATAATTGTATCTACAATATTTGTATGTACAAATGTAGTATATTTTATATTTGTATATACAAATGTTGTGTTAAAAATTTGTTAACGGTAAATGAATAGCCTTTTTTGCCTTAATTTTATTGGCCTTAACGTAAATTGACATTCATGAAAAAAATGCTATTAGCAGGATTTGCGGCAATATTTTTGTTGTATTCCTGTAATGAAAAGAAAGAAAAAGAAGGTGAAGAGGAGGTAAAAGAGACTACGGAAGCAGTTACCGAGGAAAAAATGCCAACCCCCATGCATGTGTATACTAAGGATAGTGTTACCGTAAATGCGTATAAATATGACGGACTTGAATACTTTCTTACCAAAAGTAACGATACTACTTATGTGGTCAATTTTTGGGCTACCTGGTGTGTACCCTGTGTAGAGGAATTACCTTATTTTGAACAACTAAATGAAAAGTATAAAAACGATAAGGTAAAAGTACTGTTGGTAAGCTTGGATATGCATAAGTCGGTTGAGAGCAGGCTTATCCCTTTTATTAAGAATAAAAAGCTTCAAAGCGATGTGGTTATGCTTCGTGATCCTGATGCCGATACATGGATAAGGAAAATAGATACCACATGGAGCGGGGCATTACCGGCAACCATTATTTACAATAAAGATGAGCGTAAGTTTTACGAGCAGTCGTTTACTTATAGTGAGCTGGAAAAAGAATTAAATAATTTTATCAAACCATAATAAATCATAAATCATGAAAGCAATAAAATTTTTAGGCGCATTTGCCATAATAGGAGTACTGTTTGCCTTTACAGTTAGTAAGTCGGACAACGTTGTAAACGGATATAAAGTGGGTGATGTAGCGACCGATTTCAGTCTTAAAAACATTGACGGTAAAAGAGTATCACTAAAAGACTTTAAAGATGCTAAAGGTTACATTGTAGTGTTTACCTGTAATCACTGCCCTTATGCAAAGGCGTATGAGGATAGAATAGTAGCGCTTGACAAGAAATACAAAAAACAGGGATATCCGGTAATTGCCATTAATCCTAATAATCCTGAGAAACTAAAAGACGATAGTTTTGAAAATATGCAGGTTAGAGCAAAAGAAAAAGGGTTTACATTCCCATATCTTTTAGACGAAGGACAAAAAATATACCCGCAGTATGGTGCTACAAAAACACCACACGTTTATGTACTACAAAAAACAGCTAAAGGTAATGTAGTTAAATACATAGGTGCTATAGATGACAACTATGAAGATGAGGCTGCCGTTACTAAAAAGTATGTTGAAGATGCAGTAAACTCACTTTTAAAAGGAAAAGAAGTTAGTGTAAAAGAAACTAAGGCTATTGGCTGTTCAATAAAAGCATAATACCTTTGCCAAAAATAACAGAATGAACTTATCACAACAGGAATGGTGGGACAAAGCACAGGAAGACGAAAATGCCGTTATTCTGGATGTCCGTACTGAAGACGAATGGAATCGCGGTATTATACCGGGAGCCATTAATATAGATATCTATAAAGGTCAGGGATTTATTTATGCCGTTGAGGAGCTTGATAAATCTAAAAACTACTATGTGTATTGTGCAGCCGGAGGGCGAAGTGCACAGGCCTGCAGTATTATGAATCAGTTGGGTTTTGAAACGGCCTATAACCTTATTGGGGGTATTACCCAGTGGGATGGTCCGGTAAATGAGCCTGAATAAAATAAAAAAAGAGAGCCAAACGGCTCTCTTTTTTATTTTCCCGATGAGGTAAACGAGTTAATGTTTTCCCTCCAGTAATCAATTAGGTTTTTTATACGTTCCTTATAGCTGTTGTAGTCACTTCCTTTGTGGATGTAATCCTGAATGGAAAGCTTATTAGCCTGCCTTACAGAATGCTCATCCTGAGCGTTAGAGATAAAAACATAAGGTATGTCTTTATCCATAAAAATCTCTTCCTGTAGTATTAATTCCCTTAATTCAAAACCGCCCAGTTTAGGCATATTAATGTCGGAAATTACTATAAAAGGCTCTACTTCAGGTCTTCTTAAATAATCAAGAGCTTCTACGCCGTCATGGAAAAATACCAGTTTGTTTTTATATCCAAGATCCCTGAATATTTCCTGTAAAATTTCCCTGTCGTCCTCATCATCTTCAATAATTAAAATATCCCTATGTTTTTTCATGGTGGATTCTCCTTGCTGTTTTGGTTTGGTTTTTACTATGCATAGATAGTAATTATTAAAGGCTTTTGTGTTATAATATTAAGCATGTTTTTTATCATTCTAACGTTTGAGATATAAGTAATTACTTATATTTACTTAAATTGCACAGGCATACAACTTTGTAATCCAACTGAAAAATGAAAATAAAATCAATTTTACTATGTCTCTTCCTGTTAGGAAGTTTAACCGTGGCGCATGCTCAGGAGGATGCTTCTACGGTTTTACAAACGGCTTATACACAGGCTAAAAAAGAAAATAAAAAAGTATTTGTAATATTCCATGCCTCTTGGTGTGGCTGGTGTAAAAAGATGGAAAAGAACATGCAGAGTTCCTTATGCAAAAAACTTTTTGATAATAATTATGTTACTACTTTTTTAACGGTACAGGAGTCGCCAAAGAATAAGAATCTTGAAAATCCGGGCGCTGCCGATCTTTTAACAAAATACAAAGCATCGGGTGTAGGGATACCTTTTTGGGTGATACTGGATACCGATGGTACTGTACTTGCCGATGCGTTTAACAGCAAAGGGGAGAACCTGGGTTGCCCGGCAACGGCTGAGGAAGTAGGGGAGTTTGTAACTAAGCTTAAAAAAACGTCTAAGCTAACAAAAGCACAGCTTGACGTAATTTCACAGGTTTTTACGATTAAGAAATAAGTGTTTCTGGGATGTAACGTTTCATTGTTTAAGTTTACCCTTAACTTTGCATACACACTAAAATTTTAAGCATGAAAAAACTATTTTATATCACAGCACTATTAATTACACTTGTTTCCTGCCAGGCACAAAAGAAGGATGGAACCGAACTGGTTTCTCCTACAGAGTTTGCTCATAAGGTAGAAGCAGAAAAAGGTCAGCTTATTGATGTACGTACTCCGGGAGAATATAAGTCGGGGTATATAGACGGAGCTGTTAACATCCACCTGTATGATAAGGACTTTGAACAGCGTATTGATAAACTGGATAAGGAGGAAACGGTATATGTATACTGTAAAGCCGGAGGACGTAGTGCCGAAGCAGTTGAAATTATGCACGAAAAAGGCTTTAAGCACATTGTAGAGCTTGATGGTGGTATGGATGCCTGGAATGAGGCAGGAGAGCCGGTAAAGAAATAATTAGCCTATAAGGAAAATAAGATAGCAGAAAAATGCTATTGCCAAACATAAAGGTGAATAATAACGGGTATCGTTCTTAGCAAAGAGGGTACCCGTTGTTTTTTTAAAGAAGCCTATATATTTAAAATCGCCAATAGCTCTTAAAGTAAATATTATCCCTATTACGAGTGTTGCATATTTAAAAAAGGTCAGGCTTACATAAGCTTTAAAAATATCCAGGTTGCCTATCATTATAAAGGCGAATAAACCCAATCCGGCTGCAACGGCGAGCGTCATTAAAGGTCCGGGTTCAAAGGGTTTGTCATCTCCTTCCAGTACAGGTATTACAGCATTAGTACCACGGGTGCCTCCCATAGCCCAATACACATGTAAAAACGACAGAAATATAAATATGGAGGTATTTATTAAAACAGGAAAAATCATTACGATTAAGTTTGGTTCCTATAAAGTTACCGCTTTAAATCGTAATGATTTTAAATCGTATTGAAAATATTTTACTGTGCTAAAACATCACGAATCTCCTCGTGTTTATCAAACATTCTTTTAGCAAAAGGACATAGAGGAATTATTTTGCTGTTGTTATTCCTTGCAAATGTCACGGCCTCGTCCAGTAATTTTTTACCTATACCTTTAAAGTCAGGGTTACCTATGGTATGCTCAATGATAAATTTATCTCCTGCCCATACATAGGTCATTATACCAGCCTGTACATCGCCTTCTAAAGCTTTAAAGTGGCCTTTTTTGCCATCATCATAATGTTTTATTTCCATGGGGTTAGTGTTTTGGTTTAAAGTTAGTGTTTTGTGGAGGCAGGGGTACAAATCCCGTTTCTCCTTCTATTTTAGGGAAGGTTTGATCCAGCCATCTTTGTTTGGCATCTTCAATAAGTTCATATGATGTCGCTACAAAGTTCCAGTATATATGCCTTGGCTCAGGGAAAGGTTCTCCGCCAAAAATATACACCGTACTGTTTTCATTAATTGTGAATTCACACAGCGAGGCTTCTTTAGCTACCAATAACTGTTTTGGTTCAAAGGTGTTTCCGTCGCTTTCTATACTCCCTTCCAGTATGTATAATCCGCTTTCGCCATACAGGTTTTTACCTATGCTAAGCTTTTGTTTTGTTTTACTTTTAATTTCTATAAAGTACAGTTTGCTGTACACCGGTACAGGCGATTTTTTTCCGAAAGCCTCTCCGGCAATCAGTTTGAAATCAACGCTATCTTCCTGCCATGTAGGTAGCTGGTCTTCTTCCACATGTACGAAAGACGGATCCATTTGTTCAAATTCCTTTGGCAGGGCTACCCAAATCTGTAATCCGTGAAGGCTCTTGTCAGAATGTCTCAGGTAATCAGGGGTACGTTCAGAGTGTACTATACCTTTTCCGGCAGTCATCCAGTTTACCTGTCCGGGTTTTATTTCCACTTCAGATCCCAAACTGTCCTTGTGCATAATACTGCCTTCAAACAGGTAGGTTAGGGTAGAAAGCCCAATGTGAGGATGCGGCCCCACATCCATATTTTCGTTGTCCTTAAGCGCTACAGGTCCCATGTGGTCTATAAAAGCAAAAGGCCCTACTGTCCTTTTATCTTTAAAAGGTAAAAGCCTTCCTACCAAAAAGTTGCCTATGTCGCTGGGACGTTCTTCTATAATGAGGTTAATGTTTGACATGATGAGATTAATTAGCTATATTTTTAGTTGATAGTTATTTACAAGTATTTTCCTCATCAATACCCAACAACTTTTTCATTAATAAAAAAACTTTTGTGGAGGATTCATTTTTAGCAGGATTATTATCAGAAAATGTTTTGGATATTTTTTCAGCTCTTTCTATAGCATGACAAACTCTCCTTTTTCCATTTACCTTTGCCATTAGTATATCAAACATTTCTGAGCTAATACTTTTTCCCCTTTTATCATTACTACTATCATATTTTAAGTTGTATGGCTTTAGAAATTCATTCAGTTTTTGCTTATATAATTTTCTATCCATAGGCTCTCCTTGATAGTCATTAAAATGTAGGAGTAACCAATATTCAAATGCTTGGTGAGAGTATGCGACATTTATATTATTTTTTTCAGCTAGCCATATTGCTTCATTAAAGTTTTGTAATTGTTTTGGATTGTCAGGTTTGGGATCAGCATCAAAAACACACCAAACTTCATCATATTTTATTTTTTTTGAATCACGTATATTTATAGTTTTTTTTACTAAAGAAATAGTATTGTCACCAATACCAATAACTTCCACTTGCATTGAGGCTATTCTTAGTTGATTAAAATAATCTTTTTCAGTATTTTTACCTTCACATGTAATTAAAATTTTTAATTTTTCATTTCGAGTATCATTAGTTCGATCTAAAATAGCTTCTTTATTTTTCTTTTGTTTTAATTGAGCTTTATGTTGTTTCTTCTTAAGCTCTTGCTCCTGCTTTTTATTTTTCATTTTCATTTTCAGGAGAATTAAATAAATCAGACAAATTTTCTATATATGGTACGCCTCCATAACTGCCTTGTAAATATTTTTCTTCAAAATTACTATTCTTTCTAATTTTTATATCTGCTAAAGAATATATTTCAGCCTCTCCATATCTATTTTTTTGAACAAACCATATTTGATCTCGTCTGAAAATATTTTCGTTTAAAAGGTTACTATTATGTGTATTAAAAATTAATTGAGCATTTTTTGGATTACTTTCGGAAGAGTTAAATAATTTAATAAGATGAGAAACAATATTAGGATGTAAGCGAGAATCTAGTTCATCAATAAATAGAGAAGAACCATTAGTTAAAGACTCAAAAATAGGTCCTAGTAATGCTAATAGTTTTTGAGTGCCTGCTGATTCAGTGTTGTCAAAATCGTAGGCTTCCGAAGATACAAAATTATAATCTATATCATATTTTTTATGAATAGCTTCAGTTTCTATTATTTGAATTTCTTTTTCTTTCTTTTTTAATTCTATGAATTTATTTAGGATTTCTTTAGGCAGGTTATTGTATTTATCATTATCAATATGTATTTCTTTGACATTAATATCACTAATACCTATATCAAATCTTTTTATCGTTTCAATAATTTTTATTCCAATTTCACTTTTTTCAGCAATTTGATTTAAAGAAAATCCTTCATAATAATTTGGTTCATTACCTAATAAAAATGATAAATCTTCAAAGTATTTGACAAGTTTTCTAGCAACTTTAACTTTAAATTGATTTGCTAAAGACAGGATTAGAGCATTGTCTCTAATGATATCTCCTTCTTTTTGGAGTAATTCAAATTTTTTAAATAATTTATGGAAAGTGAATGTTGACTTCTCTCTATAGAAAAGTTCGACCTCTTTTGGTTTTAAATTTAATTTTTTTTGATATAGCCATTCAGAAATAATCTTTTTCTTGTTCGCTTCAAAACCATATCTATATTGAGTATCGTCTATTATAAATATAATTTCAAATTCTGAAGGTTTTTTTTCTGTATGAGTATTAAAAGCAAACGGTTGTACATTTATTTTATCTCCTTCTTGAGTTTTTGTTGAAGAGTTTATTATAAACCATCTTAAAAATGCAGCAGCATCTAAAAATTTTGTTTTACCACTAGCATTTGAGCCATAGATTACAGCACTTTTTAGTAATCGATATTGAAAGTTTTCTATATTTACTACATTGCTCTCTTCTAAATCTATTTTATCATAATTAGAGGCAACAAAACTTATAGTAGATTTTTTTCTAAAAGTTTTGAAGTTTTGTATAGAGAATTGTACTAACATGTCTTGTTTTTTTGATCAAAAATACATAAAAATGAATTATAAAACACTTTTTTGTCTGTATCTTTACAGAAAAGCGCTTTATAGCTTTATAAACAGGGATGAGCGTACTTCGTTTGTAATATTACGGGTTTTATGCCCTTTACCTTCTGTGTCTTCCATTAACAGGATATCTCCGCCCTTAAAGTATCTTTTTTCACCTAATGAGTTCTCTATTTCAATCACCCCATCTATAAGAATAATGTACTGCCTGTTTGGAGCATTATGGAAATCATAATCGTAGGTTGGGGCAACTTTCCTAAACTGAACAGTACCGACCTTTTGTGCTTCCGAAAGGAAACCTATTTCCCCGGCATCGTTTAAAGTAACGGAGACAGACTCAAAACGACTGTCTCCGTTAGCATCAGTGTGTATTCGTGTTATGTTAAAAGCTTCCATCAGGCAAAATTTGTGTTAAGCCATTCGGCAGTAAGTTCAATATCGTTTTGGGTAAGGTTATGCCCTGTAAGTAAATCATGATGCTCTACAGTAAAACTTAACTCTTTTAATTTGTCCAGATATTCTGCCGTTTCGTTTGGATTAATGGTAGGATCCAGCCTTCCCGAACTGAAAAATACAGGTACACCGGTATCAGTACCAATGGATTTTACTTCTTTAAACGGTTGCATGGGTCTGTATAAAATAGCTCCTGCCAAAAACTCTGGGTACTTAATTAGTGTTGATCCTGCAATGTTGGCTCCATTAGAGTAGCCTAAAGCAATGAGTTTGGTAATATCAAATCCTTCCTTATCGGATATAAATTCTATAAAAGATACCATTTCATCGGTACGAAAATCAAGGTCTTTTTCATCAAATACTCCCATGCCAAGGCGTTTAAAAAAGCGCGGCATACCGTGTTCGCTTACATTCCCTCTAAGACTAAGAATATTAAAGCGGTCGCCAAAGTCTTTAGCCAAAGGGATAAGGTCTTTCTCGTTGCCACCGGTGCCGTGCAGCAGCAATAGTGTATAGGCTGCTGCATTTCCGGATGACTGATATATATATTTTAATGGTTCAAATTTCATTTTAAAAAGTATTAGTTAATAGGTGCTAAATGAGCTTCAAGTTCACTTCTGCGTGATTCATATTGTTTCGGTAACTTAAGGCCTTTACCTAAGTCTTCCAGTTTTTCATCTACTGTAAAGCCAGGGTTATCGGTAGCAATTTCAAATAGCACTCCACCCGGTTCTCTAAAGTATAAAGAGTGGAAGTAGTTACGGTCTATTTGCGGGGTAATGTTAAGCCCGGCAGCAAATACTTTCTCCCTGAATTTCATTAAGGTTTCATCGTCTTTTACCCTAAAGGCAACATGGTGAACAGTACCGTTTGCCACATGTCCGCGTTTTTCTTCTTTCAGTTCAACAATGTCAACTATAGCAGCGTTCTCTACAGCATTGGTAACAAAACGGTAGCGGTTAACATCCTGACTTACCAGTTTGTAACCAAATATTTCGGTTAATACAGCGGCTGTGCCTGTCATGTTGTTTAAGGTAAGTGTCACGTTGTGGAATCCTCTGGTAGCAATGTCTGCTTTAACCTCGTCGGTCTCCCATGGTTTACGATTATCTGGAGTGGCCGATTCTATAAGTTCCAGTTTTAATCCGTCAGGATCAATGAAGGTTAAATACCTTTCCCCAAACCTTTCGGCAGGTTTATTATAAATTACATTGTATTTTTCAAAGCGTTCTACCCATTTTTCAAGGCTGCCTTTAGGAACGGAGTAACCAATCTCTGTTGCCATACCCGAACCTCTTCGGCCCTGTGGTATACCTGCTCCCCAAGGGAAGAAGGTTAATATAGTACCTGCACTGCCTATTTCGTCTCCAAAATAAAAGTGGTAAGTGCCCGGGTCGTCAAAGTTTACGGTTTTTTTAATGAAGCGTAAACCAAGAACTTTAGAATAAAAGTCAAAATTACGTTTAGCGTCTCCTGCTATCGCAGTGATATGGTGTAAGCCTAATATTTTATTTTCCATGATATATGTTTTTTTAATTGTTATGTAAAATTACAATTGGTTTAAAAGTTATGCATTGAACTGGGACAAGAAGTTAATTATCTCAGGGTCATTGTTTAAAGCTGCCTGAATTTCATTATATAATAATCCGCTTCCCCCGCCATAATGCTGAATGATTTTTGTTTTAGGGTTGTGTTGTGTAAAAAATAACCTTAGTGAAATTTCGGTTTGTTCGTCAATTCCGCATCCTAACAATACAAGGCAAATACTGTTGTTTTTAAATAGGGCTACAGCCTCGTTTTCATCGGTAGTTCCTAATCCGGTCCATAGTTCATTTTTATTAATGAGCCTTACAACCGTTTCCATAATTTCAGGGTGTTTTCCTATATATAATATGTTTATCGTTTCCATTGTAATGCTGCTTTGATTTTACATTACGAAGTTCCGTTAAACAGTTACCCTGTGCATTGAACTGGGACAAGAAAGTATATAAATGCAAAAAGCAGCCATTTGGCTGCCTTTTGTATAATGTTGTATGTAGTAATTATTTTCGGTCGTCTATAAACTCACCTGATTTGGTCGTTTCCTTTTCCTGATTGATAAAGTTAGGCATGGTGCCGAAAATATAATCCCAAAGCGGAGAAGATACCCCAAAGGCTTTGTCTGGCTGCCTGTAATGGTGTACGGCATGGTGATGCCATAGTGTTTTAAGGAAGTTGTTAGGTACCGTAAAAATATGTACGCTGTAATGGATACATAAATAAATAGTATAGCCCATAAGGAAACCGGCAAGGAACCCAAAAACATAATCGCCCATCATGGCTCTGTATACAAGGAAGAAAAAGGTAGCCAGTACAAGTGCAATAATAGGAGGCATAGCAAGCCTTTGTTTGTCTTTAGGGTAGTCATGGTGTACCCCGTGTACTTTATAGCTAAAGCTTTCGGTAGTAACCTCATGGTTATGATCTCCTTCCTTAATATGATAAAGGTAACGGTGTACTATATACTCTATAAAGGTGAAAACAAACATCCCGGCAAAGAATAATAATATGATTTGCGGAGTGGTAAACCCTTTTTCAATTATACCATAATATATTAGTAAAGCCGATATAATAGTGAAAATACTAAGAGGCATGGCAATGTGAGTACGTGTTAGTTTTTCCAGTACCGGATTTTTAAACAGCGTGGCACTGCCTTTATGTTTTGGTCTTGGGCGTCTTATTTTGGTTGATTCAGACATGGTTGTGATTTTTTTGATGGATTGATGATAAATGAACTTTCAACACACAAGTTACTAAATTTATCAGTTTGTTTTACTCTAAAAAAGGTAAAAAAGCCCCTGTTTGTAAACAGTTACCTGTTGAAAACCCTTGTTTCTGTAACTGTTTTTGGTTTTAGTTTAATCATTTCTTAATCTGTCGGTAATGTGTATAGGTGTTGGGCTAAGTAAGTTTGCTTTTTGAATAAAGTATTTTTAAGAGATGATAGGTTCCTATAAAAAAATTGTTGCAGCTGTAGTGGTACTGGCAGGTTCATTTACCATTATTTCATTTACCCGAAATACCGGCTCGGCACCTCCGGAGGTATTAAGCAATTATTTTTCGCAGTTTAACCTTTCGTTAGAAAAGCTTGATAAAACCACAAATGATTTCAGGTATGGTAAAACCAGTCTGGATTCGGTACAATTAGCTGTAAAAAACACCCGTTTATCTTACAAAAAGGTTGAGTTCTTTTTAGCCTTTTACTATGCCGAATATATAAAGAGCCACATTAACGGAGCACCGTTAATGCATATTGAAAAAGAAGGTACAATGCCAAAAGTTGTTAGTCCTGAAGGATTGCAGGTTTTGGATGAACTTGTTTTCTCTGATGAGGCAGAGGCAGAAAGAAACCAGATAGCATCATTATCAAAAACCATAAGGATGAAATATGCTGTTTTATATAGCAGCATTACCGGTCAGGAATTCAATAACCAGTATAATGTTACTGCCATGAGGCAGCAGCTTATTAGGGATTTCAGTATGGGAGTAACTGGTTTTGATACTCCGGGGTCGTTAAACGGGCTGGAAGAGGTGCAATCATCTTTTCAGGGCATGCTTACTTTTTTTAAAGATAACTACAATGGTAATACTGTAGCTAAAAATGAGGTGATACACTTGTTTGAAGAGGCAATAGCTTATTTGAATAATCCGGTTTCTTTTGAAGATTTTGACAGACTTACTTTTCTTAAGTCATTTGTAGACCCTTTGTATAAAAAACTGGGAGAACTGGAAGGTGCTGTTAACCCTGATTACCTTAAGTATACATCGGGCTGGAACCCTGAGAGTACTTCAATTTTTGCAGCCGATTTTTTAAACCCGTACTATTTTACCGAACTTAAAAAGGGAGACGATAGTAAAGAGCTTAGGGAGCTGGGTAAAACATTGTTTTATGACCCTATAGTTAGTAACGAAGGAAAATTAAGCTGTGCAAGCTGCCATAATCCTGATAAGGGTTTTACCGACGGTGTTCCGAAATCACTAAGCAACATACAGGGAAAAACAGTTTTACGTAATGCTCCAACATTATTAAACGCAGTGTATGCGGATAGGTATTTTTATGACCTTAGGGCGTTTAGCCTTGAACAGCAGGCAGAACACGTTATTTTTAATCATGACGAATTCAATACCGCTTACAGTGATATTCTTAGTAAGCTTAAAGCTGACGAGACTTATGCTGATAAGTTTAAAGCTGTATTTGGTAAAGATGCTGTAACGAGAGAAAATTTCTCAAAGGCTTTGGTTTCTTATGTAATGTCACTACAGTCGTTTAGTAGTCAGTTTGATAAATACATAAGGGGAGAACAGGCAGATATACCTGCTGAGGTAAAAAGAGGTTTTAACCTGTTTGCCGGAAAAGCAAACTGTGCTACCTGCCACTTTATGCCAACCTTTAGCGGACTTGTGCCTCCTTTTTATAACGAGAACGAAAGTGAGATACTGGGTGTGCTGGATGATCCAAAAAAAGCACCAAGACTGGATATGGATATGGGGAGGAATGATAACAAAATACAATCAGAACAGGCTTGGATATTTGAGCGTTCGTTTAAAACCACAACCATAAGGAATATAGAGGTTACAGGGCCTTATTTTCATAACGGGGCTTACAGTACTCTTGAAGAAGTTATCGACTTTTATGATAACGGAGGCGGAGAAGGAGTAGGGCTTGGAGTAAGCAATCAAACCCTCTCGCCTGATGCTTTAAATCTAACCGATGAAGAGAAAAGCGACCTTATTGCTTTCCTGAAATCGCTTACTGATTTGTCATCAGTCAGATAGACATGGTTGAAGTTTACATTAAATAAACATAGTTGCTTAATTTCATTTTATTGTTAATTGTTTTTTAAACTAGGTAACACTAGTTTAAATGAACCTTAAAGGTGAATTGAGGTAAAGGAAACATGCTGAAGGTAGTTTTGTAGGGTAAAAACAAAAACTATATAAACAGAATGAAAAAAAGTTTACTTTCCCTTTGTTTACTGTTCTCTCTATGGAGTTTTGCAGTAATCAGCTTTAATGTAGAGCCTATCTCTGCGACAGCCCCGGCTTCTGCACCCGAAGCTAAGGCAACTCCGGCTAAAAAAGAAGTTGCTGCTAAAAAATCTACAGCTGTAAAAGCTGCTGCTATGCTACCTCCTTTAACGCCTGCAAACTACCCTCTTTCTAAAGATTCAGAGTGGGCTTATTTTGACTTAGGTACAAGCCTTGATGCTACAACATGGGCAGAGACTACTTATGATGTTTCTGCGTGGGCTACAGGTCAGGGACCACTAGGATATGGAGATGCTACTAAAACTGTAATTTCTTACGGTCCTGATTCAGGTAATAAATACATTACAAGTTACTTTGTAAGAGACTTAAACGTTACTCTTGCTGAAGTTGCTGATATGGTAGAATTCGGTATCAGAAGAGATGATGGTGTTATCGTATATGTTAACGGTGTTGAGGTAATAAGAGATAACATGCCTGCAGGTGATGTTAACTACCTTACTCATTCGTCTGGTATCGTTGATGGTGCCGATGAGAAAAGATTCCAGGTATTCCACCTTTCAAAAACTATCTTTAACGAAGGTGTAAACAGAATCGCTGTTGAAATGCACAACCGTGACGGACAGAGTTCTGACCTTGGTTTTGATATGTATATTAAAGATGCTCCGGCTGAATTTGTTTGTGAAGAAGGTCACATAGGTTGTTTTACTTCTATTGATCCAACTGCTCAAACTACAAACTTAATTATACCTACAGAGCACAAATTCCAGTTATTATTTAAACAGGGAGATGCTTATATGGATGGTTCAGGTAACGTACCGGGTAACCACGATTTTACAGGTTATATTGCTATTGAAGGTAGCAGTGAGCAAGGTTACCTTTCGGTAAACCACGAAAACAACCCTGGTGGTGTATCTATTGTAGATATGCACCTTGATACTGATACTAACCTTTGGGTTATTGATAACTCTCAACCGGTTGAATTCCAAAATGACGACCTTGTAACTACTATCAGAAACTGTTCGGGTGGTGTTACTCCATGGGGAACTATCATAACTGCTGAAGAAAACACTTCCGGTGGTGATGCTAACTCTGACGGATACCAGGATGTGGGATGGTTAGTAGAAATTGATCCTGTAACTGCAGCTGTAAAAGACTATGGTAATAATAAGCAGGAAAAACTTTGGGCTATGGGTAGAATGAACCATGAGAACGTTGTGGTTTCTGCCGATGGAACTACTGCTTACTATGGTGAAGATGGTGGTACAAACTGTGTTTACAAGTTTGTTGCCGATACTCCTGGTGATCTTACTTCAGGTACTGTATATGTACTTTCTTTAGATACCGGTCTTTCAAGTAATGAACCTACTTCAAGTACTGCTACATGGATTGAAGTTGCTAATGAAACAGCTGAAGACAGAAATAACTTAACAGCAAACGCTGCTACTGCAGGCGGAACAGCTTTTTCAGGTGTTGAAGACTGTGAAATAAGCCCTATTGACGGTAAAATTTATTTTACTGCAAAAGGTTTAGATCGTGTATACCGTTTTACAGATAACGGTGAGACTGTTTCTGATTTTGAAACTTTTGTAGGAGGTATGTCTTATGAAATCGAAACTGCAAACGGAGTTGTTACAGAACAATGGGGTGATGGTAATGATAACCTTACTTTTGATGATAAAGGTAACCTTTGGGTACTTCAGGATGGTGGATTAAACTACATATGGGTAATCCGTCCTAACCACTCTCAGGGAGCTCCACAGGTGTTACTACACTCTTCTATGCCTGCAGGTTCTGAGCCAACAGGTTTAACATTTACTCCTGATTTTAAATATGGTTTCTTCTCTGTACAGCATCCTGATAATGGTAATACAGCTCAGGTTGATGCTACTTTTGGTGAAGTAAACTTTAATGCTTCTGCTTCGGTAGTTATTGCTAACAGATCTCAGCTTGGTATCCAGGCTCCTGTTGCAGATTTCTCTGCTAACGAAGTAACTGTTGAAGAAGGTGAAGTAGTAACCTTTACTGACCTTAGTACAAACAACCCAACTTCGTGGATGTGGACATTTGAAGGTGGTGAGCCTGCTACATCTACAGATGCTAGCCCGGTAGTAACTTATGCTGAGGCTGGTACTTACAATGTAACTCTTGTATCTACTAACGTAGCTGGTGACAGTGAGGCAGAACTTAAAGAAGAGTACATTATTGTAGAAGAAGCTTTAGGTATAGATACTCCAAATCAGCTTAAAGGTATTGTTAGCCTTTATCCTAACCCAACAAAAGGTCAGGTTACTTTAGAGCTTAACGATGAGGCTGGTAACAATGTACTTGTTGAAGTATATGATATGCTTGGAAGAAAAGTAGTTGTAAAAGAGACTCAGTCTCTTGGCGGAACTCAAAAAATTGACCTAAACCTTACTCAGCTTAATGGTGAGCAGGTATTTATCATCAATGTTACAGTTGGTGAGAAAACAGGTACTTACAAAATGATAAAAGTAAACTAATACTTTTTTCACAACATAATACAGGACCGGCAAAATGCTGCCGGTCCTTTTTTTCAGTTTTACACACATGAAAGGAAGATTTTTAGCAGCGTTACTTTTTATAGCCGGCAGTTTTGCAGCAAAAGCACAATATGCCGATCCTATTAACATACCTGTTTATTATAGTGTTAAAGAGGCTCTGGCTGATAAAAAGGCAAAACAGTTAAACTTAAGGGACCAAAAGCTGTTTTATGTACCAAAAGATTTAAGCAAACTAAAGCATTTAGAGTTTTTAAATCTTATGAGGAATAATTTAGAGTACTGGGATAAGGAAATTTTTACCCTTACTGAGCTGGAAGTACTTAACTTTAAACTTAATGGTATTAAGTATGTGCCGGAGGATATAGCTAATCTTAAAAAGCTTATACGTATTGATTTTTCAGATAACAGCATATCTTACCTTCCGCAGGAAATAAAAGCACTCACTAAACTGCAATACCTGCATCTTTCGTTTAATTTACTTATCTCCATACCAGAGGGAATAGGGAATTGTAAAGATCTTGAGGTGCTTGAGCTCGATAATAACCAGTTAAGCTACCTGCCGCAAAATATCACGAAACTTAAAAAACTGAAAAACCTACAGTTGGGATTCAATCAGTTTCATGAGTTTGACGGGAGTTGGCTAAATTTTCCTAATCTCGAGATACTGAATATGGAATCTAACAGTATTAGTTACCTTGCTCAGGAAATAGAGAAACAAAAAAAGCTACGTACTTTAATGCTTGCCAATAATAAACTGGAAGTATTGCCGCAAGGTATTACTAACCTTAAAGAATTAAGGCTTTTATCGCTTGCTAACAATAAATTAAAAACATTACCGGAAGGAATTGAAAACCTAACGGAACTTAAAACACTTCTACTTAACGGTAATCCCATAAGTAATTCGGAAAAAGAAAGGATTAAAAAGGCATTACCCAACTGCAAAGTCTATTTCTGATAGGTTATCTTAAATAGGTGTATACTATTTTACGTTAAAAAAGCGGCTTTTTGAGCTGCTTTTTTTGTTATGTAACAAAAGCTACTGACGGGCTTATATCCATTTTGTTTTTTTGCATAAAAAAGAACAAACGATGGATTGGATTTTAGAACCGTGGCCGTGGTATGTGGCCGGACCGTTAATTACGCTAACAATGGCGTTACTTTTATTTTTAGGAAAGAATTTTGGGATGTCGTCTAACCTGCGTACGTTGTGTACCATGTGTGGTGCCGGTAGTACCTGTGATTTCTTTTGTTTTGACTGGCGATCACAAAAATGGAACCTTCTTATTATGGTTGGTGCTGTTTTAGGAGGCTTTATAGCTTTCAATTTCCTGTCGGTTAATCAGGTGCCTCAGCTTAATGATGAGGTGATAACCCAACTGCATTCACTGGGTTTTGATAGTGCAGGTAAAACCTATGTGCCTACAGAGCTTTTTGGTGATGGTGCTTTCACTTCGGTAAAAACAATAGCAATACTTATTATTGGAGGGTTTTTGGTAGGTTTTGGAGCACGTTATGCCGGTGGCTGTACTTCGGGTCATGCAATCTCGGGGTTAAGTAATCTTCAGTTACCTTCACTAATAGCTGTGGTAGGCTTTTTTGTAGGCGGACTAATTATGGTTCACCTGTTATTCCCATTAATTTTTTAAAGGCATAAGAGTATGAGAAATATAGTTTTTTTAGTTGTAGGAACATTTTTCGGGATAGTAATGTTTAAATCAGAAGCCGCTTCATGGTTTCGTATTTATGAGATGTTCCAGTTCAAATCGTTCCATATGTATGGAATAATAGGCTCGGCATTAGTGCTGGGAGTACTATTGATTCAGCTTATTAAAAGAAAGAGATTGAAAGATATGTCTGGCAACCCTATAATGATTCCGCCTAAAGACAGGAGTTTTTCTAGATATATGTTTGGCGGAATCCTTTTTGGGTTAGGCTGGGCGTTGGCTGGTGCCTGCCCGGGGCCTATGTTTGTACTGGCAGGAGCCGGTTTTTATCCTATACTTATTGTTATAGGAGGAGCCATTGCAGGTACTTGGGTATACGGACTAATTAAGAATAAGCTGCCACATTAATTCGTATATTTAACCAATCAACCTTATGGAATTAAACATGGAAGAGCTGATAAAACAGGCCTATGGGTCGGTATTTGAGGAAGCATTGATAAAAGAAATTGCAGAAGTATCTACCCTTGTAGAGTTTGAAGAGGGGGATAAACTTATAGATATTGGGGAATACATACGAAGGATGCCTTTATTGCTTACAGGTGCCATCAAAATATTAAGGGAAGACAGGGATGAGGGCGATTTATTGCTTTACTTTCTTGAAAAAGGTGATACCTGTGCCATGACGCTTGCCTGTTGTATGGGAGATACCCGAAGCGAAATAAGGGCGATTGCCGAAAACAGTGGCTCCCTTGCCATGATTCCGGTAAATAAAATGGAAGAATGGCTGGGCAAGTATAAAAGCTGGCGCAACTTTGTATTTACAAGTTATAATAAACGCCTTAGTGAAATGCTTAATGCGGTAGATAACCTTGCCTTTATGAAAATGGATGAGCGTTTGCTTAACTACCTTAATGAAAAAGCTAAGGTGAACAATTCTGACATTATAAACAATACCCATCAGGAAATCGCATATGAGCTTAATACCTCAAGAGTGGTGGTTTCAAGGCTTTTAAAAGCTTTTGAGAATGAGGGTAAAATCAAACTGAACAGAAATAATATTGTTCTTTTAAATAAATAACCGCAGTGTAACTTTTGTTACTGCAAGGCTCTTAACTGAGCACTAATTTAGCCTGAAATTATTAAAGCATACACTTATGGATGTAACAATGGTTTCAGGCTATTTTTTGGCCCTTTTAGTAGGGGTTTCTCTGGGATTAATAGGGAGCGGAGGCTCAATATTAACAGTGCCTATACTGGTTTATATACTTACGGTAAACCCGGTATTAGCAACAGCCTATTCTTTATTTGTAGTAGGGAGTACGGCACTTGTTGGGGGACTTAGAAACGCTTTTCAGAAAAATGTAGACTTTTCCATAGTATGGGTGTTTGGTATTCCGTCGTTAATAGCGGCATACCTTGTTAGGGCATTTGTTATCCCTGCCATACCCGATGTGGTTTTTTCAGTCAGTTCCTTTATAATAACAAAATCTTTATTGTTAATGGTACTCTTTGCTGTGGTAATGCTTACAGCATCGGTACGCATGATACGATCCGGACAAACCGGTGCCCTTGCCGCTAATGTTGAGATTTCCTATACCAAACTGGTCGTTTTGGGTGTGTTTATAGGGGTTTTAGCAGGTGCGGTAGGTGCCGGAGGCGGATTCCTTATCATTCCGGCCTTGGTTTTTATAGCTCACATGCCCATGAAAAAGGCAGTTGGAACTTCACTTTTCATTATTGCCATACAATCGCTTGCAGGGTTTATGGGAGATGTGGGTCAGGCAGAAATAAACTGGCCGTTTCTACTATTATTTTCACTTATGTCGGTTATCGGGATATTTATCGGGATAGGACTTTCCAAAAAAATACCGGGTGAGAGCCTTAAAAAGGGGTTTGGTTGGTTTGTGTTGGCAATGGGTATATATATCCTGCTGAAAGAATTTTTTATGTAACTGAAAATAAATGGTTTGTGTAACTTTTGTTACTGCACATTATTTACGGTTAAAGTAATTTTGGAGTATAAATTAATAAAAGAGTAAGCTATGTATTTTCAACATGTATATGATAAAACTTTAGCCCAGGCAAGCTACTTTATAGGCTGTCAGGCAAAAGGGGAGGCAATAGTAATAGATGCAAAAAGGGATATAGATACCTATCTTGAAATTGCCAAACAAAACAATATGACCATTACCCATATTGCAGAAACCCATATTCATGCCGATTTCCTAACCGGGTCAAGGGAACTTGCAAAGGTAACAGGTGCTAAAATGTACCTGTCTGACGAAGGTGGTGAAGGCTGGCAGTATGAGTTTGATCATGTAGGGGTTAAAAACGGTGATGTAATTAAGGTAGGTAACCTTACACTGGAAGTTATCCATACACCGGGGCATACACCCGAGAGTATCAGCTTTTTGTTAACCGATCATCCTGCTACAAACGAGCCTGTGATGCTATTTACCGGAGACTTTGTTTTTGTAGGTGATATAGGCAGACCCGATTTGCTTGAAAAAGCAGCCGGACTGGCAGGTACTCAGGATGCGGGAGCTAAGCAGATGTACAAATCCATAGAGAAGTTTGCTTCGCTACCGGAGTATATTCAGGTATGGCCGGGGCATGGGGCCGGGTCGGCATGTGGTAAGGCTCTTGGAGCAGTACCAAGCTCTACGGTAGGATATGAAAAAATTAGAAACTGGGCTTTCCAGTTCGGTGATAACGAAAAAGGTTTTACTGATTTTCTGCTTGCCGATCAGCCCGAGCCACCTAAGTATTTTGCTATGATGAAAAAGCTTAATAAGGTGGACAGACCATTACTTATTGAAGTGCCTAAGCATGCAAAACTTTCTAAAGCCGAATTTTTAGACGCTTATGAAAAAGGGATTAAAGTAATAGATACCCGTAATAAGGCCGACTTTGCTCAGGGATTTATTCCGGGGAGTATAAATATACAGGGTAATAACTCATTTGCTACTTGGTGCGGATGGATGCTTACTTATGACGAACAGTTTATACTGGTAGCCGATGAATCGCAAATGGACGACCTGACCAGAAAACTGATGCGTATTGGTCTGGATAACATTTATGGTTTTGTAGATAACGTAAATGATTTTGGCTTTGAACTTGAAAAAGCAGATGTGATTGATATCGATGAGTTTAAAACCTACTTGGGTAAACCAAACGTACAGGTGCTGGACGTAAGGGGAGCTGCCGAATATGAAACAGGACATGTGGAAGGTGCAGAGAATCTTTTTGTAGGAACTTTAAAAGATAACCTTGATAAAATTGATAAAAACAAACAAGTAGTAATACACTGCCAGAGTGGGGACAGGGCCGCTATCGCGGCATCATTACTTCATAAAAACGGAGTAAAGGTCAAAAACTTTTCGGGAGGTATGGCAGAATGGAAAAAGAACAATAACCTAACAGTGACTAAATAAGTAAGCGTATGAAAAATGTAAGGCAAAATGAATGGGAAGAGCTGGTAGCTCAGGATCCAAATGCGGTTATACTGGATGTAAGGACAGAGGGTGAGTGTGCCGATGGTACTATGCCTAATGCTGTTTGCATAAACTTTTTTGAAACAGAACGTTTTTTTGATGAGATAAAAAAAATGGATCGTAACAAAAACTACTACGTGTATTGCAGAAGCGGAAACAGGAGTGGTATGGCTTGCCAGTCGATGGAAAGTTTAGGGTTTAAAAATACTATAAACCTTGCAGGAGGTTTGCTCCTTTGGAAGGGAGAACTGGTATAAGAGTTTTAAGTTATATTTTTATACTATTGTGATTAAATTGTGATTGATTTGAAAAGGCAGCTGTTAAGGCTGCCTTTTTTGCTTTTGTTGTTATAATACCTGTATTTTACTAAATAGATAGGGCTATCTTTTGTATTAAAAGTATATTTGTGCCGACTAATAAATCTTACAAAAATTTTGATTAGATTTATATGATGTATCATAGGGTTTGGGATTGATGAAACGTAAAAACAATAAGCTAAAAAATAATATAAGGGTATTACTGCCGGTGCTTCTACTGGTTTTTACCCAAACTTTATTTTGTCAGGAAAAAGACAGGCATATTGTAAACAAGGCTATCGAACTTTCTTTTTACAGTCCTGATGAAAGTGTTAAGTTAACTCAGCATCTTTTAAAAAAGGCCGAAACTCCGTCTCAATTTGTTCAGGCATATCTTATAGAAGCCGATGCTTACAGAGCTAAAGGGGAGTACAGTAAATGTGCTAATAATGTTTTTAATGCTAATCAGTATCGCGAAAAAGTAAACGACTCCTTAAAGGCAGAGATTCTTTTCAGGCAAATCTTTTTAGCCAGAACACTCCGTTTATACAATCAGTTTGATAATTACGCTGCCGGTCTTATCAGTTTGTCCGAAAATCAGGATCAGGCATCATTATCTTCGCTTATTACAATTAAACTGGATATTGAAAAAGCTTTTATTCTTTTCGGTAAAAATGAATATGCTAAAGGTTTGGATGTTTTAAACACTCTGGAGGAAAATCATTTTCCGGAAATAAAGGCATATTCCTACCTTGATAAATTTTATTTGGTAAAAGCTATTGCTTATAAAGGTCTTGACGAATATGAAAAAAGCAATGACTATTATGTTAAGGCTCTTAATGATTATTTAAAAAATCATTCTAAAACCAACAGGCTTACAGAGATTGCACTGGTAAAGGGACAGGCAGAACTTCAGTTTCATAATAAGGATTATGCAAAGTCTATTGCTAACTTAACAATTGCACTTCAAAAAGCCGAAAAACTTGAAAATATTTATGCACTGGAGGACATCAATAATCTTTTAGCTTTAAATTATCTTGCTCTTAATGATAAAGAGAATCATAATCTGTACAACAAAGCATTTTTAAGCTATAATAGAAAAGTATACGATTTGGAAATCGCTTCGGTGAACGAATGTTATAGTCTTATAGGAGAACAGCAGGCAATAAACTATACCTCAAGGGAAAACACTCTAAAGTTATATATGTACAGTGCACTGGGATTATTATTTTTAATACTGTTATTTGGTAGTTTGTTGTATTTTTCAAACAGGGCGCAAAAGAAAAGATTAAAAGAAATTATAGGTTATTTAGAAGTGACCAATAAACTATTGGTAGAGTCGACCGATAAGGTAAAGAAAATGGCGCCCAAAAAACTCTCTATCCCTACCGAAACCGAACAGAATATACTGGCGAGCCTTAAAAAGTTTGAAGGGACAACCAAGTTTACTAATAAGGATATGTCGCTAGCAACACTGGCAGCCCAACTGGATGTTAATACAAAATACCTGTCGGAGATTATTAATAAGCATTATAACGATAATTATAATACTTATATCAATAAGCTCCGCATTAACTATATAATTGAGAAACTTAAAAACGAGCCGGAATACCTGAATTATAAAATCAGTTACCTGGCAGAAGAGAGTGGCTTTTCATCACACAGTAGTTTTGCAACGGTATTTAAATCGATTACGGGCATTGCCCCAACTGTTTTTATAGACTTATTGGGTAAGGAAATACATAATAAGAAAGCTTAATATGTTAGTTGTTTTAAAAAGAGTAGTGATAATGTTAGCACTTATAGTAATGAGTGCGGTATCGGCTTTTGCCCAACAATCACGAAAAATAGACAGTATAATAAAGGCTAACAGACTTACCATTTATAAAAACCCTGATGAGACCATACGAATAGGGGACTCCATTTATGAAGCCAGTAAAAGTTCGGGTGATAAAATAAGGGGACTTATTCTTATCTCAAATGCTTATTCATCCAAAAGGGACTATCAGCAGGCATTAAAATACTGTTTGAGAGCTGATAGTATTTCTAAAAAACTGGATGAACCTAATTTAAAGGCTAATCTTTTAAATAGTATTGCGGTTATCTATCAGCAGTTAAAGGTGTATGATAAAGCTATGGAATACCTGGATGAAAATGACAGGTATTTAGATACTAATCCGGTGAAGGACTCAATATACCTTAGGGCAACAAACAATGTGGTTAGAGGGCTTGTTTATAAAGAGGACCTGAGTTGCGAACTGGCCATTCCGTTTTTCAATAAGGCTATTGAGCAGTATAAAAAACTTAACACGACTAACGAGCAGCCTAATATCAGTATAACATTATATAACAGGGCTTATTGTTTTTTGGCATTGGAACGTTATGAGGAAGCCAAGGAGAGTTTTGAACTTTCTATAGTATATGCCGAACATACAAATGCAAAGAGCCTAAAAGCTTTTTCATTAAAAGGACTTTCGGAAGTGTATACCCACGAGAAAGAATATGAAAAAGCAATAGGGGTTTTAGAGGAGGCACGTCAGTTAGCAGAAGACGTGGGAGACCTTATACTGAACAGGGGAATTTATTTGGCATTAGCCGATAATTACCTTGCTGTAAACAACTGGGAAAAATATAAGGAATACCGTAAACTGTTTCTGGAAAATCAATACATCATTAAGGAATCTGAGAGAAGATCCATTAGTGATTCCATAGATGAACTTACTGCAAATTATGAGCAAAAAACAGCTAATCTTACCAATAGATATTACATCTGTACAGGTATAATAATACTACTTATTTTACTCGCTGTTTTTGTTATTTTGCGCTATCATAAAAAAGCTAAAAAATCATTAAATAACCTTAAATTAAGGTTTGAAGAGGTTAAAAAAGCCCGAAAAGGGATGGGTATTCTGTAAAATCTTATTTTTAAGTTAAAATGCTGTTTTTTAATGTTTTAACTCTTTATTTTTACTTTGTAAATTACTGAATTCTAAAAGGATACTATTATAATGGTGTTTTCTTTTTGTTAATATTTGTTTACGTGATTAACACAAGCTATTAACTATTCTAAACACTATTAACTATGAATCAAAAACTACTAATAACGTCACGGTTATTATTGGTTAAGTTCCCGAAATTAATCTCGGGGATTTTCCATCCGGTAGTTCCAAAAAACACTTTTGGGAAAGTATCCCTTTTGATGTTTTTTGTCCTATTTGCCATTAATGCAAATGCGCAATTAGCTACCGAAGATTTTGAAAGTGGTATACCTACAGCTTGGGGACAGGCAAACAACACAGTAGGTACATCTACTTTTGGTATTTCTACAGACGGATACAATTCAAGCACAGGAGCTGCTTTTATTGATCCGACAGCCGAGAACATTGGTGCGGGTAACACGGCACAATATTATTTGGTAACGCCATTGGTTACCGTTCCTGCAAATGGTGAGATTCGCTTTTTCACTAAGCAGGGTGATGCGGCAGAACATGGAAATGTTTACCAGGTAAAACTATCCACTGCGGGTCAAACCGATATTTCGGGTTTTACAACTACTTTAGCCACGTGGACAGAGAGTCAAATTTCTACAACTTATGAAGAGAAGGTTGTAACCATCCCGGGGTCTATTGCTCCCGGTTTAAGTATTTATATAGCTTTTGTTTTGGTTAACGACCAGCCGGGTGCTACACCGGATGCCGATACCTGGTACCTTGATAATATAGGTATACAGTCGGCTGAGGTATGTGATCCTGTTTTAGCTGCCGATTTTACAGTTACTTCTGTAACTACAGAAACGGCAGAGCTTACATGGACACACCCAACGGCTACTAACTTTGAAATCCAGATTGTTGCCGATGGTGCTACACCAGGTACTGTAGGTACACCAACCGATAATACATATTCGGCAGGTACACTTACAGCAGAAACTGATTATGACGTATATATTAAAACTATATGTACCACTACAGAAAGTACATGGGCAGGTCCGTTTGACCTGACTACTGCTATTTTAGGTACATCTTGTGAGGCGCCTATTGTTATACCGGACGACGGTAATACATTTACGCTGTCTTCAAACCTTAATGCATATGTAAATCCTGATTTAGTGTATACTACACCAGGTACAGACTGTGTGCCTGCAGGAGTAACTCAAAACTACCTTAATGGTGATAAGGCATTTTTAACTTTCACACCGTCTCAGGATGGTTTACTTACCCTGTCGCAAACTACATTACCTTTTGCTTCGGGTACCGGATGTTTTGGTAATTCAGCTTCGGGAGTATTTGTTTATGAAAGTTGTGCCAATGTTGGAGTACAATGTATAGGTGGTACCATAACAACTGCTACAGCAACTCCGGCTTACATTTCTAACTTATTTGTACAGGCGGGGCAAACCTATGTAATTGTAATTTCTTCAACTTACGCTTCTGGTGGAAGTGTGTGTTTTGATTTCACAGCAAATTTTTCTACCTGTGCACCACCTGCATCATTTACGTATTCTCATTTGTTACAAAACTCTGTTTCTTTCTCATGGGATAACGAAGCTAACTTAGTTTCAAACTGGGAATATGCTGCGGTTCCTACGGGGTCGCCTGCACCAACATCAGGACTTAACAGTACAACTACAAATATTGATAATGCATTAACCGGCTTAACAGCAGGTACTGCATACGATTTATATGTGCGTTCTGTATGCGGAGGTACTCCGGGTGAGTGGAGCAATCCATATAAGTTCACTACACAATGTGATGTGTTTGATACTCCTTATACTACAAACTTTGCAGGTACTTCATCTAGTGTACCACAGGTGTGCTGGACATCTGTAGATGTTAATGCAGATGGTTTAAAATGGACATACCTTGGCGGTTATGCTACTTTACAAACCAGTACTTATGCTGATTTTAATAACGATATGCTTGTTACTCCTCAAATCAACTTTACGGGAGCTCAAAAAAGACTTCGTTTTAAAGACAGAACTACAAATGGTATTTCAAGTTATTCTATAAAAGTTTCTACTACAGGTATTGGTGGTGATGAGTTCACTACTGTTATTATGCCGGAAACTCAAATTACGAATACAGGTTTTGAAGAAAAAATTATATATATTCCAACTACAGTAACGGGTGCAGTAAACATTGCGTTTGTTGTGACTCCGGGTACAGGTAGTGTTGCTACAAGAATCTCTATAGACGATGTGTTTATTGAAGACGTTCCTGCATGTCCGGATCCGCTTAATATAGCTGCTGCTGATATCACTACAGAATCGGCTACATTATCATGGACACAAGGTTTCCAGGAAACACAGTGGGAAGTAATTGTACAGCCTACCGGTACTGCTGCACCGGCAGATACTGATTCGGGCGATCTTACAACAAATAATGTTAACTATCCTGTTTCAGATCTTGAACATTCTACACAATATGATGTGTATGTAAGGGCTTACTGTAATGATACCGACCAGAGTAACTGGGTAGGTCCGTACGTTTTTATTACAGAGTGCGGTATATTTGATACTCCTTATTTTGAGAACTTTGATACCGCAGATACTGAGAACTCTCACAAATTCTGCTGGACTATACTTGATGCTAATGAAGATGGAGCACAGTGGAATTTTACTACTACAGAGGCTGCAATACAGGGTAACCCGTTTTTTGGGACACCGGTATTTGACGATTGGTTAATTTCTCCTGCTATTAATGTAGTTGGAACTAAAGAGCTTAAATTCAAATACAGGGCTGCATTCTCATTCTTCTTCCCTAATCCACGATTTGGGGTACAGGTATTAATGTCTACTACAGACACTGATCCTGCGAGTTTTACAGAGATTATGCCTTTAATGGAGTTCACTAATACTGATTATATTGAGAAATCACTTTACATTAATGCAAACGGTCCTGTTTACATTGCGTTTAGGGTTCCGCCTACATTCTCAACAGTAGGAGGTACTTCGGTATTCCAACTGGAAGATGTAAGGATAGACGAAGCTCCGGCTTGTCCTATGCCTAACTATGGTGAGCTAACTGCTTCAAACATAACTCAAACAGATGCTGTACTTGCATGGACTCCGGGATTCCAGGAGACCGAATGGCAGGTAATCGTTCAGCAGCAGGGAACAGGTGTTCCGGCAGATACTGATACCGGTGATCAAACCAGTAACAATACTGCTTATCCGGCAGATAACTTATTGCCAAACACAACTTACGAATATTATGTAAGGGCATATTGTAATGATACAGATCAAAGTGAATGGGTAGGGCCATATACTTTCACAACATTATGTGAGGCCTTTACTACTCCGTTCCTTGAAACTTTTGAAGCATCATCAGAATCTGAAGAATGTTGGAGATCTGTAAACGAAAACTCTGATTCATTTGCCTGGACACTAGATGCTACATTAGATGCTTTTGAAGGAATTCATTCGGCAGGTATTTTCTCAGGTTCAAACGGTAATAATGATGATTATTTAATTTCACCAACTATTACTGTTACGGCAGGTCAGCGTTTAAGATTTCAGTACAGAACATACAGCGAGTATTTTGAGGAAGATTTAGAAATAAGACTTTCTGTAAACGGTAACGAACTGTCTGAATTTACTACAGTACTATATAATAGTGATGACGATACAACTCCTATAAATAATCCATATTGGAAGGAAATGATATTTAACCTTCCGGCAGGTATAACGGGAGATATTAATATTGCATGGGTAATACCTCAAAGAGAACCTAGCCCACTGGGGTACAGAGGTCAAACATTACTTATTGACAATGTGGTTATAGAAGATATTCCTACATGTGCAGCTCCAAATAACCTTGCGGTTAATTTTATTACCGATGTGTCTGCACAATTATCCTGGAATACGAATGGAGATGAAACAGCTTGGGATATTTATGTGCAACCGGCAGGTATGGGGACTCCTGTAGGAGATGGTGATCCGGAATATTTATCTACAGTTACTGCTAACCCAACAACGGTTAACGGACTTACAGCTGCTTCTCAATACGAGTACTATGTACGAGCAGTATGTAGTGATACAGAAGAAAGCGAGTGGGTAGGACCTTATGTATTTACCACACGATGTCCTTTTGCCACAGCTTGTGAATATACATTTACACTTACTAACGATGCCGGAGGATTCTCTGGAGAGCTTCATATTATCCAGAATGAACTTGTAGTAGCTACTATTGATTTACCTGGTACGGGTGCAGGTACTATTACGGTTCCTGTATTCTTATGTGACGGAGTTGAATTTTCTGTGTACTGGGATGGTTTAGGATCGTATGTTCCGGGTAGTAGCTCAAGTGCAGTAATTACAATAGCGCAGAGTGGTTCAACAATCTGGACAAGCCCGTCTCCACTAGATCAAATGAACACTGTTCTTTACAATGGTTTTGCTTCATGTAGTACAGTTACATGTCCGCAGCCTACAGCACTTACTGTAGATGCAAACGGTGTGCTTTCATGGACAGCAGGAGGTAGCGAAACACAATGGGAAGTTTACCTTCAGCCATTAGATAACGGTACATTACCACAATCAGGTATTTTAGTAAATACAACATCATATACTCCATCGGCAGCCGATTTCAACATGCCTGAAGAAGGGACTTATGAGTTCTTTGTAAGAGCCGTGTGTGGAGAAGGAGATGAGAGCTTCTGGTCTGGTCCGCAGGAATTTGTTAGAAACGATTCTGCCGATACAGCACTTGTAGTTCCTGTAAACGGTACTGAGACTTGTGAAGAATCAGTAAGTAAAATAAGCTTTATCAATGCTACTGTATCACCTGAGCCAATGACCTGTGCAGGTGCTAACGATGGTGATGTTTGGTTACAGTTTGATGCTGTTGCTAAAGTTCATACAATTAGTTTAACAAACTTCTCAGGTTCATACTACTATAGTGGTGGTAACCCGCCTCATGCAAATGTAACAATGACACTTTACCATGTAAACGGTACTGTGCTTGAAGAACTGGCTTGTTCTGAAAACAATGTTATTGTTGCAGCATACAGTTCTGAACTTATAGTAGGTGATACTTATAAAGTTAGATTAACACTTAACGGTACGGCTCCAAACGAGCATACTTTTGATGTGTGTATAACTACTCCGCAGGATTTATGTGCTTTAGATGCTGTTAATGGCGGATTTGAAACTCCTTCAGCAAACTTTGGTATCAATAACTTCTACGATCAGCATGTAGTACCGGGATGGAGAAACAACCTTACAGAGGAAGATACATCTCTTTACAATGTAATCTTCTTTAGTGATACATTTGGCGTAATTGGTTATACCCCTTATGAAGGAGGTCAGTCAATCCAGTTAATGTCTGCTGACAGTTCTGAACCAACAAACCCTGATGATTTAGTAAATATTAAAGGTACATACCAGGACTTCGATAGTTCTGAAGTAGTGACATATAACTATAGCTTTGCTCACCTTTCAAGATCAGACGGTACAGTAGTACAACTGTATGCAGGTCCTCCTGCAGGTCCGTTTGAGCTTCTTGTAGAGCAGGCAGGTACAGTAACATGGGCGGTATATGAAGGTGAATACAATGTTCCTGCAGGACAGGATGTAACAAGATTTATATTCAGATCTAAAGACAACGCAATTGGTAACATTATCGATGCAGTAAGCATTACGGCAAACAACGAGATTGTTACAGAGCCTCAAACTTTAGATTGTACCGAAGATACTCTTACACTTGAAGCAAAAGGTGTAGGTGAGTGGAGTGCCGATGAAAATAACCCTACAGAGGTTGTGTTTGAAGATGCTGCGAACAGCACTACAACCGTTAACGGACTTATAGCTTCGGGTGATTATACATTCTACTGGAACACACGTTACTGTGAAAACAGTTTAGTGATTACAAACATCGCTGTTGATGATGTTCCTGAGGTAACCTCTCCTGTAGAGTATTGCCAGGGAGCAACTGCTGAGGCATTAACTGCTGCAGAGATTGAAGGTTATACTTTAGTCTGGTATACTGTACCAACTGAGGGTACTGCCGAAACTGAGGCACCTGTACCTTCTACAGAGAATGTAGGCACAACATCATACTATGTGGCTTATGTAAATGCTGAAGGTTGTGAAGGACAGAGAGCACAAATTGATGTTGTTATCAATGAACCGGTTGCTGCTGTGGTTGAGTTTAGTTATGACTCTCCTTCATGTATTAACTCTGGTGATGAGCTAATCCCGAATATTGGTGCAGACTTCACTTTTGGAGGAACATTTACATCTGCAACACTTACTGTAGATCCTGAAACAGGTATTGTAGATCTTACAACTGCTACCGAAGGTACTCACGAAATTGTGTACACTTTTGAGAACGATGTTGTAACCTGTATAGCTGCCGGTACATATACAGCTACCGTAGAGCTTGTAGGTGCAATTACTCCGGTAGTTGAATTTAGCTACAACAGTGTTTACTGTTATGACAATGGAAATGTATTGCCGGAAACCGAAACAGGCTTCACAACCGGTGGTGTGTTTACAGCAGAAGCAGGACTTGTGATTGACCCTGTAACGGGTGAGATTGATACTATGGCTAGTACAGCCGGTACATATACAGTTACTTATACTATTGAGGCCGATGAAGCTACATGTAATGTAGGCGGAACTCATACTGCAACTTTAACTGTTGTAGGAGATCTTTCGGTAGGTATAGATCAGGAGTGTAGAGGCAGCAGCACCTGGCTGGTTGCTACTGCAGCAAACGGTACTTTTGGTAACGATGTAACTTATGTATGGAGAAATGAAGACGGTATAGCTGTAGGTTCAGACAGCGCAGAATTTAACGTGTCTGAATACTTTACTTCAAACAGCACACTTGAACTTCCGTTAGGCTTTATCCTAACAGTAACTGCAGGTTCATGTACAGGTGAGGCAGCTTACACAGTAGAAACAATGATGTGCCAGATACCACGTGGTATATCTCCAAACGGTGACGGAGATAACGATACATTTGACTTAACTGACCTTGGGGTTAGTGAGATCGTTATCTTCAACCGTTATGGTAAGCAGGTATTCGAGCAAGGTAACGGATACACTAACCAATGGCATGGTCAGGATAAAAAAGGTAACGACCTTCCTGACGGTACATATTTCTATAGCCTAACAAAATCTAACGGTGAGCAATTAACCGGTTGGGTTTACATAAGCAGGGAATATTAATATTTAGTAAAGGCAGCCTGTCTGTCTGTTTAAGGCAGGCAGGCTTTTATTAATCTTCATTTCACATCGACACACTTCAATGAAAAGAATATATATAACAATGGCTATTGCTTTTGCCGCTGTATTTAGTGCAAAAGCGCAGCAGGATCCTCATTATACACAGTACATGTATAATATGAATGTGGTAAACCCGGCTTACGCGGGTTCTAAGGAAGGTCTTTCCGGAGGATTACTGTACAGGGCACAGTGGGTAGATATCGAAGGGGCTCCAAAAACAGGAACACTTTCATTACATAGCCCTGTGGGTAAAAATGTAGGTTTAGGGCTATCTGCCATAACCGATAAAATTGGTCCGGTAGAGGAAAACAATGTCTACGGAGATTTCTCTTATACACTTGATTTAGGAGGAGAGCACAAGCTTGCCTTAGGTTTAAAAGCAGGGCTTACTTTCCAGAATGTAGGACTGTTTAGCGATATTGGTGATGGGTATGTACCATCAACATCAGATGTTGCTTTTAAAGAAAATACAAGTAACACTTACTTTAACATAGGTACAGGTTTGTTTTATTATACAAACAAATATTACCTGGCTTTCTCGGTGCCAAACATGTTAAAAACAAAGCACCTTGATGTTAGAGAAGACGGTAGCGAAAGACAATTCGGGTCTGAAGTACAGCATTATTTCCTAACAGGAGGTTATGTGTTCAATTTATCGGCTAACACAAAAATGAAACCTTCTGCAATGCTTAAGTCGGCTTTCAAAGCGCCTACTTCACTTGATTTATCGTTAAACTTCCTGTTCTTCGATAAGTTTGAAGTAGGAGGTACTTACAGGCTTGACGACTCGGTTGGTGTTATGGTTAATTATGCTGTTACACCAAGTATCAGGATAGGTTATGCTTACGATCATGTAACGTCTGATCTTAATGTTACTACACCGGCATCACACGAGGTAATGCTTTTATTTGATTTGAACAAAAGGAAAAAAGTATCTGTTTCACCAAGATTCTTCTAACCAGATAAATGAGACTCTTTTAATATGAAAAAAATATATATCGCAGCAGGGCTTTTAATGGCACTGTACGGAAATTCCCAAACTAAAGATACTCAGAAAGCAGATGCTCTTTATGAAAACTCAAGGTATACAGCTGCTATAGAAGAATATCTTGGTTTAGTTAACAAAAACAAAGCCGATGCTTATGTGTATAAGCAACTGGCAGACAGTTACTATTCTGTTTTCAATATGGCCGATGCTGCCACTTGGTATGCAAAAGCCATTGAGGAGAAACAGGATGCCGAAACTTATTACAGATATGCGGTAGCTTTAAGGGCACAGGGTAAATATGCCGAGGCTAACCAACAAATGGATACGTTTGCATCAATGCTTCCTAACGATCAGAGAGCACAGCTACACAAATCAAATCCGGATTATATTCCCGCATTAAACAAACAAAACAAGCTTTTTGATGCTGCGGAGGCAGATGTAAACAGTACAGATAAAAGTGATTTTGGTGCTGTACTGGCAAACGATAACACACTTTATTTTGTAAGTACAAGAAACATTTCGGCTACCGATGATTACGGTCAGCCATACATAGATATATACAGTGCAGTAAGAAACGAAAATGGTTCGTTCTCTGAAGCTGTTGCTGTAAACGAGTTGAATACACGCTTTCATGATGGTCCCGTTGCCATTAGTGCCGACGGGAACACCATCTACTTTGCCAGAGATGGTCATGCAGATGGTAACTATGTAAAAGGAAGTAAAGTTAAGCTGGCACAAATTGGTTTGTATAAAGCGACTAAAACCGATGGTAAATGGCAAAACATTACGGCACTGCCTTTTAACAGTACTGCTTACTCAGTAGGTAGTCCAAGCCTTAGTGCCGATGGTAAAACGCTTTATTTTGCGTCAAACATGCCGGGTGGACTTGGAGATACAGACATCTGGAAAGTAAGTGTAAACAGCGATGGTACTTATGGTACTCCGGTGAACCTAGGTAAAGAGGTTAATACTCCGGGTAAGGAGAATTTCCCTTTCATTACAGATGATAATGTGCTTTATTTCGCTTCAATTTCGCGTCTGGGATATGGCGGATTCGATATTTTTAAAGCCGATTTAATCAAAGGTGGAGAAGCCGTTAACCTGGGTAAGCCTGTTAACAGTGAGAAAGATGATTTCTCGTTTAGCTTTAATGCTCAAAAAAATGTAGGATATTTTTCATCAAATCGTAGTGGTGCAGACAATATTTATACTGCAAATCCAGTTTGTAGGGTAGAAGCGATTGCAACTGTTACAGATGTAAAGACAGGTAAACTTATGGCTGATGCTAAAGTAGCCATATTAGACAACCGTAATAATGTGATTGAAACAAAAAAAACGGGTAGTAACGGTGTTGTATCTTATGATGTGGATTGTGATACTGATTATGTACTTGAGGTTTCAAAAGCAGGGTATGATAGTGCAACATTTGTCATTGCAAAAACGCAGGAAAAGCAGGTAGTGGTACCGGTAGCATTAAAACCGGTTAACGAACTGATTAAGGAAACTCATATTGAACTGGCCGATATTAACTTTGAATTCGGAAAGAGCAACATCACAAGAGAAGGTGCTCAGGAGCTGGATAAGTTAGTAGAGATTATGAATGATTACCCTAATATGGTAATTTATGTAAAAGCCCATACCGATACAAAAGGTAGCGCTTCTTACAACATGGCACTTTCTGAAAAGAGAGCACAGGCAACAGTTTCTTATATAATTTCAAAAGGTATTAGTAAAGACCGTATTACAGGAAAAGGTTTTGGTGAAACAGAACCAAAGGTAAATTGTGGTGAAAACTGTACCGATAATCAGAATGCTGCGAACCGTCGTTCGGAGTTTTTGATTGTTAAGAAGTAGTATAACTACTGTTAAATAAAGATTGCAAAGGCGAAAATAGGTGGTTTTTAAGTTTTAAATCACCTATTTTTGCCGTTTTTAAAAAAAAGGCTTAAAGAAATGAAAAAGATTATTGCCTCGTGCCTGCTGTTTCTGTCAGTATTTACTGCTTTTGCTCAGGGCGAACCAAATGATTGTGTTAATGCAATTACAGTGTGTGGGAACGGTACATTTGCCTCAAATGCCAATGGTATAGGTCAGGTTCAGGAAGTTACCGGATGTGGTGGTTTTGAAAACAATTCTATCTGGATTAAAATCAATGTTGTACAGGCAGGAGATTTGGGTTTTGATTTAGTGCCTGATGATCCTGATATTAATGTAGATTATGATTTTTGGGTTTATGAAGCTGATGCCGAATGTGGCGCTCTTGGTTCTCCTATTCGCTGTTGTACTACAAACCCTCAAATGGCTGGTTTATCAAATAATCATACAGGAATTAACGGTAGTACATTAGATTCGAATACTGGTCCTGGAGCTGGTGGTACAGGATATGTAACATGGATTGATGTATTACCGGGGCAATCGTATTATATTGTAATAGACAGGCCGGTAGGTGACGGAGGTTTTTCAATCAACTGGACAGGTACTGCAACTTTTGGAGACGGGGCTTTCCCTCAGGCACCAAATGCAAACCAACTTGAAGAGGTAAGAACCTGTAGTAATAACCCTAATATTGGAGTTTTTGATTTAGGTGCTTTAAAGCCTCAAATAAACAGCGATACTACAAATAATACAATTGAGTTTTTTACCAGTGCTGCAAATGCGGTAGATGGTACTTCTCCGTTAAGTGATATTATTTCAAATTCATCTAACCCTCAGCAAATTTATGCTAAGGTTACAGATAATACTACAGGATGTTCTTCTATTACTGATTTTACAATAGCAGTATATCCTTTACCAAATATAACTGTTACCGCTTCTCCACAGGACGCCTGTCCGGGAGCCGATGTGACAGTAACTTTTTCAGGTCCTGCAAATGCAAACTTCAATTATAATGTAGATGGTGGCGCGCCACAATCGGCAACTCTTAATGCTAATGGTTCTCTCACCATAACTCAGGGTTATATGCAGGATACTACTTATACGCTTGAGGATGCTAATATAACTACTTCAGATGGTACTGTGGTATGTAGCCAGTCTTTATCTGCTTCGGTTACTATAAATGTAAACGATATGGAACCGCTGGTATTTACTACAAATGGTCCGGTATGTTCGGATGATGACGGTGTTATTACTTTAACAGGTCCTGCAAATGCAACGGTGAGCTATACCATAGGTTCAAACCCTTCTCAAACAATTACTCTTGATGGTACAGGGCAGGGTATAATAACGCTACCGGCTCTTACTGCTACTACTGATTTTGTAATTATAGATGTAACAGATGCTCAGGCTCCGTTTTGTACGGTAACACTTAACGAAACAGGAACTTTAGAGGTAACAGGTGCTCCTGCATTAACAGAGCCCGAACCAATGCACGAATGTATAGACGGTAATACTGGTGTAGCTTCTTTTGATTTAGAAAGTAATAATGATGCCATAACAGGTGGAGGTACTTTTGTTGTAACTTATCACATGTCTCAGGCAGATGCTGATAACGATACGGGAGCGATTGCATCTCCTTATCAAAGTGCATTGGCAAACCAAACTCTTTTTGTAAGGGTAGAGCTGGGTAGTGGTGCTTCGTGTGTATCATTTACCACTATAGATCTTATTGCAACAAATGCCCCTACAGTAACCGCTCCGGCTCCGCAGGTGGTTTGTGATGATAATGCCGACGGATTAATGCAGTTTGATTTAACTTCAACGATTGATGATATTACAGGAAATAATGCCTCTTATCAGGTTTCGTTCTTTATTTCACAAACAGATGCAGATGCAGATACTTCTGTAATAACAAACCCTGCAGCTTATACTAATACTGTATCAGGAGGGCAAACTATTTTTGCAAGAGTAGTTGATCCTGCTAATACAGTATGTTATGCTACTACTTCGTTTGACTTGGTAGTTAATCCTTCACCGCAGGTTCCACCGGTGATTTCTGATTACGAGTTATGTGATTTTGATGGCGATAATGTAGAGGTATTTGACCTTACTACAAGAGCTGCCGAGATAGGTTCGTTTACACTTAGTTACTATACCTCTCTGGCAGATGCTACTGCTCCTGCAAATGCTATTGCAGACCCTGTAAACTATCAGTCGGGCGGAGAACCTGTTTATGTAAGATCTGAAAATCCTAACGGATGTTTTTCTGTAACGACTTTCAATACAGTTGTAAATATTTTACCGGTTATAAATAACCCTGCTCCTGTATTTGCAGGTTGTGAAGAGGTTAGTGGTCAGGCTGATTTTGTGCTACATAACCATGATACTGCTATAACAGGTGGACAGGCAGGAATGACAGTACGCTACTTTGCTACCCAGGGTGCAGCCGAGATCGACGACCCTGCAGATGAGTTGCCTGCTGTATATGTATCTCCAACTACAAATATCTATGCCAGGGTTACTGCAACAGCAACAGGTTGTTGGGTAGTGATAACAGTTCCGTTAGAGGTGATTCAGGCACCTATAGGTGAAAACCCTGATGCACTTGAAGAGTGTGACCTTAACGGAGACGGTTCGGCTAAGTTTAATCTTCAGGCGGTGCTTGATGATCTTGAAGCTCAAATGCCGGGTGTTATTGCTACAGCGCATGAGACTCAGGATGATGCTGATATGGCTACCAATGCTATAACAGAAACAACAGAATATATTTACCTTCCTGTAACTAACCCTTCAGGGATTATATACATAAGATTACAATCGGGGCAAACAGAATGCTACGATGTAATTGAACTACAATTAATCGTTCACCCTGTCCCTGAGGCTACCACACCGGCAGCTTACGGACTGTGTGACAACGGTCTTGACGATTCAGACGGTGAAGG
>NZ_WOWP01000017.1 GCF_009741375.1 Flavobacterium rakeshii
TCAAGGTCGCTACACTCTAAAGTGATGTCAAGCTCCATTGGTTCTGAACTCCACACCGGAGCAGTAGTATCTTCAATAGTGATTATTTGGGTAAACACTTCCGATACATTGCCACATTCATCAGTAGCAATCCAGGTATTGGTATAAGTACCTGCGTTAGCACAACCGGATGACACGAAAGAGCCTGAGGTTTTAGTGTATGAAACATCATTACAACTATCTTCTGCAACCGGTTCCTGTAATTGTGCAGCTGCGAGTCCGTCGCTGTCACTACATTCCAGTGTTACATCAAGGTCCTGTGGTCCGGTTATCCAGCTAGGAGGAGTTGTATCCTCAACTGTAATGGTTTGACTTACTGGAAGCGATTCGTTATCACAGGCATCTTTAGCTATCCAGGTTCTGGTTACCGAATAAGTACCGGGACATGAGCCAGGAGTAGTTTCATCGGTATATGTTAATGAGCTGATTGAACCACTATTATCTGTAGCTGTAGCCTGTTCAAATGAAGGTGATTCCGGACAGTTAATTGTTGAAGGGTCGGGTAGTGGATCAATTACCGGTATAACGGTATCTCCGTCCTCTATGGTTACAAACAGTTGTTTTGAACAGTTATAACTATCGGTAACGGTAACATTATAGTCGCCCGGGGGTACATCGGCCAAATCTTTAGTGGTGGCACCCGTGTTCCATAAATAAGTATAACCCGGAGTACCTCCGGATACGGTTAATGTTATGGATGACGTACCGCCACTACAGCCTACACTGGTATGACTTTCGCTCAGCATTAATTCTGTTGGCTCAACAATAAGCACGGTGTAGGAGTTTGACATGTTTTCAAAATCAGTCACCGTTAATTTGGCAGTGTTGTTTTGGGTGGTATATACATGTGTAGGGTTTGGCAGGGTAGAGTCGGCAGGGCCGCCATCATTATCAAAGTCCCATGCATAGGTATAAGGTTCCTTACCACCGTTTGTAGTCGATGTGAAATTTACAGTAGTTTCGCTCCCTACAGTACAGGCAGTGTAAGTAAACTGTACTGCCAGTGGTTTTGAAATTGTAATTTCATTTGTGTAATCACACTGAGCATTTGAGAAACTGTTACACTGATAGTTTTCTCCGGGATTGTTACTGCTGCTGGTTTTCCATGCGATTATAGTGTCAGATAAATCTAATTCGTCACCACAAACCCAGTCAAACGGACCGTATAACAGCTTGATATTGCTACCCGGAACAATTTGTCCCAAGTAAACATTAAGAAAGGTGGAAACTCCACCTATATTTAAATCGGCATTTAGCCGTGCATAGTAGACACTTGAATTAGCGTTTGAAGTATAATTCAAATAAATGTATACCTGTTGTACATCTCCAATGGTACAGGGAGTATTCCCGATAGGAGTCCCGTCTACATCAGAAAGGCTTAGGTATACATCAGTAAGGGTGTAGTTGTTTGATGTACAATCAAAACCACAGGTCCTTAAATCTACTTGCGAGTACGTAAAATGAATATTAAATAGTAGCATTAAGGTTATACAGACATATTTAATATTTTTAATTAGGGGGGTAGTGTTCTTCATAATCTTCAATTATTTAATTTTCCAGACTATTGTTTCCTAAGATTTTCATACTGCTTTAATCAAAAAATGATTATAGAGTTTGTCCCATTAATTGGTTAATTAATGTTCATTACATTTCAAAAAATTTGCTTATTACGGTTGCTAGGTTATTTGTAAAGAATTACAAATGAAGGGTGTTGATGGTATTTTTGTTTTTGGGGCGTTTTGTTTAGGTGTTAAAAGGTTATTAGAATTAAATTTTATGTTTTAAATCATTTGTTATCTAATTATTTAAATATTGGATAAAAAGAACATATCAAATTTATATTTTAAATACTGCTTAAATAATGACACCCGTCACGGAGAAAAATGATATACATCACAAAATTTTATATTTGGGATAGATATTCAGTGTGAGGTAAATAGTTGTTAGTGTTTTGTAGTTGGGGGATGAAATTATTACAATAAAAAAGTGCCCCGTAAAAGGCACATATTGGAGATTATACTTTTATTGTATAATAGGAGAGATAATAAAGTATACTTATTAAATCAGTTTTTGAGTGAGGTAAGTCTGTTAAAATTAAGGATATGTATGGTTCCTGCATTTTTTGAGATAAGACCTTCTTCTTTAAAATCGCTTAATGTACGACTAACCGTTTCGGGAGAGGTTCCCGAAAGTGCAGCAAGATCATCGCGTGAAGTTTTAACCGTAGTACTATCGATTCCATAACGCTCGGTTAACTTTATAATAGCCTCAGCGATTCTTTTTCTTACCGACATATAGGCAATTTGTAAAAGGCGTTCTTCTTTCTCCCTAATATCTTTAGCAAGTATTTTAATAAACCGTGTACCTATATCAGGATGTAAATACAAAAGCTTGTCCAGTTGTTCAATAGGTAAAAAGCTCAGGGTAGTATCTTCAAGGGCAACAGCAGTATCATTATATGGGTTTGCTGAGTGTATGATGTTTATATCCAGATAATCACCTTCTTTATACATACCGGTAATAAGCTCACGGCCTTCTTCGGTATGCTTAACTGTTTTTACTTTACCACTTATAATGTAGTAAATACCTATTACATGGTCTCCCTCGTAATGTATGTTTTGATGTGCTTTAAATTGACGACTGTTACGCTCCAGCATGGCTTCTTTTAGTTTATGAAGTCCGTCCTTATGCGTAATCAGGGTATCAAGGTTTTCTGCCGTGTGACCGTAGTATAGTTGTTGTGCCTCCTTTTTTTTTATTCGGCACTCAATAGCCCTAAGCAGTTCGGCATCGTCAAAAGGCTTTGTAAGATAATCGTCGGCACCAAGCTCCATACCTTTACGAATATCTGTCCTTTCGGCTTTTGCAGTCAAAAATATAAAGGGTATGTTTTGAGTTTGCGGAGTTTTGCTAAGTATGTACAATACACCATAGCCATCCATTTCAGGCATCATAATGTCGCACAGTATTACATCGGGTTCATTTTTAAGAGCGAGTTCCACCCCGGTTTTTCCGTTAGCGGCAGCAAATACTTTATAGCCGGACAAATCCAATATCTCGGAAATGTTTTCCCTGATATTATCATTATCTTCTATGATGAGTATTTTAATCATTTGCGCGGAAATTGGATGGTAAATAATGTTCCTTCATTAACCTCACTTTTGCAACTTATGGTACCTCCCATAAGCTTTACATAACGGGCTACAATATGCAGTCCTAATCCTGTACCCGGTATACTACCGGTATTATGGGCCCTAAAAAAGGCTTCAAATAAATGTTCCTGATCTTCATCGGGTATACCAATACCGTTGTCCTTAACAGTTATGATGATATTGTTTTGGGTAACCGATGTATTGATTTCAATACTGGTTTCTTCACCCGAATATTTAATGGAGTTAGCAACCAAGTTGATGATACAGTTTTTAAGCAGGTTTACATCGAGTTTTACAAGCTTGGCTTTACCAGTATGTGAACCTATTATTTTTTGTTCTTTTTTTGCCAGTACCTGTAGTTCGTCTATAATTTCTTTAACAAAAACATCAATTTCAAATCGTGATGGAGATACCGTAACTTTATTAGATTCGGCTTTTTCCAACTGTAGGAAATCGTCAAGAATAGTTTTAAGGTTAGATATGGCACTTTTTATTTTATAGACGTGATTTTCAATTTTACTTTCCTCCAGGTTTTCGGCATAGCGTTGTATTAGCGATGTTGATAACTGTATGGTGCTTAAAGGGGTACGAAACTCGTGTGAAGCCATTGAGAGTAACCTGCTTTTAAGCTGTCCTGCTTTTTTTTCCTTTTCCAGTGCGGTACTTATTTCTTCTTTTGCATCAATAAGGGCATCTATTGTTTCATCTAACGAAATGGTTCTTGCTTTAACCAGTTCTTCAAGATGTTGGGTATATAACAGGAGTTTGTTTTCGGCTTCTTTTTGGTAACTCAGGTCGTGTACAAAACCGGTAAATATTCTTTTATCACCAAGTTTAATTTCGCTTATCCCCAGTCTAAAAGGAAACACACTACCGTCTTTTTTATAACCTATTAATTCTTTATTGGCACTTCTTACCCTGTTGGTGCGTGATGATCGGCTGAAAGAACGTATCCAGGAACTGTATTTCTCTTTTAGTGTTGAAGGGATTAATACTGATATGTTTTGACCTATAATTTCTTCGGGGGTATATAAAAAGAGTTTGCAGGCGGATGGATTTATCAATTCTATTACCCCATGTTGATTTATGGTAATAATGCCGTCAATAGCATTTTCTATAATAGCGTTTAATAGCACCTGATCTTTCATATTGATCAATATTTTGGGGTGTATATTCAATATTTAATTAAAGTTATTTATTATATAGATATTTTACTTACGATTTTATTTGAAGGATGGTTTTCTGTCGATGAACGGTTTAATTTTTCGGATGAACGGTAATTTTTGAAGAATATTTTTACAAATAGATTAAATTGCTTCTAAATAAAGTTTGTTTTCTTTTGGCATTTTTAGAAAACTGAAAATCAGCTTTCCTTATGATACAAACCGAGTAATAAAGCCTGATATAAAATCTTTTAAGTTGATAATGAAAAAAAGAAAATATACTAAATACATAGCCTTATTTGTTATACTAGTCCTAACTGCTGTAGTTTATATAGATAGTTTTGAAGATATTGAACAAATATGCAGTGATAAGCCGGGTAAAACAGAATTATAAAAAAGGCGGTTGCAGTGATATTGATATCATGGATATTTACTGTATAATTGACTTTAATAAAACCGATGACGGGGAAATTAGAGTGATGTATAATTTTCCTGATGAAGACCAGACGATTCATGAAGTTATAAAAAAATAAGGTAACTATATACAATATTGCACTAAAAGTAAATATTATGGAAAAGCAGACAGAATATGATAAAAAAATAAATTCTATTGTAGAATTATTTAAAGGCGATAAATTAGAATTCGCCGAGGCTGTTTTAAAAGAAGCCACCAACAGATTAAAATCAAAAGCTACATTAACATAGCTTCTAACTTAGATAAAGAAGTTGCAGTTCTAATCCAATTACCGTCTGATAGTAACACTTCAGCATTTACACCATCATTACTTAATCTATAAGCTGTTATAGTACTAACTCTTATTTTGATTTTACCATCGTCAGAATGTTGTTGTATAAAGTCCATAAGGTATAATTATTAGATAATTGCAAATTACACTTTTTACAATAAATAAAAAAGCCCCAATTAAGAGGCTAAATATCGAAGTCGAGGCATACCAGTCTCGTAAATATAAACAATTTAATAACAACAAAGTCCCTCTAATCGGGGACTTTTTTAATTTATAGAAATTATGGAAACAGATTTATATTCTTACCTGAATACAGCTTCTCATATCGAATGGGATTTGTTTTATGAGAAAGTAAAAGAATTACACAAAGAAAAGTTTCAAGACGAGGTTATCAAACCTAAATATTTTGTGTGCAAAGTAGCTATTATTACTTCCCACCACCCATAGATTTTGTTTGCTCATAAGTAGCTACCGCTAACTCTACTTGATTGTCTAAGGGTTTTGTAAAAACAATTTGTATTTCGCTATACTCTTTATTACCTTTTAGGTAATTTTCTAAGTTTATAAAACCGACAGCTTCTACTTTTTCAATCCCCTGTCTATCGTTATATTCTACGTTTTTAATTTGGTAATAAAATTGTTCTTTATATTCTTTACCATCGTTACGAAAATGATTTTGGTAAAGAAATAATCTTTTTTCTGGGTCTGTGGAATAAATTGACATAATATTAATTGGTTTTAGTTGATTTACGTTCTTTTGATGTTTTACGGCGGTGCTGTTCTATAGTCAATAATTGCATATTATCAGGACAGTCTGTGCCGCCTTGTGATAAGGGGATTATATGGTCTATCTCATACCCTTTTGGGGTGTGGGTTAGATTGTGTAATTTAAGAAATTCCTTTTTATTCTTATAGCTTCTTTTTACCATATTTCCGCCATGAGAATAACAACGGTTGATATAATAAGTAGTGCAGTCAACTGTGAAAGTGTTAGCTTGAGCGAAGCATGAAAGAGAAAGCAATATGAAAAGAATTAGGAGTTTCATACACCCCTTAATATTTTATCCACCCTTAAGCTAATTTTACCTTGTATCTCCTTGTCCATATCTGCTATAATACCACTAATGGAAAGAGAAGGTGTAATAGTGGTTAAGTCAAACACTTTTGCTACGTTAGTGACTAATTTCTTATTCAAATAAATTGTCAGTTCATTTAGTTCATTTATATTTTTCTTTTGAGAAATCATAACAGTAGCTTCATTTAAAATTTCGGTTAGTACTTTTTTTAATAGATACTCAAACTCAATTTTAGAATGTGTTTCATAAATATCAGTATTACTGTAGTTATTTAACATACCAACCTGAGTTAATCTTTTCAAAGAGATGTCACCAGCTTCTTTCATTACAGTCTTATAAATATATGTTTGATCATCATAACTATTAAATTGCCATGTCTTGTTTTCAATAACACTTGAATTTGCCGACAACTCCCAGTCAATGTATAAGTAAGATTCTATCTCTTCTAATGTGTATTTTACAGACCAATTAGGTTTTATATAAGAAACTGAAACCTCTTTTAAATCTTTTGAAAATAAAGGGTTAACATCAATACTCATAAAATATTTTAGCAATAGTCTATATTTTCCTTCAGGAAAAGTTTTCTTAAATGAAATTGGAGTATTATCATAAGAAGTATTGCTTATGATAGGTTGCCTATTTGAACTTAGATTGTTAATGACAACAACAATAATAATTATCAGAAAGATATAACCTAAAACTTCCATATGGTAAGGTGATTTAGTTCACTCAAACCCAAAAGTGAAAATTATACAAAATATAAAGCGTGGGTTGTAACCATATTCTACCATTAGAGGCTCTGGTAAACCCTACGACATAGAACAGGCACACCCACGCCATAGCGTGAGCGTTTAACCTATTCATTCCGAGTCGTGTTTTTGAAATTTACCAGATTTCCTAATTGACAGAATGAAAGCTAACGCTTATTTTTTCGATATTTTATGCATGCAATTTAAGGAATTATAACATATAAATTTACGGTTTTGTAAAAATCAGGATAACAAACTAAATTTGAGTTTTTTACAGCTAAATAATTAGAAGATAGTTGCACTAATATGAAATATTATTCTTATATTTAAAGTGTAATTCATAACCGTTTAAATGTCATGTTTAACACCAACATTAAATCAATTCTCGACTTATTACAGGCTTTCCCAACAGAACAGCATTGTATAGATTACTTAGAAAATCTTATGTGGTCGGGCACTCCTGTTAGTCCTTATAATGCAGAACATAAGGTTTATAAATGTGCTAATAACTATTATAAAGACAGTGTGCTTAACAAGAGGTTTAATATTTTGACTGGTACTTTCATGGAGGGTACAAAAATACCTTTACAAAAGTGGTTTATAGCCGTTTGGTTATTGACTACTTCAAAGAAAGGGCTGTCCTCTGTAAACTTAGCACAGCAGTTAGGTATAACACAAAAGTCAGCTTGGTTTTTAGCACATCGAATAAGAGCAGCTTTTAATATAGAGAATACCACCGATGAAAAGTTTTCTGACAATTCTATATGTGAAACGGACGAAACGTTTTTCGGCGGTAAAAATAAAAACCGACATAAGGACAAAAAAGTACAGGCATCACAAGGTAGAAGCTGGAAAGATAAAACAGCAGTGACAGGAGTATTACAAAGAGGTGAAACAGAAATAATAAACGGCAAGAAAGTACAGATAACAAACAGCAAAGTAAAACTTAGAGTAACTGTAAATACTAAAAGAGAAGTTATACAGCCATTCTTAAAAGAAGCTGTAGAAAAACACGCCACTCTGATTTCTGATGAATGGCACGGGTATAAAGGATTAGATAACTATTTTGACCACCATGTAGTAGACCACGGCAAAAAGCAATACGTAGACTATGACAACCCAGAAATACATTCAAATTCAATGGAAAGTTTTTGGGGAATTATGAAGCGCAGTTATAACGGGATTTACAATTGGTGGAGCAGAAAACATTTATTCAGATACTGTGACGAGCATGTTTACCGCTTCAATTTAAGAGGTATGACAAACAACGAACGCTTTAATTACTTATTTTTACATTCAACAGTAAGATTAAAGTACAAAGACTTAATAGCATGAAATTAAAATCATCACAATTAATAAAACTCAACGTGAGATATGCAGTACATGAGAACGAGCTTTATTTTGATGTACTTGAAATAAAAGACTTATTCCCCGAAAAGAAATTTCCGCCCGATAAAATAAAAAGTCTTCCGATAGGTGGAGTATTTGTAAATACAATTCGGGCAGAAGATATAGAAGACATGACAGATTTTGATAAAACAATGGTTCAGTTTATGAAAGCTAAACCCGATAAATAAGAAAGGGGACACACGTCCTATATCCCCTTAATAACTCTCCTACTTACACTTTCGTTTTGTAGGCATACTTCTCAAGTAGTATTCCCTGTCATTGGATAAACCTCTGCGGTAAACTCTTGTGAACTTCTTTTGTTTGTTTCCTGTTGCTGCCATTTTCTATTACATTAAGGCGTTAATAATAAAAGGTGATTCAGGTTCACCACTTGACCTTCTTCATTTATCAAGTGTTGGGCAACAGAAAGCAAATTAAAGATAAGTAAAAAAGTAATCCCTCTTTAACAGGAGGGATTTTTAATTTAAAAACTTAGTGCAATATTGTATATAGTTACCAAAAATAATATGAGGAAATAAGATGACTGCTTTACAAAAAAAGACAATTGAGTATAATAATCTCAAAAAAGAGCTTGATGCGATTGCAGAGAAAAATTATGGAAGGGATTTAACCGGCGGTTTTCCAAGTGAAGATGTGCTTGAGGCATATATTAATGCTAACAGAGCAGCTTTAAAGCGATTAAATTTATTGAGGGAGCAGGTGGAAAAACTGAGTTATGAGTCACTTAGTCCTGAAAAAAAAGCGGAGGAAGACAGTGCTTTAAAAAAAATGAAGCTAAAAAGAAAAGGGAAATTATAACATTGTTTATAATAACATGAATCTGTAATTTTAGTTTTAAATTCGAAATGCTATGGAAATAAAATTTTTAAGAAAACTTAAAGAAAACAAGGAGATAGGAGGGGTACCTATTAGAGGAATTGGCTGGTGATTACAGGAATTCTCTGTTTAGAATACTCAATGATAATAATATTGATTTGGAGCGTCCTTTTTGGGTGTTTACAGAGCCGAAATAGCTCATAAAATAGAGTTTAAGCTACTAAACTGTCTGTTTAGTGAGTTTATTAACGGTACAGTTAAAGATTTTGTTATAATAGAAAAAAGATAGTATTTATAAAAAATAACATTAACCACACCAAATAAAAAAATAATGATAGAGCCGGAAAAAGCAGTAGAAATTGTAAAGGAATATCTTGACAGGAATAAAATTACAGACGTTACAGTGTTAGAGAGAGTACAAACCGCAACAGAAATAATACCTCATGGAGCTATGAAAGGTAAGGAATTAACAGTCCATACGGTATGTTATGAGGATAACTATCTTTATGTAACTTCTGCTGTATTTATAACAGTAAATGCCGAAGACGGTACTTTACTTTATGGAATAAACTCAACAAGGTTTTTTGAATTTGATGAATAGCAATTTTAAAATAAAAAAATGAACCACACCGAAGAACAAATCAGAGACATAACATCAAAAGTAATGAGTGATATTATTATGAAATAGATAAAGACGCAAATAGTAAATATTTTATAAAAAATAACGTTTACTAACTTAATTATAAAGACGTAATGATAAAGTCTAAAGATGCAATATTAATAGTGAAAAACTATCTGGATAAAAATAAAATAGATTACCTACGTATGTCAGTAAGAGTATTAACCCAAAAAACAGAAATACCTTATGGTGTTATGGAAGGCAAGGTACTCACCGTGCATACGGTATGCTATGATTATGAAGGTTATTATGGAGATGATCATGGGTTTATAACAGTAAATGCTGAAGACGGTGCTTTACTTTTTGGAATAAACTCAACAAGGTTTTATGATCTTGAACAATAGCAATTTTATGTGTGTTTCTATATTAGCTTTATAAAAGAATTAGGTATTAATGAATAAAATTTTCTTGATAAACCAAGACCTTAACGATTTTACAGATATTGTTTTAGAGGAAAAATTCAGAGAAAAAAATCCTGTTTACGGTAAAGTGAATTATTATCCCATATTTGCTTCAAGATTACCGTTTTTTAAAAACATATTACTTGAAGAGGCTATTGATGCTCAAAATAGGGTTATTCCGTTTTTTAATTTTATCAGGATGTCATGGATTCCGGTTCTGTGTGTTTTGGATTATAGTGATGATACACACTTTAAACAGGAAATTATTAAACACATAAAACACCACTGGACAGCTAATGAGATTGACAATTTTAAAACTTATATACAGTCACGTACTGAATGGCTATTGTTGTTTTGATTACCAATTATTAGAGATATAAATTTCCACTTATGAAAATCAGAGTTATTCTTTTTTTGATCTTTTCTTTTTTTTCCTGTAAAGAGGTGCAAAAAGAAAATGAGGAGTTGATTATAAATAAAGAGTTTGTTACTGATAATGATAACAAAATATCAAAGGGTAGTGATGTAGTTATAAATAATGATAGACCTGTAAATAATCTAAATCAGTTAGAAGGAGAAACATTATCCGGCTGGTTAAAACTAGGGTTAAGTGAAAAAAAGATACTTAATGAATTAGGGGATGGATTTATAATGGGTAAACAGGAATATTCGCAGGTAGACGGGGAGTATTATCAAAGTTGGGATTATGAAGAGAAGGGAATAAGTTTGGTAATGAGGGTTGATGCTCAGGAAAGTGCAAAAATTGTAGCCGAGATAAAACTTACATATCCCTGTAATATGACTACATCACACGGAATAAGGATTGGTTCTTCAGAAGAGGAAGTTTATAATCAATATAAAGGTAATATCAGTAAAGAAGATTCTAACAAAGAGATTGTTGTAATAGGGAATATATATGAAGGGGTTTTCTTTATGCTGAAAGAATCAAAAGTTACAGGTATTATTATTGGTTCTATGGCAGAATAATACCAATATTTATAGTTATGAATTTGATAAAAAGCTTAAACGGGAATAAACACTTATCTTTAAATTTGATGATTTAAGTGCAAAGTAAAAAGAAAGGTACATTGATATACCTTAAAATATAAAGCTCCAATTGTGCTGTTAACAGCACAATTGGAGTTAATAGATAATTTCTTTTTTACCAGTTTATTTAACAATCAGTTTTTTGGAAACATTGAAAGCTCCCGAATTTATACTAACAACATAAACCCCGGTTGCTAAGTTATGAGTTATTCTACCCGACTCTTTTTGTTTACTTACTAATACCTGCCTGCCATTTATATCGGTCACTGTTATGGTTGCAACATCGCCCGGTTGTAATTTTGGCATGGTAACATTAAACTCATTATTAGTTGACGGGTTTGGATAAATAGTAATCAGTGCATTGTTTTCTGCTGTTAACTCTTCAACAGTGCTGTTTCTGGACTGGGGAGCTGCTTCAAATAACCATTGTGCACTTTCCCAGTTGTTTTGTCCTCCTAAGTATTGCGCATAACCGGTTAGGTTTTCAATATGTATCATACTACTGGTTTGCCATCTGTTTTTAATTCTTACCCATGTTCCGTCAACATATTCGCTAGACCATTGTGCACTCCACCATGAGTCTAAACCTGCTGAGCATTGTACCGTTCCGGTTAAATTTTCAATATGTATTATATCTCCGGTGCCAACATTTTGCAGTATATAATAAGTACCGTCAACAGCTATTTTTTCCCATTTGTAGTTATTATTGGCAATACTAGGGCCATATCCTACATTTGCTCCGGCATCATACAGGTAATTATTGGTCCATTTATTTTTAATAGTGTAGTAGTTACCACCACCAGATGTTGTATTAACCGTAATATTTGATGTTGCCGTTTTGTTACCGTCTGTAGTGGTTACCGTAATAGTTGCTGTTCCGCCCGAAACTGCTGTTACTAGTCCGCTCGTATTAACTGTTGCTACTGCGGTATTATTCGAAGCATATGTGACAGATTTATTGGTAGCGTTTGAAGGAGCAACAGTAGCAGTTAACTGTAAAGTCCCTCCAACGCTTAAAGTAGCTGTAGCAGGAGATAGGGTTACACCCGTAACGGCAACATTTTGTCCGCCCGAACAGTTCGTGCTTTGTGTCCATGAGAATGAACCGCCTCCACTGGTGTTTTCATCAGTAGTAGCATTACCACCCCTGTTAGAGTAATCCATGTTACAATAGGTAGCATTACCGTTTGGAGCGCTGGCAATAAGCACACAATAACCTCTTCCCCAATCTCTGTTAAGAGCATTGTTGTTTGGGAACTCTTTACCTGTACCGTTAACCGTTATATTATTAAAGTTAAGATTGTAAATACCGTCGCCAGATCGTTTACTAATTGAAATAGCATCGTTTCTGGAATCTAAAATATCAATATTATACATGCTAACATTTTTAACCTGAGTCCCTGCATTACTGGCACTAAAAATATCTATTGCAGCTACCGGGTTATTATAGGTATCGTTAAATGTGCCGCATGTTGTTATAGTAATATCATGTATTTCATGAGTTCCGTTATTATTAAAAGGAGCTCCGTCAAAATTATTGCTTACACGAATACCTGCTTCAAGGTTGTCTTTAATAATCAAGTTATAAGCCTTGTTGTCTTTACCGCCATAAATAGCAACACCGCTTGCACGCCAACAGTTTTCGGAAGTATTGTATCTAAACGTATTATTGATACATTCCTGTCCGTTAGCAGACCACATTGCCTGGTCATCATCTCCATTATTTCTAAAACTACAATGTTCTACTACTGAATTTGCAGTCCCTTTACATAGGTTAATTCCATCGGCATAATTATTTCTAAAGCGACAGTGTGATAGTGTAAAGCCATCGGCAATTGCAGGGCCTCCTACATTGTACTGTGCAATCCAGGCACCACATTCAAAATGTTCTGCCCATATATTTTTTACGGTTGAACCAGAGGTAAACACACCATTAATAGCTTTGTAAGAATTACTTCTGGAAGTTGAATTTGTAGTAAGGTAAAGATCCGCAAATGAAATATTCGTTGCATTAGCTCTTAATCCGCCATTACCACTGCTGGTAGTGGTAAAATTAATTTGGGTATACCACATACCGGCACCAATTAAAGAAGTGTTTGATACTCCAAAATACAATTCAGTACTTACGTTATAAACGCCGCTTGGAATATATATTTTACTCCCTCCGTTTTGGTCAATAAATGACTGAAGGTTACTTCCGTTTCCGGTATAAGTAACAGCACCGGCAGGAGCAGCAACGATAGCCGGAACAGGTTCCATCTCAGCAAAATCCAAATGGATATTTCCTGACTCCCTTACCAGTTTTAAAGTACCTCCTACAGGTATTTTGTTTGGGAACTTATAGCGCACTTCATCAAAACGCATTCGCGGATTTTGGTTTGTTATTCCGTTATTATTAGGATTCCCGTTACTCCACAGGTATTCCCACGACCATGTAGAGGTAAGGGTTAGCGTTGTAACCTTTGTGTTTCCGTTATAAACACCCAGTGTAGCCGATTGTCCATCGGGCACACTATATCTTATTACAAGTCCGTCGGCGGCCTCGGTTAAATTCCATTGTACGGTAGCATTTGAAGCCGACATATTTACACATTGCTGATTTGATGCCTCCGATTGCAGGTCAGATTGGGCATATGATTTTGAGGTTACTGAAGCACCGTTAGATAATTGCCCCAGGTTGGCTTCATATCTTTTATAAGGAGCATCATAATATCCGCGTTGTGCATATAAACCGGAGTGTAAGAGTAAGAAAAAGATAATAATCATAAAGTAATTTCTTTTTCTTTTCAAAGAAGTAATAGGTAGTTGGTTATTCATATTTTAAATTTTTAAGTTTCTGCTAATTAAGTGTTTAACTAAACTATGCGTTTGCCTAAAAATTTAAAAAAGGTAAATTGAAAATCAAGAATACTATAACGGTTTCGTTTTGGTAACTGTTTGGTATTTAGATTTTTAATATTTGTGGTGAAATGCTGTAATCAAGAAAAAATATAGGTGAAAACTTATTATTCAAGATGAAATCATACCTCCTAAAATTATTTTAAGTACTTAAAATCTTAATTATACAGATACAGATTTTACTAGAGTAATAAAATGAGAAGCAGTAAAGGTCTATTTTCTTTTAATTTTAATGTTTATTATGCATTACAGTACTACATACAAAATTATTTTACAGTTATTCAAACTCTGTAAATAATGGCATATAGCGGGGATTTGTAAAGTAATACTTCATTTACTGATTAAAAAAATAAAGCCTAATCTAAACCCTGAAAAGTATGAGCCTTTCCGGGTGGTCTGTGTCTTCATTTATAAGTTCAATCTTTTCTTTGGTACGGTTTAAAATATGGTAATTATGTCCCAGTTGTTCCAGTTTATGCGGAGCATAGGCTGTAAACAGTAAATCAAGATCTATATCAGTAGCCGGGGAGTCGTCTGTACCGTTATCACTAATTACATTCCATTTCCCTTTATAGCTTTTTTCATTATCATCTACTGTGAACGATAAGTCTTTATTGAAATGAAAGGTATAATTGGTATAGTCGTCATGAAGTTTGCTGTCTATTATTTCAAAATGCCATACTCCCATAGTAAAGTTTTTGGTGAGTTTAGGGTATGTAATGAACGAATGGCATTGTGTTTTCTTGGTACATGAAACATTGAAAAGAAATAATATACAAAGTAAACGAATTATATTTTTCATGATAAAATAGTTTAGCAAATTACTTTTAGGGATGCAGGAATTATTTCAATATGTATATAATTGGTTTTTAGACTATGGTACTCTCCGTCAATTTGTATATCAGTATAAATCCTTTCCGGCTGATATATGGTTACTGATTGTGCCAGATTATGCTGAGCCGCTTTAAACTTTAAAAAGTTACGGTTAAGAACAAGGAAACCCATTTTCATTTTTTGAAGGAAAGACATTTTAGGAGCCGTTACCAGGTTAAGGTATCCGTCATTAAGCTTTGCCTGTGGTGTTAGGCTCATATCATACCCCATTTGGTTACTGTTTGATATAAACAGTAAAAACGGATTAATATCCAGTTCCTTATCTCCAAACTTAATAGTTGTATTGTAATGTTTAAAGGATAAACTTGCTTCCAGTGAAGCGACTATGTATGCCCATAGTTTTCTTTTTCCTTTTTGCTCGTATTTTTTTATGACTTCGGCATCAATACCCAGTCCTGTATTACTAAAGAAATAATTATCATTAACACAACCACTGTCTATAACGGTAATGTTTTGTTTTTTGATGGTAGTAATTACTTCCTGCAGACTTCCCTTAATTCCTAAATTAGAGGCCAGTCCGTTACCCGAACCTACCGGGACTATACCCAAAGGCACCTGACTACCGATAAGGGCAGAAGCCACTTCGTTAACCGTTCCGTCACCTCCGCAGGCAATCACACAGTCGGCACCGTTTTTTACCGCCTTTACCGCTAATGTTTTAGCATGGTCTTTACCTTCGGTATGGCTTATTTCAATCCTGTATTCGTTTTCCGGAAATATAGAAGCCAGTAGCTCTTTGTCTATTACATGGTTTCCTTTGCCCGAAATAGGGTTAACAATAAAATGCAGGTATTTCATGGGTTACTGTAATAATTTGTTATTATAAAGATAATCAGCGGTTTCATACCAGGAAATCGTTTCGTCAAGAAAACTCTTATCCATAGATTTTAGTGTTAACTCATTCTTATCTTTTTGCCATTGATAGAAATCCTGCCCTTTTTGGTCTGATAATATCATTACCTTATCCTGTTTCATAAGTACAAGCTTCCTGTAGGTACCCAATAACGAACGTTCCTCAAAATCATTACACAGCACATCCTTACCAAAGAAGTCTGACTCATAGCTCCAGTGGAAAAGAGAGAACAGGGTAGGGAATAGGTCTATTTGAGAACATTGTTGTTCTATTTTTCTGTTAGGCTGTCCGTCAAAATTTACAATAAATGCAGGGATATGGTAGTTGGCCACATCAATAGCATCTTTACCTGCACTACTGGCACAATGGTCAGCCACAATTACAAACACAGTATTTTTAAACCACGGCTTTGTTGAAGCTTTTTTAAATAACTCACGTAAAGCATAGTCGGTATATTTAACCGCGCCCGCTCTTCCCGTACCCGACGGGATATCAACTTTTCCTTCAGGATAGCTATATGGCCTGTGGTTTGAGGTTGTCATTATGTAATTGAAAAACGGTTTGTTGTTTTTGTATTGCTCATCTGCAACCGATAGCATTTTATTAAAAATATCCTCATCACAAATTCCCCATGCATTTTCAAAAGTAACCTCCTCATCTGTTATGTTATGGCGAACGGTTTGTATCTTGTCACTCAATACGCTTCCTCTGCCACGATCGTAAATAGAGAAGCCGTTTCCGCCAAAGTAAGCGTTCATGTTATCAAAATATCCGTCACCGCCATAAAAGAAATTACAGTCATATCCCTTATCACCAAAAACGTTTCTTATGGTATACAGGTTTGAGTTTTCAGGGCGTTTAACAATGCTTCTTCCAGGTGTTGGTGGGATACATAGCGTTACTGCTTCCATACCCCTCACGGTTCTTGTTCCTGTAGCATACAGGTTTTCAAAAAATATACTTTTTTGTGCCAGGCTGTCAAGAAACGGCGTAAGGTTCTCGTCGTTACCAAACTCTTTCATAAAACTGCCACTAAGGCTTTCCACCATTATAAATACCAGATTTTTTTTGACAGATGAATCAAGTGTATCTGTAATAGTACGGTGAATAGAATTGCTTTTATCTGTAAATGTTGAATTACTGCTTTTAAGTTTGTTTTCTACTATTTGTAATGCTTTCTTCTGGTCGATTGAAGTGTAAAAATCATTATACTTCATTTGGTTGTTTCTAAAGGCAGCGAAAAACGAATACACTCCGTTTTTGGAAATTTCAGAATTATATCGGTTTACAGACCATTCTGCCGAAGCATTGTTTATAAAAAAGCCGAATAAAAGTGCTGTGGCTGTTACGGTTGATATTACAGCAATGCGCTGTTTAGTAGTCGCTGTACTTTTAAAAGTAAGATTAAAGGCTTTCCTTTTGTAAAATATTAATAATATAAGGGCTGTGATTAAAACAATCCCGCTAATGAGAAAAGGAAGGGGATATGACTCATTTATATTAGCCACCACTTCGTGTGTATAGATAAGATAATCTACCGCGATGAAGTTAAAGCGCCTTGAGAATTCTTCCCAAAAGGTAATTTCCGCAAAAAAGGAAAATGTAAATATAAATACATTAAGGGCGGTAAAAACCCAAATAATAACCTTATCCACAAAGCTGCCAACCCATCTGTTAGGAATTAAAACAAAGTACAGGGCTGGTAGCAGGCATATAAATGCCGCTGCACCTATATCAAAAAATAATCCGGTAATAAGAGTACGTAACAGGTTAACAGTATTCCACGATACTTCGCTGTTTTCCCATATAAAAAAGGTAAAACGAAGCAATAATGAAACAGTTAGAAACCAAAGTACAAAATTAGCAAGTAGCGTAAATCGTCCGGTATTACGAAATATCTTGAACATGTTTGTGTGTTTTTTGATACAATGTTCGGGACCAATTTTGAAGAAAATTAGAATTTTTACTCAGGTGGTTAGAATTTGTAGTTGTACCCCACACGTATTACCTGTGTTTCATAATAGTTATTGCTGGTATAGTTAAATCCGTTTGCCTGTACTTTTTGCCTGATTACAAGCGTACCGAAAAGATCTGTTGCGTTGGCGTAAATTTCACCTTTACCTTTTTGGATTGTTTTTTTAACTCCTGCATCTACCGAAAATCGTGAACCTGTACGTCCCTGAGGTACAATATCAGGCGCCAGATAAACCATATTTACCTGTGCACTAAGGTTATTACTAAACTTAAGGTTACTGTTCCATTTTACATTACCCGATGTAATTTGTTGTTTTGTACCTGTGTATGTTGTAGGTACAGGATAAACTATATTTACACTAAAAGGATCTATAGTATTTTGATAGAGGTTACCATTAATGTTGAAGGTATACCAAGATGATACTTTTTTAGAAAATATAAGTTGTGTACCCATAGCACGGCTTTTACCTGCGTTTTCAAACACATTATAAATAATTGTATTATCGGGTACTGTAGTAGCTATACGTGTTATAGTACCTTCTATAAACTTGTTGTATAATGATGCAAAAAAGTATCCGCCATTAATATAGGCCTTATAGCCTAATTCTACCGAATTGGTGTACTGCGGACGTAAGCCCGGGTTACCTACTTTAATAATTTCAGCATCATCATATTTAGGGAATATCCTAATATCAACCTCATTAGGCCTGTCAACTCTTCGGTTGTAGAAAAGGGATAGCTTGTGGTTGTCATTTATTTTATAACCAAACCTTAAGGAAGGGAAGGGCTGGAAATAATGGTAACCGTCACTTTTATAAACAGGATGGTTAGGGTTTACCTCATATTCCAAATCCAGATATTCCATTCTTACACCTGCTTCAGCCTCAATCTTATCACTTTCATATACATAGTTACCGTATACGGCAGGAATAGTTTCCTCATAGTCGGCTTTACCACCGGCATCAGCATCTATAACAGAATTAGTGTCCGGATAAAACTGCATGTCTGTAGGGATTACCCTGTTCCTGAATTTGAATCCGGTTTCAAGGCGTCCCTGTTTTAAGGGTTTTATATAATCGATATTCAGGTCAACCACATTTTCGTCTGACAGTAGTTTGAAGGCATCGGTTCCTGTATAATCAGGCATAATGTTATTAAAATTGTACTTTTCGTCTTCCCTATGGAAGGTATAATTCAGTCCGGCATTTAATACATGTCCAGGCTGGCTGAACCTATGCTGGTAACTGGCTGAACCCATCACCGTGGTTTTTACCTCATCTTCAAGAAATTTCCAAAAACGTAAACGTTCACTGTAGTCTCCGTTAAAAAAGGGTTCTTCACCATGATCGAGTATTTTTTCACGTCCATACATTACAGATAGTGACAGGGTGTTATTAGGATTGTATTCCCAGTCAAGTCCGCTTTTAAAAGTTGTGAATCGGGTATCCCTGTTGCGTTTTGTCTGTTGGTTAATAATAGTACCATCGTCGTAGGTACGGGTAACAAACTCATTTTTATTTAGAGCCTCGGTATACAGGTAATCTCCCTGTACATAGAAGTTAACTTTATTCTTTCTGTAATTTAGTGACAGGGAAGGATTTATTTTTGGAGTGAAGTTGTATTGCGGACTCATATCAGACAGATTAGCCTTTCGTTCCCATAATGCACCATAGCCACCTGCAAGACCAGCCTTACCTGTTAATCCATTACTTTTTTCCTTTTTGTAAACGATATTAATTATTCCCGCATTTCCGTTAGCGTCATATTTAGCCGACGGATTCTCAATAATCTCTATCTTATCAATAGCCGAAGCCGGAATATTATCAAGACCATACTGAGTATTAAATCCGGTAAGGGCTGTTTGTTTTCCGTCAATCAATACCATTACCTTGTTGTTACCCCTAAGTTCCAGCTTTCCGTCATTAACCGTAACTCCCGGTAAGTTTTGCATAGCCTGCAATACAGAGCCACCGCTTTGGGTAATATTATCGGAAACAGAGAATACCTTTTTATCCATTTTGTCTGATACGGCATCCTGTTGTTTGTTTATCACAACTTCATTAAGGGCAGTACTTTCTTCCTGTAATGTAGTTTCTCCTAAATCCTGATAATCGCTTAACGAACCTACAAATACCGGGATAATAGATTTTGCATAGCCCAAACCACTTATCTCAATATTGTATTTGCCCGAAGGAATATCTTTTAAGGTATATGCTCCTGTTTCTGTAGTAAGAGTACCAGCAATAACCTTATTATCCTTTTGTGTAGTGATTATAACATTTACAAAAGGAACAGCACCTTGTGTATCCCTAACCGTACCTGATAGGGTTACTTTTTTATCCTGTGCTAAACCAGTAATGCTTATTAAGGAAATTACCAGTAGTAAAATATGTTTTAAAGGCTGATATGTGTTTTCTTTTTTCACGGTATTATAGTTTGATTTTTGGGTAAAACTATACAGTGATTTAGAAGGAAATCTGAATTTTAAAATTTTATGGCAAAACTGTGGCTGTTATTATTAAACTGGTATTCAATTTGCCAGTTATTTACCTCGGTAATCCTTTTAATAATAGCTAATCCCAGTCCGTTTCCGGGAGAGGAAGGGTCTGATTTAGAGAATCGGTTAAATAGTTTTTCCTCATCCAGAGATGAACCATTTCCTGTATTACTAAAAGTAAGGCTGTTTGTGCCTGTAGTTATGGTAATACTGCCATTTTTTACATTATGCCTTATGGCGTTAAGGAAAAGATTATTAATCAATACCTCAGTAAGTATTGGGTTTGCTGTTAAGGTAAGCTCATGAGAGAGCTGAGTATTTACGGTAATATGTTTTGAGTTTGCCTGCTCAATGAAAAAGTCAAGGTGTTTATTGATATAATTATTTACAGAAACCGATTCTTTTTCAAAGTAAGCTTCATTATCAATTTTTGATAACAGTAACAGGTTTTTGTTAAGTCGGTTCAGTCTGGACACATCGTTATTTAGTGACTCCAATATTTCAAACTGATCTTTGGTAAGGTTTTCAGCCTGAGATAAGTTGTCCAGTTTGGTTTGGAAAAGCGCTAAAGGTGTTTGTAGTTCGTGGGCAGCATTTTCCACAAATTCCCTTTGGTTTTTATAAATGGCAGTATTCTTTTCTATAAGGCGGTCAAGGCTTGTATTTAACTGGTTGAATTCTTCAATACCCGTATTTTGGAAATGAGGCTTTGTGTCCTTATCAATTTCAAAACTGCGTATTTGTGAAAGGGTATCATAAAACGGACCCCATAGGTTTTTAGCCAGCCTGTTTGAAAGGAATATAATTCCAAGCATTAAAATTAAAATAATTAGCAGGAACATAAAAGCTACGGTATATACCATGTCTTCCATTTCAACAAGGTTGTTTTTCTCAATATAGGTATAACGTTTGCCATTTATTTCTATAGGAGCCCAAAGTTCCCTGAAAGGTTCTGACTCATTAGCAAAAGGGTCGAAGTATATGGTGCCGAAAATAGAATCTTTTTGTACTCCGGTATCAGGGACAATTTCAACATCACGATTGTATTTGTTCCATACTTCAATATCCTTTTCAGAGAAGTTCCCATTATGAAGTTCATTTTCTACAAAGGCTTTTTTATGAAAGGAAAGTATTTCGTCGGTTTCATATACATACAGCCAATGGCTCATAAAGTAGAATAACGGAGCACATATTATTAATATGATTACCGAATAGCGCAGAAAACTGCGGGTTGTTATGTTGAGTAGTTTTTTATTCATCGCTCCATTTATAGCCTAGTCCGTATACGGTTTTTATATAATCTGCACTGCCTGCTTTTGCCAGTTTCTTTTTAAGATTTTTGATATGAGCATAAACAAAATCGTGATTATCCAGCATATCTGCCATATCACCCGAAAGGTGTTCGGCAATTGCACCTTTAGAGAGTACTTTCCCCTGATTTCCTATTAGAAACAGCAATAAGTCTATTTCTTTTTTGGTCACGTCTAATTTAGTATTATTTACAGATACCGACTTAGATAAAATATCTACTGATATTTCGTGGAAAGAGATAATGTTGTTACCACTAAAGTTCTTGCGGCGTATAAGAGCCTGTATTCTTACCAGTAATTCTGATAAGTGAAAAGGTTTGGTTAAGTAATCATCAGCGCCAAGTTGTAAACCTTCAATACGGGTATCAAGTGTTTCTTTGGCAGAAATAATTATCACACCATCTGTTTTTTGAAGCATCCTTAATTCACGAAGTATCTCAAAGCCATCGCCATCGGGCAACATTAGATCCAGTAGTATACAGTCGTAGTTGTATAACTCAATCTTTTCCATTGCTTCTTTTGCTGTTGCTGCCGACTCGCATATAATAGCATTAGGAGTCATGTATTCAATAATACTGTTAGCAATTGCAGGCTCGTCTTCTATAATCAGGATTTTCATACTGCAATTTAAACAAATAGATTTTGAATTAATTTTGAATGTCTATTTATTACTTTTTTAGAAACCCGCTATGAGAGCATGTAGTTTTCTAACGATACTCTACAAAGTTGTATAACTTTGTTGTACTTAATTTAAATAATACAATAATAAACCACACTAAATAACAGATTTGAAATAATGATATCACCAGAAAAAGCAATAGAAATAGTAAAAGATTATCTTGATAGAAATAAAATAGACTATATTCGGATATCAGAAAAAGTGAATACAGAAAAAACAAGGATACCTTATGGAACTATGAAAGGGAAGGAAATAGCAATCCATACAGTAGCGTATTATTATGAAGGTTATTATGGAGACACTCCTATATTTATAACATTAAATGCAGAAGACGGTGCTTTACTTTTTGGAGCATCATCGTCCGGATTTCTGGGTCTTACCTGATTAGTTGTATTAATTAAAAATAAAAGGGACTGTCCTTTTGAGACAGCCCCGGTTCTTAAAAAAACAAATTAACCTAACTACAATGGCTTTTTCTTATAACTTAAATAAAATACCTGTGGGAGTACGGTAAGGGAAAGTATCATACAAAACAGTAGTCCGCCTACAATCATAATAGCTAACGGCTTTTGTATTTCTGATCCCATTCCTGTAGACATGGCTGCGGGCAGTAGCCCCAGCGATCCCATTAGTGCAATCATTACAATAGGTCTAATCCTGTCGTAAACCCCTTCACTAACCGCATCATTAAGATGCATTTTTTTCCTCATGTTTTCTTTCATCACAGCTATAAGTATAATACTGTTTATGGTATTTACACCAAAGAGTATTATAAAGCCAATACCTGCCGAAATTCCAAACACAGTACCGGTAATCCATAAGGAAAGGAAGCCTCCAATAAATGCAAACGGTATTGTACTTGTGGCAATAAGAGTATCCTTAAGATTGCCAAAGTTGAAATACAGTAAAAACAAAATAAACAGTAACACTATTGGTACAATTACCGCTAATTGCTTAGAGGCTCTTTCCTTACTTTCAAATTCACCGGCCCACTTAATTGTATTTTCCTTAGGCAGTTTTACCTCTTCTGCAACTTTCTTTTGTGCTTCGGTAATTGTACTGCCTAAATCCCTGCCTTCAATATTAAAACCTATTGCTATGTACCTGCTGTTACCTTCGCGATAAATAAAGGTAGGTCCGGTTTTGTAATCAATGGTAGCAATTTCTTTTAAGGGTACGCGCTTACCATCGGTGGCAGGAATAAGTATGTTTTCTATTTTTTCTTTGGTATCCCTGTATTCCTTTTGAAAACGGATTCTGATATCAAACATCTTTTCATCATCATAAAAAGTAGAGGCTGCCTGACCGCCAATAGCCATAGCTATTACTGCCTGTGCATCGGCGGTCGTGATGGCATAACGTGCCATCTTCTCATCATGGAGTTGGATGCGGAGTTCCGGCAGCCCAATATTTTTGTAAACATTAATATCTTCTATACCTCTTACATCTTTAATGGAGCCGGCTACCTCTTCGGCCATTTTTTCCAGTTCAAAAAGGTCGTCCCCAAATATTTTTATTACAAGCGGACTTTTAACCCCCGCCACATACTCTTCTACATTATCCTGAATAGGCTGACTAAAACCAAAATTGATACCGGGGTACACTTCGAGCTCTTCCTTAATTTCGGCAATAAGTTCGTTTTTAGTTACTTTTCTGTTCCATTCGCCTTCGGGTTTAAGCTCCATGTGGAATTCAATATTAAAGAAACCGGTAGGGTCGGTACCATCATTAGGTCTTCCCGTTTGGGAGAGTATAAACTTTACTTCCTCAAATTTTGCCAGTCTTTTTTTCATTTCTCCCGTTAACCTAACCGATTCTTCCAGGTTAATGCTATTAGGTAAAGTTGCCCTTATGTAAATCGCACCTTCGTTAAGTTTAGGGATAAACTCAGAACCGTAAAACATAAAGCGTACAAAGCAAACAGCAGAAAGTGCAATGAAACTGTAAATGGTCACTTTACGGTACCTGCTGCTCAACTGAAATAAACCAAACAGTTTTTCCCTAAAAAAGCGCGATATTTTGTTCTCCTTTTCCACTATGTTTTTTGTGAGTAGCACTTTACACATGGCGGGTACATAGGTAAGGCTTAATATAAGCGAACCTACGAGTGCATAACCCAGTGTAAATGCCAGCGGGGAGAACATTTTCCCTTCCACCTTCTGGAAAGAGAAAATAGGCATAAGGGCAACAATAAGAATAATAAGTGCAAAAAATATGTATGTGGCAACGCTACCAACGCTCTTTTTAATAAGTCCCATTTTAGACATTTTATTAAAACGATCCATGCCAACTTTATGAGCTTTTTTCTCTAGGGTAACAAACACCTGTTCCACAATAACCAAAGTACCTTCGAGCAAAAGACCAAAGTCTAAGGCGCCCATGGAAATAAGGTTAGCCGGTAGCCCCTGTATACGCAACATTATAATAGCGAAGAGAAATGATAACGGTATTACCGAAGCTACAATTACTGTTGTACGCCAGTTATACAGGAAAATAAAAACTATAAGTGAAACTAATAATACGCCCTCTATAAGATTCTTGCTAACTGTATGTACGGTATGGCTAACCAGTTCTGTACGGTCTATAAATGGTACTATTTGTACGTTAGAGGGTAGTACCCTGGTATTAAGTTCGTCTATACGATCTCTTAAACTTTCAATTACATCGGCAGGGTTTTCGCCTCTAAGCATAATAACTATGCCTTCAACCACATCGGGGTTTTCATCAAGTCCTGCCTGTCCTAATCTTGGTTTTGCCGAAATAGAAACATCGGCCACGTGTTTTACCAGTACTGGTGTATTACCAACGGTTTTAATAAGGATGTTTCCAATATCTTCAACCTTATCTATAAGTCCTACACCACGCACCACATAGGCTTGGTCTCCACGCTGTATAACATCTCCGCCTACATTGATATTACTGTTTGAAACAGCTTCAAACACATCTAGTGCCGAAAGGTCATAATTATTAAGTTCGGTAGGGTTTATTTTGATTTCGAAGGTTTTTTCCTCACCACCAAAGCTTACTACGTTTGCCACACCGGGCACCGAAACCAGTTCGCGTTCAATAACCCAATCCTGTAACGCAGTTACCTCTTTAATAGGCAGATCACTTTTAATTACATACCTAAAAATTTCTCCGGTTGCCCCGGAAGGCGGATCAATCTCTGCCTCACTGCCTTGGGGTAAATCGATATTATTCAATCTGTTTGAAGCATATTGCTGTGCATAAAAATCATCAACATCTTCATTAAATAATACGGTTACTACCGAAAGCCCAAAAAGAGATATGGAGCGTACTTCGGCTTTTTTAGGTACGGTATTCATTGCCTTTGTAATAGGCAGTGTAATAAATTTTTCAACTTCCTCAGCACTACGTCCCGGCCATTGTGTAATGATACGGGCCCTTGTATTGGTTACATCGGGGAATGCTTCGATAGGGGTATGTATATAGCTTATAATCCCGGCACCTAAAAGCACTGCTGTCATAAAAAATACGATAACAGAGTTTTTAAGGGAAAAAGCCACTATTTTCTGAACTAATTTTTGCATGTGTAATTTGGTATTAGCCTTGTATTAGTTAGTTGCTTTTAGCTGTTCATAAATAAGAAGGTGGTTTTTAACAATAACTTTTTCTCCCTCATTAAGTCCGCTTTCAAAGTATAGAAAGTCCCTGTTTTTTACCGTAGGGCTTATTTGCCTTCTTTCTATATGGCAATCATCTTTATATACCATAATGTAGTTTTGATTGTTGTCAAAAATCAGGGCTTTGGCATTAACAGCAGCCATTTTGGTATCGCTGTCTTTTTTATTTATAAGTATATCGGCAGTAAGTCCCGGTTTAAGTTTTAAATCTTTATTATCCATTACAATTCTCGCCTTTAGTACATGTTCCTCGGCATCAAAAACCTGTGAAATCACGGTTATTTTTCCGGTAAAGGTTTGGTTAGGGTAGGCAGGCGTAGTGATGGTTACATCCATCCCTTCATGTATATCTTTAAGATTGGCAGGATATACATTAACCATAACCCATACTTTAGACAGGTTTGATATAGTAAAAAGTGGAGCATCGTTTGCAGCAATCTGCATACCCGGACTCACATTTTTAGAAACGATATATCCTGTTACCGGAGCCTTTATCTGGAATACTGATTTTTCGTTACTAGCACTGTATAACGAAAGGTTTTGTTCTACATTTTCTAAAGAAGATTTCAAAACATTCACTTCGCTGTTAGCCTGTACCAATTCGCTTTGTGAAGCTATTCCATCGTCAAACATAGATTGTACAGATTGTAGTTGCCTGTTAGCTACCTGTAGTTGTGCCTCTAACGATTTGCGTTCTGCCTGTAGGCTGTTAAGTTCGGTACTTTTAATTTCGGCCAGTACATCTCCTTTTTTTACATAGTCGCCAAGCGAGAAGTAAGTATTGGTAATAAGTCCGCCCACAAGGCTGGAAAACTGAACGACATCATCAGTATTATAAGTTATATTACCTGTTAGGGAAAGGTTTTCGGCTACAGTTTGATTTTTTACTGTCTCTATTTCTATTTTTTCTTTAAGCTGGGTATTAAGGCAAAAGTTTTCGGTATTACGTTGTGCAGTTTCTTGCTTTTCAGAACAACCGCAAGCCAGTACTAAGGTTGTTGCAGCGATTAAAAATGTATGTTTCATAATGATTAGTTTAATTCCTGTCCGCTGGTATAGCGTAGCTCTTCCAAACGTTCGTTAAGCTGTTTTTTTGAAGTAAGTATTATTTCTTTATTTTTAATGTAAGCCTCTACATAATCAAGGTATACAAGCAGACTGATATTACGGTCACTAAAATTTTTAAGGTGGCTTTCCAGTATCATATCAAGATCTTTATCATAACCGTTGTCAATACTTTCATAAAGTTGTCGCGCATTAGTAAAGTTGCTGTAAGCCTGTACTATTTCTGCCTGGGCGCTGTTAAAAGTTTGTTCTTTAATTAAGTTACTTTGCTCTATAGCGTGTTTTGCAGCTTTAATATTCCCTTGGTTTCGGTTAAAAAAAGGAAGGTCTATAGCGAAACCAACACCAAAAAAGTTATTCATGATATTACCACCCCTGTCATAAGATGCCTGTAATGTAATATCAGGGGTTCGTAAGGCCTTTTCGTAGGTATATTTGTTATCACTGTATTGTTGTGCCAGTTTGGCAAACTGTAAATCAGGACGGTTGTTTTCAGCTTCGTTGATGATGTCTGCCAGGTTTAATTCATTGACTGAATTTAGATTAGGTACAAACCCTTCATTTTCCAGTTTTATATAGCTTCTGGCAGGTAAGTTCATAAGGATTTTCATTTCCTTTTGCAGTGCATTACCCTCAATGTTCAGTTCGTTTAATTCGTTTAGAAATTCCAGTTCAGATGCTTTTAGCCTCACATATTCTGCCTGACTGATATTACCCTGTTTTACCTGAGATGAATAAGCACTAATAAGCTTCCTTACCGATAGTAACTGTTTTTCATAAACACTTTTTTGCTGCTGGTTAAACTGTAACGCGGTAAGATTGTTTCTGAATTCGGTTTTTAGGCTTCGCAGTATGTCTTTGTAGTATTGGGCTGCCATTTGTACACCAACCTTTTCAATAGCTATTAGTTTTTTTCTTTTACCTGCAGTGTACACCAGTTGTTCAAGGCTAAGTCCTATTTCCTGATTACGACCGTAGTTGCCCCATAATACAGGAAGCTCTTCTGAAGTTGAATTGCTCCAAAGGTTAACTTCACTTACAGACAGGGTAGGGTTAGGCCACACTTTAGCCTGTATAACCTGTGCTTCGGCTATATCAATATTAAGTTTTTCTGCCAGGAGGCTAAGGTTGCTCTGTAAAAAAATAGTTTCGGCATCAACGCGTGTAAGCACTATGGTATCGTTCACACTATTTTGTGCCGATGCTATTACAGTACTAAACAAAACAAAGGATAAAATAAATCGTTTCAAGGCTCATGTTTTAATATGGGACAAAACTATTGTGCCCGTATTAAAGCCATATTTGTACTTTGTTAGAAAGCTATGAGAACCGTATTAGAAAACGATTAGAGTTTAGGGAAGGTAATTACAGCTTCTGTACCCTCATTTTCTTTAGAGTTGATTTTAAAGGAAACATTGTTTTTTGCAAATAGTATGGAAGCAAGTGACAGGCCTATACCGCTTCCCTGTACGTTGCCTACATTACTGCCCCTGTAAAAAGTTTCCCTAATATGGTTAAGGTCATTTGCATTAATACCTCTTCCTGAGTCCTTTATTGTTAGTTGCAGTTGGTTGTCACTGTTTAGTAATGTAATCTCTACAGGTTCATTTTCTGAGTACTTAACTGCATTTTCGATAATGTTATATGCCGCCATACCTATTTCCGATTCGTTTCCTTTTACCGTTAGCAGTTTTTCGTCTTCTATTTTTAAGGTAATACGTAATTTGGCATTAGCAAATTCTTTTACGTTGGAGATTTTATCACTAATATCCCACAGCATTTCATCTGCCCTAAAGGTTTCTTTACCTACAGCTTCAGCTTTAAGACCGGAAAGAATCATAAGGGTGTTTAATATCTGTTCTATCTCATAAACATTATTAAGTACCTTACCCGTCATTTCCTGATACTCTTCGGGAGATCTTTCTTTTTGGGCAAATACTTCCAAATGACCTGATATGGATGCAAGCGGAGTTTTAAACTCGTGTGATATGTAATTGATAAAGTTTTTTTGGGTTTTAAAAGTATTAGACAGTCGCTGTAACAGGTTATTATAGGTTTCTATCAGTTTTTGTACTTCATCGTGGGTATTAACATTTACTATGGTTTCATCCAGAGAAGAAGCCTCTATTTCATTAACCTGTTTTATAACCGTATTAATGGGTTTATAGGCAACTTTAGATAAGAATCGGCTTAATATGTAAATAACTAATAAACCTGCCAGAAGAACTATCATCATGATAATCATAAGCTCATGGGTCTGGGCTTTAAAGTCCCTGTCTGTTGCTTTTACGAAAACGACAAAGTCTCCCTGATTATCCTGATAAAAAATCCCGAAATAGAAATGATCTTTTGATTTGAACATTACCTTTCGGTTTTCCCGGGCTTTATTAAGTATTTGTGGTGTTATGCTGTTAGTACTTAAATTATCACCATAGGCAACGTTGTTTTCCTTATTGTAAACACCAACCTCTACATCTTGTATATTCTCGTTATACTGTTCTTTTATCTGTTTGTGCTGGTCAATAGGAAGCTCATCCTTTTCCAGGTAGTAAATGGCAGAAAGCAGACATATACGCTGTAAATCATTAAATATCCTTTTTTCTGAACTTTGATAAAAAGCGATATATATAATAAAGGCGGCGGTAACAAATACTACTCCAAATGTTAGCGAAGAGATTAAGGTAAGCCTGTTTCTTATTTTCATTTAACTGTCTTTAAGCATATAACCTGTTCCAACTATTGTTTGGAGTGTTGCAGAGGTAAGGTTCATTTTATTTCTAAGGTAGGATATATATACATCAACCACGTTAGTATTATTATCATAGTTAATTCCCCATACGTTATTTAGTATTTGTGTGCGTGGCATTACCTTGTTTTTGTTTTCTACCAAAAACAATAGTAGTTTGTATTCACGGGGAGAAAGATCAATGGTTTTATTGTTTACCAGTACTTTATGCTCATCTGTATTTATGGTAATATCTCCGCATTGGTGTATGTTTTGTTCCTTATCATAATTGAGTTTGGTGCGCCTTACCAGTGCATTGATTCTTGAAATAAGTTCTTTAAAATGGAAGGGCTTAACAAGATAATCATCGGCTCCCGAGTCTAGCGCATTGACTTTATCTTCAGGATCGCCTAAGGCGCTGAGCATTATGATAGGGGTGCTTTTCTTTTTATAGCGGATTAGTTTTACCAGTTCGACACCATCAATATCAGGTAACATTATATCCATTAGTATAATATCCCATTCTGAAGATAAAATATGTTCACGGGCATTTACGCCATTATCGCTTAAATGTACATTAAAGCCATTTTCAGTAAGACCCTTTAATACAAAATCACTAATTCTTTTATCATCTTCTATCAGGAGGATATTCATAAGACTGTAAGTTTTTACAAACTTATTAATTATAAATAAAATCAGGTAAAGTTAAGCCGGCATCTGTATAATTTAACTTTATATGCACTTAAGAGATTTTTCTTAATATTTAAAATAAAAAAACACCCATAATTGCGCGTTATGGGTGTAATTATAAAAACCAAATCAACATTATGAAAAAATTTACTGCTATTTTATCTGTAATGAAGGGCTATTTGCCCTATTTGTCCAACAATTTTAAAGGAATCTTTAAATGAAAGTTTAGAACCATCGGCATGGATCCATCTGTTTAAAGGTTTTTCACAAAGCATTTCCTGTGCTTCTTTGTTTCCATATATCTTTTTCATTCGCATAAAAATTTCTACATCAAATAACCATTTGGTTAAGAACTTTTTGGCAAATGTTTTCTCCACCACATCGGTAGTCATTACTTTAGCACCACATTGAGTATCTCTAAACTCCATTCCCAGTGTTTTCCTGATAATGAAATTAATGGTCATGCTTATTATTTTTCTGGCCGATTCTTTAGTAATATCGGCACCCATTCTGCTTATTCGGGAACCGCTTACCACTTTGTATTTTGAATTGGTTATGGTTTTTACCAAATCAGAGAAATCATCAAAATTGGTAGAAAGGTCGGCATCCAGAAACCCTATGTAATCAAATTGTTTCTGTTCTGCCAGGTGTAGCATTCCAAGTCGTACCGCTTCGGCTTTTCCGCCGTTTTTAGGACAGTCGTAAACGCTTATATGGCTTTCATTTCCTTTTTGAAGCTCTTTAAGTACAGCAAGGGTATTGTCTTTACTGCCATCGTTTACAAAACACAAATGATAACCAAGGTTTTTGTGTACAAAGTTTCTAAACTCTTCGCTTAAAAGTCTTTTTTCCTCATTATAACAAGGGATAACAACCCCAATGCAGGTGTTTTGAATGTATTGTTCTTTTATATTCTCTTTTCTTTGTATGTTAGTATGTCCCAGTAATCTACCTACTCTTATTCCTATTTCGCGAAGGCTTAGGGGTTTTTTCATGTAATCGTTAGCGCCAAGCTCAAAGCCAGAAACTATTATATCTTCATCAACATTGCCCGAAAGTATAATTACCGGTGTATGCTGCTTTTTTACAAAGCGTATATACTTTAATACTTCAAGCCCCGATACGTTACTGATAATTTCATTATAAGTATCCTGTAGGGGAACATGGTTGGATTGGGCAGACATGTTAATATCTGTAATTACAAGGTCGGGTTTAAAAACTTCATACTGCTCTATGGCATCATAAATGTTGTTTGAACATTTAACCTCGTAGCCCAATTCTGTAAGGCATCTCTCCAGAGACAGCAACACCAGTTGCTGATCGTCTACAATTAAAACTTTATTCATAATTCAGCGTATTAGTTGTTGTGATTTATTATCTCAAATTTATATTGATAATGAGGGTGTTATGAAGTGTTTTAGTTGAACAGAAGATTTCTGTCGGTGAATGGTAGGGATGTATAGGTACTTCATTTTAACATTACCTACTTTATTTATTATCTTTACTTTACAACAAATAACCACATCATAACGTGAGGGAAACCACAAACAAATACCTTATTTCGGCCTTACTTATAGGGGTAGTTTTCCATGCATCCCTTATGTTCTTTACGCTGGAAAATACTTATGATGCCTTAATTCATTTGTTTTTTTCCAATCACTATGCCCACAACTGGTTTGAATCATGGAATACCAGTTGGTATACAGGGTTTACCGTTATGGGATATCCGCCCTTGGTACATCAGGCAATAGGGTTGTTTTCACTTATTGGCGGACTCAAATTCGGGTTGTTTGCCGTTACCATTATATGCGTTATACTCTTCATAACAGGGGTATATAGATTTACCCTGTTGTTAACCGGTAACCGAACTGTAGCCGGCTATGCTTCACTTATAGCCGTATTTTCCTCTTCCTTTTTGGAAACGCTGCATATTTTCGGGCAGTTACCAAGTATTATGGGAATATCAATATTGATGCATTCCCTACCTGAAATTTACTTATGGGTAAAAACAGGAAGAAAACGTTACTTGCTTACGTCATTATCCCTAATTGCGGTAACGGTAACTTCACATCATGTTACACCTATTTTTGGGATGGTATTTTTTATACTCCCCTTAATAGGAGTAGCCGTTATGGATATGGCCCGTGAAAGGACAAACAGTTACAGCAGTATTACCTTCAGGCTTTTTATAGCTACGCTAATAAGTTCCCTTAAACGTATTGTTGTATTTGGCATAGGGCTATTGACCCTTGTAGTAGTGTGTATACTGCCTTACTGGATAAACTCAAGAAATAATCCTATAACCCAGGTGCCTATACCACATGGCAGCAGAGATAATTTTTTAGAAGTTACCTCTTCAGGACTTATGTTTTTTCTTATTCCGTGGGGAATAATACTGTTTATACTGCCGTATGTGTTTTACAGGTATTTTAGTAAAAGATATATATTCTTTGGGCTATCGTTAAGCATGTTGGCAATTTTAGGAACAGGAGGCACAACTCCAATTCCTTTAAAACTATTAGGTACCAATGCTTTTAATATATTAACGTTAGACAGGTTTACGCTATGGGCATCTATAGTTAGTTTACCCATGTTTGGTGAATTTGTGTATAGACTGGTAGAAGGAGATTTGAAACAGAGTTTACAACAAAGGTATGGTACAGTGTACCATCGTATTATAAGCGGAGTTTTTGCGGGCGCTTTCCTTGGTTTTGCTTTATTCACTATTTCGTTAGGCTATTTCCGTCCGTTTCAGCCACAAAAAATAAACATGCTGCCAATAGTCAACTTCCTCAATCAGGATCAGCATGACCGCTGGCGATTTTTACCGCTTGGTTTTGGCGATCAAATGGCTTACCTGTCTACACAAACAGGAGCTATGACTGTAGATGGCAATTACCATTCTGCCAGAAGGCTGCCTGAGCTTACATCAAGAGCGGTAGAAAGACTGGAAAACTCAAAGTTTAGAGGCATGGAGGGGATTGGTTCATTACAGCAGTTTCTTACCGTACCCGAAAAGTATAACCTTAAATATGTTTTTTCTAACGATAAGTTTTATGATCCCATACTGTATTTTAGCGGATGGCAGCGACTCAATCAGTTAGAGAATGGTATTATGGTTTGGGAAAAGCTCAATGTACCACCCATGCCAAAAGTAATACCTAAAGAGGAGGCACCATTACCTCTTCGTTTAATGTGGGGTATTATTCCGTTATTAACGGTGGTATTGGCATTTGTAATTAATATACAAATGTTATGGATACATGCTTTAAAAACCCGTAAAATCCCAAAACCCGACTTCTTTTTACACGCAAAAATCTATACCGGTTTCTCTAAGAGTATGCTTAGGGTGAACAGGTTTTGGGTACTGTTTATGGTTGTGATTTCGTCTTACGGATTGTATAAACTCTACTATGGCATATCGCCACAAATAAGTCCTGATAATGTGGTAAAGTCCTATTATGATGCGCTCGATTTTAAGGAGTTTGAAAGAGCTTATTCTTATATTACTCCTGATGATGACTATCCGTTATCACAGTATCTGTTGGAAATTTCGGTAACAGATGGTATTGTGAACTCATATGCCAAGCTAGATGCCATAACCGTAAACATTACAGATAAAACCAAAAACAGTGCAGGAGTAAAAGTGAAAACCAAATGGGTAACTCCGCTTGAAATTATAGATAGGGAATATGTACACAGGCTGGTAAAGAAAAAAGGGAAGTGGTATATAGTGCCCGATAAGAAAGATCCCGATATTCCGCCAGACCAGATGTTTGCCGATAATACCACACAATTTTATAAACACGGACGCAGGCGTATAACTACCCAACAAACCTATCATGAGGATGTACTGAAACAGCCCGAACTAGAAATACTTTCGGCCCGGATGATTTTTCAGGATAATAAGTATATGATAGTGGGCGAACTGCAAAACATAGATAACATCCCAGCAGATGTAACTGTAAAGGCGACCCTGTATGACGAAAATGATAAAAGGCTGGCAACACATAATGCCAAGTATGTTATAAAGCATAAACTAATGCCTAAGGAAACTACTACGTTTAAGGTTAATTTTGAAGATATTGCCTGGAAAAGTAACGGAGAGGTAAAACCGGAGACGTTTAACCCCGATGAGTTTACACCTGCCAAACTGAAAAGTGTACCCGTTAATTTTGATATACAAAGCGCGGGTAATGTAGCTACGACCGACCTATACAAAGAGGTTGCCTTAAACGATTTGAATATTGATAATACCACTATACAGGGTACTTTATTTAATTATGGTATTCAGGAGGTTACCATACCCGAGTTGTTGGTAAGCTATTACAATGATGAAAAGGAAATTATTTATACAGATCATTTTTTTATCCGAGAAGGAATAAGAGTACAGCGTAAGCAGAGGTTCAGGTATAAACTAGCCGATTTGAGCAAACTGGAACTGTTGAAATCGGGTACTGAAAACTGTTATGTAAACGGACTGCCTAACCGGGAAATGGCAAGAAAAACTATACCTTTAAGAATAGACGGACATAATGATAAGGAACTTATACCTGTAAACGGAAAAGGATACTCATATATAAAAATAGAGATTAACAACTATATAGCTAACCCAAGGTGATAAAAACTAAATCAGGTTACATAGTATTAGCTATCGCAATAGTTTTTGTATTGCTGTCTTTCGGGCTGCAACAGTCAGATAGTCGTGATACAAAAATTGCATTGTCAAATCCTCAACAGGAGTATGTTGCGGGGAGTACTATTGCCTTGTCTTTTACAGATACCGGAGGCTTAAATAAAACTGTGATGATGGTCAAATCATCTTACGGGAGTACTGTACTACAAGCAAAAGGGAATGAATTTGTACTTCCTGATTTTATGGCAGCCAAAACCGGACTGGTACACTGGTATCTTTTTTTTGATAACGAATTGAATTTACAGGGAAACTTTACTATTGTTCCTAATGCTGTTACAACGGGCATAGAAACCTACCTTGGACCACGTACTATTAATGCGGGCAATGAAAATTATACCATGATGGTAACCATACCTCTTGATGCGTTTGATAATCCTGTAGCTGATAGTACAGCAGTTACGCTTAAACATCAGTTTAGAGAAAGTATAAATGAAGAAGCACTTTACACTCAAAATTTTATCGCTTTTGAAAGAATAACTGCACCCCAAAAAACAGGGAAGATGCTCTTGTCTTCAAATTGCGGAACTGTAGCGACAAAAGAGTTTGAAGCAGATGTATATGCTGCTTTACCGGTAAATTTTACCATAAACTTTGCCCGAAATCATGAATATGCTGATGGTAACCAGTTAACTACGGTGTATACATCTGAACTGAAAGATAAGTATGGCAATACCGTAAACGACGGAACATCGGTCACGTTTATGATAAAAACCAGTAATGGAAACCTATTGAAAACCTACGGAAATACCATTAACGGAATAGCTCAAAGTAAAATACCGAGTCCGGAAAAAGAAGATAGCTATACCATAAAAGCCTACATTACGGGTATAGCCGAAAGTAATGAGGTTACAGTTAGTTACAAATCGGCATTAAAAGGCGAAATAAACTATACTTTCTCTAAAGACAAGAGGACAATAACAATAGGACCTTTACAAAGCTTTATGAAACAGCTTGTGCCTAACGGTACCACGGTTTCCCTTAAGCTATATAATAAATCAGGGCAGGAGGTAAGCACTATACAGGAATACACCATAAACGGAGAAGCCGTATTTAGCTTGCCAAAAGGAGAGTATAATGCAAAGGCATACAGTTTTGAAATAAGTGTAATGGGGCACACGCAAAAAACAGGTTTGATTCAGTATGAGAGTAAATAATAAAAACATATACAGAACAGCAATAATTATCAGTTTCATAGCACTTAATGCGCTTTTGTTATTTGGGCTAAGTAAGGTATTGGGATACCTTAATTCGGGAGCTGAGCGTAGTGATATGCTGCATTTGGAAAAGGAAACTATTACTACCTATCTGCCTAAGGTAAACTGGAGTAGCCTTGATAATCCGGGGCGTAAAATGGAACAACAGGCGTTAAAGGAGATTGAGAAAGATTATCTGTTTTCGTGGTATGTAAAAAATAACGCCCTCAAAGCTAATACTACAGAAGGTATTGCCGATTTTTATACTGATAGTGCAAGGGTGAACCTGTTTAAGTTGGTCGACTATAACAAAGCAAATAAAATAAGTATAGAAGGTACAACCATAGAACATAACCCGGCTATTGATTTTTACAGTGCCGATGGTCAGCTTGTGGTGTTTACCGACAGGAATATTGTAGAATACCAAAAAATATATCAGGATAAAAAGCTTATCAATACGGTTACCGATACTGCCAGTTATAAGGTAATGATGCTTTTAGAAGATGGTTTTTGGAGAATACGCCATATTAAAAGAATGCCACCAGAAACTGTAGTGCATGATAGTATTAAACCTCATAAACTTTTTGAGGTAAAGGGAGACAGTATAATGAAGGATGGTAAAGCCTATCTTATAAAAGGAATCAATTATTATCCTAAAAACTCGGCGTGGGATATGTATGGCGATAAATTCTCTACAGATACCATAAGGGCCGACTTTGATATAATAGCTAATGCAAAACTAAACACGGTAAGGATTTTTGTACCATATGAGGACTTTGGCAAGGCCGATGTTCAGGAAGATCGTTTGGATAAACTGGGGCAGGTGTTAGATTTAGCTGAAGAAAAGAACTTAGCCGTTATAGTAACCCTGTTTGACTTTTATAGTGATTATACTCCACAAAACTGGACTTTAACCCACAGGCATGCCGAAAAGATTGTGCAAACCTTTAAAAACCATAATGCTATATTGGCCTGGGATCTTAAAAATGAACCCGACCTGGATTTTAAAAACAGAGATAAGGATAATGTTACAGGATGGCTACAAACACTATTGCCTTTAATTAAAAGCTGGGATCCTAACCATTTGGTTACCATAGGCTGGTCCAACCTTCATGATGCGTTTTTATTACAGGATAAGGTCGATTTTGTATCTTATCACTATTACCTTAATCCAAATCATTTTTTGGATAAGTATGATGTCTTAAAAGCACAAACAGATAAACCCGTAGTACTGCAGGAGTTTGGCGTTTCGTCTTACAGGGGTTTTTGGAGTTGGTTTGGAAAAGGAGAGAACGGTCAGGCTGAGTATCATAAAAAAATGCAAGCCGTTTTTAAGGAAAAACAACTTGCATTCTTATCATGGACACTTTATGATTTTCCTGCTGTTCCAAATAATGTAGCCGGTAAATGGCCTTGGATTAAAAACAAACAGAAAAAGTTTGGGTTTTTAGATGAACACGGTAAACCCAAACCATCGTTCCTACATATCTCCAATTAATGATTTACCAAATTTGGTTTCATCAATACGTCTGAATTCTTCAAGGTACATATTGGTTATTCTTTCCATAGAAAGTGCTTTGGCAGCCTTATAATTAGCAACAGCGAGCTCCCTGCGGTAAGCGTCGTTAACCAGTATGTTCTCTATGGCTATAGATAATGATGAAGCACATGCAGGATTAAAGAATTCACCGCGATAGCCTTCATCTTCAATAAGAAGAGCAAGATCACCTAAATCAGGCATAACAACTGCTTTACCATAACTACCAGCCTGGTGCAGTACACCACTACTGCCTGTTGTGGCAGTATAAGGGAATACAACTACAGTACTTTCTGTAAAAATACGCTCTACATCATGCTCTTCCACATACCCGGTGAAAGTGATACCTCTTACATGGCTGTATTTCTTTTGTACCGCGTCAAGATATCCCGGTGTGTTAGGGCTATCGGTTCCTGCAATAACAACTTCAATTTCTTCATTTATCCTTTCACGAAGTTGTTGTGCGGCTTCTATCATTATTTCAACTTTCTTGTATGTGCCAAACTTACCGAAAGCCATAATTTTTTTCGGGCCTACTTTTGGTTCAAAGTCGGGGTATTTAACCGTTTCAAACGAACCGTGAGGTATAAGAGTTACATTATCGGTTTTGTATTTAGCATTAAGTACGTCTACATATTTTTGTATGGTAACAGCTACGGTATTGGCTCTAAGTAAACATTTGGTAAGATTAGTACCTATAAAAGAGTATACTTTTTTGAGAAGGTTACTTTTAGAAAAACCAGCCTGAGACAAATCTACTTCCTCCATAATATTGTGGAGTAATACTATAGTGGGGATTCCCATTGCTTTTAGCACCATAGGTAACATTAGTCCCATAGCTGCGGGTACTTTTTTACTTCCAAATTTTAAAAACTGTAGGTTAAACAGCACGGCATCGGGTTTTTCACTAAGTACGGTTTTAAGTATATTAAAAAAACTTAAATAGCTGTCAAACTCCCAGCATTCCCTTACCTTAACCTTGTCGTTGTTATCAAAGTCAAGCTGTTTGGGAGCTTTGGTTTTATCAGTTAATAATAGTAACTCACTGATATCACTTTTATTCACAAAATTTTTTACTAAATGATATCCGTATTCATTTAAAGTTACCTTACTGGGAGGGAACGAAGTTACAACTGCAATTCTCATAAGTAAATGTTTTTAAGGTTAGTAGCATAAAATTACTGTTGCAAAAAAGGTTTTGTAAAGGGTTTTCGTTTAGCGGAAGTTTACTTTAGATGAATGTAACCTGAGTAATGATAAAAGAATAAGTTTGGCTAAAGAGCTAAGTAATAATCATTAAGGCTCTATAAATAAGGTGATATTTAGTTTGTATATCAGTTATTTATATGAATTTTTATCGAAAATTAAAGAGGGAAGCTGTATTATAAGCAGTTATAATTGCTTACCTTTCTGTAAAATGCTTTTTAGACCCGATGAGTGGTAAGTTACTATGGATTATTTTTTTAGTCTTAGTGAGTAACTTGCAGTTATCAAACCAAAATAAAAACAGTATTATGAAGTATTTTAAACACCTTACTTATGTATTGTCATACCTGTTTTGTTTAACTGCATGGTCACAAAATATGCAGGAAGGCTTTACTCATCTTGAAACGGGCAGGTTTGCACAGGCCGAAAGTTTCTTTGAAAATGTTTTGAAGAATTACCCCGATAATAAAACTGCCAACCTTTGTTACGGCAGGGCAGTGGGCTTAAATGGTAATCCTGCTAAAGCCAATGTTATTTTTACTACAATGCTGGAGCAGTATCCGGGTGATTTTGAAATAGAACTTAATTATGCCGAATCACTGCTATGGAATAAAAAATACAGTGAAGCCAAAGTTTTTTACGCGGGGCTTATAGAAAAACAACTACAAAGCTTTCCGGCACTTTTAGGCTATGCTAATACACTTTCCAACCTGAAAGAATATCCCGAAGCATTAAGCTATGTAAATAAGGCTCTTGAGGTCTCACCGGGCAATGCAAATGCTATGGTTTCCAGGAAGTACATCCGTTTGGGATATTCGGCTATGCTGGTTCAGGAAAAACAATATGAGGAAGCACAGCTTATACTGGATGATAACCTTAAAGATTTTCCAAATGATAAGGATACACTGCTAAATAAAGCAAACATATATTTGATTACCAAACAAACAGATGAGGCCAAAGATGCCTATTCTAAAATAGCCGTAAATGCTAACGACAGTATTGTGGCTATGGCAGGATATTCTCTGGCAGATCATATAAACGGTAAAGATAAAAAAGCGCTGATATGGGCAAACAAGGCTTTAGAGAAAGCTGAAAATGTTAATGATGAGATGGTCATAAAACTAGCTAAAGAAAGGCACATACAGGCGCTTATCTGGAACCGTAAATTTAAAGAGGCAGAAGCAGCCATTGATGAGGAAAGGGCTATAAACCCAAATGAAGGTTATGTACTGGCTGCTTCGGCCACTTTAGGTATGTATAAAAGCGATTACAGGCAAAGTATTACTGATTATGAGAACATACTGGTTCAGGATTCACTTTCGTTTGATGGTAACCTCGGTATAGCTAATGCTTATTTTGCCGATGGTAAACCTGTAGAGGCTTATTCGGCTGCTAATAAAACCCTGAGTATATTTAAGAATCAAAAAGATGCCGAAGCTTTTCTTCAAAAGCTCAATACAACTTACTCTCCTTTTGTGGAAGAGAAGTTGGGGTATTCTTTTGATAATGGTAAGAACAGGGCTTATTATACTAATACTTCATTGTCAGTCCCTGTGAGTACAAAAATTACATTTAACGGTTTTTATCAGTACAGGAAAACAAAAAACGATAATACGAATGTTGAGGCCGAAACTAACGATTTTAAAATAGGAATGCAGTTTCAGGCACTGCCAAAACTTAGCTTTAATCTTGCTTTGGGTAGCAGTAATGCGAGTTCGTTTAATAACAGCTACAGTCAGTTTCTTGCCGATGTGTTTTTTAAAGTAAAGCCTTTTAAAATGCACGATGCCGAAATAGGATATAAACGCGATATACAAAACTTTAATGCCAACCTGATTGATAGTGAAATTACTGCCGATAATATGTATTTAAACTACAACGTAGGTACAAACTTTAACCTGGGGTGGTTTACACAATACTATTACACTTCCCAAAGTGACGGTAACGACCGTAACTTGTTATTTACTTCGCTGTACTATAACTTTATGTATGCTCCTGTTTTAAAGGCAGGTATAAATTACCAGTATATTAGTTTTCAGGAACGCAGACCGGAGGTATACTTTAGTCCAAAACGATTTAACGTAGGGGAGGTTTTTGTAGATTTCCTAAAGGATGAACAGGTAGCCGAACCTAAAAGCCTGTTTTATAACCTTAATGGGGCTGTAGGGTATCAGTTTATAGAAAGCGACCAAAAACAGGCTACTTACAGGCTGCAGGGAAAAATAGGCTATAAATTCACTCATCGTTTGCTTATAAACCTGTACGGACTACACAGTAACATTGCTTCTACCACGGCAGCCGGTTTTACATATACAGAGCTTGGTTTCCGTTTAAAATGGTATCTTACTTCCAAGCCATTGTTTATCAGGGGGGAAGCTGAATAAGTCCGTTAAACGAAAGATAAAAGCCTTTCGTCTTTAACAGCTTTTGTATAATCGAATAATCATACTGTCAGTACTTTAGCTATATAAATTTGTTATAACAAACAAACTCAAAAGTATATGATTATGAAAAGATTACTACTATTATCTATAATGATGTGCTGTTCTTTTGCTTTTGGGCAAAACTACCAGTTTTTAGGAGAGTATGACTCGTTAGGAGTTCCCTTATACCTGGAGTCACCGGGTGATGTGGTAACACAGGCAACTCACGATTTAGTAAACAATTCATTGCCGGAAAGCTATCCGGTACCAATATACAACCCGCAATATATATCGGCAGGATATGATACTGATATTGAGCTGCTGGAAGCTGCCGATGTGTGGGTAACCTTTGTAAAGGAAGGCGCCGGTTATAAAAACGTATTGGGGTTTTATACTTATGATATAAACAATCCATATACATCGGCTCCGCAACCGGAAGACATTACCATTATTTTCCCTAATGCCTCCGAAGGAGGATATGGTGGCGGATTATCTGCCGGGAATAAGGTTAAAATAGGAACCTTCCCTGCGGGTACAGGTATAGGCTGGGTACTGCTTGCTAACGGATGGAACGGAAGCGCCGTAACCGGAGGTGCATGGCAGTTGTTTTCTAACCCTGATTTTAACCCTGAAGCAGATCCCGAATTACGTCATCACAATGTATTGCTTTCTGACCCTGAAAATGAAAGGGTACTTTTAAGCTTTGAAGATATAAGAAGGGATTACCAAAGCTGTGATAACGATTTTAATGATGTGGTTTTTTATGTAACCAGCAATCCTTACACGGCTATGAAACTGGTTAATGTAGCCGATGTGGATAGCGCTAACGACGTTTCTTCTGCCAATGATGGCGGACTGGAAAGCAACGGTAGCCTGGCAGGGCTTATTGCTAACAGGAACTTTACAAGGGCTAAAAACAATAGTTTCCTTAACAGGAAACAATTACAAAACCCCTATGTGTCATCTAACAGTATTTTAAAAAACGGTCAAACAGTAAACTTTTCGGCACTGTTGCCAACAACAGGGATGTTTGGTACAGAAACACCTTATGTATCAAGCCCTGAAGATTTAACCCAAATCACTAATGCAGAGCAGGTGTTTTCGGTAGATTATTATTCGGGTTCAGAAAGGGTAGCTGCAGCACTGGCAACACAAACTACAGGAGGTGTTTACGACCACTCTAAAGCAATATGCGACAGGCTTAACGGTTCGTCTCTGGAGGATGTCCGCACTATTAAACTTCAGGGGCATGAACTGATTATGTCTAAAATAAAACGATCTAACGGAATAACCGAATATGCCCTTACTTTTTCAATACAGCAAACCGAAACGATAAGCTATTTACACAGTTACTGGAATATAGGTCAGTATCCGGTAGGAGATTATCTTAACTTTCAGGTATGGGGTAGTAATATGGGGCAGGTAAGCAGTATAACCAACTATATTTTAACTCAGTTAGCCGAAGATAATACAGTAACCGATGTTGAGGTTGAAAACAGGATACCACAGGTGTTTGTAAAAAACGGTATTTATAAGAATGGTAGCCTTAATCTTGAAATAGTAAACAAAACAGCATCGTTAAATCTGAATTTTGAAGGTAATAAAAGAATAACAGAACAGGCAGATGTAGAGAATATTACCGAAGGAAGTATACTTACTGGAGATTATAATCAAAGTCTTGTGGTACAAACAGAAAGCTTATTTGATATTGGTTTTTCGGTTAACACACCCGAATCGGTTAGAACAGATGCGTTGTATCTGGCAGATGGCCCGTGGGGAATTGATTATGATGCTCAGGTTACCGGTATTACTTCCTTCACTGTACAACCTTATGAGCAAGATGGGCAGGAAGGTTATAATATAGAAAGAAATGCTTCCTTAACCGGACAGACCAGCGGTACTGTAAATCTTTTCAGGAATATATTGGCGGGAGAGCTTACACTTGATGTAAGTGATTATGAAGCCCTTAATTTTACCCTGCAAAACTCTCATACTGTTGAGGTGGTTTTGGTTACAGAAAACCTAACTGATTGGGAAAACAGATTAACCTATCAGTTGCCAGCTCACAGTGAGGGGACAGGAGTTAGTATACCTTTATCGGCTTTTCAAAATTTACAGGGAGAGTCGTTTAACGGGGCGAGGGTAAGGAGCATTGTATTCTCTGTAATAAGCGGGTACATGGCTACTGAAGATTTTGACATAACCGTGAGCGACATGAGTTTTGGAGCTCAAACTCTATCGGTTCCCGAATTTGAAACACTACACACAAATATATTTAATTATCCCAATCCTTTTAAAGGATCCACCACTGTAGTATTGCCGGAAGATACTGAGGTGAAACACGTAACATTTACAGACATGTTAGGAAGAACTATAGTAAGCAGCGGGTATAAAAAACAAACTTCCGGAAAAGAACTGCTTTTAGCTAACATTAATCTTCCCGAAGGGATTTACATGATGAATGTGGCAACTGTGGATGGTAAGGTTTACCAAACACGTTGTATGATAAGGTAAGAGTCCCTTTAAACTGTAATTGAACTCCGTTTTCTTATAAGGGAACGGAGTTTTTTATTTAAGCATCCCGTTTTGAGGACAGAGTAAATGGAAGCGAGAGAATTTCGGAAAATGGTCTAAACGTGAATAGACAAAATCCTAACTTTGCTGAAGCAATATTCCAATATAAAGTCAATGGTTCGATAATTAATATTAAGTATACTTATAACGACTCAGGAGGCAAAGTATTAAGGGTTTTTTCAATTTCTCAAACAAAAAGGTCCTTTAAATAAAAATAATCATTAATGGAAAATAAAAAAGAAAATAGTATTTTAAAATGTTTTGTTTCTGTTACTGTAGGTAATTATAATGATACTCAAGAACAGATAGATTTAGCAACTGAACAAGGTAGAGAATTTAGGAGCTATATTTGGGGAGAAAAAGGGATTAGTAATAAAATTGAACAATTAAATTTTGAAGACTATGGTAATGATTTAAAACTTATTCTTTTTCAATTTTATGTTAATCCTGATGTGATTGAAATGCAAAGTTTGCCAAATATTGAAAAATATAGGAAAAGAGAAAAGTCAATCGGAATCCCAGTGATTATTAATAGATTAAATTTTTTCAATAAAAGCGAAAATGAAAGAAATGAGTTTTTAGAAAAATGTTTTATACAAAAACTTGATGTTTTAGAAAAAGTAATCATTAAAGAAAAGCTTGATACAGATATTGAGAAGTTAAAGACAAATATGATAGCTATATTGAAATAACAATAAAGGGTGATTTATCAGATTAAGTGTTTTGATATAAATACAGTATAATCATTTGAAAAACAGTTTTGTAAAAATATTTAATATGAAATGCTACCTTACTCTTAATAAAAAATATAAATCTTAATTTTGTAGGCTAACCACCCTAATTTTATGAAGTTGCTTTATCTAAGAGTTTATTTGTTGTTAATGTTTTTGGTTTCTTTCTCTGCTCAGGCAAATCAAACTCAGGATACTGTTTCTCCCCAAAAATTAAGATTAACATATCAGGAGGCTCTGGCAAATCAATCATATAACAAAGCTTTAAAAGCTTTAAATAAACTTGGCAATCATCTTATATTTAATGAAATTAAACATAAGGATAGTTACATTTTATTTAGTGGTTTTAAACCTTATTTAGCTAAATGTACAGATATTGAAGAACGGGCTAGGTTTTATATAAATTATGCCGAAGCTGCAACTTATGCGCAGGACTATAAAGGCTCTTTAAAAATTTTAAAAGAAGGTACTTTGTTTATGGAGCAAGTTAAGGACTCCAGCCTTTATGAATACGGATATGTTTATTTAAAAGCTGCCGAAAACACTAATAAACTTAATATGTTTTCAGAAAGCTCTCTTTATTTTCAAAAGGCAGAGACATTGTTTACGCATCAAAAAGATACCTTAATGCTGTTGTGGACAAAAAGTGGTTTAAGTACTTTGTTTAGTAACTATGCCATTTATGATAAAGCAGCAGAAGAAAGAGAGCTGATATTTAAACTGGGTAATAAAGACAAGTACGCACAGGTTTTGGCAATAGCTCATCTGGGAGCAGCTTCAGATGCCTTTTTTCAAAACCAATCTGATGAAGAGTTGTATCATATAAATCAGGCATTAAAAGCAAACAGTAAACATTCGGATATAAGTGAAATAGTAAATATAATAACGCTGGCTTACGCCTCTACTACATACGCAAGACATAATGATGAAGAAAAATCTAACTATTATTTTAAACAGTTAAACCAAAAGCTAGAACACAAGGATAACCAAATTCCGTTTATAAATAGCTATTACAAGTTAGCACAAAGTCAAAATGCATTGTTAAACACACGTTTTAAAGATGCAGAGAAATATGCCCAACAACTATTGGTCAATTTAAATAAGGTTAACGACTGGCAGGCGCTGGCAAGAGCGTATTTGCTGTTGGCAGAAATTAATGAACAGCAAAAAAACAATCTCAAAGCCCTTCATTACTTTAAAGAGTATGTAAGCCTTAAAGACTCAGTAAATAAGGCAGCATCGCGTAAAAAGTTTGCCTATGTACAAACGCAGTTTGAAACAGAAAAAAAAGACCTTGAGATTATAAGAAACAATCAGGATATAAAACTGCTTCAGGCAAAAAACCGCATTGTTAATCAACGTTATATATTTGGAGGAATCCTCATTGTGAGTCTATTTATTCTAATTTACATATGGCGTTTACGGTTATATGCAATAAAAAAGGCGAAGCTTCAAAAAGAATTTGCCCGAAACCTCATTAAGCATTTAGAACAAGAACGAAAGCGTATAGCGGGAGAACTGCACGATAGTATTGGCCAAAATCTCCTGTTAATTAAAAATAACCTTATGCTTCATAAGGAAAAAGATACCGGGCTTGTTGAACAAACTATAAATGAGGTAAGGAATATGTCTCAGAGCTTGCATCCTTTTCAGTTTGAAAAATTAGGACTGCTTACTTCTATTGAGCATACTATTCAAAATTTTCAAAGAAACTCAACTATCTTTTATTCAGAAGATATACAGGTTGACAATCTGAAAATAGAAAAAGAGAAAGAGATTTTTATTTACAGAATGGTTCAGGAGTGTTTGGCTAATGTAGAGAAACATTCGCAGGCAAAAGCATGCAGAGTTGAGGTTACCGAAACAGATACTTATATTAAATTTGAAATAAAAGATAACGGAATTGGTTTTGATGTAAGTGAGAAAATGGAAACCATTAATAGTTTAGGACTTAAAAACCTTAAAGAGCGTGCTGCCTTTTTAGGCTCTTTAGTCGATATTAACTCAGTAAAAGGCAAAGGCACTACTATAACTATTAAAATACGCAAAAATTAAGATAATGATACCCGTACGTGTTTTTTTGGCAGATGATCACCCATTATTATTAAATGGCACAAAAAGCTTTTTAAAAGAAAAGCTATATGATGTTGTTGCTACTGCCGAAGACGGTAATGATGCGTACAATAAAATTTTAAAACACCAGCCCGATGTAGCCATATTAGATTTTGATATGCCTAAACTAAACGGACTGGAAATAGCAAAGCAGATAAAGCAGAATAAAATACCTACTAAAGTTATTATACTAACCCTGCACAAGCAAGAAGCTATACTTCAGGAAGTAGGGGAGAGTATTGCAGGATATTTAACTAAAGATACTGCTCTTAATGAACTTGAAGAGTGCTTGCTTAAGGTTATGGATGATAAAGAATACATAAGTACTAACCTAACACAGTCTATACACTTTGATTATAAAGAACGTGCTGTAGATAAACTAACCGTTACCGAAGTGAAAATTTTAAGGTATTTGGAGCAGGGATACACCAGTGCTCAAATAGCCGAAGAGCTATTTATCTCAAAACGAACGGTAGAGAAGCACCGTAGTAATATTATAGAGAAGCTGGACTTGCCTTCGGGGTCAAATGCTTTAATACTTTGGTTAAAACAAAACCCCGACTTTTTATCATAATTAATTATTAAATTTTATACGTAGGTGTACGTATGGTTTAAGTTAAGTACCCACGGTAGTTTTGTAGGATAATATTATCGTCCTAATTATGAAATACCAACTACACCTATTTATTCCGTTAATTTTTGGAATATTAAGGCATAGCAATGCCCAATTACAACCCGATACAAGGGGAAGTTTATTACAAGCCGTTAATACATTGGCGTGTACTAAACACATACAGCTAATTCATAAATATTGTAATACTAATAAAAAATAATATTTATGAGAGCACTATTACATTTTATATTTATAAGCCTGTTTTTAGTAAGTGGTACAAATGCAGTATCTCAGGTAATTTTCCAGGAAGATTTCGATAACATACCGGGAAGTACTGCAGGTGGACTGGGAACATACAGTTTTCCTTCGGGGTGGACGCTCGCTAATGTTGATGGTTTCACTCCAGACCCTAGCGTAAGTTACTTTAATAATGCTTCCTGGATTCGTAGAGAAGACTTTTTTAACGTACAAGATTCAGTAGCAGTATCTACATCATGGTATGAACCGGTTAATGCTTCAGATGACTGGATGTGGACACCTGCTATAAATTTAGCATCAGCAAGCTACTATAACCTTCAGTTATCGTGGGGAGCTCAAGCTCCGGATCCTGAATTTCCTGACGGGTATGAAGTACGTATTATGACAACTCCCCCAACAGGTAGTTTAGGCGTTATGGGTAATATGCTTACAAATTCGGATGTGTTATTTTCAACAGAAGCCGAAAACTCCGATTGGACAACAAGAACAGTCAGCTTAAACAGCTATACCGGGCAAACCGTATATATAGGCTTTAGGAACAATAGTATAGATATGTTTTTATTATTTATAGATGATGTAATAGTAGAAGAACTGCCTATAACGCCAAGTACAGAAAACGTTTTGTATGTGAATAAAAATGTTGTTGGCGGAAACAAAAGCGGTGACTCATGGGAAAATGCCCTGCCCGAAGTTGCCGACGCTTTGCGATGGGCAAATGGTAATCAAGACCCGGCTTGGGCAACAACACCTTTACAAATTTGGGTAGCGGGAGGGACTTATAACCCCTTATACAGCCCACAGGATGGAGGAAACTTTGGCACTAATCAAGATAGATATAATAGTTTTTTACTTGTAAAAGATGTACAGCTGTATGGAGGTTTTGCAGGTACAGAAACCACTTTATCACAAAGAGATTTAAGTATAACTACAAACGCTTCTGTTTTAAGTGGTGATATAGGTATACCTAATAATAGTAGTGATAATACTTGTCACGTAGTAGTAAGTACAGAAGATGTGGGTTCGGCAGTGCTTAATGGTTTTACTGTTACAGGTGGATATGCCAGTATAAATAACCAAATAATTGTTAACGGACAATCTATTATTAATAATTCAGGAGGGGGTATATATATTAATAATTCTTCCCCAGGTTTGATGCATTTAACTATTGTAGAAAACAATTGTAATTATAAAGGTGGAGGACTCTACATTCTTGACTCTTCCTCCCCAATTATTGACTCTTCCTCTCCAATTTTAAAAAATATAATAATTACCGGAAATGAGGCTAATTACGGAGGTGGTATGTGCTGTTCTGCTTCTTCACCTAATTTAACTAACGTAACTATGATTGGTAATAGTGCCGGTGGTTATGATAGTGGTAATGAAATATATAATACATATTCTTCTTCTTATAATATAACTAACAGTATTATATGGGGGCAGGTAACAAATAATAGTGTTACTGTTTCATTTACAATAAATAGTAATTCCCTTATACAAAATGCAAGTAACACGGCTAACGGTAATATTGATGCTACAGGACTTACAGCCGAAGACATTTTTACTGATCCTGCTAACGGAGATTATAGTTTAAAACTGGGTAGCCCTGCTATTGATGCAGGTAGCAATACATTATATACAGATGCCGGAGGTAGCTTAACAAATGATACAGATTTGGCTGGTAACCAAAGAGTTTTAGATGGTATAATTGACATAGGTGCTTATGAAAATCAAGGAATTGATTTATACCCCGATGCTAATAATGTTTTATATGTAAACAGTAATGTAAGTGGCGGTAATGGAGATGGCTCTAGTTGGGAAAATGCAATACCACAACTTGCTGATGCTTTGAAATGGGCAAAATATAATGAAGATTCGGCTTGGGTAACACCACCCTTACAAATTTGGGTAGCGGGAGGTACATACACACCTTTATACAGCCCACAGGACGGTTTAAACTTTGGTAGCGATCAAGGTAGGGCAAACAGTTTTTTGCTGGTGAATAATGTACAATTGTATGGAGGTTTTGCCGGGAGTGAAGCCAATCTTAGCGATCGTGACCTTAGTCTTGCCGGCAATGCTACAGTTTTAAGCGGCGATATAGGGGCTCTTAATGATCTTAGTGATAATGTATATCACGTGGTAGTGAGTGCCGGTAATGTGGGGACGGCCCTATTAAACGGTTTTCAAATCAACGGGGGCAACGCCGATAGCAATGCTAACTTGACCATTAATGGCCAACTTATAACTCATAGGAATGGCGGCGGAATTTTCCTTAGGGCTTCCTCTCTAAGCTTAACCAATGTAAAGATCAGCGAAAATACAGCAATTTTAGGAGGCGGGATGAGTAATAGTGATCATTCCTCTCCTAGCTTAACCAATGTGATGTTCAGTAAAAATACAGCGGGTAATGGCGGCGGGATCTATAATAATAATTGCACTCCGAGCTTAACCAATGTGACGATTAGTGAAAATACAGCGGATTTTGGCAGCGGGATGTGTAATTTTGGGGGTTCTTCGCCAACGATAAATAACAGTATTGTTTGGGGAGAAATTATTAATGATTTTTCTTCTTACGCAACGTATACCCATAGTCTTATACAAGGAAGTAGCAACTCTTCTAACGGCAACATCGATGCTACAGGGCTTGCAACTGAAGACATTTTTACCGACCCAGCTAACGGAGATTATAGTTTAAAACTGGGTAGCCCTGCTATTAATACAGGTAGCAATACAACCTATACTAATGCCGGGGGAAGTTTATTGAATGATACTGACGTAGCCGGAAATGCAAGGGTATATGATGACAGCTTCTTTGAATTGGATATAATAGATATGGGAGCCTATGAGTATAGTAGCGACCTGCCTGTTTATGAAGCTGATTTTAGCATTAGCCCTTCTGCAGGATGTAGTTTGCCACACACAGTATTTTTTACAGATCAGTCTGAACAACCGGATACTTGGGAATGGGATTTTGGCGACGGAAGTACTTCAATAGCACAAAACCCTATTCATACCTATGCATCACAAGGAGAATATACAGTAACATTAAAAGTAACCGATACAATTTTTAATACTTTTGATATCCATACAGATGTAGTTACAATACAACTGCCAACAGTTGATTTTACAACAGGTGTACCTTCAAACTGTACTGATTATACCCTAGCTTTTACAGATGCTACTGCTTTTAGTGGAGATGGCAGTATTACAGCTTGGGAGTGGAACTTTGGTGATGGTACTACATCTGTAGTACAAAATCCTGAGCATACTTACAGTACATCAGGAACGTATACGGTTACACTAAAAGTAACTACAAATACTGGTTGTACATTTACAAAAACAAGCTCGGTTACGGTAAACAATCCTCTTTCAGGGAGTACTACAGTTACTAATACATCTTGTAGTGGCAGTAGCGATGGTGTAATAAATTTAACTGTTACCGGAGGTGCAGCGCCTTACACATTTGAATGGAGTAATTCTGCAACTACCGAAGATATAAGTAACCTTTCGGTAGGAACTTATTCAGTAACAATTACAGATGATAATGGTTGTACTACAACTACTTCTGCTGAAATTATTAATGGAGATACCACAGCACCAGTAGCAGATGTAGCGACTTTAGCCGACATCACAGCACAATGTGAGGTTTTAGAAAGTGATGTAACTGCACCAACAGCGACAGACAATTGCGGTGGATTGGTAACAGTAACCAATGATGCTGTTTTCCCAATCACAACACAGGGCACAACAGTAATCACATGGACTTATACCGATGAAAATGGTAACTACAGCACACAAACGCAAAATGTAGTAATTGAAGATACCACAGCACCAGTGGCAGGTGTAGCGACTTTAGCCGATATTACAGCACAATGTGAGGTGCTTGAAAGTGACGTAACCCAACCAACAGCGACAGACAATTGCGGTGGATTGGTAACCGTGACAAACGATGCAACCTTCCCAATCACAACACAGGGTACAACGGTAATCACTTGGACGTATACCGATGAAAACGGCAACTACAGCACACAAACACAAAATGTAGTAATTGAAGATACCATCGCACCAGTAGCAGATGTAACAACTTTAGCCGATATTACAGCGCAGTGTGAAGTACTTACTACCGATATAACGGTACCAACAGCAACCGACAACTGTGGCGGAGAGGTAACAGTAACCAATGATGCTGTTTTCCCAATCACTACACAGGGTACAACAGTAATCACATGGACGTATACCGATGAAAATGGCAACTACAGCACACAAACACAAAATGTAGTGATTGAAGATACTACAGTACCAGTAGCAGATGTAGCTACTTTAGCTGATATCACGGCACAATGTGAAGTGCTTGAAAGTGAAGTAACTGCACCAACAGCAACCGATAACTGTGGCGGAGAGGTAACAGTAACCAATGATGCTGTTTTCCCAATCACAACACAGGGAACAACAATAATCACATGGACGTATACCGATGAAAACGGCAACTACAGCACACAAATACAAAATGTAGTAATTGAAGATACTACAGTACCAGTGGTAGATGTAGCGACTTTAGCCGATATCACAGCACAATGTGAGGTACTTGAAAGTGATGTAACCGCGCCAACAGCAACCGATAACTGTGACGGAGTAGTAATGGTAACCAATGATGCCGTTTTCCCAATCACAGCACAGGGAACAACAGTAATCACATGGACGTATACTGATGAAAATGGAAATGAGTCCACTCAAACGCAAAATGTA
>NZ_WOWP01000018.1 GCF_009741375.1 Flavobacterium rakeshii
TGTCTCGTCCTGAAATAAGTTGACACAAATTCGACTTATTATGAAAGACAAAGCAATTACACGCATAAAGCGTAGTCAAAAGGATTACAACATGGCTTTTAAACTGGCCGTTATTTCCCGTGTTGAAAAAGGCGAAATGACTTATAAACAAGCCCAATCTGTTTACGGGATCCAGGGCAGAAGTACCGTTTTGGTTTGGCTTAGAAAATTCGGTAACTTAGATTGGAGTAAACCTAATCCGTTGTTTATGTCAAAATCTAAAGAAACACCAGCTCAAATCATCAAAAGGCTTGAAAAAGAACTGGCTGATGAGAAGCTTAGAAATAAGATTCTTAACACCATGATTGATATATCAGATAATCAATATGGTACTCAAATCCGAAAAAAGTTTTCTCCCAAACCATCTTCCGGCTCCGGGAAAGAGCAGGAATAAGTCTGTCCAGAAGTTGCCGATTGTTTGGGATAAGCAGACAGGCTTTATATCAGGAACAAAGAAGAATCTGTTTTAGAGAGACAGAATTACTTCAGGTAAAAGCTATGGTTTTGGCTTTAAGATTAGAAATGCCACGTATTGGAACCCGCAAACTATATTATCTGCTCTCTAGGGAACTTTCCCAGTGTAATATAAAGATAGGGCGTGACGCTTTATTTAATTATTTGCGTAGAGAGGGATTGCTTATCAAGCCAAAGAAAAGTTATACTAAAACAACCTTTTCAAAACATTGGCTACACAAACATGAGAACCTTTTAAACGATTGTAAAATTGAACGTTCTGAACAAGTGTATGTTAGTGACATTACTTATGTAAAGTCATATGAGAGAATGCATTATTTGTCTTTAGTTACTGATGCCTATAGTAGAAAAATAGTAGGCTATCAACTTAGTGACGATATGAGTGCTGAAAATGTTGTCAAAGCTTTAAAGATGGCTATTAAGAATCGAAAATCAACATTGCCTCTTATACATCATTCTGATAGAGGATTACAGTATTGCTCTAGGATATACCAAAATGTGCTTAATAATAACAATATAAAACCATCAATGACCGATGGTTATGATTGCTATCAAAATGCTTTAGCTGAAAGAATAAATGGTATTTTAAAAAATGAATTCTTAATATATAAATGCAAAGATGGAAAGACATTGGAAAAGCTCATAGATATATCAATAAATACATATAATAATAAAAGACCTCATTTGAGCTTATCAATGAAAACGCCTAATTTTATACATGAAAAAACCAGTCAGCAAATACTGACTGGTTAATATAAATTTTATTGTAAAAATTGTCAACCTATTTTAGGACGACTCA
>NZ_WOWP01000019.1 GCF_009741375.1 Flavobacterium rakeshii
CTGGTAAACGGACAGCCTGTAGAGAAAGAGTTTAAAGCTCACTTCTCATTGAAGAGATAATATCTTTAACAAACTATAAAACAGAAAAGGCAGCCTATTGGCTGCCTTTTCTATTAACAATAAATTAAGGTTTGATTGGTGAGATATTGTTAAATTTGAGTTGAATCAAAAAATCAATATTGACATGGGAAAATTTGTTAAGAAAGTAGCCAAGAACGGAGACTTCTATTTTAACCTGAAAGCAGGTAATGGTGAAGTGATTTTATCAAGCGAAATGTATAAAAGCAAGGCGTCTTGTGATAACGGAATTTCATCGGTTAAAGAAAATTCACCAAGTGATGAAAGATACGATAGAAAAACGGCTAATAATGGTAAACATTATTTCAACCTTAAAGCCAGAAACGGACAGGTTATAGGGAGTAGTGAAATGTATGAATCGGCAGCCGGCAGAGATAAAGGCATAGAGTCTGTTAAAAAGAATGCTCCCGACGCTTCTGTAGTTGAGGAGTAATTAAAATTTTTGAGTCTTAAAAGCGCTATTGTTTTCAATAAACAATAGCGCTTTTTTATTTAAAATTTAAATAAATGAATTGTTTGTAAAGTTAATCTTGTTAAAGTATTGTTAACATTTTTATTAACATATGTTGCTTGTATTATTTAAAAAATAAATTTTTCATATAGTTTTTTTCGTTAATTATTTAAAATATGTTTTTTAAGGAAATGTTAAATTAAAACTTTAACATAGTCTTATTGCATCTAAAAAGTGTTTTTTATCGTATTTAATAGGTGTTTTGTCGATTTGTTTTTTTGATAAGAATTTGTTTACATAGGTTTATTCTTGAAAGTTGAAATTCGCCAAAAACATCAACTAGAAATGCACAACCCTTTTGTAAAAAAATATTTACTATTCTACTTCTTTGTAGTGTGGATAGGATTTATTAGCTGTGTTAATGCGCAGATAGTAATTTCTACTCCCGCTATTGGGTTTACACAGGCATGTGCTTCTTCTACTTTTAATAGCTACAATTTCTCATTTTCATTTTTTCCTCCGGCAAATCTTGGACCGGGGAATCAGTTTATAGTAGAACTTTCTGATAATGCAGGCAGTTTCACTTCACCAACTACTATTGCTACATTAACTAATACTACTTCTCCTGTTTCAAGCACTTTTGCGTTACCTAGTACAGCTTATGGCGAAGGGTATAGAATCAGGGTTAGAAGTACAAATCCGGCACAAACAAGTGCATCGAGTGCTGTTTTTGCGGCTTACTATGCAGTGCACAATCAACCATTTGCCATAAACAGTAATGTAAGTATGGTTAGCTTGTGTGGTGGAGGTTCTTACGATTTGACTATTGACGATTTAGGTACGCCTGCATCTCCGGTTTATTACCCTCAGTTAAATTATATATGGTATAAAGATTATGTTGAGATTCCCGGAGAAACAGGTTCGACTTTAACGGTGACCGAAGCCGGTTCATACTATGCAGTAACCGATTATGGGTCATGTAATATGGATTCCTATTCTAATATTGTACAGGTTACGGTCCAGGAATTACTTACTCCAACCATACAATCGCAGGGAGGGCAAACAACAATATGTCCGCCCGGGGGTATAGATCTCACAAGTGTACTCCAGGATCCGGGATATACATATAAATGGTTTAAAGACGACATAGAAATACCGGGAGAAACGGGGTCTGTTTACACTGCTACTGAAGGCGGTGTTTATCATTTAGTACTGACAAGTAACGGATGTGAGTTTGAATCGAATGCTATAACGCTTAATTCAAATGACTTTACGCTTAATATAGATCCGTCTGTTACTACTTCAATCATACCGGGAGAAACATTAACCCTTACTGCTCTTACTGATGCCAATTCGCCAACTGTACAATGGTATAAGGATAATGCACTTATTTCCGGACAAACAGGGCTTACACTTAATATTACTGAGCCGGGAGAGTACAGGGTTTCGGTAAGTCAAACGTCGCCATGTTCAATTACTAAAGAAGCTACGGTAAATATTGAATACCCTACAAGTTTCAATTTACTAATACAAACATCGGCTTACACCTCATGTGTAAGTACATCGGTTACGCTTTCAATTTTCCAGTTTGATACTACTCTTTTAAACGGAGATCTAATTAATCTTATAGGTAACTCATACGGATATGGTTACCAGTGGTATAAAGATGGTGTTGCGGTAGCAGGAGCGACAGGTACAACACTTGCATTAAACGATCCGTCATTAAACGGTAGTTATGTGCTTAAAATTACTTTGCCGGGTTATGGTGTTTTGGTTTCAAACACTATCAATATAAACTTAGGAGTTCCAACTCCGGTTATTTCAGGTAATACTACACTGTGTGAAGGTGGTACTGTTTTATTTACTTCGAGTATCAGCAGTGCAGGTTACACCTATCAATGGTACAGAAACGGAACAGCTATACCAGGAGCAACAGCTTCAACCTTTACAGCAGATGCAGAAGGTGGTTATTACCTTAGAGTTACCGGAGGTTCATGTATGCAACAGTCTAACTGGTTATCATTAGTTCAGGATGTGATTACCGTTAGTAGTAATAACCCTGTTGTAGATGTAATTCTTCCGGGGGAAACAAAAGTGCTTACGGTAACCACCGATGCTAATGGCCCTCAATATGACTGGACTCGTAACGGTAATCCTATTGCGGGTACAACAGGAACAATAAATGCAACACAGGAAGGAGAGTATATAGTAACTGTAACACAGTTGGCAGGTTGTACGGCAACAGCACAGTATACCTTTACACTAGAGGCTCCTACCAGTTATGATATTACAATTAATCCTGATGCAGGTTATATGGCCTGTACCAGTACATCGGTAACGCTTGATATAAGCAGCTTTACAGGAACAACCACATCGGGTACGGTTGCGGTGACCGATTTTGGTTATTCTTACCAATGGTATAAAAATGGTGTTGCTGTTGCAGGTGCTACTACAACGACCCTTACTTTAAACAGTGCTTCAGAGAACGGTAACTATTATTTAGTGGCTACCCTGCCGGGATATGGTCCTGTGACTTCAAATACGGTAACGGTAAATTTAGCGGTACAAACTGTTACCATTACAGGAGGAAGTACTATTTGTGAAGGATCTACTACGGTATTAACCTCCAGCTTAACGTCACCAACGTATAGCTTCCAGTGGTATAAAGATAATGTTGCTATACCGGGAGCTACTGCATATACTCATACGGTAGATTCTGATGGTGATTACTATATAACCGTAGGTAACGGTACCTGTAACATGCAGTCTAATATTATGACAATAACAACTGAGGTTGTAAATATAACGAGTACCGATCCTGTTTTAGATGTAATAATACCGGGAGAGACAAAAACACTAACTGTTAATACTGATGCCAACGGTCCGCAATATTCATGGACCCGAAACGGAGCGCCGATTGCAGGCACTACTTCAACAATCAATGCAACGCAGGATGGCGAGTATATTGTAACAGTAACGCAAACAGTAGGCTGTGCTGCTACGGCACAGTATACTTTTGTGCTGGAATACCCAACGAGTTTTAATGTTTCTATAGCTACGGGAGCAGGTTATATAGCCTGTACCAGTACATCGATAGCTCTTAATATAAGCAGTTTTACAGCTACAACCACTTCGGGTACTATAGCTATAACTGATTTAGGTTATGCATACCAGTGGTACAAAAACGGAGTTGCCGTTGCAGGTGCCACGTCACAAACATTAACTATTAACAGTGCTTCGGAAAACGGAAATTATTACCTGATGGTAACACTGCCTGATTATGGACCTGTAACTTCAAACACAGTAACTATAAACCTGGCTGTAGAAACAGTTACAGTAACGGGCGGAAACACTATTTGTGAGGGAGCGACTACGGTACTTGCATCAAGTTTAACGGCACCAACATACAGCTTCCAGTGGTACAAAGATAATGTTGCTATACCGGGGGCTACAACTTATAATTATACAGTTGACGCCGAAGGTGATTATTATGTAACGGTAGGTAATGGTACCTGTAACATGCAGTCTAATATTGTAAGTATAACAACAGAGGTTGTAAACATAACGAGTGCCGATCCGGTTTTGGATATAATCATGCCGGGAGAGACAAAAACATTAACTGTTAGTACCGATGCCGATGGTCCGCAATACTCATGGACCAGAGACGGAGCACCGATTGCAGGCACTACATCAACAATCAACGCAACGCAGGATGGCGAGTATGTAGTAACAGTAACACAAACGGTAGGCTGTGCTGCTACGGCACAGTATACTTTTGTGCTGGAATATCCTACAGGCTTTAGTGTAACTATTAACCCTGATGCAGGTTATACGGCTTGTAGCAGTACAATGGTAACGCTTGATATTACCAACTTTATAGCCATAACATCTGAAGGGAATGTACCTGTAACAGATATGGGTTACGGCTACCAGTGGTATAAAAACGGTGTTGCTGTAGCAGGTGCTACTACGCCAAGCCTTACATTAAACAGCGCATCACAAAATGGTAATTATCATTTAGTGGTTACATTACCTGATTATGGTCCGGTTACCTCAAATATAGTAGCTATAAACCTGGCATTGACATCTGTTACTATATCCGGCGGAAGTACTATTTGTACAGGTGGTACAACAGTGTTAACATCAAGCTTAACAGCTCCAACTTATACCTATCAATGGTATAAAGATAATGTAGCTATACCTGGTGCAACAGGCTCAACTTATACTGCAAATGCCGAAGGTGATTATTATGTAACGGTAGGTAACGGTAGCTGTAACATACAGTCCAATGTTATGACTATTACTACCGAATCTATCTCGGTAAACAGCACCAGCCCTGCGGTTGATGTTATATTACCGGGGCAGCAAAAATATATTACGGTAACTACCGATGCTATGGGACCTCAATACTCATGGACAAGAAATGGTGTGCCACTTGCAGAAAATTCAGCTACATTAACAGCTACTCAGGATGGTGAATATACTGTAACTGTTACACAAACCATAGGCTGTAATGCTACAGCACAAATGACATTTATGTTGGGCTATCCAACAGGATTTACCATTACAATAGCTCCTGATAATTCTTATTCGGCGTGTACAAGTACATCAGTAACCCTGAGTGTGTCAGACTTTACGGCTATTACTTCTGAAGGGAATATCGCCATGACCGATTTAGGTTATGCTTACCAATGGTTCCTTAACGGAGTAGCCATACCGGGAGCAACATCACAAACATTAACGGTTAACGATCCGGCTCAAAACGGTAATTACAGGCTACAGGTTATAATGCCGGGATTCTCTGCATTGCTATCAAATACAGTATCAATAACATTAAGTTTAGGGAATGTTACTTTATCTCCTAGTGGCTTATTGTGTCCGGATAACCCTCAGGTAGATTTAACCTGTAATATTTCAGATCCTACCTATACCTATGCATGGTATAAAGACAATGTACTTGTTTCTACTAATAATAACGCTGTTTATACCGCAACTGCCGAAGGTAATTACTATGTAGTAGTTACAACTGCAAGCTGTTCGTTTACTTCAGATACGCTTAACCTGGAACTTAATGACTTTAATCTTATTCCTGATACACCTTTACAGGATGTGATAATACCGGGTGAGAATAAAGTAATATCGGTAACTACCGATGCCCTTTCTCCTGTGTTTACATGGTATAAGAATGGTGTTACGATTCCGGGCGCAACAACATCATCTATTTACGCTAATACAGCAGGAGAGTACAAAATAGTAGTGAAACAAACAGAAGAGTGTAATATCGTTAAAGAGTTGACCTTTACTCTTGTTTATCCTTCCGGATTTAATATTGAAATAGCACCCGATGGTGATTTTGAGGAGTGTGCCGATACTGCCACAGCTTTAAACATTGTAACCTTTGATGCTTTAACACAGGGAGGCTCTATTGATATTCTTAATAATAATTACGGTTATGGGTATCAGTGGTTTATGGATGGAGCTCCTATAACAGGTGCTACAGGGACTTCTATAATGGTTTCACAAAGCGGAACATATCAGCTACAGGTAACAATTCCTGATTTTGGTGCAGTACCAAGTAATATCATTACAGTTAATCTTGGTTTTATAGCAGACGTTGTGATTGAAACTGAAGATGTATTTTGTGATGAAGGGGCTACAATCAATATAACTTCAAATGTTAACGATAGTACTTATAGCTATGCCTGGTATAAAGAGGGCAGTAGTACAGTAATAGGTACAGAAAGCTCTATAACTGTAGATGAATCGGGTAGTTATTTTATGGAAGTAAGTTTTGAAAACTGTACTATATCATCAAATGTTATTGAGGTTATCCCTTACGATATGTCACAAATAGCGGTAAGTACAGGTCCGTTTTATGACTTGCCTGAAGGGACAACATCTACCATTACTGCCAGTGGTGCCGAAAGTTACATTTGGTATCATAACGGGGTGATAGTTTCTTATGGACCGGATGTTGAAGTGACCGAAGCAGGTGTGTACACTGTTGTAGCTACAGTAGGTAACTGTGAAGATTCGAGAGATGTAACGGTATCGCTTGTAGAGAATAATGTAATAGCTATACCAAATACAATAACGCCTAATAATGACGGATACAATGATAAGTGGGCTTTACCTATTAAGTATGTAAATCAGGAGAATGTAGAAATTGTAATATATGCTGCTGACGGCAAAATTGTTTTTAGGGCATCAAATTATATGAATAACTGGCCGGAAAGTGATTTCACTTATGATACCAAGAGTATGGTTTACTACTATACCATCATGGAAGATAATGAGATTACAAAGCGAGGCTCTATAACTATTGTTGAATAACGGATGATAAAAAATTACTACTCCTTATTTTTCATATTAGTTTTTGTTGTCGCTTTTACAAAGGTAAATGCGCAGGATGCGCCCGTAGTAACCTTTAATGTTCCGTACCAGAATAACTTAAAGTTTAACAGGTTCTTATACAATCCGGCTTTTTCTTTTGTAAGGGAAGACAATACATATGTTTCACTATACCACCGTAACCAGTGGGTTCAGTTTGACGATTCTCCTAAGGTGTATATGCTTAGCTATACAGGGAGGTTTTCAAAAAAATCAGGACTTGGTTTTGGTATATACCAGCAAAATGTTGGGGTAGTGACCAGCTTTGGCGGAGTAGCAAACTACTCATATAACATAAAGCTTAAGGAACGTATGAACCTTACATTAGGATTTAACGTGGCTTATTATAACAGCGGAGTTAATAAAACCAGAACTGTAACGGGTGAACCAGACCCAATAATTATGGAACTGAGAAACAACTCTCTTGTAAGTATTAAGCCCGGTATTAATTTTAATTATAAAGATTTTGACATAGGTGTTTATGCTGAAAACGTGGTAGACTACGATTTTAAATCAGATGAAATGTCAGAGAAGTATACCGATAAGGTGTATTCAGGTCATGTTATGTATACGCATAAAATGGTAGCCATGAGAGATCTTTTTAAAGACAGCGAGTTTAGTCTTGCCCTGAGGGGGAGAATGAGCGAACTGTATGGTTTTACCTTAAACGGTTCGTTACTGGTACACTTCCCAAGATTGGGATGGTTACAAACATCGTTAGACGATTACTACGGGGTAGGTATAGGTGCCGGTTTTCACCTTACCAAGAGGCTGTCCTTAGGTTATGTGTACGAAAGAACCGTGAAGGAAGGATTGGTAAACCTTGGGCCATCACACGAAATTATAATGTCTTTTAAGCTAAAGGATAAACTGAGTTTAAGAGAACAAAATAAAAAACAGGGAGAAAAAAAGCAGGCTAGTCTTGAAGAACAACTGGAAGAGTTAGAAGACGAGATGCTGGCAGAAGAGGAAGAAGGTCTTTATGAGACAGACGTTGAGAGGGATGCCGATATTGAAAAACTGAGAATGGAGCTGGACGATGAGAGTCAGTACCTGTTAGATGCTTTGATTAAGGAAGACTCTATAGCCCAAATACACAAGGCAGAGTTTGATAAAAAGGTCAAAAACCTACTTGATTATGCCAAAAGAGAGCAGGCAGCAAGGCTTGAAAGAGCAAAAACAGAAATGCTGCTGATGAAGAGAGATAACCCGGGAGAGGATGCCGAAGAGAATCCGCAAACGCTGGAAGATCTTAAAAGAGCAAAAAGTGGTTACTATGTGGTTTCTACTCCGCCCGATGCAAGAACAGAAGATGAAGTGATCATTGAAAGATACGAGCGTTTTACCGAAGCAGCTAATGCGCTTGAAAGGAAAAAATCTGAAGGGATAGAGAAAAATCCATACCTGATACATGTTCAGGATAGCTCGGAAGATGAAGTGGAGAACATCAAAAGGAGAGAAAGAAACAATGAAGTGACAGATGGCAGTAACGCAGGCCGAAGAAACAGTCGTGGTAATTCAAGACAAACAAGGCAGCCGGCTAAAGCTTCAAATTCAAGATCAGCAAACAATAATAGCAGGTCTAATAATAATCCTTCAGGTAATGGTGGCGGTATAAATCTTCCGTCTGTAGGAGTAACAGCAGGAGGTAGAGGTAACAATGCTAATAACCGCAGCAATAATACCGATACAGCACAACAGCCAGCTAACAACGGTAACGAAAGATATAGTGATAATGGTAATGTAAACGAAGGAGGATATGCAGATAACGGAAACCAAAATCAAACCAATAATCAGGGGGAGGATAATACGAATGCTACCCCAAATAGCACGAATAATAACAATGTTCCCGCAGCACAGACAGCTATACAACAGCCACAGGCAAACAGGGCAGCAAATACTAATAACGGGCAAGCGGTAACTGCTCAAAAAACAAATACCAATGCTACAGGTAATAAGCCGGCAGCAAACAATAACAGCCAGAATAAAAACACACACTTAACTAATACTAAAAACAATGCAAATGAACAGGGATCACAACAAACAGCGCAAGCGAAAAATGCATCAAAAGCTCCTTCTTCTAAATATGTAAGAAGAGAAGAAGACCTCAGTACAGAGGAGGAGATAAAGGATTACTATGCTGCCAAAACTGATTTAGTGAGGCAGGCACCAAAGAGAAGTGATATATTAACAGTACAGGATGTCGAGCCGGGGTATTATGTTATCGCAAATGTGTTTAGCGAACAGGAAAATACCAATAAGTTTATAAACAGATTGAAAGATAGAGGTATACAAGCCGAATACTTTATTAACCCACAAAATAATTTTAGGTATGTATATCTTAAAAAACATGATAGCTGGAGAGACGCTCTTATTTCATACTATTCAAATGTTAACAATACTTACTTTGATACAGTATGGCTAATGAGTATAAATGTAGATTAATATGAAAAGGCAACTGATTTAATTGTATAAAACCAACTAAAAAATAAACACCAATACAAACACAAATGCATTTAAGAATACACAATTTAAGGATAAAGATCCTGCTAGGGTTTTTACTGTCGTGTTTTGCTATGCAGGCACAGTTAGAGGTACCTTTTACGATAAGGTATCAGGACAATATTAAGGGTGATATTACTCAAATCTCCAATAATATTGTTAACAGGGATAATAACTCATACGATCCGGAGGATGCTTATCCGCAATCGGGGGAATATAGTGATTATAATGATGATTATAACATGCGTTATATTGATATTGATGGTGATTCGTCTACCTTTAGTTCAAGTAGTGCAACACTCTCCAGTATTACAGATATAAGCTGTAGTACGGTAGTTTATGCTGCTATGTACTGGTCTGCAACTTATAGGTATAATAGTAGTTCAGGGAGTGGTAGTAGTACTAGGGTAACTAACTTTAATGAGGTAAAATTAAAGTTGCCGGGAGCTGCTAACTATACTGATATTACCGGGACTGTAATTTACGATGGCTTTGGGAGTACAGATCTGAATCAAAGTAGTCCATACGTTTGTTATGCAGATATTACATCGCTTGTTGCCGGGCTGGCAGATCCTAACGGAACCTATACAGCAGCAAATATAAGAGCAACTCAAGGTAGTGTTTCCGGAGGTGTTTCCGGGGGATGGACTATTTTCATTGTATATGAAAATCCTAATAAACCAGGTAAATATGTAACTTCTTACGACGGTTTTGCCGGAGTAAACAGCGGGCTGGGAAGTATTGATGTTAATTATACGGGCTTTACAACAGTACCTGATCCACTACCTGTAAGAGCGAAGTTAATGGCGTGTGCACTTGAAGGTGATAGGCTTATTACAGGAGACAGGTTAAAGTTTAAAGATGCTTCTGAAACAAACTATACTAATCTTTCAAACAACCTTAACCCATCAAATAACTTCTTCAATAGTAACATAACTTATCTTGATACAGGTGATGTTGAACAAAATTTCACTAACAGGGTTCCTAACAGTAGCAATACACTTGGATATGATGCAGATATAATTAATATTAACCAGGGATTAATTCATAATAGCTCAACAGGAGCTAATTTAAGAATCACATCTACCGGGGATACTTATTTTATGTTTTTCAATGCACTTAGTGTTGATATTATTGAGCCCGATATCCAATTGGTAAAAACGGTTGAAGATTTAGCAGGTAATGATATAGGTGGTACCGATGTCAATCTTGGTCAGTTTTTAGAATATGTAATAAGTTTCCAAAACTTAGGTAATGACGATACTACTTCGTTTACTATTACCGATATTCTTCCGGAAAATACTTACTTTCAGGGTGTAACGTTTAGTCCTGAAAGTGGTATGGGTGAAGATGATTATGTTTACGATCCCGCTACAGAGACAGTTACATTTATTATTCCTGATGAACTCGTTGAAGAAAACGATCCTGCTTATGAGATACGCCTTTTAGTTAGGGTAGCCGAAAGTTGTAATGATCTTAAAGATGCCTGTTCTAATATTATCCAGAATAGTGCTTATGCTACCTATCAGGGGGTGTTAAACAGTAATGTTATTTCTAACGACCCCAGTATTGCAGGAATTAACGGTTGTGGTCAGCCTGTTACAGGGCCGGCAAACTTCCTTGTAGATATAGACGGTTGTAATTTTGAGCGTACAGTAACCCTTTGTTCTACCTCTGTTGATGTTTCGGCACCAGACGGGTACGACAGTTATGAATGGTATGATAGTGATAATAACTTAATTGGAACTACACAAACCATAACCATAACAACAGAGGGTGAATATTATGTGATAAATACTGCGGCTGCTCCGTGTGTTTCTACAACAGAACACGTTACGGTAAACAGCTATAGTACCATTATACCAAACCCGGTTATACCATTTGCCGATGAAAAACCTACTTGTGCAAACAACGGTAAGGTTATGCCTAATATCTTTTTATGTGGTGCAGATGATGAACGATTAATTCAAACAGGTATTACAGATGCAACAAGTATAAGCTGGCAAAAACTTGATGAGTCAGCCTGTTTAGCAGCTTGTAGTACATGTGGTGATTTACCGTCAGACTGTGCCTGGGAAGCCTGCCCTAACAGTAGTTGGATTGAAGTAAGTACGGGTCAGGATTATACTGCAGATACTTCCGGTCAATACCGTTTAGTAGTAAACTACGACGGATGTTTTGGTACATTCTATTTCAATGTATATAAAAATCTTCTTGATCCGCAATACACAAAAGAAAATATTATTTGTGGTAGTGACGGAAATATTACCATTACAAACGTACCTGCAGGGTATGAATATCAGTTAGTAAATCAAAGTACAAATACTGTTATTTATGATTATGCCGATGGTATGGGACCATCATTTGATATTACCTCTTCGGGTATTTATACCGTTAATATAAGACAACAGGGCGTAGATGCTACACCGGGTAATACTTATTGTGAATTCTCTGTAGCAAATATAGGTATACAAAACAACGCTATTAGTGTTAATGTTATTGCCGAAAATGCAACGTGTGATGGTTTAGGTAGTATTAGGCTACAGGCATTAAATGTGGGACCACAGTATTACTTTGAGATAACGGGTCCTTCAAGTGATTCACACGGTCCTGTAACCGATAACAACCACCTTTTTGAAGGTCTTAATCCAGGAACATATAATTATACCGTTACTACAGATGACGGATGTAGTGAAACTGGCTCGGTTACTATTATAGATGAAAGCGACCTTGATTTAGTAGCGACAGTTTCACAAAATATATCTTGTAGAGACGGTAATATTCAAATGAGTTCTACCGGAGGAAAAACACCTCATATTTATGCGATATATAGCAAGAATGGTGTACTTCAAAACCCTACAGCATCAGATTATCAAACCAGTGTAATTTTTGATGTACTTTTAGGGGACGAAGGGGATTATATATTTATTGTAAAAGACGGTAATGGTTGTACCTCTCTTTCTAATGAAGTTACTATAATCATAGCTCCTGATGTAGAGTATACAAACTCTGTGAGTATGGTGAGCTGTAATGGAGCTAACAATGGCTCGATAGTATATACTCTCACTAATAGCAACGGATACAATGTTGTATTCGACTTGTTTGATGCTACTGATACGCTGATTACATCTAATAATTCAGGTACATTTACATCACTTGCACCCGGCGATTATACTGTAATTTTGCATCAGAGCCAAGGAAATAGAACTTGTGAGTTCCCATTTGACTTTACTATTACTGAACCAGACCCAATAACAGGGGGTACAGCAGCAGTTACACAGGAATTTGACTGTACTGTGGCAGGATCGGCAGGGGCTACGATAACAGTAGATACTTCTACAATAGCAGGAGGTACACCAACTTATGAATACAGTATTGACGGAATTACTTTTGGTACAGCAACCAGCTTTACAAATCTTACCGCAGGTACTTATACTATTACAGTAAGAGATACTAACAACTGTACTCATGTAATAGATACTATAGTGATTGACCCTGTAGTACCGCCGTCAGATCTTACTGTGAGTGCTACTACACCTAGTTGTCCGGCATTGACTTCAGATCTTACTCTTACAGTTACAGGAGGTGAGGCACCGTTTAATTACGAAATTACGGCTCCGGCAGCAGCAGTTACAGACAACGGAACAAACAATGTTTTTACAGGTCTTGCAGCAGGTACATATACCTTTATGGTTACAGATAGTAAAGGATGTACTTACAGCGAAAACTATACAATACAACAGTTAACCCCAATTGCGGTTAACGGTCAGCCGGTAAGCAATGTTACTTGTTTTGGTGCTACAGACGGAGCGCTTAACTTTAACGTTTCTGGCTTCTCTACAAACTATACTTACGATGTGGTTAACGGAGCATCAACATCTGTTTCCTCTTCTGCATCGGCTACAAATGCTACAATTGCCCTTACAGGACTTGCGGCAGATACATATACTATAACAGTACAGGATAATGTTACAGGTTGTACAGCAACTGCAACGGTTACTATTAATGCGCCATCTACAGCTTTAGCAATTACAACAACTGTAAACCCTATTACCTGTCTTGCAGATGGGAGCTTAAATGTTACTACAACTGGAGGATGGGGTGGTTATGAGTATACCTTAACACAACCGGACTCCTCTACAGTAGGACCACAATCAGGTTCATCATTTACAGGTCTTACTCAAAATGGTACTTACACTATATCTGTAACAGATGCGAATAACTGTACTGTAACAGATACATTTACTTTATCAACACCGGTACCGCCTACGGCTTCAATTTCAGGTTCTGATATTTGTTATGATGCTAACGGTGCATCATTAACGGTATCGGTTACAAATGGTACTGCTCCTTTCACATACGCTATTAACGGAAATCCGGGTCAGTCATCTAATGTATTTGCCAGCTTAACACCTGGTACTTATACTATAGTGGTTACCGATACTTACGGATGTACTGATTCAGTTACACAAACCATAGCACCAACGCTTACAGCTATGGCTTCTTTTGTAAAAGGTTTAGACTGTACAGTTTCTCCTGATGCAGAAATAACTGTAGCTATAAATGGAGGTACTGCACCTTACACTTATGAAGTTTCTTCAAACGGAGGTACTACTTACGGAGCTTCATCAGCAGTAGTAGGGTCTTCAATAAGTTTCCAAACAGCTACTGCAGGATCTTTCAGATTCCGTATTACAGATGCTAACGGATGTGTGGTACAATCAAACATTATAAACATTGCACCACTTACATTACCGTCTATTACATCTGCAACACAATCGCAGGCAGTATTATGTAATGGTGACAGCAGTGGTGCTATTACCGTTGTTGTGGATAACACAACAGGTACAGGGCCATTTACTATAAACGTATATAACGATACTACAAGTACCCCTTATGGTACACAAACTACAGGTTTACCTGCGGGTAGTTATACGGTAACCTTAACAGACGCTAACTCTTGTACAGATACAGCAACTGTTGTTATTACAGAACCGGATCCTATTACTTTTAATGTCTCTATTGTACCAATTACATGTAATAACCCGGATACAACTTTTGGTGAAATTATAGTTGAAAATACAGCTGGAGGTACTGCAAATTATACTTATTATTTAACAAATAACTACGATAGTTCAGTACAGCAGTACTCAACTACACCGGGTAATGAAGATCATACTTTCCAGGTACTTAACTTTGGTATCTATACTCTTTCGGTTGTAGATACTAACGGTTGTACTGTTGTAGATGACAATATTGTAATTGCTTCTCCGCCAACAGATCTTGACATTAGTGTAACGCCTACACCACCGGCAGACTGTGTTTCGGGAGGTACGGCATCTGTAACAGTTCAGGCGAGTGTGGGTAGTGGTAACTATGAGTTTGCAATTTTAGAGCAATTGAATCTACCTTATGTAGACGATCCGACGAATGACTATCAGCCTGCTAACTCAGGTTCAGATACCAGAATATTTACAGGTTTAATTCCTGGTATAGTATATACGTTTGTTGTACATGATATAACAACAAACTGTTACTATTTTAAATCGGCAGATATTGCTATACCACCATTATCTACATTAACATCGACTATTGATACAGTTAATAATGTAACCTGTACAGGTAGTGCCGATGGTAATATTACTTTCACTATAGATAATTATGACGCTGTAACTACTCAGGTAGGGTATGAAATATATTATGCACAAACGAATACACCGCTTTCACCGGCAGTAGGAGGTACTATACCGGTATCTGGCGGGCCGGAAACGGTTTCAAATGTAGGACCATTAGCTCCGGGTACATATTATGTGTTATTTACTGAGCTTGACGGAGGTTTAGCAGGATGTACTAATGCTTCTGCTCAATTTACAATAGTTCAGTCGGCTGAGCTTCTTGAGGTATCGGCTCAGGTTATAGCAAACGATAACTGTAACACTAATGCAGGTGTTATATCGGCAACTGCACAGGGTGGCACAGCACCATACCAGTACTTAATTCAGCCAAGTACAGATGCTGCTCCTACAGCAGGAAGTGCCGGATGGAGTAGTGCTAACAGCTTTAATGTTGAAGGTGGTACTTACACAGTATATGCAATGGATGCTTACGGATGTATTCAGCCAATTGCTGCGCCAATTACTCTTGATACAGATCCTTCTCCGGTTATTGCACTGTCTGTTGTTCAGCAGTGTACTACTGCCGAAGGAGATTACTCAATTCAGGTAGATCTTACTACAGCAGGTATGCCTCCATATACTTACAGTTTTAACGGAGGTGGATACCAGTCACAATCAGGTACTACATTTACTTACGACGGTCTTCCTTCAGGAACTTACACAGTTGAGGTTAGAGATGTTAACGGTTGTACTAACGAGCAAACTATAACTGTTTATCCTCCATTAAACCTGTCACCGGCAGTTACCTCACAGCCAACCTGTGCAACTAACGATGGTGAGATTACGGTAACAGCAGCAGGAGGTTCGGGTAACTATACTTACGAACTACAGGATTCATCAAATGCTGTGATTGTTGCTGCAAATGCTTCAAACGTATTTACAGGTCAGCCATTTGGTGATTACATCGTGGTTGTTACAGATACTACAACGGGATGTAGCGAAAACACAACTGTTAGCCTTGAAGAGCCTACTCCGGTAGTGTTTACTTACGTTTCACAAAATGTAAGCTGTAACAGTGCAGATGACGGATCGATAGTAATAACTCTTGATGCTTCAAACGACAACCCTGTTTACACTTATACACTTGATGACGGAACTAATCCGCCAACAGTACAAAACTCTAATACATTTACAGGCTTAGCTGCCGGATCGTATGATATAACAGTGACTTCAGGTAAAAACTGTATAGCTACAGAGACAGTAGTGATTACAGAACCTGCAGTATTAACACTAACTGCAACAGCAACAGATTTTGCCTGTGATGCTACAAACACAGTTCAAACATCGGTAATTACTGCAACAGTAGGAGCAGGTACAGGTACCGCTCCTTACACTTACAGTATAGATGGTACGAACTTCTTTACAACAAATACTTTTGAAGTAGTAGATAACGGTGCTGTACAAAATATTACTGTAACCGTTAAAGACAGTAACAACTGTACAGCAACATTCCCGCTAACAATAAACCCGTTACCGGAAATAATAAGTGTTGTTCCTACACTTTTAACAGAAATAACATGTAACAATGACGAAACAGTTACCATTACAGTAACAGGTGGTTCGGGCAACTTTACTTTTGACCTACTTCCGTTAGGTTCACAGGCTTCGGTAACACCGGGTGCAGGAGTATACACAGCAACATTCGACCTTACTACACCGGGCAGTTATAACTTCCAGGTGACAGATAACGTAACGGGATGTTATGAAGTTACTTCCACACCATACGACATTGTTCCTTTTGATACTATTGCAGTAGAGGCTACGGCTTCTACTCAGGTTACCTGTTATGGTGATGCCGATGGTACTATCACTATAAACGTAACAGGTTATACAGGAAACTACGACTTTGTAGTGACCGATTCTTTAGGAGGTACAGTAGGCAGTGGTAGTAATGCTACAACTACAAATCCTTATACAATAACAGGTTTAGTAGCAGGTAACCATTATGTTACCATTACAGCTACAGATAGTCCTTTCTGTACTGCCGATTCTAATGTGATAACTATTGGTTCTCCTTCAAACCCATTAGTGCTAAACGCTTCTCAAACCGCAAGCGTTACCTGTACAAACGATCAGGGAGAAATTATAGCTACGGCTACAGGTGGTTGGGGTACTTACCAGTATGAACTGGTAAACAATACCACTTCAAGTACCGTTCAGGCTTATGCTTCAAACAGTACTTTCACTGGGCTAGCAGCAGGGAACTATACCGTTTCGGTACAGGATGCCGGAGGTTGTATCGTTTCTCAAACTATTGATTTAGTACAGCCGGCACCTATTACGGCAAGTATCAATGCATCTGCAACAGCTCTTCTTTGTAACGGAGATAATACAGCTACTGTAACAGCAACATCTGTTACGGGAGGTGAAGGTATTTATCAGTATATATTAAATACTTATGATGATGCAGGTACTACAATTGTTTATAGTTCAGATGCACAGTTAAGTCCTTCGTTTGATAACTTAGGAGCTGGTATTTACAGCATAACAGTAACAGACGGTTGGAACTGTGACGTTACTACGGTAACAGTTGAGATTACAGAGCCGGATCCTATTCAGGCTTTCCTTAACCTTACAGATACATTAACCTGTACAACAGGTGCAGAGATTACAGTTTCTGCAACAGGAGGTATAGCACCATATCAGTACAGCTTAGATGGTATTACTTATAGTACTACTACAGTATTCCCAATTGCTTTGGCAGGAACGTACCAGGTATATGTAACAGATGCTAACAACTGTACGGCAGTACTTAGTAACGAAGTTACAATACTTGCTGTGCCGCCATTAACAATAAACTTAGACCTTACCAATGCAGTGATTAACTGTTTTGGTGAAGCAACAGCCTCTATTACAGCAAACGTAACAGGAGGTTTAGGTAACTACAGTTATGAACTTCTTGATAGCGGAAGTAATGTTATTGCAGGTCCGCAACCTGAAAACACCTTTGCGGGTCTTGCTACAGGTACTTACTATATTCACGTGATAAGCGTTGATTGTGAGGAAACTTCTCCGGCAATCAACATTACATCTCCACCAGAATTTATTGCATCGGTAACACATACAGATGTACTGTGTTACAATGAGCAAAATGGTACTATTACCATTACGGCATCGGGTGGTACAGGAACTGTTCAGTATGCAATCTCTCCAAACCTTGACCAGTTTGTAGATACTAATGTGTTTACTTCATTGGCAGCAGGTTTATATGATGTTATTGCTCAGGATCAGAACGGATGTTTTGAACTGTTCCAGGTTGAGATTTTAAACCCTGCACTTCTTGAGGCTTCAATAGATACTGCAAGCCTTGTAGATGAGGTTTGTTTAGGAGATTCAAATGCATCGATAACTGTTAATATAACAGGAGGTACGGGTACTTATGAAATCGCTATAGACAATCTTCTTGATGCGTCAGATGATGTACTTGCTTATGTTCCTGTAACGGGGTCTCAGCATACATTCAGTAACCTTGCAGGTGGTACTGCTTATAGCATTCACGTAAGGGATACTAACGGATGTGATATTAACCCTGCATTAGAACAATATATGCCACCGGGAGTTGATATGACTCCGTCAGCTACTGTGGTTGATAACTGTACTAATAATATACCGGGTAATGTGGTAACTGTTGAGTATACCACAACTCAAAGTTTAAATGCAGCAGATATTACCTACTCTGTAGACGGTACTAACTATCAGGCTTCAAATACGTTTACTGACTTGGCTCCGGGTACATATACTGCTTATGTACAACATGTAAACGGATGTATCAAAACAGTAGACTTTACTATTGATAACCTGTTACCTATAACAGCTACTGCAGCAGCTACGCTTGATGTTCTTTGTAAAGGAGATGCAACAGGTGAGATCACGGTAACTGCTTCAGGTGGTACAGGTACACTACAATATGCTATTTCACCGTCATTTGTATATGGTACTTCAAATGTATTTACAGGACTTGCAGCCGGTGATTATACCGTTAGGGTAACCGATGACCTTGGTTGTGAACTTGAAATAACAACAGTAACTATTGATGAGCCAACAGATGCTCTTACAGCTACTGTAGATGGTGTAACAAACGAGATATGTTTTAATGACGAAGACGGTACTGTTACTATTACTGTAACAGGAGGTACTGCGCCATATTATACAAGTCTGGATTCAAACAATCCGGCCGACTTTACTCAGGATCTGTTTACTTACACTAACCTGGCTCCGGGTACACATACCATTTATGTAACCGATGCTAATGACTGTACAATCACTACACCACTTACTTTTGATGTGGAGGAAGGTGCAGACATGACTCCGTCAGCAGCTGTAGTTGATAACTGTACAGGTAATGTGCCGGGTAATGAAGTTACTATCAGTGTAGCTTCTTCTCAAACACTAAATGCTGCCGATTTAACCTACTCTGTAGACGGTACTACATATCAGGCATCAAACGTGTTTAATAACCTAGCTCCAGGTAGTTACACTGCTTATGTGCAGCATGCTAACGGATGTATTAAAACAACAACATTTACAATTAATACATTACAACCAATAACAATAGATACGGCAACAGTTACTGCTGATGTATTATGTTTTGGTGATGCAACAGGTGAGATTACAGTAACCGCTTCAGGTGGTACAGGTACACTACAGTACGCTATTTCTCCTGCATTTGTTTATGGTTCGACTAATGTATTCGGTAACCTTCCGGCAGGTGATTATACCGTTAGGGTAACCGACGGTATAGGTTGTGAGCTTGAAACAACAACATTAACAGTAAACGAACCTACTGCAGCACTTACAGCTTCTGTAGATGGGGTTACCGATGAGATATGTTTTAATGATAACGATGGTACTGTAACGGTTACAGTAGCAGGTGGTACTGCCCCATATTCAACAAGTTTGGATGGTGCTGCTTATGTTCAGAATCAGTTTGTGTATACAGGTCTGGCAGCAGGTACTCATACCATTAATGTTACGGATGTTAACGGATGTGTTATTGCTTCACCGCTTACATTTACGGTTAATCCGGGTGTAGATATTCAGGCGGCAACTCAAACAATCCCTCTGTGTACTAATAATGTACCAAGTAACGTAACCTTTATACTTACTAACCCGTCTATAGATCCTACTGATCTTCAGTACTCTTTAGATGGCGTTACTTATCAGACAGATAATACTTTTGCAGATTTAGCTGCAGGAAACTACACTGCTTATGTGCAGCATACAAACGGATGTATCCAAATAGTAAACTTTACTATTGATGCACTGCAGCCTATAGTTATAGATAATTATGCTGCTACAGCCGATGTATTATGTTTTGGAGATGCTACAGGTGAGATTACAGTAAACGCTTCGGGTGGTACAGGTACTCTGGTATATGCTATATCTACAGATGCAGCTAACTTTACTACTAATAATGTATTTACAGGTCTTACAGCAGGTACATATACTGTAACAGTAAGAGATGATATAGGTTGTGAGATCACAACAGGTAACATAGTAGTTGATGAGCCAACAGCTCCGTTAAGTTTAGACAATGCAGCTACTACTGATGAGGTATGTTACAATGCAGCCGATGGTACTGTAACTCTAACCATTAGCGGAGGTACAGCACCATACTATACAAGTGTGGATTCTACCAATGCTGCCGACTTTACTCAGGACCAGTTAGTATATACAGGTTTAGCGGTTGGCACACACACAATTTATGTGACCGATGATAACGGATGTGCTATCACACCGTTTGAAATAACTATTAACGAAGGTGTTGATATGACACCATCGGCTACAGTAGTTGATAACTGTACTAATAACGTACCGGGTAACGAGGTTACTATTGATGTAACTTCATCACAAACACTTGATCCTGCAGATATGCAGTACTCGGTAGACGGTACTACTTATCAGGCATCAAACGTGTTTAACAACTTAGCACCGGGTAATTACACTGCCTATGTGCAGCATGTTAACGGATGTATAGAGACAACAACATTTACAATTAATACACTACAGCCAATAACAATAGATGCAGCAACAGTAACTGCTGATGTATTATGTTTTGGTGAGTCAACAGGTGAGATTACAGTAACTGCTTCAGGTGGTACAGGTACATTACAGTACGCTATTTCTCCTGC
>NZ_WOWP01000020.1 GCF_009741375.1 Flavobacterium rakeshii
ACACAAAAGAACGAAAAAGTCGGGCTTAGATGCCTTAGGCTAAAAATTATGGCTCTCGGCTAAACCATCCGAACTCGGCTATCGCCTCAAACAGCGGATGCTTTTTTACGCCTTGTTTATAATTTTCTTTACGCCACAGCACCTTAGGCCGTTTGATATTGTTAGAGATTTTTCGACTCCACTTCGTTACGCTCAAAATGACAGAGTGTGCTTGTCATCCTGACGAAGGAAGGATCTTTTTCCATTGCGAGCGAAATGCAATGGAGTGTAGAAATCTTAATAAAATAATGCTTGTTCTTTTGTCCTTGACACAAAAGAACCAAAAAGTCGGGCTTAGATACTTTAGGCTAAAAATTATGGCTCTCGGCTAAACCATCCGAACTCGGCTATCGCCTCAAACAGCGGATGCTTTTTACGCCTCGTTTATAATTTTCTTTACGCCACAGCACCTTAGGCCGTTTGCCACTGTGATGTGCTTACTCTTGTTGTAATGGAATAGTGTATACTTAGTACTGCCTACTAAAACTACCCTATAGTATTATTTGTAGGGTTAGCAGGGATTGCAGGCATACCGGACATACCCGGTTTTACTGCCGACTGTGCATTTGTACCCGATGTTTCTTTACGGTAAAACAAATAGCGTAATACTAAGGAGTAAAAAGCAAAAATGGACGCGGTTAGGGATCCTATTATAAACAGGAATTCGGTTTGTGACAGGGAGAAAAATTTAAACTGTTGCCCAAATCCGTGCAGGAGTATCACTAAGGCGATAAATGCTGCCCAGGCTGATGAAAAGATAAAGGCAAGTTTAGCATTCTTTTTCCTTAGGTTACGTTCTGACTTTTCGTTTTTCTGCTGAATTTTAAAACGCTTAAACTGCATTAACTCATTGTAGTTTTGCGGGTTTGTATTAGCGATTTTAATCAGGTTCTCCTGATTTTCAGCTTCTGCAGAGAGTGTGCTTGGGTTTGGAATATCCTGAACGTCTTTTGTTAAAGCTTCTCCTTTTAGCTTGTCAGCAATAGATACCTGGTCCTGTTGTTCCATTTATTAATCGTTTAGCTTGTGTTCGTAATAGTCTTTTATAACGCTGTTCTCAATGATAGCGTTATGGTTTCCGTCCCAAACCTGTGACCATGGGCTGCCTTCTTCGTGCGTTAGTGCAGATAGCTGCAGTCCCGAAAAATCTTTATAATTGTTCCATATTTTTTTAAGGAAGTCTTTATCGTCCTTACTCAGCTTGTTTTTAGTGTACAGCTTAAAAATATAGGGGTCAACGTTGTTCTTACCGAAAATTTTGATAGGGAAATACAAATCAGGAATTACAGAGCCGTATTTCCATGCCTGTATCTGATTATGGAATAAAGGTTTCCCGGTTATACCTAAATACCAACCATGAGCTATATAAGTAAGCTTTAATAGCTTCATGGGGTCAATTCCCTGACCCTCTTCTTTTGCCAGTTTTGTAAAAAACTCGGCTATGTCAAAGCAGTTATAAGTCATTACTTTATGATTAATGGTTATTTACAAAAATAATATAAAATATTGTATTTCACTAGGTGGAATTACGGGTCTTTTATAAGTGTGGGAAATACGTAGTGGGGTGTTGTTGTTTTATGCGTGACACAAAAGAACCAAAAAGTCGGGCTTAGATGCTTTAGGCTAATATAGATTTTTCGACTCCACTTCGTTGCGCTCAAAATGACAGAGCGTGATTGTCATCCTGATGAAGGAAGGATCTCTTTATTATACACGGCACGAGCGGGACGCTCGCGCCAGCTTGAGTAATATAGATTTTTCGACTCCACTTCGTTGCGCTCAAAATGACAGGGTGTGATTGTCATCCTGATGAAGGAAGGATCTCTTTTGAATGAAATTCTATAATCTATAATTCGTAGTAAATAAACATCCTTTCCCTCTCTGTAAGGTAACCATAATGTTGTTTAACTCAGCAGGTTTTACGGTCGCAGCCAGTTTTTGAAAGCTGGAAAGGGCGGATGTCCGTTTTGTATTTCAGTATCGCTGTAGGCAATTTCCATCCATTGGAGTAGGGGCAGACCTATGTAGTTTCCGGTTGAAAAGTTTTCTATATGCCAGTCAGAAGCGCCTTTGTAGCCATCGGGGTGAAAAACTTCACTTAGGGGTATATCTAAGTGTTGTGCTACTGCTGCCGACCATGCTATGGCGGCAATTTCATCGCCCATATTAGGCCAGTCTTCGGGCATTTTATCTGTGCCTATGTACTGCCTTAGTGCCGACTCTGTTACGGCAATATGTCCGGCTTCATGTAGTATGTCTCCGGGATATTTCAGTTTATCAAAGTCCACGTAAATTGCACAAGGCCCTAACTCGAGTCCCGGTAGGAATGTGGTAGCTGTTAGGGGGCCTTCAGCGACCTCTATCCCGATAGACTCGAGGAAAGACACTACTTGTGTTAGGCATGGTTTGTTTTTCACATTGCAAAAGTACAGGGGAAATTTCTGTTAGCACTAAGTAGTTTTACGGGTTTGGTAAGAACAGGTATTTTTACGGGTAAATAGCGAAAGATTTTTCTTAGTAATGATTGTTGTTTAAAATTACTATATTGTTACTTATGAAAACAATACGCCTTACTCTTGTAGCTTTAGCCCTATGTTATATTATGGCGGTGCTGGCTAAGTTTAATTATGGTTTCCTTCATTTTTTGGACGTTTACCAGCCAATGGCACTTATTTTTAATGTAGTTATACTGTATATCTTCAATAAAAAATATGGTAATTCCAGATTGGAATGGCTTTTTGGGTTTGTTGCTGTTTTATGTGTTTGTTTTACCATGTTTTATTCTTGGAATTATTGTGGGGAAAAAGGACACGTAAGGATACTTGATTTTTTAGATATTAAATTTTCTGACTCATTTTATGCTGCTACGCTAAAAGGTGGCTATTATTTATTTTGGACAATTTTTATACTGGAAGTTTTAGCTGTACTATTATTAGGTATTGTTACCCTCAGAAAATATTTTTTAAATAAGGATAATTAGAATGCTGTTTATCTGTGATGATTGCTAATTGTTAAAAATCATTATATTAGCTATATGACACTGGTACGTTTTACTATAGTAAGCTTTGTGTTATGCCTTGGCATGATGCTGTTTTTGCTGTTTAAAATTGGGCGTTTTCCGGTTTTAGACGGTTTATCGCTCGTTGTATTAGGTATTAATATAGCGTTGCAGCTGTGGCTTAACAAACGCTTGGGTAGAGTACCGTTCTCCTGGGGGTTTTATGGTATTAATATATTGTACCTGCTGTACTTTTTAACTACAACCCGCACGTTTTATGATCCGTTTAGAAGTTATACCCGTGTGTTCGAAATGCTGGGGCTGCAAAGTCCGCAGGAAATATGGTTTGTGTTTTTCTCCATGTCGTTTTATGCCTTTTTTACTTCGGCTTTACTGGAGCTTGTAATCGTCGCACTTTTTTTGGCAAAGTACAGGGAAATCAAAACTTCTTAAAACGTATATTAGCAACATGACTTTATTACGCTTTACCTTAGTTGCTTTTTTGCTATGCTTTATAGTTGTGCTTGTTAATAGTAACGAGTTTAAGTTTTTTCTTCCGTTTGATATTTTTGCACTTGCCTTAATGGCAGGGAGTGCTTTGCTGGAATATCTGTTTATAAGGAAAGGATTTAAAATACCTTTTAAAATAGGTTTTTACATAACAATAGTATTGTTTGTTATGTACTTTGTTTTCTCAGCAAATGTGTACCTTAAGCCATCCCGTGATTTTTTTTGTAATACACATGTAAGGATTTTAAGCAGGGAGAGTGAATGGAACGGGTTAATGGTTAAATATAATACTGCTTATATATACTTTTATATGTTGGCAATACTAATGCAAATAGTTACAGGTATTTATACTATTATTATTTACAGGAAGAAAGCTTTATGTACATAATATTTGGTTTCAAAAAGTGATTTTTGTACTCTAACTAAATCATGTAATTGTGTTAAACAATTAGTTTTCAATACACGGAAAGGCTTATTAACAATGGATGTTGAAATATTTTAATGTTAAATTTTATATCCAACTGTTAATCTAAAGTTAAATTTATATATCTTTATACCTAACTAACTAAAACAGAGTGCTATGAACTTTAGATCGCTTATTGAGGTGCTGTACGATATTGTTCGTTTTGAGATTAGAGAACATAGAAATATCAGATTATAGCCTTACAAACCACTTTCTTCAAAAAACTTACTATTGTTAATTTATGTGTCTGATTATTGTTTAATAACCAGACATATAGGTTAACTTTTTTTATCTCTGGGCCTATGGTTATTAACGATAATATAGATGCTAAGGTAGCTGCTTTTGTAGAGGGGCTTAATCGTGAGTACTTTGAACACGAAAAAGGAAAGGTTAGGCTTGTGCTTAGGGGTGATTATATTGATTTCAGGATGTATGGCTATGTATATGCCATTGACCCTAACGAGGAACAGGGGGTTAATACCAACCTGGAGAATACCTGTTATATTCCGCTGATAATTAATAAGGATAGCGGACAGGTATACCAGCTTACCGGTTACCGTGATTTTGATCATGAAAAAGATACTCTTGATTATACTTTTAACCAATTGCAGGAAAACAATCTTATTGAACGCTACGACGAGTTTTACCGCATTAGTAATTGTGAGTGATTTTTTATAGCTTTAACAGATGGATTTTTTACTGGAAATAGTTTTTGAAGTTATCATCGGATTTCTTTTGGTTTACCCCGGTGCTTTATTGCGTTGGCTGTTTTTTGGGCGTAAACAAAAATTTGATAACTATGTTCAAAAAGGTGATGTCTATAATTTTATAATCAGCTTTTGTTTAATAGCTGGTTTAGGATTTTTTTGTGCTACGATTTTTTAGAAAACAGAAATAAAATAAGGTTTATTTCATCAGTCGGCTTTCAGCCTCGTGTCTCCCTTCATTTCTCTTCGGTTCGAAATGACAGCGTGTTTGTCATTCCGATATGAAGCGCAGCGTAATGAGTAATCTTGGATTTATTCCATCAGTCGGCTTTCAGCCTCGTGTCTCCCTTCATTTCATTATGGTTTGAAATGACAGTAGGCTTGTCATTCCGATATGTAGCGCAGCGTAATGAGGAATCTTAAATTTGATTATTTAAAAAATTCCATTCAGGGTTAAATTGGGCGATTAATTTTTCTTTCTTTTCTCTCCTCCAGGCTTTAATTTCTTTTTCTCTTGTTATTGCTATATCAACATCATTATAATGCTCCCAGTAAATTAAATAGCAGCACTTGTATTTGCTGGTAAAAGATTTTGAATGTGCTTCAGGATTTTCATGATAATATAACCTCTCTTTTAGATTATTTGTAAAACCTACATAAAGCACGGTTTTATTTTTGTTTGTGAGAATGTAAATATAATAGTTATGTGTACCTAAAGTTTTATACATGGTAAGGAGTGTTATAAGGCAAACATAATAAAACAAAATAAGATTTCTCCCTCCGTTTCCCTTCGGTTCGAAATGACAGAGTGTTTGTCATTCCGATATGAAGCGCAGCATAATGAGGAATCTTGGATTTATTTCATCAGTCGGCTTTTAAGCCTTTTTCTCCCTTCATTTCATTACGGTTCGAAATGACAGCGTGTGTGTCATTCCGATATGGAGCGCAGTGTAATGAGGAATCTCATTATTCATTTTATTTGATTTCCGTTTGAAATAAAATATAAAAAGAAAAACAATATGTCAAAGAACGGGAGACCATATAGTCTAAAGTCTTCAAGTCGAAAGTCTTAAAGGGTGAAGTCTACTACTACTTATACCTTGTACTACCGGTTAATACCCTTTTTATGTTTTTAGAGTAATTAAATTCCGAATGGCTTTTGTCGTCGTTATGAGTGCGGAGCGACTGTTGTTCGGCAAGCTGACAGCGTTCTTCAAAGTATTCTCTAAAAAACGAGAGTACCTTTGGGATGGTGAGGCTTTCGTAAAATTCGCCATACGATCCGCTGATTATTTTTTTGAACAAAAAGGTAAGGTCACTAATTTTGAGAGTGTAGTAGGTTTCGTTAACCTCAATGGCACAAAGCTCAATTTGATCTTCGGTCATGGGTTTATTTAGGTTAAGTATATCGTTAAGGTACACCAGCCAACCCATTGTAAGGCCTATGGCAAAATCTTTACTCTTTTCGCGTTGCAGTGTCCCCAGTGTGGGGCGGGGGCATTTATGGCTTTGTCGATAGTGGTAAGCCTCCCGCCGTGGCGCATGCAGTTAACCGGACTGTAAACGCTGAGCAATTTTTCGTTTGAAGTCGTCGCTATACTTAACTTTCGACTTTGAGGCAGGTTTTTTCCCTGCATTGCCTTGTGGTTTTATTTCAAATAGTCCTTTCCAGCCTTTGCTTATGCTTTGGTGTAGTATGGCTATGGCGGTAGTTTGTTTACCTTGGGCAAGGTTGTTTAGCTGTACCAGCGCTGCTTGTTCGCTTTCGGCGCTTTGGTAGTTTTGACTGTGCTCGTTGTGACGGTAGTTTTTCCAGAGCTGCCACTGACGGGCAAACTCGGCCGAGGGGTAGGGCAGTACAACCGTTGGTTTTTCTCCCATACCCTCTTTTCCGTCAAAATCAGTTTTAATTTCAACTTCAATGTCAATATCATTGTCATTGTCATTGTCAATGTCAGTGTTTTGCAACACTTTTGCAGCGGTTTTGTTTAGGGGTATTGTATTTTCTTCTGCTATATTGTATCGTTTTTTAGCAGCTTTAGAACGTGTTTGTGATATGTTTTTTTCACGTTGTAAACGTCGGGAAGTAAAACTGTAACCTCCTCTAATATCCTCTATTGCACATATATTATTAATGGATAACTCATCAATAAGTTCGGCAGTTTTATCGGCTGTACATTTCCAGAGAATTTGCAAGCCTTTTGCAGAGGTTTTGTATACGGGTTCGTTACCCGAAAGGTGCATTTTAAAGATTATTTTAAGCCAGGCCATTTCGGCTTCCAGCGATAAAACATTGCAGTCACGTTCCCAGTCGCCCACATAGAGGGCTATATGCGGAAGGTTTTTTTTGCTCATTAAGCGCAAAAATTCATTTCAAATATTTTTTAGCAGATGCTTTGCAGGCGTTTTGCAGGTAATTTATACCCTTACAACATTATCAATAATCACGTTATTGTAAAGGCCTTTAGATCCGCTAATGTGAAATTCAAGGTCGGCCACATCGCCCGGCAGCATATCGTCCAGTAGTTCTATTTTAGTACCCAGTGCTGTAGGGTAAAACATTTTACCGTCTTCCTGTTCAAACTGAAGCTGTTTAAGGGCTGTACCTTTTTTGGTAGTTTTGGTATCGCCTACGGCTACTACTATTCCTCTTATTTTATATTGCATGGCTCGTTTTATTTAAGATTTAATAATTATACTATTTAAAGATTAAGGTTCCCAAAAGGGCAGGTGACATTTTTAAATTTTAATGTTCAATTTTTCAATCTTACGAAATTGAAATTAACCATTTAAGTATTAAAGGTTTCTCAAGTAAATGTTAATATTTTATTGATGTTGTTATTTAGTAATTTGTTGATTTGTACCAAATAAACACATAACATATTAACGCACGGCATTTATCATGCACAGTCGGTTTGCAACGTGGTTAAACTCCAGTGTATTTACCTGTTTTTGGGTAAGCTGACTGTACACTACGGCAGGGGCAAGATTTGCCAGGGCATGGAAAAAATCGGCAGCATTGTTATTGTCTTCCAGTTCGGTAAGGGAAATGGCATTGTCGCTGTTTTCGGTAAAAAGGGTTTCCAGCTGCTCCAGTATTTTACGGGTATATTCTTCCTGTTTGGTTTTCATGATTTTATGTTTAATGGTTGTTGTTATCTTACTATTGCTCTTATTTCCTGTGCTACAAGGTTGTTGTACTGTATACCGCTGTTTTTAGATATTTTACCTTCCAGCATTACGCTAACCTGTATTTCGTCGTTTTCTTTAAGACCGTGCAGGTCGTCCATTTTACGTCCGCGAAACTCCACAAAGGCTCTTTGGCGATGATCGGGCACTATGGTTACTACTTTTTTTTCGTGTCCGGCTGTGTTGCGGTACTCAATGTTTTCAATGTTTCCTGTAATTGTCATGGGATTTAGATTTAAAGATTAAAAGATTGAAGAATTAAAAAAGTGGATTTGGCTATTTGTTGATTTGTGTATTGGTGCGTTATATCAAATAATCGAATAACCAAATAATCAAATGGTAGAATTACCCCGCAACGGCATACTGCTCGCTTGCGGCTTTTTCAAATTTTAGTGAAGTTTCCAGCTGGTTTAGCAGGATAATTTTTTGGGAGTGGTATCCCTTTAACTGAGAAGTGAGTTGGGTTAAATCGGAAGTGCGCTGATCTTCCAGCTTAAAAACCGAATAGTAAGGCAGGTTTTGAATGGATTCTATTTCCTGTTCGCATTCGCTGATAAGGCGGTTAACCGATTCTAACTGGCAGATAAGGTTTTTCATGGCGTAAGGCGTTTTTTAAGTTAATTTTTTAAAGACTTAAAGAGGATAGATGACAGATAATAGATTTACGAGTTATTGTCTTTTGTCTTAGGTCTATTATCTACCATCTGTGTTATTCGGTAATACTAAACCTTTTGTCGTTATTAAAGTGTAGTATTGCACTTTGTTCGTTGCTACAGGGAGTGTATTTAGTGTAACGTACCGGGGCAGGGTTATACTGCTGTGTAGCCTGTTGTTGTGCCAGCTTAGTGTAAAGTTGCTTTAGGCGGGCGCTTACAAGGGCTTTTTGTTCCAGTATGTAAGTGTAATTTTCTACATCCTGCTGTGCTTCATAAGAACGTAAGTACTTATTGTATCCTTTTTTTATTTCGCTAAGTTCCACAATTTGATGTGTAATATTGTTGTTTATTTGCATATAATGTGTATCTTTGCTCAAATATCGGTACAAAATTAAGTGGAATATTCCACATTTCAAAATACGAAAGTGTAAAAAATCACTTTTTAACATCTAAAAGTTATTAACAGTTACGATAAAGTATTGAGTATGGACGCATTAGAGATTAAACAGAAGAGGGAGCACCTGGGATTAACCCAACGCGAGTTGGCCGACATGATAGGTGCAAGTCGCGAAACCATTATTAATTATGAGAAAGGAAGACCCATACCTAATTCTAAAATAGAGATACTAAACAAAGTGCTTAACAGCGATACGCCCTATACTACTATAGTAAGGAGTAGTGAGGTTGTAAAGCTCCCTGTTGATTTTGAAAATAAAAATGGGAATAAATTTATAGAGCTGCCTAACGGACAGTATTATATGCTGATGCCACTTGCCGACTTTAACGTACAGGCGGGGTTGCTTAGTAATTATCAGGATGCCGACTTCCTTATGGATTTGAGTCAGCACGGGATATTGGTTGACAAGCCGGTACAGGGACGTTATGTAGCCTTTAAGGTTAATGGCGATAGTATGGACGACGGCAGTAGCAACGCCATTAGCCGAAATAGTATTGTAAGTACGCGCGAACTGCAACGCCAGCACTGGGTAAATAAACTGCGTTATCGCGATTTTCCGTATTGGGTTATTTATACCACTCAAAGTAAAATGCCGCTTCTTAAAGAGATTATTGAACACAATACCGAAGAGGGGTATGTGGTTTGCCACTCCCTAAACGACAGCCCTGAGTTTACCGATTTTAAACTTCATGTAAACGATATACAGGCTTTGTTTTATGTTATAGATGTAAACAGGAGTGTTAGTAAAAAGGTGGTGTATTAATTTTAAGACTGAAGATAGGAAGGATCTCTTTCCATTTCGACCGTAACGAAGTGGAGTGGAGAAATCTCAATAAGATAATACTTGTCCTTTTGTCCATGACACAAAAGAACGAAAAAGTCGGGCTATTATGCTTTACGTTCAAAATGATAAAGGAGTGGGTTGTCATCCTGACGATAGGAAGGATCTCATTCCATTTCGACCGTAACGAAGTGGAGTGGAGAAATCTCAATAAATTAATTCTTGTCCTTTTTTTCCGTGACACAAAAGAACGAAAAAGTCGGGCTGTGATGCTTTAGGCTAAAAATTACAGAGGAGAGGGTTGTCATCCTGACGACAGGAAGGATCTCTTTTATTGTTTATATTATGAGCGATACTTCTTAGTAACATTTAGAGGATTAATTCATTTGAAATTAAAGTAACATGATTAAAAATATAGACTGTTTCCTTAAAAAAGAAATAACCGCGTTGTATAAGATTTTGGTACATGAGGATGGTTATAACGACGAACTTACCGATACTTATATAATAGAGTTTACTGATAATAGCTTTTTGCAGATTTTAATAGACGGAGATGTTGTTATCCGTAAAATGGAATCGGTTACTGATTATGTAGTTTTAGGGGAGTATGATGTAAAGCGGTCTAATTTTGAACTGGTTTCCTGTAACAGTGTTTTGAATAATAGAGTTATAAATACTCTTGAAACCTATGTTAATGGTAATAGCTATTTGTTTGGTATTCGGTTTTTGGATGCGCAAAAGCAGTATATTGCCGGTTTTACTCTTGGTTTTGATGAAATAAAACTGATTGATGAAGCTGAGTTTGAAACAATGTTAGCTGCCTATACTAATACTGAAGCCGGAGTAAAAAAACAGATAATAAAATAATTCTTGTCCTTTTGTCCGTGACACAAAAGAACGAAAAAGTCGGGCTTTGATGCTTTTGGCTCAAAATGACAGAGGAGTGGGTTGTCATCCTGACGAAGGAAGGATCTCTTTTATTGTTTATGGTATGAGCAGGACGCTCGCAGCAGCTTGAGGGGATTAGAGATTTTTTACTCCACTTCGTTACGCTCAAAATGACAAAGGATTGGGTTGTCATCCTGACGATAGGAAGGATCTCATTCAAAATAATTTATACTCCCCGAAAACAGTTATTGTTTACTATCATTGTATATGGTATAGGGTAGTGGTATAAAGCAGTGTAGTTTTGTGTACCTAAACACTGACTGTTATGATATCACATACGCTTTTTATTTCGCCACAAATCAATGCTTCTCAGGAAGATTATAATGCTGTAAGAAGCTTAACGGATGTGTATGAGGATTTGTTTAACAGCTATAGTGCTCACGATGTTTTTATGCTTAGCGGAATTTCTGAACCCGATGATACCGAACATCAAAAAGCTATAGCAGATGCCGTAAACCATATTTTTGAAAATTTACCCAATAACTGGCTGGCTTATTACAATGATGTTCGTTTTCCGGGAGGGGAGTGTGATGCCAGGATATCATTGCCTTCACAAAACGCAGGCGGACTTTACTACAAATTATGTGGTTGGTTTATTGCTCATAACGGTCCCGAATATAACCGGTTGTTTGTTGATTTTAATATAACCAACTTTGTTACCGAACCAAACGGAAACATTATGGTTCATTTTTATGCTCCCGAAATGAAAAACAATTTCCCTGATCTCTTCGGTGATCTTATTAAAACCCAACTCCTTGATTATGGTGAGTTTTTGGCTGTAGCCGATAATGGTATGTCAAAACGTTTTACGTTTAAAAAAGGGAAGTTAAGCTGTTATCCTGACGATAGTAAGAATTTCTTTCCATTTTGAGCGCAACGAAGTGGAGCGTGGCAATCTCAATAAATTGATACTTGTCCTTTTGTCCGTGACACAAAAGAACGAAAAAGTCGGGCTTGGATGCTTTAGGCTAAAAATGACAGAGGAGAGGGTTGTCATCCTGACGAAGGAAGGATCTCTATCTTTAAGGTTTACATCACGAGCGGGACGCTCGCGCTAGCTTGAGGATTGCTTAGTATTAAGTAATCTTATATATTTACACTTGTATGAAGACTACTGTATTTTTATTCCTTGTTTTAATTTATTCCTGCTCAGTAGTTCATTCTGATGTGGCAAATAAATCGATAGACGGTAAATATGACGCTGCTTTGACCTACCTTGAAAAGCATATGCAGGATAAACCTTTTCAAGTTGCTGATACTTTGGTTTATATATCCCAAACAGCATGGTTTAATATTAACCGTAAGCCTGATTCTATTAATGATATTGATTATATTGCCCATTTAGAAAGTCTTGATAATCTATACAATTTTAAAAATGAATATCATAGCTTTAAGAAAAGCAACAGTTTGGCTAAATTCAATGTGTATTTTTCAAAGCCTATAGATAATTACCTTGATGCCGAAGTGGTAAACAATAGAGGGAGAGCTAATGATTCGCATAGTTCCCTTACGATGTTCAATACTACAACCGTTTACCGTTTTACTTTTAATAACCGTAATGAGGTAATAAGTGTAAAAACGCAGAAGTTGATATATAATTAATATTTGTCATCCTGACGGTAGGAAGGATCTCGTTCAAAATTCATCATTTAAAATAGTAATTTTTCACATAATCAGAGTATGTGGCTATCGCCTGACAAATCTTACTAATTTCATGTAGAATTTTATAACTGTGCTTGGCAGCATTATAATTTATTTTGCCGTTCATTCAACCAATAGATAGTTATAATAGTATTTGCCATGAGTTTTGATTACGGTGAGTTTGAAAAAGAGCTGGAAAGCGCATGCCTTGTTGCCTATAAAAACTTTTTGAAAGAGTTTAATGCCGACAGTACCTACATTTCTGCCGGTGGGGGCAAACTCGAAGCCTTTATACAGGGGCTGCAAAAGGAGTTTGATAAAACTACTACCTTTTATTTACAAAAACACAATGTGGAAACTGATCCCGAAGCACGCCGGCGCGCACTGGCTGTTGCTAAACAAAGTGCCAAAAAGTGTATTGAAGAGTTTAGCCGAATACAGTAGGTTGTTTTGTTAGAATACACCTGCATTATTAATTTGAAGCCCCGCCATTTGTGTGGGGCTTTCTTTTTTTAAACAGTAAACTTTCGCAGGAAATACTTACTTTAGCGCAACTTAATATTTAAAAATGAAACATACTTTTAAAGCACCGTGGTTCAATATAATTAGGCCTATATTATATGTAATTATATGCCTGGTGTTTTTATACCTGCTTATAAACGGTAATATTAATCAAAAGGCTTATATAGCTGTAGGTGTACTTTTGGTTTACCTTATTATACACAAAGAATACACTTTTGCAGAGATAGATACTATTGCTAAAACCTTTACTGTGCGTTACCGTATTTTTTTCTTTTTAATCCCTGTACAGAAAAAAGTAAACTACACGAAGGCAGACTGGGAGACATTAAGTAACACTTCGTTTGAACTTACCGAAGGTAAAACAACTGTGGCGCTTGCCGGAAAAAATATTGGTAAAGATAATCTTAATAAGATAGCCGATGTACTTATAGCATCGGTTAACCAAGGGTATGATGATGTACCTGTTATGTGCCCTGTTTGCGGAAGTAGTGAAGTAACGGGGTTGTTAGAAAAACCGGTTCCGTTTTTTACCCGTGAGGCCGAATGCCAGTGCTGCTTGTTTACCAGTGATGTAGATCTTGAAGATGACGGCGACCCTGATTTTATTGTGTTTTTGAGGGAAGACTGGATTAAGGACAACTGCAAAAACGTAATGTTATCTGATGATAAAAAGTCGGACTGGAGTGTGGAGAAAGCTATTTCTCAGCTAAATAACCTAAAGCAGTTAAATCCTGCAAAATGGCCTGATGATGTTGCCCGAATCAATCCAAACTGGACGCCTAATTTTAATGAACAGGAGGTAAGGGAGCATTTTAAAAATGAGGAGTAAAATTCTTATATTTATCGGCTAAACAAACACTTATGACAAAACCTTTACTAACCCTGCTGTTGCTTTTAACCCTTGGGTTCACAGGGCATGCACAACAAAAAATTACTGTAGCTTACATAGAGCAACACTACGGCGGATGGTACTTTCTACATCCTGAAACCGAGGTTGAGCCACAATGCCGTGAGCTGGAAGACAGCAATTACTGTATAAACAGGCAGATAAAAGAATTTACCGGTATGATTGAGCAACAGGTTGCCGCCATGCCCCATGATAAGTTGGCCAACTGGAAACAAACCTGTGATGATAAGGTGGAGCAGTTTATAGCCTCGGTGTCAGATTCTCCAGCAAAAGCCCTTATGAAAAAAGCTTATACCCGCGATGTGTATAAAGAGTTTTTACTCTCACTGCTTGGGAAAATAAAATAGTTTAGGCTGAGGGTTTCAGTTTTGCTTTTGTAAAATGGTATTCTATATTTGGAAAAACAATAAACAACCATGAAATTACTTAAAACATTATTTTTTGCCTTAGTCCTTTTTATGTCGGCTAATGCTTTTGCTCAGCAAAAAAAGATTCAGACAACAGTTATTAAAACCGCTATTTACTGTGATCATTGTAAACAATGCGAGTCGTGCGGAGACAGGCTTAACCTTGGGCTGCTAAAAACAAAAGGTGTACAAATGGTTCAGCTTGACGAAAAGGCTATGACAATTAGTGTTACCTATAATACTAAGAAGACTGATTTAGCCACCATAAAAACAGCAATTAGTAAGCTAGGGTATGATGCAGATGATATTAAAGCCGATCCGGTAGCTTATGAAGACCTCGACGGATGTTGTAAAAAATAACATTATATGAAGCATGGAATTATCCATGCTTTTTATTTTAAGTAAAATTGTATTTTTGAGATTACCTATGAAAAAGCTTTTTGAATCTTTTAATGTATTAAGTACAGATCAGTTAGATAAACTGGACGATTTAATTTATACTAAAAATTTAAAAAAAGGAGAGTACCTTATTGAGCAGGGTATGCTTTGTGACGAAATAGCTTTTATAGATGAAGGTATTCTTCGCTCGTTTTATATAAACGATGCGGGCGATGATATTACTAACTGTATTGCTTTTAGTGGTGAATTAATGGCTGCCTATTCCAGTTTTATAACATCGTTTCCGGCAGAAGACAGTATACAGGCACTGGTTACTACCCGTTTAACAATAATAAAAAAAGAAAATCTTGAGGCCTTGTATGCTCAAAGTGAACAATGGCAGCAGGTAGGTAGAATGCTTGCCGAGATGCAGTATGTAGAATTAGAAAAACGTATTGCTTCGTTTCAAAAAGAGACAGGAGTACAAAGATATGAGACTATGTTAAGGAGTTATCCTAATTACATAAAACACATACCTTTGCGATACCTGGCTACTTTTTTAGGAGTTACCCCAAGGCATTTAAGCCGTATAAGAGCCAGTTATAAAGCCTTAGATTTCAGTCTCTAAATTGGTTATAAGGCTAAACCTGTTTATTTTCTGACTTTGTAAAATGTCTATAATGTTTTTTACATATGGATATTTTTCGTTTCCGTCTCCTTTTATAGCAACTGGTAAATCTTTATTGTGTAATTCTTTGGCCGAAGTTCTGGCTTCAAAAATCCAGTGATAAAATTCAGAAGGTTTATTACCTATAGAATCAAGTGGAATACCTACAACCGGATATTTTTCCTGCTGCACAGCCGGCAGTGATAAGTAGCCCGACAGTTGATTGAGCGGTAGACCATAGGTATCGGTATTAATAAACTCGTTTTTTTCGGCATCTGTAAAACTAATACCATATCGTTTTGCCATTTTTTCGAGCGTTAACTTTCTTACACTTTTTTCACGTATGCTTAATGTTGTTTTTTCTTCACCTATAGTAATAACAATAGCGTCATCGGCGAGTGTGGGCTGTTCGGTAGAAAGCGGAAGTTCTACAGGTAATAAATCAATATCTTTTGGTTTTGCAGTAAGTATTAGGAAGGTAAGAAGTAAAAAAGCTACATCTACCATAGCAGTCATGTCTAAAATTTGTTTTCTTTTTTTAATTTTTACTCGGGGCATAATAATTTACTTTAGCTTTTTACCTAGGTTATATACTTTATTAATCCAGTTTTCAATTTGTTTTTCACTGGCAGTTTTTACTATACCTATATAAGTATGCTTAACAGGGTTTATACCGCAAAACTGTAACACTGATTTTTTTAACTGATTAATGCTTGGTCTGCCAAAAAACAACCTGTAGTACCACCCCGGCTGATCGAGCGTAGTTATAATATGAGCCGATCGTCCTTTTAAGAGCTTATTCCAAAAAACCGAATTTTCTTTATAACTAAAAACCATACCCGGTAAAAACAGTCGGTCAATAAAACCTTTAGTAATAGCAGGCAGCCCTCCCCACCATACAGGGTGTACCCAAACTATATGGTTAGACCACTGTATTTTTTGCCAGGCATCAAGGAGATCGGGTTCAAGTTCCATGCGCTTTTTATAGCCATATTGAAGGTTTGGGTTAAAGTCTAAATCGTTTATAACAATTTCCTGTACCTCACAACCGGCAGCTGTAGCCCCTTTGTTATATGCTTCACACAAAGAATGGTTGAGACTGTCTTTATTGGGATGTCCGTTAATAATAAGTATCTTTTTCATACATTAAAGTTTAAAGTTGTAGCAAAAGTAAATTTGATGCAGGGGGTAAATTGAGGACAAATGTCTATTAATACAACTAGCATATACTAATATATAATAGCATGAATAATTTTAGTTAAATTATTATTTTTGAGAAAACCTTACCTATGAGAATAACTTCCGTATTAGTTTTTTTAATTTTATTATTATCCTGTAACGAAAGTGTTGAGCCTAATAATGGTATTGTTTATGAAAAAACAGAAGTATCTGTCAAGCCTAAACTATCGCTTTTAGATGAAGATATAAATGTGCAGGATATTAAACGGCAGGTGGGGCGTAATGTAACGACTTCATTTCTGGGTAAAAAAAGTGTGAGTATTTATCCTGACAGAGGGAAAAATAATTACTACGGAGCGTATTATTTTACGTCAGATAATGAAACGGATAGAGATGTTATAGGTTCATTGGTGGTGTATGACTCTGTTAACCCTTATGTTTATGATAAGTTAACCGATGAGTTTGTAGAGGTTTGCCTTTTTGAAAAAGGAATTTCACTATATAATAATAAGGTGAGTGTGGGTATGCCTGTAAAAAATGTTATTGAACTTATGGGGGATAACTACACAAAACTTGGTGATTCGTTACTATGCTATAATCAAACCGATAAAAAAGCGTTTTTTAAAATTAAAGACAGTTTGGTTGCTTCAGTAAGAATAGGTGTTTACCGTGAGGGTATAGCTATCGATTCTGTAATAAATAAAAAGCAGGTGTATTAGCCTTATTAATATGTAATGTATGAAAACTATTTCTGTACTAAGTTTACTATTATTGCTGGTTTCCTGTAAAAAGGATAATGAAATGCATCTTTTACGTATGGATGAAGACTGGTTTGAACTACTAAGTAGGTTATTTATCGATAAACCAAGCGTACTTAACCATTTTAAATCAGGTTTTTTAGGTTTTGAAAATATATATCTGGCAGTGCGTTACTACGATGAGCATTCTAATTAAGTAATCATTACACTATATATAATAGAGTAGGGCGTATCATTATTATATATAGTATAGCTGTTTTGGAGCTGTTCTCTATTGTCTCAAGTCTTTCTTAAAAAAAAACTTTTGTTTTCAAAACACACCTGTTCAGTTAGTTATAAAATAAGGTTAAAAAAACATTAAAAAAATAGCATTAAAAGTTTGCGAAAGCAGAAAAGATGGCTAATTTTGCACCCGCAATAACGGCAAGGTTCTTTGGTAGTGTAAATGTTCTGAAACCCTTTTAAATAAAGGGAGTTGCTTTAAAAAGGCTTTGAAAAAAGTTTAGAAAATATTTGCA
>NZ_WOWP01000004.1 GCF_009741375.1 Flavobacterium rakeshii
AGAAGACACGTTCATAGACATATTGGATTGACAGCATAAAGAGAGAGTAAGAAACTCGATTTATCGAAAACACAAGACCTAGCAATAAAGATCGTAAAAATATTAAAAATATACGATGAAGAGTTTGATCCTGGCTCAGGATGAACGCTAGCGGCAGGCCTAACACATGCAAGTCGAGGGGTAGAAATAGCTTGCTATTTTGAGACCGGCGCACGGGTGCGTAACGCGTATGCAATCTGCCTTGTACTGGGGGATAGCCCGGAGAAATCCGGATTAATACCCCATAGTATATAGAACTGGCATCGGTTTTATATTAAAGAATTTCGGTACAAGATGAGCATGCGTCCCATTAGCTAGTTGGTATGGTAACGGCATACCAAGGCTTTGATGGGTAGGGGTCCTGAGAGGGAGGTCCCCCACACTGGTACTGAGACACGGACCAGACTCCTACGGGAGGCAGCAGTGAGGAATATTGGTCAATGGACGCAAGTCTGAACCAGCCATGCCGCGTGCAGGATGACGGTCCTATGGATTGTAAACTGCTTTTGTACGGGAAGAAACTACTCTACGTGTAGAGTCCTGACGGTACCGTAAGAATAAGGATCGGCTAACTCCGTGCCAGCAGCCGCGGTAATACGGAGGATCCAAGCGTTATCCGGAATCATTGGGTTTAAAGGGTCCGTAGGCGGTTTTATAAGTCAGTGGTGAAATCCGGCAGCTCAACTGTCGAACTGCCATTGATACTGTAGAACTTGAATTATTGTGAAGTAACTAGAATATGTAGTGTAGCGGTGAAATGCTTAGATATTACATGGAATACCAATTGCGAAGGCAGGTTACTAACAATACATTGACGCTGATGGACGAAAGCGTGGGGAGCGAACAGGATTAGATACCCTGGTAGTCCACGCCGTAAACGATGGATACTAGCTGTTCGGTCGCAAGACTGAGTGGCTAAGCGAAAGTGATAAGTATCCCACCTGGGGAGTACGAACGCAAGTTTGAAACTCAAAGGAATTGACGGGGGCCCGCACAAGCGGTGGAGCATGTGGTTTAATTCGATGATACGCGAGGAACCTTACCAGGGCTTAAATGTAGGATGACAGGTTTGGAAACAGACTTTTCTTCGGACATTCTACAAGGTGCTGCATGGTTGTCGTCAGCTCGTGCCGTGAGGTGTCAGGTTAAGTCCTATAACGAGCGCAACCCCTGTTGTTAGTTGCCAGCGAGTAATGTCGGGAACTCTAGCAAGACTGCCGGTGCAAACCGCGAGGAAGGTGGGGATGACGTCAAATCATCACGGCCCTTACGTCCTGGGCTACACACGTGCTACAATGGCCGGTACAGAGAGCAGCCACCTGGCGACAGGGAGCGAATCTATAAAGCCGGTCACAGTTCGGATTGGAGTCTGCAACCCGACTCCATGAAGCTGGAATCGCTAGTAATCGGATATCAGCCATGATCCGGTGAATACGTTCCCGGGCCTTGTACACACCGCCCGTCAAGCCATGGAAGCTGGGGGTACCTGAAGTCGGTGACCGCAAGGAGCTGCCTAGGGTAAAACTGGTAACTGGGGCTAAGTCGTAACAAGGTAGCCGTACCGGAAGGTGCGGCTGGAACACCTCCTTTCTAGAGACACGATCGTTAGGTTTAAAAA
>NZ_WOWP01000021.1 GCF_009741375.1 Flavobacterium rakeshii
TGCAAATATTTTCTAAACTTTTTTCAAAGCCTTTTTAAAGCAACTCCCTTTATTTAAAAGGGTTTCAGAACATTTACACTACCAAAGAACCTTGCTGTTATTGCGGGTGCAAAAGTAGCCATCTTTTCCGCTTTCACAAACTTTTAATGCTATTTTTTTAATGTTTTTTTAACCTTATTTTATAACTAACTGAACAGATGTGTTTTGAAAACAAAAGTTTTTTTTTGAGAAAGACTTGAGGTAATCAAAAACAACTATACTATACATAAGAATGATCCCACCTACTCTATTATATATAGTGTAATGATTACTTAATTAGAATGCTCATCATAGTAACGCACTGCAAGGTATATATTTTCAAAACCTAAAAAACCTGATTTAAAATGGTTAAGTACGCTTGGTTTATCGATAAATAACCTACTTAGTAACTCAAACCAGTCTTCATCCATACGTAAAAGATGCATTTCGTTATCCTTTTCTATAAAATAACAGGTTCCCTGATGACCGGTAGCATATCCGTACAGCTTTAAATCTTTACCTTTATATAGTAACAAGAGCCAATCTTCTTTTGAATCGAGCGTTTCTACTTTTGGTTTATCCCTATACTCATATATATACTGACCTGTTTTATACACCAAACCTACTTCGCCCTTAAACTTTATTTTCTTCCCCTGTTTGGAAATAATGTAACGGGAACCCAGCAAAGGCTTATATACATCACCATATATAGTGTCGTTATTTTTTATAAGATAATCATCGTGATTATTTATTGAAGTATCTTTTTTAGCATTGAGTCCAGTATAGATACCGTCTTTTAGCTCTTTATTAGTCGTAACATAACCGTTATAACGATACCCTTTCAGCTTATCGGCCTCATACCTGGTAAACGATTCGTCTTTATCATTATCAAATTTCAGGAGATAGGTTTTTAGCAACTCCTCTTTCACAGCTCCATATATAGTATCTCCGTTTTGGGTAACAACATAATCCAAAAAGAAATGCTCTCTACCCGCATTTGTTTCCTGCGCCCGCGCACTATTAAAAAAGAATGTGCAAAAGATATATAATAAGAATGCTTTAGTGAAGGACATATAATTGATTTGCTTTTACTGATTTCTAAATATAGTCATAACGATTTTTGAACTACACCTATATAATAGGTATTAATCCAGGAAATGGAGATCAAAAAAGTAACCTTCCGTATCGGGGTCATAATACACATTAATCTCTTTTTGCATATATAGCTTAATTAACAAATTGTCTTTATCAAGAGGCACACTACACTCAAAAGTATGAACTAAACCATCTATCTCTACATTTGCCTCAATTATACTATCTATATACTCTACCTCTATTTCATCATGACTGTTGTACATAGCCGACTTTAAGCTATCACTATAGTAATCTTTTGCCCGTACAGTAGCATAACGTCTTTTTTCTTTAACCGTGTAATCATTAAAGGAGAGTGCTATTTTAATCCCGTCATCGCGGAGTTTGGTTTTATATTCAGATGTTAGTATTTTTTGTGAACGCCTCAATTTCAAGTCATTCCTTTTAAACCATAGTAAAACCAATAACCATAGAGCTATTACCGTAAGCACCATATAATCTTGTGCTGACATTTGAAAGATAAGGGTGGTCATTTTTATTATTTTCCCAAATATAACAAATAGCCTTTATACTTTAGCCCCGATAGAGCCGGCATCCCTGCAACGCAGTGAAAGGATACAGGCGAAAGCGGGAAAATGGTTTGCCGGCACTCCCCCTGCATTTCGCTCCTGATAATTTTACCCCTGTTATTTTCAGGATTTAGCAATATACCCCCCTTTAATTTTGAACACATACTAATATTATGTTAAGCAATGTCTTACAATTTTAAAAGCTGTAAGAATTTACTATTTTTAAGCTTTCTCACTTTTAAATACTTTTAAAAATGAGCCACAGTAATAAACCTAATGCTACACGTACACTTATATATATAGGTATAGGTGTAGCCATAAGTATATCTGGTACTTTTATGAGTTGTAACGATAAATTTATTGAAAGCCAAACCGTGTTTGACCTTCCGGTAAACAGAACCATGCAGGAACTACTTGCCGGATATGACACCGACGGCGATAAGAAAATAACCAAAGACGATGCCCCTAACAAAGATTACTTTTTAGTAAGCACTAAAGGAGACACCGTTATTATAAGAAATACCTACTACCTGTCTAACCTGTTGCAGGAACTTGCCATTGCAAACGAAAATGCACAGGATACAGCCCTTATTACCCTTAGGCAGATACAGGAACCACCTGCAGAACGTATATCTCGCCGCATAAAAACCCAATTTTGGGACGACCTTACCCGTACTATTGACGAAAAAGGGATTAACCGTATTATGGACGATGATAAAATGCATGATGAACGCAGACGCATTTATGTTCCGTATGATGATCATGTAGGGATTGCCTATTTCCAAAACCTGCAAAAAAAGATGCCGAAACTGGAGGTGGTTGTGCTTCCGGAAAACATTACTCCCGAATATGTTGAGTCTATTAACAACATGCCGGGTATTTTGGCACTAAAAATAGAGAACAACAAAGGAGTTCCGTTTGTGGTTCCCGGCGGAAGATTTAACGAGATGTACGGCTGGGACAGTTACTTTGAGGGTGTAGGCCTTATTATTGACCATAGGCTGGATCTTGCCAAAGGCATGGTAGATAATTTTTGCTACCAGATAAGGCATTACGGAAAAATACTAAACGCCAATCGTTCCTATTACTTAACCCGAACACAACCTCCGTTTCTGTCGTCATATATAAGAGAGGTGTATGCTGCCATGCATCCTAAAGATAAAAAATGGCTGGAGGAATGCCTTGCTACCGCCATAACAGAGTATGAAAATGTATGGGTGCAAAGCAAAAGACACACACCCACCACAGGACTTAACCGTTTTTACGCTAGCGGAAAAGGGATTCCGCCGGAAACAGAACCGGGGCATTTTAAGGCGGTACTACAGGAATATGCCGACAGGCACAAAATTGCAGTGGAAGAATTTGAAGAACTCTATAAAGCGGGAGTAATTAAAGACAGTGCTCTGGACCGTTATTTTACGCACGACCGTACCCTGCGCGAAAGCGGACACGATACCAGCTGGCGACTGGACAACATTGCTGCCGACCTGAATTGTGTTGACATCAATGCTCTGCTATATAAATATGAAAAGGATTTTGAGTTTTTAATAGGTACCTATTTTAAGGACAACTTTACCGTAAACGGAAAAACCTACACATCGGCTTACTGGAGTGAAAAGGCTGCCGACCGACGTGAACTCATGGAAAAATACATGTGGGACGAAAAAGCAGGCTGCTTTTTTGACTACAACTTTAAGAAGGAAGAAATAACCGATTATATGTCGGCTACCAATTTCTTTCCGTTATGGGCTGGGTTGTGTACTCATGAGCAGGCCGAAAAAATGGTACCTATATTAATGAGTGACCTCAAGGCTAAGGGCGGTATACTGGCATCTACAAAACAATCGTTAGAGAAATATAAAACCAACGATGTACAGCGTCAGTGGGATTACCCTAACGGATGGGCTCCGCACCAAATGCTGCTATGGAAAGGACTTATTGATTATGGTTATGAAAAAGAGGCTCGCGAACTAATATACCGCTGGCTATGGACCATTACACAAAATGCGGTTGACTATAACGGCACAATCCCCGAAAAATATGATGTGATAAACACTACACACAAGGTATATGCCGAATATGGAAATGTAGGAACCGAGTTTGCTTACATTACAAAGTCGGGCTTTGGATGGATGAATGCGTCTTACCAGTACGGGCTCTCGTTACTGCCGCAGGAGTACATTCAAAAACTGGATAATTTAGAAAACCCCGATGTGGTTTTTGGGGAGTAAAAATGCTAATGGTTAACCTATTTTTTATCCATTAATTTAAAAGCATCGGTTCTGGTTACGTTTTTACCGTCAAAGTAAAAATAGGCGTACAGGGGGAAGTCGGTTTCTTTAACAATTACCTGCCTCTGTTCTCCCTTATTAATGTATACTACATTTTTTTGGGTGTACTTAATTTCTATTTTAAGTGAATCCATACGGGAAGTTACTGCATCATGATACAACATATTATCATCGGCCAAAGTATAAAAGCTCCCCTCACCTATTTCCTTTTTTAAATCGTTAATCTGACTGGAGTTTAACGCTACCACAATTACCGTAGGTTTATCCAGTATAAACTGTTCGGCTGTCATAACGAGTTTTGTATGCGGGGAGTCGGCATCAGTATTTAAGTCTTGATTATCATCATGCGCACTTCCACTTCCTCCGTTAACAGTTTGCTGTACTTCTGTAGTGGTTTCATTCCCACTGGTAAGCTCCGGTTCGGTTTTAGCATCCCGCTTGCAGGAATACAAAGCAAGCACTGCCAGTAAAATAACAATGCGGTTCATAGGATTATGGTTTTAGGTTGCCCCACTAAATTAGTCAATTTTAACGTTTTATAAGAAATAACATTATCTTTTTATTTGCAGTGTTTTATAATTTAAAAATAAAGTTAACTTTGAAGCAAAACAAAAACTAACTTTTACTATGAATGATGCTCAATTTCACCTGGTGGTAAACCACCTGCCTATTATCACTCCTATTATAGGACTTGTAATTATGCTTGGCGGATTCATTTCGGGTTCGGAAGCTGTAAAGCGCGCTGCTTACTTTATTTTTGTACTAACTGCTTTATTTGCTATCCCTGCAATGGCATCGGGCGAAGGTGCCGAAGAAATTGTGGAACACCTGGGTGCCGATCATCATTTAATCCATGAACACGAAGAGAAAGCCGAAACGCTTGCCATGCTTTGCTATATACTGGGCGGACTTAGCCTTGCCGGACTTTGGGCAAGTTTTAAAAACAAGTCGTTTGGTAAAGGCATCGCTATTGTAGTTTTACTGTTTAGCGGTGTTGTAGGTTACTTTGGTTATGAAACCGGACATACAGGAGGCGAAATAAGCCACCCTGAAATAAGAGCCGACTTTAAAGCCGAAGAGCATGAAGACCACGACCATGACCACGAAGGCCACGATCATGATGAGCATGACCATCACTAGGATATAACGATTATATACATAAAAAAATCCCGCTCAATGAGCGGGATTTTTTATTATCAGGTTATAATAGAGATTTCTCCACTTCACTCCGTTTCGGTCGAAATGGAAAAAACCAGTCTCCCGCTTATTGAAATTTGTTCCATTTCGAGTGGAGTGTAACGGAATCGAGAAATCTCAAATCTCAACTTTTAAAATATTTAAATTTAGTATTAAATTCCACAAAATCTAATCACCTACCATATTGCCTTTGTACAGTTAATACATTATATTTGCATTCAATAAAATTTTTATAATGATAAATATTACATTACCGGACGGTTCAGTCAAAAAATTTGACGCAGGGGTAACGCCAATAGACGTTGCCATGAGCATTAGTGAAGGATTAGCAAGAAACGTAATTTCGGCTTCCTTTAATGGTACAACTGTTGAAACCAAAACCCCACTAACGACCGACGGTTCATTAATATTATACACCTGGAACGATAAAGAGGGTAAAAAGGCTTTTTGGCACTCTACTTCTCACGTTTTGGCACAGGCATTGCAGGAAATGTACCCGGGCATTAAGCTTACTATTGGTCCGGCTATTGACAATGGTTTTTATTATGACGTAGATTTTGGCGATCAAACCATTACCGATAAGGATTTCAAAGCTATTGAAGAGCGCGTGCTTGCCATTTCCAGAGAGAAACACGAATTTAAAATGCGTTCGGCTACAAAAGCTGAGGCGCTTGAGTTTTATAAAAGCGAAAACAACCCATATAAGGTTGAGCTTATTGAGAATCTGGAAGACGGTACTATCACATTTTGTGACCACGCTACCTTTACCGATTTATGTCGTGGTGGGCACATCCCGAACACAGGCATTATTAAAGCGGTAAAAATTATGAGCGTTGCCGGTGCTTACTGGAGAGGTGACGAGAAAAACAAGCAGCTTACACGTGTATACGGTATATCGTTCCCTAAACAAAAAGAGCTTACAGAGTATCTTGAGTTACTGGAAGAGGCTAAAAGACGTGACCACAGGAAACTGGGTAAAGAACTTGAGCTTTTTGCGTTTTCAAGCAAAGTAGGACAAGGTTTACCGTTATGGTTACCTAAAGGTGCCGCACTTCGTGACCGCCTTGAGCAGTTCCTTAAAAAAGCACAGAAGAAAGCCGGATACGAGCAGGTTGTGAGTCCGCACATTGGTCAAAAGGAACTTTATGTAACTTCAGGCCACTATGCAAAATATGGGGCCGACAGCTTCCAGCCTATCCACACTCCAAACGAGGGTGAAGAGTTCTTACTAAAACCAATGAACTGTCCGCATCACTGCGAGATATACAATACAAAACCATGGTCGTACAAAGACCTGCCAAAACGTTATGCTGAGTTTGGTACTGTGTACCGTTACGAGCAAAGTGGTGAGCTACACGGTTTAACACGTGTTCGCGGATTTACTCAGGATGACGCACACATTTTCTGTACTCCTGATCAGCTGGATGAAGAATTCAAAAAAGTAATCGACCTGGTACTTTATGTATTCGGTTCGCTTGGATTTGAAAACTTCAGCGCGCAAATTTCGCTTCGTGATAAGGAAGACAGAGAAAAATACATTGGTACTGAGGAGAACTGGGAAAAAGCAGAAAACGCTATTATCAATGCAGCTAAAGACAAAGGTCTTAACACTGTAGTTGAATATGGTGAAGCAGCTTTCTACGGTCCAAAGCTTGACTTTATGGTGAAAGATGCACTGGGCAGACAGTGGCAGCTTGGAACAATTCAGGTAGATTACAACCTGCCGGAGCGTTTTGACCTAACATACAAAGGTGCTGATAATGAGCTTCACCGCCCTGTAATGATTCACCGTGCTCCATTTGGATCAATGGAAAGATTTATTGCGATTTTACTTGAAAATACAGCCGGAAACTTCCCGCTTTGGTTAATGCCAGAGCAGGCTATCATACTGTCTCTTAGCGAGAAATATGAAAATTATGCTAAAAAAGTTTTAGATTTGCTGGAAAATCACGAAATTCGCGCCCTAATTGATAACAGAAACGAAACGATTGGTAAAAAGATTCGTGAAGCCGAAGTTCAAAAGCTTCCGTTTATGCTGATTGTTGGTGAGGAAGAAGAGAAAAACGGAACGATATCTGTGCGCCGTCACGGAGACGCAGGTAAATCGAACCAAACAATGTCTATAGAACAATTTGCTGCCCTTGTAGAGGAAGAAGTGAATAAGACATTAAAACCATTTGAAGTTTAACATTTAAATTTTTATAGCCATAGCAATAAGAAACAACAGAGGATATCAACCTCGCGTAGAGAAAAAAGATCCGCACAGGATAAACAGTTACATCCGCGTACCTGAAATCAGGCTGGTAGGTGATAATGTGGAACATGGTGTTTACAACACATCTAAAGCTCTGCAAATGGCAGAGGAGATGGAACTGGATTTGGTAGAGATCTCTCCAAATGCTGCACCTCCTGTATGTAAGATCATGGATTATAAAAAGTTTCTTTACGAGCAAAAGAAACGCGATAAAATGCTTAAAGCAAAATCTTCACAAATTACTGTGAAGGAAATTCGTTTTGGTCCTCAAACCGATGAGCACGATTACGAGTTTAAAAAGAAAAATGCTGAGAAATTTCTTAAAGAGGGTTCAAAATTAAAAGCTTTTGTATTCTTTAAAGGACGTTCTATCATATACAAAGAGCAAGGACAAATACTTCTTTTAAGGCTTGCCCAAGATCTTGAAGAATACGGTAAAGTAGAATCTATGCCGGTTCTTGAAGGTAAAAGAATGATTATGTTTATCGCTCCTAAGAAAAAGAAATAAGACTGTAAAGTTATAAGGTCGAAAGTCTAAAGCAGAGGCTTGTTATTTACAACAGGCTTATTACTTTATGACTTTCGGCTTTAAAGCTAAAAAAAAGTAGTAAGTAAGATAATTTTAATACAGGAAGAAAATGCCTAAAATGAAAACTAAATCCAGTGCTAAAAAGCGTTTTAAGCTTACAGGTTCTGGTAAAATCAAAAGAAAGCACGCTTTCAAAAGTCACATCCTGACAAAAAAATCTAAAAAGCGTAAGCTGGCTCTTACTCACTCAACTCTTGTTCACAAAGTTGACGAAAGAAGCGTGAAAGAGCAATTAAGACTTATCTAATATATAAGTCCGGTTAAAACAATTTAATAACCCTGGAGTATGGCTTTTTAAGTCTCCTATAAATAACGGAGCGCCTACTACAAAAAACATTTAAAATTATGCCAAGAGCAGTAAATTCAGTTGCTTCAAGAGCTAGAAGAAAAAGAGTATTGAAGCAAGCCAAAGGATACTTTGGAAGACGTAAAAACGTTTGGACAGTAGCTAAAAACGCGGTTGAGAAAGCAATGGCTTACTCTTACCGTGACAGAAAACAAAAGAAGAGAAATTTCCGTTCTCTTTGGATTATGCGTATCAACGCTGGTGCAAGACTACACGGAATGAGCTACTCTCAATTCATGGGTAAAGTGAAAGCTAACGGTATTGAACTTAATCGTAAAGTTCTTGCTGACCTAGCTATGAACCACCCTGAAGCTTTTGCAGCTATCGTTAATAAAGTTAAATAATTACGTAAACAATATATTATCTTACTTATAATAAAACCCGCTCAATGAGCGGGTTTTTTATTTATATTGCCACCTGTAAACCATCCTGACCAAATTATGTTTTGGAATAAAAAAAACAAACCTCCTGTTACTCCTGAAGACAAAGAATGGGTAGAAGATAAACTTCTTGCAATAAAATCCATCTTTACTGAAGTTGATTATTATAAGAATATTGAAACAATTTTACCAACTAAAAGATTTTATGATAAAGAGTTTAACGGTACCGAAGATGATGCCTGGTTTATTTTAGAACAAACAAAAATATATATGGACATACCTCATGAAGGTATAAAACTTGAGTTCTTTTCAAACAGCCCTATAGAAATGGCTGATGGCACACTATTAAGCACACCTTCTGATAACATGCAAGGTACATGGATGAGTGCAACAGGAACATATCAAAGTAAAGGAGAAGAGATTATTATTTCTATAGAAAAAGAACAGCTTAAAAATCCACTGGAACTTATAGCAACCATGTCACACGAACTGTCACATTATATACTTCTGTATGAAGGGTGGATTTTAGAAAATGATGAATATCTCACAGACCTATTAGCTGTTGCTTATGGTTTCGGAATATTTATAGGAAATACAAGATTTAATTTCTCTACCTTTTCAAACTTAAAAGGAAGCGGTTGGCAAATGTCCAGAAAAGGTTATTTACCCGAACAGGTTGTTGCTTATGCAATGGCATGGTTAAGCATATACCGCAACGAAAATACCGACTGGAAAAAATTCCTGAACAAATCTATGCTAAAATATTTTGAACAAAGCGTACAGTATATAGAAAGCAACAGAGATAAAATTCGTTTTGAATAAAAAAGTCCGCTTAAAGCGGACTTTTTTATTATGTTTTAAGTTTCTTTTTCCTTGCTGCCGGGAACAACACATTGTTTAATATAAGCCTGTAACCCGGTGAATTAGGGTGCAGGTCTAACACTGTAGGTGCATCGCCTACCCTATGCTGATAATCTTCAGGGTCATGCCCTCCGTAAAAAGTGAACATCCCTTTTCCTTTCGTACCGTGTATATAGCGGGCTTCTCCGTTTTGAAGATTTTGCCCCATTATAAGTACGTTCGATTTTACTAAACTTTCATCAAACGATGTGGTTTGCCCCATAAAACCTTTTACCAGTTGTGTATGGTTTTGGCAAAGCATTGTAGGGATTGGGTCCCACTTTGCCGAATACTCCATTAACGTAAAATAATCGTTATCCATAAGCACCTTACGCTTGGTGGTCATATCAATGTCTGAAAATTCATAAACCACAGGGTTACGCTCCAAATGGAAATCTTTAAACGCCATTGTTTTGTTGTAATCAATACTTGCCTGATAGTTTGGATCACTAGGATCACCGTCAAACATGGTTTCACAAATATCTACTCCTTCTGCCGAAAGGGCAATATCAAAACTATCGGTAGCCGAACACATAGCAAACATAAAGCCGCCACCTATTACAAAATCCCTAATTTTATTAGCAACAGCCAGTTTCTCTTCAGATACTTTACTGTACCCCAGTTTTGCCGCCAGTGCCTCGGCCTCTTTTTTCTGTTCAATATACCACGGTGCATTGCGGTAGGCTCCAAAAAAGCGACCGTACTGTCCTGTAAAATCTTCATGGTGCAGGTGCAGCCAGTCATATAATAATAAGGCATCATTTAAAACCTCTTCATCATATATTTTTTCAAACGGAATCTCGGCATAAGTAAGCACCAAGGTTACGGCATCATCCCACGGCTGCTTTCCTGCGGGGGTGTATACCGCAATCTTAGGTGCTTTTTCAAGAACAACGGTCTCCATATTTTGAGACGGACTACTAATATCATCCTGAATGAATTTAGCCTCCCCGTCGCTTATTACTTCAAAGGTCACTCCCCTAATTTGGCACTCACGTCTTATCTCTTCGGCATCAGGAAGCAAAAATGAACCTCCCCTATAATTAAGCAGCCAGCTGGCTTTATAATTCTTCTCCAAAACCCAATAAGTTATCCCGTATGCCTTTAAATGGTTTTGCTGCGTACTTTCATCCATCGGTATTAAAATCATGGAAGCACGGCCCGCAAACGAAACCAGTAAAAATAATAGGAGTATGAATTGTTTTTTAAGCATTTTAAAATAGATTTTATTCAAAGATAAACTAAAAGCAGCGGTAATACACGGCTATTAGTTTACATAGAGTAACGATTTACAATTTAAGGTATTATAAAAGTATCAAAAAGAAATAAAAAAAGCACATCCAAACGATGTGCTTTCTATATTTTTTAAGGTTACATAATGTTTTACGCCTTAGGGTTCTAGTACTACCACATGTTCTGCTTCGTGTACTTCAATGTCCCAAAGGGCTTTTTCGGCTTCTGTACTGGCTTGTAAAAAGTCGTTGTTCATATGTTTGCGGGGTTATAATTGGTTACTTTGCTATTCTTTGTTATTTAGAACGGAACATCGTCATCATCATGCGCTCCGCCACCGCTGTTCATGTTACTACCAAAGGCTTCGTTTGCCGAAGGCAGGTTTTTAATTATACCGGCATTGTCGTTATCATTCATACTCGACGGAAGCTCGTCAAACGGCGAAGCGAAATCGTCAAGGTTATCAAACTTACCGAGACTACCTACGAATTTAAGCCTGATGTTATCCAAACCACCATTACGGTGCTTAGCCACGATAAACTCGGCCTGACCCTGTGTTGGCGATCTTTCTTCATCATCCCATTCGTCAATCTTATAATATTCAGGACGATAGATAAACGATACGATATCGGCATCCTGCTCAATCGCACCCGATTCCCTAAGGTCAGATAGTAACGGCCTTTTGCTCGATCCCCTTGTCTCTACCGCACGAGACAGCTGTGATAGTGCAATTACCGGAACGTTAAGCTCTTTTGCCAGTGCCTTAAGGTTACGGGAAATGGTCGAGATTTCCTGCTCACGGTTACCTCCGTTTTTCCCTGCCGCACCACCGGCGGTCATAAGCTGAAGGTAGTCAATAATAATCATCCTGATTCCATACTGGGAGGCAAGCCTCCTTGCTTTTGCCCTAAGGTCAAAAATGGAAAGAGATGGTGTATCGTCAATATATAAAGGAGCTTTTTCAAGATCCCTAACTTTAATACTTAGTTGTTCCCACTCGTGTTTTTCAAGTTTACCGGTACGCAGCTTTTCAGACGACAGTCCGGTTTCGCTCGAAATCAAACGGGTAATTAGCTGTACCGAGGACATCTCCAGGGAGAATACTGCCACACCATGGTTAAAATCGATAGCAATATTTCTTGCCATAGAAAGTACGAAAGCGGTTTTACCCATACCCGGCCTTGCCGCAATAATGATAAGGTCACTGGGCTGCCAGCCCGATGTAAGCTTATCCAAATCGTGAAAGCCAGTTGCAACACCACTTAGTCCTTCCTTACCTGCAATTTCCTCAATACGTTTCTTTGCCTGAATAACAAGGCTCTGCGCCGTTTCAGAACTACGCTTAATATTACCTTGCGTTACTTCATACAGTTTTGACTCTGCCTGGTCCAGCAGGTCAAAAATATCTGTTGTCTCATCATAAGCCTCTTCGATAATTTCGCTCGATATTTTGATAAGGCTTCGCTGAATAAATTTTTGTAATATAATCCTTGAGTGAAACTCAATGTGAGCAGAAGACGATATCTTTTGCGTTAACTGTATAAGATAAAAGTCTCCACCTACCTGATCCAGTTTTCCGTTCTTTTTAAGCTGAGCAGAAACTGTTAATAAGTCAATTGGCTGGGTGTCGTTAAATAGTTGGACTACGGCCTCAAAAATAAACTTGTGGGCCTCTTTATAAAAGGCATCCGGCTGTAATATATCTATTACCTCGTCTACCCCTTTTTTGTCTATCATCATGGCACCTAAAACAGCCTCTTCAAGGTCCAGCGCCTGCGGTGGCAGCTTACCTTTCTCCAAGTTGATAATAGATGATTTATCAACTTTTACCGGGTTTACGTTCCTGATGTTTTCCATTATGCTAATGTAATTAAATTTAAAATGGGTGCGTTAAGCAATTGTTAAGAACCTTGTGTTAATTAACTGTTGATAAACTGTTAACCAACTGTTTATAAGTCAAAAAAAATCCGAAGCTGCAAGGCTTCGGATTAATAATGCAGTTAAAACAAGGTTATTCTTTAAATTCCCCCATTTTACTATACTTATCCATCCTTTTCTCAATCAGCTCTTCTGTTGATAAGTCTTTAAGTTCTTTATGTGCTTTTAAGATGAATTTCTTTACACTTTCGAAAGTGGTTTCTCTGTCATAGTGAGCACCTCCAAGTGGTTCAGGAATAATATCATCAATAAGCTTTTGTTTTTTCATGTCAAAAGAAGTAAGCTTTAATGCCTCAGCAGCCTGCTCCTTAAACTCCCAGCTTCTCCAAAGGATTGAAGAACACGATTCTGGCGAAATAACAGAGTACCATGTATTCTCCAGCATGAATACTTTGTCTCCAACACCAATACCTAATGCTCCACCGGAAGCACCCTCACCTACTATAACGGTAATAACAGGTGTTTTAAGGCGTACCATCTCAAAAATATTTCTTGCAATGGCTTCTCCCTGCCCTCTTTCCTCTGCTTCAAGCCCTGGGTATGCACCCGGAGTATCTACTAGAGTGATTACAGGAATACCAAACTTCTCGGCCATTCTCATAAGGCGTAACGCTTTACGATATCCTTCAGGGTTAGCCATACCAAAGTTTCTGTATTGTCTTGTTTTGGTATTGAAACCTTTTTGCTGACCTACTATCATAAACGACTGATCGCCTATTTTTGCAAGTCCACCCACCATTGCCTTATCATCTTTAAAGCTACGGTCTCCAAACAGCTCAAGGAAAGTTCCGTCAGACAGTGCCTTGATGTAGTCCATTGTGTATGGACGACTAGGGTGTCTTGAAAGCTGAACCCTTTGCCATGCAGATAGGTTCTTATATATGCTTTTCTTAGTTTCTTCTAACTTTTTCTCAATTTGCTTACATGTATTAGATACATCCACATCCGATTCCTGACCAATTAGTGTGCATTTATCTAACTGATCTTCAAGCTCTTTAATCGGAAGCTCAAAATCTAAGTATTCCATAGTACAGGCAGATTTTTTAATATAGTTCGAACTACAAAGATAGAATTTTACCTTTAGAAAGAAAGAATTATATTTTTTTAAGTTTGTTTTTTGGGTAATTCTTTATTACCCCATTGAATATCACGGTGCTAAGAATTATAGCAGCTCCTAAATAAAATGCAGGGCTCATTTTTTCGTCCCCTTTAAACACTAAAACCGCAAGAATTATCCCATAAATAGGTTCCAGGTTTATAGTAAGCATAACGGTATATGGGCTTAAAAACTTCATTACCTTAACCGATGCTATAAATGCATAAGCCGTACATGCAGATGCCAGTACAAACAGCCATAACCAGTCTTCACCGGTAAGGGAGAAAAACTGAGGTGTAAAGTTACCTGCAAACAACATATATATAGTAAGGAAGAAAACTCCTCCAAGCAGTTCCCAAAACGATACCTGAGTTGCATTATGCTTTACAGCATATTTACCGTTAATGACCGAGAAGGTTGCCGACAGGAATGCCGATGATAATGCCAACAGTATACCATACAGGTAGTCACCCTCAAAACTAAATATAATGTATAGCCCGGCCACTACAAATAACCCGAACATTACCTCATACCATATTACCTTTCGCCCATATAGGAGCGGTTCTAATAACGAGGTAAAAAAGGCTCCGGTTGAAAGACATGCCAGTGTAACCGAAACATTAGACACTTTTATAGCCTTAAAAAAGGTAAACCAGTGCAGTGCTATAACAAGCCCTGCAAACAGGAAACCTAAAAGTGTTTTACTAGGTACTTTTAATGAAACTTTTGTGATTTTTGCATACAGCAAAACAAGCAGTACTGCTATACCCATTCTATACCACACCAGTGGAAGGGCATCAATCGTAATTTGTTTTCCGATAACAGCAGTAAACCCCCATATAAATACTATTAAATGAAGGTGTAAATAACTTTTTAATTTATCTCCGGGCATTTCTTAAAAGGAAAATAGCTAAAATACCAAAGGTTACATTTGGGATCCAAACAGCCAGAAGCGGTGACATACTTGATTTCTCCCCCATTGTACCAAAAACTTTATCAAAAAACACATAAGAAAACGCTAAACCAATTCCCATGGCCAGGTTTACTCCCATACCTCCCCTTCGCTTCATGGAAGATACGGCTACGGCGATAATAGTAAGGATAAATGCCGAAACGGGTATACTATACTTTTTATATTTTACAACCAGATAACTGTCTATGTTAGCTGATCCTCTTCTCTTTTCTTTCTCAATAAATTTGTTTAGTTCACCAAGTGTCATAGTCTCAGCAACATAAACCGTTGGAGTAAGTTCATCAGGCTCAAAAGGCAGTTTCATTACTTTTTGCGACTCCCTTATAATTACATCATTAGTAGCACCATCGCCCACAATTCTTTTATTGTAACCATATAAAGTATAGGTACTGTCTTTAGGGTTCCATGTAATGGTATTGGCATTTATCTTAGAAACAAGTACATCTCCGTTATATGTTTCAAGATTAAATTTACTTCCTGTTTTAGACACATAGTTAAATGTCCCTACATATATACTTTGAGTATCGTTAACCTGTTTATATACCTGATCGCTCTCCCTAATCTTGGCATTATTCTTTAAATAGGTATACCTAAAATCATTGAATCCTTTACTGGCTTTTGGCACAAAAAAGAATCCCATAACTAATGCAAGCAGTGATATAAACGTAGCTCCTATAAGATAAGGCCTTAAAAATCGCATAAACGATATACCCGACCCCAATATGGCAATAATCTCTGTATTATTAGCCAGCTTTGACGTAAACCATATAACCGAAAGAAACAGAAATATAGGGAACAGCATATTGGCAAAATACAGAGTAAAATCACCATAATAGCCTGCAACTTCGGCAAAGGGCACATTTTTAGCCAGTATTTTATTTATTTTTTCCGATACGTCTATAACAATCCCTATGGGAATAAACATAAGCAACATTACAAAAAACGTTGCCAGGTATCTTTTTAAAATGTACCAGTCTATTATTTTCACTCCGGTTCGTTTTGAATATAGTTACAGCCTTTGGCTCATTTGTTTTACCATTTTTTCTTTCCACTCACGGAAATCTCCCGCTAAGATATGTTTTCTTGCCTCACGAACCAACCACATATAGAAACCAAGATTGTGTATGGTTGCTATTTGTTTTCCTAAAAATTCGTTTGCAGCAAAAAGGTGCCTTAGGTAAGCTTTAGAGTATTCGGTATCTACAAAAGTGATGCCCATTTCATCAATAGGAGAAAAATCATCCTCCCATTTTTTATTTTTAATGTTAATACTACCGTTTGCCGTAAACAACATACCGTTACGGGCATTACGCGTAGGCATAACACAGTCAAACATATCTATACCAAGGGCGATATTCTCTAATATATTAATAGGAGTACCTACTCCCATAAGGTAACGTGGCTTATCTTCCGGAAGTATATTACATACCACCTCGCTCATTGCATACATTTCCTCTGCCGGTTCTCCTACAGAGAGTCCGCCAATAGCATTACCTACAGCGCCAGCGTTAGCGATATATTCGGCCGATTGTGCCCTTAAATCCTTATAAGTACTCCCCTGTACAATTGGGAAAAATGCCTGATCGTAACCATACTTTACCGGAACTTTTTCAAGGTGGGCAATACAACGATCCAGCCAACGGTGCGTCATGTGCATGGAGCGTTTTGCATAACGGTAATCACATGGGTATGGAGTACACTCGTCAAACGCCATAATAATATCGGCACCAATGGTACGCTGAATTTCCATTACGCTTTCGGGCGAGAAAAAGTGGTACGAACCGTCAATGTGTGATTTGAATTTAACTCCCTCTTCCTTAATCTTACGGTTGCCCGATAACGAATATACCTGGTATCCTCCACTATCGGTAAGGATGTTTCTGTCCCAGTTCATAAACTTATGAAGTCCTCCCGCTTTTTCCAGTATTGGGGTTTGCGGACGCAGGTACAGGTGGTAAGTGTTACCTAAAATTATATCGGGGTTAATATCGTTTTTAAGCTCACGCTGATGTACTCCCTTTACGGTAGCTACGGTACCAACCGGCATAAAAATAGGCGTTTCTATTGGTCCGTGGTCGGTAGTAATTAAACCGGCCCTGGCTTTAGACTGAGGATCTTTGGTAATTAAATCAAATTTCATATTCCGTTTTTACAAGGCGCAAAGATAGGTAATACATATGAGATTTTTACACTGAAAAACAGGGCGGTTACTAAGGTAAATTTGCAAAACGGCTGCAAAAAATAAATTTGTTAACCGTTTGCTGCCCGATGTAACCAACACTTCACACAAAAAATAACAATACTAATAATCGTATAATCTAAACTTTACCTGTAAAAAAACAACTTTAAAAACCTAAAGCCTTAATAATCAAAAAGAAACACCTTTACAAAACCCCTGCAAAGGTTTTGCAAAACAGATGCAAAACACTGACATTGACAATGACATTGACAATGATATTGAATATGATAATGATATTGAAATGAAAAGAGGGGTATGGGGAGAAAAACAGAAAAAAACGGATTACCGAAACGGCTTTTTTAGTAAGTGAAATTAATTTGCCAATAGCAAAAATAAGAATTACTTTTGCACCCAGTTTAACTTATTATAAAAATGAAGGCTAACACACAACAACTAAACGATTTAACGATTCAGGTAAGAAGGGACATCCTTCGAATGGTTCATGCGGTAAACTCAGGACACCCTGGAGGTTCGCTTGGATGTGCTGAATTTATGGTAGCACTTTACCAGGAACTTATGGACCGTAAGGAAGGTTTTGACATGGACGGAATTAACGAAGATATCTTTGTTCTTTCTAACGGACACATCTCTCCTGTATTTTACAGCGTGCTTGCAAGAAGCGGATACTTCCCTGTATCAGAGCTTGCTACGTTTCGTCACATTAACTCAAGACTTCAGGGTCACCCAACAACTCACGAAGGTCTTGAAGGTGTAAGAATCGCATCTGGATCACTTGGACAGGGACTTAGCGTTGCTGTAGGTGCAGCCCAGACAAAAAAATTAAACAACGACAATCACCTTGTGTACAGCCTTCACGGTGATGGTGAGCTACAGGAAGGTCAAAACTGGGAAGCTATCATGTATGCTGCTGCTTACAAAGTAGACAACATTATCGCTACGGTTGACCTTAACGGAAAACAAATTGACGGCCCTACAGACGAGGTTCTTAACATGGGAAGCCTTAGAGCTAAGTTTGAAGCCTTTGGATGGGATGTTCTTGACATTGAAAAAGGTAATGACATGGAGGCTGTTGTAGCCGGAATGACCGAAGCTAAAGCTAAAACAGGTAAAGGAAAACCGGTTTGTGTACTGCTTCATACCGAAATGGGTAACGGTGTAGACTTTATGATGCATACTCATGCATGGCATGGTAAAGCTCCTAACGATGAGCAACTTGAAAAAGCTTTAGCTCAAAACCCTGAAACTTTAGGAGATTATTAATAGAAGATTTGAGATAACAGATATGGGATTTGAGATTTCTGAATTCTCACTACTCAATTCTCACTACTAATTTTAGCAAAATGAAAAAATACACAAATACAGGAAATAAAGATACTCGTTCTGGTTTTGGTGCAGGCCTTACAGAACTTGGTAAAACAAACGAAAATGTTGTTGCACTTTGTGCTGACCTTATCGGGTCGCTTAAAATGGATGACTTTAAAGCTAACCACCCTGAGCGTTTCTTTCAGGTAGGTATTGCCGAAGCTAACATGATTGGTATGGCTGCAGGTATGACAATAGGTGGTAAAATTCCTTACACAGGTACTTTTGCCAACTTCTCTACAGGTAGGGTTTATGACCAAATCCGTCAGGCAGTAGCTTATTCAGATAAAAATGTAAAAATATGTGCATCTCACGCCGGTTTAACACTAGGTGAAGACGGTGCTACACACCAAATACTTGAAGATATAGGTTTGATGAAAATGCTTCCGGGCATGACTGTAATCAATACTTGTGATTATAACCAAACTAAAGCGGCTACTATCGCTATTGCAGAGCACCACGGTCCTGTATACCTACGTTTCGGTCGTCCTTCTGTACCAAACTTCACTCCTGAGAACGGAGAGTTTGTAATTGGTAAAGCTGTGATGTTAAACGAAGGTACAGATGTTACTATTGTTGCTACAGGTCACCTTGTATGGGAAGCACTTGTTGCTGCTGAGGCTCTTGAAGCTAAAGGTATCTCTGCCGAGGTTATTAACATCCACACTATTAAGCCACTTGACGAGGAAGCTATCCTTAAATCGGTTGCTAAAACAGGATGTGTAGTTACTGCCGAAGAGCACAATGTTCTTGGTGGTCTTGGTGAGAGCGTTGCACGCACACTTGCTGCAAATAACCCTGCTCCACAGGAATTTGTTGCTGTTAACGACAGTTTTGGTGAAAGTGGTACTCCTGCCCAGCTTATGGATAAGTACAAGCTTAACAACGAAGCTATTGTTGCTGCTGTAGAAAAAGTAATAAAGAGAAAATAATTCTCCCTTACAATACATTAAAAATCCCAACCTAACGGTTGGGATTTTTTTTACACCTATGCTTTCATTACTATAAAATACACCATAAAAAAAGCCTCTGCAATTGCAGAGGCTTTTTAAAATATCTTTATTATCTCTTAGTCTATTTCCTGATGACAGGCAGAATCAAGGTGTAATTTAATTCCGCTACTACAGGTAGGTATGTTTTCAAAATCATAAACCTCATCAGTACCCGGTATAGTAATTTCATCTCTTGTTGGGTAACCGTCGTTATCATCATCTGTATCAAGATAATTTGCTATACTATCGCCATCTGTATCATAATTTAAAATATCTCCGTCTTCAGGGTTTATTTCATAACGGTTAGGAATACCGTCACCATCTGAATCAAAAATATTCATATCATACAGTTTAAAACTAAATACAAGCGGACTATATGATGGGATATTTACCTGAGCACTGTCGTAGTAACCAAAAGCAGAAGGTAAAAACATTACACCAGCACCAAAATCTGTAAAACTTGCAGGATCAGGATTACCGGGTATATCATTATAAATACCTGTTTTAAACAAAGGGATTATTTCCTGCCATCCTGTAATAAGTCCAAATAGTGAGTTAAAACTTTCAGGATATGGGTTATAATCAAATTGTTTATCATCTAACTTCCAGCCTCTGTAAGCCACCTTTACCTGGTCGTATTTTGTAGGATTCTCGCCTGCACCTTCATTAAGTACAAGGTAGTATAATGTATGCTCTACGTCGTCAAGCGTAACAACCTTGTTCATTAAAGGATATTCTGTTTGTTCCCAAATAGATGTTTGCGGATTAGCTTCGGTTATAGAGTCTATAACAATAGTAAAATCTTCATCAACACTAACTATATAATGGGTATTCAGATAATTTTCTAAATCAGCCTTATCGGTCACATATTGTTCACCATAATCCCTTGGCGGAGCAATACTGGTATCGTCATCTTTTTTACATGAACCTAAAAAAGCTAAAGACAACAGGCTTAAAGCCATCAAACATCTCTTCATTTTAATTTTTTTTAATGGGCGCAAGATACAATTTTCATTTATTTTTGTATTGCTTTATAACAATGAATTTAAGGATTTAGTATGAGGATAGATAAATATTTATGGTGCATTCGCTACTATAAAACCCGCAATATTGCAACCGAAGCCTGTAAGAAAGGTCACATAACCATAAACGGGCAGCAGGCAAAGCCATCGCGTGAGGTATACCCTACCGATAAGCTTACCGTAAGAAAAGACCAGATAAACTATAAACTTACCGTGTTAGACATTCCGCCAAACCGTGTTGGGGCTAAACTTGTGGATATTTACCGTAAGGATGAAACTCCGGCAGAAGCGTTTGAACACCTGGAACTGCTTAAACTGTCTAAAGATTATTACCGCGCTAAAGGCACCGGACGCCCTACCAAAAAAGACAGGCGTGACCTGGACGATTATGCCGATGATTTTGACGACGATTTCATTACCGGAGAGGATAGCGAAATATAACTTTTAAAAGCTTCGTTATACCCAAACACTTTTTATCTTTGAAAAACTAAAACAATACCCAATGAAAAATATAATCCTTACACAACAGGAAATAGAACATAAAACTAAAAGAATTGCCTACCAGATATATGAAACCTTTGTAGATGAAAAGGAGGTTGTTATTGCCGGAATTGCATCTAACGGTTATGTTTTTGCCGAAAAGCTGGCCAAAATGGTAGACGAAATCTCTGACCTAAAGGTTACCCTGTGTGAGGTAAAAATAAACAAGCAAAACCCTATTGAGGAAGTTATCACCTCTATCCCTGCCGAAGAATATGCTAACAAAGCTCTTGTACTGGTAGACGATGTACTTAACAGCGGCACTACCCTTATATATGGCGTTAAGCATTTTCTTCATGTTCCGCTTAAAAAATTCAAAACTGCGGTACTTGTAGACCGCAACCACAAGCAATACCCCGTTAAAGCCGACTTTAAAGGGCTATCGCTTTCTACCTCACTACAGGAACATATACATGTAGTATTTAATGATAATGAAGAGTATGCCTATTTAAGCTAAAATTAAAACAGGCTCATAATTTCATTAACAATATTCTCGGTTGTTTTACCATCTGTCAGGATTACGTGTTTTGACTGATGGTAAAAATAACTGCGGTCAAACAAATGTTTGGCTACAAACTCCTCCTGCTCCTCCGGCGGTTGTTTATCAAACAACGGTCTTCCGCTCCCGTCTGCCCTTAACCTTTTTAACAGTTCGGGTATACTAGCCTTTAAATATATCGACATAACATCGTCACGCTTTAAAAACTCGTGGTTATTGGCATAACACGGTGTTCCGCCCCCTAAGGCAAGTATTAAACCTTTATCGTCGCTTAGAGCGGCTTTAAGCGCTTCGTGTTCCAGTTTGCGAAATTTTATTTCTCCGTCTTCCGAAAATATGTCCGAAACACTTTTTTGAGCATTTTCTGCTATAATATCATCCAAATCCCTGTAGGGAATTCCCGATGCTTTTGATAATAACTGCGCAATTGTTGACTTTCCGGAGGCCATGTAGCCTGACAGCAAAATTTTTTTCATATAATAAATCCCTATAAATTAAGGCGTTAAATAAATTAATAAAAAAAAACTCAAATTTATGACATTTTCGCTTTGAATTATAAAGAATACATGCGTATATTTGCACCCGCATTCAGGGAATGAATAATGACTCGATAGCTCAGTTGGTAGAGCACAACACTTTTAATGTTGGGGTCCTGGGTTCGAGCCCCAGTCGGGTCACTAAGAAAGACCAAAATTATTTATCCCTGAAAGCAATGACTCGATAGCTCAGTTGGTAGAGCACAACACTTTTAATGTTGGGGTCCTGGGTTCGAGCCCCAGTCGGGTCACAAAAAAAGTTAAGCGTTCTTTATGCTTAACTTTTTTTTTTTGCTTTATACTCAACGGCCATGTGGAGGAATTGGTAGACTCGCCATCTTGAGGGGGTGGTGCTGCAAGGTGTGCTGGTTCGAATCCAGTCATGGTCACAAACAAAAAAAGCCTGAGAATTTAGTTTCTCAGGCTTTTTTTATAGCTTCCGGCAAGCCATCCTTCTAAAGTTTTTTTATTGTTATTTAATTTTTTTTTAAAGATATTGGAGCTTCTGTTACTATCCATTAAAAAAATAATTATGACTCCGGAAAAACTTTTAGACTATATAGCAGAAAGAAACTACGAAGCTGTAGAAAACGTACTACAAAACGGATTTGACGCCAATACCCTTCTACAAAACGATACTACCGGTATACAATGGGCGTCCTATACAGATGATTTTAGAATGATAGAAATTTTCTGGAAACACGGAGCCAAACCTACTACTGAATACATTGAAGATATTGTGACCGAATTTGAAAAGGGTAAAACTTACCTCGATTTAAAAGAAGCTGAAGAAAATCCAGGTGATTATCCTGATTTGACAAATGATTTTTCGGTTACAAAATGGGAGATTCTAAAAGGACAGTTTAAAATAGAAGAAGAAAACTATTATTCTATCGTCCTACCTGTATCCAAATTTGTTCTGGACAATGAAATCATCTCTACATCGATAGATTTGCATGCCATTGAATTGCCTGAAAACCTACATAGCTATGTTGGAAAAACCGTTTCCTTCCCCGTAAACCCAAATGAAGGTTATATTGATGGTTCTGTTTTTCTAAGAAACGCTCACAACCCTGTAGATGTAACCGAAATCAGATTCTTAAAACTTGAAAAAGACTTTATCGAACTCGAACTTACCATGATGTTTGATTTTGAATATGAAGATGTCGGATTAAAAAATGAAACAACAAAATTTGTAGTACAATTGGCTATAGTAAAATGATGTTGAATTTGAAGTACATACCTAATTAAAAAGAACAATAGCCTCATCAAATTAAATAAAACCCGTTTTGTAACGGGTTTTATTTTTTAATACCTTTCCTGTATCTCCAAACATAGCAGGTTTCAGATTTTATAACCGGGCAATGATTAAAAAAAAGGAGTTACTGAATACAAAAAATGGAAAGATGGACTTATTTGACCAAACAACCGGTAAAGAAAAAAACTGGCTTCCGTATGAGGGTACAGTAAATTATTACGGTAGGATATTAAACAGAGAACAAGCCGACTTTTACCTGAAAAAGCTTTTGGAAACCATAGAATGGCGAAATGACGAAGCAGTAATTTTCGGGAAAAGGATAATAACCAAACGTAAGGTAGCCTGGTATGGCGAAAAGCCGTTTGAATACACTTATTCGAACACCACAAAACATGCATTACCCTGGACAAAAGAACTACAGGAACTAAAACTTTTAACCGAACAGGAAACAGGCGAAACGTTTAACTCCTGCCTGCTTAACCTGTACCACGACGGAAACGAAGGGATGGCATGGCATAGCGACGGAGAAACAGACCTAAAGAAAAACGGAGCAATAGGCTCACTGAGTTTTGGTGCAGAAAGAAAATTTGCCTTTAAGCACAAAGAAAGCAAGGAAAAAATAGATCTCTTTTTAGAACACGGTAGTTTACTGGTAATGAAAGATACCACACAAGAGCATTGGCTTCACCGTTTACCGCCTACAAAAAAGATTACTACTCTGCGGGTAAACCTAACCTTTAGAACTATTGAAGAGGAAAGATCTAAATATTAATACTTATAAGTACATTGCATCTTTAAAAAAGTAACATCTCACTTACATGAACGTACAGCAACAAATACAGGAACACATAGACAGCCAGCCCGAACCTAAGCGTGCCGACATGCTACAACTACACAACCTCATGCTACAAATACTACCCGAAGGGAAACTGTGGTTTGATAGTGGTGTTGACAGTAACAATAAAACGGTTGCCAACCCTACAATAGGGTACGGTTTCTTTGTTATTAAATATGCTAACGGTAGTACCCGTGATTTTTTCCAAATTGGTGTAAGCGCAAACAAAACAGGAATATCGGTATATATACTGGGACTGAAAGATAAAAAGTACCTTGCTCAAACCTATGGAGAAAAAATAGGCAAAGCCAGCGTAACAGGCTACTGCATTAAGTTTAAAGCCTTAAAGGATATAAATATAGATGTGCTTGAAGAAGCTATTCGTTACCGACTTGAAAATGAATAACTATTTCGCTTTCTCTACTTTTAAAAACATCCCTTTAGAAGCTGGCATTGTATCTTTAAACCCAAACTTTTCATACAGGTATGAGGCATCTCCGTCGGCTATTAGGCTAACATAACAGGAATCCGGAAGATGGTTATTAATAAAATCGGTAAGATTTGCCATAATAAGCCTTCCAAGTCCTTTACCCTGATAGTTTGGATCTACACAAATATCTACCACCTGGCAAAAACAGCCTCCATCACCAATAATACGTCCCATTCCTATAACCTGATCATTATGCACTAACATTACACAGTGTAATGAATTGCTTAGTCCGGTTTTAGCAGCCTGTAGTGATTTAGCCGATAATCCGCATTTTACTCTTAATTCGGTATATACTTCAAAAGGAATGGTATCATTAACAACTTTAATTTCTTCAATCATGTTTTTTATATAAAAGATGGTTTTAAGATGTACTTTCCATCAAAAGTAAAAACATTTTAAATGTTAGTTGGGCTATCCTACGTAGAAATTTTACTACTTTTAAATCATTGTACTATAAACAATGAAAAAGCTGTTTCAAAATATAAAACTTATAAGCGTTTTATTTTTAGCGCTATGTAGTATTTACTGCTCTTGTGGTAAGAATTACACAAAAACCGAATCACTGCCTAAAAGTGTTTCAATTTTAGTTAAGGATAGGAAACTAAAACTACAGGACAGTCTTATAGATCGTTTTATGACCGACTTTAATAATGTCGAAAAAGTAAACAAACAAGACTTACCATTCCCTGTGTTGTTTGAGCTACAACTGGAATATGAAGGACATACAAAAACGTATATATCAAGCGGGGGTATATACACTATAGACAGCACTTATATTAAACCTAAAACAGACCTTGTATATAAATACTGGAACATTGAAGAGGGACAAATTTTAATGCTACCCCAAGAGGTAAAAAAGCCATGAACAACGACACTTTTTATTGTAAATTCATAGAACCGGAAGAATCACTGGCCGACTTTGTGGAAAGCATCGGGGTGTTTCATAATCCGGCCGATGAACCACGGGATGTTGTTGTATTGCCCGACGGACGCATAGACCTGTTTTTTTCCCGTTCGGCTACCGAGCCTTTTCATGTAACACTCATGGGACTGGAAACCGAACCCGAGCAACGAAGCGTTACACCACAAACTCTAAACTTTGCTATTAGCTTTAAACCCCTGGCGGTAGAGTATATTTTACAGACTTCCATAGCCGAATTTCTAAACAGTGCACAAAACTACCCGAATAACTTTTGGGGTTTTAATGATACCGACCTCAACGATTTTGATGCCTTTTATAAAAAGATTTCCGATAAAGTAAAAACACTTATCCCGAAAGAGATTGACGAAAGGAAACGCAAACTGTTTAACCTTATCTACGAATCTAAGGGAGAAATGACAGTACAGCAACTATCCCAAAGCGTATCATGGAGCAGCAGGCAAATTAACCGTTACTTTAACCAGTACCTCGGGCTTTCCCTAAAATCCTATTGCAATATACTCCGCTTTAGGAAATCACTGGAACATGTTGCCAAAGGAAAACTGTTCCCCGAACTTAACTTTACCGACCAGAATCACTTCATTAAGGAGATAAAAAAATTCTCGGGCGTAGTACCAAAAGAACTGTCCAAAAACAAAGACGACCGATTTGTACTATTATCCCTCCTGAAACGAAAATAACTTTGTACCGTTAATTAAAATTAATGGTATGAAATTAAACAACAAAAAAATAGCAATTGTAGGTGGCGGTCCCGGCGGACTAACACTGGCAAGACTCCTGCAACTTAAAGGAGCCAATGTAAAAGTATACGAAAGGGATTTTAACAAGCATGCCCGTGTGCAGGGTTCGCCACTGGATCTTCATAAGGATTCGGGGATTGCAGCGCTGCGTGCCGCTAACCTGCTTGAGGAATTCAAAAAAGCCTACCGCCCCGGTGCCGACAGGCTCACCATGACAAACCATCTTGGCGAAGTACTGTTTAGCGACCACGACACTACTCACAGAGAAGACTTTGACAACGAAGGCTTCCGACCTGAGATAGACCGTGGTCCGTTACGAATGTTACTGCTGGACTCCCTGCAACCCGAAACCGTAGTATGGGATTGTCATTTTATCGCTATGGAAAAGCAAAACGAAGGCTGGTTACTGCATTTTAAAAACGGAACTACTGCTTATGCCGATATTGTTATTGCTGCCGATGGTGCTAACTCAAAAATACGCCCCTATCTTACCGATATAAAAGCATTCTATTCAGGTATTACCATGATTGAGGTAAGCGTTCCCAATGCCGAAAAAGGTGCACCAAACATTTATAAATTAACCAACGGCGGTAAGATAATGGCTTTTGGCAACGGAAAGTGTTTACTTACCGGACTTAAAGGTAACGGAGACCTTGGGTATTACATTAGCCTTAAAACCGATGAAAACTGGGCTGAGGCAAATAATATAGACTGTAACAGTAAAGAACAGCTGTTGGAATGGTTTAAAAACGAATATGCTGAATGGGACAGCAACTGGTATGAACTGTTTGAAAACATTGCAACACCTTTTATACCCCGCCCTATTTACTGCATGCCGCTTAACCAGTACTGGGAAGCACAGCCTAACCTTACCCTGCTTGGCGATGCCGCACACGTAATGCCTCCGTTTGCAGGAGAAGGTGTTAATATGGCAATGAAAGATGCTTTGGAGCTTAGTGAATACCTAACCTCAGCCGAGTATGTTACTGTACACGATGCCATTGCTGCCTACGAAAAAGGTATGCGCAAAAGGGCATCGGGCATAGCACAGGAGTCCCTTGATAACGGAGAACGTATGCACTCTAAAGATGCTGCTAATGCAATGGTCCAGATGTTTAGCGAAATGGAATAAAAAAAGCCAGTCTCCCGACTGGCTTTTTCAATAACTAGTAAACAATATAATTACGCTAAATCAAATCTGTCTGCATTCATAATTTTATTCCAGGCAGCCACAAAGTCGTTTACAAACTTATCTTTGGCATCGGCGCTGGCATATACCTCAGCAACTGCCCTAAGTTCTGAATTCGAACCAAAAACAAGGTCGGCACGCGTACCTACCCATTTCGCCTTACCTGTATTACGGTCGCTGCCTACGTAAGTTTCCCTTTCGTCAGATGTGGCTTTCCACTCGGTATTCATATCCAGCAGGTTCACAAAGAAATCGTTTGTTAACTGCCCCGGCCTATCGGTAAACACACCATAGTTCGATCCGTCAAAATTAGTATTAAGTACACGCATACCTCCTAAAAGCACTGTAAGTTCAGGCGCAGTTAGGGTAAGCAATTGCGCCCTGTCTATTAATAGTTCTTCGGTAGACACCTGCGATTTCCCTTTGCGGTAGTTGCGGAAACCATCGGCAAACGGCTCAAGGTAACCAAACTGTTCTACATCGGTTTGCTGCTGTGAGGCATCCATACGCCCGGCTGCAACTGGCACAGTAATATTATGCCCTGCATCTCTGGCTGCTTTTTCTACTCCGGCAGCCCCGGCAATAACAATAAGGTCGGCCAGCGATACTTTTTTACCTCCGCCCTGAGCGGCGTTAAAGCTGTTTTGAATATCTTCCAGTTTACCCAGTACTTTTTGTAACTGTACTGGGTTGTTTACCAACCAGTCTTTTTGTGGTGCTAAACGGATACGTGCTCCGTTTGCTCCTCCCCTTTTGTCTGATCCGCGGAAGGTTGAGGCAGAAGCCCATGCTGTAGATACAAGTTCTGACACGCTTAATCCCGACTCCAGTACTTTTGCTTTTAGTGCAGCCACATCACTGTCGTTTACCAGTTCGTGGTTTACTTCAGGGATTGGATCCTGCCACAGCAGTTCTTCCTGTGGTACTTCAGGACCAAGGTAACGCGTTTTAGGTCCCATATCACGATGCGTTAGTTTGTACCATGCCCTTGCAAAAGCATCGGCAAACTCATCAGGGTTTTCATAAAAGCGTCTTGATATCCTTTCATATTCCGGGTCAAATTTTAAGGAAAGGTCGGTTGTAAGCATTGTAGGCCTGTGTTTTTTACTTCCGTCAAAAGCATCAGGTATTATATTATCAGCATTTTTAGCCACCCATTGGTGTGCCCCTGCCGGACTCTTAGTCAGTTCCCATTCGTAACCAAACAGGTTTTCAAAAAAGTTGTTACTCCACTGTGTAGGTGTTTTGGTCCAGGTCACTTCCAGTCCGCTGGTAATGGCATCACCGCCTTTACCCGTACCGTAGCTATTTACCCAGCCCAGTCCCTGTAACTCAAGGTCGGCTCCTTCCGGTTCAGCCCCCACATTATCTGCAGATGCAGCTCCGTGTGTTTTGCCAAAAGTATGTCCTCCGGCAATAAGCGCCACCGTTTCCTCATCGTTCATTGCCATACGACCAAAAGTGTCTCTAATATCCTGTATTGCTGCTACAGGGTCGGGATTTCCGTCTGGCCCTTCAGGGTTTACATATATAAGTCCCATCTGTACGGCTGCAAGAGGATTTTCAAGGTCGCGTGTATGTTTGTCTCCGTCGGCATCATCGTCAGATACTGTTACACCGTGTCCTTCTACTACACCTTCAGAACCATGCCCGTAACGGATATCTCCGCCCAACCAGGTTGTTTCACTACCCCAGTATACATCTTCTTCAGGCTCCCATACATCTTCACGACCTCCGGCAAAACCGAATGTTTTAAAGCCCATAGACTCTAAGGCCACATTACCGGTAAGTATCATTAAATCGGCCCACGATATTTTTTTTCCATATTTCTGTTTGATAGGCCAAAGCAGTCTTCGAGCCTTATCAAGGCTAACGTTATCAGGCCAGCTGTTAAGCGGAGCGAAACGTTGTTGCCCTGCACCTGCACCACCACGACCGTCACCTACACGGTACGTTCCGGCGCTGTGCCATGCCATACGAATGAATAACGGACCGTAATGTCCAAAATCGGCAGGCCACCAGTCCTGAGAATCGGTCATCAGTGCATGCAAGTCTCTTTTTACTTCTTCAAGATCAAGGCTGTTAAAAGCTTCGGCATAATTAAAGTCTTTATCCATAGGGTCAGACAGCGATGAGTTTTGTCGCAGCACACTTACTTTAAGCCTTTTAGGCCACCAGTCGTTGTTTTGGGTTCCCCCACCGGCAACATTGCTTTTCATACTGCCGTTATGAAACGGACATTTACTGATATCGTTTTCTTTTCCCATAATTTAATAATTTATGATTGGTTAATACTTTGTTCATTTTTTTGTTGTTACTCAACCATATAAAGTTATGATTTTAAGACAGATAATCAAAGGAGTTTAAAATCAATTAATTCTATATCATAATAATTAAAACCTATTTTACACACTCTTAAAAATAGAATTACATGATAGTCTTATTTTTAGGAGTACCACTTTGAAAGAAAACCATCTTTATAAATTGATTAATTAGGCTACAGTTAAAGTATTTTAAAAGTGATATAGGTCACCCTTTTTAGCGTGTTTTAATAGCGAACTTTGTTTTGTAACCAAATTTTAAGACATGGATACTACAAAACAGGATAGTTTGGCTATTGCCGAAATATTGGAACAACTATATTTTAAAGGATTGTATGAAGGAGATATTAACCTGCTCAGGGAACTTTTTAATCCCGGCACTCTACTGTTTGGCGATGTAAACGGGCAACCCTATGCCAAAACACTGGAAGAATATTTAGAGGGAGTTGCTAACAGGGTAAGCCCAAAGGATTATGGCACAGTGTTTAAAGGAAAAATCATAGCTATTGATGTGATTAACACTATAGCAATGGCTAAAGTAAACCTAAAAATGTATACCTTTAATTACTACGATTTACTTACTTTTCATAAGCTTAACGGTAAATGGGTAATAGTAAACAAAGCCCTCACAAATGTAAACGAATAACAATTTTTAAACCCTTAAACCATGTGGTACAATAATAAAGTAACCGAGATGCTGGGTATTAAATACCCAATAATGCAGGGACCCTTTGGCGGCGGACTCTCTACACCAAAACTGGCAGCTACTGTTTCAAACATGGGAGGTCTTGGCGGGTATGGTGCCTACACCATGAGCCCACAGGATATTTATGACATTGACAAACAAATTAAAGCACTTACTAATAACCCTTATAATATCAATCTTTGGGTTTCAGACACCGATGCCATAAACGGCACCGTTAGCAATGAGGTATACGAATATACCAAACAACGCTTTAAACCTTATTTTGATAAGGCAGGAGTCGAAATGCCCGATAAACCTGCTCCGTTTAAGTCAAGGTTTGAGAATCAGTTACAGGCTATCCTTGATATAAAACCTAAAGTATTCAGTTTTATGTTTGGACTGTTGCCGGAAGATGTAATGGAACAATGCCGTAAACGCGGTATAAAACTGGTAGGTGCTGCCACAACACTCGATGAAGCCATTGCATTAAACAATACGGGAGTCGATATGATAATAGCCTCGGGGTTTGAGGCCGGAGGACACCGTCCATCGTTCCTTGCCCCTGCAGAACAGTCTACAACAGGTACTTTTGTATTAATACAACTTATAAAGGAAAAAGTAAGTGTTCCTGTTATTGCTGCCGGAGGTATTGCCACAGGTAGCGGGATAGCCGCAGCATTTACCTTGGGTGCCGATGCAGTACAAATTGGCACTGCCTTTTTAGCCTGCGAAGAATCGGGTGCATTGCCTGCACACAAAGAAGCCTTATTTAGTGATGCTGCAAAATACACAATGCTTAGCCGCGCCTACACGGGTCGCCTGGGCAGAGGCATCAGTACACAGCTAGGACTTGACTTAATAGGTAAGGAAAATGATTTACTCCCTTTCCCGTTACAAACTACTTTTATGTCGGTTTTAAGAAAGGCGGCACTGGAAAAACAAAAACACGATATGGTGCTTTTTTGGGGAGGACAAATAGCCCCAATACTTAAACACCGAAAAGCGGATGAACTCATGAAATCCCTTATTGCCGACACAACAGACATACTTCACTGATTACCATACAAATAAAAACATACCCGAAATAAGGTCTGTTTTTTTACTGATAAAGTCCGTCGCTAATTAGTGACGGACTTTTTTTATCCTTGTCAAACTAAGCCTTTAACCACAACAGGTGTTTTTACGCAGTGTAAAAAAACAGGTAATTATACTCGCGGAAACCTTTACGGATAGCCATAACTTTGCTACACAAACCAACCAACCAATATTTAACGATGGAAAGCTTAAAGTACAATCAGGTTATCTTTAAGGCTTCCGGCAATTGCAGTAAAAACAGAGAAACACTGGAGGAACAACTGGCTTTTAACCCAAATGTACCCGACAATTGCGGTTGTCTTAGTCTTGAGTTTCGGGCATGGAGGCATAGCACCCCTTTTAACCCTTACAAAAGCATAGAATCAAGCTTTTTTGCCCTGTCGCGATTTACTACAACCGAAACATCGTTAAGCATCCACTTAAAAAAGTTACAGGAATGGCACAATGCGACACCAAACCACTACCCGGTACTTATTAATCTTGAAATTAACAACCTTAATGGTATTGATGCTAACTTTCATGATGAAATAGACACCTACCTTAAATGTTATTTTGGAAAGGAGCTTATTTTTAAACCGGGACAACTTATAAAAAACAGTAGCCTTAGCCTTGCCGAAAACGTAAAAAATAACGGATGGCCTACTTTAGCCCAAATGCGCGGAAAGTTTATTTTTTGCCTTACAGGAAACTCCGACCGTAAAAATAAATATGCCAATAACGATATTGAAAACCGATACTGTTTTAGCGAAGGAGTAATATCTACACTAAAAGATATTCCTGAAAAAGGGAATATTGTTTTTTTCAGTACTATATATGCACCTTATCAGCCTTATAAGGAACTATTCAGAAAAAAACTGGGCTACTATCATGATGCTAATTATATAACCCGCCTATATAATGTAAACAGTAGCGATGCCTGGGAGTATGCCATTGCTCACAACTTTAGCGTTATAACTACCGATAAATTAAATGCATCGGGCGATGCCGAGATCTCCCCCCTTGTACCTATAAGGCGAAAAGCCATAACCGTAAAAGGGTATTTAAAAAATAAAGCCAATAACGAATATAGGACTAACAAAGCCAGTAAAATGTGCCGTAGTTTTAAAAATGATGTTTGCACTTTTATTTTTGAAAAGCACGGAAAAGGCTTTGCCCTTAAAAACGAGGAAACTCAGGAATACCTTAACAGTAACATGAATTATATTCCGCTTGCCGGATTTACCGAAGATGAACTGTGGGTAGCTATAAGAGCCGAAGGCGAAGAAAACGGCTATTATTTTAAAAACATAAAGAATAGTAAGTACCTTACCAAAAAGGCTTCAAGGCTATCGGACTCACAGGGAGCTACCGAAATTTTCCTAACCGGTATTCCACTGGAATAATACAAATACAAAAGCTATTTCATCGTCTTTATTTACCCTTAAACGAAAACATAGTGGTTTATTTTTCAATCCATTATACACTATATTATATTTGCACTAACCTTACAAAACCCAGCAATGACATCCAACTTACAAATATATTTTGTTCAAATTACAGGGATTATATCCCTGTTTTTTTGCACTCATGTAAACCCGCTATAAGCAATAACGAAAGCGACAGTATTGAGCCTGAAAAAAATACTACAGAATTGCCTGCTGATACTATGGGAATAGTGAAACCTACCCTTGGTGATCAAAATAATAAAAATTATTCTACACTAACTACAAGTAAAGAATCGGCAGAGAAAATTAAAACATTCCTACATCAAAAATATCTTGAAGACTTTGACATATTAAAGCCTGCCGACAGAAAATTCAGTTTCTTTCAAACCGATTTTAATAACGACGGAAAAGACGATTACTTTGTACACCTGTACGGAAGTTATTTTTGTAATGCAGAAGGATGCACTTATTTGCTTTTAGATAATAACCTAAATGAGATAGCTGTTTTAAACAACCTTTACTCCCCTATTTACAGAAGTGATAAAACTACAAACGGCTGGAATGATATAATTCTTTTCTCTCCCGATATTTTAAAGGATAAGCAACAATACATAAAGATAGCCTTTAAAAACGGTAAATATACTTATAGTCCTGCAAATGCAGAAAAGCTGGATTCCATTCCGTCTCAAAACTGTATAGTAATGTGGGACAACAAAGTAAGTGTTAAAGAATTTTCATTTTAAATTCTGTTAATCTAATCCATATTACATGAAAAAAGCCCCGTTGGTTATCGGGGCCTTTTTATCTCTAAAACTTGCGTTAATAGATTGATCGATTGGTTTGTTGTGGTACAAAGATGAGATTACCCCTACAATTTCGCAATACAGGAAAATACTGAATTTTATTGCGGAAAATACGTAATCTAAATTTAGAGCACAAAAAAACCCGCTTTGTCCCCAAAGCAGGTTATAATAGAACAAACATTGCATAACCCGTCGTAGCTCGGTTTACAAGCACAAAAGTCCAATTCTATAAAACGTTTTACAATACAGGAAAACACTAAATCTAAGTAAGTAAAATACGTAACCCTTTCATTAATTATGATTGGGTTAAAATTATTTTTATTAATTTTGTTTAATCATTTTACAAAAACAATGAACACAATTAAAAACGTATTCAATATTAAGGATCTGGAAAACCTTTCGGGTATCAAGGCACATACCATCCGTATTTGGGAAAAAAGGTATAATATCCTTGAGCCTATGCGTACCGATACTAACATACGTTTTTACGACATTGAAAATTTACAGAAACTACTCAATATAACCACATTACACAACTTTGGTTACAAAATATCGGCTATATCAAAAATGCCGCCCGAAAAGCTGCCCGTACTGGTTAAAGAGATCTTATCAAAAAACAACCTGGCCGATCATGTACTGAACAACTTTAAGCTGTCCATGATGAATTTTGACCAGGCATTGTTTTTAAACACTTACAATTCCCTGTTACAGGAAAAATCATTTAGAGAGATATTCCACGAATTCTTTATACCACTGCTTAGCGAAATAGGCTACCTGTGGCAAACCAACACTATAACACCGGCACACGAACATTTTATAAGTTTTTTAATTAAGCAGAAGCTCGCTTCTAACACCGAGAAGATACAAATAACCCCTCCTACAAAAACCGACAGGACTTACGTTTTATACCTGCCGCAAAACGAAATACACGAACTGGGACTTATGTTCCTTAACTATGAACTGGTATTAAACGGATATAAAACCGTATATTTAGGAGAGAGTGTACCAATGGAAAACCTAAGAGATGTAAAAACCTATTTTAACAAAATTACGTTTATAACCTATAGTACTATTGCGCCAGACAATAACGAGATAACTAATTACGTAAACAACCTTAAACAACAGGTAGTAAACGATACCGATACCAGGCTTTATGTTTTTGGCAGAAACGGAAAATTTCTGGATCAGGACACCTTAAACCATAACATTAAGGTGTTTAACAGCATAGCCCAATTTACCGACAGGATATAAATTAACAAAAGTTTACTTTGTTATTGTTTAATCTTTTTCTATTTTTATTAAACAAATGAACACTACCATAAACATAATCGGATCAGGATTTTCCTCTTTGGCAGCTGCCTCCTATTTAGCCCGTACAGGCTGTAATGTTACTGTATACGAAAAAAACAGCATTATAGGCGGAAGGGCGCGTCAGTTAAAAAAAGACGGATTTACTTTTGATATGGGACCTACATGGTACTGGATGCCCGATGTTTTTGAACGTTTTTTTGAAGATTTCGGGAAACGCCCTAAAGATTATTACGAGTTAAAAAAGCTATCACCTGCCTACAGCGTATGCTTTGGCATGAACGATTTTATAACCATAGGTGATAACCTTGACGAGATATGCCGTGTGTTTGATAAAACAGAACCCGGCAGCAGCAGCAAACTGCGCAAATTTATAGCCGAAGCAAAAAGCAATTATGATATTGCTATAAAAGATTTAGTATACCGCCCGGGTTTATCCCCACTTGAATTGGTTACCCCACAAACCATCGCAAAGCTCGGGCAATTTTTTGGTAATATTTCCAGAGATATCCGTAAGGAATTCAAAAACAAAAAACTGGTACAAATACTGGAATTCCCGGTACTGTTTCTGGGAGCAAAACCAAGCGATACTCCATCGTTTTACAGTTTTATGAACTATGCAGATTTTGGCCTTGGCACCTGGTATCCTAAAGGCGGAATGTTTAGCGTTGTGGAAGCCATGCAGCAACTGGCTATTGAACAGGGTGTGAAGTTTGTTACCGATGCTAATGTGGAAAAAATTGAAGTAGATGAAGACGGACGTGCCACACACATTATTGTAAACGGAGAAAAAATAGCAGGCGACATTACTTTAAGCGGTGCTGATTACCATCATACCGAAACTCTTTTAGATAAAAAATACAGGCAGTACAGTGAGGGTTATTGGGAAAAGAAAACTTTCGCCCCTTCTTCCCTGCTGTTTTATGTTGGTTTCAGCAAGCCTGTAGAAAATGTAGAACATCATACCCTTTTCTTTGATGTGGAGTTTGACGACCATGCAGCCGATATTTATGATGATCCTAAATGGCCTGAACAGCCTTTATTCTATGCCAGTTTCTCGGCAAAAACTGATAGTGATACCGCTCCGCAGGGAATGGAAGCCGGAACTTTTTTAATTCCGCTTGCCCCCGGGCTTGAGGACACTCCCAAATTAAGAGAAGTCTATTTCGAAAAAATAATCACAAGGCTTGAAAACCTTACACAACAAAGCCTTAAAGACAGTATACTTTTTAAAGAGTCGTTTTGTGTAAACGATTTTGTAAACGATTACAACTCTTATAAAGGAAACGCATATGGCCTTGCCAATACCCTGTTGCAAACCGCCTTTTTAAGGCCTGGGCTTAAAAGCAACAAAGTAAAAAACCTGTTTTTTACGGGACAGCTTACCGTTCCCGGACCGGGCGTTCCCCCTGCATTAATATCGGGGAAACTGGTAGCGGGACTCATAGAAAAACAATTATACAAACAATCCAAACAAACTTTTACCAAACGTTATGAAATCAATATTTGATAAAGTTTCCTTTGATTGCAGCAAGAATGTAACAAGGTCATACAGTACCTCGTTCTCCTCTGCCGTTAAAATGCTGTCACCCCGCATAAGACAGGATATTTATAATATTTATGGCTTTGTGCGCTTTGCCGATGAAATTGTAGACACGTTTCACGACTACAATAAGGAAGAGCTTTTTGATCTTTTTGAGAAAGACCTCAATAACGCCCTGCGTGATAAAATTAGCCTTAACCCTGTACTGAATTCGTTTCAGCATACGGCTAACCAGTACAATATACCTAAAGAACTGATTGATGCTTTTATGAAAAGTATGAAGCAGGATTTGGTAAAAAAGGAGTACAGCTCACTTGCCGAATACAACGAATACATTTATGGATCGGCAGATGTGGTAGGATTGATGTGCCTAAAGGTTTTTGTGAATAATGACGATGCCCGATATGAAGAACTAAAAGGACCTGCCATGCGATTAGGCTCGGCCTTCCAAAAGATAAACTTTTTAAGAGACATTAAAGCCGATACCGAAGAACTGGGAAGAAGCTACTTCCCTTCCCTAAACCTTAACGAAATTACAGACGATATTAAACAGCAGATAGTTCAGGAAATTGAAGCCGACCTTGCCGAAGGCTACAGAGGTATTTTAATGTTACCGGTAGAAGCTAAGTTTGGTGTATATACTGCTTATGCCTACTATAAAAAGCTACTTAAAAAACTAAAGGCTACCCCATCTCCCGAAATTAAAACCCGAAGAATAAGGGTTCCTAATTATCAAAAATTTGGCTTACTGGCACAGTGTTATTTAAATTATCGTTTTAACTTTATATAAAAATCAAAACCATGTTAGTTTACATACTGGTATTTATATTAACCTTTTGCATTATGGAGTTTATGGCGTGGTTTACACATAAATACATTATGCATGGTTTTTTATGGAACCTGCACAGGGATCATCACCGCAAAGATCACGACTCGTGGTTTGAGCGTAACGATGCCTTTTTTATATTCTATGCCTTAGTTAGCATTGGGTTCTTCCTGTTATGGAAGTACCAAATACTGGATATAGGGCTGGCTATTGGGTTGGGAATACTCGCCTATGGTATAGCTTACTTTTTTGTACACGATATTTTTATACACCAGCGCTTTAAGTTTTTGCGTAATGCCAACAACCGTTATGCAAAAGCGGTAAGAAGAGCACATAAAATGCACCACAAACACTTAGGGAAAGAACACGGCGAATGCTTTGGCATGCTAATCGTTCCGTTTAAATATTTCAAAAAATAAAAAAATCCGCTGCAAGAGCGGATTTTTCGTTTTAAGAACTATTATTTATATCAAATTAACCTTCACTGTTATTATTTACATTCATTGCATCAAGAGCCGGTTGCAGTTGCGCAATGTCTATTCCTGATTTTTGTATCAGTTGTACTACAGTAAATATATCTCCCGGAGTCATATCGTCTCCCAGCACCCTTATAAGCCCAAAACTGTCTCCGTTTTGATGCAGGTAAATCACAAACTCATCTATATCATCATTTTCGCCCAGCATGCTTATACTGCCTCCGCTTTTACCCGAACCGAAACGCATCAGTTCATCATAGCCTCCTGTTTTAAGCAGTCCTTTTACATTTTTAGCTTCGGTTGTATACAGTTGGTCGTTCTCATTCCCGCTTTTAAAAATCAGGATATTGAGTTTTTTAACTGCATCGAGCGCTTTTGTCTCCTTTTGTGATAAATCAAATTTATCCCCTTTTATAATACTGGTCCCTAAATCAAAGGCAAGGAAATCCTGAGACTCTGATTTTTCAACAAAGTACTTTTGTAATGACGGACCCGAATCGCAAGACACTAAGCTTAGCATAAGGGCAAGCATAATCCCGAAAAGATAATGAATGGTTTTCATGATTTTTATTTTTTACCTGATGCCTTTTTTAGTTTATCACCTCCCGGTATCTTCATATAATCGGTAAGGAAAGATATTTCCTTAAGATCAAAAGTACCTGTAAGTGACATTAAAACGGTATCGTCACCTTCTCCGCCGTTAATAAACATAAGCAGTTCTTTAACCTCAGATGGGGTTGCTCCGGTTTTTACATAAATCTTAATGGTTTGCCCGCCTTCATTAATACGCATTAGTTCTTCTAACGGGTATTTTTTAAGGTAAGCATCCACTGTTTTTTTCATTTCTCCTTTGAACTTAGCATTTTCGGTAGTGAATACCTTTAGGTTATCCAGTCTTTTAATAAGACTGAAAAGCTGTTTGGTATTTGGGTCGCCTGAGTCGGCTTTCACCTCACTCATAAGTTCAAACATTTTTTTATTAACCAGTATAGATACTATCTCATCTTCATTCTCAAACTTGTCAAACATTGACTGTGCGAAGAACAAAGTAGGCATTAGCACTAATACAAAGGTTATAATCAGCTTTTTCATTTTGTGGTAATATATTAAGTTTATGGTACTTTATTACAATTTTACTTTACCCGTAAAGGTAACAACTAATGTCTCATCACCGTCACCTCCGTCAACAAATACGAGTACTTCATCTAAAGTATCTGAAGATGTTTGTTTAGCATACACTTTTACTTCCTCGCCGTCATCTTTTACGCTAACCAGCGTTTTCATATTATTATCCCTAAGATAATCTTTTACCGCAGCTTTTAGCTGTTTTTTGTACTTTTTCACTTCAGTACTGTACACTTTAAGGTTATCAAGTCCTTCGGTAAATTTAGTTACCATGTCCTGTTCGCTCTTGCCTACTTTCATTTCTTTGGCAAGATCAATCATGCTTTTATCAACAACAATAACCGCTACATCGTCTATGTCGTTAAACTTATCAAATGCTCCCTGTGCATAAAACAGCACCGGTACCAGCATTACAATTAAGGTTACTATAAGCTTTTTCATTTTTTCACTTTTTAAAGATTGTTTTTCTTGATGATTCATATTCTTCGAGATACCCTATAGTGCTAGCCCCCTTATTTACATTTTGCGACAGCAGGTTTAATGCCTTTTGGGTTTCCCTTAAAGCCACTTCGGGATCATCAAAGGTACCAAGGTCATTATCATTAGGCTGCCTGTCAATAAAGGTAAACACCCCAAATAAAATCACCACGCTTGCTGCAACCGATAGCCATGTAACATATTGTTTTCTGGTTTTTAATGGTATCGTTTTTTCAAAGCGTTGGTTTTTCTCATGGGCAAAATACCCAAACATTGGCCTGTATTGCTCCAGATGAGGCGCCACATCGTGTGAAGAAAAGTACATCTTAAGCTGGTTTTCTTCAGCAATACTGGTTTCTGCGTCAAAGTATTTATCTATAAGTATTTCAATTTCTCTTAATTCCATAATTGTGCATTTTTGTTAATTCGTCCCTCAGTGCTTTCCTGGCACGGGATAAAGCTACCCTCACTGCCGTTTCATTCATTTCCATTATTTTGGCAATCTCTTCAAATTCGTATTGCTCTACATCCCGCATTTGCAAAATAAGCCGCTGCTGTTCGGGGAGCGTATTCATTATTTTTTCTGCCCACTGCCAGGTATCGCGGTCTTCGGTTTGCTTTTGCAGTCCCGGTTCACGATCACTGTAGTTGGAGTGCACTATCCGCAACTCGGTAGCCCTTTTAGACTTTAACTGATCCAGGCAGTAGTTTTTTGTTATAGTCATAGCCAGGGCTTCCACACTCGAATAGTTATCTAGCTTAGCCTTGTTTTTCCATAACCTTACCAAAACTTCCTGAGTAGCATCTTCGGCTTCTTCGTTACTAACTAACAGCCGTTTTGCCAGCCTGAAAACACGGTCTTTAAAAGGAGTAATAATATTTACGAACTCCGTTTGATTCATAATAATTTGCTATCGTTGTTTGCGGTTTTATAATAGGAAGACGAATACCTTTGTTTTTTGTTACAAATAATATTAAAAATATTAAATTTACGTTTTATACTTAAAACTGCTATACATGAAAAAAATAAGTATTGCCATTTGCTTACTGCTTATTTCTGCTTTTGCCCTGCAAAGCTGTGAAGATATGGATGATAATGCTGTTCCTGTAAACGATTTTATATGGAAGGGACTTAACCTGTATTATTTATGGCAACCGGAAATTCCAAACCTTGCAGACGACAAATTTGGCAACCAGGCAGAGCTTAATACATTTGTACAGAGCTACTCCAGCCCCGAAGCACTTTTTAACAGCCTTTTGTATGTAGATCCTGCAAACCCTGCAAAAAGTGACAGATTTAGTATTTTAGTACCCGACTATAACGTACTGGAAGCTGCCCTACAGGGTGTAGCTAAAAGTAATGGTGTGGAGTATGGACTAGTGTATACCGATGCCTCTCAAACCAGTATATTTGGATATGTACGCTATATATTACCTGATAGTGATGCCTCTACTAAAAATATTCAGCGTGGAGATATATTTTATGCTGTAAACGGCACTTCGCTTACACCTTCCAATTACAGAAGCCTTTTAGCTGCCGAAAGCTACACTTTAAATCTTGCCGATTATAATGAAGGTACTGTTACCCCAAATGGTGAAGAGGTTAGCCTTACCAAGTATGAATATGGTGAAGACCCTGTTTATTTTTCTGATGTGGTATATAATGAAGGCGGAAAAACTATTGGGTACTTAATGTACAATGGTTTTTACAGCAGTTATGACAGCGAACTTAACACTGCTTTTGGTAATCTTGCTGCACAAGGTGTTAATGAACTGGTGCTTGACCTACGTTATAACGGAGGCGGGTCTGTACGTACTGCAACTTATCTTGCCAGTATGATAACAGGTCAGTTTGAAGGCCAGCTACTGGCTAAAGAACAATGGAACCCTAAACTACAGGATTATTTTGAGAATAATAACCCTGATGCACTAATAAACAACTTTACAGGAGCATTAAACGACGGAACAGGAATTAACCATCTTAACCTTAATAAGGTATATATACTCACAACAGGTAGCACGGCTTCTGCCAGTGAGTTAATAATTAACTGCCTCAAACCTTATATTGATGTGGTACAAATAGGTACTAAAACCATAGGTAAAAATGCAGGATCTGTTACATTGTACGACTCTGCCGATTTTTCTAAAAATGATGTAGACCCAAGTCATCGCTATGCTATGCAGCCATTAGTGCTTAAAATAGTTAACAAAAATAACTTTGGTGAGTATGAAGAAGGTATAATTCCGGATATCGAAATGCCCGAAGATTATGATAACCTTGGCGAAATAGGAAACCCAAGCGAGCCTTTACTGGCAACGGCAATTAGCCAGATTACAGCAAACGGAAGGATGATGCCACAACAACCTGCCAGGGAACATAAAATATTTAAAACATCTAAAACCATGTTGCCTTTTGGCAATGAAATGTATATTGAAGAGGTGCCACAAAATTTAGGTCACCTTATAAAAGAATTACCATAAAATATATAAAATTCAAAAGGCTTCCCTAGGGAAGCCTTTCTTTTTAAACATAAACAAAATTACTTTATTTTTAGCTAGTAATTTAATTGTTAAAGTAGAAACTGTTTGGTCCAACTCCTACTTTTAATGTGTTTATTAATGTACCATTGGTACCGTAAATATAAATGTCGCTGTTTGAAATAAAGTCCCCACCATCTGCAATATATACTTTACCATTATAAGCACTAAATCCATACATAGCTCCCCATTGAGAATCTGAATTATAAGTAATTAACGCTTCTGTAGGCACTGTTGTTGAATTCAAAGGTAAGGTATAAACGCTAGTTCCAACAGTATAGTATATAGAGTTGTCAGAAATTGTAAGATTTTTTGCACCTGCCATTTCATCAGTTAGCTCAATAGTACCGCTAATTGTATTGTTAGCAAGGTTTATTCTGCTTATTTCAGTACCACCCATCACATATAAAGCTCCATCTTGCTCGTCAAATGAATTTGGAGAATAACCAAGCTCAACAACTGCCTCAACAGTATTGTTTGCAGGATTGAATACTGTTACAGATGAACCGCTACCGTAGTATCCGTTAGCAATGTAAAGCTTACCATTTTCTGTAAGTACTCTTTCAGCATAATCGTTAAGCTCTACTGTAGATGTGGTGAAGCTTGCAAGATCAATAACTGTTAAGAAATCATCCGGATCTGCATAAGCAGCAGAGTTAGTGATATAAGCTTTACCGTTAATAACTGCACCATATCGTGGGTTACTAAAATCAGTATCAATACTAGCAACAAACTCAAAAGTATATCTGTTCACTACAGTTACTTTGTTAGCCAAACCGGAAATGATAAACGCATAATCATTACTAAAAAACATTGACTGTAAGTAAGATCCCATAGCGGGAGCATCTGGGTTTACAGTCTTAAATATATCCTGCTCTACAGTACCGTCGCTTCCTATAAAAGATACTGAAGATGAAGATGGGTTACTGTTACCTTCGTTAAGTACAAAAGTTCCGTTCCCGTAAGCACCAGAACCCGATCCATTATCGTCGTCACTGCTACAAGACACAAAAAATAAAGAACCGGCCAAAAGCGCAAATAATGAATTCTTAAATTTCATAATAGTTGTTAAGTTTAAGTTAGAGTTTTAAAGTGAAATAAAAATTAAAGTTTCTTCCGGGCATTTGCCTGCTGTCTACACTAACATAATCAGCATTCCAAACATTAAGCACCTGTGCTCCCAGTTTATAAATAGTCGTTTTTCCAAAAGTATATTCGGCACCAATATTACCTGTAGTGTAGGCGTCTAAATTATACCTTGAGTTGTTGTCAGATCGTGTAAATACCTCTCCGGTATATAAAAACTGGTAGTAAGCCGTTAGCCTTTTATATCCGTAAGATAATGCTCCCGATGCCTTGTGGTAAGGCACATATACAAGCTGATAACCGGTATCTTCGTTCTCACTGCGGGTATAACCATACACGACGGTAAGCCCCAGTTTGTGTGCATTAAATTCCCTGTTGTATTTAAACACTGTTTCTATACCATAGGTTTTAACCCTATCAGTATTTTGTGGTCGCCACACACTGCCTGTAGGGAGCCAGCGCAGCATATCCTTTAGTTTAATATAATAACCCGTTACGCTTAGGCTTGCATTTTTAATGGTAAACTCGTTACCTATTTCTCCCTGTATTGAACTTTCGGGTTTCAAATCGGTATTACCGCTACCCTGCCAGTACAAGTCCTGGAAGGTAGGTATCCTGAAGTTTTTGGAACCGTTTACCCTTAGCAGGTAAAAATCGGAAAAACGGTATTTTGCTCCTGCCGAATACAAAAACGGACTCTCATAATTATTTGTAGCCTCTTTCCTTATACCCGCCTCATACATTAATTTATCAGTAACCGAATGACTAAACAATACACTTGCCGAACCTATATGCCTTTCGGCTCCTTCAAGGCTGGAACCATATCCTTTAGTTTGGGTAAAGTTCAATACCGAGTTCAGTTTCATCTTACTGTTAATCTGGAACAGCAAGTCGTACTTCCCTATTACGGATTCTGACTTTCCGTAGCTGTAATCTTCCGCATAAATATTATCAAAGTACTTGTACTTTTCACTCAGGTAAGCCGCCTTTAGTTTTGAGGTAAACCTGCCGTAATAGCCTGTCCATTGCAGCATGTTCCTGGTATCAAAATTATCATACTTTGTTCTTGTTTCCGATGGGAATATTAGCGAGAAATGCCTCTCCCCCTCAAACAAATAGCTATAATAGGTAAGGACATTTTTTTGATTGATTTTATAACCCACAGTAGCCGAGGCACTGTTGTTATAATACTGCCCGTTAAGATTATGTCCGTCCTTACCTACGTAATCATAGTCGTTGTCAGAGCTGTTTCGGGTAAAGCTAAGTGATGCGCTAAACTTATCTGTAGCCATAGTTCCGGCATAATGCAGCCCCAGTGTATTAAAGCTGCCGTAGTTTGCCCTAAGCTCGTTAGTGAATTTTTCTTTATACTCAAGTTCGTTGTTCAGGTGAATACTCCCCCCTATGGCGCTACTGCCATAAATAACACTTCCGCCCCCTGCCCTAACATCTATGGCATTAAAATCGCGGGTATTAATAACGTTAAAGTCGGTTTGCCCGTTTAACTGGGAGTTTATGTTTATACCGTTCCATATTACTGCGGTTTGCTGAGCAGTTGTCCCCCTGAATGACGGAGACGAAACCATACCCAGTCCGTTTTCCTTAAAGTAAATGGTGGTATTGTAGTTTAAAAATGAAGTAAGCGATGCCTGATTGATCCCTATAACCGAATCGTTTAGCACAAGCACCTGCTGTGTGTTAGAAAAATCACGCAATTGCGTGTCTGATATTATCACTTCTTTCAAAGGGACAATAGTATCCTGCTGCGCCCATAACTGGTGGCACATTACAACGGCTAATACAAGAATGAGTCTGTTAAATGTCATAATTTCCAGAACCTTTTTTCCCGAAGGTTCGATAATTGTTAACACTAAAGGCAGGTCTCCTGGCTTGCGTACTGTTGTTTACCTTCCCGCCTATACAGGCAGTGGCTCGCAGTTAACAACAGCCTCCCAAAAGGGATATAGCTTACAGTTGCGGGAACAGCTCAGGTATTACACCTGATTCCCTTTTAATACAGTGTGCTGCCGGCACACTATAACCTAAAGTTGGGTGCAAATATAGGATTAATATTGAAATTTATACATTTGCAGCAGCTTAATATTTGTTATGAAAATCTTACACTACCCTATTTTCCTTTTTTTATTACTGGCGGTAACAGGCTGTAAAAAACAGGAAAAAGCACACGAAGAAACTACCGAAACCGTAGAGAATTCAATAGTTTATGCCAAAGGACTGGAGCTGTACAAACACCACGGCTACACCATTGTAAAAGTGACTAACCCTTGGCCTAATGCTACCGAAAGCTTCACTTATGTGATGCAGCAAAAAGATGCTGTTGTGCCCGATAGTCTTAAAAAATATACTACGGTACAGGTACCATTGCAGTCAATTGTGGTAACTTCAACAACACATATACCGGCAATGGAAATGCTTGGTATGGAAAATACTTTGGTAGGTTACCCCGGTACGGATTTTATTTCAAGTGAAAAGACCAGAAAACGTATTGATACGGGACTGGTTAAAGACGTAGGTCAAAACGAAGGGCTTAATACCGAAATTATGATTGACCTCTCTCCCGATGCTGTTGTGGGCTTTAGTATAAGCAGTAACAACAAATCCATGAACACCCTTAAAGACAGCGGACTAACCGTTTTATACAATGGTGACTGGACAGAGCAAAGCCCGCTGGGAAGAGCCGAATGGATTAAATTTTTCGGGGCACTTTACAGCAGGGAAAGAGAAGCCAATATTATTTTTAATCAGATCGTAAAAGATTATAACGAGGCTAAAAAAATAGCACAAAACACTACCGAAAAACCTACGGTTATGGCAGGAGCTATATTTCAGGATCAATGGAACCTGCCACAGGGAGGAAGCTGGGGAGCGCAGTTTTTAAAAGATGCCAATGCCGATTATCTTTGGAAAGATACCGATGGAACCGGAAGCCTTAGCCTATCTTTTGAAACCGTACTGGATAAAGCCGAAAATGCCGAATACTGGATTGGACCAAACAGTTATACATCGCTTACCCAAATGACAGAAAACAATCCGCATTACGGACAGTTTCAGTCGTTTAAAAACAAGAAGGTATACTCCTTTGGTACTAAAAGAGGACCTACGGGAGGATATGTATATTATGAACTTTCGGCAACAAGGCCCGATCTTGTTTTAAAAGATCTTATCAAGATATTTCATCCGGAACTGTTACCGGATTACGAACTTTACTTTTTCGAAAAACTAAACTAAACCATTGTGCTGTACACCAAACGATATACACTGATTTTTATACTGCTGGGCATTAGCCTTGTGGCACTGTTTCTCGTTAATATCAGTTTGGGATCGGTTAGTATTCCCCTTAAGGAAGTATTTAACAGCCTTATTGGCAAAGGTGCTTCAAAATCGGCATGGGAATATATCATTATCAACTACAGGCTTCCTAAAGCTTTAACCGCCATTATTGTAGGCATGGGATTGTCAATAAGCGGATTGCTTATGCAAACGCTTTTCCGTAATCCACTGGCAGGACCTAGTGTTTTAGGATTGAGTTCGGGAGCCAGCCTTATGGTAGCCATTGTTATTTTGGGCGCGGGGATTGTACCTGCCGTAGGTACTTTTTTCTCATCATCATACGGACTCGTACTTGCCTCTACCTTTGGTAGTTTACTGGTATTACTGGCGGTATTGATAGTAGCACAAAGGCTAAAGGATACTATGGCGATACTTATTGTAGGCTTAATGTTTGGGAGTTTTGCAGGGGCTATTGTAGGCGTGCTGTCTTACTTCAGTAATGCCGAACAACTACAAAAATACACGTTTTGGGCACTGGGAAGTTTAGGTAACCTTTCATGGGAAAACATAACTATACTATGGGGTGCCAGCCTACTGGGACTTGCCATAGCCGTTACCTGTATCAAACCGCTTAACGCTATGCTGCTTGGCGAACGCTATGCTAAAAGCCTGGGGATAAACTTTAGCCAAACACGTTTTATAATCATATTGGCAACCAGTATTATTACAGGGTGTATTACCGCATTTACAGGCCCTATATCGTTTATAGGGATTGCAGTACCCCATATAGTGAAACTACTGTTTAAAACCAGTAGCCACTTAGTATTGTTTTGGGCAACACTGCTTGCAGGTGCTGCCATAATGCTTGTTTGTGATACGGTAACACAGTGGCCGGGAAGTAGTTTTGTACTGCCAATAAACGGTATCACATCTATAATTGGTGCGCCAATAGTGATATGGCTTTTGTTCAGGAAAAAGAAAGGGGTATTCAGTTAAAATAAAAAAGTGATGGAAACAGTATTAGCTGCAAATAATCTTAGTATTGGTTACCCTGACAAAAAACAGGAAGCCGTTATTGCACAGCATATTAACCTTAACCTTAAAAAAGGCAGGCTTATCGCATTGATAGGCGCAAACGGTATAGGTAAATCCACACTGTTACGCACTCTTACAGGGATTCAGACGCCTATTAAGGGGATTATTGAACTTAACGGAATTAACCTCACTCAGCACAACCCTAAAGAACTAGCACAAAACCTAAGCGTGGTACTTACCGAAAAACTTCCGCCAAGCAACCTTACGGTTTACGAACTGATTGCACTGGGCAGGCAGCCTTACACCAACTGGCTGGGTACACTTACCGAAGAAGATAAACTACAGGTAAGCAGAGCACTTCAGCTTACCCAACTGGAGCATCTTGCCAACAAAAAATACTATGAAATAAGTGACGGACAGTTGCAAAGGGTACTTATTGCCCGTGCCCTGGCACAGGACACGCCTTTTATTGTACTGGACGAACCTACCACTCACTTAGACCTACTGCATAAAGTGAGTCTGTTAAGGCTCCTGAAAAAGCTCACGCAGGAAACCGATAAATGCATACTTTACTCTACTCACGACCTCGACCTTGCCCTGCAGTTAAGCAGTGAAATTGTTGTTATGACACAGCAGGAAGTAATACAGGACTCCCCTGCTAATTTAATTAGCAACAAGGTTTTTGACAGGCTTTTTAATGACGACAGTATAACTTTTGATGCCGAAAAAGGCGGTTTTACCGTTAAGGAATAAAACAATTTGGGTTCGGCTTTTTCTTACGCATTTAACAAAAGGTAAACACAGCACTCCCTTATTATTGTGTAACTTTACTGTAAACCAATACCTAAATAATCATGGCTAATCAGTTTACAATAAGTTATCCGGGCGACAAAACAAGCCTGCTTAACAAGATAAAAGGATCTATAGGCGACAAGGGTAACCTTGCCGGAGACGACCAGCACGGTAACTTTGAAGGCAGTACCCCACTTGGAAAATTCTCGGGTTCCTATAGCATAGACGGAGATGATATTACCATAACCATTGATAAAAAGCCTATGCTAATATCAAACAACAGAATACAGGAGGAGTTTGAAAAAGCCTTAAACGACAAGTAGTATGCATAAAGTTACCTTACTACTACTATTTATATGCACAACTGCAGGAGCACAACCTCCGGTAATGGAGGTACATGCTAACGGCTTTGACCCTGTAGAGGTAAGTATTCCTTTTATGCAGGTTGAGTTATTTATGAAAGCAACAGATACATGGGCTTATGAATATAACCGACTGAAAAGCCCCGTAGATGTTACTAACACAAGTGCAAACAGCATAACCATTAGGGCTTATAAAAAAAATGCTTTTTTTTACCGCAACCGTGGCGAAGCTTTCTATTACAAAATACGCTATACCATGACCATTACTTTTCATGGTAACGGCTATACTATTGACTTTAAAGTAGGTGATATTTATACTGACGGAGACGTACTGGTTAAGTATAAACTACCTGATTATTTTACCTCATCGGGTAAGCTTAAGGACGGTTATGAAATGCTGGATAAATCCCTGCAAAAAACAGTAAACGATATAGTAAACTCCCACTACGATTTTATTATAAAACAGTAGTAGCTAAGGCTTTGTTAAACCCTTTTGCTTTACGCTTTATTAGTGGTAATATTATAATACCAACCTAAAAACAGGAAAGCTATGTCACAAGAAACAACAAACGACCATCAAAAAAACGAAGGCTTTAGCGGAGAAAACCTACCCGACAATTACAATCCCGGCAGCCGCTTTTTAAACCCTGAAACCGAGAAGGATGAAGAAGGCAACGAGGAGTTACAAAAACGTGCCCGAGATGTGAACGAAGGGAAAGCTGTACCGGTGAGCCAAAGCGACAAAACCGTGAACGATAAAGGTGAAGTGGTAGACAAAAACCGTGGTACCAAAAACGAAGCTGAAGATAAAGAAACTGCCGAGAACAGAGACTTTAATTCGGATATTGAAAAGAATCGTTATCCGGCATCACATCCCGAAAATAAAAGGGATCGCGGAAATACAGAACAATAAAAAACTTGTCTCAAAAGTTCCATTTCGAGCGCAACGGAGTGAAGTCGAGAAATCTATTAGAGATTTCTCCACAAGGTCGAAATGGAAAACAAACACTTTTGAGACAAGCTACATTTTTTAATCTTCTTCCTTAATAAACTGTATGTTGGCATGCAGGTGAATATCCTCCCCCAGTACAAGTCCGCCTGCTTCTGTAGTATCATTGGCATGGATATTAAAATCGTTTCGGTTAATCTCTCCGCTAATATCAAATCCGGCTCTCATACTACCAAATCCGTCTCTGGCTTCTCCGCCAAACAAAACTTTGAATGTAATTTCCTTAGTAACATCCTTAACGGTAAGATTCCCTATTAAATCATACTTATCGCCATCTATATGGTTAAATGCTTTTGAAACGAACTGCATTTCAGGGTAGTAATCAGCATTAAAGAAGTCGGCCGACTTCAAATGCTCATCCCTTTGCTCATTATTGGTATCAACGCTGTACACATCGATAGCCAGTTTAAAGTCGGCATCGGTAAAATCATCTTTTCCGGCATGCATAGTACCCGAAAATAACCTGAAATGCCCTGTAACATTAGCAATAAGCAAATGTCTTATTTTAAACTGTATATCTGAATGAGCTAAATCAAGCGTCCATTTTGCTGTTTTCATAATTATATGTGCTTTAAAAAAATTGGTAAATAGTGATAAATGATGTTTTTATAAGTAATACCTTATAATACACTACTAATTTACTCACTATTACAACCTGTTTTACACCTAACTGAGTGAATTGTTTGTTAAACTTTCCTTTATATATGCTAACTCCCAAAACGTTAATTAGCTACTATTACTGCATTTAGGGGTTTTGTTAAAGCTTTTTATAACATTTTACATAAAAATGAGTGTTAATTAACTTCAATATCAGTGAGTTATAACTGAACTTTGTATACATCAACATATAGGAACAAATTTGAGAGAAGAAGTTACTTAGTTGAAAAAGAATTTTTAAAAGGCGATGTGTAAAAGGAAAATCAACCTGACAATTAAAATTAAAACCAGTATTAATGTTTAAATGTAAGTGTTATGAGTACCGAAGAAAGCAACAACATCTACACGGGGCAAATGGGAAACAGACCAAGTGAACCTATAAGAGCCCGTGGTCGTAATGCCGACAGAAGTTATTACAAAGATGAAATGAACAGCGGGGCTTTTATTGCCCACAACATAAGCCAGGGAAGGGATGTACGTTCCAGAACCTATAACGAAGCCGAACAGACCTGGAAGGAGCAGCGAAATACCACTCCTGACAATAACCAATAATACACAGCCTGCAAGGGCTACAACATATAGGATAAGAGAGTTTTTTGTGTGGTTCTAAACTATCTATTTCGAAAGAAGCCTGCTAATAGCAGGCTTCTTTTATTATACACGTTGATTATCGGGTTTCCAGTGTTTTATGGATTGCTTTATCGCTTTAGGATCAAGGTTTTCGGCTATTGCCTTTTCCAGTAGTGCCGGCATTTCCTCATCGGGAGCAAAACGCAGGGCAAACAACTGCCCTTTGCTCAGCTTATCCTCATACGGTTCAAGGCGTTGCCCTGTAGTGGCAAAATAGCGGTAACGCAGTTCCTGCAGTACAATCCTGTCCTGTAGCGTTAAGGCATAATGTTGCCTTAGCATAAATGATAACAGGGTAACCGATAAGAAAGCCAGAAACAGGAATATCCATATAAGCCTATTTTCGTTATCCAATGAGCGCCCCACACAAAACCCCATTACTAAAAGCATTACAGGGTAAAATATAAAGTGGTGTGGGGCATAATACCTTATATGGTTTTTAAAATTCTGTTCCATGTTATTCTATTTCCTTAAGGAAGTTTACAATGCGTGAAGCAATTTCTTTTTGCCCGTTTTGTGATGTAAGGTATTGTCTGTCGTTTTCATTCGAAAGGAATCCCATTTCAAACAGTACACCCGGTGCCTCTGTATTTTTAAGTATATAAAACCTGGCTTCTTTTACGGGAGCTACTTCAAACCTGTCGCTCATTACGTTAGACAGTTTAGCAGCATACTCTTTTGATTTTTGATTTTGGGCAACATCCTGACCAATATAAAATTCCATCCCTGATTTATCTGATTTTCCAGTCATATTAATATGCAGTGATAAAACTAAATCAGGTTTAATGCTATTAATAGTTTCAACCCTGTCGGTCAGTTGTTGGAATTCATCCTCATTTCTGGTAAAATGAATCACCACTTCTTTATCATCATTAAGTTCCTTTACCTTTTGTGCGATAGATGCTACAATGTCTTTCTCTAAAAAGTCATCGTGCTTGGCTCCAAAGTCTTTACCACCGTGACCAGCATCTATAACAACATTAATTTTTTGGGTTTCGGTTTCGGGTAATGCAAAGGCAAAACAAACAATTACTGCCATGGCAGCAAGGTTTCTGATAAGGTGTTTTTTCATAATTAGCTGGTTTTTAAGGTTACTGTATATACAGTACAACACCAAAAATAACGAAAAAATTGTGTAAAACTGTAAGAAATACAGTGCTTTTAGCGGAGTCTTACACCATTTTCACTGGCTTCCATTAACTTTTCCAGTCTTGCTATTTTTGTTTTTTCCTGCTTGGCAGATGTAACCCAATGCCTCATAAGATTTTTATAGTAAGGCGGCTGATCGTTAAAAAACATCCATGCTTTTTCATTTTTTTCAAAAATACTCACCTGCTCGGCACTAAATTCGGCAGGAGCTTTCCTTTCATGAGAATATATTTTAGACCTGTCTTCATTAAGCTTTTTGTAGGCTGCAATTCCCATTGGGAACACCCTTCCCAACTGTAATTGCTCTTCCATCTTTTTTACGTTTACAGCACTCCAAACGCTGTTGGGACGACGTGGTGTAAACCGTATGGAATAAGCCTCCTCACTAACGGTACGCCTTATACCGTCTATCCAGCCAAAACACAAAGCCTCATCTACCGATTCCGGCCAGGTAATACTGGGCTTTCCCGTACCTTTTTTATAATAGCCTACAAGCAGTTCGGTTTTAACCTCATGGTGTTTTTCGAGCCATTCCCTAAAATGAGCCGGAGTTTCAAAAAAGTGTAATTCCATAGCTTTGTTATTAGGAAAGTATAGGTATGATTTCGTTAAGCTTTTTAATTTCGTAGAAATTATCGTGGTCAATTTCGTGGTCTATCATTTCGTGTGCCCATGTAGTTTTAAACGGAACATGGCAGGCATATCCGCCTATATTAAGTACCGGCAACACATCCGACTTTAATGAGTTACCAATCATAAAAAACTCATGTGGTTCTATATCCAGTCTTGAAAGCAGTTTGTTGTAATTAAGTTCCTTTTTATCGGCCATTACCTCAATGTGGTGAAAATAGTGTCCCAGTCCGGAATCATGTAGTTTACGTTGCTGGTCTTTAAGGTCACCTTTTGTAGCTACTACCAGTTTATAATTACCCTGTAGGGCTTTAAGGGTCTCTTCTACCCCATCCAGTAATACAATAGGTTTTTGAAGGAGCTCTTTGCCCAAATCTATAATTTTTTGAATAAGCTTTACGCTAACCGTCCCGTCTGATACTTCAATGGCGGTTTGTATCATGCTCAGTATATAGCTTTTTATCCCGTAACCGTAAAGCGGAAGATTATCTACCTGATGTTTAAAAACGGCTGCCGAAAGGCTTTGATGGGACAGGTAGTTTTCCATCAAACCACAAAATTTCTTTTCGGTTTCTTCAAAATAAGGTTCATTAATAAACAGGGTATCGTCTGCGTCAAAAGCGATTACTTTAATGGATTTCATGGCGTATTATAAAGGTTTTTCTACAAATTTACAGATTTTAACCTCATCACGCCACACTTATCTCACCCTTATCAGTTCAAACATACCCGGGTACTCTACTACCAGTCCGTTAGCATCAACAGTAATCTCGCCCTCAAAGTCTTTCAGATTATCAAAGCGGTACAGCCTGTTGCCTAAACGGGTGTATTTTTGTCGTTCACGGCGCACTTCATTTTGCAGTACATCAATATAAATAACACTTAGTTCGGTAGTTTCGCCCTCGGCAAGGTGTAGTCCGTTTACCGGAAGTGTATTGGTAAACGGCGAAATGGAAATATCTACATAATTACAGCCTTCAAAATTAAAATGAGGTAAATTCTTTTTGCATTTCCAGTGTCCGTTTTTGTCCAGTGAAAGTGCATGTTTATAGGTATTATCGGCTATACTGGCACTTATTTCAAACGACTGTACCTGCCAGTCCCTGTTAAGCTGCAACCAGTATTCGGTATACACAGGCTTGCGTTTCGCCCAGCCTTCAATTTCAGAATGTACCATGATACTCGTATCATGATAATTTACGGCACAGTATTCATCTGTGTCATACATCAACCCCTTCCATAAAATACTCAACTGCATAACCGTAAAAAATTAAAAAGCGGTTTTGACATATGCATCAAAACCGCATCTAATTTACTATTTTTCAGCGAAATAATCAATGTTAAAAATCACCCAATTACCTCCTTGCCCTAAGAATTCCCACTTTATTTCCCGAATCGTTCATTAGCACTCCCCCATGACCTATGTACAGGTTAGTATCGGCATTATCGGTAAGCATCATTTTATAACCCGCCTTGTTAGAACGTACCAGTTTTGCCACCATATATACCTTGTCTTTATCCACCTGTACAAGATTTCCCTTTTTGGTTAAGTAGTATTCCCCTTTAGGATCTGAACTAAAGTAAGCATCACTGGCTATATTGTTATTATATTTGGCACTTTGCTGAATCTTCTCTGCTCTTGTCGGCTCCTTTTTAACCGCTACCTGTTTAGGCTTTGCAGGTGCTTTTGCAACAGGTTTCACTTCAGTTCTGGTTTCAGGTTTTGGCTTTGAGGTAGTAGTTTTTACCTGTGCAACAGCAGCCGTATTTGCCTGTGCGCTTCCGCTTGCCCTTGTCCAGCCCGTTGCTATGGCAACCAGCCTGTCTCTTTTTGGCGGATGCGTATGCGAACCCTTTATACTCGCTATGGTTTCCATAACCGCCTGAGCATCGGTAAGGCTTGCTCCCAGTTTGTTTAGTACAAAGCCCGAAAACTCATCGGCATCCAGTTCGGTTTGGGGTCTGCTGCCTACATTATCCAGGGTATGTCCGTTAAGATGATGCCCTATTTCGTGTGCCAGTATACTCACGGCTGCCCAGTCGCTACCGCTTACGGTATTGATGCTCGACATGAATTTAGGATTATATAAAATGTATCGTTTACCTTTTAGTACAACCGCTGCCGCATTAGGTACATTTGCTGCACGCAGTTCAAAATTGGCTTTTAACCCAATTACCGACATGATGTTTTTTATCACCGTTTCGGCTTTTGCATCGGGTTTAAAGGCATGAATATCACCCGTAACCTTTTCGCCATAATAACTGCACATTTGGGTATATTTTGCCGATGCAAACACCTTTTGTGCATGTACTCCGGCGGCATTACATAAGGCTACGATAAGTAGTAAGGCTTTTAAAATCTTCATAGGCCAGAGAGAAAATAAATTTAACATTTGGTTATCAGCTACATAATACTAACGGAATATTTTTAAGTGTTAGTATGAATTTTAACACCCCGGGGTACTAAAACGTTTTCTGTTAACGACATGTTAATTTAACAATTAAACAAACGTTTAATTTAAACAATCGTTTAACTTTGCATCAGAATTTTGAAATTGGAAAACAATGACAGAATACAACGAAAAACAACTCGATATCCTCATGGCAGCAGAAAGCCTGTTTGCCAGCGAAGGTTTTGACGGGACATCAATAAGAAGCATAGCAAAAGCCGCAAAGGTTAATATTGCTATGATTTCCTATTATTTTGGGTCTAAAGAAAAAATGCTTGAAGCACTTATTCTGCACCGCACATCTGACATGAAAATGCAGTTAGACAACATTTTCAAGGAAGACCTTACCCCGCTTGAAAAGGTAGAACGCCTTATAGATCTTTACATTTCGCGCATTAACAAAAACAAATGCATGTACCAAATTTTGCACTTTGAACTTTCTACTAAAAAAAGGCTGATGGACATGAAATCGTATGCCGAAGTTAAGCAGCAAAATATGGCGGCTTTTAGAAAGATAATACAGGAAGGACAGGAATCAGGCTTGTTTAAAACAAACATAAACATTGAGCTTATCCCTCCTACCATTATGGGGACCCTTGTGCATTTCCAGATGAACAGACCATTTTTTGAGGCAGAACTGGGTATTAAAACAGATGAAGCCTACGAAAACTATATAAAAAACGAATTAACGAGTCACATTAAACAAACAATTAAAGCCCTTTTAGTTCATGAAAACTAAGAATTTACTATTGGGAGCCACACTGTTTATATCGGGGTTTGCAACACTGCAGGCACAGGAGAAAAAACAGTTAAGCCTTGATGATGCCATAGGCATGGCGGTTACCCAAAGTACCGAGGCAAATCTTGCCGATACAAAAGTTTCCACTTCAAAATTTGAAATGGAAAGCGTAAAAAACAACATTTACCCTGAGGTAAAACTTTCGGGTCAATACCAAAGGTTAACTAATCCTAATGTTACACTTAGACTACCTACCGGCGACAGTAATGATGGCGAAACAGCATCTGGTTCTCCAAAAGTAGACCAGCTTATGCTGGGTATGGCTACCGTGGGTATGCCTTTGTTCTCTGGTTTTAAGCTTAAAAACAGTGTAGAGGCATCTAAAGATGCTTATAATGCAGAGACTTTTAATGCTGCACACACTAAAGAGCAAATTGCCATGCAAACCATAGTGCTTTATTCTAACCTGTATAAGGCACAGGAGTCGGTTAAGCTTATAGAGGAAAACCTTAAGAGTGCTAACCAGCGTGTTACCGACTTTACAGCTATGGAGCAAAACGGTATCATTGCACGTAACGACCTTCTTAAAGCACAGTTGCAGGCATCAAACATTCAACTGTCTTTAGAGGATGCTAAAAAAACAGTTTCTACCATTAACTATCAGCTTGTAACTATGCTAAAGTTACCTGAAGGAACACAGGTAGAACCTAACCCGGCTTACTTTGAAAACTCTGAAGAGATGGTTACCGCAGTTACTGCCGAAGAGGCTATTAGCCAGAGAAATGACCTTGAAGCCCTTAGATGGGAACAAAAGGCAAGCGAGGCTAATATAAAAGTAGCTCAGGCAGACTACTACCCTACCGTTACACTTTTAGGAGGATATGCAGCGGTAGATATTAAAAATGTTTTCCAGGTTACCAATGCTATTAACTTTGGTGTAGGGGTATCATACGACCTGTCTAACCTGTTTAAAAACAGTAAGCATGTAAAATCGGCTTCAAGCCGTGCCGAAGCTACTAAGCAACAGGTAGAATTACTTACCGACAGGATTAAAGTACAGGTGCAGGAATCTCTTGAAAACTATAACCTTGCCATTAAGCAAAACAGAGTGTACACCGAAGCCGTTACCCAAGCCGATGAAAATTACCGTATTGTAAAAGATAAATACGATAACGGCCTGAGTGATACTAACGACCTTTTAGAGGCCGATGTACAACAGCTACAGGCAAAACTTAACGAAACATTCTCAAGAGCAGATATAACACAGCGTTACTACGAACTGCTTAATGTTTCAGGAAAATTAATCAATTCATTCAACATTACTCAACAAAATAATTAATATACCTCCTCATGGAAAAAAAGAAAACAAACAAGAAGTTTCTTATCATACTTATAGTACTTGTTGCCGTGGGTGCTACATATGGTACTTATAAATATTTACACTCCCTTGCTCACGAAACTACAGATGATGCACAGGTAGAAAGAAACATGAGCCCTATTATACCCCGTGTTACCGGTTATATCACTAAGGTATATGTAAAAGATAACGATTTTGTAAAAAAAGGTGATACCCTTTTTGTTATAGACAATAATGACTACATCGTTAAGGTAGAAGAGGCTAAAGCCGCTCTTTTAGCTGCCGAAGGTAACCTTGCCGTTGCAAAGGCAGATGTAGGTAGTGCTACAGCAAACGTATCGGTATCTGATGCTAATTTACAGTCTACAAAAGGTAACATAGAGGCTGCTAAAGTAAGATTATGGAGAGCTAATAACGACTTTGAGCGTTATGAGAACTTATATAAAAACCACTCAATAACTAAACAGCAATTTGAGCAGGCGCAAGCTACTAAGCAGGAGGCGGAAGCCCAACTGAAAGTACTTGAGCAACAACAGGCAGCCAGCAACTACCAGAAAAATGCGATTATTTCAAAATCAAATGTATCCAACAAGCAAACGGAAGTTGCTGCTGCCAATATTGAGCGTGCCAGGGCTGCACTTAATGCTGCCGAACTTAACTTAGGCTATACAGTGGTTACGGCTTCTGTAAACGGACAAATATCGGCTGTTGATATACAACCGGGTCAGCTTGTAGCTCCGGGTCAGGCATTATTCTATATTACAGATCACAGTGAAACATGGGTAGTGGCTAACTTTAAGGAAACTCAGCTTAACAAAATGAGAGCCGGACAAAAAGTAGGCATTAAAGTAGATGCTTATCCAGATATTGAGTTTGAAGGTGTTATTACATCATTCTCGCCTGCAACAGGAGCAAAATTCTCTCTTTTACCTCCTGATAATGCTACGGGTAACTTCGTAAAAACGGTACAGAGACTACCTGTAAAAATCAATTTAACTGAAAATAACGCGAAAGAAAAAGTAGACCTGCTTCGTCCCGGTATGAACGTAGAAGTAGATGTACACTTAAAATAATATGGCAGCAACAGTAACACAGGATGACAGCCTGGTAGAATATGGCTTTAGGCGGGTAATTATTACCATTACCGCGGTACTGTGTGCCCTGCTTGAAATTGTAGATACTACCATTGTTAACGTAGCGTTAAATGAAATGCGCGGTAGCCTTGGGGCAACGCTTACTGATATTGCCTGGGTAATTACCGCTTATGCCATCGCTAACGTAATTATTATACCAATGACGAGCTGGCTGTCACAGCAGTTTGGACGTCGAAACTATTTTGCCGTATCTATTGTAGTATTTACCATAGCATCGTTTTTATGTGGTAATGCTACCAATATCTGGGAACTTGTATTTTTTAGGTTCATACAGGGTATGGGTGGTGGTGCACTACTTGTAACGGCACAAACTATTATTACCGAAAGTTACCCTGCCGAGAAAAGAGGTATGGCGCAGGCCATATATGGTATGGGTGTAATTGTAGGGCCTACATTGGGTCCGCCACTGGGAGGTTACATTGTAGACAACTACTCATGGCCTTATATATTTTACATTAACGTACCACTGGGTATTATTGCAACCCTGCTTACGCTAATCTATGTAAAAAGCCCTAAGTATGGTGAAAAGATGAAAGCCAATCAGGTGGACTGGTGGGGTATTATTTTCCTTGCCTCCTTTATTGGGTCGCTACAATATGTACTGGAACACGGGCAACAGGATGACTGGTTTGCCGATGGTACCATAGTCACACTAAGTGTTGTAACCGTATTTGGTTTACTCGCCTTTATATGGAGGGAAATGACATACAAGTTCCCTATTGTAAACCTCAGCGTATTAAAAGACAGTAACCTGCGTATTGGTACGATAATGTGTTTTATACTTGGTTTCGGTTTATATGGTTCTACATTCATAGTACCTATATACACCCAGTCTGTTTTAGGATGGACAGCGCTCGAAACCGGTTTATTACTTATACCAAGTTCATTGACAACAGCCTTTATGATGCCTATTATTGGTAAGCTTATACAAAGAGGTATACCGCAAACCTACATGGTGGCATTGGGCTTCCTTATCTTCTTCTTCTTTACGTTTTGGATGCATAACATCATCACAAACGATACAGGGGCAGAACACATGTTTTGGCCACTTATATTAAGAGGTATGGGACTCGGATTGCTTTTTGTACCTATTACTACCCTATCGCTTTCTACCCTACAGGGTAAAAGTATTGGTGAGGGTGCTGCCTTTACAGGTATGATGCGTCAGTTAGGAGGTTCGTTTGGTATTGCAATTATTACCACATTTATCTCACGTTTCGGTCAGCAGCACAGAGTAGATTTAATATCTCACTTAAACGGAGCCAGTTTTGAGGTACAGCAACGTGTACACCAATATCAGCTTAAGTTTATGGGGAATGGTTTTTCTGCCAGTGAGGCATTGGCAAAAGCACATCAGTTACTGGATATTAATGTTACAAGACAGGCAACCATACTGTCGTACATGGATGTATTTATGTACCTGGGTATTCTGTTCCTGCTTTGTATACCGTTTATACTGCTTGTAAGACGTGGTAAAGGTAAAGTAGACATGAGCGAAGCCATGCACTAAAATTTTAAAACAGCTAAAAAATGAATTCAAAATATAATCATTATAAAGTAACGCTGGAGCACACGCATAACCCAAAAGGTGACGAACTGCAGGAAGCCGTTAGTATTGAATTTGATAACCACGATAACATTTTCAACATTATCAAAATACTACAGGAAAAAAACCTTTTTAGCAGCGATAGTGAAACAGCAGAGTTTGCCATAGGACTTAAAATGTTTGGGGAAGTAATGCTGAGAAACAGGGAAAACCCTTTGTTTAGCGAGCTATCTCCGGCTTTTAAAGAGTTCATGATGAAACTCAAATCAACATAAGAAAGGTTAATTGTTTGATTATATATAAATTGTTTTGGTTATTACACCTTTGCCGGGTGTGTTCAAACAAAAAACTCCGAAGACCTGTCTTCGGAGTTTTTTTATCTATAAGAATTTTATAAATCCTTGTGTAATACTTTTTAGTTTTACATCATAATATCTGTCAAAAATCCATTTGCCATCTCTAAACATAACACATGTAGAACATCTTATAAAATACCTGTTTGGCATATGCCGTAAATCGGGATATTTATAATCATATTGTATATTTAAAACATCGCCTTCTTCGGGCTCATAGTCAAAGTCAAAACAATAATCATTGTTAAGTATATCCAATAAATATTCTACAGATAAATCTTTTACCTTCTCTAAAGGTGCAGCATGAGAAAAATTAAAATCTAAATCCCATTCACCTACATATCTGGATAAGTACCATTTATATTCAGCTTCAAGATAAATCTCTTTAAAAATAAGCTTCTCCTCTTTAGTATTTCTTGGATACTTTACAGGAACAAAATTTTCATCCCTTTCAATAAATCGTATTTCCATATTACACTACTTTATAAATACCGGCTTATCCCCAGATTTTTTTTTACAAAAGCTTATCGTTTTTAACTTACTATTTTTATAAATCCCTGTGTAATCCTTTTTAGTTTTACATCATAGTGCCTTGCCAAAACCCACTTGCCTTTTGTAAAAATAAAAGCAGACCAACATTCTATATTTATTCTTTTGGGCATATGCTTTGCATCGGGCAGTTTATAGTTGTATACAAACTCTAAAATATCGCCTTCCTTTGGCTCATAGTCAAAATCAAAACAATAATCATTGTTGAGGATATCCAATAAATATTCTGCAGATAATTCTCCTATGGTATGTGAAACACCTCTATACTGGGAAAATTCCATTGAATATAAGTCGCACTTACCCAAGTATCCTGATAAAGTCCATATATATTCGGTTTCGAGATATGCCTCTTCAAAAATAAGTTTCTGCTCTTTAGTTACTCTGTGATATGTTACAGAGGTTGAATTCACGTTCCTTTCAACAAATTGTATTTCCATAAGGAATTACCTTGTAAACACCAGCTTATTTCCTTTAGATAGGCTGGCATCAAACTTATAACCTTCGTAGTCAAAACCTTTAAGTCCGTTTAGGGATCTAACGTTATTGTCTATTATATAGCGCACCATCATCCCCCTAGCCTTTTTGGCAAAAAAGCTTATCATTTTTAGTTTACCGTCTTTATAGTCCTTAAACTCCGGAGTGATTACAGGTACTTTAAGCGCTTTAGTATCTACAGCATCAAAGTATTCTTTACTTGCCAGGTTAATAAACAATTCGTCGTCTTTAAGCTCATCGTTTAAAGCTTGGGTAATTGTCTTTTTCCAAAACTCATATAGGTTTTTACTTCCTTCAACAGGCATTTGGGTACCCATTTCAAGTCGGTAAGGCTGTATCAGGTCAAGCGGTTTTAAAAGTCCGTACAGTCCTGATAATATCCTTAAACTATCCTGAAGCTTATCCAGCTTTGCGGTAGGGATAGTATAGGCATCAAGCCCTGTGTATACATCTCCGTTAAAAGCATACACGGCAGGTCTTGCATTTTTTGTGGTAAAGGGCGTGTGCCAGTCCTGATTGCGTTGCCAGTTCAAATCGGCAAGCTTTTTACTTATACTCATCAGCTTACCAAGTTCATCTGGCGACTTTTCTTTTAAGGTACTATGTATCAACTCACTTTGTGATAAAAAAGAAGAGTCTGAATGTTTCCTTGTAGGAAGTTTTGTATCAAAATCCAGCGATTTTGCGGGAGATATAACTATTTTCATATACTAATTTGTTATGTTTCAAAGTTAGTAATTGTAACATTATCAGCAAAACATATACATATAACCAAACGAGGAGTTTAATACTCCGCCAAACCATTAACCAACTAAAATAAAATGACAGACTACATTATAAGGACAGAGCACCTTACTTTTCATTATTCCAAAAACAGAAAAGCTCTCGACAATGTTTCTCTAAACATTCCAAAAGGTTCCATTTATGGCTTTTTAGGTCCAAACGGAGCTGGAAAATCAACCACCATGCGCCTGCTTACGGGCATACTGCCGCAACAGGACAAATCTATTTATCTTTTTAACCAGCCGTTAAACGAGCAGCTGCCTAAAGCTTTTGACCGCGTTGGGTCGCTCGTGGAAAGTCCGGCACTATACCTGCACCTTAGCGGATATGATAACCTAAAGTACATAGCAAAGCTACGTAATGTTCCCGAAAGCAGAATTAACGAAGTATTGGAGCTGGTAGACCTGCAAAGGGATGCCAAAAGAAAGGCTAAGGCTTACTCACTTGGTATGAAACAACGTTTGGCAATTGCAATGGCTTTACTGGATGAACCGGAACTTTTATTACTGGACGAGCCTGTAAACGGACTGGACCCTAATGGTATTCAGGATATACGAAAACTACTGGTAAGGCTAAATAAGGAAAAAGGGGTTACTATTTTCGTATCAAGCCACCTGCTTGCTGAAATTGAGAAAATGTGTACTCATGTAGGGATTATCAGTAAAGGGAAAATTCAGTTTGAGGGTACTATGGAAGAACTTTCCAAAAAATCAGGGCTGTGTAAAATACGCATCACAGTTAAAGATGCACAACGCTGGTATGATGAACTGGCTAAGGAAAACCCTACCGTAGAAATGGAGAGTACCACACAGTTTTCCCTTGAGCTTCAAAACCGCGAGGAGATTCCGGCATTTACAAAAGAGCTTGTAAATAAAGGTGCCGAGATTTATGAGATTAAAATCCTTGACGGCCTTGAAGAATGGTTCATGGCACTTGTAAACTAATTATAACCTTACCAACACATATATATAATAATGCAAAATTTTATAACTGCCCTAAAGGCAGAACACCTAAAGAAAAAAGGAACCGGTATATATATACTGTCTATTATATTGGGAGTCATCTCTCCCTTTATCATGTTATTAGTTGAATATTTTCAAAGCCGACCTAAATTTGGAGGGCTACCTTACAATTATTATTTAGCTTTTATTGAAAGTTGCCTTGAACCCTTTACTGTATTTTTTTTCCCATTACTTATAATAATAACCGTTAGCCGTATTACCCAGCTTGATCATAAAAACGGAGGTTGGCAGCTCATGGAGACTCAGCCTGTAAACAAACTCTCCATATACTTTTCAAAATTTGCAGTCATTATAATTTCAATGCTTATTGCAATAGTTAGCCTGGTAGTTTCGGGGTATTTATTTGCCTGGATACTATCGTTACTAATTGATATGCCTGAACAGGCAACTACAGGTTTTGCCTTTACAGAGCTATTATTACTTGTAACACGTATTTTCCTTGCCGGCTTAATTTTAGTTGCATTTCAATACATTATATCGGTAATAATAAGCAGTTTTATATGGTCTGTTCTTGTTGGCTTCTTCCTTTTACTTGCCTTTATTTTTCTTAAAGCATATAATATTACCCCTGATTGGTACCCGTTAGAGCCTTTAAGTAAAATTTCAGCCTATCCGAAAGGCAGTAACTTAGGCTATTGGATTACCTATTCTGAAACAGCAAGTTTCCTTTTAACTATTATTCTACTTTATATTGGGTTTAACTGGTACAGGCATAAAGGAATAAAATCAGCTTTTTTAGGAAACGGAAAAAGAATAGCCGGACTTGTAGCTATCCTTATTATCGTCGGGGGATTATTAAGTTATGTTTTATACCCTAAAACCTATTCCTCATATAACAAAACAGTAGTTTGTGGTAACATAGATAGTGACAGAGATGTAAAAACTATATATATTACCGATAACTTTATTGGAGATACGTTAGCCATCATTCCGGTAGAGAATAAAAAGTTCTATGCTGAGATTAAAAAAAATGTGCCTTTAGATTCTTACAATGTAACTTTCGATGAGATTGGAAGAGTACCAACAATATTTAGTAATAATGACAGTATCCATATTGATTTTAAACTAATCAAATCAGCTATGGATGTAGTAATAACAGGGACAAGGCTTCCCGAAAACCAGTCTGATAAAGAAGTAGGTTTGAGAAGTAGTGCCTCTTATTATATTGGTCAAAACACTTTTCTGGAAGATCCTGATTTTATCACCAATCAAATTGTTGACGACTGGGAAGAGTCTATATCTAATTCCAAGACGTTTAAAACCGTTGACAATTATATCCCTAAAAGTGACTTTACAGACAAAAAACAAAAACTAATGTCTGTTCAGTATCTTAATCTCTGGAATTCTTTTATTCAAAAAAGAGCTGCATTATACCCTGACAAAGAAACTCCTGAAACAGAAGGTATAAAAAAGATAAAAGAGATGATAACCCTTAATGATGAAAGTTTACTTACAAATGATGATTATGTAAGATATGTTATCTCTCAATTAACAATAAACAACAAAGAGGATATTGATGATGACACTAAGGCTTTTAAAGCGATAGAAAAATTACCTGCCGGACCTTTTAAAGACAAGATGTTATTTTCGCAAATGGATAAAAGCATTGAAGAAGCTTCAAAAACTTCTGAAAGGGATACACTTATTACACAATACAATAAACTCTTCACCAATAAAAAATTTGCTGCTATAATAGCTAATAAAGCAAGAATAATAGAAAAATTAAGCAGCGGTAAACAAGCCCCTCAACTTGAGGCTATGACCCTGGATAATCAAGCTATAAGCCTTGCTGACCTTAAAGGCAAATTTGTGGTGATAGATGTTTGGGCCACATGGTGCGGACCATGTAAATATGAGTCTCCTTATTTTGATAAAATGGCTATTAAGTATAAAAATGAACCGGTACAGTTTGTTGCTGCCAGCATTGATGATGATATTAAAAAATGGTTTATTGATGCCAAATCTAAATCTAAATCGGTATTACAAATCCATTTAAATGATAAAAAGAAGTTTCATGACGAGTATAATGTATCGGGAATTCCGCGATTTATACTTATTGATCCCGATGGTAACCTTGTAGAGGTAGAGATGCCACGCCCTAGTGAAAAACAATTTGAGAAAGTACTGAGGAATGCCTTAGGCCTTGATGAAAAAAAATAGTTTTTATATTTGCCCTGATGATCAAGGCAATTAAAAAACATAAAGGTGCTATACTATACGGTTCCAGCCTTGCGTTGCTGCTTTTACTGCTGCGCTGGCTGGAATTTCGTTTTTTAATACTAAGTACTTCACTCGATATTTACATTGGCATCATCGCTATTATTTTTACAGGGCTTGGGGTTTGGCTTACTTTAAAACTGTTTAAGCCCAAAGCAAAAACAATTGTAATAGAGAAAGAGGTAGAAGTATACATTACCCCCTCCCCTCAGTTTGAGCGTAACCAAAAAGAACTGGACAACCTCAACCTTACCTCCCGCGAACTGGAAGTACTCGAACTTATGGCAAAAGGAATGAGCAATCAGGAAATTGCTAACGAACTTTTTGTATCCTTAAACACGGTCAAGACACATTCGGGCAAACTTTTTGAAAAAATGGAGGTAAAAAGGCGCACCCAAGCCGTAGATAAAGCTAAAACACTGAGCATCATACCTTAGCACATATCACCCAAAAGTCGTAATTTTATAAAAGACAGTAAAATCACCCGAAAGGATGAGGCAGTTTTATGTGATATTATCCATTTTTGCACCATAAACAAACACTAAAACAATACAGGTATGAAAAAAACTATTCTTACTTATGGTTTAATTGGAGGGGTAATAAGTACCATCGGGTATGTTATTACTTTACTAACCGGACAAGAAAACATGAAAAGTGCCATGATCATTGGCTTTGCCTCAATGTTCGTTGCTTTCTCGTTAATTTTTGTCGCTATTAAAAGTTACAGAGACAAACAGGCAGGAGGCGTTGTTTCATTTGGGAATGCTTTTAAAATTGGTGCGCTTATGTCATTAATTACATCTTCCATTTATGTTATTGTATGGCTTGTAGCCCTGTATAACTTTTTCCCGGACTTTGCCCAGCATTATGCCGACATGCAGATAGAAGACATGAGGCAGGCAGGAGAATCGATAGAAAAAATAAACCTCCAGATTGCCGAAAACGAAAAGATGGTTGAGGCTTACAAAAACCCTATAGTAGTAATACTGTATACTTACATGGAAATTTTACCAATTGGGTTACTGTTTTCGCTAATAGCTGCTGCAATACTTCGTAAAAAATCAAAAAATAATACTGATGAACTTAAATCATGGCTAAAGTCACAGGAATAGGCGGATTATTTTTCCGATCAAAAGACCATGTTGCTTTAGGCAAATGGTATGAAAAGTATTTTGGCATTAAAACCGTAGGTAGTGGTGAAGTGTGGAAAACCGAAGCCGGCACTACTGTATTTGCTCCTTTTAAGGCCGATACCAAATACTTTAGCGAACCGCAACAGTTTATGGTAAACTTTAGGGTTGAAGGACTGGATGAGTTTCTTGAAACATTAAAAGCCGACGGTGTAAAGATTGACGAACACCGCGAAGAAATGTCGATGGGAAAATTTGCATGGGTTTATGACCCCGACGGTAATAAAATAGAACTATGGGAACCAACTCCCGAAAGTAATTAAACAAAGAGCTGTCTTAAAAGTATTGCCATTTTGAGCGAAACGCAGTGAAGTCGAAAAATCTCTGATAAACGATTAAAAAATTTCTCTACAAGGTCAAATTGAAAAAACAGTACATTCTACTTTTAAGGCAGCTCTTTTTTTGTACCCGTAAATCATCTATATTTGTTATAAACACTACACATTTATGGACAGGTATTCCCAAATTAACGAGAGCATTAGCCGCTATGTAACCTTTAGCCAGGAAGAGCTTGATATTTTAAACTCCCAACTGGAATACAGGGAAGTGCCTAAAAAAACCATCATGCTGCATGAGGGTGAAATGTGCAACTTTGAGGCTTTTGTAATTAAGGGCTGCATCCGTAAATATTATATTGACTCTAACGGACACGAGGTTATACTACAGTTTGCTATAGAAAATTCATGGGTTAGCGATATTTCCTTCAGTATATATGAAGACAGGCCCAGCCATACTTTTATAGAAACTCTGGAAGACTGTGAACTGCTTATTTTCTCTCCTGAATCTAAAGAAGAACTTTTTAAACAGGCTCCACGATTTGAAAGGGCTTTCAGGATATTACTGTACCGCAACCTTGCTGTTACCCAGGACAGGCTCTTTAATACCATCGCAAAAACAGCAATGGATAAATACCTTGAGTTTTTAGACCACTACCCTTCACTACCCCAGCGTGTGGCACAGCACTACATTGCTTCTTATCTGGGCATATCTGCCGAGTTCCTTAGTAAGGTAAGAGCCAAGATTGCCAAAAACTAAGTACTGATTTTAGACTTTTTACCAATAACTTTCGGTTAAAATGTATTTCTTGTCCTAGTTCAATGTTTTGGGTTTTAGTATTACGCAACTTTGTACTGTAATATTAAAACAACCACTACTATGAACCGTAAAGATTTTATAAAGAAAGGACTGATGGGCACCGGGATGTTCGTTGCATCATCTACCGTTGGAGATACACTTAATAACGATATAGACGAAATAAAACCATTAGACCCTATAGGTTATAACCATTTACCTAACGAGGACGCTAAGGTTAACGAAAGCACCGTACTACATAAAGCCAATACCCGCGGGCATGCCAATCACGGTTGGCTGGACTCTCACCATACATTTAGTTTTGCCAACTATTATAACCCCGACAGGATGCATTTTGGTGTACTAAGGGTTTTAAACGATGACCGTGTAGACCCCGGAATGGGCTTTGGTACTCACCCACACGATAATATGGAGATTATTTCCATTCCGCTTGAAGGCGACTTGGAGCATAAGGACAGTATGGGCAACACTGCCGTTATTAAAAACGGAGACATACAGGTAATGAGTGCCGGCACCGGAATTTACCACAGCGAATACAACAAAAATAAAGACAGGCTTACTAAGTTCCTTCAAATTTGGGTATACCCTAACAAAAGGAATGTAACACCAAGGTACGACCAGATAACGCTTAAAGCCGAAGAAAGACACAACAAACTGCAACAGATACTTTCCCCAAACCCCGACGATGCCGGTGTATGGATTCATCAGGATGCATGGTTCCACTTAGGGAAATTTGATAAGAACAAAAGCTTAAAATACGACTTTAAGAAAAAAGGCAACGGTGTTTATGCTTTTGTGCTAAACGGTGACTTTAAACTTAACAATATAGCACTAAACCACAGGGACGGACTGGGCATTTGGAATACTAACAGCATTGCCATTGAGGCTTTAAGCGACGATGCCGAAATATTATTAATGGAAGTCCCAATGACAATTTAATTTTACGTAACTTATTAATACAAAATCAATAACAATTAAATATTAAAAATTATGTCTACAACAAAATGGGTAATAGACCCTTCACATTCAGAAATAGGATTTAAAGTAAAACACATGATGTTTACTAACGTTTCAGGTAGTTTCCAAAAGTTTGATGCTTTCATCGAAACTAATGGTGACGATTTTGAAAACGCTAAAATAGAGTTTACAGGAGAGGTAGATTCTATCACTACAGGTAATGCCGACAGGGATGCTCACCTTTTAAGCGCCGACTTTTTTGACGCTGCAGAGTTCCCGCAGTTAACTTTCTCGGCTACTTCTTTCACAAAAGAAGACGAAGGAGAATACACACTTAAAGGAGACCTTACTCTACACGGTGTTACAAAACCGGTAAAACTTGACGTAGAGTTTGGCGGACTGGCAAAAGATCCTTGGGGAAATACAAAAACAGGTTTCTCTATTACAGGTAAAATAAACCGTAAAGACTGGGGTCTTAACTGGAACTCAGCTCTTGAAGCAGGTGGTGTTCTTGTAGGTGAAGAAGTAAAACTTGCTATCGAACTACAGTTTATCCAACAGTAATTAGTTTACTTTTATATATGTTTCCTAAAACCTGCAACCTTTTAAAGGGTTGCAGGTTTTTTTATTTAATAATCATAATATTTGTATGTTTAGCGTTATAATCTAAACACCTTGCGAATTATGAAATTTATAGCACCTCTGTTATTTCTGTTATTAGCAATCGCCTCCTGCAATGAAGCCGATAAAAAACAATCAAACCAAAAGATTAAAATATATAACACCGAAGACTTTAATTCTAAAGTTGAAATTGTTGATACTTTATGCATTAATGAAACAAACAGAGCCAAAGAGGATATAAAAAAAGGAAAAATAAGTCTTAATGGAGATTATTGGCTACAAAATCTTCATTACTACCGCACCAAATCATACTTTAATAAAGATGATGTTTTTAAAGAGCTAAGTAATTATAATATTACAAAAGACACTACTTTAATAATTTATAATGACATACGTACTCTTGCCGAAGACTATTTTAAAAAAGGCTGCTATCAAAAAATAATGAAATATGAGGTTGAAAAAATATTAAGAAAAAACGGAACCTCTTTAGACTCCCTTATTGCAAAATCTGAAAGGCAATATGTTTTTAATCATCCGGATGAAATTTATAAAACTATTGACAGCGATGATGATAGACCTGCAAGGAAGGATTGTTACAATTTTATGATTAAATCAGAAATAGATTTTATTGAAGAGTATCCTTATCCGGATGATTATAAATTCAAAAACGAAAAATATTATTCCTATATAAATGCTGATTTTATTTTAATGAAAGATGGTACCATAGAAAACCTTACAGTAGAGGCTACATTTCAAAATCCTGAAAATTTAAAATACAAATCCTATTTTGAGAATGGACTTAGAAAGTTTGTATTAAAAACCAAATGGATACATCCTAAATACTCCGGTATTATTAGAAATAGTGAAATGCATTTTAATATCTATTTTAAATAAAAAACTCCCGATTAAATCGGGAGTTTTTTATTTATGTCAACTCTGTTTAGATTTCTCCTTCGTCGAAATGACAGTTAGTATTAGCCATCAAATCAACAAATAACCAAATCCACAAACCATATACTATTCCTCTTCGTCAGCAGTATGCGATTTAGAGTAAGTTCTCCATTTATCAAGGCATTCTACCATATCTGCAGGTAGTTCGCTGTTAAAACGCATAAATTCTTTTGTGGTAGGGTGTTCAAAACCAAGTGTCTTGGCATGCAATGCCTGTCTTGGTAATGTTTTAAAGCAGTTATCAATAAACTGTTTGTACTTAGTAAACGTAGTACCTTTAAGTATTTTATCTCCGCCATAACGGGCATCGTTAAACAGAGTATGCCCTATGTACTTCATGTGCACACGTATCTGGTGGGTACGTCCCGTTTCCAGTCGGCATGACACAAGGGTTACATATCCCAGGCGTTCCAGTACTTTATAATGCGTTACAGCGTGTTTCCCCTGCTCTCCGTCAGGATAAACTGCCATTTGCATTCTGTCCTTTAAATGCCTGTCTATATTTCCTTCAATAGTACCCTCGTCTTCGGCTACATTACCCCAAACCAGTGCGATATACTCCCTTTCAGAAGTCTTATCGGCAAACTGCTTGGTTAGGTGTGACATCGCCTGTTCTGTTTTGGCAATAACCAAAAGCCCCGATGTATCCTTGTCAATTCGGTGTACCAGTCCCGGCCTTTCGCTACTGTTCATTGGCAGGTTCTCAAAATGGTAAGCCAGTGCATTTACCAGCGTACCACTATAGTTACCATGCCCTGGGTGTACAACCATACCAGGCTCCTTATTCACTATAAGCAACTGGTCGTCTTCATACACTATGTTAAGCGGAATGTTTTCCGGTTCCAAAAGGTGCTCATAAGGCGGATGCTCCAGTAATACGCGCACTACATCATTAGCCTTAACCTTGTAATTTGATTTTACGGGAACATCGTTCACATAAATATTCCCAGCAGTAGCTGCCTGCTGTATTTTGTTCCTCGTGGCATTTTCCACAAGGTTCATTAAAAACTTATCTACTCTAAGCGGTGCCTGTCCCTTTCCTGCCTCAAAGCGATAGTGCTCATATAGCTCATCTTCCGGTTCCTGCTCTGTTATAACCTGACTCATTATTTATTTTTGGTGTATATTATTTATCTTGTGAAGTTCATGGCATGTTAGCCCTGTCTTCATCTGAAATGTGGTAACCCGTTTTACCGTCACCCAGTACAAGGTCTACCTTAGATGCCTTTTTAACCTTATCTCCGGCACTTAGCCTTTTACCTTTTTGTCTTACCTCAAGCACAACATCTTCTGCAAGGTATGGTTTATAGGTTATCTCCCCTACTTCAAGACCAACACTTTTCAGGATAGATTCTGCCGAACGTTTTGTTTTCTGTACCAGCTCAGGCAGGTCAATATCGTTATATCCTCCGGCATTAAGCTTAATGTATATTTTCCTGTTTTCCTTTACGTTCACCTTAGGTAACGGATCCTGCTGTACAATAGAGTACGGAGGAAAATCAGGCCTGTAATCTACAGTATCTAAAATCACATAGTTAAGCATAAGGGCTTCGAGCTCTTTTTCGGCCTTATCAACCGTTTGTTTTGTTAGGTCCGGCACAGGGATTTTCTGATCGTGATTGGTGTAATAATTAAGCCATTTCATAACGGCAATTACAAGTAAAACAGTAATTACAACGGCTATAATTATCTGCTTTAAAAATGCTTTACTGGTCAAAAAGTTTTTAAGGCTCATCTACTATGATTTTTGGCAAAGATATAAATAATACTAAACTTTATAAGTTTACACAAATAATGATATTTTTGTGTTAGCAAAACCTAATATTTAACGCAGTTAGAATGAAAAATGTTGCCATTATCATGGGCGGATATTCCAGTGAATATCTAATTTCCCTTAAAAGCGGGAATATTGTGTACCAAAATCTGGACAAAACAAAATACAATGCCTACCGCCTGCACATCCTGAAGGACAAATGGGTAATGGCGGATGAAGATGATAACGAATACCTAGTTAATAAGCACGATTTCTCTGTAGACCATAACGGAAAAAAAATTGTGTTTGATGTGGTATTCAATGCTATTCACGGCACACCGGGAGAAGACGGACTAATGCAGGCTTACCTGCAGTTGTTAAACATTCCGCAAACCTCATGCGAATCCTATCAGGCGGCATTAACCTTTAACAAAAGGGATATGCTTTCGGTTTTAAAACCATACGGAATTAAAACTGCCGTATCACATTACCTTAATCTGGGCGATGAGATAAACGAGCAGACTATTATAGATAAAGTGGGGCTACCGTGTTTTGTAAAACCAAACCGATCGGGGTCGAGCTTTGGTATCTCTAAAGTAAAAACCCAAGAGGAACTTTTACCGGCTATCGAAACCGCTTATAAAGAGGATAACGAAATTATTATAGAAAGTTTTCTGGATGGTACCGAGGTTTCTGTAGGAATAATTAACTATGGAGGCGTGGTTACCGTATTACCTGTTACCGAAATAGTATCTGAAAATGACTTTTTTGACTACGAAGCAAAATACCTTGGTAAGTCGCAGGAAATAACCCCTGCCCGTATTTCGGACGAAATGGCACAAAAGGTAAGCAACGTAGCAAAACGCGTGTATGAGATATTAAAGATGGACGGTTTTTCACGTACTGAATTCATTATTGTAAATAACGAACCGCACCTGCTTGAAATGAATACCGTACCGGGTCTTACTTCCGAAAGCATATTGCCACAACAGGCACGCGAGGCAGGTATAACTTTACCACAGCTATTTGATAATGCCATAGAACAGGCTTTGGCAAAAAAATAAAAATATGAAAACAGCAGTATTTCCGGGGTCGTTTGACCCTATTACCCTTGGTCACTACGATATTATTAAAAGAGGTGTTAAGCTTTTTGATAAAGTTATTGTAGCTATAGGGGTTAATGCCGAAAAAAAATACATGTTCCCGCTGGAAGAACGCAAGCGCTTTATTGAAGAGGCGTTTAAAGATCAGCCAAAAGTAGAGGTGATAACCTACGAAGGTCTAACCATAGACCTTTGCCATAAAGTGGGTGCACAATTTATACTAAGGGGGCTTAGAAATCCTGCCGACTTTGAGTTTGAAAAGGCTATTGCCCATACTAACAGGGAGCTTTCTAAAATAGAAACGGTATTCCTGCTTACAGCGGCAAAAACATCATACATCAGTTCGAGCATTGTGAGGGACGTACTGCGCAACGGTGGAGACTATACCATTTTGGTACCCGACTCGGTAAGGACAAAATAATCATTATGAAGAAATCGCTTTTACTCTTACTGATAAGTTTTCAGCTTATGGCACAAAAAAACAATATGTACTTAACTCCGTATGAAAAAGGCAACGGTAACCAAACGGCGACCTATGCTGAAACCATCGCCTATTTTAAAATGCTGGACGACAGCTTTGAAACTATTCAAATGTTCCCTATGGGATTAACCGATAGTGGCGAGCCTTTACATATTGTGATTTTTGACCCCGAGAAAAGCTTTGATTTCAATACCATTCATAAAAACAGGGCGGTACTGCTTTTAAACAACGGTATTCACCCGGGTGAACCCGACGGTATTGATGCTACCATGATGCTGTACCGTGACCTTGCCACCGGGAAACTAAAAACACCTGAAAACACAGTTATCGTTAACATACCTGTATACAACATTGGCGGTGCACTTAATCGTAATTCGCACACACGTGCCAATCAAAACGGACCTGAGAGTTATGGTTTTAGGGGAAACGCCCGTAATTATGACCTTAACAGGGATTTCCTTAAATCAGACACCCGAAACAGCAGGAGCTTTGCCGAAATTTTCCAAAAGGTAAACCCTGATGTGTTTATTGATAACCATGTTAGTAACGGTGCCGACTACCAATACACCTTTACCTACATAGCTACCCATCACCAGAAACTGGGCGGAGAACTGGGTCGGTTTTTTAAGGACGAGATGATGGCTACTATACTGAGCGACTTGAAAAAACAGGGAACTGAAGCTACTCCCTATGTAAACATACACGACCAAAAGCCCGATGGTGGGTTTGAACAGTTTATGGATTATCCAAGATATTCTACCGGATATGCCTCTATGTTCAATACTGTAGGATCAATGCCCGAAACGCATATGCTAAAAGATTATGCTCCGCGTGTTAAGGTTACTTATGATTATATGGTAGCCTCTATAGATTATATAGAAAAGAACTATAAAAAAATTAAACAGCTACGCGCCGATAACCTGAACCTTTACAAACCGGGCATGAAATATACCCTGTTTTGGGAGCTTGATAAAACCAAAGTTACCCAACTGGAATTTTTAGGGTATAAGGGCGATTATAAAACAAGTGAAGTATCAGGAAAGCCAAGGTTATTTTACGACAGATCCAAACCGTTTAAAAAAACCATTCCGTACTATCAGGAGTACAATCCGGTAACGGAAGTGGTAATACCACAGGCATATATTATCCCAAAAACATGGTGGAATGCCATAGAGCTTTTACAGCTTAACGGTATTAAAATGCAACCACTGGAAAACGATACCGAGATTGAGGTGGAAAGCTACCGTATAGCAGATTATAAAACAAGTAAAACGGCTTATGAAGGACATTACCCACACAACAGTACAGAAGTTACAGTAACTACCGAAAAAGTACTGTTCCATAAAGGCGACTTTGTAATAAACACACAGCAACAGGGCGTTAAGTACCTACTGGAAACTTTAGAACCACAAGCGCCTGACTCCTATTTTAACTGGAACTTTTTTGACGCTATACTACAGCAAAAGGAATATTTCTCGGCCTATGTGTTTGAAGACACTGCTGCCAAATTACTAAATGAAGATGCTACACTAAAAGCAGCCTTCGAGAAAAAGAAAGCAGAAGACAAAGCCTTTTCTGAAAATGGTGAAGCCCAGCTGGACTGGATTTACAGACACTCTGTTTACTACGAAAAATCACATTTACAATACCCTGTGTACAGGAAAGTAAAATAAAAAAACAGGCCTTGAGCCTGTTTTTTTATTTGTAAGAAACTTTTTCTTTATTTTTATAGAAACTACTGTTTCATGACTTTCACCTTACAATTCCGTTTATTTATTTATCTCGTTTTAGGATTTATTGCTGCTACCGTAATAGGTACCGTAACTCATGAATGCGGTCATATTGCCGTTGCTAAAATGTTAGGCTATAAAACCAAACTTCATTATGCATCGATGAATACCCTGGAAAGGGAAAAAGACAAAGAGTTCGAACAATTTTATGAAGACAACAAAGAAAAAATACTATCTCCGTCACCACTCTATGCTGAAGAAAAAGCAGCTTTTAACGAATACATGCATGAAGAACAATCTAAATCCATGCTAATATTTACAGGAGGCCCCATTCAAACCATGCTAACCGGAACCATAGGCTTTTTACTACTTTGGTTTAACCGAAAAAACATAGGTGACAAACTAACGTTACTTCAGTGGATATTTGTGCTTCTCACTTTTTTCTGGTCAAGACAAATTTTCAATATGCTAACAGGTACAGTTCTCTATTTTAAACGTGGTAAATGGGTAATAACCGGCGATGAAGCAATACTTTCATATCATTATAATTTACCAACAGAAACTATTAATGCTGTAACAGCAATTATCGCAACAGTCATTCTGCTAATAACAGTTTTTAAACTAATACCTAAACAGCAACGTCTTACCTTTATAACTTCAGGTATTATAGGTGCTACAATTGGCGGATTGCTTTGGCTAAAATACCTGGGTCCAATAATACTTCCGTAAATATTTTATGTCCTAAATACAATTTAAAAATGAATTTTAATAGACCAGAGTTAATATCTAAAAAAACTTTTTCCTCAATGTCGAGAATAACTTTCTTTAAAAATTTGAAAGAAAATGACATAAATAAATTTCAAATATCAACTGTCATGTGGGAATTTGACAATATTAAAGATGACTTTACTCGTTTTAAGTATGAAGATTCGAATAAATTCGATTTTATTCATGAAAGGTTCGATATGATCTCATTTGGATTAGGTAAAATAATTCGCCTTGCCGAGATAATTAACTATGAATTATCAACTGCTATATTTATTTATTCAAAGAACAAACATGATATAGAATCTCTCTGTAAATTGAGTAAAGATTGTAGAGAAATTTTTGGTGAAAAGAAAACTTTTAAAGGCTTCACATTCGCAAAATTTGCATTTTTAATGAGCGCTATATTAAAAATGGACAGTGATTTTTATAGAATTACAGATTTAAACACTAAAGAAAAAAGGAAAACTTTCACTAAAACTTTAAATTATTTCATTGAAGACCGAAACTACTTTGCCCATGGACATCTTGAACTAATTGGAGATAATCTAAGACCTCATTTACAAGTAGTTATTGAAAATAGAGATTATTATATTAAAATATCCGAAGAGTTAATTAATACTTATATTAACACATTTCAATACCTTTTAGATATTATATATAATATTAATAGAGTTTCATCCAATATTCCATTACATTAATAAAATAAGTTTTTATCCTTCCGTAGGTACCTTCATGTTTTCAAACAACAGTTTTATGTTTTCGTATGAGTTGGTTAGCGCTTCCTTAATCTCTTCCGGGTTAAGCCATGCCACCTTTTCAATACCTTCGTTTTCCTGTCCCTGTAGTTTACCCTTATAATCGGTTTTCATTTCATACCAATGGGTAACCTTTAGCTTATAGCTACCATTCCTTTTAAAAACATGATATGTTTTTTGCAGTTTTTGGGTAATCTTAAGGTTTTTTACGCCGGTTTCTTCCTCCACCTCGCGTATGGCAGCATCTTCAATGCCCTCACCTTTTTCAATTCCGCCCTTAGGCAGGTCCCATTTTCCGTTCCTGAAAATAAAAAGCACCTCCCCTTTTTTGTTGTATACGAGTCCGCCTCCGGCCTTCGCCACCGGAATTTTCTCTTTAAGCTTCTTTAAAGTCTCCTTTTCATCAGGGTGATACAAAAAGGCTTTTTTAACCTTGTTATTAAACATACTTATAATAAGTTGCTCAATATCAACACTCTCTAAAAGAAACATTTTAAAGTCGGTTTCTTTTTCCACCTGGTTAGTTAAAAAAAGTGGCTTATCGTTAACAAAAACTTTATACATTTGCACTATGATTTTTAATACAGATACCGCTAAAAAAACAGCAGAATTGCTTTTACAAATAAACGCAATTAAATTAAATCCTAAAAATCCTTTTACATGGGCTTCAGGATGGAAGTCTCCAATATATTGTGATAACAGGATTACGCTGTCATTCCCACAGATTAGAAACTACATCCGTGAGGAATTTGCAAAACATATAGAAAAAGAATATGGCAAGCCCGATGTTATTGCCGGCGTTGCAACAGGAGCTATTGGTATAGGTATGCTTGTTGCCGATGTAATGGGGCTTCCATTTGTATATGTTAGGCCAGAACCAAAAAAACACGGTCGTCAAAACCAAATTGAAGGATACCTTCAGGAAGGACAGAACGTGGTTGTTGTAGAAGACCTTATCAGTACCGGAAAAAGCAGCCTTATGGCAGTTGAAGCCCTTAAAGAGGCAGGTGCAAACGTAAAAGGTATGGTAGCTATTTTTACTTATGGCTTTGATGTTTCTGTAGAAAACTTTACAAATGCAGGTGTTAAGCTAAACACTCTTGGCAACTACGACACGCTTTTAGAGCTTGCCGTTTCTAAACAATACATTACCGAAGAAGAGCACGACACTCTTAAAGAATGGAGAAAAACCCCTGATACCTGGGGACAGTAACAGCCTGAAACTTAAAACTCATAAACCTACCACTATGAATTTAGAAAGCCCTAAAGTAACAGTAGAAAAACCGGCACAGTATATTTTTGATGCGCTAAGCGATGTTAAGAATTTTGAAAAACTAATGCCCGAAAACATAGCTAAGTTTGAGGTAACAGGAGATGAATCGTTCATCTTTGCCCTTAAGGGAATGCCTGAAATCAAACTTAAAATGAAAGAAAAATCAGCTCCAAACAAAATTGTTCTTGGTGCTGCAAGCGATAAGCTTCCTTTTACCCTTACGGGTAATATTGATGCTGTATCTGATGCTTCGAGCGCTGTACAGTTAAAGTTTGAAGGCGAATTTAACGCCATGATGGCCATGATGGTTAAAGGACCTATCAGTAAATTTATTGAAACACTAGCCGCTAATATGCACAAGCTGTAATTGCGGAAAAACATAAAACCAAAAGCCTTTTAGTTGTCTAAAAGGCTTTTTTTATTACTTTTATCAGGACTAAACATTAATCCTTAATGAAAAAGGTTTTATACACATTACTACTCACAATAAATATCGTTTCAGTTTCTGTTGCACAAACTCCCGAACAAAATGTTTTAAAGCAGGCAAACGACATGGGGCAGTCTTTTCTTGATAAGGACTATGAAACTTTTGCTTCCTACACCTACCCAAAAGTAATGCAAACTATGGGCGGTAAAAGCAACATAATTAAAAACCTTAAACGAAGCTTTGACGGTTTTGCGAATGAAGGTATTACCTTTTTAAAAATGAACTATTCAACACCTTCAAAAATCGTAACCGTAGAAGATGGCTCTATGCAGTGTACACTTATACAAATGATAGAAATGAAGGTTAAGGGAGGTAAATTAACTTCTCAAAGTTGTTTGCTTGCCATATCTGAAAACAAAGGTAAAAACTGGTATTTCCTGGATACATCCGGGTACAATCACCCTACCATGAAAACGCTTATCCCTAACCTTAGTGACGAAATAGATATTCCGGGACGAATAGACCCAATTTTTGAACCGGATGAAAAAACACCCGATCAGGAATAATGTCTAAAATAATAGCACACATTACAGATACACACTTGGGAGACCCTTCGGCATTAGACCGTGGAGCAAACCCCAAAAAGAACCTTAAAGCTGTTTTGGAACACATTGCTTTAGATAAGTTTGACGATCTTGTTATTACCGGAGACTTAGCCGTAAGAGAAGATTTGGAATGGCTATTCTCAAAACTGGAAGATTACAAGCCGGGCTTTAAAATTACATTAGGAAACCATGATGTATTTAAGGATGTAATCCCTTACTACCACAGCACACACTCTCAAAGTGAAACCGAACTTTACTACACTCACGAAGACGAGTTCTATAAATACATTTACCTGGACTCCTCATCAGGAGAGATAAGTGAAGCCCAAATGGCATGGCTTACTTCCGAAATAAATACACTAAAAAAGATAATTGTTTTTATACATCACCCCATATTGGGTTTCCCTACAGGAGTAGACACAGCCTATCCGCTTAAAAACCGCGATACGGTTAACGGGATACTACAGGAAAGCAGGCAGCCCGTTACTGTGTTTTGCGGTCACTACCACATGCCCGATAAGCGTATGGACAGGAAAATAACACAGTATATAACCCCATCTATAGCATTTCAGGTAAAAAAGAATTCCCCTACAATTGAGGTTGATGTAAACTCGTTTGCCTACCGTATCATTACCCTTGAGGAAAACAGTATAAAAACCAGTCTGGTAACTAATTTTTATGACAGGTTCACAAAAAAATCCGGTTAAAAAATTTATAAAACCTTTGCCTTATCACGCGGTTTTTAACTAACTTACCATAAAAACTCACCAATTATGGAAAACTCAAACGACTTTGAATTTGAATACAATCTGGATGATGATATGGACATGCATGAGTTGGTTGAAATTCATGTGGGCGACCTTAATTTACCTACCGGAAAAATTATTGCAGCAGACCCGTTTTTCACCTACGACCAGCGTCCGTTTAAACGCACCGTATTACCAGATAAATACCCTGTTTATGTATATGTTACCGAAATAGACGAAGAACATTTCCGTATCGCTTACGCCAAAATTAAATTTAGAAGTAAAGATGCCTCAAAATGGGTGCTTGCTATTACAGATGACATTACTAAGGAAGAAATGGATGAACTTACAGATGATGAGTTCTTCGGCTTCCCTGTAGATTCGGGACTTGCCTGTTTCCTTGATGAAGAAACCAATGCTGCGCTTAATGCCAAAATGGATGCATTGCAGGAAAAAGACCCCGAAGCTAATTATTATGACGAGGTACTGGCAGATGAGTTTAAGGCTTATTCATCTAAAAACAAATTTTCAAGAGAGCTGGGCGACTGGAACGACCACCGTCCTGACAGGGAGTCTGACAATAATGTCATAATGTTTGCCTCCGGATGGGGTGACGGCTATTACCCTGCCTACTGGGGACTGGATGAAAACGGTGAAACTATTGAGTTGGTTATTGATTTTCTTATCAACGACTTTGAAGACAATGAAGATGAGGATTATGATTAATACAGCATTTGCAGCTCTTTAATCTTAAACTCTGCCACTGTGTCGTCTTCCAGCAATAACAATAGGTTACCGCTACTATTCACATCCTGTATAATACCCATAAATCGTTGTCCGTCTTTTTCAAAAGGCATAGGCACTCCTTTTTTATAGAGTTTTTTATGGTATTTAGTCCATATTGGAGCAGCATTTTTGTGAAGCAGCGCAGCAACGTTACGCTGAAGATTTTCAACTATAGCTTTTAGCAGTACTGTTTTATCGTGCTCATAACCTGTAACCACTGCTACAGATGATGCTTTTGGAAGTCCTTCAAAATCAGTTTGATTAACATTTAAACCAATACCCACAACCGAAAATATCTCACCATTGTTTTTAATGCTGTTCTCTATGAGTACCCCTCCTATTTTCTTATTTCCTGCCAAAATGTCGTTAGGCCATTTTATAGCAAGATCTTTTACATTATTTTCTTCAAGAGCTTCAATAATACTTACGGCTACTGCAGCGTTTAAGTTAAATATCTCATTGATTCCAAGCAGTAAATCTTTAACTAACACACTAAAGGTAAGGTTTTTACCCGGCTGCACATCCCATTTTGCACCCATTTGCCCTTTACCGGCAGTTTGGTGTTCGGCAACAACAATGGTAAAGTTTTCCAAATACTGGGTGGTTGACAATGATTTTAAATAGTCGTTAGTAGACGCTATGGCACTGAGTTTGATAATATTCATTAAAAGGATGGAAAATAAAGTCTTTTTTAATAACTTAACAAAGTCAAAAGTAAATACAAAAAATGGTAACTTTGTAGAATATATTAAATATTAAATGGCAAAAAAGAATATAAGTACAGATGTATTGCTAGCAAACATCATTAAAGGAATCGAAGAAGTTAAGGGAAATGATATAGATATTCTTGATTTAAGAGCAATCGATAATACCGTATGCGACTATTTTGTAATATGCAACGGTACCTCCAATACACAAGTTAACGCTATTGTTAACTCCGTTCAAAAAATAGTTTCCAAAGAGTTAAAAGATAAACCATGGCATGTTGAAGGAACTGAAAACGGCGAATGGGTACTTATGGATTATGTAAACATTGTTGTTCACGTTTTCCAGAAACACATACGCGAGTACTACAACATTGAAAGCCTGTGGGGAGATGCCAAGATAACATCAATTGGAAACAACTACTAATAAAAGAAATTCATGTCTAAAGATAATAAACCAAATAATAAATTTAAGGTAAGCCCCTGGCTTATATATGCCGGAATTTTTTTAATGCTTATTGCCATCAATTTTGTAGGTGGCGGATCGTTTTTGAATGACCCTCAAAAGCTTTCTATATCAAAATTCTACGAATATCTTGATAAAGGAGAAATAGAAAAAGTTATTACAAATAACTCGTCGGCAAAAATATACCTTAAAGAATCGGCACTGAAAAGTGACGAACATAAGACTGTGCAAAATGATTTTTTTGGCAACTTAAATACAAAAGGGCCTCAATATACAGTTACTAAAGGACCTAAAAATGAAATTTTCGACAAAAAGCTTTATGATGCCGAACAAGCCGGTAAATTAAGCGAATACTCTGTTGAAGAAGACAGCATGATGGGCGACTTATTCCTAACGCTTCTTCCTATTGTTGTACTTGTGGCATTATGGATTTTCATGATGCGCCGTATGGCAGGTGGCGGAGCTGCAGGTGGTGGCGGACAGATATTTAATATCGGAAAATCAAAAGCTAAACTGTTTGACGAGAAAAATGACATTAAAGTAACCTTTAAAGACGTTGCAGGGCTTGAAGGTGCTAAAGAAGAGATACAGGAAATTGTTGAATTTCTTAGAAACCCTGAAAAATACACCAGTATAGGTGGTAAAATCCCTAAAGGAGCTCTACTTGTAGGACCTCCGGGAACAGGTAAAACATTACTTGCAAAGGCTGTTGCTGGTGAGGCAAAAGTACCTTTCTTCTCCCTTTCGGGTTCAGACTTCGTAGAGATGTTTGTAGGTGTAGGTGCATCTAGAGTAAGAGATCTTTTCAAACAGGCTAAAGAGAAATCTCCGGCCATTATATTTATCGATGAGATTGATGCTGTAGGACGTGCACGTGGTAAAAACAACTTCTCCGGCTCTAACGATGAGCGTGAGAACACCCTTAACCAGTTACTTACAGAGATGGATGGTTTTGGATCTAATACTAACGTAATTGTATTAGCTGCCACTAACCGTGCTGATGTACTGGATAAAGCCCTTATGCGTGCCGGACGTTTTGACAGACAGATTTATGTAGACCTTCCGGACATTAGGGAACGTAAAGAGATTTTTGAGGTGCATTTAAAGCCGCTTAAAAAATCGGAAGATCTTGATACCGAATTCCTGGCTAAACAAACTCCGGGATTCTCTGGTGCAGATATTGCAAACGTATGTAATGAAGCGGCTCTTATCGCTGCCAGAAAAGACAAAAAATCAGTAGACAAACAAGACTTCCTTGATGCTGTAGACAGGATTGTAGGCGGACTTGAAAAGAAAAATAAAATCATCTCTACAGAGGAGAAAAGGGCTATCGCTATACACGAAGCAGGTCACGCAACAGTTAGCTGGATGCTGGAACATGCTGCTCCTCTTGTTAAGGTAACAATAGTACCCCGTGGGCAAAGCCTTGGTGCTGCATGGTACTTACCTGAAGAAAGGCTTATTGTAAGACCAGACCAGATGATGGACGAAATGTGTGCTACCATGGGTGGACGTGCTGCCGAAAAAGTAATATTCGATAAAATATCTACCGGCGCATTAAGCGACCTTGAAAAGGTAACCAAACAGGCCAGAGCTATGGTAACCGTTTACGGTCTTAACGATAAACTGGGTAACATTACTTATTACGATTCATCAGGACAAAGTGAATACAACTTCTCTAAACCTTACTCTGAAGAGACTGCAAAGGTTATAGATAAAGAGATTTCGGTTCTTATAGAAGAGCAGTACCAAAGAGCTATAAAAATTCTTGACGAAAACAGGGATAAGCTTTTAAAACTGGCCGATATCCTTATTGAGAAAGAAGTTATCTTTAAAGATGATCTTGAAGATATTTTTGGCAAAAGACCATTTGAAAGACCAGATGCAGAAGTAGTTACAGAAGCATAAACCGGAATTTCATAATTTATAGTAAAAATCTTAATTCAGTACCCGTATTGAATTAAGATTTTTCTATCTTTGAATGAAACTACAGAAAAACGCGAATAATTAGGTATGAGTCTTTTCAGAAAAATTTTTGGTTCCCCCAATAATGATTCAAACGAGGATAAAAACATGGAAACCAGTCCGTTTTTGCCCGAAAAACAAGTACCCGCAGACGAACTGTTTACTCACAACTTCAGAAAAAACGGCGGTAAATTTTTATACTGCGACAACTTAACTGAGGTTCACGATCAATTTTTGAACATTTTAGAAGAAAACGACTGGTTTGAATGTGAAGCTTTGTGTTTTGAACCAAAACTAAGCAGCTTACTGGAAGAAAATAAACTTTCTTACGACAACCCTAAAAACCCACGTTTCTTATTAGCCGGATGCGAAAACCTTATTGCAGACGAAGGATCGATTCTGTTCTCATCAAACCAGATAAAACAGAGAAAACCAAACGAACTTCCTGACAATATGGTGATTTTTGCTACAACCAGCCAAATACTTAATTCCAAAAGTGACGGGCTTAGGGAAATCAAAAGAAAATATGACAGGGAATACCCTACCAACATCACCACTATTAAATATTTTGAAAAGGCCAAAGAAGAGGATTTCCTGCATTATGGCAGTGTAGCCAAAAACCTGTACCTCCTTCTATTGGAAGATCTGTAAAATGAATGAAAGCTTAACCAGGGCACTATCAGGCATAGTTTACATAATCCTGTTAATAGCCTCAACACTATATTCCGAAATCAGCTTTATAGTACTATTTGGGCTATTTATGTTCCTTTCGGTATTAGAATTCTGTAACCTTATAAACTTTAGCAAAATACAGGCACTGTTACTCGCAGCGCTATTTATGCTATATACCCTTTTTATACCTAAAAGTTTTCAAAACAACTTAATACTAAACTGTGGTGCAGTTTTTATAGGGCTAATATTACTTAACGACTTATTTAAGCCGGGCAACCAAACCGGGCATTTAAAAAACTCGGCAAAAGTAGCACTGCTAATAGGTTATATCATTATCCCCTTTACCCTGTTAATGAAATACCCTTTCAATTCTGATAACGAATACAACCCTTACCTTATAATTGGTGCATTTATAATAATATGGATTAACGATACCTTTGCCTACCTTACCGGCAGAGCTATAGGGAAACACAAACTTTACGAGAAAATTTCGCCTAAAAAAACAATTGAAGGCTTTTTAGGAGGTTTGGTTTTTGCCCTTATAGGCAGTTACATCCTTAGTCGCTTTTACACATTCCAGTCGGCAACCGTTTGGATGACAGGAGGTACAATACTTGTAATATTCGGTACATTGGGCGACTTAGTAGAATCTAAATTTAAAAGGACAGCAGGCGTAAAAGACAGCGGAAACATAATGCCCGGACACGGAGGCATACTTGACAGGCTGGATAGTATTATTTTTGCGATACCTTTCTTATTTTTGTATTACCAAATAATCAATTATGTTTCATAAAGAAGGAGCTAAAATCATTTTAGGGTCGCTGGTTACAACCGTAGCTGTTGTATTACTGGCAGAAAAATTTATTGCCAACTACTGGCTTTTAAAGTTTATAGAGGTATTTGCACTGGTATTTATGGTGCTTATCCTTCAGTTTTTCAGGAACCCTAAACGTCCTGTAAATGCTGCAGACCATAGTATTATTGCACCGGTAGATGGTAAGATTGTGGTTATTGAGGAAGTATATGAACCAGAGTACTTTAAGGACAAGCGCCTACAGGTATCTATCTTCATGTCACCTATTAATGTACATGTTACACGTTATGCAGTTAACGGACTTGTAAAGTTTAGTAAATACCATGCCGGTAAATACCTTGTAGCATGGCACCCTAAAGCAAGCGAAGAAAACGAACGTACAACTGTAGTTATAGAGAACAGTGTATTTGGCGATATTCTATACAGGCAAATTGCAGGTGCGTTAGCAAGACGTATTGTAAATTATGCCAAAGAAGGTATGCATGTAGTACAGGGTACTGATGCGGGCTTTATTAAATTTGGGTCGAGAGTAGATTTATTCTTACCTTTAGGTACAGAAATAGATGTGGAGCTTAACCAAAAAGCTATAGGCGGTAAAACCATAATAGCAAAAAAAGCCTAATGCAGGAGAAAAATTTAGATACTCTGTTTCAGGAAGCTTATGAGAAAGCTTCAAATATGACGCAGGCTTTGCCTCAGGACGTCATGCTAAAAATTTATGCCTACTATAAGCAGGCAACTCTTGGCGATGCCAACAAAAGTTATTACCAGTCTTACGATTTGAGAAGCGCTTTTAAGATGAATGCATGGATGCAAATAAGACACTTAAGCGCAGACGAAGCCAAGCAGCATTATATCGATTTAATCAATTCTCTAATTAAATAAAATTACTATCATGAAAAACGTAAAGATGTTCTTTTCTGCTTTAGTACTGGTTGCTTCACTGCAATCGTGCAAAGAAAAAAATAATCTGGAAGAGGTGCAGGTACCTGAGCCGGAAAAAGCAGAAGCTCCAGCAATGGGAAACCCTGATGACGTAAAGGCAGAAGGTAAATTCCAACTGGTTAAACTAGGCTATGCTTACGATGCTCTGGAACCATATATTGATGCTAAAACTATGGAGACTCATTACTCTAAGCACCATGTAGGATATGCAAACAAATTAAACAAAGCCATTGCCGGAAGTGATTTGGAAAACAAATCGATCGAAGAAATCCTTAAAGGCATGGACATGAACAACAAAGCCCTTAGAAATAATGGCGGTGGTTACTACAACCACAACCTTTACTGGGAAATAATGGCTCCAAATGCAGGCGGACAACCAACAGGTGCTCTTGCAGAAGCGATTAACAAAGACTTTGGTTCGTTTGAAAACTTTAAAGACAAGTTTAGCGAGGCAGCAGGTACTCAGTTTGGATCAGGTTGGGCTTGGTTATATGTAGATGCATCAGGAAAACTTGCAGTGGGTCAAACTCCTAACCAGGATAACCCATTAATGCCGGGTGTTGGCATATCAGGTACTCCGGTACTTGCTATAGATGTATGGGAGCATGCTTACTACCTACATTACCAAAACAAAAGACCAGACTACATCTCTAACTTTTACAACGTAATTAACTGGGATGCAGTTGCAAAAAAATATGAAGCAGCTATAGCTAAATAATATTTTTAGCCTTAAATATTAAATCCGCTCTTATGGGCGGATTTTTTTATTTAAAAAATGATTCTCTCAATTGACTTTTTGAAAAAAAAAGCAGACTTTTGAAACTCTTAACACAATCTTAAAATGAAACGTATATTTTCTCTTGCATTACTGCTAATACTGGCCTCTTGCCAAAAGGAAGAAAAAAAAGTAATTGACCGATCAAAAGCCGACTGGGACAGCTATGAGCTTCTTGGAAATGTTGAAAGCATAAGCGAGAAATCGTATGCTCTTAACGGATCTGAAAAAGGCGAGCACAAACGCGAGGTTAAGTACAGCCATGATTTTGACCTTGTGTTTAATGACGAAGGTAAACTTGTAGTAGAAAGAAAATGGATTAAAGGCGATACTCCTTACGAAGAATCTATTTATGAAGGGAAAGATAAACTTATAAGCACTACCCAGTACATGGCAGGCAAACCGTTTATTAAAACCGAATACACCTGGGAAAACGGCAACAACACAAACATCATTAAAAGAAATACTGATGGCACTCAACTTAGCAGAACGCTACAGCGTTTTGAAGGAGACAAGGTGGTTGATGTAACCAAATACAATGCTCAGGATATTTTACAGGACAGAACCGGTTTTATTTATGATGAAAACGGAAATGTAAAAGAAGAAGATTCCTACCTTAAAACCGAAAGTATTCAGTTTAAAAACATTTATGAGTATGATGAAAACGGAAATGTAATTTCTATTTCACGTTATAATAAAGACGGCGGCGTTGAATACATAACCAACTCTAAATATGATGGTGACAAACTTGTAAGCAAAGAAACTATTAACCCTGATAAAACACTAGGGAGAGTTCAAAAATTCACTTACGACAACAACGGAAACTTAATTGTTGAATACCTTAAAGATGGCAATGAAGGTATAGAACACGTAACAGAATATCACTATGACAAAAATGGTAATAAACTGGGTATGGTTGTTAAACAGGACGGCAACATTACATATAAAGTAGGATATGGATATGACGAGCACAATAACATGACCGAATTTAATGTAGCCGATGATAAAAATGCCATTAAAGATGCTAAGTTTTACAGATATGAATATGATGACAAAGGAAACTGGACTAAAAAAAACATATCAATAAACGGTGTGGAAACTTTTGTTGTTGAGAGAATAATTACTTACCTGCCATAAGCGCAGTAGTACTATTTTAATTTTAGGTTATATATATAAAAAACGGGAGCTTATCAGCTCCCGTTTTTTGTTATTATATATCTTAATTATTTAAGACTTTCAAGACTTTGCTCTATCGTAGCAATTTTAGCAAGGGCATCAGCCTCTTTTTGGCGCTCTATTGCAACAACTTTCTCCGGCGCACCACTTACAAACTTCTCGTTAGAAAGTTTCGCCTGAACCGATTTAAGGAAGCCTCTGTTATATTTAAGCTCCTCTTCCAGTTTAGCAATCTCCTCTTCAATATTTACATTACCCGATACCGGAATAAAGTATTCATTTGATTTTACCCTAAAAGTAAGCGCTCCGTTTACCTTCTCGGTCACATATTCGAAAGATGAAACATTACCCAGCTTCTCAACAATAACATCAAAATAGTCTGATGAATTATCGTTGTTGATTACTTTAACCTCAATAGCATCTTTAAAAGGTATGTTTTTATCTTTCCTTATGGTTCTTATTCCCGAAATAACTTCGGCAGCAAGATCAAAGTCGGCAATAAGCTTTTCATCAACCTGTTTAGCTTCCGGCCATGTAGCTACAATAAGCGCATCTTCCGGAGTCCTTTCGGCAATATGCTGCCATATCTCCTCTGTAAGGAATGGCATAAACGGATGAAGCAGCTTAAGGTTATTTTCAAGCATTTCAATAGCCTTATTAAAAGTAGCCCTGTCTATAGGCTGCTGATAACCCGGCTTAATCATTTCAAGGAACCACGAACAGAAATCGTCCCATACCAGCTTATAGATCGCCATAAGCGCATCTGATATTCTGTATTTCTCAAAATGATCTTCAATCTCAACTAATGTTTTTTGCAGCTTAGCCTCATACCATTCAATAGCTTTTTTAGCATATTCCGGCTGCTCTATATCGCTTACCTCCCAGCCTTTTATAAGCCTGAAAGCATTCCATATCTTGGTTGTAAAACCTTTACCCTGATTACAAAGCTCTTCGTCAAAAAGAATATCATTACCGGCAGAAGCACTTAACAGCAGTCCTACACGTACACCATCGGCACCAAATTTCTCAATCAAATCAAGCGGATCTGGTGAATTACCCAGTGACTTAGACATTTTTCTTCTCTGGCTATCCCTAACAAGACCTGTAAGATAAACATTAGTAAACGGTTTTTCACCCGCATACTCATATCCTGCTATAATCATTCTCGCCACCCAGAAGAAAAGAATATCCGGACCCGTAACAAGATCGTTAGTAGGATAGTAATATTTAAAGTCTTCGTTATCCGGATTCATAACTCCTCCAAAAACAGCCATAGGCCATAACCATGAAGAGAACCATGTATCCAGCGCATCAGGATCCTGCTTAAGGTCGGCTACCGTTAACGCAGCATTACCTGTTCTTTGCTTAGCCAGTTCTAAAGCTGCATCGGCAGTTTCGGCTACAACAAAATCTTCTTTGCTTTCACCATAGTAGTAAGCAGGTATTTGCTGTCCCCACCATAACTGGCGTGATATGTTCCAGTCACGAATGTTCTCCATCCAGTGACGGTATGTATTTTCAAAACGCTTAGGATAAAGCTTAACTTCTTCAGTCTCTAAAACTGCTTTGATAGCAGGCTTAACCAGGTCTTCCATTTTAAGGAACCACTGGTCAGAAAGCCTTGGCTCAATAACAGCCTTAGTCCTTTCGGAAGTACCTACCTTGTTAAGATGGTTTTCTATTTTCTCAAGGCTACCTATAGTTTCAAGCTCTTTAGCAATCTCGTCCCTTACTACAAACCTGTCCTTACCTTCATAATGAAGTCCGAAACTGTTAAGTGTAGCATCCTCATTAAAAATATCAATTATCTCAAGGTTATGTCTTTCGCCAAGTTCCTTATCGTTAACATCGTGTGCAGGTGTAACCTTAAGGCATCCTGTACCAAACTCCATATCAACATACTCGTCAAATATGATAGGAATTACACGGTTAGCAATAGGCACAATAGCCTTTTTACCTTTTAAGTGAGTATAACGTTCATCATTAGGGTTAATACATATGGCAGTATCACCTAAAATGGTTTCAGGACGCGTGGTTGCAATGATAACAAAATCCTCGCTGCCTTCAATTTTATATTTTAAATGATACAGTTTACCATGTCTTTCCTCATAAATAACCTCTTCGTCAGAAAGGGTTGTTTTAGCCTCTGGGTCCCAGTTAACCATACGGTACCCTCTGTATATCATCCCTTTGTTATACAGGTCTACAAACGACCTGATTACAGAAGCCGACATATCTGGATCCATAGTAAACTTAGTACGTTCCCAGTCGCATGAAGCACCTAGCTTTTTAAGCTGATCCAGGATTACGCCACCATACTTCTCGGTCCAGTCCCAGGCATGTTTAAGGAACTCCTCGCGGGTAAGATCGCTTTTGTTTATACCTTCTTCTTTAAGTTTGGCAACAACTTTAGCCTCAGTAGCAATAGAAGCATGGTCGGTCCCAGGGACCCAGCAGGCATTAAAGCCCTTAAGCCTTGCTCTCCTTATTAATACATCCTGAATAGTGTTGTTAAGCATGTGCCCCATGTGAAGCACACCCGTAACATTTGGCGGAGGTATTACTATAGTGTACGGTGTCCTGTGATCAGGTTCTGAATGAAAATAATTGTTTTCCATCCAGTAATCGTACCATTTTTTCTCTGCTGCCTTAGCGTCAAATTGTGCAGGTATAGTCATAACTATCTGAAATATAATAATTTAAAAAATTATGGTCTGATTTTTGTAAAATGTATGCAAAAGTAACCATATAAGTACAAATTAAAAAAAAGAGCAGTGAATATTTGCTCTTAATTTAAATCTAATTATTTTTACTAAAATTACTAAAACTAAAATACACACCAAATGAAAAAGTTTTTAGGACTAATCGCTGTATTACTTATAGCTATTACAGCAAATGCTCAGTCGGGTGCCAAAATCGAATTCAAAGAGGATACGATTGACTATGGTACTGTGAGTAAAGAAACTGATGACGGATTACGAATTTTTGAATTCACCAATACCGGAGATGCCCCTCTTATCATTAAAGATGTAAAATCTACCTGCGGATGTACCGTACCTACAAAACCAAAAGAACCTATTATGCCTGGTAAAACAGGGAAAATAGAGGTTAAGTACAACATGCACCCGGGCCCGATAAGAAAAACCATTACTGTACAGTCTAATGCTGTTAACTACCCTGACGGAGTAGTTGCTCTTAAGATAAAAGGTAATGTAGTTAAGAAAGAAGAAGTTAATATACTGGAAAAGAAAAAAGCAATTCCAAACCAGTAAGCTACAAATTAAGAATATAGCAAAGCCCTGCCATTTGGCGGGGCTTTTTTATTACTATTAGCCTAATAAATTACAAAACTGTGAATTAGATGAATTTTATATTATAAAGTTTATAAAAAAAGTCGCAAATTTGCGCATCAAAAAAATTAAAATTCAATACAATGCCTAAAGTATCAAATAAGGGACAATTAATGCCTGAGTCTCCTATAAGGAAGTTAGTTCCTTATGCTGAGGGAGCCAAGAAAAAAGGTCACAAAGTATACCACCTTAATATTGGCCAGCCGGATATTAAAACTCCGGATGTAGCGCTTGAAGCTATAAAAAACAACTCCATCAAAATATTGGAGTACAGTCATTCTGCAGGTTTTGAAAGCTACAGAAACAAGTTAGCTGATTATTACCAAAACCACGGAGTATCTGTTAACGCTGCCGATATCATTATCACAACAGGTGGTTCTGAGGCATTATTGTTTGCTATGGGAAGTACTATGGACGATGGTGATGAGATCATTATACCGGAACCTTTCTATGCTAACTACAATGGTTTCTCTACTGCTTCGGGAGTTAAGGTTGTACCGGTAATCTCTACAATAGACGAAGGTTTTGCCCTTCCTCCTATTGCTGATTTCGAAAAACTTATCACTCCTAAAACTAAAGCAATACTTATTTGTAACCCGGGTAACCCAACCGGATACCTTTATACTCAGGAAGAAATACAGCAGCTTGCCGAACTGGTTAAGAAGCACGATCTTTTCCTTATTGCAGATGAAGTATACCGTGAGTTTACTTACGACGGAGACAAGCATTACTCTGTAATGAATGTACCTGGTATTGAACAAAACGCCATAATGATTGATTCTGTTTCTAAAAGATACAGTATGTGTGGCGCAAGGATAGGGTGCATAGTTTCTAAAAACAAAGAGGTAATGGCCACTGCCATGAAGTTTGCTCAGGCAAGGCTAAGCCCTCCTACTTTTGCTCAGATTGCAAGTGAGGCTGCCCTTGAGACTCCTCAAACTTATTTTGACGAAGTTATTAGTGAATACAAAGAACGTAGAGATACTTTAATCACCGAACTTAATAAAATTGAAGGTGTAAAGGTTGCTACCCCAAAAGGTGCTTTTTACTGTATAGCAAAACTTCCTGTTAAAAACGCTGATGATTTTGCTCAATGGCTACTTGAGAAGTTTGACCTTAACGGAGAAACCATAATGGTAGCTCCTGCGGCAGGTTTCTATTCTTCTCCTAATGTTGGATTAGATGAAATAAGAATCGCATACGTACTTAAAAAAGAAGACTTAGTTCGCTCTGTAGAAATACTTGCAGTAGCACTAAAACAATACAACAGCTAATCATTACAGTTCTGAAGAAGAGGGAGGCATTAGCTTCCCTTTTTTTATACCTTATATTCTGTTTATATCCTAAAGAAAAAGGCAGCCTGTTGGCTGCCTTTTCTGTTTTATAGTTTGTTAAAGAATATTATCTCTTCAATGAGAAGTGAGCTTTAAACTCTTTCTCTACAGGCTGTCCGTTTACCAGTTCACGGTAGGTTACACTAAACCAGTAGTCCG
>NZ_WOWP01000022.1 GCF_009741375.1 Flavobacterium rakeshii
AAAAGGGCTAAGGCTACAGTTCAGTATGTAATCTCAAAAGGTATTGCTAAAGAGCGTATCTCCGGACAGGGATATGGTGAGAGCGAGCCTAAAGTTGACTGTAAAGAAAACTGTACTGAAGAGCAACATGCTCAAAACAGACGATCTGAGTTTATTATCGTTAAAGGAGATAAGGCTTAAAAGAGAATTAAATTTATATACAGCATAAATAATATTGTTTATGTTTGAACCCTGCTATCCTCGTGGCCATTATTGTGCACATGTAGGATAGCAGTTTTTTTATGCCTTATGTAATTTAAAGTAGTATTTTGCAACAGTAAACACGAATTGTATTTTGGAAGTATTTGTAGGGCTTTTATGTATAGCCATAGCTTTGTTTTTTCTTTTTCTGGCATTTAATGTGCTTATTGAGCCTGCTTATATGCTTATGTTTGATAAGCCTGTATATGTGCATTGGTACATGTTTACCAATGAGCTTCCTACAGAAGCCCAGTCTATACTAAATAAAGAGTTTGGGTTTTACAGAAATCTTTCTCCGGTAAGGAAGAAATACTTTAGGCACAGAGTACACGCCTTTATTGAATACTATGATTTTGTAGGTAGAGAAGGACTAGAGGTTACCGATGCTATGAAAATAAGAATTGCAGCCACAAGTGTGATGCTTACGTTTGGAATGCGACAATATCTTACAGATGTATTCCAAACCATAATTGTTTATCCGGATGCTTTTTTATCTCTCTCAACTCAGGAGTATCATAAAGGGGAATTTAATCCGGCAGTGGGTGTTGTAGTGTTCTCATGGCATCATTTCATGGAAGGTATAGAGTATGATAATGATAACCTGAATTTAGGATTGCATGAGTTTGCTCATGCTCTTCATTTTAGTTCCCTTCGTAAAAGGACAGTAGGTACAGCTTCTGTATTGTACAGGGATATGCTTGATAAAATTATGAAATACATAAGTAAGCCGGCTAACAGGGAAAAACTTGCACAGGCTGATTATTTCAGACTATACGCTTATACCAATCAGTTTGAGTTTATAGCAGTTATATTGGAGTACTTTTTTGAAACACCAAATGAGTTTAGGCAAAAATTGCCCGAACTGTATGATATGGTAAGTAAAATGATCAACTTTAGACGTTAAGACTTGTTTTGATGTTTTTAATTTGGTTGTTATGCCTCATGGTATGATAGGTTAAAAAATGTATCATTTCCAGTTTTGACATTCCTTTTAACGGATGAATATCAGGCAGCGATGTTGTTTGGGAAAGATTACTTTTACGTGCTGCCTCAATAGTTTTTTTAGTAAGCTCTTTTAAGGAAAAGATTAATTCTTCCTTGTTGTATATTTTATCTTCCGGAATTATAAAATCAGGAGCCTGCATTTTATTTTCAAAATTAAGAAACAGCTTTTTCAGGTTTTCAGCATTTTCATCGGGAGCACGGTCTACGGGGTGTGTAGATTCGGTAAGTATGTTGTCTGTTCCTGTTCCTGATTTTAATAAGTGACAGCCAACCTGAGCTGCTGTCCAGCTGTCTTTAAATGGGATAGTGTTTATCTCTTCCTGACTGAATTGTGATAGGAGCTGTGTTGTTTCGTTAAACGATTTTTCCAATTGACTGATGATTGCCTCCATATTATTTCTTTATAGCTAAGATTTCTGTAAAATAAAAACAGCCGGATAACCGACTGTTTTATTAATTATTGATTTTGGAAATTGATCATCCATTGTACTCCGAATTTATCGGTTAGCATACCGTAATAGGCTCCCCAAAACATATCATCCATAGGCATTCCTACTTTACCGCCTTCTGCCAGTCCGTTAAAATACCTGTCGGCTTCTTCACGGCTTTCTGCATCAATGGTTATAGAGCTGTTGGTACCAAATTTTACCTGCTCCATAGATTTTGGTACATCGGTACCCATTAGTAAGCTGCTGCCTAATGGCAAAGCAATATGCATAATTCCATTTTTTTCGGTTTCGGGCATGCTCTCGCATCCAGGTGTTTCGCCAAAACGCATAACGGTTACAAACTCTCCGCCAAATACTGATTTGTAGAAGTTGAATGCTTCTTCAGTATTGCCGTTAAAATTTAAATAAGGATTAACTGCTTTCATTTTATGATTGATTTTTATTGTTTTCCAGATTAGATTTGATATTCTGTAGATTGGCATCAAGATCTTTACCTATCATGTTATCCATCATCAGATTCATAAAGTTCATAGGGTAGGAGCTGGTGCCCTGCATCACCCAATGCACATTTGTACTGTTGTTACCTGAATTTTTGGTAGTGATGTACACTTTAGCTTCACTTTCAAAAGGCCTTATAAAACGAAGGTCCATATCAAGGCGTTCGTTGGTTTCTATGTTAGTTATTTCCAGTTCGCCTTCACCTACATCATCATTCCCATCCCAGCCATAAATAAAACCTTTATAGCCATCATTCCCTGTAAACTTGGTTTTCATATTTGGATCTTTCATCCATACACTGTATTCGTCCATGTTTTTAAGGTGTGATACATAGTCAAAAACTTCTGCCTGAGGTTTGTTAATAGTAATTTCTCTTTCTACTTTATAGTCTTTGCTAATAAAAATTGCCAGTATAAAAGGGATGGCAATTATGATAAGAAGTACTATCAGGATTCGTTTAATTATTTTCATGTTGATTGATTGTTAAGTTATATTATTTGGTGTAATGCAATAAGGTGATTCCGCAGTCAAAAGCTTTACTCTCTATAAGTTTCAGGCTTTGCCTGTCGCTAAGCTCTTCAAAAATTGGCATGCCTTTGCCTAAAGCAGTTGGATTCACAAACAGGAAAAACTCATCTATAAGTCCTTCTTTGATAAGAGAAGAAACAAAAGTTCCGCCGCCATAAGCAATGATGTCACTACCGTTTGATTCTTTTAATTTTTTAATATCATCGGTAAGGTTGTGAGCCAGAGATGTGTTATTCCACGGGTTATCCTTAATGGTGTTGGTAAATACTACTTTAGGGATTTGGTGAAAATCACGAGTTTCTTCTCTCGTTTCAGGGTTGTTGTATTGGCTTTCCCAGTGTGCAATAAAACCCTCGGCAAGCTTCCTGCCCAGTACAATAGTGTCAACAGGTTTTGTTAGGGCGGTAACATAATCTTTAAGTTCCTTATCCCAGTTCCAAATCATCCAGTCCATTTCACCGTTTGGACCGGCAATATATCCGTCAATAGACATTTGTACCTGAAGCTTTAGTTTTCTCATAGCTGATTTTAAGTTTATAATTGATTAATTGTTATTCATCTGAAGGGTTTGAATCTTTACCAAAAAGAACGGCATCGGCCGAATACTTTCCACTACCGAGAATGAAAATCACTATACATAGTAACATATATACAAAGGCGATGGCTTTGTCATTAAATCCGTCACCGGCATGTGCTACAAAAAATGCAATTATCATAGTTATGAATACCGGTATTACCGAAAAACGGGTTAATAGCCCAATAAGGATAAAGAAACCGCATACCAGTTCGGCAAAAATTACCAGGTTAAAAGACAGTTTTGCGCCTATTCCTATAAAATCCTGAAACATTGGTGCAAATGCCTCATAGTTTGCTGCTTTCATATAACCGTAATAAACAAACATTCCGCCGAAGATCAGCCTTAGTAATAAAGTGGCCAAATCAATGTTAAGTGCCTGTACTTTAATCAGATTTTTCATCTTGGTTGATTTGTAGTTAGTTTTATAAAGTTATGAATATTAGTTTATTGCAGTTTGTGAAAACGATATAATAATTATGAGTGTTTAAAAGTTAATCATTTTTGATATTACAAAGTTAGGATGTAGTGTTATTGCTAAAGGAACGTTTAAACGTCATTATAAGGGGGGATTTAAGACACAGCTGTTATAAACGAAAAAAGCCTCCCAACGGGAGACTTTTTTTATATTTTGTATTCAGGGTTTAGAAAACCAGTGTTTGCATTGAATGCGGAGCACTTTCAACTTCTGTAGCCTGACCGTTTATCCAAAGGAAATAGTTTACCTTCTCTTCACCGCGGTTCATTACGATTACCACAGTTTTTCCGTCAGGGTTAAGGAAAGCGGTAGCCTCTATAGCACTACGACTTGTAGAGCAGGCAATCCTTTTAGCACCTTTTTGAACGAATTTTGAGAAGTGACCTATATAGTAATATTCATTGGTAAACATTAGCTCACCTGTTTTGGTATTTGCGTGTACAGGTGCAAAGCATAGGTTCATAACGTGGTTAGGTCCTCCTGTTTCATCAAGAAGAATGTTCCAGTCTGTCCATGCTGTTGTGCCACTGTTAAAGTCATTGATAAGGTTGTGTCCGTATAATTCTCCCAGTTTCCAGTCGTTTATTTTTTCCAGTTTAAACTGCTCTTTGCAGCCTTCGGTGAAAATAAGGTTGGTTTCAGGGAAAGTTTCGTGAACCAGTTTCAGGTTATTGAACATTTGCGAACCACCATTCCATGTTTCATACCAGTGGTAGCCTACACCCCAAAGGTATTTTGCAGCCTCAGGGTCATTAAGTACCGTTGCAGCTCTTTGGAACAGCATATCGCGGTTGTGGTCCCATGCAATGATTTTTTTGTCGGCATAGCCTGCTTTATGCATTGTAGGGCCTAAATAGTTTTTAAGGAAATCGCGTTCTTCTTCTCCTGTGTAAATACAAGACTCCCATTTTTGGGTTGCCATAGGCTCGTTTTGGATAGTAATACCCCAAACAGGGATTCCTTCTTTCTCGTAAGCAGCGATAAATTTAGTGTAGTAAGTAGCCCAGCTTTGATAGAATTCCGGTAATAACTTCCCGCCTTTTAGCATACTGCCGTTACTTTTCATAAAAGCTGGAGGACTCCATGGAGAAGCGTAAAGTGTAAGTTCACCTCCGGCAGCTTCAATAGCCTTTTTGATAAGCGGAATACGATATTTTTTATCGTGGCTTATGTTGAAAGACTTCAGTTCCTTGTCGCCTTCTTTCACGTAAGTGTAGCTTTCGCTGGCAAAATCACAGCTGTGAATGGTAGTACGGGCAAGATTGTACCCAATACCTTTCTCTTTGTCGTAATAGGCTTCAAGAAGCTGTTTTTGCGTGTCTTTAGGCAGTTTGGCAAATACTTCGGCAGATGCATCGGTAATAGCGCCACCAAAACCCATTACGCTTTGAAAAGTGTGGGTTGGATCTACAAATACAGATACTTCTGTTTCCAGCGGTTGTTTCTTTTCGCTAAACGAAAGTGTACCCTGTGCCGGTGTTAATCTTTGGTTTGTTTCCTTAACGGTATTGTATACCGTTACTTTTTTGCCTGAGGTGGTATAGGGTGTTTTTTGGGCAAACGATGCCACCCCCGATACCATCAGGATGGTTAATAGATACTGTCTCATAGATGCGGTTTTGAGATTAGTGTATATATGTAATTAAATTAAAACGATGTAAGCTTTTTAAGGTCGGCAATAGTTTGCGTAGGGTTATCCGATTTAAATACAAAGTTTCCGGCAACAAGTACATCAGCACCAGCTTCAACAAGTAACTTAGCATTTTTATCGTTTACACCACCATCAACCTCAATAAGGGTAGGAGCATTGTGTTTTACAATAATTTCTTTAAGCTGTTTGATTTTGCTGTACGTGTTTTCAATGAAAGACTGTCCGCCAAAACCAGGGTTAACGCTCATCATACAAACCACATCAGTGTCTTTAATAACATCTTCTAAAAGCGCTACGTTAGTGTGTGGGTTTATAGCAATACCAGCTTTCATACCTTCGGCTTTAATTGCCTGTAGGGTACGGTGCAGGTGAGTACATGCTTCATAATGAACAGTTAGGTTTGTAGCACCAAGAGCAGCAAATGTTTTAATGTACTGGTCTGGGTTTACAATCATAAGGTGCACATCTATAGTTTTTTTAGCATGGCGTGTAATAGCCTCTAAAACCGGCATACCAAAAGAAATGTTAGGCACAAAAACGCCATCCATAATGTCTATGTGAAACCAGTCGGCATCACTGTTGTTAATCATTTCGATATCACGTTGCAGGTTGGCAAAATCAGCCGAAAGCACAGATGGTGCGATTAATGTATTTTTCATTATTGTTAGAGTATGAATTTATGCAAATATAAGCGCAAAGTTTTTAAAATGCGTAGCTTAACCTTTGCAAAGTCATGTTATTGTGGATAAATGATAATTTTTATGGAGGAAATTTAAAGTATGTGTAAAAAAAAAACTCCGGTAATCAGCCGGAGTTCAATCATCAATCAAAAAACGAACAGTTATTGAACTGTAAGTGTCTTAAATATTTTTATTCGTGTTGAAAGTCAAAATTTTGGAGTGCCAAAATACAAATTTAATCTAAAAAAGCGAATTTTGGAAGCTCTTTTTTGGCTTTTTACGATTATCCTAAATATGTTTTAAGGATTTTACTTCTTGAAGTATGTTTTAATCTTCTGATAGCCTTCTCCTTAATTTGGCGTACACGCTCACGGGTAAGGTCAAAAGTTTCACCAATTTCTTCAAGTGTCATAGGGTGCTGGTCACCCAGGCCAAAATAAAGGCGTACCACATCGGCTTCACGCGGAGTAAGGGTTTCAAGAGCCCTTTCAATCTCTGTGCGAAGTGATTCGTGAATAAGCTCACGGTCAGGATTTGGAGATTCTCCCGAACGAAGAACGTCGTATAAGTTAGAGTCTTCACCTTCAACAAGTGGTGCATCCATAGACAGGTGACGACCTGAGTTTTTCATACTCTCTTTTACGTCATTTACTGTCATATCAAGTTCTTTAGCGATCTCTTCGGCAGAAGGGGCACGCTCATTACTTTGCTCAAGCAAAGCATACATTTTATTGATCTTGTTTATGGAACCAATTTTGTTAAGTGGTAAACGAACAATACGGGACTGTTCTGCAAGTGCCTGTAATATAGACTGACGAATCCACCATACGGCATATGAAATGAATTTAAAACCACGGGTTTCGTCAAAACGCTGTGCAGCTTTAATAAGTCCTAAATTTCCTTCGTTAATTAAATCGGGAAGTGTTAATCCCTGATTTTGATATTGTTTTGCAACCGATACAACGAAACGCAGGTTGGCTTTTGTAAGTTTTTCAAGTGCTCTCTGGTCTCCGGCTTTAATACGTTGTGCTAACTCTACCTCCTCATCTGCAGTGATTAAATCTACTTTTCCAATCTCCTGTAGGTACTTGTCTAATGAAGCAGTTTCCCTGTTGGTAACCTGCTTGGTAATCTTAAGCTGTCTCATCTAAAATCTCCTCTGAGTTATGTGTTGAGATAGTTATACGTAACGAGTTGCAAAAAAGTTACAGAAAATTTGAAATTATTTTTAATTAGCTTATTGTTAAGGTTTTGTGTTGTTTTTTATTTGAACATTTTATTCAATACCCCAAAAACTCCTCTAATAAAAGTAGCACTGGTAACTGTTTTGATAATCTGTTTCTCCAGTGTGCTGCTTGTAGAAGTCGTTCGGGAGCTTCGGGTGGTTTGCTTACGGGCTTTCTCTTCGGCTTTTTGCTGTTCTTCCTGCTGTTGTTGTGCGGTGATTACCTCTATTTTTTTGGTAAGTATCTCACAGGCGCTTTCGCGGTCTATTTCCTCGGCATATTTTTTAACCAGCTTTGAACTGTTGTTTATTTCGCTTATTTCCTGTTCTGTAAGGATGTCCATTCGGCTCATAGGAGCGCGCAGCATAGTGGCGGCAAGCGGGGTAGGGATCCCCTTTTCGTTAAGTGCTGTTATGAGTGCTTCTCCGGTACCCAGTTGGGTGATTACTTCATCGGTATCATAAAAATCAGAGATAGGGTAGTTCTCGGCCGTTAGTTTAATGGCTTTACGGTCGGTAGCGGTAAAGGCACGAAGGGCGTGCTGTACCTTTAATCCAAGCTGACTCAATACTCCGTTTGGAACATCGGTAGGGTTTTGGGTTACAAAAAATAGTCCTACACCTTTAGAACGGATAAGTTTTACTATAGTCTCTATTTGATCCAGTAGTGTTTTACTGGCTTCGTCAAAAATAAGGTGTGCTTCGTCTATAAAAATTACCAGTTCAGGTCTGTCGGCATCGCCTTTTTCGGGCATCTGGTTGTATATCTCTGCCAGTAACGAGAGCATAAAGGTTGAGAACAGTTTCGGTTTGTCCTGAATATCGGTTAACCTCATAATGTTTACATAGCCTTTGCCTTCGCTGTCTATGCGCATAAGGTCGTCAATCTCAAAGGATAGTTCGCCAAAAAACAGGTTGGCATCCTGCTGTTCCAGTTCAATTATTTTGCGGAGTATTGCTCCTGTAGAAGCGGTAGATATTCGCCCGTACTCCTTTTCAATCTCCTCTTTACCTTCGTCGGTAATGTATTGCAGTACTTTTTTAATGTCCTTTAAATCCAGTAAAGGCATGTTGTTATCGTCACAGTATTTAAAGATAACACTCATAATCCCGGTTTGGGTATCGTTAAGATCCAGAACCCTGGAGAATAAAACCGGACCGAATTCTGAAACCGTTGATCTAAGTCTTACACCATGTTGTTTGGAAAGACTCATCAGTTCAACAGGGAAACCTTTGGCTTCATACGGCAAACCTATTTTAGCATGTCTTTCGGTAATAAAGCTTTTTTCTTCCCCCGGTTTGGCAATACCGCTAAGGTCTCCTTTTATATCCATCATTAATACAGGGATACCGTTGTTAGAAAGGTGTTCTGACAGGATTTGAAGGGTTTTGGTTTTACCAGTACCGGTAGCTCCGGCAATAAGCCCGTGCCTGTTTAGAGTTTTTAACGGAACATTTACATAAGCTCCCTCTACAGGTTCGCCGTTAAGCATGGCTGTTCCCAGTGTAATAGCGTCGCCTTTTGTGCTATATCCTTTAGTGATGGTATCTAGAAATTGAGCTGTATCTGCCATATAAGGTTTTGGTTTCTTTTGCGAATCTAAATTTCGGGCAATAATTTTTATCTGGCAAGAGGGCTGCTTTTTCTTTTTTTATTTTCGTAATGTATTTTTTAACATTTTTTTTGATTTATAGTTATTTTGTTATGTTAAAAAATGTATTTTTGAAGGCTTTATTATAGCCTTACCATTATGAAACACAGTTTACTACTCTTATTTTTCTTTTCTTTTTTTTATGCTGAAGGGCAAACTTCATTTTCACCTCTTGATACTTTATCTCGCAACTGTGCTACCAAGCTTAAAGTTGAGTATGTAAAAAAGTTTAAGAATATCAATAATAGCAGGGAGTATGAAACATCTGCACAAAAAAATATCATCAAAGAGATATATGGAGGTTTACAGGAAGACTTTATAGAAAAGATTGATGATAATAATTTTATTTGTGACGGTGATATTAATGGCTACCTGAATAGCCTTATGAATGAAATACTTACAAGTAACAGTATTGATAAGGATATATACCGTATACTGTTATCAAAAGACTCTCAGGTTAATGCTTATAATACCGGCGATGGTACAGTTGTGGTTAACTACGGACTTTTTCTTGCTGTTGATAACGAAGATGAATTGGTTTTTGTGATTTGTCATGAAATAGGGCACCAGTTTCTGGATCATTTAAAGAAGGATGTAGAAGCTTATGCCCGTTTGTCCACTTCTGAAGAAATGATTAAGAAGACTAAAGAGATAAAAAAACAAAAATATGGTAAAGCCTCTATGGCGACTAATTTACTTAAAAACATACGCTATCAGAGTTATAGTGAACGAAGGGAAAAGGAGATTGAGGCCGACTCCATAGGTTTGGTTTTTTACAGGCAAACCAAGCGCAGCCCTGCGGCAGCTATATCCTTACTTCAAAAGCTTGATGTATCAGATACTGAGAAAGACTCCCTTGTTGTGGAGGATTATAAAAAGATTTTTGAAAAGGGAGGTTTTGTAGTTAAACAACGCTATTTTGAACAGGAAGAAAGTTTATTTCAAACCTATACAAAAGATGAAAGGTTTAATACTGATTCACTCAAGTCGCATCCTGATTGCTCTACACGTATAACGCTTATTAAAGATTATCTTGATAACAAGTTTCTTGAAAGCAGTACAGCTAGTTCTACAGGTTTTGAAGAAATAAAAAGGAACAGTGTATATCAAAATCTTTTCAATATGTTTTCGGCGCAGGATTATGGTATATCACTATATGAGGCGTTGAAGTTGTATAAGCATGAGCCGGAAGATCCTGTGCTTAAAAACATCATATATCTTAATCTTGTTAAGATATATGATTCCCGAAAAAATTATACCATAAACAGGTATGTGCCTAAACATGACAACCTGAATAACACCAAAAGCCTTAACAGGTTTATTAGCTTTATAAGCAATATAAAAATGACCGATTTGGAAACTATTATAAACAATTTTAAATCCTAAACATGAAATATCGTTTTTTACTGATTTTGTTTTTTGTTTTATCGCTTACATACGGACAGGTTGCCGATTTGGGTAAGTTATCACGAGGAAAGTTTTATTCATCTGCTGAAATTAAAGATAAGCACAACAATACCAGGGGGTATTTCCTGCTTTATGAAACAGATAAAGTGGCAAAGGAAACCTATCAGTTAGAGTATATACTTCTTGATGAGAATCTTACTAAGGTTACTAATGGCTTTATTACTGAAATGAAATATGAGTCATGGTTTTTTACAGCTAAAAAAATTAATGTTGAAGTGGTTCTGGAAGGACGTAAGTTGCTTATTGGATTTGCAGACGATATAGCGGGAGAAGAATATTTTAAAAGATATAGAATACTTGATATTGCATCAAATGAGTTAAGTGACCCTTTTATATATAACAAAAATACCTTGGTTAAAAACCCTGAATTTGATCGTAAGCATTCCAATGTTGCGAGTAACCAGTCTGAAGAAATAACCTTTTATAACGGGGTAGGGCTTATGGCTCACTCTAAAACAATGAATAAAAAACAGGGGGTTACAGATAGGAGAATAGTGCGTTATGATGATGAACTCAATGAATTGTGGACTTTTAAGTACGATCAGATAAAAGCAAAAAAGCTGACTAGCTTAAGCTATCTTAATTCAGATAATGAAGTAATTGTGATGCTTAATCATTATTTAAAAAATGGCAATGTTTCTAAGTATCTTAATGAGTTATCTGTTACTTTCATAAATTCAGAAAATGGTAATCTGATAAAAGAAGTGCCTTTCCCTAAAGATGACTATACATATAGAGTGGTAGACTGCGCTATAAAGGATGACAGGATTTATGTGATGGGCAACATGTCTGAAAAAACTAAAGAAGGGTTTGTTCATGATTCGAAAGGCAAAGGGCTTTATAAGTTCGTTTTTGACAAGGAGACAGGTGAGCTTTTGGATAAGAAATATTTGCTGTGGGAGAATTTACTGAATAATAAGAGTATAACAATAAATAAAAATGGGGTAGTAAAAAAAGAAGGCAAAATGTATATACACAATATGCTTATGCTTGATAACGGTAAGGTTATAGCAGTTGGCGAAACCTTTTTGAATAAACCAATTATTACCAATAACATGTATTTGTTTGAACTTGCCGAAGATTTTTCTGTTTCTCAGTGTTTTGAAATTGAGAAGTTCAGAAATAAATTTTCTAATACCAATGCATATTCGTCTACTATAAAGAGATATGGATTGTTTGACTTTATGGATTATCAGGATTTGGGAGATGATGAGTATCTTTTCTTTCTTAATGATAATGAGAAAAACTCTAAAAACAGAAAGAAAACAACCTTATATGGTATTATATCCTATTCAGATGGTGAGTTTAAAAGGCAGACTCTTAATCTGAAGACTGAGACCAGTACTATTTTTGCTACCAGTGCCAAAAAAGGATATATGTTACTGGTTGAAAATTTTGACGAGGAGACAAAAGCTACCGAATTACGATTAGAGAAAGTGAATTTCTAGATCATAAACTAAAAATCCCTGCATAGCAGGGATTTTTAGTTTATGATTACTGTGTTTTTTTCCATTTGTTATGAGTCATTATAAATTTAATTTCCTGAGTGCCATAAGCCCCGGCATCTTCCCATCCTTTAAGACGATAAAATGTTTCGGCACGTGTGCCTGTGCCGGTACTAAGCCAAATGGTTTCCTGTGTTTGTGAAAAATACCAGTCCATCATAATATTATGGAGGGTTTTGCCTATACCTTTGTTTTCAAACTCTGGTAAAATGAATAATGCCCATACGTTATTATCTGCCGTGCTTACTATAGCAAATCCAACAATAGTATTGTTTGCTATGGCAACCCAGCCTTTGCCGCGACGGGTGATATAATCTTCCACATCGCTGTCTTTAACCAGTTCGGGGTTAGAGAGAGTGTTCTCCTTAACAGCATGCCTTACGTATTGTATTTGAGGAATATCGGTAATTAATGCTTCCCTGTAAGTTAAATCGGTTTGCATGGTTATGTGTTTTAAAAGTTGTAATCCAGTTCGCTGTTCATACGCTGAATGTAAAAATCTATTTTTTGGTGCATCCGGTTAAAGAATAGTTTACGGTCGCGTGTACCCGACAGGTTAAGTGACTTTGAATTTTTGATTTGATAGTTAAAATAGTCTTCTGTGCTTTGACAGGTATCATTATCTCCTGTAATAAAGTATCCTAACATGGTATAGGGAATAAATAATGATTTTTGTTTTACCGATGATAACAGTACGTTGTTGTTTAATAAAAGCAGTTCGTTGTAATATAAATGATAGCCCGAATCGTTTTTGGAACATTTAAGTTCTACTTCATTAAGTATGGCTTTAAGGTCGTTACAAATAAGCATGGCGTTAGCCAGTGTTAGTAGCCCCGACTGGAAAAAGTAATATATCTGTTGTATGGTACTGTTTATGGTAGTATCATTCCAAATCTCTTTTACCTCTACATTTTTGTATACGTTGTTAAGCTTTTGGCTGTGTTCCAGCAACGAACCGCTAACGGTAAAATTCTCAAACTTTTCATGTTGCTGTCCGCTAAGAAGATCAAGCCATACATAGAGCTTAAACTTGGAGAGTAATGTTCCGCTTATGGTGTGGAATAACGGGATATCCTTTGCTGAATAGTACATAACCGAATCAGGGTAGTTTTTGTAAGCTTCCAGTTTTTGTGCCGAGTCTTTAAAGTAGTCGGTTAGGTTTGCCATGTTTTTTATTTCGGCGGTTTTTTCCACAACGACCTTATTGCTATTGCTAAACAGGGTATCCATTGATATGGTATAATGACTGCACAGTGTTATTGTTTCGTCTATGCTAAACTTGCTTTTTTGGGATATTCTCCTGTGTGCAGCGTCATAGCTAATATTGAGTATAGCAGCTATCTCATCTATAAGTGATGCCGACTGGCTGTGCTGCCTTATGGTTTTTAAAGTTTATCCTGATTGTTCATTTGTGAAAAACGCAAAATTGATTTGCTTTTTAATTTATTACCGCAAAGTTAATTGCAATATACGCAATAGTTTTGAGATGAACTTTAAATCAGCTTATTATGAAAATCAGGTTGTTTGTTTTGCTTTTATTACTTTGTTATGTTAAGAGTGTTTCCCAACAGGAATACAAAACACAGATATTTAGTTTTGCTCCGATTTCTGCTAATGTGAAAACCGTAAACGGAATGGTTTTAGGGGTATGGCATTACGATTATGATTTGGAAATTCCTAAACATATTAACGGACTTAATATTGAAATAAATCCTGTATCTCCTCTTTTGCTTCTTTATATAGATCCCCAAAAACGTATTGATATCAGTCTGGAAGTCAGACTGGTGCAAAACGGGCTTCATTTGTCTATTGGAGGCTTTTTGGGTAATGTGAAACAAAACGGTATGGGTGTCTCACTTTATAATATCACCTGTGCTTCAAACGGGCTTACCCTAACGGCTTTTTATAATTATTCTCTTGAGATGAATGGACTTCATATTGCCGGGCTTAAAAATGATACCCAGAAAGGCAGCGGACTACAGATAGCTATATTTAATAATGCAGGTGTGGAATTTCGTGGTGTACAGCTTGGACTTCTTAATAATTCGGAGGTACTTCATGGTTTACAGATAGGATTGTTTAATAAAACTACTCATACTAAAGGTTTGCAATTTGGATTTTGGAATATTAATGCAAAGAGGTCTTTGCCTTTAATAAACTGGTAATATGAAGAAGGTTATGTTTTTAAAGATATTGCTTTTGACCTTTTATGCCACTGCACAGGTTGAAGTTGTTAAAGATACTGTTTATGAACGTTTTTTTGGAGAGGCTGGGTTAAGGATTCCTATAGGTAACGGTAACAGGTATGGTGTGTCGCCTGAATTTGGATTATGGTATCGTACTAAAAGGGCTAATGAAGTATATGATATAGGTTTTTCTCTCTTTACTCCCTTAAATCGTGAAGTGTTTATTTATAAACTTAATAATAGAGAGTATAGTGTAAAATTGCAGGAAGTTTCGGGTATGGTTGGTGTTCGTATGAATAAGCTCTATGTAATGCGCAATCAAAACTTTGCGTTAGAGTGGGAGTCTTCGTTAGGGTATGCTTTTTTACTGTATAACGCTCCGCGTGAAGAGGGTATTGATGAGAACTTTCAAAATGGTGATATGGTTACAGGTTACAGTAAGGGTTTTAGTGCTTTTCATTTGGGACAGGGAGTGAGGTTTTGGTATAAAAACACCGGTTTTCAGGTAAAGTATAATTTTACACCCTATAAATTATTTACAAATTATGTTCCTTCCGGTTTGGGGTCGCATAGTTTGAGTTTAGGATTTATTTATAGACAATAAAAAGCCCTGCTATTTAGCAGGGCTTTTATAAAATTATAATTCGATTTTTTTGAGGATAGTTTTGTCGATGTAAAATGTGCCAAACGGAATGATACAGGCAAGCAGAACTTTCCAGGTAGTGACTTTAAACTGCCATTGTTGTTCTACTCCTACACTTAAGGTGTTGAATACAAATAAAAGGAACAATGCTCCATGTATGGTTCCCAGTGTGGTTGAAAGGTGGGGGTAACCGTAAAAGTGTTTTAAGGGGGTAGCGACAAACAGTAATACTAGTAATGATGTGCCTTCCAGGAAACCTATTAGTCGTAGTCTCCCTACATTGGTTTTAAACAGTTTTTTCATAATTAAAAGCGGATTAGAGGTCGGTTAGCAAGAGGTGAGAACGGCCAGGGTATTGCTAATAATATTAGCAGAGCGGCAAGACTAAACCATATCAGCATGGTTTTGAATTTTGCTTGGTCTGTTTTTTCTCTTTTTGATTTTGCCGAACCTATAGTGATTAAAACAATTGCTAATAACATTAGCAATATGTGAATGATCCCAAAGAACAGGGTTTCACCTGTGTTGTTTGCTGTAGCGAAAAACTGTTTTACAAACGGACTTTTTACATACAGTATTATTCCGGTAATAAGCTGTATGTGTGCAATGGTTGCTGTCCAGTGTCTTATGGCGTTGTTGGTTTTGGTGAAAGCGGTTTTACCGAAGTAACCTTTTGCCGAAATAATTATTGCATAGGTTAGACTAAAAACCACAGCCCACCTGAAAACCGAGTGGGCAGGGAGTAAAAATGAATACATAACTGTGTTTTGATTGATGATTGACAGGACAAAAATAATAAAAACATACTAATTAGTATGTTTTTTGATAAAAAAATTATTTCAAGGTGTTGAGGTAGTTTTTGAATTGGGATAAATAGCTTATGTAGCTTGGTTTTCCGTGGATTTTTCCAAGGTTTCTTATTCCTCCGTAGCCTGATATTATATATTGTGCTACTTCTTTTGGATTGGTATCTTGGTTTATCTTTCCGGTAGCTTTTCCGTTTTCAAGTGTAGTGGTAATGGCTTCTTCCCATTGTACAACCAGTTGGGAAAGTGCTTTATTGAAAGCCTCGCTATATGATGCCATTTCTTCCACCATGTTTATTGCCGGACAACCGTATTTAATTGTAAAGAAGGGGTCTTTAAGCAGGAGGGATTCCATCATATTATAAATCTCCTCAACAGGATTGCCGTTGTTAGGTAGTGCTTCTATTAGCGATTTGTGCATGCCGGGTTGCATAACCTCGTTTATCATGGCAAGACCCATTTCATCTTTATTTTTAAAATGATAAAAAAAAGCGCCTTTGGTAACCTGTGTGGTAGCGATAATCTCGTCTACACTGGTGGTACGGTAACCGTTTTGGTAAACCAGCTCAAATGCTTTTTGTAGTATGTTAAGCCTTGTGGCTGCTGCTTTTTTTGATGACATATTGTAAAAACAAAGTGCTAAGTTAAATAAAAAACCCTGCTATACAGCAGGGTTTTTATGAATTAACCTTATAAAATATTAACCTTCCTTATTACCGTCTTTGTCATTATTTCTAGGTCCTCTGTTGTTATTGTCCCTGTTAGGGCGAGGTCCTCTGTTCTCTCTTGGAGCACGGTTCTCGTCTCTTGGCGGACGATTCTCATCTCTAGGAGGTCTTGGTAATAATGCTTTTCTTGAAACTTTCTCTTTTCTGGTTTTAGGATCGATACCGATGTATTTTACATCAAATACGTCACCCATATTAACAACGTCAGAAACATTTTCTGTACGTTCCCATGCCAGTTCAGATACGTGTAACAGTACTTCGTTACCCGGAGCCTGAACGTACTCTACTACTGCACCAAAGTCAAGCATTTTTACAACTTTTACGCTGTAAGTTTCGCCCACCTGTGGTTTGAATATAATAGAGTCGATTTTGCTAAGTACAGCCTGCATTCCGTCTGGATCAGTACCAAGAATTTCAACTTCACCCTGCTCATCAACCTCGTTAATAACGATAGTTGTACCTGTAGCTTTTTGAAGTTCCTGGATAACTTTTCCGCCAGGACCGATAAGAGCACCAATAAATGCACCAGGTATAGTAACCTTAACAATTTTAGGAGCGTGTTTCTTAACAGTTTCTCTTGGCTGGCTAATAACTTCAGTAAGTTTACCAAGGATATGAAGACGACCTTCACGTGCCTGCTCAAGCGCCTGCTCCATGATTTCGTAGTTAAGTCCTTCAATCTTGATATCCATTTGGCATGCAGTAATACCATCGGCAGTACCTGTAACTTTAAAGTCCATGTCACCTAAGTGATCTTCATCACCAAGGATGTCTGAAAGTACAGCCCATCTGCCTGTTTTATCGTCTGAGATTAATCCCATTGCAATACCAGATACCGGTTTTGCAATTTTAACACCTGCATCCATAAGAGCAAGTGTACCTGCACATACAGTAGCCATAGAAGATGAACCGTTAGATTCAAGTACTTCAGATACTACACGAACAGTGTATGGGTTCTCGTCTGTAAGCATGTTTTTTAGTGCACGTTGTGCAAGGTTACCGTGACCAACTTCTCTTCTTGAAGTTCCTCTTAGCGGTTTTGCTTCACCGGTAGAGAACGGAGGGAAGTTGTAGTGTAGGTAGAAGTTCTCTTCTCCCTGCTCAGACGGTAGGTCGATAACGTTAGCCTCACGTGATGTACCTAGGGTTACTGTTGCCAGTGCCTGAGTTTCACCTCTTGTGAATATAGCCGATCCGTGTGTTGAAGGTAGGTAATCTACTTCACACCAAATAGGGCGTATCTCGTTTGTTTTTCTTCCGTCAAGACGTACGCCTAAGTCAAGGATTACGTTTCTTACAGCTTCTTTTTGCGACTTGTAGATGTATTTGCTAATCAGGTCGGCAAGTTCAACCTGCTCCTCTTCTGTAAAGGCAGCAAGAATCTCTTCTTTGATAGCGCTGAATTTCTCAGAACGCTCCTGTTTAGAAGAACTTTCCTGAGCAACAGCAAAATACTTGTCGTATGAAAGGTCGTATACTTTTTTCTCAACATCGGCATCAGTAGCTTCCTCTTCGTAAGTTCTGATTTCTTTACCAATGGCAGCTTTAAGTTTTTCCTGGGCAGCAATCTGAGCTTTAATGGCTTCGTGAGCAAATTTAATTGCCTCAACCATTTCTTTTTCAGATATCTCTTTCATTTCACCTTCAACCATGGCAATAGAGTCGCTTGAAGCACCAATCATCATATCGATGTCAGACTGCTCCAGTTGCTCTCTGCTAGGGTTAATGATAAATTTACCGTCTACACGTGCTACACGAACTTCTGAGATAAGTGTGTGGAAAGGTACGTCTGAAACTGCAAGTGCAGCAGAAGCTGCAAGACCTGCAAGTGCATCAGGCATTACGTTTTCGTCGTGAGACATAAGTTGGATCATTACCTGCGTTTCAGCGTGGTAATCATCCGGGAAAAGCGGACGAAGTACACGGTCTACTAACCTCATGGTTAATACTTCTGCGTCACTTGGTCTTGCTTCACGTTTAAAGAATCCGCCCGGAAAACGACCCGCGGCCGCAAATTTTTCACGATAATCTACCGTTAACGGTAAAAAGTCAATGCCCGGAGCGGCAGTTTTTGCGGAAACTACAGTTGCTAGCAGCATGGCATTGCCCATTTGTACTACTACAGAACCATCTGCCTGTTTTGCTAGTTTCCCCGTTTCGATCGAGATGCTTCTTCCATCTCCAAGATCGATAATTTCTCTTGTTACATTTGGAATCATAAATCCATTTCTTTGATTAAACAATGGGTACGTTGTAGTTGTGTAGTTGTTGTGTGTAGTTGTTTAAACCCCAATGAAAAACCAAAACTTTTTTTATGCAAAATATATAAAAACAAAAAGAGGCGCGCAGGCGCCTCTTTTCATCTCGATTATTTTCTGATGTTTAATTCTTTGATAATCTCACGGTATCTGTTAATCTCTTTCTTCTTAAGGTAATCCAGAAGACTTCTTCTTTTACCTACCAGCTTAACAAGAGAACGCTCAGTGTTAAAATCGTGACGATTCTTTTTTAAGTGCTCAGTTAAGTGGTTAATTCTGAATGTGAATAACGCAATCTGTCCTTCTGCAGTTCCTGTATCAGTTGCAGATTTACCGTGTTTTGTAAAGATTTGCTCTTTTACTTCTTTAGTTAAGTACATGCCAATATTTGTTTAAATAATTTTTATGTAACGGGCCTATCCCGATTGGGTGCAAAGGTAATCAATATTTTAATATCCGCAATACTTTGCTAAATAACTTTAAAAGGTGTGTAGTGTATCAGGTAATCAGTAAGTTAGAATAACTTGGCTACCTGTTCGTTTACAAATTCCAGAAAACGCTCATCCAGTTCGCTAAAAGCATCCAGTACGTTAGAGTCAATGTCTATCTGGCCTATGTTTTTTCCGTCTACAAAAAGCGGAACCACCACTTCTGATTTTACTGTAATACTACAGGCAATATAATTGTCCTGTGCAGTTACATCGGGTACTACAAAGTTTTCGTTAGAAACTGCTACCTGCCCGCATATACCTTTACCAAAAGGAATAACTGTATGATCTGTAGGTTCGCCGGCATAAGGTCCCAGTAAAAGCTCTTCCTTATCTCCGTTCCTGAAATAAAAGCCTACCCAGTCATAATAATCAATATTATCTTTTAAAAGATGGCAAAGCTGTAATAGTTTCTCATCTCTTAAAGTATTGTCATGGTGCAGTATATCTGTAACTTTCGGTTTTAACTCTTCAAATGTCATAGTGTATAGTATTTAATACAAAATTATTTATTAAAACATTCTGGCTTATGTTTTTTTGTGTTAAAAAATATAAAATTCCCACATTTTGAGTTTTAACAGAGGTGGGGTAGTCTCACTTAAAAATTAAATGTATAAATTTGTGGCACAATGAAACTTAAAAGGCACATAAACATACTTTTGGCGGCACTCCTGTTAATGTCTAACACGGGGTTTGCGCTTAATGTACATTATTGCCACGGAGAGATAGCATCGGTTAAGTTAGCCTATAAACTGGATGAGCCATGCATGGCTAATACCAAAAAAGAGGACAAGGGCTGTTGTGCCATGAAAACCGAAACCGGTAAAAAATGCTGTAAGAATGACGTTGTAAAGCCTCATGATAAGAGTGATAATATACTTGTAAAATCACTTCAGCTTGATCTTGGCGCTTTTTATGTTACAGATGCCTGGCAACCAATTGATGTTGCTTACAAAGCACCTGTTGTAAAACAGGTAAATACTTCCTTTTACTGCGAGGCGAACGCGCCCCCGCTATTTAAACTCTATTGCCAATACATTCTATACGCCTGATTTTAATGTTTTTCAGTTTGATATCCCTGTAATGGGGAATACTACTCGTTAACATTAAAATATTTTTATGCGTAATATATTATTTTACACGGCTTTGCTGTGCACCTTTATGGTACAGGCACAGGATAAGCTAAGCGGTAAGGTGCTGGATGAAAACAGCCAGCCGCTACCGGGAGCCAGCCTTTACTGGCTTAATACAAACGTTAGCGCTTCTACAGATGCTGACGGTACTTTTGAGATCCCTTACAAAACGGAATACAAAAAATTATTGGTAAGCTATATTGGTTATATTACAGATACGCTTACTGTAGAATCTCCTGATTTTATAAGCCATTCGCTTAAACCTTCTCAAGGTAGTAAGCTTGATAATGTGGTGATAGATAAAACAAGGAAGAGCCTAAAGCGCACTAGTGCATCGGCAGCTAATGTTGTTACTATGAGTTCCGGTGAGTTACTTAAAGCGGCTTGTTGTAATATAGCCGAGAGTTTTGAGACCAATCCTTCTATCGATGTAAACTTCTCTGATGCACTTACAGGAAACAGGCAAATTAAAATGCTAGGGCTTACCAGTCCGTACCTTTTAATTTCTGAAGAGAATATTCCTTCGGTTCGTGGTGCCTCACAGGCGTATGGTTTATCATTCATACCGGGTACATGGGTAGAGAGTATCCAGATAACCAAAGGGGCGGGGCCTGTTATTAACGGTTATGAGAGCATATCAGGACAGATAAACTACGAGCTGTTAAAACCAGCTATGGATATTCCGTTCTTTTTAAATGCATACGGTTCGCAGGGTGGTCGTTTTGAGCTGAATACCCATTTTAATAAAAAGCTGAATGACCATTGGAGCAGCAGCCTGTTTTTACACGGTAATACTAGGGTGACCAAAAACGATATGAACGATGATGGGTTTTTAGATAATCCGCTGGCAAAGCAAATCAATGTAATGAACCGCTGGCAGTACAATAACCCTGAAACAGGATGGATTAGTTTTATCAACCTTCGTTATATGAGGGATGAGAAACAAACCGGTGAGGTTGACTTTGATCCTGACACCGATAAGTTTACTACTAATCACTGGGGTGCCGAGATCAATACCGATAAACTGGACATATCTACCAAACTGGGGTATGTTTTCCCCGATATGCCTTACCAAAGCATTGGGTGGCAAACATCTTTCAACTGGCATAACCAGGACTCTTACTTTGGGTTTAACCAGTATGATATAGACCAAAAGAGTTTTTACTCTAATTTGATATTCAGTTCTATTTTAAGCAATACCCTTAATAAGTTCTCTACAGGTCTTAATGTAACTTACGACAACTATGGCGAATTTGTAAATACTATAGATCACAGTCGTATTGATAATAGTGTAGGTGCTTTTTTTGAGTATACTTACGATAATACTCGTAACTTTAGTATAGTTGCCGGTGGTAGATTTGATTACCACAATCGTTTAGGGGCTTTTTTAACGCCAAGAATGCACTTAAAATACAATCCGTGGGATAAGGCAACGGTAAGAGCATCATTTGGACGCGGGAAAAGAGCAGCTAATATTTTTGCCGAAAACCAATCGCTGTTTGGTAGCTCTAGGGTAATGAGTATTCTTAACTCAGGGGGTAAGGTATATGGGCTGGATCCTGAAATTGCATGGAACTACGGTTTGAGCTTTGTACAGGGATTCCCACTGTTTAACAGGAATGCCGAGTTTGTGGTCGATTTTTACAGAACCGATTTCCAAAATCAGGCAGTAGTCGATTTATATGCCAGTCCGCAACAGGTGTTGTTCTATAATCTGGACGGTAAGTCGTATGCTAACAGCCTACAGGTAGAGCTGAACTATGAAATTACCCGTCATTTTAATATCCGTACAGCATACAAGTACTACGATATTCAAACCGACTACCTTTCGGGTACACAGGATAAACCGTTACAGGCAAAACACCGTTTCTTTACCAACTTAGCTTATGAAACCCATATTGCCGAAGGCGGTAAACAATGGAAGTTTGACTTTACTTATAACTGGATGGGTAAACAACGCCTGCCATATACAGGTAGTAATCCTGTTGAATACCAAATGGGAGATTATGCTCCGGCCTTCTCGTTAATGAATGCTCAGGTTACAAGAACCTTCTCCAGCGTGTTTGAAGTATATGTAGGAGGGGAGAATATTGGTAACTACAGGCAAAATAAGGCTATTGTTGGAGCAGATGATCCTTTTGGCCAGTATTTTGATACATCTATTGTATATGCTCCGGTTTTTGGACAGATGTACTATGCCGGACTAAGGTTTAAAATCAAATAATAAAAAAAGTATATATTTAACATTCAAAAAATTAAATCATGAAAAACATATTATTAGTAGTGTTGGTAACTCTATTCGGATTAACAGCACAGGCACAGGATAAAGACGTTAAAAAAAGTAAGAACGCTAAATATGAGGTTGCTGTAAACGGTAACTGTGATATGTGTAAAAAGCGTATTGAAAAAGCGGCTTTCAGTGTGAAAGGTGTTAAGTCGGCCGAATGGCATGCAGACCATCAGGATCTTCACCTTATACTGGATGAAAACAAAGCCAGTGTTGATGATGTTTGTAAGGCTGTAGCCAAAGCAGGGCACGATACCGAAGTGGTAAAAGCAACCGAGGAAGATTTTAATAAACTGCATACCTGCTGTATGTATGACCGTATGGAATAGATAAACCTATTAAAAAGTAAATCCCGAATTCAATTCGGGATTTTTTTTGCCCTATTGTTATTAAAACAGCTTATTTATTTGCTTTTTTATAGTTAAAGCAATGGGTTTGATTGTACCCTACAGGCGGAATTATTAAATTGCATGTACTTACTATTAACCATAATCACCTTATGAAAAACCTAAAGTATGCGCTGGCCTTTTTAGGGCTCTCGGCAACATTTTTAACTGAAAGCACACAGGCACAGGAATTTTTTAAAGACCGGAAACTCTACCTTAATGAAGACGGAAGTAACTACGTGAAATTTACCTTTATGACCCAAGCCTGGCTTAGGAGCATGGATTATAATCCGGGTACTACCATAAACGGGGTTGAAAAAAGTAGCGGTACCGATATAGGTATACGCCGTTATAGGGTACAAATGTACGGGCAGCTAACCGACAGGGTTTTTGCATACAGTCAGTTTGGAGAAAATAATTTCAATACTATATCCGACAGGAAACTGGGCTTTTTTGTACACGATGCTTATGGTGAATATGCTGTAGATAAAACCAAGCTTTCCATAGGTATAGGTTTATCAGGCTGGAGTGGGTTGTCACGCTTCTCGTCGCCTTCCGTTGGTTCCATTTTGGGGATAGATGCACCGTTGTTTTTACAAACCACTAATGATGTGAACGACCAGTTTTTAAGGAAGCTTTCGGTTTTTGTAAAAGGTAAGCTGGGTAAGCTGGATTACCGCCTGCAAATGGCCGATCCGCTGGAGGTTAAAAACTCACCCGCAGTAGTGAATGAAACTACTTTCTCTACCGATCCGTCTGAAATGCAGTGGAACGGTTATTTTCAATACCAGTTTTTGGATCAGGAGTCTAACATGACGCCTTACTTAACCGGAACATATCAGGGTAAAAAGAGGGTGTTTAATATAGGGGCAGGCTTTATTTATCAAAAGGATGCCATGTGGATGCTTAACAATACAGGAGATGTGGAGAAAAGCGATATGGTGCACTTTGCTGCCGATGTGTTTTATGATGCTCCTGTAGGTACAGGCGGGCAGGCTGTAAGCTTTTATGGTAATGTAACCAGTTATGACTTTGGAAAAAACTATATTCGTAATGGCGGAGCAATGAATCCGGCTAACGGAAATGATAACCCAATAATACTAAACGGTGGAGGAAACAGTTTCCCTATGTATGGTACAGGTACTGTAATTTATGCCCAGGCAGGGTATAAGTTTAAGGATAACCTTATAGGGCAAACCACCTTAATGCCTTATGTGTCATTACAGCATGCCGATTATGACAGACTTAATGATGCAATGAATTTTTTTGATGCCGGAGTTAACTGGCTATTGGACGGGAATGTATCTAAGTTTACCGTTGCTTATCAAAATAGGCCTATTTATAATTTAGGAGGAGAGAAAACCGGAAGTAAGGGGGCTATTATAGCCCAGTATCAGGTTTTGTTCAATTAATAAAAGCGGGTTATAAACCCGCTTTTTTATTGTAAATTAATAGTGATGACCTGAGAAATAATTTTGCCTTCGGGTGAAAGTCCTTCAATAATTAATTTAGCTTCTCCTTTATATGCCTGCGGAATACTAAAGCTAAATTTTCCATTTTCATCGCTTATTGTTGTAGGTATCCAGTGAATCAGTCCGTAATTATTAAAACCGCTACCATGGTAACCATTTACATATGTAGTGTTTGTGAAAGGTTTTATTTTTTCAAATCCGTTTTCTAAAACATAATTAAATACGGGCTTGTCTTTGAGCGCACTGAAAGCCTTTCTTTTACGGTATATTTTTATTATCCCTATTCTGTTTTGCACTGTTGGCACCGACATGTGTTTGTTGATGTAAAACTCATCTATTTCACTGGTTAATATGTCTCTTAAAATATCCAGTTTTACCAGGTGGTAATCATCCAGAAATACATCGGGTGAGTTTTTTAGTCCTTTTACAAATGTATTTTTCAAACGTCCGTAAACAGCAACGGCACTATCGGGTCTGTTTCTCACCTCAAAGCCTTCATATCTAATAAGGTCAAGAACTGTAGGGAAGCCTGTACTTTCGGCTTCAGTAATTTTTCTGCCTCTTAGCTGTCCGTTACCAAATGCTACTGCATGTGTAAGTTTCTCTCTTTTATCTTCAATAACAACATCTTCAAGTCTAATAGCGTCTTCTTGTATGTTTGGGAAATCAGTAAATGGTTCGTTAATTATATCATTTATGCATCTCTTTTCATTAGGGGTAAATGGATGGTTGTACTGTGGTGTGTTGTTAAGGGTTCTTAAGTAAATTTTCGGAGTTATATTTTTGTCGTTTTCCAGTAGCTCAAAATCAAGTTTACAGGAGTCGGCTAATATGAGATTGTCAAAATAAAACTCGTTATTGTTTACAACTTCAGCTTCTTCGTCGATAATGGTACCGAATGAAGTAACTTTAATCGAATATTTTTTTCCGCGCTTTAGCTTTTGATTAATAACTCCTTTTATTTTTAGTCCCATGTCAAAAGTGTAGTTTTCTTTTGGTGGATTTTTTTTCATAGTTTCCCAAACATATTTGCTGTTGCTGCAAATTAGGTATAGATCGAGGTTTTTATTAGGTTCTTTACTATTATTAAAATAATCTGAAATATTTATATCAGGATGGTTTTTAATATAAGGGGTTAGTAAAAATTCATTAAAGATATTATTGTTGTTTAGAGCTATGGATTTTGAAGGCAGTACAGTAATGCTTAAATTAGTGTTAGCTGTAGTTTGGGCTGTAAATAGTATGTTGCCATTTTCCTGTTTGGTTTCAGTAATATTTATGGTGATATTATTATCAAAATCTTTATATATAAGCCTTTGTGCTACTTCATTTAAATCACTATCTATTATCCGTATTGTATTTAGTCCGTCAAATAAATAATTATCAGCAATTAGCATTTCCTGATCTGTAACGTTATCAGTGAACTTAGTTTCCAGTAAAAAGGCATTATCGTCTTTATGTATTAGTATATAAAAGGGTTTGTTTTCTATATCAGGGTAAGTATCTTTATTTGTTTTTAATTCAAGCAACGAGGCATCACCGCTTGTTTTGTTAGTGAACTTAAGGGTAATCCCTTTTTTTTGTGCTTTGGGTAGGGCTGTTTTATAGGTTTTATTAAGAAAAGTTACTTTTAATGAGTCTGTTGTGGTTTCTTCAACTGCATAATATTCAAACTTTCCGTAACCATTGTTGTCAAGAGGTATGGTTTGAATTATTTCATTATTGCTGTAAAGATTAACTTCGGTAACAGGTAAGGGCTGATTTTTGCATCCCTTAACCGATACTACCAACGTATTGGTTTTGTTTTTAAGAAATGTTCCTCCTTCAGGGTATGTTGTTATTTCAACCCCTGCATCGTTTGTTGTGCTTTGCCCCGGAGCGTTTGGGTTAATTACTTCAATTTTATATATGGCAGACTGGTCTTCACTAAAGTTATTCATCCAGTTAGTATAAAACTGTAAATAGTAACTACCCGAAGCCATATTAGAAGGGAGCTCAAAATTTCCTTCAAAACTTCCCATGCTGCCATATAGTAGCTTAGAGTTTAAAGTTTTGTTTTCAGCATTTTTTAGTACTGCAAAGATGTTTGTAGTAGTGAAAAAGGGAGTGTTTTTTTTACTATAGTATACATATCCTTTAAACCATATGCTCTCATTAGTAATAAAGGTGTTTTTGCTAAAATGTACATGTATGCTTTCTCTTTCAAGAGAATAGTAATTTTTAACTATTGATGAGATTTCCTGTATTTTGTTTTCCTGTCCGTAAAGGGTGGATGATGTTAGAATACAGAAGACTAATATGGTTGCAAGGTGTTTTTTCATGGCGACTGTAAGTTATAAAAAAAAGGTATCAAAATATGATACCTTTCTTTTTTATAAGTTTACTGTTTTTATTTCTGAAATCATTTTTCCGTCAGGGCCTATGCCTTCTATTAGTATTTTAACACTGCCCGAATAAAGTTTAGGTACACTAAAGCTAAACTCTCCTTTGTCATCTGTAATTATGGTTGGGTGCCAGTCTATCAGTCCGAAGTTTTGGAATCCTATATCATCATAAGTTGAAAGGTATTCAGAGTTTTTGAATTCGCTGTTTTCCTCAAATCCTTTTTTTATAAGAAAGGAGGCTTCAGGTTTTTTACTTTTTGATTTAAACCCTCCTCCCGGTTTTAGGTAAATTTTGATTATCCCCATTTTATTATCAACTCCGGGAACTGCAATATGCTGATTGATATATAGCTCTTCAACTTCTGAGGTCTGAATGCCATCAAGAACATCAAAGCTCATTAATAGCCAGGTGTTCATATAAACCATTGGTGTTGTTGGTTGTCCTTGAAAAGTATTTACGGTTCTTCCGGTAATATTAATATCGCCCATTGGGGTTTTGGTTACATCAAAACCATGGTATCTTATAAAATCCAGCAGGTAGAAAAAGCTAATAGCATCATCTTCGCTAATTTTGTAGCCTCTTAGTAAGCCGTTACCGGAACCTCTGGCGTATTTTAGTTTCTTTTTAGCATCTCCGTCAATAGTTATGTTTTCAAGCATAACGCTTTTTGAGGCATATTTAGGTAGGGCAATTTCCGAATCTGCACTTGTAGTGTAGTTTATACACGAAACCTTAACAGGTTTATACGGTTTGTTAAATGGTCTTATATTATTTGATACCGTAGGTGTTAATTTTAAAATTTCGGGTTTTTGTCCCGGCTTCATCAAAGAGAAACTTACATTACAGGAATCGGGGATAATTATGTTGTTGAGGTAAAATTCATTGTTATTTATTACATAAGTTCTTTCGTCCAGTAAGCCTTTAATAGATGAAATTTGAACGTAGTATCCTTTTAATGACTTTTTTTTGTTTATAATACCTTTTAGCGAAAGGCCTATGTCAAACGTATAATTTTGTTTTGGAGGATTACTCTTTATATTGTTCCAGTTGTATTTACTGGTTTGGCTCATAAGGAATAAATCGAGCTCATATTTACTTGTTCTGGATAAGTCACTTAAATACTGTTTTGCGGTGGTTTTTACCTGCCCATCAATGTATGGAGAAATAAGGAAGTCTCCATAAATATCTTCTTTCTCTGAAATACTTATTGTGTTTGCCGGTATAACAGACACACTAAGGCTCATCATGTTTCCGTTGTTTATCTTTCCTTTAAACTCTACGGTTCCGTTGTCGTCAAATGTTTTTTTAATATCGGCATTTACGATATTTTTAGGATGTATGTAAAATAATCGTTGCCCTATTTCTTGAAGGTTGTTATCAAGAATACGTAGTGTGTTTACTCCTTCAAAAAGGTCTTTGTTTTGAAGAAGGATAGTTTGCTCAAGTTGGTTATCGTTAAATGAGAAATCAATAATAGATGTTCTGTTGTCCTTATTTATGGCTATAAAGTATGTTTTACCTTTAATGTCACTATAAGTAAAGGAATTGGTTTTAAGTTTAATAATGGTTTTATCTGCCATTACATGGCTGTTTATATCTATTGCAATTCCTTTAGCCTGAACAGGGGGTAGGGGCTGGCTATATATTTTTCCGTTTAGCTCTATTTGTAAGGTGTAGCCTATAGTAGTATTTGCTGATATATCAAATTTACCATAACCTAATTTATTTAAAGGGATTTCTTTTATCTCTTCTTTTTTATCGTTTAATACTTTTGCCCTGTCAATATTGAGAGGAGTATTGTCGCATCCGGTTATATGTACTCCTATGGTATTTGTACAGTCGCTAATAAAATTACCTTCGGGTTTTAGTGTTATGTTTACTTCTGCTTCTGCATTTTCAGTAAGGTATGAAGGTATACCTGTTTCTTCATTTATAACGGTAATATCGTACACGGCAGACTCATCTTCGGTAAAGTTATTCATCCAGTTAGTGTAAAACTGAATATAGTATTTACCTGATTTTAAACTGCTGTCAAGTTTAAAATTTCCGGTAAAGTCACCCAGATTGCCGTAAAGTAACTTTGTTTCTAAAATAGTTCCGTTTTCATCAATAAGATTTGCAAAAATATTTACGCAGGAGAAAAAAGGGATATTGTATTTTCTGTGAAATACATAACCTTTAAACCAAACGCTTTCGCCTGTTAAAAAAACATTTTTGTCAAAATGCGCATGGATGTTTTCGCGCTCAAGGAGGAAGTAGTCTTCAAACTTCTTTGCAATCTCTTCTTTTTTGGATTGTTGTGCAAAACAGGCTAATCCGTTTGCAAGTGCAATACATAAGAGTAATACTTTAACTTTCTTTTTCATGTAGGTGTGATTGTTATTTTGCAATTATTTTTTGGTTTTGCTAAAGTATGTTTTTTTCAACTATTTTAAAAAAGAAAAGGAGCCCTAGGGCTCCTTTGTATATTGTTGTGATGCTTATTATTACATCATTCCGGGCATTCCGCCACCCATTGGCATTCCGCCACCGGCAGCACCTTCTTCTTTAATATCGATTAAAGCACACTCAGTAGTAAGTATCATACCTGCAACCGAAGCAGCATTTTCAAGCGCTACACGAGTTACTTTTTTAGGGTCAATAACACCTGCACCAAGCATGTCTACATACTCGTCTGTTTTAGCATTGTAACCAAAGTCACCAGTACCTTCGGCAACTTTTGCAACTACTACAGATCCTTCAAGACCGGCATTTTCAACAATTGTTCTAAGCGGAGCCTCAACAGCACGCGAAACAATTTGGATACCTGTAGCCTCATCAGCATTATCAGCATCAATGTTAGCAAGTACAGCTTTAGCTCTAAGTAAAGCTACACCACCACCGGCTACGATACCTTCTTCAACAGCAGCTCTTGTTGCGTGTAAAGCATCATCAACTCTGTCTTTTTTCTCTTTCATTTCCACTTCACTTGCAGCACCAACATAAAGCACAGCAACACCACCTGCTAACTTAGCAAGACGCTCCTGTAGTTTCTCTCTGTCGTAATCTGAAGTGGTCGACTCCATTTGTGCTTTGATTTGGTTAACTCGGTTTTTGATGTTTTCTGCATCACCGGCACCATTTACAACTGTAGTGTTGTCTTTATCTATAGTTACTTTTTCACAAGTTCCAAGCATGTCAAGTGTTGCATTTTCAAGAGTATAACCTCTTTCTTCAGCAATCACAGTACCTCCTGTAAGGATAGCGATATCTTCAAGAAGCGCTTTTCTTCTGTCACCAAAGCCAGGAGCTTTAACAGCAGCAATTTTAAGTGCACCTCTTAATTTGTTTACTACTAGTGTAGCAAGAGCTTCACCATCTACATCTTCAGCAATGATAAGAAGTGGTTTTCCAGACTGAGCTACCGGCTCAAGTACAGGAAGAAGATCTTTCATTGAAGATACTTTTTTGTCATATAGTAAAATGTAAGGGTTATCCAGTTCCGCTTCCATTTTTTCTGAATTGGTAACAAAGTAAGCCGATAGGTAACCTCTGTCAAACTGCATACCTTCAACTACATCAACATAAGTATCAGTACCTTTAGCTTCCTCAACAGTAATAACACCTTCTTTACCTACTTTACCAAAAGCAGTAGCGATAAGCTCACCTATAGATTCGTCGTTGTTTGCAGAGATAGAAGCAACCTGTTTGATTTTATCTGTAGTACTTCCTACCTCTTTAGTTTGTTGAGAAAGGTTTGTTACAATAGCCTCAACCGCTTTGTCAATACCTCTTTTAAGGTCCATTGGGTTAGCGCCCGCAGCTACGTTTTTAAGTCCTTCCTTAACGATAGCCTGTGCTAAAACAGTTGCTGTTGTAGTACCGTCACCTGCAAGGTCGTTAGTTTTAGAAGCAACTTCTTTCACCATTTGAGCACCCATGTTTTCAAGTGCGTCTTCAAGTTCAACTTCTTTAGCTACAGATACACCGTCTTTAGTTACGGTTGGTCCGCCAAATGATTTGCTTATAATTACGTTACGTCCTTTAGGGCCTAATGTTACTTTTACAGCATTAGCTAACGCATCAACACCACGCTTTAAACCGTCGCGTGCCTCTATATCAAATTTTATCTCTTTTGCCATGTTGTATTCTGGTTATATGTTTTTAAAAAATATTAAACTCTTATTAGATTACTGCAAAAATCTCTTCTTCTTTCATTATAAGGTAATCTTTACCTTCAAATTTAAGTTCAGTTCCTGCATATTTACCGTATAAAACAGTATCACCAACCTTAACTGTCATGTCATGGTCTTTAGTTCCGTTACCTACGGCTACTACAATACCTTTTTGTGGTTTTTCTTTAGCAGTGTCAGGGATAAAAATACCTGAAGCAGTTTGAGTTTCTGCGGCTACGGGCTCAATCAGAACTCGATCTGAAAGTGGTTTAATGTTTAAAGCCATATGAATTACTATTTATGTTTATTGTTTTTAAAATTAACTGTTTTGAATTTTTCAGAAATTGTGCCAATCCATAAAACTGTCAGGTTTATGGCAAAAAAAAAGCCAGCACTGACAGGCTGGCATTTTTTTTATATTGTATGTTGAAACTATTCCTGAGTTGCTTCCTCTGTTGTAGCAGCAGGAGTTTCAGTAGCGGTCGGCGCAGCTTCTTCAGTAGCAGCCGGAGCCGTTGTAGTTGGAACAGCACTCTCGTCAATAATACTATTTGTAGTTCCGTTAGAGAAACTTAAAGTAGATAATAAAATTAAAGCGATTAGAACAGTGGCAAGAGTCCAGGTACTTTTATCAAGAAAGTCTGTTGTCTTTTGAACACCACCCATCATTTGAGTTCCTCCGAATGAAGAAGATAATCCTCCTCCTTTAGGGTTTTGTACCATAACTACTAAAACCAAAAGGAAACTTACTACTACAATTAGTACCAGAAAAATTGAAAAGTCAACCATTGTTATTTATATTATTATTTTGTTGTAAGATCTTTATATCCGCTATGCGGTCTGCAAAGAAAACACTTTTTTCCGGATATTTCAAAATTAAAATTTCATAAGCTTGAATTGCCTTCTGATATTTTTTTTGTTCCAGGTATACTCTTGCAAGTGTTTCAGTCATAGGCAGCGAGCTGTCACTGCTACTTCTTTCTATGCTTGCCACGGGTTGCGTGGCATTTTTGGTAGGAACTATTTTAGGGTTTGATTCTATAAACTTGTCAATAAGTTCCAGTTTTTTATCTAAAGAAGTTGGAGCCGAACCTTCTGTTTCTTCCTTTTCAGGTTCTTCAGTTAGGGTGTTTTCGTTTTCAACTGTGTTTTCCGGTTCTAAAATTGTTGTTTCTTCCGGTTCGGTTTCGCGGTTTATAGGTGTGAGTTTTGAAAGCTGTAGCCATTCCTGAAATGAATGTTGTTCGGCTTTTTCGAACTCCAGTGGTTTGCCTATTTCCAGTTTTTTTTCGGTTTCATCCTGTTGAGGTTCCTCCGTCTGTTCCTCCTTTTCTTCATCAGGGGTAAAAACGGGTGAAGTTACTATGGCAGGGATATCGTGAATTTCCTCTTCCTTCCTTTTGTTTTCTTCTGCCTCTTTTATGGTTTGTTCTATAGAACGCTCCAACCTGTTAGCAGGAGGAGTAGGAGTCTCTGTTTCCTCCGTTTCTGTTTGCAGGGTTTCTGTATCTTTAACAGTGATTTCTTCAATAGCTTTTTCTTTCTCCTCTAAAAAATCCTTTTGAATGCTCTGGAAATTCTCTGAAGTAATAAAGTCAAAAAGTACCGAACGGTCGTTAGTGTGCGACGCTGTTTTTTTAAGCTCCATATTATAACGAAAGCTATCCTGATTGTATAGGCCTTTTAAGTGTATGGCACGCGCACTTTGCAGGTACGGAAATTCGTATAATACGCTTTCCAGATCCATGGTGTGCTTGTCTGTAACACTGTAGGGTTTATTAAGCAGGTATGTAAAATCTTTCGTATTCAAATGTATTTATTTTAAGGGAGCTTTTTATTTAATTACCATTTTGCCAGCGACTCGTTAAAAACGTCCTGTGTTATTCTTTCAAAAATTTCGTCTAAAGCAGCCGTAAGTACCGATCCTGTAGGTAGCGAATCACCGCTAAAGTCATAGTAAAAACTAAATGGTTTTTCAAAATCGTCATCTTCGTTTTTCTTATTGGTAAACCTTACGTTTACCGTAATACTTAACCTGTTTTGTGCAGCACGCTGATCGGCAGTAGCTGTCATTGGTGAAATACGGTATTGTGTAATCTCGCCTTCGTAAACCAAATCACCTCCTGAATTGGTTATACTTAAGTTAGTTTGATTCTGTATAAGTTCCTGTAGTCTTATTGTGAACTGACGTTCAATACCCGGTTCTATAATCTCGGCATTGTTCTGGAAAAAATTTACCTGAAAAGTTTCGGCATCAATTTTACCTGTTCCGGTAAAGTTATATACGCCACAACTATTTACCGTAGCGGCTAAAACTAAAACAAGTATGTATTTTATATATTTCATTATCCTTTTTAATAATTAAAGGTCGTATTGCTTGATTTTTCTGTATAATGTTCTTTCAGATATTCCTAACTCATCGGCAGCAGCCTTACGTTTTCCTTTGTTGCGTTCCAGTGCCTTTTTTATAAGCTCAACTTCTTTTTCATCTAAGCGGAGTGTTTCTTCTTCTTCAACGGTCTCTGCAAAAAGGTAATGGTCATCGTCATCATCGTCGTCGTCATGATGACTTATTACCGTTTCGGTCGTATGATTTATGTTTTGTGAAGGCATGACCTCTGTACGGATTCTTTCTTCAAAATTATGGCTATTCTCCTCTGCTGGGCTATTACCGTAAATTCTCTGGATAAGTCCTTTGTTAGACTCCTGTACTTTACTGGTGTTACCGTTTTGCATTAATTCCATGGTAAGCTTTTTAAGGTCGTTTAAATCGCTTTTCATGTCAAACAGTACTTTGTACAGTATTTCTCTTTCGTTGCTAAAGTCGCCTTCTGTTTTTTTCTCACTAACTACGGCAGGTAGGTTAGTACCTATGTCCGGTAGGTATGAACGCAGTGAGGAAAGCGAAATATTACGATTGGTTTCCAGTACTGATATCTGTTCTGCAATATTGCGTAGCTGCCTGATGTTTCCGCTCCAGCGATAGCGCAACAATAACTGTACCGCATCGTCATCCAGCTTAATAGGAGGCATTTTGTATTTGTGTGCAAAATCAGAAGAAAACTTCCTGAATAGCAGGTGGATATCTTCTTTTCGTTCGCGCAGGGGAGGGAGTAAAATCTCTACCGTACTTAAACGATAGTAAAGGTCTTCCCTAAATTTTCCTTTCTCAATAGCTTCAAACATATTTACGTTTGTTGCTGCCACGATACGCACATTGGTTTTTTGTACCTGAGACGAACCTACTTTTATAAACTCTCCGTTTTCAAGAACACGAAGCAGTCTTACCTGTGTGGTTAAAGGCAATTCACCAACTTCGTCAAGAAAAATAGTACCGCCGTCGGCAACTTCAAAATACCCTTCGCGGGTAGAGGTGGCTCCGGTAAAGGCTCCTTTTTCGTGACCGAAAAGCTCACTGTCTATAGTTCCTTCTGGTATCGCACCACAGTTAACAGCAATGTACTTGCCGTGTTTTCTGTGAGAGAGTGCGTGTATTATTTTAGGGATACTTTCCTTACCTACACCGCTTTCTCCTGTAACCAGTACCGAAATATCGGTAGGGGCTACCTGTATCGCTTTTTCCAAAGCACGGTTAAGTTTAGGGTCGTTCCCTATAATCTCAAATCGTTGTTTTATGGCTTGTATGTTTTCCATAGGCATTGTCACGTTTTATTTTATGAGTGACACTTTGATTTTTGATTGAACAGAATTGAATATGTTTTTCATTTCTGTTTGTTGTAATAAATCAATTTGTGACTTATCTAGTATTACAGCTTGGTTTTTACTTATGTATATAAAAAACCATTTTTTTGTTTCTTTTATTTTGTACAGGTCTTCCCATTTGTATGTGGTGCTAAAATCATCACCCTCGCTTTTATATGAGCTATGGGTAAAGGTGTAGCTAACATTAGTGTAAAACCTGGCATTTTTTTCAAAAGCCTTTTTTGAAGCCTTTTTTATGCTTCTCCAAAGTAATAAGGGTATGGCGATTATTGCTACTGCATATACAAAAATATTGTAACTGGTGTTTTCTGTTTCCCTATAGGCATTAAACGGATTTACAAATGTTATAATTGCACTTAATGCTAAAGTGCCATATATTATAAGTAATATCGGACTTCTTCCAATTACTAAATTATATAGACCTGCCTTTGCAAGGTCGTCTTGCTTTAAGGTTTGGGTTATAGTTATGTCCGTCATGCTTAATTCATGATGTCGCTGTAACCTACTGCATCACCAATAAGGGTTGCCGAAGTACAATTGCTGATTTTTACATTTACAAAGTCGCCCGGTTTGTAGTTGCCCTCTTTAGGGAATACTACCGTGGTGTTTTGTGAATTACGTCCGCTCCAGTGTTCGTTAGAACGCTTTGATTCTTTTTCAATAAGTACTTCAACTGTTTGTCCTACAAAACGCTGGGTTCTTTCAAAAGCCATTTTTTGCTGTAGGTTGATAATCTCTGTTAGTCTACGGTTTTTTACCTCGGCAGGAATATCATCTTCCAGTTTTCTGGCTGCCAGTGTTCCCGGACGCTCAGAGTAGGCAAACATAAACCCGAAGTCATATTTACAATGCTCCATAAGGCTTAATGTATCCTGATGATCTTCTTCGGTCTCGGTTGGGAAACCGGCAATCATATCCTGAGAAAGTGATATTTCAGGGATAATACGGTAAATGTTATCCACAAGCTCCATGTATTCTTCACGGGTGTGCTGGCGGTTCATTGCCTCAAGTACACGTGTGCTACCACTTTGTACCGGTAGGTGAATGTACTTACATATATTATGGTGTTTAGCCATTACCTCAATTACCTCAAGGTGCATATCCTGAGGGTTTGAAGTACTGAAACGAAAACGCATTTTAGGGAACTGTATAGCAACCATGTCCAGTAATTGGGCAAAATCTACAGCTGTTGCCTTTTGCATTTCGCTGGCTTTTTCAAAATCTTTTTTAAGTCCGCCGCCATACCACAGGTAGCTGTCTACGTTTTGGCCAAGTAGTGTTACTTCCTTAAAGCCTTTTTCCCATAGTGCAGCAATCTCTTCGGTAATACTTTGCGGGTCACGGCTTCTTTCGCGTCCGCGCGTAAACGGTACCACACAAAATGTACACATGTTATCACAACCGCGGGTAATAGAAACAAATGCAGTTACCCCGTTGCTGTTAAGGCGTACAGGAGCAATGTCTCCATAGGTTTCCTCTTTAGAAAGGATTACGTTAATGGCATCACGCCCTTCCTCAACCTCTTTTAAAAGGTTAGGCAGGTCTTTGTAGGCATCGGGGCCTACTACCATATCAACGATTTTCTCTTCCTCCAGGAACTTACTTTTTAAGCGTTCGGCCATACAGCCTAAAACGCCCACTTTCATTCCCGGGTTTATTTTTTTTATAGCGTTGTACTGATCCAGTCTTTTACGTACAGTTTGTTCTGCCTTATCGCGTATGGAGCAGGTATTAACCAATACCAAATCGGCCTCCTCAAGGTTTTGGGTGGTGTTATATCCTTCATTTGCAAGGATGGATGCAACAATCTCGCTGTCAGAAAAGTTCATCTGGCAACCGTAGCTTTCTATAAAAAGCTTTTTGCTGTTTCCGTCTTTTTGCTCTAAAACAAGACTTTCTCCCTGTTTGTTCTCTTCTATAATCTTTTCCATGATTCGCTACTGTAGTGCTTTTTTGAATTCGCAAAGATACTATTTAATTTGTAAAATATGACATATTGACATATTCTCTCAGGTTAAATTCGCTGCGTTGAATAAACGCTTTACTCCCGCAACAGATCGTAGTATAAAAGTAAAGCCTAAAACCACTAATAAAGCTCCGGCAGATAAGGATGAAGAAGCAAGTAACCCCGCAAGTATGAACGAGCAGCCTGAGGCTATCATCCTATTTCTGTAATCGTAAAGTTCTACTTTATCTTTTTCAAAATACAATAGGGCAAGCGATATGATTCCCGATGCTCCTATAAAGAAAACAATGTCCTGATGCGGGTTTTGTTGTTGTATTATGGATAAGGCTACTATTGCGACGGATAGGAGTAAGCCTAAAAATACGGTAGGCTTATCAATTCCGGCTTTTGGAACCCATCGGAATGATTCGGTATAAAAACTCAGGTTGAAATTTTCATATTCCTCTTCAGTCATGAAACGCCCAGTTAAACATTTCCTTTTTAAGGTGTCCAGGTATTTGAACGGAAAGCGATCCCTGAAATCCATATACAGACCCAGATATACTTTTTCGTTTTTTGGGATTTTTATTACAGATTTGTAAAAATCAAGTTTAATAATCACTTCTTCAATATCAGAATCTATATTTAAGGTGAGTTCCTCACCGTGCATAATTTTGGTGATTAACTGCTTTTTATTATCATAAATTTTAATTTTTCTGATGTGTCCCCAATTATAGGGTAGTAACAGCTTTATATTTATCTCTCTCATGGTACAGTTGGAATTATATGTAAAACCCTAAATTTAATAAACTTAGGGTGGAATGGCAATGTGTATTCCGGTTTTTTATTTTGGGTATATATATAATAAGGTGTAGTGTGGTATAAAGTGGTGTTTTAGCATTTATTTGTGATAAAAAAGTATGAATTTGAAATGTCCAAAATTTAATATTTAAAAAAATCCTATACTTTTGCGACAAAGGAAAGCAAATATGGCAAAGAATTTAGTGATCGTTGAGTCGCCTGCAAAGGCAAAAACCATTGAGAAGTTTTTAGGTAAAGATTACCAGGTGGAGTCCAGCTATGGGCATATAGCCGATTTACCCTCAAAGGAGATAGGGGTAGATATAGAAAACGGCTTTAAACCAAAATACCAGGTGTCTTCAGATAAAAAGGCTTTGGTTAAAAAACTTAAAGATCTGTCTAAATCAGCCGAGACAGTTTGGTTAGCGAGTGATGAGGACCGTGAGGGGGAGGCTATAGCGTGGCACCTAGCCGAAGAGCTTAAGCTGGATAAGAGTAAAACCAAGCGTATTGTTTTTCATGAAATTACTAAAACCGCAATCCAGAAAGCAATTGAAAACCCAAGAACTATAGATTACAACCTTGTAAATGCACAGCAGGCAAGAAGGGTATTGGATAGATTAGTGGGGTATGAGCTTTCGCCTGTATTATGGAAAAAAGTAAAAAGCGGACTTTCTGCCGGTCGTGTACAGTCGGTTTCTGTACGTTTAATTGTAGAAAGAGAACGCGATATACAAAACTTCAATGCTGAGGCTTCTTACTCAATTACTGCCGAGTTTGTAAATGAGGCAGGTAAAAGCTTTAAGGCAAGGCTTCCGAAAAACTTTACCACAAAACAGGAAGCGCAGGATTTCCTGAATAAAAATATAGGGTCAGAGTATAAGGTAACCGATTTAGAAACCAAGCCGGGTAAAAAATCGCCGGCAGCTCCGTTTACCACATCTACATTACAACAGGAGGCGTCAAGAAAATTGTACTTCCCTGTTGGAGTAACCATGATGCTGGCACAGCGACTGTATGAAGCCGGACTTATAACCTACATGAGAACGGATAGTGTTAACCTTTCTCAGGAAGCAATGGCTGCTGCCGAAGCTGAGATTACAAAATCATACGGTAAGGAATACAGCAGACCGCGTAACTATGCTACAAAAAGTAAAGGTGCACAGGAGGCTCACGAGGCTATCCGTCCTACAGATATGACCCGTCATACGGTAAATATTGACAGGGATCAGGCAAGGCTTTACGATTTGATTTGGAAAAGAACAGTGGCTTCTCAAATGAGTGACGCTAAATTAGAGCGTACCAATGTTAAGATAGAAGCTAACAATCATAAAGAAATTTTTGCAGCATCGGGAGAGGTGCTGTTGTTTGAAGGTTTCCTTAAAGTATATCTTGAAGGAAGTGATGATGAGGATGTGGAACAGGAAGGTATGCTGCCTGCATTAAAAGTAAACGAGAAGCTGCGTAATAATTATATTACAGCGACCGAGCGTTTTTCAAGACCGCCGGCACGTTATACTGAGGCGGCACTGGTTAAAAAACTGGAAGAGCTTGGTATAGGTCGTCCGTCTACTTATGCTCCTACAATTTCTACTATTATAAGCAGAAATTATGTGGAGAAAGGAAGTTTTGAAGGGCAGGAAAGAAAATATGCTCAGCTAACCTTAAAAGCCGGAGCGGTTTCAGAACAGCAATTAAAAGAAAACGTAGGTTCAGATAAAGGAAAACTGGTGCCTACAGATATAGGTATGATTGTGAATGATTTCCTTGTAAATCATTTTGAAACTATACTGGATTATAACTTTACCGCTAAGGTAGAGCAGGATTTTGATGAGATAGCATCGGGTAATGAAGACTGGACAAAAATGATGAATGATTTTTACAGTCATTTTCATCCTAATGTAATTGATGTTGAAAAAAATGCCGACAGGGAATCTGGTGAGCGTATTTTAGGTACAGACCCGGAGAGCGGAAAACCGGTAAGTGTTCGTTTAGGTAAATTTGGACCAATGGCTCAAATTGGTGATGCTGAAGATGAAGAGAAACGATTTGCCAGCCTGTTGCCTGAACAAAACATAGGTAGTATTACCCTTGATGAGGCTCTTGGACTATTTATGTTGCCAAAAACATTGGGGACTTATAAAGGAGAAGAGGTTGAGGTGAACAACGGTCGTTTTGGTCCGTATGTTCGTTTTGGTAAAACATTCATCTCACTTCCTAAGGGAATGGATCCGCTTGATGTGAATTTTGAGGTGGCATCTAAACTTATTGCGGAGAAAGAACAGGCCGATGCACCAATTGGTGTTTATCAAAACGAGCCGGTACAAAAAGGAGTGGGGCGTTTTGGTCCGTTTATCAAATGGAACGGAATGTTTATCAATGTGAATAAAAAATATGACTTTGATAATCTTTCACAGTCGGATATAGTGACCCTTATTGAAGATAAGCTTCAAAAAGACAGGGATAAGCTTATCCATAACTGGGAAGATGAAGGTATAAGGGTTGAAAAAGCCCGTTGGGGACGTTCGGTTATCCTTAAAGGTAAAACCAAAATCGAACTAACCAAAGATGTAGATGCTGAAAAGCTAACGCTGGATCAGGTGAAAACCTTGATTGAGGAGAAAGCTCCGGCAAAAAAAACTACTAAGAAAGCAACCGCTAAAAAAACAACTGCAAAAACAAAAAAGAAATAAAGTATGGTGTTTGATTTTTTAGAACCTGTAGATGAAAGCTTACTGGGGTTTATAAGTGAACTTCCTGAGCAGTCTCTGGGGAGGAGGGTCAGTATACATACATCTGATGTTTTTCCTGATTTAGATAAGGCAGCTATTGCTATTATAGGTGTTTTAGAAAACAGAGGCTCCCTAGGGCAGGATGAACGTGTTAATCTTGAACATGTAAGAAAGGAGTTTTACAGCTTGTTTCCTGGTAACTGGCATGCAAATATTATTGATCTTGGTGATGTTGTGAGTGGTAATACTCCGGAAGATACTTACTATGTAGTAAAGACACTGGTTGAGGAGCTTATTAAGCAAAAAGTGGTGCCGTTAGTGCTGGGAGGTTCGCAGGATATTACCTATGCAATGTATAGAGGTTATGACAGGCTTGAGCAAATGGTTAACCTGGTTTCTATAGATAGTAAGTTTGATTTTGGTAGTGAAGGGGAAGGTCTTACTGCTAACTCATATTTAACTAAGATAATCGTAGAAGAACCGAATAATCTTTTTAATTTTAGCAACGTAGGCTATCAAACGTACTATAATTCTCAGGAAGAGATCGATTTGATTGAGAAATTGTATTTTGATGCTTACCGTTTAGGTGAAATAAGTAATAATTCGACGATTGCTGAACCTGTTTTTAGGGATGCAGACATCGTTTCGGTCGATATGACGGCTGTAAAATCCAGTGATTCCGGTAATTATGTTAAATTTATCCCAAATGGCTTTGATGGCAAAGAAATTTGTATTTTAGCGCGGTATGCAGGGATAAGTGATAAGGTTACTTCGTTTGGAGTATTCAATCACAATAATTCCGGGCAGGAGTCCGTTTTAATAGCTCAGGTGTTGTGGTATTTTATAGAAGGCTTTCATTACAGGTCTAATGAATATCCTTTTGGAAGTAAAGAGCACTACCTTAAATACATTGTTCCTCTGGAAGACGAGGAACTGGTTTTTTATAAGAGCGACAGGACTGACAGATGGTGGATAGAGATACCATATGTGTCTCATGTTAATAATAAATTAACAAGAAATACGTTGTTACCTTGTACACATGAAGATTACAAGGGTGCGTGTGGGAGTGAGATACCTGAAAGATGGTGGAAGGCTCAGCGAAAAAACATTATTTGATGATAATGTTATAAAAAGAGCATAGTTTTATTTAGATTTTCTTAAAGTTACCATTAGATTACTTTTTGTTTAGGTTTTTTTAGGAAAAAAATTGTTTTTTTGAAAATAAATAAATAGGTTTACGCCCTTAAAAAATAGAATTACATTAATAACCCAATTTTATATGAAGAAGTTCATTGCATTAACAGCAACTTTAACATTTTTAATTAGCTGTGGTTCTAGCGACCGCGGAGAGCTTGTAGGTGTTAAAGGTAAAAAGTGGAGGCCTGAAAAGCCTTATGGTATGACTTTGGTTCCTGGAGGTGCTTACATTATGGGTAAATCGGACGACGATTTGGCTAATGTACAGGATGCTCCAACTAAGACTGTAACTGTTCGTTCGTTTTACATGGATGAAACAGAGATTACCAATAGTGAATACCGTCAGTTTGTAGAATGGGTTAAAGATTCTACTATCAGGACAAGATTGGCTATCCAGGCAGATGAGATGGGTCAGGCTCCAGGTGGTGGTGGTATTGGTGAGTATGCATTCTTAGATCAGGCGGAAGAAGAAAAGTCTCCTTATGATCAATACATGTATGATAATTATTACAGTTTAGGTACTGATGATGATTTTTATGCGGGCAGAAAGCTGAATCACAAAGTGAAACTTATGGATGATCCTCAAAAATATCCGGATGAAGATTATGTGATAGTGATGGATTCATTGTATTTACCTGCTTCAGAGTCTTACAATGGTTTAAGAACGTTTGATGTTTCTAAGCTTGTGTTTGCTTATTCATGGATGGATATTCAGGCTGCGGCAAAAGATAAGTCTAAGAATACAAGAAACAAAAGAAGTAAGTATCTGATTAAGGAGAAAGTAGATGTTTATCCAGATACAACGGCTTGGATTAAAGACTTTGCTTATTCTTACAATGAGCCAATGCATAATGATTATTTCTGGCATCAGGCTTATGGTGAGTATCCTGTGGTAGGTGTAAGATGGGATCAGGCAAAAGCATTTTGTGCTTGGAGAACACTTTATAAAAACGCTTATCAAAAAGATAAAGGAAGACAGCACGTTAACTCGTTCCGTTTACCTACTGAGGCAGAGTGGGAGTATGCTGCAAGAGGTGGTATGGAGTCGGCTGCATTCCCTTGGGGTGGCCCTTATGCTAAAGGTGATAGAGGGTGTTTCTTGGCAAACTTTAAGCCTAACAGAGGTGACTATGCTGCAGACGGTGCACTATACACTGTAGAAGCTAAGTCATACGATCCAAATGATTACAATCTTTACAACATGGCGGGTAACGTTTCTGAGTGGACAGACTCTTCATATGATGCTTCATCTTATGAGTATGTGTCTACAATGAACCCTAACGTTACAGATCACCAAAATAAGCGTAAAGTAATTCGTGGAGGATCGTGGAAGGATGTAGCTTACTACCTTCAGGTGAGTACGAGAGATTATGAGTATGCAGATTCTGCAAGAAGCTTTATTGGTTTCAGAACAGTTCAGGATTACATGGGTACTCAAAATACACGTAACACACTTAACTAATAACCAATTTTAATAACTTGAATATTTAATTGATTAACTTAACTAAAAACTAAAAATTATTTATTATGGCACTACCTAAAAGAGTTATGAATTTCGCCTACGGTATGGGGGCAGCAGTAGTAATCATCGGAGCATTATTTAAGCTTATGCACTGGCCAGGTGCAAGTCCAATGCTTATTATTGGTCTGAGTGTTGAGGCATTCATTTTCGGTCTTTCTGCTTTTGATCCAGTTGAGAAAGAATTAGACTGGTCTCTTGTTTATCCTGAATTAGCTGGTGGAGAACCAACTAAAAAAGGTCAGAAAAAAGAAGATCCAAAAGAGGCTCAGGGATTATTATCTCAAAAATTAGATAACCTGTTAAAAGACGCTAAAATTGACGGTGAGTTAATGGCTAGCTTAGGTAACAGTATCAAAAACTTCGAATCTGCAGCTAAAGGAATTTCTCCTACAGTAGACTCTATCGCTTCTCAAAAGAAATACAGCGAAGAGATGTCTACAGCGGCAGCTCAAATGGAATCTCTAAACAGCCTTTACAAAGTACAGTTAGAAAGTGCTTCTCGTAATGCTGAGGCTAACAAAGAGATTGCTGAGAACGCTTCTCAATTAAAGCAACAAATGCAGCAAATGACTCAAAACATTGCTTCATTAAACAATGTTTATGGCGGAATGCTTTCTGCTATGGGTAACAGAGGCTAATTGACTGATTAGTTTTATTTAAATATTTTTTAACCAAAAAACAAAAAAACTAATTAGGAAATGGCAGGAGGAAAATTAACCCCTAGGCAGAAGATGATTAACCTGATGTATCTGGTTTTCATCGCTATGATGGCTCTTAATATGTCAAAAGAGGTTCTTACCGCTTTTGGTTTGATGAACGAGCAGTTCGAGACTTCAAACAGTGATACTACAGATAGTAACAAATTAATGTATGAAGCAATCGAACAGAAAGCTAGTGATTCGCCAGCTCAGTTTGGTGAAGCTAAAAAAATAGCAGATAAAGTTAAAAAAATATCAGCAGATTTTTATGCGTACATAGAGTCTTTGAAAACTGATATCACCAAAGATATTGAAAAAGAGGAAGGCAAGCTTCCTTATGAAGCAATGGATAAAGGTGATAAAATTGATGAACTTTGGTTTAGTGGTGATGGTTACTCTCAAAAGGGTAAAGAAATCATTGCTACTATCAATAAGTACAAGTCTGATATTAAGGCTGCTGTTGGTAACGACGTAAAATATAAAGGAATTCTTAGTGATGTTGATAAAAAATTCGACATTAGTGATGTTAAGGATAACGAAGGTGTTAAAAAGATGTATCTTGATTACCACTATAAAGGTTTCCCTGCAATTGCTTCTTTAACAAAACTTTCTGCAATGCAGAATAACGTTAAGGTGCTTGAGGCTAACGTTTACAACTTCGCTCTTGGTAAAGCTGCTCTTGAGGCTAACAATATGAAGAATTATAAAGCTATCGTTGTTACAGATAAATCAGCGTTCTTCTCTGGTGAGGCTGTGACAGGTAGAGTAGTACTTGGTCGTTATGACGAATCAACTGTGCCAACTGGTGTTAACGTTGAAGGTGGTAAAGTTGAAATGAAAAACGGTCAGGCTAATTTTGAAATCTCTGCAGGAGGTACAGGAGAGCACGACATTAAAGGTAAATTCCTATTCCTTGAGGATGGTAAAGAGGTTGAAATTCCAATCGAAGGTAACTACGTTGTAGTGCCAAGACCGAACTCAGCTACAATCTCTGCTGATAAAATGAATTCTGTTTATAGAGGTGTTTCAAACCCTATGACTATATCTTTTGCAGGTATTTCTGATAACAACGTGTCTGTTTCTGCTCAGGGTCTTTCTAAAGGAAGTAAGCCAGGTCAGTACAACTGGAGTGTTAACGGAGTACAGGGAACTACAGCTGTAGTTACCGTAACAGGTACTTTACCTGACGGTTCTAAAGTTGTTGACAAGAAAACATTTAACGTAAGAGATATTCCTCAGCCATCGGCTTCTGTAAGAGGTAAAACCGATTCAGCTAAAGGAAATAAAAATGACCTTTCTAACTCTACAATCAACGCGGTGTTTAAAGACTTCGTATTTGATGTAACAGCTACTGTTAAGAGTTTTGAGGTTTATGTTCCTGGTAATCCGGCTATCATTTGTCAGGGTAACAGATTTAATGCTCAGGCATTAAAAGCTATTTCCAGAGCAACAAGAGGAGATCAAATTACAATCAACAGAGTTCAGGTTGATGTACAAGGTGCTCCAGGCTACAAGGTGAAACCTTCTAGTCCTCTTGTTTGGGAAGTACAATAATATTTTCAAAAGAACGTTTTTCTTTTACAGCTTAAAATTAAAATATGAATAGTAGAAAAATTTTATTAGCGGCTCTTTTTATGTTAGGTGCTGGTTCAGCTTTTGCTCAATCTAACGTTCTTAACGCAAAAACACCGGATGAGATAGGAAAGAAGACCGAAGCCGAGATGGCTGCGGACAATGATAACCCACTTCCGTATGGATATGTTGGGGATAGGGATATCATGTTCTTCAAAAGGGTATGGGAGGTGATTGACCTTGATGAGAGAATTAATTTCCCTTTGTATTTTCCGGTTGAAGATAACCTAGGCGAAAATAGAAAGTCTCTATTCAATGTTTTAACGACTGCAATTAAAGACGGAGAATTAACTGAGGTTTATAGCGATTCTTATTTCAGGGATAAAATTACTCCTGAAAATATCGAACAGTTGTTTAGCCACAAAGAGTTAAATAGCTACGGTATTGAAACGATGAACCAGTATATGGGTAGTTCTGAAGACGAGCTGAAAGCTAAAGGTATCTTAACTGCAGAGCATTATGATACATCTGAAGTAAATGCTGGCGATGTTACTAAGTACATGATTGAAGGGTACTGGTATTTTGATAAGAGACAAGGTGAGTTAAAATACAGAATGATGGGTATTTGTCCTATGGCTGTTGATGCTCTTACTAAAATGAGAATAGGTGCTGATGCAGAACCAATTCAACTTTTCTGGGTTTACTTCCCTGCTGCAAGAGATATTCTGCACAGAGAAGATGCATTCAATCCAAGAAACTCTGCAATGCCAATTACTTTTGATCACCTGTTAAACTCAAGACGTTTTTCATCTAATATTATAAAAGTTGAAAACGAATATGGTGACAGACTTATTGAGGACTATTTAAAAGATAATTCACAAATGCAGCTTCTTGAAGCTGAGCGCCTAAAAGAGGTTATTCGTAACTTTGAGCAGGATATGTGGAATTACTAATAAGTAGTTGTCTTATATACAATATGAAAAACTCTTACTTTTTTAAGTAAGAGTTTTTTATTTTTACACCATGAAAGATTATATAATTGTAGGCGCCGGGCTGGCAGGTGTAAGTTTTGCTGAAACAGCTTTTTTGAATGATAAATCATTTACGGTTATTAGTGATGCTTCTCAAAACTCCAGTTATGTAGCTGCCGGATTATATAATCCTGTAATATTAAAACGCTTTAGTATGCCTCTTAATGCTAAAGAGCATATTGAATATATAAAGCCGTTTTACAGTACCATTGAGAATCGGATAGATGTAAAGTTTGATGTTCCTATTCCTATTTGCAGAAAGTTCGTTTCGGCCGAAGAACAAAATAACTGGTTTGAGGCGGCTGATAAGCCTGCTTTATCGCCTTTTTTGTTTACTTCGGTAATTCATACTAAGTATAACGGTATAGATTCTCCTTACGGCTTTGGAAAAGTATTGCATACCGGGTATCTGGATACCGGAGTTTATCTAAATGCTTATCAGGAATATCTTGAAAACAATCATCAGCTTATAAAGGAAACGTTTGATTATACTCAACTTAACGTTACTGCTGATTGTGTAGAATATAAAGGGATAAAAGCAAAGCATATTGTTTTTGCCGAGGGCTTTGGTTTGCATGATAATCCATACTTTACAGGATTGCCTTTGGATGGTACTAAGGGCGAGTTATTGGTAATAAGAGCTCCTGATCTTAAGCTTGATGTAGCGATAAATGCAAGTGTGTTTATTCTCCCGGTAGGTAATGATATTTATAAGGTTGGGGCTACTTACGAATGGTATGATAAAACACCTGTTCCTACCGAAGCAGGCAAACAAGAGCTTATAGAAAAAATAGAGGAGGTAATTTCATGCGACTACGAAATTCTTGAACATTTGGCAGGTATACGTCCTACTGTTAAAGACAGGAAACCGTTGGTTGGTACCCATGAGTTGTATAAAAGAGTACACCTTTTAAACGGGCTGGGTACACGTGGTGTAATGTTAGGACCGCCTATGGCTAAACTGCTTTTTGATTCTATTGAGAATGATATTCCTGTAGATAAAACAGTGAGTTTCCTTCGCTTTAAGCGCTAGTGTTGTTTTTCCAGTCTTTATCGTAGCTAATAAAGAAATTGATCCAAATGTTTCTTGATACACGCATGCTAACAGGCATTAGTGCTATAAGCGTAGTTACTATAGCGATAAAGGCTGTTTTAAGGCTGCTGTTAAAAAATACATAGCTAATTATAAAGGTCGCAACACTAAAGGCAACACCAACGGCATAGCTAACATACATCGCTCCGTAAAAAAAGGAAGGCTCTATTTTATAATGCAGTCCGCAGTGGCTGCAATTCTCATGCATTTTATATACCTTGCTCAAATTATAGGGATTTTTATCGATATACATGCTTTCTTCCTGACAACGAGGACATGTTCCTGTTAAAATGCTATATAGTTTGGATCCTTTTTTTAACATTTGCAAAAAATTTGGTTTTCACACAAATTTACAATTAAATAAAAACAGATAATGCTTAACATACATAATTTATCGGTTTCTTTTGGCGGAACTTATTTATTTGAAGAAGTAACCTTTAGACTGGGTGCCGGAGACAGGGTAGGACTTGTTGGTAAAAACGGTGCCGGTAAGTCTACCATGCTAAAAATCCTTTCGGGCGATATACCGCCAGATTCGGGTGTGATAGCTACTGAGAAAGAGGTTAAAATAGGTTTTCTGCGCCAGGATATCGATTTTGTGAGAGGAAGAACCGTGCTTGAAGAGGCATATCAGGCTTTTGAGGAGATTAAGAGAGCTGAGGCTAAGATTGAAGAAATCAATGAGCAGCTTACCACAAGAACGGATTATGAAAGTGAATCGTATTCTAAGCTGATAGAAGATTTAAGTGATCACACACACCACTACGAGATATTGGGAGGGTATAATTATGTGGGTGATACCGAGAAGATACTTTTAGGTCTTGGTTTTAAGCGCGAGGATTTTGATAAGCTAACCGATACCTTTTCGGGCGGATGGCGAATGAGGATTGAGCTGGCAAAGCTTCTGCTTCAGTATAATGATGTGTTGCTGCTGGATGAGCCTACCAACCACCTTGATATTGAGAGTATCATTTGGTTAGAGCAGTTTTTGCGTAACTATCCTGGAGTTGTAATTATCGTTTCGCACGATAAAATGTTCCTTGATAATGTAACAAACAGAACTATCGAAATATCACTTGGTAAGATATACGACTTTAATAAACCATATACGCAATACCTTACTCTAAGGGAGGAGATAAGGGAAAAGCAGCTTGCTACCCAAAAGAATCAGGAGAAGAAGATTGAGCAAACGGAGAAACTGATTGAAAAATTCAGGGCAAAAGCCTCTAAGGCTTCCATGGCGCAGTCGCTTATCAAGAAACTGGACAAAATAGACCGTATTGAGGTTGATGAGGATGATAATTCGGTTATGAATATTTCCTTCCCTGTTTCCGTTACTCCGGGTAGGGTTGTAGTTGAAGCCGAAAATGTGACTAAAAAATATGGAGAGAAAACCATATTAAGCGATATTGACCTGCTTATTGAGCGTGGAAGTAAAATTGCTTTTGTGGGACAAAACGGTCAGGGGAAATCTACACTGATAAAAGCTATTGTTGAGGAAATTGACTATACCGGTAATATAAAACTGGGGCATAACGTTCAGTTGGGGTATTTTGCCCAAAATCAGGCTGAATATCTTGATGGTGAGATTACACTTTTGGAAACCATGGAGAATGCCGCAACCGATACTAATAGATCTAAGGTTAGGGATATGCTTGGTGCATTCCTTTTTAGGGGAGATGATGTGGAGAAAAAGGTAAAGGTACTTTCGGGAGGAGAAAGAAACCGTTTGGCGCTTTGTAAAATGCTTTTACAGCCTATTAACGTGCTTGTTATGGATGAGCCTACCAATCACCTTGATATTAAGTCTAAAAACGTTTTAAAGGCAGCTTTAAAGAAATTTGAGGGGACTTTACTGCTTGTTTCTCACGACAGGGACTTCCTTCAGGGAATGGCTAATACCGTTTATGAGTTTAAAGACAGGAAAATAAGAGAATACCTGGGCGATATTAACTTTTATCTGGAACAGCGAAACCTTCAGAATATGAGAGAGGTGGAGAAAAAGGATGTTGTGGTAAAAGAGGCTCCTAAGGAGGTGAAACAGCAGGTTTCTTACGAGGATCAGAAAAAGAATAAAACCCTTCAAAACAGACTGAATAAAATTGAAGGGCAGATACAAAGTCTGGAAAGTGATATTCAGAAGGATGACAGGCGACTGGAAACCGATTATGAGAAACTGATGGCTGATGCTTCGTTTTTTTCGGCTTATGAGAAAAAGAAAAAAGACCTTGAAGGTTTAATGGAAGAATGGGAAACCGTTCAGGAAGAACTGGAGAGTTTATGAGTCGTCCTAAAATAGGTTGACAATTTTTACAATAAAATTTATATTAACCAGTCAGTATTTGCTGACTGGTTTTTTCATGTATAAAATTAG
>NZ_WOWP01000023.1 GCF_009741375.1 Flavobacterium rakeshii
TCATGGCTTGACAATTCTAATACAGGAACTGAAGCAGACTTCTTAGCATCCTTAGTTGGAGCTACAGGTCCACAAGGTATAGCCGGAACCAATGGTGAAGATGGAGCCACAGGTCCACAAGGTCCTGCTGGTCCACAAGGTCCTGCAGGTGCAGATGGAGAAGATGGTATAGGCGGTGTTACAACAGCAGGTTCAGGTATTGCAGTAACCGGTTCAGGTACAGTTGCCAACCCTTATGTAGTATCAACAAACTTTTCAGGTTATAATGGTCCTGGAAGTATAACATCTTCACACTTAATAGTGAGTAACGGTACCCATTCAACATTTAAAGATGTGGAGCTTAGCATTAATAATAATGTAATCACATCAAACATGATTATTGACGGAGCAATACTAAATCAGGATATAGCAAATAATGCCATTACTTCTGATAAAATACAGGATGGCGCTGTTAATACAGTAGATTTAGCTAATAACTCAGTTACTACAGCTAAACTTGCAGATAACTCGGTAACATCTACTAAAATATTTGATGGTACAATACAGTCTCAGGATTTAGCAAATGATTCGGTAACAGCAGATAAAATTAACGGAAACGTTGCAGGTAACGGATTAACCCAAAACGCATCGGGAGCTTTAGAAGTGAATGTTTCGGCTCTTACGGGTGACGGAAGTATAACTTCTAATCATCTTGATGTACAGGGAGGTAGTAATTCAACATTAAACAATGTGATATTAGCTATTAAAGATAATGTAATCACATCAAGTATGATTGTTGATGGTGCTGTTCAAACTAATGATTTAGCAAATAATGCTGTTACTTCAGCAAAGATACAGGATGGTACTATTCAGTCTCAGGATTTAGCAAATAACTCAGTTACCACAGCTAAACTTGCAGATAACTCGGTAACATCTACTAAAATAGTTGATGGTACAATACAGTCTCAGGATTTAGCAAATGATTCGGTAACAGCAGATAAAATTAATGGAAACGTTGCAGGTAACGGATTAACCCAAAACGCATCGGGAGCTTTAGAAGTGAATATTTCGGCTCTTTCAGGTGACGGAGATATAACATCTACAGATCTTTCTGT
>NZ_WOWP01000024.1 GCF_009741375.1 Flavobacterium rakeshii
CCAACAGCCGAAGAAGTAAGGCAACATTTAGAAAAAATACTCAACTAATACAGTTAAAAAGACCTCCCTTACTCAGGAGGTCTTTTTTATTAAAACATATCTACAAAACATTTACTACCTTTGAATTTTGCAAACAACGGTAGTTATGAAAAACATTAAAAACACATCGCTCGAAGAATTCTATAAAGAAGCCGTAAACTTTACAGGCAAGGATTTAGATACTCTTTTACCTCCGGGTATAAGTAAAGAGGTAGGGCATTTTAATGTGTTTGACATTTCGGAAACCATAAAACAGGTAAAGCAAAAAAATGTAATGCCCTACAACAGGAGAGCCTATTACAAAATAAGCTTGATTAGAGGAAAAAACCGCGCCGAGTATGCCGATAAGGTAATAAACGTTGAGAAAAATGCCCTGCTGTTTGCCACACCAAAAGTGCCTTACCACTGGTATCCGTTAGACGAAAACCAGGGAGGATTATTTTGTGTTTTCACCCATGAGTTCCTAATCAAAAATAAAAGCGGACTGGTAATAGATGATCTGCCAATATTCCAATCGGGTGGGTATCCTGTTTTTGAAATAGATGATGCAATAGCAGATGAAATAGAACTCGTTTTCAGGAAGATGCAAAAAGAAATCAATTCTGATTACGAATTCAAGTACGACCTGTTACGCAACTACCTTACAGAGCTTATTCATTACGGGCAAAAACTACAGCCTGCCTCTACCCTTCGGTCAGAGCAAAATGCATCAACACGTATCATATCTCTTTTCATAGAGCTTTTGGAACGCCAGTTCCCTATAGAGTCGCCTACCCAAAAACTACAGTTACGTACAGCAAAAGAGTACGCCGAACGGCTTGCCATACACGTAAACCACCTCAACAAGGTGCTAAAGGAAAGTACAGGAAAAACTACTACCGATATTATAACCGGACGTATTTTACAGGAAGCAAAGATCCTATTAAAACAAACCGACTGGAACGTATCTGAAATTGCCGATAGCCTGGGCTTTGAAGAGGTAGCTCATTTCTCTAACTTCTTTAAAAAACAAACCTCGCTGGCTCCGCTTACCTTTAGATCATAACCCTATATTTGAATTTTACAAATAACCGATTGATGTTTGCAAACCGTACCGTGGCTTTTTGACGGAACTTTGTACCATAAAATAATAACAACTAAAAATTGATTTTTATTAATATGGAAACAAGAACCAAAATAGCTATAGTTACGGGTGGTAGCCGTGGCTTAGGCAGAAACATGGCAATTAGCCTTGCACAAAAAGGAATTGATGTAATATTTACCTATAACAGCAATAAGGAAAAAGCTGATGAAGTAGTTGCAGAAATCAAATCATTGGGACAAAAAGCTATTGCTTACCAGTTAAACACTGCCAATGTATCATCTTTTGAAGGCTTTATTAAAGAAGCTACCCAGCATCTTGAGGAAAACACCGGAAGCCCCAACTTCGATTTTCTTATAAACAATGCAGGTACAGCATTATATTCCAACTTTGAAGATACTACCGAAGAGCAGGTAGATGAGGTATTCAACATTCACTACAAAGGAGTGTTTTTCCTTACACAAAAGGCACTCCCTTTTATGAATGAGGGCGGACGCATTATAAACATATCTTCAGGACTGGCTCGTTTCTCTTTTAACGGATCGTCTGCCTATGGATCTATGAAAGGTGCTATCGAAGTACTTACAAGATACCTTGCTAAAGAGTTAGGTCCGCGTAAAATTGCTGCTAACATTGTAGCTCCGGGCGCTATTGAGACCGACTTTGGCGGTGGTCATGTAAGAGACAACAAAGAGGTGAACAACCAGGTAGCTTCTGTTACTGCTTTAGGCCGTGTAGGCTTACCGGATGATATTGGCGGAGTAGTTGCCTTTTTATGTACCGATGAGGCTCGTTGGATAAACGGACAGCGTATAGAAGTATCGGGCGGTATGATGCTGTAAAACATAATTTCTTTATTTTAGAAAGAGCCGGACAAACGTCCGGCTTTTTGTTTATAAAAATTTTCTATCTTTAAATACATCACTCCTATTAACCAACCAATCCAAACATGGAAGAACTAAACTGGCTAAAAATACTTATATCGATTATTGCTGCAATTGGGTTATTTACCCATAGTCTTGAAGGCTTTTCGGATACTTTAAAAAGTGAAGCCGATTCTAAAATAAAGTCACTGCTAACCAGTTTGTCCCATTCCAAAATAAAAGCCTTTTTACTGGGGTTTGTAGCCACAGCACTTATACAGTCAAGCAGTGCGGTAATTTCCATAGTGGTTTCGTTTGTAGATTCGGGGGTATTACTTTTTGAGAGTTCCCTGCCTATACTTTTGGGGAGTAACTTAGGTACTACAGTTACAGCATGGCTGGTTTCCTTCCAAATGGAAGCTCTGGGAATTATACTGCTTGCCTTAGGTTTTGTAATGGGATATTTCCCCGAAAGGATAAAACTGTATTCAAAACCCGTATTTTACATGGGACTGATACTTTTTAGCCTTGAGTTAATAAGCATGAACCTCACCCCTATTAAAGACAGTCCTGATTTGGTAAATTTTCTCGGCTACGCTTCAAATCCATTCATAGGAATATTGTACGGTATTCTCATTACAGCTATTTGCCAGTCAAGTTCGGTTACCGTTGGTTTAACTATAATATTATGTTCCCAGAATATTTTAGGACTGGACAGTGCTATAGGTATCATTGTAGGTTCTAACATAGGGACTACAACCACAGCCTTTATAGCATCATTAAAACTTGGAAAAGTAGCTAAGCAAACGGCATTGGCTAATCTTGCTTTTAATGCTATTGGCGTAGTAATATATTTACCGTTTTACAAACTGTTTGAAAACCTCATATTAAGCATATCATCAAACATTACCTATCAGGCAGCACTGGCACATTTAATATTCAATTTAATTATCGCTATTGTATTACTGCCGGTTTGCCATCAGTTTGCATCATTGTTTAAACCTAAAGGAGAAATGTTACCCTAGCCCTACATAACTATGGTTTTGAATATTTAAGCTAAATTTGCAGAAATTATCAAGAATCATGTCTGTTACTACCCACAATACATTACCCTCTACATCAGAGTTATTACAAAAACCTTTATATGTTTTTGCTTTGGAATCAGAAGCTACTCATGAGTTTAAAGACGTAAACACCCTTTTTGTAGGTATAGGTAAAATAAACGCCATGTATAACCTAATGAAGAGCATACACGACAGTAAGCCTTCTATCATAATAAATCTGGGTTCGGCAGGGAGCACTTCACATAAAAGGGGCGATGTAGTTTGTTGTACTAATTTTGTACAGCGTGACATGGATGTAACTGCACTGGGTTTTGAAAAGTACCAAACGCCTTTCTCAGCACATCTACCTGTATTGGAATACGGTATTAAAATAGAAACCCTACCTCACGGGATATGTGGCACTGGAGACAGCTTTGTAATGGATCATAACACCGAAGATTATAATGTAATAGACATGGAAGCCTACCCGTTAGCACTTATAGCCAAACAGGAAAACATTCCGTTTTTATGTCTGAAATACATTTCAGACGGAGCCGATGATACCGCTGCGGTTGACTGGCCCGAAATGGTAAAAAATGCTGCCAAAGCACTAAAGCTTACACTAAACAATATCATTACAGAATAAAAAACGGGGCTTATAGCCCCGTTTTCTTTAAACAAAATCACAAATACAATTCTCTAATTGGTGATTGGTATGAATCGAACAGCTGTACCTCCACCCGGAGCTAAATTCAGGTCAAGAACAGAAGTACTGTTAACCGTCATTACATCTATACTTACCGGATAAGGGTTTTCTTTATAATCAGCACCTTCACCATCTCTGTATATTTCTGCCTTATACGGCACTCCCTGTTTCAGGAAGTTTAACGGAACTGCTATTTTACGTGCATCGCTGTTAGTTATAGAACCTAAAAACCATTCTTCACTATTGCGATCCTTACGGGCAATAGTTACATATTCCCCTATTTTAGAGTCAAGCACTTTACTCTCTTCCCAATTGCACGGAACATCTTTAATAAACTGGAACTCTGCCCTACCCTCATAATTTTCAGGCAAATCAGAAGCCATTTGTAGCGGACTGAATATTACCACATACAAAGCAAGCTGCTTTGCAACCGTAGTTTGCACCATCGCTTTATTTGGCGTTTCGTAATCAAAGTTAAAGTTACCCGGAGTAAAGTCAAACGGACCTGCAAGCATTCTTGTAAACGGCATAATGGTAGTATGCTCGGGAGTATTACCTCCGTCTGCCGACCATGCGTTATATTCCTGCCCTCTTGCTCCTTCCTGAGCCATAAGGTTAGGATACGTACGCCAAAGTCCTGTTCCCTTTACCGGTTCGTGGTTATCAATCATGATATGATGTTTGGCGGCTGTTTCTATCACTTTTCTGTAGTGACGCACACCAAACTGACTGTCATGCCATTCCTTTTTATCAAGATACTTGTTTACATATCCTGTTTTTACCGAATTAACACCAACCTTATTGTAAAGGCTGTATGCATCTTCCAGCTGGCTTTCATAGTGACTTGCTGCACCTGCAGTTTCATGATGCCCTATAAGACGTACATTTTTTGCAGCAGCATATCTTGTTATTTCTTCCAAATCAAAATCAGGATAAGGCTTTACAAAGCTAAAGGCAGTACCGTCGGCTGTCCAGTCGCCGTCCCATCCTTCATTCCATCCTTCTACTAAAACACCATCAAAGCCATTTGCAGCAGCAAAGTCGATGTACTTTTTGGTATTCTCGGTAGTCGCACCATGTATTTCTCCCTGTCCCCAAGTGTATTTATCAAGGTGCATACCCCACCATATGCCCACATATTTCATTGGGGTAATCCACGATGTATCTTCAATCTTACATGGTTCGTTAAGGTTTAACGTTAATGTAGACATGGCAAGATCTCCGGCTTTTGTTCCTACCATAACAGTTCTCCAAGGCGTTTGGAAAGGTGTTTTTGCATATACCTTAACCCCATCTGCCCACGGCACTAAATCACTTTTGTAACTATTACCATTAGTTTTAAGCAGTGTCATAGAAGCAAAGTCGGTTAAATTTGCTTCATGTATTGCAACAAACAGACTGTCTTTTGTTTCAAAAGTCGCCGGAGTATTAATGGTATCGGTTTTACTTATTGGTGTTTTGCGGTAAAAGCTTTCATAGTAGCTGTTCTCACTATGCACAGGCATCCACCATACATCGTTATCAAAAGGGAAGGTAAACTGTGTAACCTCATCGGCTATTTTCACCTCACCCATATTAGGCTGTTCCGGGAAATAATATCTAAAACCAAGTCCGTCGTCAAATACCCTGAAAATGATATCCATTAAACGACCATCACCTTTAGATTCCTTTAAGTGAACTACTAATTCTTTGTGGTTATCCCTTACGGTTTTAAACTCTCCCCAAGGTTGATCCCAATTTTCATCAACCGATTTCTCTTCGGTGTTCACCACTTCAAAACCATCAGTCATTTTATTGGCTTCCTGAAATTCAAACCCCATTAACGAAGGTTCTATAACCGTTTTTCCGTTTGAGGAAAAACTGTATTGTGGCTCACCTTTTTCTGTTAGCTTAAACACCAGTTCGTTTGTGTTCCCCGGAGAAGATATTGTATATACTTTCTCTTCGGTACCACATGATAATACCATTACCGAAGCAAAAGCCGTAAGGCACAACCTGAATAATTTATTTTTCATTATTTGCATTAATTACAATTGTTATTGAATTTCGTTTAGTAGCTCTATCGCTTTATCTGCTTGCATTGAAACAAAATAATTGAATGCCTTATCAAGCTTTTTCTGAATTTCAGTATTGCCTTTATACTCTTTTCTTAAATCGTAAAGTTTACTTATCTCATTAAATACATCTCCGGTGTTTTGCACTCCGGCAAATGTTTTTACTTTTTGTATGTAGCTGTAACCAAACTCTGCTGTAGGCTCAAACATGGTCCCTTCGCCAAAGTCGTTCCAGGTTACCAGTTGCAGGTAATCAAGGTTTGCATTTTGTGCCATGCTAAGAGTTTCGTCGAGCGTTGCCCCGTTGTTATGATCTATTGTCCAGCCAATAACGGTAGATGTACCGCCTTCGGCATAGTAATCATGAAACCCCGGATAAGCGCTACCCATTGCCACATCAAGGTTAGGCAGATTATTTACATAGAAATTATTAAGATTGGCATTATTCTCATAAATCCATGAGTATTCGCCCGAAGCATTTTCACCCGCCTCGTTTGATTCATTCCATAAGGTAAGAAAAGTTGGTTTGGTACTAAGATTACTAAAAGCGGCAGTCCATTCCTCTGGAGTCTGCATCACAATAGGCCCGAAGTTTAGCAACAATGGTTTGTTGTTTACTTTAATATATTCATCAGTATTAAAGTAATTGCTTTGCATATAACCTAAATCGGTTTTTGCTGCACCGGTAACTGTAGGAGCCAGCCCTGCCTGTACAATATCATTTAAAAACCTGTCTTCATATACTATGGCAAATTTTAAACCTACCTCATCCAGCATATCAATTAACTGCTCTGAGTTTTCCTTTAAAGCCTTAAAGTCATTAATATCATAGGTGCCGTACCAGTCAATCAAAATACCATCTACTCCTGAATACTTCATCAGCAGTAAATGGTTCTCAATAACATCACGGTCACCCGAATGATATGGCCCTATTAAAGGGTAATAATGTGAAGCAATTTCTCTTTGCCCGTTAGCATTAACGTTATCAGGATTTTTATTTGTCATGGTCCAGTGATAGCCCCACTGGTTGTTACCACTGCTTTCTTTAGTTTCAAACCACGGCATGTAATGCATATAGATTTCGGTACTGTTTGTTTTGGTTACAGCAACAGGATCAAATGTTTCCTCCTGACTTCCCCCCACGTTTTCAGTACCGCTATCATCTTTACTGCAACTGTTGCAGCTAATGGCTATAGCAATAACACCGCTTAATAATAGTGTAAAATATCTGTTCATTATTTAAAAAATATAAGCTTCAGTAAAGTAAAATATGCCGGCCTGCCATGAACTAACCCAAACATGGAAGACCGGCACTACTACTAACTTCTTAATAACCCGGGTTTTGTTGTAAATTCGTATTGGTAGACAATACGGTTTCCGGTATAGGGAAGATGGCTCTGAAAGGTTCTGTTGTACCTAATTCCCAACCAGGCTGGAAGAATGTACCAAACCTGATATTATCTGTCCTTCTTCTTCCCTCAAATAGGAATTCCCTGCGAAGTTCCTGATCAATGAAGTCTAAATCTATCGTATCAGGAGTTTCAAGTCCTGCACGCATTCTTACCTGCTCTACAAACGGAAGTGCCTGCCCAGGCGAACCTAAACGAACATAACACTCTGCCTGCATCATCAGTATCTCAGCATAACGGATAACAACAAGATCGTGATCTCTTTCCCATTGTTCTCCCGGTTTCATTTCATATTTTCCTAAACGCACCCCTACATTTTGTGCAGAATTGGTAAAGTCAGGAATCTCTTCAGTATAGATAAGCGGTTCACCACTATCCATAATAATAACCGAACCTGTTGCAAGGTTAATTTGCTCACCTTCCACCATTGCGTTTCTTCTCACATCACCTTCTTCAAAGCTCGAGAAAACACCCGGTTCTGCAGCCATACCATTAGCACTCCAAGGATAATCTCCTGTTGGCGAAATAGTAAACCTGTGAAGATAATGACAGCTCATTGAAGACATATAATTACCTACTGTTCCTGCTGCATTATCATAAGGTATAGAAAGGATTATCTCTCCTGATGTTTGGTTCTCTGTAGCGAAGTTGGCAAAGTAATCTACCGTTAGTGAATAGCCCGATACATTTTGACACATATCGATACAATCCTGCCAACGGGCCTGACCAATAAACGCTTCTGAATTAAGATATAATCTTGCCAGTAAAGCGTAAGCTACATTTTTAGTAAACTTAGAGTATACTATTTCTGATTTCAGGTAAGGTAACGACTCCAGTAACTCAGTTTCCACGAAGTCATATACTTCCTGACGTGTTGAGTTAGACGGTAGTCCCTGATCTTCAAAATCTGTTACGATTGGCACATTACCAAACATATCTAACAACATGTAGTAGTAATAAGCACGAACCGATCTAAGCTCTGCATATATAGGAGCCTTAGCCTCATCGGTAAGTCCTGATTTGTCTATCTGGTAAATAATAGAGTTTACTTTAGCAATACCTGCATAACAGTAGCGCCATGCCGAAAGTATCATACCGTCGCTGGCTAGCCATGTATGGGTTTGTGCCCTTTGCCACTGCCCGCCGTCAAACCAGTCGGTACCCCTTGTAGGGATAACAGTCTCGTCTGAAGTTACTGCGTTTAAAAAGAATACATATTCGCTACCCGGAAATGAATTTGAGATTCCGTCGCTAAACCCTCTAAGGGATGAGTAAGCCCCACCCACAAGAGCTTCCACTTCACTTGGTGTATTACCAAAGTTGTCGTCTTTAACTCTGTCATACAAATCTTCATCAAGATCTGTACACGACAGTGCAAAAAGAGACGTTAAGAATAATGCTGTTATTTTGGTTTTCATCATTTTAATTTTAGGATTATCAAATCACTTATTTAGACAGGGTGAAGTTTAGACCTACAGAGAAAGTTCTTGGCCTTGGAAAGTTATTAAACCTGTCCATACCCGGATTATCAAGACCTGTAAGGTTAACCTCTGGGTCTGTACCATCGTAATTTGTAAATACTGCAAGGTTTTCACCTAACACATATATTCTAAGCTTAGAACCGTTGTCCTTAAACGGAAAAGTATAACCAAGCGTTACCGTTTGAAGCCTGAAGAAAGATGCTTTCTCTATCCAGTAGCTTGAGAATGTTGGCGCCGAGTTGATCCCCGAACCGATAAAGTCATCAGGCACGTTGTATGCCGGTAATCTGTTTGATGTATAAAGCATCATGTTTGTTGCATTAAGTACTTCCTGACCAAACATACCGTAACTGGTAAACCCAAAGTCAAACTTATCGTATGTAAAGTTCATGCTTAGACCCATAATAAGATCCGGCTGAACATCACCAATAGCTTTATCTTCCTCGCTTAAAATAAACTCTCCGTTCTCATCAAAACCTAAAAACTCTTTACCCCAAAACGTTCCTACAGGATAACCTTCGGCAATGATTTGAGAGAACTGGTTAGACATACCCGAAAGTCCGTGAAGTGAACCACTGTAAATTACATCTGTATCATACGTTTGGTTAGATAATTTCTCAATCATCTGTTTGTTATGAGAGAAGTTAGTATTTACACTCCATGTAAACTTATCGTTGTTAATAATATCGGCACTTAATGTAAGCTCTACCCCTTTGTTAGAAAGTTCACCTACGTTTGCAAGCATAGTACCCACTAAGTAAGGTGGCTGAGGTACCTGATAAGTGTATAATAAATCTTTAGTTGTTTTTGAGTAATACTCAAACGAACCTGATATTCTGTTAAATAAAGTAAAGTCTAAACCTAAGTTAAGCTGTTGAGTTTCCTCCCATTTAAGATCAGGGTTAGGGTTTTGTGTTGGCGAATAAGCAAGGCTCCATGAATCTGTAGCCGGGTTGTAGTAGCTATCCTGCCCCACTCCTAATATTGAAAGCGATTTGTACTCTCCAATACCATCCTGGTTACCGGTAACACCATAACCTGCTCTTATTTTAAGGTTTCCTAACCAGTCGTTAGACCAGTCCATAAAGTTCTCGTCAGAGATTCTCCACGCTACCGATGCAGAAGGGAATACCCCCCATTTGTTGTTTGCACCAAAACGACTTGAACCATCTCGTCTTACAGTTGCTGTTGCCATATACTTACCATCGTAAGAATAGTTTGCCCTACCGAAGAAAGAAACCAGGTTTGATTTCCCTTTGTAAGAGTAAACATCACCTAAACGGTAGTTGTAACCTGCTCCAAGATTGTTATAACCAAATAAATCTGTTTCAAAACCGCTACGCTGTGCTCCAAAACCTTCGTATACATTTTCAAGGTAAGAGTAACCCAGCATACCGTTTACACTGTGCTTACCAAACATTTTGTTATAGTTAAGGTACGCTTCAATCTGTGCTGTAGTGTACTCACCATATGTTTTTTGTCCGTAACCGTTTTCGGTTCTGCCTTCAAGTACAGCATAAGATGGTTTGTACTGATCGGCATTAAGAGCATTGTGTTCTAACGAAGTATTCACAACCGCTTTAAAGTCATTAAACAGGTTTACTTCTGTTTTAAAGTAACCAAGTAACCTGTGTCTTTTACTATCAGCAGTACGGTTAGTAAGTATCTCAACAGGGTTTTCGTATAATGTTCCTCCTACAGATGTAAAATCACCGTTTTCATCATAAACAGGAATTGTAGGATTAAGATTAAACGAACGCTCAAAAATTCTGTAATCTACCGGATGCCATTTGTCAATATTAGCCATTAAGCCCATATCAAATTTAATAGCTTTATCTAAAGCATACTGATAAACACTAATATTACCGCTTAAACGCTCCATTCCCGAACGCTTAATGATACCCTCGTTATCAAAGTACTGAAGCGATGCACGAAGTCCGCCATCTTCAGAACCCGAATTAATACTAAGGCTGTGGTTTTGTGAATAAGCAGTTTGCTGAATTTCTTTTTGCCAGTTCGTATCTCCGCCATAATCAACAGCGTCCATTAGGTTGTTATCACGAACATAGGCTCTCCACTGGTTTGCAGAAAGAAGGTCTAAATTATTTGATGCTTTACCAACACTGGTAAAACCGTTATATACTACAGAAAGTCCTTTTTTACCGCTTTTTGTTGTAATGATAATAACACCGTTAGCTCCTCTTGAACCATAGATAGCTGTAGCCGAAGCATCTTTAAGTACATCTATCGATTTGATATCTGAAGGTTGTACAACGTTAATATCTACACCAGCTACTCCGTCTACCACGATAAGCGGACTGTTACTTGCCGTTAGCGAAGTACCACCTCTTAAACGAAGTGACGACCCACTACTTGGATCACCCGTATCCTGAACAACTGCTAAACCGGCAACTTTACCCTGCAGCACACGCTCGGTAGAAGTAACGTTACCTTTTACAAGGTCTTTTTCTCCTACTGTTGATATAGCTCCTGTTAAATCCTGTTTTCTCATGGTACCATAACCTACAGAAACCAGTTCTACAGCATCAAGCATCAATGCGCCTTCCTGTAAAGTAAGCTCAATGTTTGATGTGTTTTCATCTACGGTTACGCTTTGTGTTTCATAACCTATAAAAGATATTTCCAGCGTACTGCCCACAGTAGCTGTAATAACAAATTTTCCGTCAATATCGGTAGCCACACTGTTTGTTGTACCTACCTCAATTACCGACACCCCCGGCATACCCATACCGGTATTGTCGTTAATGGTACCAGATACCTGCTTTTTACCCTGTGCAAATGCAGCAACCGAAAGAAAAAGCATGACAAATGTGAGTACCAGCGATTTATTAGCCCACACCTTGTGCAGGCCTGCTTTAGTATTTTTACTATTCATCGAATGGTTTTTTAAGTTGATTGTGGTTTATTAGTCCAGCTGCTTAAGCGGGATGGTAGTGTCTGAAATTGTTCTGTCAGTATTATCCTTAACCAGTACATGTATTTCGGTTACATCTACATTTTGCAGTGCAGACACCAGATTTACAAATCCTTTAATCTCACTTACACCACCTGTAATTTCGCCCGTAACCTCTACCGTACCTGCAGTAACTGTATAGATAAGGGTATTAATCCCCGGTTCGTTGTTTGTTCTTATTATCCCTAAAAAGTCTTTTTTGCTAATTTGTTGAGGGAAGAATGTAAATACCGGTGGTGGTGGTGGAATAAACTCACCTGCATAAAGCACCTGATCTCCGCTTGTTGCAGCCCAGTCATCCTTAACAAAAAGGAAAGCAATGTTTTCCATTACATATCCGTCGGGAGCCTCATAATATTCCTGTGGTATAAGGTCCATTTTATAGATACCTCCACCCATGTTTTTTAACTGGGTTTTCTCAACCACTTCAGGAACCCATGACTGATATTCAACAGCTATATCCCAAAAGTTAAGTCCGCTGTGGAAATGTATACTTGTAGCATCTTCAAAACCTTCGGCCAGATTGGCATTGAAAAGAATACTTACACCTTCATCAATAAGCGGAGACGACGGGTATGATCTCCATAACTCCCCCGAACCGGCAAAAGATGAATAATCAGTATACGCAATGCTATGTACTTCAGACTGTAATGCACCTGTAAGATCTTTTAACCTGAACCAAAATCCGGCACTAGCCGCAATATCTTCCGACGACATATTAAAGTACTCTGTAGGAGTAAGCGTAAAGCTCCATATCATATCCCCTTCATATGTAAGTTTTGCAAACTCTGAAGAGTTTTCCCAGTTTCCTGCATCCGGTTCAGACGGAGACCAAATCCATAAATAAACATCCGATTCTGCCGCAAACGTTGTAGTGGAAAGGTCAAAAAACCAAGTCACTTCTTCGTCGTAAGCATATACTACAGGGAACGACCACATATCGTTTATAGACCCTGCTGCCTCCTGTGCCTTGGCAACGCCCGGCAGTAAAACAAAAGCTAATACTATAAATTGTATAATTTTTTTCATGTTGTCGTTAATTAACTGCATTTAACTTAAACGAATAAGACACAAACGCAATGCCTTCTGACTTCCTTACTAACTGAAGCTCCATCTGTTCATTGCTACCAGGTACGGCTACCAGTCTAAGTTCATCGGTCATTAATGTTTTTTGAGCATCACTATATAAATAGATCTTTACTGCTTCGCCGTTTGGTTGTTGGAAAGCAGAACTTAATTTCCAATATCCGTTTGCCGGAAATAAAGGAGGCACATCACCCATTACTTCATAAGTAGTAGGTTCCATTTTATCGTCAACACTAAACCTTATTTTAAAATCTTCATAATTAAAATAAGCTCCCATGTTCTGTTCAGACGGTTCGATAGCGTTTGCCTTAGCATATTCATCTACCATCTTTAAACTCATTAAACCCCAGTCGCCATCCATTTTCTCATAAATGGTAACAGGATCTACATAACTACCATCATCAGGATCATTACAGCCTACCGCAATAAGCCCCATGATAGCTAACCCATAAATAATTTTGCTTCTCATAAATGTTGTTGTTTTGTTAGGTAATTTAGTTACTCCCCACAAAAAGGATATGACGAAACTAGTCCTTAAAAAACTCTTAAAAAAAACATTCAACAAAAATCAAGATAAATCAAGGTCATTTTTTAAAATAAAAAACTGATATACAATAAATTAATAAATTATCAATACTTAAAAAATCAAGTAGATGTTTAGACAATTTCAAGCAGGTAAAAAATCAAATTAATAAGAATATCAAAATTTAATAAGTATATTTTTCCTAATTGTTTATATATTAAATGATTTTTTTATTGAGTTGAAAATTTTTACCGTACTTTTACCCTTCCAAAACAATCTGTTAAAAAAATCATTAAATTTTACCTTGATTAACAACTGCGCGAGGTAATGATGAGGTTATAACACCTTGTTATGCGCTATTACGGCAGCAATGAAAAAACACATCACCTTTCTCTTACTTTTTACCTGTTTCTCTTTGTTTAGTACACCAAAAGAGACCGACCCCGTATTACAGGAATTGGATAAAGCTCTTGCCAATAAGGAGCAGTATGTAAAAAAGAAGTATGCAGCCATAGGCGAACTGAAAGTACATATAGAAAAGTTTAAACTTAGCGATGACAAAAAAGCTTTGTACAACACCTATATGTCTCTTTTTGACGAATACAAATCGTTTAAATATGATTCTGCCTATTATTATATCGAGCAGGCAAAGGACATGGCTTTTCATTTAAAAGATTCTGAACTGCTTGCCAAAGCCAAAATAAAGGAAGGTTTTGTATTACTATCTTCCGGATTGTTTAAAGAGGCTATTGATACGCTTTGCAGTATTAAAAATGAAGACCGACTGGATATAAAAACCCGTTATGAATATTTTTCGGTAAAGGCACGTGCTTATTATGACCTTGCCGATTATACCCGCGACCCCCGTTATAACATCAATTACATACAAAAAGGCACAAAGTATATTGAGCAGGCCATAATGATTGTAGACACCAATACTAATGAGTACTGGGCAGCCATTAGCCTGAAGCGCATGAAACAACAGGATCGCAAAGGTGCCGAATTTGCCTTTAGCTACTGGATTAACAATTACAAACTCCCTACAGAATATTATGGTATTGCCACATCAAGCCTCGGCTATATCTATTCTGAACAGGGTTTAAAGGAAAAAGGAATCCATTACCTGTGCCTCGCCGCTATTGCCGATGTAAAGAATGCAACTAAGGAAACCGTTGCTCTGCGTAATCTGGCTAACGAATTATTTAAAAGCGGCGACCTTGAAAAAGCCAACAGGTATATTAACCTGGCAATGGACGATGCTACATTTTATGATGCCCGCCACCGTAAAATTGAAATATCAACCATACTACCTATTATAGAAAAAGCTCAGCTTAATAAGATTAAAGATAAGAACGATATACTGGAAGCCGTGGTGATACTACTCGCTATATTATCGGTCATTATTATTATTTTCCTGGTTATTATCTTCAGGCAGCTTAAGGAACGAAATGCTTCACGAAAGGCAATGGCAGAATCGTATGCTAAACTACAGGAAATGAACAACAGTCTTAGCGAAGCTAATATCATTAAGGAAGAGTATATTGCTTACTTTATAAAGGCTACCTCTGACTTTATAAATAAGATTGATCACTTACAAAAAAGTACCATACAGAAAATAATTTCCAAAAAAACCGACGAGGTTATTACCAGCCTTAAACGCTATAATGTAAAAAAGGAAAGGGAAAACCTGTTCCATCAGTTTGATGAGATTTTCCTGAAACTGTTCCCTTCTTTTATTGAGGACTTTAATACACTTTTCCCCGATAACCATAAAACCGTTATCAAGAAAGGGGAACTTTTAAATACCGAAATGCGCTTATTTGCCCTTTACAGACTGGGTATACAGGATAGTAACCAGATAGCCGATTTCCTCGAACTATCGGTATCAACCGTTTACACTTACAAAACCCGTATTAAGAGTAAATCACATTGTAAGGAAACCTTTGAGGAAAAAATTATGGCTATAAAAACCATATAGTCGTATCACTTTATACTTTTTTAGCAGTATTTAAGCTAAAATTAATGTTTGCTTTTCCTACAAATGGGTAACTTTGTTACACTTACCTCAAATTACCTTACATGGGACTACAATCAAAAACTAAAAACCTGGGACTGGCAGAACTTATTGCCATTGCTTTGGGAGGAATGGTAGGCGGTGGTATATTCACCATATTAGGAATATCTGTAGCAATAATAGGAAACGTCACCCCTATTGCCATTATAGTGGGCGGTATTATAGCTTCGCTCGCTGCTTACTCTTATGTAAAACTCGGTGTATATTATAAAGATGAAGGTGCAACCTATGCCTTTTACAAAAAAACCTATCCCAAAACACCTTTCCTGGCTTCTGTTATAGGCTGGTATGTAATATTCGGGTACATAAGTACACTCGCGCTCTATGCCTATACCTTCTCTTCTTATGCCATTAGTAGTACTGATTTTTCAGACAACATGTGGATTCGTAAAGCCATCGCACTTGGAATTATAGGCCTGTTTACCACCATTAACCTTTGGAGTGTAAACGGTATGGGGAAAATTGAAGATATAATGGTATATACCAAACTGGTTTTACTTACCATAATATCGGTGGTACTTATGCAAAACGGAGATACCAGCTTTGCCAAATTTATGGAGACGATGACTGTGGATGCCGAAAGATCCAGTATCATGAATATCCTTATCGTATCATCGGTCACCTTTGTTGCTTTTGAAGGATTTCAGCTCGTTATTAATGCCGTAAACGAAATGAAAGACCCCGATAAAAATATCCCGAGAGCCATATACAGTGCCATAGTACTGGCTGTACTGATATATGTGGTAATATCTATGGGGGCATTATTTGCCATACCTGCCGAAAAAATTATTGAGAACAAAGAATACGCCTTGGCATCGGGCGCGGGTGAAGTATTGGGTAAACTAGGCAGTACCATAGTTATAGCAGGGGCTTTACTAGCAACCAGCAGCGCCATTAGCGGGACCGTATTTGGAGCATCAAGACAGTTGGCAGCCATTGCAGATGATGGTTATTTCCCGGATATACTAACCAAAAGAACAAACCAAATTCCTAAAAATGCTACCCTTTTTATGGCAGCTTTTGCTGGTGTATTAATCCTTATTGGCGGACTGGAACTTATACTGGAGTTTGGTAGCGTTACCTTTTTACTGGTGTCATTATTAATGGCTATTGCCAATTATAAAATAAAAGACAAAACAAAATCATCGGCGGTTATTACCGTGTTAGCCATTGCCGGACTCTCTTTGGGCAGCATCCTTATTTTATACTACGAACTTAAAAACAAATGGGAACAAATGGCTGCCATTGTAGTGCTTTACCTGTTGCTTACAGCCGGAGCATGGTTTTACTCCAAAAGGCATCAGAAAAAAATACAACACAAAAACGCAGAAAATTAAACATCCGTTATTTATCTCAAAATTTTATGTTTCATTATTAATATTTTAATAATAAACGAATCAATATTTTATGGGATATTTTACTTTTATTTGAATTTTTACAGGCAATAACATTTTCATGAAGTGCGGGAGCTGATGGGAAAATTGTTCTGCTGCTTATAAGCCGAATAATTATTAAAAACCATAAAAATGAAAACCACTTACTTGAAACAGTTCGCTGCCCTGCTTATGGCTGGAGCGATTTGTTCATGCTCAAATGATTTTGAGCCCGTTTCTGAAGATGCTGCAACATCTCAGGACACCACAAAAGTGACAACAAAGGCCTTTCTTAGTCTGCCGATTAGTTACACAGACGAAAGTAGCTTTGTAAACTCACTATCATCGTATGGCTTCTTAGAACCAGACGACATTAACCTTAACCGCTCTGGTACAAAAAGCGGTTACAACAGCGTTTACGGATTTAACATTCCGTCGGCAAACCAGGTTACCGGTTTCAAATGGAACAGCGGTGACGAAGATACAGAAGAATGGCGCCCACAGGGACTAACCGGTTTTAACTGGGGCGGTCGTAAATTCCTTTTGGCTACATGGTATGGTGTTGGTCCCGGTACTATTTCGGGAGTTTACAACCAGCACAAAGGTGTTCGTGTTGCACTTGTTGATATTACCGATATGAATAATATCACCTACAGGCATATTCTTTTAGTACAGGACAAAAACAACATGAACAACAGCAACCTGTACAGATCTACAAACTCTTACGATCAGTTAGACCTGTTTTGCCCAGTTACTATCCACGCAGGTGGTGTAGCCTATTCTAACAACAAAATTTATGTTGTAGACACCAAACTGGGCATGCGTGTGTTTGACATCAGAAAACTTATTGCAGTTTCGGGAGACAGTACTAAAAGCCGTATAGGTCGTGAGACAGACGGTACGCTAAAAGCATTCAACTATTCTTATGTGCTTCCTCAAATTGGTTATTATGACATAGACAATGCCAATCCGTACTCGTGTATCTCTTTAGGTACAGGTAATAATGGTGAGGCAAGACTATGGACAGGTCAATACCTTACTCCGGATGATAATCAGACTCCTAAAATTTATGGATTTGCGCTTAACTCAAACGGACAAATCAACACAGGGCAATCAGTACAGCAACTTGAACCACAGGATAACGCTACCGGAAACAACGGACCGGTATATCGTGTACAGGGGGTTTACAGAAAAGGACAGGCTTCTACCAGTTTAGTAACCACTACAGGAAACAGCAGTTACGAAGGCTCTACCGCTCGTTTGGTACGTCATTACAGTGGTGACGGTGCCGGAACACGTTTCCGCTGGCCACATGGTGCAGAAGATTTATACTACGACAGCAGTACAGGTTACCTGTGGAATCTTACCGAATATGAAAGTTCTAAATACGGACAGGACAACCGTTGCGTATTTGCAGTACGATACAGCGATTATGATTAATTGATTGTTTTGTTATCTGTTTTTCAAAGCACTTATGTGGCATTCACACAAGTGCTTTTTTATGTATATAATCGAATAACTCTTTTTTAATCAAAATCTTACCAATATAATTGATATATTTAAAGTCATCAATCATTAAATCAATTATTAAAACTGTAAGAAATGAAAAAGTCAATTTTGAACTTTCTTGCTTTTGCTATATTTACAGGTATGGCAGCACAAGAAAAAACAGACCTCCCGGGGAATACTTCCCTCCCATCGTCAAAACAGCAACTTGAAAAACTCGCAGCACAGGAAAAAGGCAGCTACAAGTATTCGGTAGAAGATTATTTTAAAAAACCGATGCAAAGCTCGTTTAAGTTTTCGCCTGATGGCAAGTTTTTTTCCTATATGGAAAAAGATGATAAGGGAAAAAGACATGTGTATGTAAAAAACACAGCAACCGATAAAGTAACCCGCGTTATAGAAGAAGGTAAAGACCTTGTAAGAGGTTACGGATGGGCTAACAACAACAGGCTTATCTACATTATGGATAACGGCGGAAATGAAAACTTCCACCTGTTTGCTGTAAACCTTGACGGAGCTAACCAAAAGGAACTTACTCCGTTTGACGGCGTAAGGGTAAACCTGCTAAGCATATTAAAGGATCAAAAAGATTACATGATTATCGAAATGAACAAAGATAATCCGCAGGTATTTGAACCTTACAAAATCAACATCAATACAGGTGAACTGGAAAAGCTTTTTGAAAATACCGATCTATCCAATCCTATAAGCGGTTATGATTTTGACAAGGATGGTAACCTTAAGGCTTACACACAGCAGCAAAACGGCACCGACTATGTTCTCTATTACAGGCTTGGTAACGACAAACCTTTCAAAAAAGCTAAGGAAACCAACTGGCAACAACAGTTTGCTATACTGGAATTTAATTATGCCTCATCAAATCAGCACGATGCATACGTATTAACCAATTTGGACAACGACACCAAAGAAATTGTACTGTATGATTTTGAAAAGGGTAAAACAATAAAAAAGATATTTTCTAACGATACCTACGACCTAAGTGGTACTGAAACTTCCAGAAAAAGAGGATATGAACTGGATGCTTATTACTATACCGGAGAAAAATCGGAAGTGATACCTGTTAGTGAAACCTACAAAAAGCTATATAAAAAGTTTAAAAAGCAATTTGGAGACAAAGAAGTTTCTATCAGTAATGTAACTGACAACGAAGACAAATACCTGCTTTATGTAGGTAGCGATAAGCTTTATGGCATCTATTACTTTTATGATGCCGAAAAAGACACCTTTAAGGAAATATTCAACCTGATGCCAAACCTTAAAGAAGAGGACATGGCAGAGATGCGTCCGGTAAAATTTACCTCAAGGGACGGACTTACCGTTTATGGTTACCTAACCATCCCTAACGAGGCTAAAAACGGGAAAAAAGTTCCGCTTATTGTAAACCCTCACGGCGGCCCTTACGGACCAAGGGATGCATGGGGCTTTAACCCCGAGACGCAACTTTTTGCAAGCAGGGGTTATGCTACACTACAGGTTAACTACAGAGGTTCCGGCGGATATGGTAAAGCATTTTACCTTGCCGGGAACAAACAGATAGGCCGAAAAATGCTTAATGACCTTGAAGACGGTGTAGCTTATGTGAAATCGCTTGGCATGATAGATGATTCTAAAATAGCCATTTACGGAGGTAGCTATGGCGGACTGGCAACTCTTGGAAGTCTTGTAAAAACACCTGATTTATATACATGTGGCGTGGACTATGTAGGGGTATCTAATTTATTTACCTTTTTTAAATCGTTTCCTCCTTACTGGAAACCTTATCTAAAACAGGTTTATGCCCAATGGTATGATGAAACATCACAAACGGATATCGAAATCATGAAACAGGTATCTCCTGCTCTTAATGTAGATAAGATAACCAAACCTCTGTTTGTGGTACAGGGAGCCAATGACCCAAGGGTAAACATAAACGAATCAGACCAGGTAGTAGAAAACCTTAGGAAACGTGGTTTTGATGTGCCTTACATGGTTAAATATAACGAAGGGCATGGTTTTGGACATGAAGACAACAGGCTTGAGCTTTACAAATGCATGATGGGCTTTTTTGCAAAGCATTTAAAATAATAAAAGTAATCATATTTAGAGCCTCCTATTTAGGAGGCTTTTTGTTTTGTATTGGGAAAATTTTAAGAAAACAAACCTTACCTTTAAAATAACCAACTACAATACAACATATTATGAGTAAAAAAACAACCTATCTGTTTTTCTTTTTATTACTAACGGTATTTATGATCTCCTGTGCAGGGTCAAATACACAAATCACAGGATCGTGGGCTAATAAAGAGAAAATAAAAAATGAGAAGATAAAAAGCGTGTTCATCGCTGTACTTACTTCAAACATGAGTGCTAAAACTGTACTGGAAAACGAACTGGCTTTTCAGGCAAGCCAGAGAGATGTAGAGAGTTTTAAAAGTCATAATGTATTCACACGAACTTTCACTAAAGACAATATGCCGTCAAGAGACGAACTACTTAAAGCAATAAGAGCGACAAATGCTCAAACCATTTTTACCGTAGCATTAAAAGACAGGGAAACCTCTACACGATATGTTCCCGGTTCTACCTCTTACTATCCAATGGGTATGGGAATGGGATATTATGGTAATTTTTACGGATATTACTCCAATGTTTACCCTATGATGTACGATCCCGGATATTACACAACAGATAAAACCTATTACCTGGAAAGTAACTTATATGATACAGCTAGCGAAGAGCTTATTTGGTCGGCACAATCTGCCACTTACAACCCTACAGATTTAGAGAATTTTGTAAAAGGGTATACCGAAACTCTTTTAAAACAACTGGAAAAAGACGGAATCATAAAAAAAGCTGAACTATAAGTTCAGCTTTTTTCTTTTATTATCTGTCGGCGTTTTGACGCTCTACCATCCATTGCGGATATTCTTTTGGCAGGGCACTCAATTCGTCAAGCAATTGTAAATCTTTTTCGGTTAGCTCAACATCAACCGATTTGATATTGTCCTGAAGCTGACTGATATTTTTAGCACCTATAATTGTACTGGTAATTCCCTGTTGCTGGCGTACCCATGCCAGGGCTACCTGTGCCGGGGTCACGTGGTGTGCCTCCCCTATTTGTACAAGTCCGTCAATAATATCATACGCCTTATCCTTGTTTACAGGAGGAAAATCGAAAGTTTCTCGGCGTGATCCCGAAGCCTGACCTTCCCTAGTGTATTTACCGGAAAGGAAACCACCGGCAAGCGGACTCCAAGGCATAATAGCAAGGTTTTGATCTAAAGCCAAAGGAACAATCTCTCTTTCAATATCACGCCCCGAAAGCGAATAGTAATATTGCAGGCCAATAAATTTATTCCATCCGTTCTTCTCAGCTATCCCCTGTGCTTTCATCACCATCCATGCCGGCCAGTTACATACGGCAATATACCTTACCTTACCCGATAGTATTATATCATTAAGTGCTCTCATGGTTTCTTCAACCGGAGTACGATTATCCACACCGTGCACATATAATATATCAATGTGATCGAGTTGCAAACGTTGCAGGCTTTCATCAACAGAATTAAATATGTGGTAGCGTGACAAACCTATACTGTTTGGCTTTTCATCCATACGACCACGCACTTTTGTGGCTATAACCAGTTCGTTTCTGTTCAGCCCTAAATCTTTTACAGACTGCCCTAACAGCCTTTCAGATTCTCCATAAGAATACACGTTAGCCGTATCTATAAAGTTAACTCCCGAATCTACTACAGCCTTCATTAGTCCGTTTACCTCTTCCTGCTGAATTTTACCAATAGCCTCCCAAAATCCTCTTCCGCCAAACGTCATTGTACCAAAGCAAATTTCAGAAACTAACAGTCCTGTGTTTCCTAAAAAATTGTACTTCATTGTTTTTTGATTTATATGATTAGAATTATAACTGCTATGCAGTTACACAAATTTCATCATAATATCAGCGACTTATATTGCTCCAATCAATCAGATTATTACAAAATTCAAACAATTACCTTTTAGGAAGTACCGAAGCAATACTAAGTAATAAAAAAGAAATAACAACAGCTGCAGTACGAATGCTATGCCATTTGTTCCATGGGCCTTCAAAAGTTTCCCGCATACCTGAAATGGTTTCCTGACTTGCATTTCCTATATCAAAAGCTTCGAGAGCATCATTTAAAGGCACATTCCCTAAAATGGTAATACCAAACAGTCCTATAACGTAAAATGCTGCCGAAAGACCAAATAGTGAAAAATTAATTGTAAGTCGGCCATCATACTGTAAATAGGCATTTAAAGGAAGTAAAATAACGGTTCCAAAAAAGCACATAAAAAATACCGGATTAAGTATTGCCCTATTTATAGACTGCATTGCTAAAAGATAGGCAGAATCATTAAGTTGACCCAAACCGGAGTTTACAGAAAATGAATAAGAAAAAAACAGCCCGGCCATGAGCGCCGTAGACAATAAAGTTAAAATATGAATAATGAAGGCAAAAGTATTCATAATATAATCTTTTTGAGTTGATAGTAGCTTCTAAATGGTTTTGGAAAAATACAATAAAAAATATATTATGCAAAAAAAGAAAGGGCTATAACAAGCTGATTATCAGAAACAGTACCCCTATAAAATGAAAAACCCTTCTATTCGAAAATAGAAGGGAAGCCGGTAAACCACACCTTACCTTAATTTATCCGGCTTTTTTTTATCTTTATACGAAGATATGCATTTTTTGGTTTTAAAAATTAAATAATTATTTAATTTTTAATTACACTACAAAGTAACAAAAAATAGTTGAATTAACCTCGCGTTTCTTTCCTTAAATTCGCCATTTTAACAGCTACGATAGCAGCCTCGGTACCTTTATTACCGTGTTTGCCACCGCTACGATCAATAGCCTGCTGTAAAGTATTGTCTGTCAGTACACAAAAAACCACAGGAACATCGGTTAAAATATTCAGGTCTTTAATACCTTGTGCAACTCCTTCACAAACAAAATCAAAATGTTTAGTTTCACCCTGTATTACACTACCTATAGCGATAACAGCATCTACATTTTGGGTATCAATCATTCTTTTTGAACCATAAATAAGTTCAAAACTTCCCGGCACATCCCATTTCACAATGTTTTCTTCTTTAGCGCCGTTTTCAATTAAAGCCTCAAAAGCTCCTTTATATAAATTTTCAGTAATGGACTCATTCCATTCTGAAACAACAATCCCAAACCGAAAATCTTTCGCGCTTGGGACCATGTTTTTATCGTATTGTGATAAATTTTTGTTAGCTGTAGCCATTTACAGTTATTCTGTTGCTGCTATGTAAGCATCAATATTATTAGCTTCAGGAGCCGACTCATATTTCGTTTTTAACTCATTGAAATATTTGTTAGCCTCTTCTTTTTTACCTAATGTTAAAGCAGTTTGTCCTGCTTTGAAAAGAAAACGAGGTGTAGCAAGAGCATCATCACCCATTTTTGCAGCTTCAGCATAATACTTTAAAGCTTCTTCGTTTTCACCTGTTTGAGCAAAAGCATCACCAATTCCTCCTTTAGCAAGAATACCGGTTGTTAGCTCTTTACCTTTATACTCCTGTAAACGCTCTACAGCTTCTTTATATTTACCTGTATTAAGGTAAGCCATACCAGCCATATAATTAGCTACGTTTGCAGCATCTGTACCAGAATAGTTTTCTACTATAGATAAAAGTCCCATTTTAGCTTCTCCACCTTCAAGTGCAAGATTGTATAATGAATCTTTCTCTGTTACTGTTGTAGCGTTAGAAGCCTGAATAAAGTACTGTTGTGCCTGGAATGAATCGTTAGCAGCTTCAGTTTCTTTTGGCTCAACTACAACGCGTCCATAAAACAAATAACCTACAAGAGCAACTGCAATTACAGCAACTGCAATAATGATTGGCTTTTGGTTATTGGCTACCCATTCTTCAGTCTTTGAGGCTTTTTCGTCAAGTGTATTAAACACTTCCTCAGTTGTACTTTGACCGTCAAAAGTTTCTTCCGGTTCTACTTCGTTCACCTCAGCTGGTTTTGGAGCTTTATATCCTCTTTTGTTATATGTTGCCATCTAATTTAATTTAGTGAGCCGCAAAAATAAAATTTTTATTGAATATTAAAATACCTTTTTGTCGATATTTTTCAATAATTTGCATGCTCTTTTTATAAAAGTATACTAATTATACAATGTTCTCACTATCAAGAACACAGTTACAAATGTACCTAAAAAATTTATCCCTCCTAAACTACAAGAATATATCTGAAGGCAATTTTGAGTTTGACTCAAAGATTAATTGTTTTGTGGGAAAAAACGGAATAGGCAAAACAAATGTACTGGATGCAATATACCATTTATCTTACGGAAAAAGCTATTTTAACCCTCTTGCAATACAAAATATAAAGCATGGAGAGGAGTTTTTTGTAATAGACGGCACTTTTGAAAAGAATGACAGAAGTGAACAAATTGTATGTAGCCTTAAAAAAGGACAGAAAAAAGTTTTAAAACGAAACGGAAAAGCATACGATAAGTTTTCAGAACACATAGGCTTCATACCTCTGGTTATCATTTCCCCTTCAGATAATGACCTTATTATGGAAGGAAGCGAAACCAGACGTAAGTTTATAGACAGTGTTATTTCGCAACTGGATCCCACTTACCTGCAGGAACTAATAAGTTACCAAAAAGTAATTGCCCAAAGAAATGCCTTGCTTAAGTATTTTGCCCTTAACCACACTTTTGATAAAGAAACACTGGGTATATATAATGAGCAGTTAACCGCATTAGGCCATTCGGTATTCGAGAAAAGAAAAAAATTCCTAGCCGATTTTATTCCAATATTCAATGCACACCATCATGCCATAACCAGTTCGGCAGAAAACATATCATTAGTATACCAAAGTCAGTTGCACGAACAAACACTTGATAAGCTACTGGAGGAAAACCTGCAACGTGACAGGGTACTGCAATACACCAGTGTAGGCATACACAAGGATGACCTTTCGTTTGAGATAGATGAACATCCTATTAAAAAATTTGGATCACAGGGACAGCAAAAATCTTTTTTGATTGCGCTTAAACTTGCCCAGTTTGACTTTATGAAGAAACAAAGCGGCGTACTCCCTATCCTTTTATTTGATGATATTTTTGATAAGCTTGATGAGACCCGGGTTTCTAAAATAGTACAAATGGTAAACGATAAGGTTTTTGGACAGATTTTTATATCTGATACCCATCCTGAACGTACCGAAGAAATTGTGAAGTCTACTCACCAAAGTTATCGTATCTTTACCTTATAACTTATACAACTATGTTACCAGCAACCATACTTCCGTTTCTGGAAGACCTTAAACAAAACAATTACCGTGATTGGTTTCAGGCAAATCAAAAAAGATATGCCGAATATAAAAAAGACTACAAAGCTGTGACTGAAGCCCTGATTAGTGAAGTTAGCGCAGGAGATGAGTCATTAAAACATCTGGAGTTTAAAAACTGCTCTTTCAGAATAAACAGAGATATCCGTTTCTCTAAAGACAAATCTCCCTATAAAACCAATATGGGGATATGGATGTCGGCAGGAAATAAGGAATTCAATATGGGAGGTTATTACCTTCATATAGAAAAAGGAGCCAGCTTTATTGCGGGAGGACTACACATGCCCGACCCGATTTCACTGAAAAAAATGCGTCGTGAAATTGCAGGCTTTTACGAAGACCTTGAAGAGATACTGAAAAATAAGGAGTTTAAAAAACTTTACGGAACACTGGACAGGGAACAAAGCCTGAAGACCGCTCCTAAAGATTATGATAAAGATCATCCGGCAATTGAGTTCTTAAAGCTTAAAAGTTTCACTGTAACACATAAGCTTAGCGATAAAGACCTTGCCAGTAAAAACTTTATTGGAGAGACTGCAAAAAAATTATTGGTTATGCAACCGTTTATAGAATATATAAACCGTGCCATGACTACCGAAGAGTAGTTAAAATATGTAATTTTGCCACTGGTAAACTAACCCATAATTATGGAAATCATTTCAAACTACCCGCTTAAAAATCATAATACTTTTGGAATTGAGGCTTTTGCCGATGAATTTGTTTCGGTTAACTCTGTAAACGAACTTAAAGAGGTTCTTCAGGAAAACTCAGGCAAACAAAAATTCATACTTGGAGGTGGCAGCAATATGCTGCTTACCCAAAACATCCATTCATTAGTTATACATGTAAACCTTAAAGGTAAAGAAGTAGTTTTTGAAGATGACAACCATGTACATTTAAAAGCTATGGCTGGTGAAAACTGGCATGAGTTTGTACTTTACACCATACAACACAATTATGGCGGACTGGAAAACCTGTCACTCATTCCCGGTAATGTGGGCACCACTCCTATACAAAACATAGGCGCTTACGGCACTGAGATAAAAGACACTTTTGTATCCTGTGAAGGTATGGATATCGCTACACAGCAAATAAAAACCTTTACAAAAGAGGAATGCGAGTTTGCGTATCGTGAAAGTATTTTCAAGAATAGTTTAAAAAACAAATACATTATAGTATCGGTTACCTACAAGCTAACCAAAAAAGACCATAAAATCAACACTGCTTATGGGGATATTATGGCACAGCTATCTCAAAAAAACATTACAACACCGGGAATAAAAGATGTTAGCGATGCAGTAATAAATATTAGACAAAGTAAATTACCCGACCCAAAAGAACTAGGCAACAGCGGTAGCTTTTTTAAAAACCCTATTATCTCTAAAGAAGCCTTTGATCAGGCTTACTGTCAGCATCCTGAAATGCCGCATTATATAATTTCTGAAACCGAAGTAAAAGTCCCTGCCGGCTGGCTTATAGAACAGTCGGGCTTTAAAGGCAAACGTTTTGGCGATGCAGGTGTGCATGCAAGACAGGCTTTGGTACTTGTAAACTATGGCAACGCCACAGGTCAGGAATTATTGAACCTGTCCCGAAAAATACAGGAAACCGTATATAACAACTTCGGCATCCGTATTGAGGCTGAAGTTAATATTATATAGTTTTTTTATTACAATTATTACCTAACACTTAACAACAAACAAAAGGAAGAAACAAGACTTTTTCCTAATTTTGCACCATTAAAACGCCAATCAAAAAATACCTGTATGCTTAACATTACCTTCTATATATTTATCGGTATTACCGCAATACAACTATTTTATTACCTTATTGTTTTTGGGAAATTCGCTTTTTCTAAACCAGATAAAGGCAGCCCGAAAAAAATCCCTGTTTCTGTTATTGTTTGTGCTAAGAACGAGGCAGAAAACCTAAAAAAATACGTTCCGCTTATTGCCGAACAAAATTATCCCGACTTTGAAGTAGTACTTATAGACGATGCCTCTAGCGATGAAACACTCGATGTGCTTGAAGAGTTTGAGAAACAGTACTCAAACGTACGTTTGGTTAAGGTAGAAAACAACGAAGCCTTTTGGGCTAATAAAAAATTTGCCGTTACCTTAGGTATCAAGGCCGCTACAAAAGACTATTTATTATTTACTGACTCTGACTGCTACCCTTCTTCAAACGAATGGTTGTCACAAATGAGCACACAGTTTACACAAACAAAAACCATTGTACTGGGATATGGCGCTTATGAAAAAGTAAAACGCTCTTTCCTTAATAAAATAATCCGTTTTGACGAAATGCTTAGGGCAACACAATATATGTCGTGGGCAAAAATGGGATCACCTTATACCGGAGAAGGCCGTAATATGGCTTATAAAAAAGAGGAATTCTTTAATGCTAACGGCTTTATGAGCCACATGCATGTAAGAAGCGGTGAAGATGCCATGTTTGTTAACCAGGTAGCTACAGGAAAAAACACTACCGTTTGTTACACTCCCGAAAGCTTTACCTACTGTCCGCCAAAAAAATCATTCGGGCAATGGTTTGCACAAAAAAAGAGGCAGGTATACCTACACTCTCAATTTAAAACCGGAGACAAAATAAAAATACGCCTGTTCTTTATAGCACAATTGTTATTTCCACTATTCGCTGCCGGGCTTTTAATTGCCGGTTTCGACTGGATGTTTGTTGTACCTGTTATAGGTTTCCGCTACCTTATAGCATGGTTAACCGTAGGCTACAGCGCAGGCAAGCTAAAGGAGAAAGATGTAATATACTGGTTCCCTTTTATAGAAATATTCCTTATCTTCACACAGCTTAATGTTTACATAAGCAATATGTTCTCTAAACCTGTACTTTGGAAATAAATTCTCAACTTATACAAAGCAATATAGAAAAGGCAAAAAAGGGCGACCAGGTTGCCTTTACTTTTTTATTGGATTTTTTTTGGAACGAAGTATATGGCTTTATGCTTAAACGTACCCAAAACGAAACCGATACCGAAGATATTGTTATAGAGACATTCGCTAAGGCTTTTGACAGGATTGCTACCTACAACCCTGAATATGCCTTTAACACCTGGCTTATAGCCATCGCTAAAAATGTACATATAGACATTTTAAGAAAAAAGAAGTCTTCACTGTTTATAGAAATTACAGATGAAGAAGACCAACAGGCTTACAATATCGCAGACAGCTCCCCTACTGCCGAAGATGAACTGATTAAGGAACAAAACCTTTCCAGTCTTTTGGAATGTATTAAGCAATTAAAATCACATTATCAGGAGGTAATACAGTTACGCTATTTTCAGGAACTAAGCTATCAGGAAATTGCCGAACAACTTAATGAACCTCTTAATAATGTAAAAATAAAACTGCTAAGAGCAAAAAAACTACTTGCCGATATAATTCGAAACGGTAAAAAGAAAAAATAAAACTATTCTTTTCTGCCCTACTCAACCTTTTTTATCTGCAGAGAACACCTTTACATCTCATAAATAAACAAGGATATTTTTCTTAATGTAAAAAAATCACTTTTTTACACAATAAAATATTATAAGAATTTTATAGTATTTCTTACAATATCAAAAACACCGAAAACGTTTTAGTATAAAAATCATTCCTTATTAACAAACTTTAAATCATCTTATTATGTCAAAAGTAAGCGTTTTCGAAAAAAAATGGATAGACCTTGTTTTTGAAGGCCGTAACCAAAAATACGGAGCCTACCAGCTTCGTCAGCAAAACCCTAAACATACAGTTATTGCCTTATTTCTGGGCGTTGCTCTAGTAGTAGGTTTAATTTCCATACCTGTAATTGCAAACAAATTAGCGCCTAAGCAAGACACAGAGCTAGCCGATAATCAAACTGAGCTTGACGATCCGTTTGTATTTGTCGATTTAACAAACGACATTCCCCTTCCTGATGTACCAGAGCCGGAACCTGTTATACCGGAACCGCCTGCAGAAGCTGCAGCACCTGTAACCGCTACAACAGAATTCACAACACCTGTTATAGTAAGTGCTAGCGAGGTAACTGCTGCTTTACCTACTATTAAAGACTTTGAAAACTCAGACCCAGGGCAGGTAACTACACCGGGTAACCCTAACGGAGAAATAAATATTGGTACACCAAACGGAACAGGAGACCGCACAGATGGCGGAACCGCTAATGGAGATGAAAACGGAACAGGTGCAATAGAAATTTTCAAATTAGATGTAAAACCTGATTTCCCCGGTGGAATGAATACGTTTTATAAAACTGTAAGTGACCGTTTCACATCACCTGACACTGGTAAAGACATGACTCTCAAAGTATTTGTTTCTTTCATTGTAGAAAAAGATGGCTCAATGTCTAATATAAAAGTAATAAGAGATCCCGGATACGGAATGGGCAATGAAGCCATAAGGGTACTTAAAAGTATCAAAACAAAGTGGAATCCGGGTATAAAAAACGGTAAACCTGTAAGAACTGCCTACAATTTACCTATAACCCTTAACATAAGATCTTAAAAAAAGCCCCTGATTAGGGGCTTTTTCTTTATAAAAGAATAACATTTTTAGAGCTTTAGCCATAAAAATGAATCATTACATAATATCCACAAATATACCTTATCTTTGCTGTCTAAAGTTTTTATTATGGAAACCGTATTAGATACTGCAAAACCAACTGCCCAAAACGGACTGCTTACTCAAAAGCCTAAATGGCTTAGGGTTAAGTTGCCTACAGGGAAAAAATATACTGAATTAAGAGGACTGGTAGATAAGTATAAACTGCATACCATATGTACATCAGGAAGCTGCCCTAACATGGGTGAATGCTGGGGTGAAGGTACCGCTACTTTTATGATACTGGGTAATGTTTGTACACGTTCATGTGGTTTTTGTGGTGTTAAAACCGGAAGACCTGAAACGGTAGATTGGGATGAGCCGGAAAAAGTGGCACGCTCTATCAAACTAATGAATATTAAACATGCCGTTATTACCAGTGTAGACCGTGACGACCTTAAAGACGGAGGTTCTATTATATGGGCCGAAACCGTTAAGGCTATCCGCAGGATGAATCCTACCACCACACTGGAAACTCTTATACCCGACTTTCAGGGAATTGAGAGAAACATAGATCGTATTATTGAGGTTGCCCCAGAGGTTGTTTCGCACAACATGGAAACAGTAAAAAGACTTACTCGTGAGGTACGTATACAGGCAAAATACGAGCGTAGCCTTGAAGTACTTCGTTACCTTAAGGATAATGGTATTAATCGTACAAAATCGGGAATTATGCTTGGACTTGGTGAAACTGAAGAAGAGGTTATCCAAACCATGCACGATTTAAGAGCAGTAAACCTTGATGTACTTACTATAGGTCAATACCTGCAGCCAAGTAAAAAACACCTTCCTGTAAAAGAGTTTATCACTCCGGATCAGTTTAAGAAATATGAGGAAATAGGCCTTGAGCTTGGTTTCCGCCACGTAGAAAGCGGCGCTCTTGTACGTTCTTCATACAAAGCACAAAAACACATCCTTTAATAGCTTTTTGCTGTAATTGTTTTTAAAACAATGGACAAAAAAATAAAGATTGCCATAAACGGTTTCGGTCGCATAGGCCGAAACCTTTTCAGGCTCTTACTTAACCACCCTGAAATTGAAGTGGTAGCCATTAATGATATTGCCGATGCAAAAACAATGGCTCACCTTATTAAGTATGACAGTATTCACGGCATACTACCCCATGAAGTTACCCATACAGAAACTTCGATTATCATTGACGGAAAAAGCTTTCCTTTTTTAAGAAACAAACTGGTTAAGGATATTAACTGGGCTCAGTTTGACATTGATATTGTTGTGGAATCTACAGGGAAATTCAAAACTCTTGAAGATGCCAACCAACATCTTGAAGCAGGAGCCAAAAGGGTATTACTTTCGGCACCACCGGAAGACGATAGGATAAAAACGGTTGTACTGGGAGTTAACGAACTAATACTTGACGGAACTGAAAAAGTAGTCTCTAACGCCAGCTGTACTACCAACAATGCAGCACCAATGATGAAGGTGATAAATGACCTTTGCGGAATTAATCAGGCTTACATCACAACAGTACACTCTTATACTACAGATCAAAGTCTGCACGACCAACCTCATAAAGATTTAAGGCGTGCCCGCGGAGCAGCACAATCCATAGTACCTACAACCACAGGTGCCGCAAAGGCGCTTACTAAAATTTTTCCCGAGTTTGACGGCAAAATTGGCGGTAGTGGTATACGAGTACCGGTACCAGACGGTTCACTAACCGATATTACCTGCTATGTAAAACGTGAAGTAAGCATTGAAGAGATAAACAGTGCCTTCAAAAAAGCATCGGAAAACGAATTGAAAGGTATACTTGCCTACACCGAAGACCCTATAGTATCGGTAGATATTTTAGGCAACAGAAATTCATGCCTTTTTGATTCGCAGCTTACATCGGCACTCGATAAAATGGTAAAAGTGGTAGGATGGTATGATAACGAAATAGGTTATTCATCCAGAATAATAGACCTTATTCTCCATTTAAACAAATAAGCTAATAACGGGCAATCAGCTCTTTTATAAGCATTCGTACTTTAGGCTCGGCTTTTGCTGCTGCCTCAAGCACCTCTTTATGGCTTACAGCCGCCACACTTTTCTCATCGCTTATATCGGTAATTACCGAAACACCAAAGCATTCCATCCCCATGTGTTTGGCTACAATAACCTCTGGCACGGTAGACATACCTACGCAGTCAGCACCCAGTATTTTTACCATTCGGTATTCAGCATGTGTTTCAAAAGTAGGCCCCTGTAACCCAAGGTATATTCCGTCTTTCACATCAACCTGCAATTCAACCGCAATTTCCTTCGCCTGATTAATCATTTCATGACTATACGGTTCGCTCATATTTACAAAACGCGGACCGAAACGTTCATCATTAGCACCTCGCAAAGGGTGCTGAGACATAAAATTGATATGATCATAAATCAGTACAATATCCCCCACTCTGTAAAACGGATTCACACCTCCCGAAGCATTAGAAACAATAAGGTGCTCCACACCTAAAAACTTCATTACCCTAACCGGAAAAGTAACCTCCTGCATACTGTATCCTTCATAATAATGAAAACGCCCCTGCATAGCAACCACGCTTTTGTTGCCTATTTTTCCAAATATTAAATTACCGTGATGTCCGGCTACTGTTGTTCTCGGAAAGTTTGGAATATCTTTATAAGGAATAGTAAACTCTACATCAATATCATCGGGAAAGTTACCGAGTCCGGAACCCAGTATGAGTCCGAATGACGGAGTATAAGCGGTTTTTTCTTTAAGATAATTAACCGTTTGCTGTACTTTTTCCCACATAGTTTAAAACTGTTTTATTAAAATCGTCTCCGTTAGTAATAAAAGAAGTTTTTATAGGCAGATAAAACAGTTTTCCGTCAGGCATTTTATCTTTAAGCCTTACATAATCCTTTTCGGTAGTCACCACAATCCTGTTTTTTGCAGCGGCAAGTATATCATCAATATCCTTGGCTGAAAAATCATGATGATCAGGATAGGTCAAACATACATCAGAACTGTTTTTTAACTGATCGAAAAATGGCTTAGGTTTAGCTATTCCGGCAACCAGCACCTTATCTTTCTCCTTTACTTCTTTTGTAGAAATTTCACTGCTATCACCATAAACAACAGTATCATATTCTATAGCAGTAAAGTACACCTTTTGCTCGGGTTGCGGTCGTAATTTTTTCTTAATTTTTCCCTGCTCTGCTTCTGTGATATCCACAGGGCATTTGGTCACCACAATTACATCAGCCCGTCTAGCTCCACTCCCGCCCTCACGAAGGTTTCCGGCAGGCAATAAATAATCATCGGCATAAATATCGCCATAGGCAGTAAGCAGTATATAAAAACCAGCCTTGACTTTACGGTGCTGGTAAGCATCATCAAGTATAATTACTTCAGGCCCCGGATTAAGCTGCAACAAACTTTCAATACCGTTTATCCTATTAGCATCTACCGCCACATTAATATCAGGAAATTTACTGTAAAACTGATAAGGTTCATCGCCCAGTATATCGGCGTTTGCATTGCCATCCGCCAAAACATATCCCTCCGATTTTCTTTTATACCCCCTACTTAAAGTCGCAAGCTTGTAATTGTCTTTCAGTAATCGTATAAGATATTCGGTTTGAGGTGACTTACCTGTACCTCCGGTACTCAGGTTACCAATAGCAATAACAGGCACATTAAATTGCTGTGACTTAAAAAAACCAACATCATATAACAAATTACGCAAAGCAGTAACCGCAAAATAAATTAAAGAAAAGGGAAAGAGTAGCCTGCGCAAAAAAATCATATACAAATATTTTTCACAAAGATAATTTTTTAATACATCAATTACCTAAAAATAAAAATGCCCTGCAAAGCAGGGCATTTTTTATTATAACTTTAAAAAGATATTATCCTTTTGTATAAACTGTTACATAAGTTGCCTGAACACCACCCATTGATTGAGTCTCACCTAATCTTAACTCAGTATCTGTAAGAGTAATGATTTCAGCAGTAAAAGACTCATCACCATATGTTGCAGTGATAGTATTACCTTCTTTTACCCATGTACCCTCATCGATCTCTTCAGTACATGAAGATCCGTAATAGTAAACATCGTTAACAGCACCTCCAGATAGGAATTCAATGTAGTCTTGATCACAACCTTCAGTATGCTCATAATCAAAAAACTGTTCTTGCCCATTAGCAGTAACACCTTCTTTAACAGGAATCCATTTCCCTTCAATAGAACCTGAAGAACCGTTATCGTCATCACCACTACAAGATACCATTGAAAACCCTACTACAAGGGCAGCCATTGCAAATTTAAATTTTTTCATCGTTTAGATTGGTTTGTTTTTAGTTAAGCGGCAAACTTAATATTTTTTTTTAAAAAACCAAACAATACACGTTAAATAATTAAAAAAATACCTACAAAAAACTTTTTTATTTATGTTTATATTTGTTGAAAGTTTAATTATTTATGAAAATAAAAGATATACTTGCCGTTTTAGAAAAAATGGCTCCGTTAGCCTATGCCGAAGATTTTGATAATGTGGGCCTGCTTACCGGCAACAGCAATAACGAAGCCACCGGAGTACTGGTATGCCATGATGCCCTGGAAAGCATTATTGATGAAGCCATTGCAAAAAACTGCAACCTTATAGTTTGTTTTCACCCTATATTATTTTCGGGGCTCAAAAAAATCACCGGAAAAAACTATGTAGAACGTAGCATTATTAAAGCGATAAAAAATGACATTGCCATTTTTGCCGTTCACACCGCTTTAGACAACCATAAGCATGGCGTAAACAAAATATTTTGTGATGCTTTAGGATTAAAAAACACTTCTGTTTTAATTCCAAAAGAAAACTACATCCGTAAGCTTATCACTTTTACCATACCCGAAAATGTAGAAAAACTGCGTAATGCATTGTTTGATGCCGGAGCCGGAAACATAGGCAATTATGAAAACTGTAGCTTTACCTCACAGGGGTTTGGGTCCTATCAGGGAAATGAAGACAGTAATCCCACTATAGGCTTACCTGGTGATTTTGTAGAAGATAAAGAGATTAAAGTCGAGGTAACTTTTGAAAAACACTTAGAATCCAAAATACTGAAAGCCCTTTTTAACAACCATGTTTATGAGGAAGTAGCCTATGAGATTTACAGCCTTGAAAACAAACATCAAAATATTGGTTTAGGGATGATAGGTGAATTTGAACAACCTATGAACGAGAAAGACTTCCTGCTTTTTGTAAAAGAAAAAATGGAAGCCGGAGGTATAAGACATAGTGCTTTTACAGGCAAACCAATTAAGAAAGTAGCTGTATTGGGAGGCTCAGGGAGTTTTGCCATAAAAAGTGCTATCGCTAAAGAAGCAGACGCTTTTTTAACTGCCGATTTAAAATACCATCAGTTTTATGAAGCAGAAAACAGGCTTTTACTGGCCGATATTGGACATTTTGAGAGCGAACGTTACACAAAAAATTACATTGCCGAATATTTAAGCGAGCGAATAAACATCAATATAGTAGTAGCAGAAACTAATACCAACCCTGTTAATTACCTTTAATTTAAAACAGCACACCCCAAAGCCAGGAAACTGAAGTTGCTAACCCAACAAAGAAAACAATACCCATTGTTACTACAATAGAACTCAACATTAACGTCACTAACTTATCTTTAAATAAAGGGGGATTAGATATTTGTTTGTTTGATTTAAAGTTTAGACTTTCTCGCAATCTTGACCTCTTTAAAGCCTCAGCTTCCAGAGTGTTAAGCTTTTGAATAGCATAATCAGGCAATCCTGACTTATCACCCCTGTATTTAATATCTCTTAAAATCTGGATTGGCGAATAGTTTACTGATTTCTCATAAACTGTTACACAATCCTTAATAGTGTTATCATCAGTCTCGGTGAGTATCCAATATAACCCTGCTGCATCATAAAAACCGCTTTTATAATAAACCTCTGCAAGTGCTTCCCTAACCTCCATATTATCCGGACAGACATTAATAAGATTACGCAACCTGTTTACAGCTTTTAACTTAAGCCCTTCGCTAATTTCATGGTTAGATTTTTCAATCTGATTTTTTACATTCATGGCTCTATATTGTAAATGCTAATATAAATTATTATCTTACCCCATTAAACAAAAAATTATATAGGTTTATTATCTTACGAAAAAAATCCCTAATTTTGCAATCATTTTATCGCAAGAAAATACAAATCCAGTTAAGTACTTATAAATATGGCGAATACCAAGGAATTAAGTGTTGAAGAAAAGTTAAGGGCACTTTATGATTTACAGTTAATTGATTCAAGAATAGACGAAATCAGAAATGTAAGGGGTGAACTTCCTCTTGAAGTGGAAGACCTTGAAGATGAAGTTGCAGGATTAAGTACAAGGCTTGACAAACTTAAAAGTGATCTGGAATCTATTGAGGATCAGATCAAAGAAAAGAAAAACGCTATTGACGAGCACAAAACTGCAATCAAAAAATATACTGAGCAGCAAAAAAATGTTCGCAATAACCGCGAATTCAACTCTCTTACTAAAGAGATCGAATTCCAGGAGCTTGAAATCCAGCTTGCTGAAAAGCACATTAAGGAGATGAAAGCTTCTATTGAGCATAAAAAAGAGGTAATTGGTCAGTCTCAGGAAAGACTTGAGGCTAAACAAAGCCACCTTGACCATAAAAAATCAGAGCTTGGTGCTATTATGGCTGAAACTGAGAAAGAAGAAAACTTCCTTATCGAAAAATCAGCTGAGTACCAGGAGCAAATCGAAGAAAGACTTCTTGCTGCTTACAAAAGAATAAGAACAAGCGTAAGAAACGGACTTGCAGTTGTTTCTATTGAAAGAGGTGCTTCTGCCGGATCATTCTTTACTATACCTCCACAAACTCAAATGGAGATTGCTTCCCGTAAAAAAATCATCACTGATGAGCACAGCGGAAGAATTTTAGTAGACAGTATGCTTGCTGACGAAGAAAAAGAAAAAATGGAACAATTGTTCGCTAAATTATAATATTTAAGCCCCGCCAATGCGGGGCTTTTTTAACTGCCATGCAGAAACTGATTACCTTTATCCTGTCTAAATCCATAGGGCTCTACATAAACACACTCAGTTATATTGCTCCACAGAAAGCAAGTAAATTGGCATATAAATTTTTCAGTGAGCCCCGAGACGGCAGATTATCCAAAGACAATCTTCCTGACATACTTAAAGAGGCCGAAGCTGAAATTATTACTCACAACAACTTTATTTTCCAAACCTATATTTGGAAAGGTAACGATACTAAAGTACTTCTTGTTCACGGATGGGAAAGTAATGCTTCCCGATGGGAACTACTTATGCCCTACCTTAAAAAATCAGGCAGTACCATTATTGCTGTAGATGCTCCTGCACATGGCTTATCGTCAGGACATGAGTTCAGCGTTCCGCGTTATTCTGAATTCTTAGATATCGTAGTGAAGGAATTCCAGCCACAATACATGATTGGCCACTCTATGGGAGGTGCCACTGCTGTGCATTATCAGTCACAATACCCTAACGAGATTATCCAAAAAATGGTGATACTAGGCGCACCCAGTGACCTTAACACACTGCTAAATAATTATGCCGGTATACTAAGCCTGAACCTAAACGTAATTCAGTTACTCAAAAAACACTTCTTTAAACACTTTAAAATAAAGACCGAAGAGTTTTCGGGCGGTATTTTTGCCACTACAATAAAAGCAAAAGGACTGATAGCCCACGATGAAAAAGACGAAGTAGTATCGTTTAAAGAAGGTAAAAAAATAGCCGAGGCATGGCCTAATGCCGAATTTATAGCTACAAAAGGACTTGGACACAGCATGCATGATGATGCCCTTTACAACAAAATATACTCCTTCCTTTTTGAAAGCTAAAAGCGTATCTTTGCACGATGGAAGAGCTTAAGCGTTTAAACAAATTTATTTCGGAAACCGGATACTGTTCCCGCAGGGAAGCCGACAAACTTATTGAAGAAGGCCGTGTAACCATTAATGGCGTTGTACCGGAAATGGGAACCAAAGTAAGCCTTGAGGATGAAGTACGCATTGACGGAAAACTGATTACCGAAAAAAGAGGAAAAAGCGTTTACCTTGCCTTCAATAAACCTGTAGGTATTGAATGCACCACAAACCCCGATGTTAGAAACAACATTGTAGACTACATAAATTACCCTACCCGTATATTCCCTATAGGACGCCTTGACAAAGCCAGTGAAGGCCTTATTTTTATGACCGATGACGGCGATATTGTAAACAAAATACTAAGAGCCCGTAACAACCACGAAAAGGAATATATCGTAACGGTAAACAAACCGATTACCGACCGTTTTATACAACGAATGGGTAACGGTGTACCAATTTTAGATACCATAACCCGTAAGTGTAAAGTGGAGCAGGTTAGCAGATACATTTTCAGGATTGTGCTTACACAGGGACTTAACAGGCAAATTCGCCGTATGTGTGAGTTTTTGGGATATGAGGTTACCGCACTTAAACGTATACGAATTATAAACATTTCACTGGACGTGCCTGTAGGCCGCTACCGCGACCTTACCCCAACAGAGATAAAAGAACTCAACAAACTTATATCTGACTCCAGTAAGACGGAAGAAGCCAGCTTACCTAAAGCTAAAACCGAAAACAAAAAACCGTTTACCAATAAGCCTAAAAATACAGGCAGAAACGAAAACGGCAACCGAAACAGGAAAGGCGACTTCAGGAAGAGAAAATAATCCATACCATAAAGGGAACTACAATATTTTGTATCTTTGATTGAATTTCGCAATCACCCTCAATATGGAATCAGAATCTATCACCCAGTTTTATATAGATAAAAGGAAAGAAGTACCACAAAACATTAACGACAGCATTGGTCATTTTAATGTTTTTAGGCTGGAAGACTGCCTGCAACCCGGCAAACAAATAAGGTATGCCCGCAGGGATTACTACAAGGTTACTTTTGTAAGAGGTAAAAACCGCTACCATTATGCCGATAAAAGTTTAGAGGTAGACGGCACATCTCTGGTATTCTTTAACCCGCAGGTTCCATATACATGGGAATCCTTGTCAGAAGACCCAACAGGTTATTTCTGCATATTCACCGCACCATTTTTCACCGAAAAAACAAGAGGCAGTCTAAATGAATTACCCATGTTTACTCCGGGAGGTAAACCGTCTTATATACTGAATCAAACTCAGGAAGAAGCTATTGCTGCTATTTTTGAAAAAATGCTCAATGAAATCAATTCTGATTATGCCTTTAAATATGATTTACTTAGAGGCTACCTTAATGAGATTATCCACCTTGCGCTTAAAACCGAACCGGCAGAAAACCTGTACACTCACCCTAATGCCAACTCCCGCATTACTTCTGTATTCAATGAGCTGCTTGAAAGGCAATTCCCTATAGAAACACCTGTACAGCGTTTCAGTATGCGATCGGCAAATGATTTTGCACAAACCCTATCAGTACACGTTAATCACCTTAACCGCGCCATAAAACAAACTACCGGTAAAACGACTACTACCCTTATTAGTGAACGCTTACTGGCTGAAGCAAAAGCTCTTTTAAGACATACCGACTGGAATATCGCTGAAATTAGCAACTGCCTTGGCTTTGAGGAACCTTCGCATTTCAATAACTTTTTCAAGAAGAAAACCACCCAAACACCTTCCCATTACAGAAATGTTTGATTTTTGTAATTATTGGTTTGACCGGAGCAAGCCATAAGCCCTACCCTGCCCATAACTTTGTACCATAATTAAAAACGAACAATTATGGAAAACAAAGAGAAAAAAGTATGGTTTATTACCGGAGCCAGTAAAGGCTTAGGACTGGAATTTGTAAAACAGCTTTTAGCAAAAGGAAACTATGTTGCTGCTACCTCAAGGAATAAAGCCCAATTATTAGCTGCTGCCGGAGAACATGAAAATTTACTTCCGTTAGAAGTAGATCTTACCAGTGAGAATAGTGTTGAACAGGCACTACAAGCTACTGTTGCAAAATTTGGCCAACTGGACAACGTTGTTAATAATGCAGGCTACGGACTGTTAGGCGCTGTTGAGGAACTCACAGACAAGGAAGCACGTCAAAACTTTGAAGTAAATGTATTTGGCACACTCAATGTTATACGCAAAGCACTTCCCTATTTACGCGAACAGAAGTCAGGACACATTTTCAATATATCATCTGTAGGCGGTTTTATAGGAAACTTCCCGGGATTTGGTATTTATTGTGCCACTAAGTTCGCTGTAAATGGTTTCACCGAAGCCCTTTCAGAAGAAGTGAAAGACTTTAATATAAACGTAACGCTAGTATTACCGGGCTATTTCAGGACTAACTTCCTAAACTCTGATTCACTTGCGGCAACACAAAATCCAATGGAAGCCTATACTTCGGCAAGAAACTCACAGTCACTGCATGAAAACACCATTAACGGTAACCAACCCGGAGATCCTGTAAAAGGTGTTGAGCAAATTATTAAGATTTCAGAAACTGCTAATCCGCCATTATACCTTTTTCTCGGTAGTGATGCATATCAAATGGCAGAAACCAAGCTTAAAAACTTAGAACAGGAACTAAAAGCATGGGAAGGTACTACTAAAGCTACTGATTTTTAAACCTACAATTCCTGTTTTACAAAGGACTTACAGTACGTAAGTCCTTTTGTTTTTTATACCCTTCCGTTTAATTAAGCATTAAAATAAATTATCAAAATTGATTTTTTAGTATAAGATCCAAAATAAAAAGGCTGCTAATAAAATTAGCAGCCTTTGTTTTTATATAAAGAAATAAAAGGATTATTGTCCTCTCATTGCTCTTTGCTCTCTTGCAAGTAAAGTATTTTTAAGTAACATTGCAATTGTCATTGGCCCTACACCACCCGGTACCGGAGTAATGTATGATGCTTTTTTGCTAACGTTAGCAAAATCTACGTCACCTGTAATCCTGTAACCTCTTTCAGAAGTCTCATCTGGAACACGTGTAATACCCACGTCAATAATTACAGCATCATCTTTCACCATTTCTGCTTTTAGATAGTTAGGCACACCTAAAGCTGTAATGATAATATCGGCCTGAGTAGTAATCTGGCTAATGTTTTTAGTATGACTGTGTGTTAGTGTTACAGTAGAGTTACCAGGGAAACCTTTACGTCCCATAAGGATACTCATTGGTCTACCTACAATGTGGCTACGACCAATAACTACTGTATGCTTACCTGCAGTTTGTACATTGTATCGCTCTAAAAGCTCAAGAATACCAAACGGAGTAGCCGGGATAAAAGTAGTCATATCCAAAGCCATTTTACCAAAGTTCTCAGGGTGAAAACCATCAACATCCTTACTAGGGTCGATAGCCATAAGCACCTTTTGATCGTCTATCTGTTCCGGTAACGGAAGCTGTACGATAAAACCATCAATATTATCATCCTGATTAAGCTCTTCAATTTTCTTTAAAAGCTCGGTTTCAGAGATAGTACTTGGTAATTTTATAAGTGTAGACTCAAACCCAATGCGCTCGCATGCCTTTACCTTACTACCTACATAAGTAAGGCTTGCTCCGTCATTACCAACAATAACCGCTGCAAGGTGAGGTACTTTTTCACCATTGTCCTTCATTTTTTTTACCTCAGCGGCAATCTCATTCTTAATGTCTTCAGAAATTTTTTTCCCGTCTAATAACTGCATGTTATATCTGTTAATTATTATTAAAAAAGACGCGGTTACCCGCGCCTCTACAGTTTCTTATGGCCTCATGCCTTTCATACCCCCCATCATTCGCATCATGTTTTTGCCTGCACCTCCCTGCATCATCTTCATCATTTTGCTCATTTGGTCAAACTGCTTCAGCAGTTGGTTTACCTGTTGTATGGACGTACCCGATCCTTTAGCAATCCTGTTCTTTCTTTTTGCATCAAGAACAGACGGTTTGCTTCTTTCAACCGGAGTCATGGAATGTATAATAGCTTCTATATGCTTAAAAGCATCATCTTCAATCTCTACATCTTTAAGGGCTTTACCTGCACCCGGAATCATCCCGATAAGGTCTTTCATGTTACCCATTTTCTTTACCTGCTGTATTTGAGAAAGGAAATCGTCAAAACCAAATTCGTTTTTAGCGATTTTTTTCTGAAGTTTTCTTGCTTCTTCCTCATCATACTGCTCCTGCGCTCTTTCCACTAACGATACAACGTCACCCATACCAAGAATACGGTCGGCCATACGTGAAGGATAGAAAACATCAATAGCTTCCATCTTCTCACCTGTACCAATAAACTTGATTGGTTTATTTACTACCGATTTAATAGATATAGCGGCACCACCACGGGTATCACCATCTAACTTGGTAAGTATAACACCATCAAAGTTAAGTCTGTCGTTAAAAGCTTTAGCAGTATTAACAGCATCCTGACCTGTCATGGAGTCCACCACAAAAAGCGTTTCGTTTGGCTCTATGGCTTTGTGAACGTTAGCAATTTCGTTCATCATCTCCTCATCAACAGCAAGACGACCTGCGGTATCCACAATCACTACATTAAAGCCGTTTGCCTTAGCATGCTTAATAGCGTTTTGTGCAATCTCTACAGGATTTTTATTACCCTCTTCAGAGTATACCTCTACACCTATTTGCTCTCCAACTACGTGAAGCTGGTTAATCGCCGCCGGACGGTAAATATCACAGGCTACAAGTAAAGGTTTCTTGTTTTTCTTAGTCTTTAAAAAGTTAGCAAGCTTACCGGAAAAAGTAGTTTTACCCGAACCCTGTAAACCGGACATTAATATTACCGATGGATTACCCGAAAGGTTAACCCCTGCAACATCGCCACCCATAAGTTCGGTTAGCTCGTCTTTCACAAGCTTTACCATAAGCTGCCCCGGCTGTAATGTAGTCAATACATTCTCGCCAATAGCTTTTTCTTTCACCTTATTGGTAAAATCTTTAGCTATCTTAAAGTTAACGTCGGCATCAAGTAATGCCCTCCTAACTTCTTTAAGGGTATCTGCTACGTTTACTTCGGTAATCTTTCCGTGCCCTTTAAGAATATGAAAGGCTTTGTCTAACTTATCACTTAAATTATCAAACATAATTTATTGTTCAGATTTTATAAGGTGCAAATTTAAGAATTTGATTTTGAAGTTAACAGCGTTATGCAATAAAAAAACCAGCCTTTAGGACTGGTTTTCTTGAGGAAAAAACTTGAATATTAAAAAAAAACACAAACTTTACGATTATTGCATCTGTTAATCGGTGTTGATAGTAAAACAGTCATAAGGTTTTCCACCCTACCCTGATTTCATTTTTTTTTCGAAAAAATAAAAAAACCAGCCTTTTCAGACTGGTTTTTCGCACAGATAAACTTTGGCTTTTTTTAGTTTTCATAGCAATTCAAATAACTTTGAAGCTTCCGTTTATCGAAATAGATAGCTAGTTTTTCTTTTTCATTTATTGTTAATCCTTCTCTGCAAAAACAGTAAAGGATATTATTTTAATTCTTTTGGAACACCAGGGTATCTGTACCTCCGTTTCCGCCACTCACATCAATCAGGCTTATAGTGGTCGATGTTACTGTAACGACATCCCAATCATCCGTGAGATCAACAAAATCTGCCGGTGATGCAAAAGTGATATTAAAATCAACATCACCACTAGGGTTATCATCATTACTATCATCTGTAGTTACAGACCACGTACCTGTTACTGTGGTATCACCATTCACTGCGGTTAACACTCCGTTACTGCCAAAAGTAAAAGCATAATCCGTAAAGTGATTTGTTTCATCATTACCCGAGTCTACAAAAGATGTAATACTCCAGGTACCACTTTGTGCCGCACTCACTATTTGTGATGTATCTGTATTAACTGGTGAGTTATCATCATCAGAACTGCACGACAGCAATACAGTTATCAAAGTGCATGCCAACATTAATTTTAAAACATGTTTTTTCATAATTGTAGTAGTTTAAGTTAGTATTCGTTACCGTTATTTTCTCAACTACAACAATTTAACTCTTTTTTCCGATTTATTCACACAAATTCGCAAACTGATTAATAGCATTAAGCAACTCCTCATTATCTGTAACACTTATTTCATTACCATCAGGAGACAATACCACAACCGGATATGCAATCGCAGCCTGTACATTATCATTAAGATTGCTCAAAAAACCATATAACTCCATATTATCATCCACAACCACAACATCTGCAATTTGGTTTACCGTATCAAAGGTATTTACAGACAAAGGGTACTCAAATGCAATACAGGTTAAGTCACCTCCGCTTTCATTACAGGAAGACGCCTGCAACCATTGCTGTTGGGTATTTATAACCTCCTCGATATAATCAGCATATACAACTGTAACCGGGAGTTGTACCTGCACCTCATCAACATCCTGTTGAGACTGGTTGAAAACATCTTTAACAAGAGCAAAATCGGCATCGGTATCAATAGTAATTTCCTGCCCGTTTGCAATAACCACAACCGGCAGTTTAACCGAAAAACAATCGGTACTATCTATAATATTATCGGCAAACACGGGATTTTGAGTTACTTTCATCATTTTGACAGCCAACTCTGATCCCGAAAGAAGATTGCCCGAAGTATCCTGCAAAACAATATTTTCTTCACTTTGACAGGAAAACAGCAATAATGTTATGAGAATAAAAAAAATATCTATTTTTGCTTTGACGAACTTCATATACACTTTTACCGTTTTCGGACAATAATTAAACAGTTTAAAAGGGAAAATCCCTACCTGTTTGCATTATTTTTTATAATTTCACATTGATATTGCACTCCGAAAATGAAAAATAACTCCATATCGAATATTTGCGAAGAATTGCTTTTTTCCAATTTCTTCAAAACACACGTAAAAACGCTCAAAAACTATCTTTATTATAAGTTTGGTGATGAAGAACGTGCCGAAGATGTTACCCAGGAAGCTTTTATTAAGCTATGGGAAAACTGTGCCAATGTCCCTCCCGAAAAAGCCAAGTCATTTATTTACACCGTTGCAAACAATGCTTCCTTAAACCATATAGCACACCAAAAGGTTGTACTGGAGTATGCTAAAAAACACAACGGTCCCACTTCTTCCTCAGAAAGCCCGGAGTTTATTATGGAAGAAGACCAGTTTAAGATAAAACTGCAAAAGGCTATAGCCAGTCTATCTGAAGCGCAACGCACTGCTTTCCTTATGCATCGTATAGACGGCAAAAAATACTATGAGATTGCCGAGATTTTAGACATAAGCGTTAAAGCCGTAGAAAAAAGAATTCATGGTGCTTTACTACAACTGAGAAAAGAAATTGAAAATTTCAGGTAGGGTATTTATTTAATTAACTGTTTACAAATCAAAGCAACAAACATAATAATGAAAGAGGATATAAAATTAGCGAAGTGGCTTGCAGGAGAGATGGATGAAAAGGAGCTAAAGGAATTTGAATCTTTACCTGAGTTTGACACTTACAGGAAAATCGCAGAATATTCTGCTCAACTGCAGGCTCCGGAAACGGATACTGATAGACTATATAACGCTATAACAGAAAAAAGACAGGCACCGCAAACTAAAGTGGTCAAGCTACATCAGCCCTGGTTGGTGCGCATAGCTGCCGTATTGATTATTGCACTCTGCCTAACTTTTGTATTCTACACAAACAATACTACTACACAAATAGCTCAGGCTGGTGAAAAAACCGAATTCCTGCTACCGGATAAATCGGCCGTTGTTCTGAACTCAGGCTCAGAAGCCGAATTCAAATCATGGAACTGGAACAAAAAAAGAAGTGTAAACCTTACAGGTGAAGCTTACTTTAAGGTGGCAAAAGGAAAAACCTTTGATGTAAACACTCCACTTGGAAAGGTTACTGTAGTAGGCACTCAATTTAATGTAAAAGCCAGAGATAACCGCTTTGATGTTACCTGTTTTGAGGGTAAGGTTAAAGTTACTTATAAATCACAGGAAGTATTTCTAACTCCGGGCGAAAGTATTACCTTTGAAGATGGAGAAGAAATAACTATCCCAGAAACACAAGCTGCACAACCGGGCTGGATGAATAATGAAGTAACTTTTGTAAGTGAGAAGCCTGAAAATATTATTAAAGAAATAGAAAGGCATTATGCAGTAAAAATAGAGCTGGATAAAAATGTTTCCCTATCTCCTGAAAATGTATTTACAGGTACCCTGCCTATGAACGAACTTGACACTACGTTAGCCTTTTTTACAGACAAGTATCATTTAAAAGCTAAAAAAGCAGGTAAGGGCTCCGTTATTTTATCGGCCGAATGATATTAAAAAAAGGACTGTTTTTATTTTATGTACTATTTTTTTTTTTCGTCCGGGCTACCTATGCCCAGGATGCCGATAAGGCTTTGCCTTTAAAAACCATACTGGCACAAATTGAAGAACAGCACAGTGTAAAATTCAGCTACCTTAATAGTGATATCAGTCCGCTTAAAATAGTACCTCCGCAAAAAAGCTTACTTATTGGAGAAAAACTATCCTATATCAGAACCCAAACAGGTCTTAGCTTTAAACAATCGGGCAAATATATAAGCGTTTACAAACCGGTTAGCGAGGAATATATTTGTGGATATATAGTGGATGAATATACAGTCCCTATTGAAGGAGCACTAATAAGATACACTTCCCAAAACAACAAACAGGCAGAAACCGATAAGGATGGTTACTTTAAAATCGTTAGAAACAAAAATGACCTTATAGAAATAAGCCATCCCGCTTACGAACCCATTACATTAACGGTAAATAGCTTTAAAGACGATTGCCGTACTATTATCCTTAAACTTATTTTCACCACCACACTTGAAGAGATTGTTACCGAACGTTACCTTACCACCGGTATCTCTAAAAAGGATGATGGCAGCTTTATTATTAAACCTAAAAAGTTTGGTATACTTCCCGGGCTTATAGAGCCCGATGTATTGCAAACCATGCAGCAATTACCCGGTATAAGCAGTATTGATGAAACTGTTTCCAACATCAATGTAAGGGGTGGTACTCACGACCAAAATCTATTTTTATGGAACGGAATACGCCTTTTTCAAACCGGGCACTTTTTCGGGCTTATATCGGGCTTTAACCCAAACCTGCCCCATCAGATAAAAATATATAAAAACGGAACTTCTGCCTTTTATGGAGAGAGCGTATCGAGTGTGGTTGATATATCTTCAAGATCTGAAAACATAGACGAAAGCAGCTTTGGCATAGGAACGAATATGATTAACGCCGATTTCTATTCGGTTGTAAAACTATCCGAAAAATCAGGATTGGAACTATCGGCCAGACGATCTTTTACCGATGCTATAGACCTTCCGGCTTACAGCAAATATTCAAAAAGGATTTTCCAAAACACAGTAGTTACCGAACTTAGCAACAGTAACGATGTTAACTATAAAAGCGACAAGGAGTTCTACTTCTATGATTTTACCGGACAATACCACCTTAAAACCAGCGACAAGAGCGACTTATTTATTGATTTTATAGGCATAAACAATGAGCTCGATTTTACTCAGGGAACTATTACTTCTACCCGTGTACTAGTAAAAAACAGCAACCTGTCCCAGCTTACTCTTGGAGGATCTGCCACATGGAAATCACAATGGAATGAAAAAAACTATGGTGAAATTACCTTATACGGTTCTTACTACCATGTAAACGGAAATAACGAAGCCTTATTAAACAATCAGGTTGTAGAGCAGGAAAACAACATAGTAGATACCGGCTTACGTTTAAGCAACCGTACCAACCTACAACCATACTTAACATTACATACAGGCTACCAATACAGCGAACTGGGAATAAAAAATACTAACAGGATAAACTCTCCTGATTATTTCCAAACCACAAAAGATGTACTAAGAAGTCATGCACTTATAGGCGAAGCAGAATACAATCCCGAAGACAGTAAATTTTATGCAAAATTTGGACTTAGAGGTAACTATTTTTCCAGCCTGTCTACTTTTCTTTTAGAGCCAAGATTACAGTTTAATTACACTATTAATAACAAGTGGAAACTCGAAGCTTTGGGAGAATTTAAAAGCCAAGCCACTTCTCAGGTTGCCGAGGTACAGCAGGACTTTTTAGGCATTGAAAAAAGAAGGTGGATAATGGCAAACGGAAATGATATCCCTATACAAAAAGGCAGACAGATATCGGCGGGTGTATATTATAAATCGGGAGGATGGCAGGTCTCACTCGAAAACTTTTACAAAAAAGTATCGGGTATTACAACTGCCGAACAGGGTTTTCAAAACCAGCTTGAGCTCCTTAACCTAACAGGTGACTACAGGGTTTTTGGAACAGAGTTTCTGGTACAAAAACAGTTTCATGGCTTTTATGCATGGTTTAGCTACACCTGGAACAATAACAAATATGACTTTAAAGAGTTTAGCCAGTCTAAGTTCCCAAATAATCTTGAATTAAAACACACCATTAATTGTGCTGCCACTTACGAATGGAAAAAACTTAAACTTGCCTTAGGAGGCAAATGGTTTACGGGAAGACCCGAAACAATACCTCTAAGTAATGACCCCGTATACAACACTCCCGGGTATCCAGAAATAAGCTACGCATCACCAAATGATGACAACATAGAGAACTTCTTTCAGGTTAATTTCTCTACCCTTTATTCTTTAAAGCTTAAAAACATGGCTACCCTGCAAATGGGAATCTCTATATTAAATGTGTTAAACAAAAAGAATATAATAAATCGCTATTACCGTATCAATGATGAAACCGATCTTATTGAAGTAGTAAATACCTATTCGGTTGAAAGAACACCAAATGCTATGATAAGATTAAAATTCTAAATAAAAAAATCTGCCATATGGCAGATTTTTTTATTTCAACTATTATTTAATCAATTAGTTTTTTATAAGCTTTTGAGTACCGATTCTGTTATCAGAGAATCTAACATTAACAATATATACCCCACTTTGTAACTGAGAAAGATTCATTTTCTCACTTGTTCCTGAATAAACAATCTGACCAAGTGTATTCACAACTGTTACATTACTTATACTGCTTCCTTCTACTGTTTGAATTTCAGCAATATCTACAACAGGGTTAGGAAATAAACTAAATGCTGTTGTATTAAAATCTTCAACTCCTAATGTTTGAGAAAACCCCTGTAGATAAACAGACATTGGGAAATACCCCTGACCACCATTAAAAACAGCATCCGGCACTTCAATTCTAAACGAATGCTCACCCGCAGCAAGATCGCCAAGCTCAATTACCCTGATTGGAATTTTATCACCAGGACACCAGTTATTCCAAGACCAAGCAGCATCATTATCAGGTAATGGTGGTGAAGGGTTTTGATAGCAGTCATAATATATACAGCTAGGCTGAGTATTATAATTAAAGAAAGGAACACAAGAAACCCCTCCTGGTTTGTAAGTCGCAACCTCTACATCATCTAAATAAACATAATGCTGTCTTCTTATGTACTCCTCCCCACCTGAGTTAGATCCGTGGTTTGAAGTAATAAGGTAAAACTTAGCATTAGGTAAAGCCTCTTCAAGGGTAAAGTTTATTGTTCTAACTGTCTCTCCCAGTACATCTGTACCGTCAAGAGTATAGTTTTTAAGCTCATATTTGTATGATAGCGGTTTAAAAACGTTATCATCTCCATTAGTTATAAGAGGATCATTTGTAGAAGTAAACTCTAAGTTACCCTGATAAACATCAATTCTGTTTTCACATCCGTCTATTTCATTTGCAGCTCCATCAACATTAGGTGTACCCTGATGTCCATAAACCTCTAGCTCTACCCACAGGTCATATACTGAAGTAATATTTTCATCATGAAATATTTGTGTAATATTATCTAAGTCAAATTCATATGGCACTTCCTGAAGCGTAGCATTCATATCCATAAAAGGAGTAATAAAACGCCCAAGTTCTATCCTGTCTACCTCATTATATACATAAGTGGTTTGTCCTTTTGGAACAAAAGCAAGGTTTACATTACCAATCCTGTCATAGTTATCACATAACGGATTTAAAGTAACAGTCATTGTTAACGTATTACCAAACGAAGCTAATTGTTCTTCGGTTAGCATTTTCCCGTAAGATGAGTTACTGTTACGAATAGCACCTTCCGGAACCGGTTCATTAACCAGTCCATTATACATCCCATAAAATACGGCTTCCTCAAAAACCTGTAAGGTATACGGCTCTTCCTGTGCTCTTAGCGTAGGGCTGCTAAATAAAGAGAAACACAAAAAAGAAGCAAAAAGTAGTTTTTTTCTCATAGTTAATAGTTAAGCATGTGTTAAGGCGCGAAATTTAATAATTTTTTTGCAAAAAAACCTAACTTATCTAACTACTTTATGAAAAAGTATTAAAACTGGAAATAAATAAACGGTTGTGGCCCTGCAGAAGCTGTTGCATATACTAACCAGTAAGCCAGTCCTAAAATAACAGCCTTAAGCACTAACGGCATTTTATTAAAGGCTTGTTTCATAAATTGAGTAAAGCCTTCCGGAAGGAAATGCCACACATAACCTATTAACATTAAAAGGAATACATTTTTATATCCTAGCACTATAGTTTGCCATTTTTCGGGCTCAAAAGTCACTTTACCAATATTATTAATCACATCTAGTGCTGTAGTAAAATCTTTAGCTCTAAAGAATATCCAGCAAAAGGCTACAAAATGAAAGGTAAGAACAACCGAGAATACTTTCCATATTGCCGACCCAATAGTGGTTTTACTATTCTTTTTTGAAGGGAAAAACTCCAAAAATATCTTGTGTACCGAAAGTGCCATACCGTGCAATGCTCCCCAAATAATAAAACGAAGGCTTGCGCCGTGCCATAATCCGCCCAAAAGCATTGTAGTCATAAGGTTGGAATTGGTATACATAGTTTTTTCCTTGTTTTTGGAAAGCACAAACGTAAGTATAAATAACAGGGTGGCACCAAGGCTTAATATAAACGGCAGGTTACTATCAGGTCCATATGTTACACCCCAAAGTATTAAACCAAAAAAGAATAACGACGGAAATAAAAACCCTGCAAAAGTCCCTTTTCTGTTCCCTCCTACAGATATGTATAAAAAGTCTTTTAACCATGTTGAAAGCGAGATATGCCATCTTCTCCAAAACTCAGTAATAGACGACGACTTATATGGTGTATGGAAGTTAGGCGGAAGCTCAAAACCAAGTAATAAAGCTATACCTATTGCCATATCAGAATATCCTGAAAAATCACAATATATCTGCAATGTATAGCCATAGGTTGCCATAAGATTTTCAAAAGCCGTATAACTGTTTGGCGCATCAAAAACACGATCTACAAAGTTGATTGAAATATAGTCAGATATTACCGCCTTTTTTATAAGTCCTCCAATAATAAGGAACAACCCGTAGTTAACTTCTTCCCTTGATATATGAAGCTTTTCGTAAATTTTTGGTATAAAATCTTTAGCCCTTACAATAGGTCCTGCTACCAGTTGCGGGAAAAACGACACAAAGAAAACATAATCCGGGAAGCTTTTTGCCGGCGTAATCTCTTTCCTGTATATCTCTATAGTATAACTAATGGACTGGAAGGTATAGAACGATATACCCACCGGAAGTATAATATCCTGAAAATCAAAACTACCTCCAAAAAGATCATTATAACTCCCTATAAGGAAATTGGTATATTTAAAATAGGCTAAAAAACTAAGGTTCACCACCACACTAAACCATACATACAGTTTTCGTTTAAATGTATCGGTTTCCCGGTATAAAAAATAACTCAGTGTATAATCGAGCGACGTAGTAAACAACAGCAGCAAAAAATAAAAGCCACTGGACTGCTGATAGAAATACAATGAGAACGCGATTACGTAAAATATCCTTAGGCGGAAAGTATTTCGCAACAAAAGATAAATCCCATAAAACACAACAAACAGCTTAAGGAAGCGGGCCGAATTAAACAGCAAAGGTTCTTTTGGATTATATGCGAACCACGCCAACACGTCCTGCCAAGATGAAATTTGCGGCACAAAATCTGTAAACTGCATTATTCCCTGTTTGTTTTAAAATTATTATATGCGTTTAAAAATGCTTCGGTAAACTGTATACCCTGTTGTTTGTATCCGTCTCTTGAATAATGTACCCTGTCTGAAGACATCAATCCTTTTTTGGCATTATCGTTTACACTGAACAACCCTCCCATTACCGTAAACAAATCCCAGGTAGCATAATCTTTTTCGGTTTCTTCAACACAAAGGCTTTTTGCATAATCGGCTACAAAAGTATTAGGATACTTCCTCTTAAACAGAGAAGGTGGCGGAGTAGTAACCAAAATACAAACATAAGGGTTTGCCGCCCTAACACTGTCTATAAAACCATTCATCTGCTCCATATAATCTGAAGCAGACATTTTATCAAAAGACTCGTTAGTCCCTAATGAAATCACAATCAAATCGGGTTCAAGCGCCCTTAATTGATCAAAAAACATAGGATACTTATTGTAATCAGAACTTTTTGCACCGTTTACGCCTATAGCATGATACAAAACTCCGGCATTATCTTTTTCTAACACAACACCGTTAAGATTGTATTGTTTTTGGTTTTTATTAGCCAGCAGATATATTTTTGACAGGGCTTCCTCACTGTAATAATAACTATAAGTACTATCCTGCTGCAACGCAAGAGGAATAAACTCCGATCTTTCTATCTCTTTCTTTACCTTTTCCCCTGTTGGTATTTTTAAAGTCTTTCCTGCTCGTATATTATTATTGCGCAACCCGTTTGCTTTTTTAATCTCCGATACGGTTGTGCCATACTTTTGTGCTATTAACGAAAGTGCATCACCACTTTTAATTTTATGTGTTATCACCTTTGGTTCGGTTGACTCCAGTATAATAGTTTTTGAACTCGTAGCCACATCAAACATTGGCAGATTATGCGGCGTAATAATTTTTATAGTATTAAAGGCATTGGCAGTATCACGAGGCTCAATAGCCATAGCAAAATCTTCGTTAGTAGTTAGTGCTATACCACTTAAACCTACTTCGGTTCCGTCCGGACTGTAAACATTTCTTCTGTTTTCCCAGGCAGCATTAGACGAAAACTTCACACTATACCCTCCGTTGGTTTTAGCTAAGTTATACGGAAAAGAAAAACCCGCACCGGCATTCCCAAACTCCTGCTGTAGTTTTTCACGAATAGCTCCAGTAATTAAATCGGCCTGGATATGTGAATCACCTATATGCACAATATTTACATGCCCTTTACCTTCGGTCTCTATTTGGAATAATTTTTCAAAAACTGAATTTAAAACTGATGAATTGGTAATGATATTATCAGAAAGTATCACAGTACTATCTATAACAATACTGTCCATACTCACCTCGGTAGAATCAGTATCCACCTGAGCCAATGCATTAGCAAAAAAGAATAATGCAAATACTATGAAACCTAACTTCTTAACCATTAATACTGTCTTTTAAAACGGTTATAGAATCGTTTTCCTTTACCGGAACTTCTTCCTCTACTTTCGGTTCAGCTGCTTTCTTTAGAGTTTTATATTTCTCGTAACCATTTATAAGCTGCGTATAAATAAGATCGGCTACTTTTTTGGCACCTCTGTAGTTAAAGTGAGTATAATCTTTATTAGCCATAGCAGGCACTTCCTCATCTACCCATTTTACCATTGAGCCATCACCTCCCATAAGTGTATACAGATTCACAAACCCTGACTCGGTTTGTACAGCATAACGCTTTTGTGCCAGTGTTAAAGGCACAACAGCCGAATCTGTTTTCATTTCCATATCATACTTGGTAGCCTTATCGGCTGTAGAAATGATAAGTATATCCACACCCGGAAAACATTCCCTTAGGTGATTTACAACAATACCCATACGTTTTTCATACCAGGTATAATTGTACGAACCGTAATTTAAAACATTAGTACCGTAGTGTAACACTATAAGATCATAGCCAAGCTTATCATTAAAAGCTTTCATAACACCGGTATTGAACAGCGATATAGGCAAACCCGAATTCCCCCTGTTAGAAAAATTATCTACATGTACACCTTTACCGTTATCAAAATTAAATCCGTAAAACGGAATAGAATCTGCCTTAATGAAGTCGGCTTCAAGCGACCTTGGATTAGCCGAAGTAACTAGTAATGTATTAAGCTTATTTACAGGGTTAAGTTTTTTTACAAGAGTATCTTTCCCGGCTATAAATTCCACACTAGCTTCGGCATTATTACTCTTACCATAAAACAGTGTAGGGCTGTTAAGCCTGTTCATGTGCCTTAAACCTCCTGCCCTGTATTTTACCCATGTAGGTTTAACAGTATCGTGTTTTGTAAAGAATACATATCCGTTAACGCCAAACGGGCTGTCAGGACGTTTTACATTTAAGTAGGACTGTGTTTTCCAGTTGCCCGAATACTGGTGTTGTACCGAAGCACGGGAACCCGCCGACTCTGATGTGATATTTACAAAACCTACTCCCTCACCTCCAAATTTCTCCTGAAGGTTAGACCTGAAGTCCTGCACTATCATATCACCATCGGTCATAGAGTCACCAAAATAGGCAATCCTCACATTACCGCTTCCGGTTTCTTCCAGTTCGTATAATTTTTGGAAAAGAGCAACAAGATGCTGATACCCTTTGTACTGTTCAAAAGTCTCGGGCGGAAACTGTATACCGTGTTTTTCCTCAAAAACAATTTCTGATTCCTCCAGTGTATCCACCTCTGCCACAGCAGCAGTATCTTCTGCCTTTATTGCCTTTTCTACCTCAATAGCATCCAGCAGTAAACTATCTACCACTACATTTTTGCTAACGGTTTCGGTTTCTGTAAAAATCTTTTCAGGTAAAAAAGATTTAAAGCCAACAAATGCCGCTATTGACAATACTACAATAGCGAACGACTGTAAAAAGTAAGGCTTATTTTTCTGACTCACAAAACTGGATGTTTATTACATTCTTTCAGGTACACCTATACCTAACAGAGCAAAAGCAGATTTTATTGTCTCACCCACTTTTTTAGACAGCTGTATCCTGAATATTTTTTCGGTTTCTACTTCAGACCCCAATATGGTTACAGTTTGGTAGAAAGAATTATACTCTCTTACCAACTCGTAAATATAGTTGGCTATTAATGCCGGACTATGGCTTTCGGCAGCATTTTGTATAACTTCAGGATACTGAGCAATTAACTTAAGTACTGTTTTTTCTTTTTCGTGAAGCACCACATCAGCACTGCTTAAAGGTGCAGAAAAATCAAAGTCAGCCTTACGGATAAGCGACTGTATCCTTGCATAAGTATATTGTATAAACGGACCTGTATTACCTGCAAAATCTACCGATTCCTCCGGGTTAAACAGTATTCGTTTTTTAGGATCTACTTTTAGTATGTAATATTTTAAAGCTCCCATACCTATTGTTTTGTACAGGTTAGTTTTTTCCTCTTCACTATAACCTTCAAGTTTGCCAAGCTCTTCAGATATCTGCTTTGCAGTAGCAGTCATTTCATTCATTAAATCATCAGCATCTACAACAGTACCTTCACGGCTCTTCATTTTTCCTGACGGAAGATCAACCATACCGTAAGACAGGTGATAAAGGCTTGCAGCCCAATCGTATCCTAATTTTTTAAGAATTAGGAAAAGTACCTTAAAGTGATAATCCTGCTCGTTACCCACAGTATATACCATACCGCCTACATCAGGATAATCTTTTACACGCTGAATTGCAGTACCTATATCCTGAGTAATATATACCGATGTACCGTCAGAACGAAGTACCAGTTTCTCATCAAGCCCTTCATCTGTAAGATCAATCCATACTGAACCGTCTTCCTTTTTAAAGAACACGCCTCTTGCTAAACCGTCTTCCACCACATCTTTACCTAAAAGGTAAGTATTACTCTCATAGTAGTAGCTATCAAAGTTAACCCCAAGGTTTTTATATGTAGTTGCAAAACCGTCGTAAACCCACTGGTTCATTTTTTTCCAAAGTGCAATTACTTCGGGATCTCCGGCTTCCCATTTACGTAGCATTTCTTTGGCTTCCTGCATTACTTCCGTATTGTTACGGGCAGCATCATTAATTTCAGAAACCAAACCATCTATTTTATCTTCTAAAGAAATAATTGGCTTCAATAAAGTATCGACCTCTTTAAAAGGTTTTGATTTTACTAAATCATCCTGTGCGTTTTTCCTGAAAGCAGAAAAAACTTTAGAAATTGTAGAACCCGACTCAAGACCATTTTTAATCTCGGCAGCCAGTTCGCTATCAAAAGAAGTTATTTTTTCAAAATCCAGTTGCGCTATCTTATCGTCACGCATAGCTGTAAATTTTTGAATCTCTGTATTAAAACCGCTAAGTTTTTCACCGCTATTGGTTTTATCCAGAGAAAAATCTCCTTTTACAAAAGCTTCAAAAATTGGTTTAGCTTGTTTTCTAAGATCATTCTCAAACTCCACATAAAAATTACCTACAAGCTTATCTCCTTTTAAGCCTGTGCTTTCGGGAGTTTGCCCGTTACCAAATTTTTGCCATGCCAGCATCGATTTACAAATATGTATACCCCTATCGTTAATAATTTGGGTTTTATATACTTTTTTACCTGATGCTTTTATTATCTCGGCTACCGAATAACCTAAAAGGTTATTACGCACGTGACCTAAGTGAAGTGGTTTATTTGTATTTGGTGAAGAATACTCTACCATTACAGCCTTGTCTCCCGGTTCCGGAGATAACAGTCCGTAATTCTCATCTTCTTTTATATCATTAAAAAAGTTTACATAATAGGCATCTGCAATAACAATATTAAGGAAGCCCGATACTACATTGTATCGGTCAACAATCTCTGAGTTATCTGCAAGGTACTGGCCTATTTTATTTCCCAGCTCTACCGGATTACTTTTTACAAGCTTTAGCAAAGGGAAAATAACCATGGTAATATCGCCTTCAAACTCCCTTCGTGTTGCCTGTAGTTCAACCTTTTCAAGGGTTACACCAAACAATTCGTTTATCGCTTTTTCGATATGGGAAGTAAGTATTTGTGACAATGCCATTTTTATAATGTTTTTAAGCCTGCAAAGATAAAATATTTGCCTGACAGGCTAAAAGGAAAATCTCTAAAATAATTACTGCAATCATATTTTAAATCACACTCTCATTTCACCCCTAAAACTAACACACAACACACCCTTACAAACAATTATAACAACTACTACCCCTCTATTAATGAGCCCTTTTAAAAAAAGAAGAAAAAAAACATGTTAAAATATGTAACATTTCCTGCACTCTATTGTCTTATGTGTAACAAAGCGGATAAATAGATTTAAAAACGTTTTGGAGGATTTTGTGTAGCGCATATGTTTTAAAAACTACACGAAGACATCATCAATCATCAATCAATTTTCGAACAAATGAAATTCAAATTGCTTTTTGCGCTCCTGTTTGGGAGCCTATTCTCTATGTATGCTCAAAACCCGGGCAGTATAACGGGAGAGGTTAACGATAAAAACTCTAAAGAACCTCTACCATATGTTAGCATAGTTGTAAAAGACGGTGACAAAGTAGTTACCGGAATCATTACAGACGACAACGGTAAGTTCAATATCAAAAACCTTCCGCTAGCCAAATACTCTGTTGAAGCCCAGTTTATGGGATACAAAACCTTTAAAAGAGACATTACTCTTGGCGAGGGTGTAAAAACGTTTGACATGGGCACCATCACTCTTACTGAAGAAGCTACCCAATTACAGGAAGTGGAGATTGTAAAAGAGGTATCTACCATTGAACAGAAACTGGACCGCAAGGTTATCACCGTAGGTCGTGACCTTACTACCGCAGGAGGAACTGCCGGTGAGATTATGAACAATATACCTAGTGTAAATGTAGATCAGGATGGTAACATTTCCCTTCGTGGTAATCAAAACGTAAGAATACTGGTAGACGGAAGACCTACTAATATTAGTCCGGCGCAGTTATTAAAACAAATCCCTTCTACTTCTATCAAAAAAATAGAACTTATAACCAACCCTAGTGCCAAGTATAACCCAGAGGGTATGTCGGGTATTATCAATATCATCCTGCACAAAAACACCAACGATGGGTTTAACGGCAACTTTAATTCCGGGATTACCTTTGGTAAGGTACCTAAGTACAATAACTCGCTTGATATGAACTACCGTTCGGGCAAAGTGAATTTCTTTACCAATATGGGTAATAACTTAGGTAAGCGTTATAACTGGGGAGAGGTTTACAGAAACAGCCCAAACCTTAACTCGTTTCAGGATTTAGATATTTACAATGATAACGAGAACTACTTTGGTAAATTCGGACTGGATTTTTACATCAATGACAACAACACTATTTCTGCATACGTAAACCTAAATAGTTTTGATGCCGAATCCAGAATAGACATAGGTATTGATTACCTGAACGACGCGGAAGACGATACTTCACAAATTTCTGATTTTATTAGCGGAAACCATAATAACACTTACAACCTTGCTTACAAGCATAAGTTTGACAAAGAAGGTCATACTCTTGATTTTGAAGGAAACCTAAATGATACCAAAAGCGCTCAGGCAGGTGTTTATAATATTGTTGCAGGAACCACTCCAAGTAACTATGTAGACAGGGTTGAAGACACACGTCAAAATGCGACTTTAAACCTTGATTATGTAAATCCGCTTAGTGATAAATCAAAACTGGAACTAGGTGCTGAGGCAAGGTTAATCCGTTCAGACAACGATTACCAAACAACCAACCCGTTAATCACTAACCCGGTTTCTGATTATTCTTATGATGCCGATATTTATTCTGCTTATGCAACATTCGGGCAAAAATTTGAAAAGTTCGGGTATCAGGTAGGAGCACGTTTTGAGAGTTATAAGGTAAAAGCAAGATCTGTAACCGGTAACGTAAATTTTGACGATGATTATATTACGGTTTACCCATCGGCATACCTAACCTATAGCCTTGACCAAAAGAACATGTTTCAGTTAAGCTACAGCCGTCGTGTAGACAGACCGAGTTTAGAACAAACAAAACCTATAAGGGAGTTCTCTACACCATTGATTACTTCATTAGGTAACCCAGAGCTTGAACCTCAGTTCACCAATTCGGTTGAACTTAACTATACCAAAATGTTTGGCAAGGGCTCTTCAATCACAGGAGGGGTATTTTACCGACTTATAAACGATGAGATTAGCAGGGTTTTATATCCTGATGAAACCACAGAGAATCAAAATGACCAGATAATGAGTTTTGACAACTATGACAAAAACAACTCTTATGGTTTTGAACTTTCGGCAAATTACAGAATCGCAAAGTGGATAGACATACAACCGGCAATCGATTTTTCGAGCATTTCGCAAAAAGGTGCTGTAAGTATACTGCAACCTGACGGAGAGTATGATTTTGTAATCAAATCGATAGACGCTAATGCTTTTAACGCCAGGTTAAACGCAAACTTAAGAGTTAATCAAAGACTGAGTTTTATACTGTTTGGTTTTTACAGAGGCCCTGTTAACGGAGTACAAAACAACAGCAAAGAAATGTACAAGGTAGACTCGGGTGTTCGTTACAGCCTTCTTGACGATAAAATGTCATTAAGCCTTCGCTTTAACGACATGTTCAAAACCATGCGCTATGCCTTTGACAGCCAAAACCCATTCCCACAGGGAGGACAGTTCCGTTGGGAAAGTCAAACGGTTTATTTCAACCTGAACTACAGGTTTGGTGGTGGTAAAAACAGAGCTATGCAACGCAAGTACCGTGACAACAATACAAAACAGAGCAGCGGAGGCATGTTCTAAAAAATATATAAAGTAAACAAATAGAGTGAAATTTCGTTTTTTCAATCATTTGAGATTAGTAGTTAGTTAAAAGAAAAGCCCGGAACAATGTTCCGGGCTTTTTATTTTAAGGCAGTATCTCTATTACTGCATTTTCTTTTACCGCTATGTAAAGCTCATCTATCTCTTCATCGGTTACTGCAATACAACCGGCTGTCCAGTCTTTCCAGCGATGAAACTTACCTATATACCCCCTGTCATTTCTCAGTCCGTGTATCTTAATAAGTCCACCCGGAGATTTACCCTGTTTTTCAGCAAACTCCCTGTCGGCCACATTAGGATACGAAACACCAAGATTTTTATGATAGGCACTGTTAGGGTTACGTTCGTTAATACTGTAAACACCCTCGGGAGTTTTATTGTCCCCTTCAAACTGTTTATGCCCTAACGGATTTTTCCCTAACGAAATAGTATACGTTTTTAATAGTTTATCACCATTGTACACAAGCATTTTCCTTTTGGATTTATACACTATTAACCTGTCTACCACACTACCTTTAGGCAATGCTTTTTCGGGAAGGAAATAATATATTCCCAAAACAATAGGCACAGATAACATTCCTAAAAGAATCATCCTGCGAAGTTTCATTTTACCACTTTATGATAGCACTACCCCAGGTAAATCCGCTACCAAAAGCTGCAAGCACAACCGTATCACCTTCTTTAATCTTACCGTTCTCCCATGCTTCGGTCAATGCGATAGGCACAGAAGCTGCAGTGGTATTACCATACTTCATGATATTGTTATATACCTGATCGTTACTTAAACCGAACTTCTGCTGAATGAACTGCGAAATCCTAAGGTTAGCCTGGTGAGGTATAAGCATATCAATATCTGAAACCTGTAGATTATTAGCATTCAAACCTTCGTTGATTACTTCACTGAAACGTACTACCGCATTTTTAAACACAAACTGACCGTTCATATACGGATAATAACTCTCATCATCAGGATTATTTTCTGCTATAATATCAGTAACCCATCTCTTACCCATACCCGGAGCTATAAGCGCTAACTCCTCAGCATGCTGACCTTCTGAATGAAGATGCGTAGAAAGGATACCTTTAGTGTTATCTTCTTCTCTTGTTAGTACCGCAGCACCTGCTCCGTCACCAAAAATAACCGAAACACCACGTCCTCTTGTAGTCATATCAAGACCTGTAGAGTGTAGCTCAGAACCTATAATAAGTATATTTTTATACATACCTGTTTTTATGAACTGATCGGCTACCGAAAGTGCATATATAAAGCCGGAACACTGGTTTCTTACATCAAGTGCACCTACGGTTCTTTTCAATCCAAGATCCCTTTGCACTAATACACCCGGGCCCGGGAAATAATAATCAGGACTAAGAGTTGCAAACACTATAAAATCGATATCGTCTTTATCTATACCGGCACGTTCTATAGCAACTTTAGCAGCTTTTACCCCCATAGTTGTGGTAGTATCGCCACCGCCTTTTACTACATGCCTTCTTTCTTTTATACCTGTACGTTCCTGGATCCACTCATCATTAGTATCCATTATTTTGGAAAGGTCGTCATTAGTAACCACGTTCTCCGGAACATAATAGCCTAACCCTGAAATCTTTGAATTATACATAAACTGATTGTTTTATTAAAAATGCAGGCGCAAAAATAAACATTCCTTAAAAAGGAAGTGTAAATTAACTTATTTTTTAATTAATAGCAAGACATTTAACCTGTTGCTTTACAGCATGTAGCAGGCACTAGCTAAAAGCATTTCTGTCTACCGCTAAATCGACCTCACTATTAACAGGCAACTCTTTATAATGCTCAAAAAACACTACCTGCCTGTTTAAAGCCGACTTTATCAAATAACGATTCCCTTTAAAGTAACATTGTTTTACCACTACTTTAAGCGGTCCCTCTTCCACCACCTTTAACTGGTGCGGATAGATTAACACAGTTTCTTCAGGATTTTGTGTCAGCGTTAAAAGTTCAAGCTTTATTTCATTTACCTCTCCAAACAGCGAAGCGGTATATTTATCTACCGGATTGTAATAAATCTCTTTTGATTTGGCTTTAGAGAGCATCCTTCCGCTTTTTATCACAATGGTTTCATCAGCAAAAGAAAGCGCATCGGTACTGTCATGCGTAGCCACTATACAGGTAACGCCTTTTTGTTTTAGGTAGGCAAAAAGATTTCTGCGCAGTGCATTTTTCCTGAAGTTATCAATATGACTAAAAGGCTCATCCAGCAGTAAAACCTCAGGTTCAAGCGCCAGTACTTTAGCCAGTGCTATACGCTGTTGCTGCCCGCCGCTAAGAAATTGTGCCTTAACATTAGCAAACTCCTTCATCTCAACAATATCAAGCAACTCCATAATACGCCTCTGCTTTTCTTCCGGATAAAAATTAGAAAGGAAAGCTCCAACATTTTCAGCCGCTGTAATATAAGGCATCAGGTCAAAATCCTGAGCAAGGTATTTCATATAAGACATACCCGGTATTAAATTGAACTTAGGCCCAAGTACCGGTTCGCCCTTATAGGTAATTTCTCCTTCCTCAATATCATATAAACCGTATATAAGTTTAAGCAGGGTACTTTTACCGCATCCGCTTTCGCCTATAACAGCTATATTTTGCCCGGTTTTCACAGTAAAACTCAGGTTGTGCAGTATGGTTTTCTCGGTATAACCAAAGGAAATATTCTTTACAGCAAGCATTGAAAATTATAAATTTTAACCCTGCAAAAGTAAGTGATTTAAGGCAAACTAACAGGCTTATAAAAAATAATAAGGGCACAATCTCAAACGAGGAGAAAGTACCCTTATCAACCTAACCAATAAATAAACAAACTCATTCGTGAATTATCACTTTTAAAATTATTTTATCAAATGCATATTTGATAAAAACCAACTTGTATAAATATATATACGTGAAAAATTGTTAAACGGTTTTTAAAATTTAAAAATCTTCAAAATATTTTTTCTTTCTTTATCCCCACCACACCATAACTCATTAAAAAACAATATGAAAAAGACCATCACACTTTGTATGTTGGCGCTCTCTTTTTGCGCTTTTTCTCAAAACAAGTCAGATCAGTATTCATTGGAAGCAGGTTATGGAGCCAGTATTCCTGTGGGACGTTTTTCTGATTATTCCCATTATGAATTTGCATTTAGGTATATGATTGACGAAAGCTGGGGAATTAAATTTGACTTTGGGTCAGATAAATTCAGGAAAGACAATGTTCCTAATTACGGCTCAGATTATACCCGTTTTTCGGTACAGGCAGTTAACAACCTGGCAAGAACATTAAATCTTAAAAACCATAGCGACACCCGTTTCAATTTACTGGCACATGCCGGTTTGGGTTATGCCAACATCAAATCGATGAGATATCCTGCAAAAGATAATGTAGGACTTATTATGCTGGGAATTACACCTCAGGTAAGAATTACCGACTGGGTTGCCTTTCATTTAGACGCTACCTATATTATGAACTTTAGTCAGGATTATGACTTTAACGGTGAACGATATTCAAAAGAAACCGATCCGCCATCGGTAGGAAAGCTTTTAAACCTTTCTGCCGGACTTACCTTTTACTTAGGCAAAAACAAAGGCGATGCCGATTGGAGATAAAATAAAAAAGCAGCCACCAGGCTGCTTTTTTATTTGTATAAATTGGTTAGAAATTACTGAGCCTGTTGCTTAGCATCTTCAACCATTTTTTCGTTTGCTGTAATGGCAAATTCCACACGTCTGTTTTTACTCATACCTTCTTTAGTATCGTTTGATGCAATTGGATCTGCCTCACCACGACCTACAGTATTAATACGTGCACCGCTAATACCTTTACCTACAAGGTAAGTTTTTACCGAAGCAGCTCTTTGTTCAGACAGTTTTAAGTTATACTCATCACTACCGCTACTATCCGTATAACCGAATATCTCTATATCTGTATCAGGGTACTCGTTAAATACAGGCACCAGTTTATCAAGGTTACCTTTTGCTGTAGAAGTTAGAGATGACTTATTTAAATCAAAGTTAACCGAGTTCTCACCCAGTGTAATTTTAATACCTTCTCCTACCCTTTCAACATCAGCACCCGGTAGCGCCTCGTCAATATCACGAGCCTGCTTATCCATTTGGTTACCAATTACACCACCGGCAGCACCACCTACAACACCACCAATAATAGCACCAAGGGCAGTATTACCCTTACCCACATTATTACCAATGATACCACCAATAATGGCACCACCTGCAGCACCAATACCGGCACCTTTTTGAGTATTATTCATATTTTTTGTAGCCTCACACGAGGTGAAACCTATACTGAAAATAAAGGCAAAAGCCATTAAATAAATTTTCGTCGCTTTCATAATGCTGTTTTTTTGTTTTATCTGTTTATTACATTCTGTTAAACTGGTACACCACATCCACGGTTTTACCTCCTACATTTACTTTATCAACCAACTGGAACGAGTTTTCTGTTTGGTTTCTTACCTGTAAAAAGTATCCCTGAGAAACTCTTTTTGCTTTCTCTCCTTCGGTTATTTTAAGGGTAAAAGCACCTTCTTTAGTTACACTCCATACAATAGGACTTGTAAACGAAGGGCATCCTGCCTTAGCAAGGCTCATTTCCCCAGTGTTATTATTACTAACAAACTTCCATGAGCTTCCCACAAAACATTGTGAGTCGGCTACATCAAAAGAAGTCACTTTTATATAATCAGATCCCGGATAAGACACCTGTGAAATTGTCCAGTTTCCCTTAATTCCTACCTGCGATTTTTGATCCAGTGAAGAACACGAGGCAAGGGCAATAACACACATGCATAAAAACAATACTTTTTTCATAACTGTTATTTTAAGTTTTAGGTTATATACTCACTTTTCAATGAATAAAGTTAATCAGTTTTTAGGTTATCAAACAATAGCAGTATGCGTTTTTTAACAGGAATTATCGGTTAATTTAACACGCTTATTTTTAGCACTCCGGTAAATCGTTAGCTGTCAGGGGGATTGTAGGGAATCCGGCTCATAGCAAGGGCTTGAATTAATTTTTTCTTAAAACCCTGTTTTTTTAACATATAAAAACGGTTGTATTACTGACAAACCATGCCTTAAAATGTCAATTTGTCACCAAACCCGTCTTGGTATTTTATTTGAGTAAGTACTCACATCAATATTTGCAAAATAAAATCAAACAATACTATGGCAACAGGAAAAATTAATGTTTCGGTAGAAAACATATTTCCCCTAATCAAGAAATTTTTATACAGTGACCACGAGATTTTTTTACGTGAGCTGGTATCAAACGCAACCGATGCTACCCTTAAACTAAAACACCTTACAAGCATAGGTGAAGCCAAAGTAGAATATGGCAACCCGGTTATTGAGGTAAAACTGGATAAAGAGGGTAAAAAACTTCACATCATTGACCAGGGAATTGGTATGACAGGTGAAGAAGTTGAAAAATACATCAACCAGGTAGCTTTCTCGGGTGCAGAGGAGTTCCTTGAAAAATATAAGGACACTGCAAAAGATTCGGGTATCATTGGACACTTCGGTTTAGGCTTCTACTCTGCCTTCATGGTAGCCGATAAAGTAGAGATTATCACTAAATCATTTAAAGATGAACCTGCTGTACACTGGACGTGTGACGGTAGCCCTGAGTTTACTCTTGAACCAAGTGACAAAACTGAAAGAGGTACAGAAATTATCCTTCACATTGCTGAGGATTCTACCGAATTTCTTGAAGAGCACCGCATAAGCGAACTGCTTAAAAAGTACAATAAATTTATGCCGGTGCCAATTAAATTTGGTACACGTACAGAAACACTTCCAAAACCGGAAGATGCTCCTGAAGATTATAAAGCCGAAGAAATTGAGGTTGACAACATTATAAACAACCCTAACCCGGCATGGACAAAACAACCAAGCGAACTTAACGATGAGGATTACAAAGCCTTTTACCATGAGCTTTACCCAATGCAGTTTGAGGAGCCGTTGTTTAACATCCACCTTAATGTAGATTATCCGTTTAACCTAACAGGTATTTTATATTTCCCTAAACTTTCTGCCGACCTACAGGTACAAAAAGACAAAATACAGCTGTATCAAAATCAGGTATTTGTTACCGATAACGTAGAAGGTATAGTACCGGAATTCCTTACTATGCTTAAAGGTGTGATTGACTCTCCGGACATTCCGCTAAACGTATCGCGTTCTTACCTACAGGCAGACGGTGCGGTTAAAAAGATATCCAACTACATTACCCGTAAGGTAGCCGATAAACTTAAATCACTGTTTACCGAAAACCGTGAGGACTTCGAGAAAAAATGGAACGATATTAAAATCGTACTGGAGTACGGTATGCTTAGCGAACCTAAATTCTACGAAAAGGCAGGTGCGTTTACCCTATACCCAACAGTAGATGAGAAATACTTTACTCTTGAAGAACTGAAAGAAAACCTTAAAGAGAACCAAACCGATAAAGACGGTAAACTGGTAATTCTATACGCTAGTGATAAGGATGCTCAGCACAGTTACATTGCCGATGCTAAAGAGAAAGGTTATGAAGTACTGCTACTTGACTCTCCTATTGTATCGCACCTAATCCAGAAGTTAGAGGCCGATAACGAGAATGTAACCTTTACCCGCGTGGATGCCGATCATATTGATAAGCTTATCAAAAAAGATGATGAGCAAATCTCTAAACTAAGCGACGAGGAAAAAGAAAAACTAAAAACCGTACTGGAAGAGATTGTACCAAAAACAACCTACAGTGTACAACTTGAAGCTATGGACAGCAGCGCAGCACCATTCAAAATTACACAGCCTGAGTTTATGCGCCGTATGAAAGAAATGAGCCAAAGCGGTGGCGGTGGTATGTTTGGTATGGGCAACATGCCGGAAATGTACAACCTTGTGGTAAACACTAACCACGAGCTTACCTCAAACATTTTAAACAGCGGAGATAAAGCACACCAGGAAGCATTAGTAAAGCAGGCGCTTGACCTTGCCAAACTATCGCAAAACCTGCTTAAGGGTGAAGACTTAACCGCGTTTGTAAAACGTAGTTTTGATCTTATTAAATAATTTCCATTTCGAGCGAAACATAGTGGAGTCGAGAAATCTCACTTCAAAATAATTATAACAGACCTGCAGCGAAAGTTGCAGGTTTTTTATTTTAGTTAGCTACCTTTACACTCGTAACCCCATCAGGTCGTGATATTTTTATACGTTTTATTTCCTTTCGGGTTTTCAAATCCATTACCACAATATAATCTTCAGGAGTACAGGAAACAAACATACGACTAGTTGCATTATCCATATAAATACCTGCTCCTCTCCCAATATTAATTTTCTTTTCTAAACTATATGTCTCGGCATTATAGAAAAGTATGTCTCCTGTTTTTACACTTACAATAGCAACAGATTTTCCGTCTGGTGTAAATTTAAGACGATGTAATCCCTGTACACCTGTATTTATAGTAGTTTTTACTTCTTTCTTCAATAAATCCACTACTACAATATAGCCGTCGGGCCTTGCTGTCCAAAGTATATCTTCTCTGTCATTAACATCAAAACCTTCAGCCCCCAGCCCAACATCTATAAGTGTTTGCCTCCATTCAATTCGTGATTTTGCATTAGGAGGTAAAACACCTGTAGGCGGCATGTAAGGCGGTATCTCCCTGTTTTCATAAATACTTAGTGTCCCCGACTCTACATTTGTAGTATAAAAACAGTTCCCTTTTTTTGCAAGGTATATTAAATGGGTAAAATCCTGACCTGTTCCAAATACATTTTCAGCCTTTCGGGATTGTAAGTTATACTTTACTACACTTTTGGAACCCTGTGCCGTAACCCAAAGTTTATCATCTTTATAGACTAACCCATGAGGTGTATAAAAGGGTGCGGTATCTATAGTATCTTCCAAAGCAAAATCTTTTAGGTTTATCACACTAATGGTGTGCCCCTTACCTCTTAAAACAGGATGTGAAACATAAGCATAATCCCCTTTTTTATTGGTAACTATTTCATGGGGATCATCCCCAATATCAATAGACGTTATGGAATCCAATGTTTTATAATCATAAATCAAAACCTTTTTATCTCCTTTAGATAAAGCGAGTAGATATTCGGTGTTTTGGGCATTAATATTTTGTAGTGAGAGAAAAACTAAAAGGAATATTATTTTTTTGAAATTCATTTTTTTAATCTGTAGTAATAATTATTCCAATCAAGCCAACACAAACAGTGCCAAATCAGGCTTAATGCATTTAAAAAATTAATTTCAGGAACTCTTTAATCTCACCCCAAAAAAGCAGCAGCCTTTTTCATGGTATCTTCAAACGAGGCATTAATCTCTTCCTTAAACTTTTGCGTTAGCGGGAAAGGCACCATGTGGGTATACGGGTGGTTAAAATCCTGTATATCTACCTCAACCTTTATATTCCTGTAACCGCCCTGTAGGGTATTTAAAGCTTCAGCGGGTGGTGCGACCTCATCCTTTTCCAACACTACGGCTTTTATGCGTGTAGCAAGTTCGCCAAACCTTTTTTCGCGTTCCTTCTGGAAATGGTTGTAACGCACCATGGTTTTAAACCAGCTTTCTTCGGGGTGAAGTTCAGTATCCTGATAATGCCCCAGCCTGCCATCGGTAGCAAAGTTAGAACTTAAAAACTGGGCAAACGACTTTTGCATGGTTACTGCCGCATGGGCATCCATAATGTAGCGTGATACAGGGAACATACGGTCTATGGTCATCCCTCCACAAAAACAAAACAATCGGGAATTGTCAAATATATTCTTAGGGTTACCCATCATCAGTATCAGTGCCAGGAACGACCCTATTGAATAACCAAACAGGTCAATCGAAGCATTACTGCTTATCTCGGGCACCTTATTGGCTTTTATATCATCTGCCAAACGGATAATGTCTGAATAGGTTTGCATACCACTCCAAAACAAACGCTGCGGGTTAGCATCCATACGCGAACTGATTGCCGCATTTACATACGAGCATTGTGTATTATCACGGGAACGTTTCTCACGCTCTTCGGCAACGGCAAACATCAGCTTCCTGTCACTCCAAACCTCAGGAGCCCTGTCCATATGGAAAGCAATAGGAAACAGTATTACCGCCTTGCCCGTATCCTGTGTAAGCTTATAAGCCCACGGCAAGTATTTGTCCCATGTTTTTTCGTTAAGTCCGTGTAGCAGTATTATGGCACCGTTAGCCCTTTCCTGCCCCGCCTTACGCACTATGGTATATTTAAAACTGTTGTTTTCGTTTATTTCATGGTCGGTTACATCTACTATGGTGTTTTCACCTGTACCACCCGGTTCCACATCATCAAAAGCATGATCGTGCTTACTGCAAAACAGGGAATCACTACCCGGAAGCATCTGCTTGGCATCTGCCGATGTAAACGAATAATGCGACATAGCAATATCCAGTTCGGGCACAAATGAGTTATCCTGTTTTTGGGAAAAAGACTGTTTTAAAAGTGTATAAATATCGTGGTACAACATGGCGGTTGGATTTAAACTTAAATAACGAAATAAGGCACAATTGTATTGTAAGACATAATTACGAAAAATGATGTTAATAAAATTTTAAAAGCCTTATCTTTATATCACTATTCAATCAGTGTTTTGTTATGAATGTTCCATTGGAAACTCCGGCACTATTATTTTCTGCCACCTCACTTATACTACTTGCCTACACCAACAGGTTTTTGACTATAGCCACCATTGTACGCGGACTTAAAAAAAACTATGAGGAAAACGAAACCAAAAGCATACTGCTGGAAATTAAAAACCTCAACAAACGACTTACGCTTATCCGCCAAATGCAGATGTATGGCGTATTGAGCCTTTTCTTTTCGGTTTTTGCCATGACATTACTTTTTATTGGCAGTAATTTATGGGGCACTTACGTTTTTGGGTTAAGTCTGCTGTTATTACTGGCTTCACTTGCCGTATCGTTTTGGGAGATAAGCATATCGGTAAAAGCATTAAGGGTTCACCTAAGCGATTTGATTGAAGAGGCGAAGAAACACAGTTAGTTTGTGGATTTAATTACCCATAAACAAATAAACAGATTAACAAATAAACAGATTAACAAATATACTTTACTCTACTATCCATAGTAAAACAGGCTTGGCTGTCTGCTTTAGTTTCTCATCCAGTTTTTTCATAAACTTGTCAGACACCGCAGGACATCCCCAACTAAGCGGACTGTATTGCGGATAGATTTCCCTGTTAGATACCGCATCCCAGGAGTGTAGTACCACTACCCTGTCGACTGCATTATTATTGGTCTCTTCCAGTCCGTGTAGCCAGTATTTTACATTAATACCCCACGAACTGTAATCGCGATTACCTACCTTATATTTCCCTTTTGAAGAACAATGACTATCGGGCGTATTACTGAACTTGGCTGTTTGGTATTTGTACGGATTCTCTTCAAACTGATCACAGCTACCAGGGGTTACAATATTTTTATCGGTCACAATGGTATCCTTAAAACTGTAAACAAAAAAACGGTTCTTGCCTGAATGTATACTCATATCTACCAAAAAATAATAATCTTTACAAAAGCCTTTTTCTTTACAAAATTTAAGAGCTTCGGTATGTGTAGCGGTATAGTCTTTTTCAGCTTCTTTAGCTTCTTCTTTTTTATTCCCCGAACAGCTAAAAACAGAGAGAAAAAACAACAGGTATAATTTGGCAGTCATATAGTTAAGATGTAGGTTATTACCTATAACTATATTTTTAGTTGATTTAGTATTAATCTATTTATCTTTTTGCCATTTCTTTTTTCAAAGCCCGTTTAAAGCGCCACTCGCAAAAAGAACATATCCCGAAAATAAAAAGTAACCTAGCACTATTGGAAGTTGCATATCTAAAATGATATCGTATTATTTGGGAATGAGGTTCAATATTGATCTCAAGAAATTTCAGAATGTATTTATTATAAGTAAGCTCTATTTTAGACGTAAAACCTTTTTCTTTCCAACCTAAGTTTTGCAATGCGATTTTTACAATATCAAAATTAACTGCTTTAGATTTACCAGTAGCCACTTTTCGCCAAGTGTTATCCTGCCATAATAAAAAGGCTATAATAAGTATGGTTGCCACCAGCCATAATGGCCAAAACTCTACCATCCCCGTTTTAAGTAAAAATAAATAACCTACTCCATATATAGGAATTAGTGTAAACACACTACCTACAATGGTACTGTACCAATAATCACATTTTGAGGTGTATTTCGTTTTTATCATTTAAAAGCTGTTGGAAAAAGTAATGTTAAGAGACACAAATATACCGTAAATGATTACTACCTTTAACCTGTAATAAAACAAATGGGCAAGAATATATTAAAAGGCGTTTTTTTGGTTGGTCTTGGTGCCACCAGCTACGGTATGCTCGCCACTATGGTTAAACTATCCTACAAACAGGGATACACTACTGCCGAGGTTACTTCTTCACAAATGATTTTGGGAATTATAGGAATGCTTATCATTACCTTTTACCAAAAGAAAAATAAAAACACTCCGGCTGTAAAGGCTACCAATAAAAACAAACTCCACCTTATAATCGCCGGAACTTCAATGGGCTTTACCAGTGTATTTTACTACTTGGCTGTAGTATACATTCCGGTTTCCATAGGTATAGTACTCCTTATGCAAACCGTATGGATGGGCGTTGTACTGGAGGCCCTCCTTACCAAAACCCTACCTTCATTACGTAAAGTAATAGCCGTTATTATAGTACTTGCCGGAACCATAATGGCTACTAACTTACTTAACACAACCGAGGTGCCCGACTGGCGCGGTATAGTATTAGGACTTTTAGCCGCCGCGGCATTTACCGCAAATATGTTTACCTCAAGCCGTATAGCAGTACACCTTCCGCCATCAAAGCGCAGCCTGTATATGCTGTATGGAGGCGCAGTCATAGTACTTACTTTTACCGCAATAACATGGCCCGGTACTTACAATTTTGACATCTTTATAAAATGGGGGCTGGTTCTTGCCATCTTTGGTACTATTATTCCTCCGTTACTTTTAAATAAAGGATTCCCGCTCACAGGCATAGGGCTGGGCAGTATAGTATCATCACTGGAACTTCCGGTATCGGTAAGCATGGCTTTTATCCTTTTACAGGAAAAGGTAACCCTAATACAATGGGCAGGGATTGTACTCATTATACTTGCAGTAGTAATTATGAATATAAAATACCGAAGGAATAACTAACTCAAATTAAGTATCTTTATATAAAAAGTAAACTTATGAGCTTACCCTGGCATTTATACCTTATGGCAGCACTGTACATTTTTGCCGGACTCAATCATTTCAGGGTTCCTAAAATGTATACTAAAATTATCCCGCCGCTGTTCCCTTCTCCAAAAACACTCAACGCTATTGCAGGAGTAGCCGAGGTTGTTTTAGGCATATTATTATGTATCCCTAAAACATCGGGCTATGCTGCACTCGGGATCATGGCTTTACTTATTGCCGTTTTTCCGGCAAACGTTTACATGTACATAAACGACAATGCATCATTAGGTTTATCTAAGCAAATAAGGTTTATCAGGCTTCCGTTACAGGTTGTACTCTTGTATTGGGCATACTACTATATCTAAAAACAGGAAGCGGCATTGCATACCTTTAAAAAAACTTAACCATTATGTAATATTTTTTTTAAATAATACAACGCTAACCCCCTTACTGTTAATTAGTTTTTAAAAAACACAAAAATTACCTACAAACTTAAAATCAATTATTTTTTTTAGTAATATTGATTAAACTTTAAAACTTATTTTTTGATATTAATGTTTTCATCTGATGAAAAAGAGTAACCGTACGGAACTTGAAAAGGAAGCTATAGACAGAATAGTTTCTTTGGCTCAGGAAGAAAAAAAGCCGTTTGAAGAAATTAAAAAACAATTTGGTTTATCCGAGAAGGAAATAACTGAAATTATGAAAAAGAAACTGCCCGCCGACAATTTTGAATTGTGGAAGAAAAAGGTGGCCGGAAAGAAACCAAAACCAAAGTCGCAAAACTTTAGCAACTTGGAGGACGACGATTTAGACTCAAAATATTATTTTAAAAACAAATTTTAATTTTATTAAACTCCCTTTTAAACAGGGAGTTTTTTTATGCCCTAATTTAAACCAAAGTAAATTTTATTTTTAATTTTATTAAAGTTAACTTTAATTTTATTAATATTGTAATGCAATTTATTTAAAACAACTTAATGTTATGGCAAAACTTCCCGTAATATGCCCCAGTTGCGAATCGTCACTAAATGTATCGCAGCTAACCTGCCCGGAGTGTAGCACCAGCGTGAATGGTAACTTTCCGCTACCGGTATACTTACAGCTTTCGCAGGACGAACAAAGTTTTATACTTCAGTTTTTCCTTACCAGTGGCAGCCTAAAGGAAATGGCTTCTCAAATGGGCATAAGTTATCCAACCGTTAGAAACAGGCTGGACGATCTTATCGAAAAAATTAAGCAATTACAACAAACTCATTAATGCTATGAAGAAAATACTTTTTAATCCGTTTGAAAAATACAGCGAAACCCAATTATTTATTTTTGGGATAGCCACGGCAGTCCTTTCAACTTACTTAAGCTATATATTCAATGCCAGGTTTGACGGAGCGATAGATATGCATCTGGTTAAAAACATTACACTAAAGCAGGCTATTACAGATAACATTATAAATATCGCTTCCCTTTTTGCAACATTGTACGCAATTGGGTTTTTCATTAATAAAAAAGTAAGACCTATAGATATTTTAAATACCGTACTGGTAGCACGAAGCATATATTGCATCATGCCCTTTACACACTTTGCAGCAGATACGCTGGAAGAATTTGCGGTCAAAACAGCTAAAATCAATCCGCTTGATCCGGCACCTATATCTTTCACTGCTACCGAAATTATAACCATAACCATAGTATCCTTATTAGGAATTATTACCCTTATATGGACAATAGCATTACTATATAACGGCTTTAAAACAGCAACCAATTTAAAAACCATAACACATAAAGTATTATTTGCCATCGCCATTATACTGGCAGAGGTACTTTCAATACTTTTTATCACAGCATTAAACTAACTGATTATGAAAAAACTCTTTACACTTATAATTTTAATGGCAACAACATTTGCCATAGCTCAGGATATTACAGGCACCTGGAACGGTAAACTTGAATTTCAGGGTGTACAACTTAGAATGGTTGTAAACATTTCGCAAAATGAAACCGGAGAATATAACGGCACTATGGACAGCCCGGATCAGGGAGCTAAAGGCATCCCCTTAAGCAATATAAACTTTACAGACAATTCACTTACCTTCTCTGTACCTGCAGCCGGGGTTCAGTATAAAGGAGATTTTAAAGACGGGAACATTAACGGAACTTTTAGCCAGGCAGGCTCCAGCCTTCCGTTAAACTTATCTAAGGGTTTAGGTGTAAACCGTCCGCAGGAGCCGAAAGCTCCATTCCCTTACCAAAGTGAAGATATTACCTTTAAAAATGAAAAAGATGGCATTACACTGGCAGGCACACTAACCCTTCCTGAAAAAACGGGCAACTATCCAGCGGTAATACTTATTAGCGGGAGCGGCCCTAGTAACAGAAACGAAGAAATTGCCGACCATAAACCCTTTTTACTTTTAGCAGACCACCTTACCAAAAACGGTATAGCTGTACTTCGTTTTGATGACAGAGGGGTTGGCGAATCTGGAGGAGATTTTCAAAAAGCTACCAGTGCTGACTTTGCTACCGATGTAGAAGCAGCCTTAAATTACCTGAAAACAAGACCGGAAATAAACAAAAAGAAAATCGGTTTACTGGGACACAGCGAAGGTGGAATGATAGCCCCAATGGTTGCCGAAAAAAATAAAGATGTTGCTTTTGTAGTGCTTCTGGCAGGGCCCGGTATTAAAATTTCTGAACTAATGATACTTCAAACCTACACATTAGGAAAACTATCCGGACTTACAGATGAGGTTCTGGCATCGAGCAAGGCTCAAAACAAAAAGATATATGATGTGGTTATTAACGAGAGTGACCCAAAAATCAGGAAAGAGAAAGTAACTGCATTATTTAAGGCAGATATGGGTGCCGACCTTGCTGCTCAGGGTGCGACAGAGGAACAAATTGACAGGTATGCCGCATCTGAAGCACAAGGCATATTAAGTCCGTGGTTTGTTTACTTTTTAAAATACAACCCTGAACAGGCGCTAAAAAACACAAAATGCCCAATACTGGCTCTTAACGGATCTAAAGATGTACAGGTAACCCCGGATGAAAACCTTAACGGAATTAAACTGGCTACTGCTGCAAACAAAAAAGTAACTATTAAAAAACTGGACGGACTTAATCACCTTTTTCAGGAATGTACAACAGGACTACCGCAGGAATATGGTAACATAGAGCAAACTATGTCTCCGGCAGTTTTAAGCGAAGTTTCAGGGTGGATAAAACAACAGGTAAAATAATTTTAAAAAAAGTAACAATTAACTGTAACATTATCATGTTTTCTGCTACTAATTTTAAAACTGTATAAAAAAACAACCATTATTAAATAAAAAAACCAATTCAAAAAAGCTTAAAAAACAACAGTTAATGCTTTGGTATACAAAAAATTACTATATTTAGGCTCTTAAAAAAGCTGCACACCTTTAAACAATTAAAACCTTACTGAATATGAAAGCTTTATTTATTATATTTTTTATGGGACTGAGTTTTACCGCTCTTGCAAATAACGGCAATAATGGTAATGAAAATAACACAACTCCAAACCCTACTGAGAACAATACTGTACTTTCCAAAACAGAACAGGAAACTAAAAATACTAAGGTTGCAAAAACAGCTACAACAGCATCTGCTGTAAAAACTGAAGAGACTTCCACAGTAAAACCAATTACAAAAAAGGGGTCTTCAAGAGTATGTACCACCGGGACAGAAGTTCCCAGGTATGGTATAAGTTCATTTTTTGTAGAACTTATTCATACAGGCAACATCAAACTGGTAAAAATGTTATTAGACGATTAATCAAAACCATTATACACAAAAAAGCAGCCTTGAGGCTGCTTTTTTTATTTACATAAAGCGGTAAAATTTTATTACTTTGCGAAAAATTTAACCGCAGTATTGATTTATGAAAAAAACTATTTTAGCCCTGTTTGCAGCAACCGCACTTTTTGCCTGTAAAGAAGAACATAAAGCCGGAACCAACCTGCATATATCTGGAAATATTAAAGGTTTTAAGCAGGGTAAGCTTTATATAAAAAGAATAGTAGACACTAACCTTGTTACTCTGGACAGTATTATCATTAACGGAAATTCAGCATTTAACAGTGATTTAAATATAGAAGAACCCGAAATGCTATACCTTATTTTAGACAGAGGACAAACCAATTCTGTAGACAATCAGCTACCGTTTTTTGCTGAACCGGGTGATATTACCATTAACTCAGATGTTGAAGGTTTTTACAGCCGTGCTAAAGTTACAGGCTCAGAGAACCAAAAACTATATGAAAGCTTTTTAGAAATTAAAAAGCGCTACACTAACATGAATCTGGACCTTATGGAGAAAAACCTTGAGGCCACAAAAACAGGAAACACTCAGCAACTTGACAGTATTGAGAAAGCGAGTGAAAAAATCACTAAAACAAGATACTTAGCAACTATAAACTTTGCCCTTAATAACGCAGATAAACCAATAGGACCTTATATAGCACTCTCTGAAATATATGATGCTAACGTCAAATTTTTAGACACCATACAAAAAAGCATGACACCTGAGATTGCAAAATCGCATTATGGAAAAATGCTTACCGAGTTTATTGACAACAGAAAAAAAGAAGATACAGTAGAATAAAACTCTTTCTTTAAAATATGAAAACAGCAAGGCATATATCAGCAATACTAAACGCAGCATATATCCTTGCTGTTTTTCTTTTTGTATTTGATGCGTTACAAATAGTAGAAATAAAAAGTCAGCCGTTAAAGTATTATACCTACTATAGCTTCCTGTTACTTTCTCCATTGCTATTCACAATAAACTATTTCATCTATAAAAGCAAAAAGAAGCGTTTAAAGACACTTTTTACCCCATTTATAGCAATACTACTCATCTTATACATATCCCCTCTTAAAATCATTTTTTATGCCTCTGCATGGGAAACAATTGAAACAATATCAGAAAAAAACAGCAAAGCTAAAACTGTAGAACTGCAACAGCAAGATATTGGGGCTTTAGGATATAATACCAGAACAGTAGAGGTAACCTATTTATCTCCTTTATTCATGATTACAAAGACTACCAATAAAAACACCAAACCTAAAGTTTTATAAAAACTACTACTTTTATTACTCTATTCCCTTTATTATAATTTTTTCAGGATATAACAGGAATTTGGGTTTCATTCAACGGAGATTTTTTAGCATTATATCTTTATAGAGACTATACCTTTTGGCTTTATAGTATAAAAGGCAAAAAAATGTCGACTTTAACAGTAGTAACTATACTGCAAAATATAAGTTTATCAAAGAATATAATATTACTATATTGAATTCAGCTACTATAGAAACGTTTGAAGAGTACCTCGAGGATTATTTTAAAATTGAGGATTAGAAACAGGCTATAAAAAACAAAAACCGTTTCATTTCTGAAACGGTTTTTTTATTGAGCCGATGGAGGGACTCGAACCCACGACCTGCTGATTACAAATCAGCTGCTCTAGCCAGCTGAGCTACACCGGCATCTCAATACGGGTGCAAATATAAGACTGGTTTTGAATTTTCCAAAAAAAAATTTGCACTTTTTTATTGAAATTTTTCCTTACAGCGCGTTAATCTTTGCAACAAGCTGACCAGCAGATTCTTCCAGTTCTTGATTTATTTTTCTGAAATGATCTTTTTTATTTTCAACGTTTTTAGCGTTAATTTTTGTAATTAAATTATCAAAAACAGTAATTGCCTCATCTATAATAGCTTCTGACTCCTGAGTTGGTTTTCCCTGAGTTGTCATCTCCCAAATGTAAACTGCCTCGATAATATCTCCTAAAACGTAATTAATGTCTTTTTTTAAAGTTCTTACACTTGCCATCTTTATTTTGATTTTAAATTCTTCGCAAAATTACAACTAATTTTCTCCTTCTCTGTTAAGAAATACATATTTCTAACAAAGTAGCTTCTCCCCTTAGCGAGAAATCCTTTAAGGCTGCAGGCACCAGTATGGTGTCTCCTTTTTTAAATGAATATGTTTTTCCGTTATTTTCAAAGCTATATTCACCCTCTGTACATATATATACTGTAAAGCTACTACCGCTTTTATTCACATTAGCCTCTCCGTTTAACGGAAAATAGCTGGTTGTAAAATAAGGGCAGTTTACCATTACATTAGCACTGTTTTCTGTTTGAGTATAGTGCTTTTGGGTATCGGTAGTATTGTAATTCATGGCATCAAGAGCCTGCTCTACATGCAGTTCTCTTGATTTCCCCTGCGCATCTACCCTGTCCCAGTCGTATATACGATAAGTTATATCTGATGTTTGCTGTATCTCAGCTATAACAATTCCGGCACCTATAGCATGTATGGTTCCTGTTTCAAGGAAAAACACATCACCTTTTTTAACCTCAACCTCATTAAGTATCTCAATAAGGTTTTTGTTATTTAAGTGTTCTACATACTCCTCCGGACCTGATTTATGTTTAAACCCTACAATAATCCTGGCACCCTCATCGGCCTGCATAACATACCACATTTCGGTTTTCCCGAAAGAATTATGACGTTGCTTAGCCAGTTCATCATTAGGATGCACCTGTATTGACAAATCATCTCTTGCATCAAGAAACTTAAACAGTAACGGAAACTGTGCCCCAAACTGCTCATGTACTTTTTGCCCCAGTATTTCCTGCGGAAACTGTTCTAACAATTCACTAAGCGGTTTGTTTTTATATATACCCTCACTAACTACACTTACATCTCCGGGAACAGCCGAAAGTTCCCAGCTCTCCCCTGTTGTTTGTGTTGGTATATTTTTCCCAAGATCAGATTGTAGCTTAGTACCTCCCCAAATCCTGTCTTTTAAAATCGGTTCAAAAATTAGCGGATATAATTCCATTTGAGTGTCTTATTATTAATATAGTTGCTTTAGTTACCGCGGTAAGTAACAAAGTTTCTTGGCGTTTCATATAGTACCACTTCAATATCCATGGCAGCATCAATACGCTTTCTTATTTTATTCCAAATCACTACCACTATATTTTCGGCAGTAGGATTTAAATCCCTAAACTCAGGTACATCAACATTTAGGTTTTTATGATCAAAAGGCTGCTCTACCTCATCATTAATAATATCCTTAAGCACCTTCATGTCTATAACATATCCGGTTTTAGGATCAATATCTCCCGTAACACTCACTATAAGCTCATAGTTGTGCCCGTGAAAATTAGGATTATTACATTTCCCGAAAACAGCCTCATTTTGCTCGTCGCTCCAGTCTTTGCGGTACAGGCGGTGCGCGGCATTAAAATGTGCTTTTCTGCTAACAGTTACTCTCATTAGTTAGGTAATTTATGATCTTCCAGATAATGGTAAAACTCGTCAAATATGATTCTGAACCAAACTGTATAGTGCTCCGGATGATTTTTCATATCGTCCCTCACAGCATCAATACTCATCCACTTCCAGCTTTCAGCCTCTTCGGTATTAATATTAGGTTCGTCATTATAATATCCTATCATAACATGATCCAGTTCGTGCTCAGTAAGACCGTTATCAAAAGGAGCCTTATATATAAAGGAAAACAGTTCTTTTAGTTCTGTTTGGAACCCCATCTCTTCCATGAGTCTGCGGTTACCGGCCTGGATATTGGTTTCCCCGTCACGCTGATGGCTACAGGTAGTGTTTGTCCATAGCAGTGGCGAATGGTATTTATCGGCTGCTCTTTGTTGCAGCATAATCTCATTTTTGGAGTTCAGTATAAAAACCGAAAAAGCACGATGCAACAACGCTTTTTCATGTGCCTCCATTTTTGGCATAAGCCCTATTTGCTCGTCTTTTTCGTTTACAAGTATTACTTTTTCTTCTGTCATGATATTTTAATAGCTTTCAAAAATAAGAAAATATTAGCGGAAAAGCAGCCTCTTGGCAATTTGGCTTATTTTGTTAATATTTAAGGTTATACAATTACACATCAATCTTTTACGTACCTTTATATTAAAATTTAAAGAGTATGTTTACAATTGACCAAATTGAAGAAGCGCACTCTAATGTTAAAAGTGGTGCCGATTTCCCCCAATACATTCAGGACCTAATAAAGCTGGGCGTTATTCGCTACAACACCTATGTAAGAGACGGTCACACCGTATACTGGGGCTGTGACAATTACAGAGTACAGTCTAACCCAAAATATGACAACCTTGAAATTACAGGCTCAGGTAATCCCATTGATTTTATCCACCACCTCAATGCCCATCAGGCAGGCGAAACAGATTATAAGGCTTTTTGCCAACACGCCGCTCAGGATGGTGTAGACAAATGGGTAATAGATATGGTAGCCATGACCTGCATTTACTATGATAAAGGCGGGCATAAACTACATGAAGAGGAAATCCCTATCCCCTAGCCGGTACTTTTACAAATTCAATATCCCTAGCTCTTTCATGTGATAGTAAAAAGCCTGTAAGTTTACTTTTTTCACCTCTCTTAAAAGTCAGGTTTCCAAAAGGAGACAAATACCTGTCCTTACCCTGGTGTAAAAGAGGAACTGATTCTTCAGTCCCTAACACAAACCACAAATCACCTTCCTCTAATATAAAATTATATGTTACATCAAGAGCTGCTGAATAGTAGCTACCTACAAACTCATTAACATCCTGTGCTACAGGCTTTCTGTCAAACTTATATTCTTGACCATTTTGATTTAACACCAATAAACCTGTACTATCATTTTTAATATCAGAAAAGCTAAACACAACATCTTCATTATCTTTATCTGCAAATTTATCATCACCTAACGCCAAAACCGAATAACCAACTCCATTCCATCCCTGTAGAAAAAAGAGCTCCCCCTCTTTAACACTCACATTAAATGAGTAAGTGATAAAAACATAATCACCTGTATATTTTTTTAATTCGGCTTCAGTAAGTTTTACTCCGCTAACTTTTTTATTTTTTTCATCTTCTGTTATAGTAGAGATTATCTTCTTAAAAAAAACACTTAATAATGTTTTATTGATTTTATTTATACTTATTTCATCATTATTACTAAATATGACAACAGTTAACTCTTGTTCAGGAAAATATTCAGTTAGAGTATGAAAACCATCTACATCTCCTCCATGTTCAATACGCTTTTCTCCTAAATAAGTATCAATAACCAAACCTTTAGTATAAAATTCATCTTTATCTATCTCATAAAATTCTTCATTAACCATGCGGTTCCAAAAGGCAGCACCAAAAACTTTTTGAGTATGCATTTCAAATAGCCACTTTTGCATATCATCCACAGAAGAAACAACACCTGCTCCAGAAATTAAGCCTTCTTTTTGTAGTGAAATCTCATGTCCTTCATCTGTTTCAACATAGCCTTTTGACATATGCTTTACTGAATACGGATCATAGGTATACTTAGTATTATTCATTTCAAGAGGAAAAAAAATATTTTCCTGAGCAAAATCAATAATCGATTTACCCGACACTTTCTCAACAATCTTTACCAAAAACCAATATCCTGAATTACTATAAGAGTATTCACTTCCAGGCTCAAAATCAAGATTCTGTTTTTTTAGAATATCATTCATATCCTGATCCTTATATAGCATATAATGATCTCCTCTCAACATAGACAAAACGATATAATCTTTTATACCACTGGTATGATTTAAAAGGTCAACAATGCTAATGGTATTAGCATACTCTGGGAAATCAGGAAAATATTTGGATAATTTATCCTCAAGACTCAGCTTACCCTGCTGTTCCAGCATAACAACACAGGCAGCGGTAAACTGCTTTGATACAGATGCCATACAAAACAGCGTTTTGTCATCTATTTTTTTATTGGCTTCAACATCTGCATAACCAACATTTCTGCTATAGAGAACTTTGCCGTTTTTTGCAATACTAACAGAAACACCGGGCACAACACCCTGATCATAAACAGATAAAACAGAATCGATTGCTTTAAAGTTATTTTGTGAAAAAGCAATAAAAGGTAACAATACCAGGAGTAAGGCTGATATTTTTTTCATAATTGTTTGATTAGATTTCATCACAATGAAAGGCCTGTCAAAATAAGTCCATTGCTTTTAACAGCATATTTCCGGCCGTCAGTAACTGTAAAAATAACAACTGCAACATACAGATAACAGCCTACTCTATAGCCGGCACTTTTACAAATTCAATATTCATGGCTCTATCATGCGACAGTAAAAAACCTGTAATAACACCTTCACTATCTCTTACAAAAGACAAGTCCCCCCAAGGGCTAGTTGCTTTATCTTTTTCGTTTATAGTAGCAACACGTACCTCATCGACACCCTGTGGCCTGAACACCAACAAACCGCCTTCTAAATAGAATTCATAGTTTACATCGAGTACTTTTGAGTAATATTTCCCTAAATAATCACCAAAATCAGGCAACTGATAATCTCTCATAAAAACATACTCCCCGTCTTCCTGATTCACCTTTAATAAATTTGCCATTCCGTTATTTATATCAATAAACTCAAAAAAGACCGGGTCTCCTTCTATTTTAAATTTATTAGCTCCTGCCTGCACAACAGGATAACCACCTCCATCCCATTTCTGTATAACATAGAGAACACCGTCTTTAACACTAACATTAAAAAACAATCCCAACTCAGAACCATAATCTCCTTCATATTGTTTTAAATCAGTTTCACTAACGGGGTCAAAAATCGGCGGCTCTTCTGTTTTGACAACCTCTTTTTTATATTTCAAATTCAACAAGCTACTCAATGCAGGTTTATTAAACTCATAAACATTTACATTATCATTATTAGTAAATATTGCAACAGTTACTCCCTGCTCAGGAAAACACTCTACTACGGTATGAAAACCATCAACATCACCCCCATGCTGAATACGTTTTACCCCGTAGTAATCTCCTGTAAACAATCCTTTTGTAGAAAAATTATTATTACCCAAATCATAAAACTCTTCATTAAGCATACGGTGCCAAAAGGCAGTACCAAAAACTTTTTGAGTATACATTTCAAACAGCCACTTTTGCATATCCTGTACCGAAGAAACAACGCCCGCTCCTGAAATTACATATTCTTTTTGTGGTTCAATTTCATACCCTTCATCTGTTTCCACGTAACCTTTTGACATATGCTTTACTAAATAAGGATCATAAGCATATTGAGTACTTTTCATTTTTAAAGGTCGAAAAATATTCTCCTGAGCAAAATCAATAATTGATTTACCTGATACTTTCTCTATAATCCTTACCAAAAACCAATATCCTGAATTGGTATAAGAAAAAGTGCTTCCCGGTTCAAAGTCAAGCTCCTGTACTCTAAGCATATCTTCTACCATTTCATTTGTATAATCTTTATTATCATGTCCCCTCAACATAGATAAGGCCAAGTAGTCTTTTATACCACTGGTGTGATTTAAAAGATGAACAATGCTAATAGTATTAGCATACTCAGGGAAATCAGGAAAATATTTTGATAATTTATCTTCAAGGCTCAGCTTGCCCTGCTGTTCCAGCATAACAATACAGGCAGCAGTAAACTGTTTTGATACAGACGCCATACAAAACAGCGTTTTGTCGTCTATTTTTTTATTAGCTTCAATATCTGCATAACCAACATTTCTGCTATAAATGACTTTGCCGTTTTTTGCAATACTAACAGAAACACCGGGCACAACACCCTGATCATAAACAGATAAAACAGAATCGATTGCTTTAAAGTTGTTTTGCGAAAAAGCAATAAGAGGTAACAATACCAGGAGTAAGGCTGATATTTTTTTCATAGTTATTGGTTTGATTTTAGTTACACTAAAAAGCTAGGCAATATTTATGCCAGCTCTTCAGCACATTTTATAGCACACTTCTCCCCATCAATAGCGGCAGAGATAATTCCCCCAGCATAACCCGCACCTTCACCACACGGGTAGAGTCCTTTTATCTGTACATGTTCCAGCGTATATGGATCACGCGGTATACGCACCGGCGATGAGGTTCTTGATTCGGGAGCATGAAGTATAGCATCATTAGTTAAGTATCCTCTCATGGATTTGCCAAAATCCACAAAACCCTGCCTCATTACCTGAGTAATGAATCCCGGAAATACCTGCCCCAGTTCAACTGAAGTTGTTCCCGGCACATAAGATGTTTTAGGAATATCGGCAGATACTTTGCTTTGTGTAAAATCGATCATGCGCTGCGCAGGCACCTTTTGGGTTTCACCCGCCAAATGCCATGCTTTTTGTTCAATGCTTTTTTGGAATTCCATTCCGGCAAGTGCACCAAACTTAGCAAAAGGTTTAAAATCTTCCAGTTTCAGCTCTACCACAATACCCGAATTAGCCGTAGCCTGATCCCTTTTAGAAGGAGACCATCCGTTAGTAACAACCTCTCCCGGACTGGTAGCACAAGGCGCAATAACACCTCCCGGACACATACAAAAGGAATACATCCCCCTGCCGTTTACCTGTTTTACTATACTATATGGTGCAGGTGGCAGGTAATCTCCCCTAAAATCGCAACTGTACTGTATGCTGTCTATTAAGGTTTGCGGATGCTCTGCCCTTACACCAAGCGCGAAAGGCTTTGCTTCTATGAAGATTTTTTTACGATCCAGCAACTCAAATACATCTCTTGCAGAATGTCCTGTTGCCAGTATTATTTTTTTGGCATTGATTACGTCATTATTCTGAGTAACCACTCCTCCAATTTCGTTGTTTTTTACCAGTATATCAACTACACGGGTATCAAAAAGTACCTCGCCGCCAAACTCAATAATCTTTTCACGCATGGATTTGATTATCTTAGGCAGTTTGTTGGTACCAATATGCGGATGCGCCTCTACCATTATATTATCGGCAGCACCAAAAGCCACAAAAAGTTTCAGGATACGGTCTACATCTCCACGCTTTTTAGAACGGGTATATAGCTTCCCGTCAGAGTAAGTTCCGGCACCACCCTCACCAAAACAGTAGTTGGAATCTTCGTCCACAATATGTTCGCGGTTAATAGCTTTAAGATCACGCCTGCGTTCCTGCACATCCTTACCTCTTTCTATAACAATAGGCTTAACACCAAGCTCAATAAGTTGCAGCGCTGCAAACAATCCTGCTGGTCCTGCCCCTACTATAATTACTTCCTTACTATTAGAAACATCTTTATAATCAGGCAAAGGAATAGTGGTTTCGGTATACGTTTCCTTCCAGTATACTGCAAGCTTAAGATTTATTTTAACAGCCTTTTGGCGCGCATCAATAGAGCGCTTTACAATAGCGATATGACTGATCTCATCAGGACTAACCTGCATAAGCTTAGCAACATGCTCTGTAAGCAAATGCTGCTGTGCGGCAACCTCTGGGGTTACCTGTATCTGGAGTTCTCTTGGCATGTCGCAAAAATAATCAATATTTAGAGATTATCTTCACTTAAAAATTCAGGCTATTTTAAAGCCACTTTTTCTTCAAAAGCATGAAGCGCAAATGAAGCCAGCCAGTGTTCGCCTTCATAATTACCGTCTACAATAGCCGGTAACGAATAATTAAAATGATGATTGGCTAACGGAATTAAATGACCAAACTGTTTTGGATACTGACTTGCCAGCCTGTACATATTCCAGGCACGGCTAAAGTTAAGTCCGTCAAGATGCACAAGGTGACCGTCATTCCTGTCGGATACCTCACCCGGTTCCCAATTGTACTTTTCATCAAACAATTGCTTTGCGAAGCCTTTAAGCCATTTTAAAAAATCTTTTTCAGGCATTACGCGTTGCATTATTGCCATTTCCTCCATACAAGGCGAAAGAAAATCAGTACCACTTGGTTCCCAGTCAAAAGGGCAATCGGTATCATTTTTAAACAGGCGTAAGGCATTTTCCTTAATCACACGTTGCAATTCTGCATTACCCGAATACACAGCATAATCCCATGCCAATGACATCCCGAAGGCAGTGTTTGTATGTGTACCTACCCTAACCGGATAGTTAAGCTTTGGCAGGAATTCTATATATCTTTCAGCTATCAAATTGGCCAGCGGTTTTACATTAGCAGCCAGTCCTTTCACCTCACCAACCGGAGACCTTTCCAGTTCCAACTGAAGCTTTAAAAGCCATGCCCAGCCATAAGTACGCTCAAAAGCCTTTTCATGGCCTTTACTCATATAGGCTACCTCCTGCTCAATATTAGCTTTACTCAAATTTACCTGTAGCTTACTTATAATGTCTTCTTTCCTGTCAATATCAGGAAACTTACTAAGCAGATACACCAGGCTCCAATGCCCGTGCACCGACGAATGCCAGTCAAAACAGCCATAAAAGGCAGGGTGCAACTGTTGAGGTGTACCCAGTTCGGAAGCATCGGCAATAAGCTGTCCCATTTTATTAGGAAACTCCTGTTGCATACATTTTAACGGTAGTCCGGCAAGGCCGTTGGCTCTTTCTAAAGTTAGTTCCTGTGCAAAGGAAACCGAGGTGATAAATAAAGCGGTAAGTATATAGTGTTTCATGCTAATTATTGATATAAGGTTATAAATATAAAAACTTTACCCAGAGAATAAAACCTACTTTGTAACTTTACCCTTCCTAACTGTAACAATTACACATGAGAAAAATAAAACTGATATGGGATTTTAAAGGACCTGCCGGAGCAAAAACCGCCGAGCACCATGAAATTCATTTAAAAGAATATATAGCTATAGAAAAACTACCGTTAAACATTACAGGATTTAAAGCAATAAGCGACATGCATGCCATAGCTTATATGGTAGTTACCGATGAACACATGATACAGGTGCGCGATGCACTCAAACCTCATCGTGGCGAACTCTATGAAGAGTAATTAGCGATCAGTATCCAATGATTAAACTGAATGTATAAATATCATAAAAAAGCCCCGAGAAATCCTGGGGCTTTTTTTTTATCATTTTATGCGTTGCTAATTTAATTAGCAACTTCACTTATAAACTTAATACGCATAAGTCTTAGTTCTTCGGTATCATAATCACCGTCAAACTCCTTAAGTGCATCCTTAATATTATCAGACTCTGATTCCATGTAATATTCATGGATTTCTTCCTGCTGATCCTCGTCCAGTATTTCGTCAATCCAATACTTAATATTAAGCTTGGTTCCCGAATATACTATCTGCTCCATTTCTTTAAGCAGGGCATCCATATCCAAACCTTTCGCACTGGCAATATCACTCAACGGAAGTTTCCTGTCCACATTCTGGATAATATATAACTTAAGTGCAGAGTTAGCCCCTGTAGATTTCACTACAAGATCATCTGGCCTTACAATATCATTATCCTCAACATAGCGGGCAATAAGGTCGGCAAATTCTTTACCGTATTTTTTAGCCTTACCTTCACCTACACCATGTACATTACTCAGTTCGGCAACACTAACAGGATACTTTAAAGCCATATCTTCCAGCGATGGATCCTGGAACACCACAAACGGCGGAACTCCCAGTTTTTTGGCTACCTTTTTACGAAGATCTTTAAGCATATTTACCAAAGCCTCATCAGTAGTACCCCCACCGGATTTTGCTGCTGTTACTGTAGCATCATCACTATCGTCACCGTAGTCATGATCCTCAGTCATCATGAATGACACAGGGTTAGCAATAAACGCTTCACCTTTTGGCGTAAGCTTAAGCACTCCATACGTCTCAATATCTTTAGACAGATAATCTTCTACCAACACTTGCCTAATAAGTGCCATCCAGTGCTTATCATCATACTCCTTACCTTTGCCAAAGAAAGCCTGAGAATCGGTTTTATGAGCCTTTATAAGCGCATTAACCTTACCGGTAAGTGTAAATATTATTTCTTTAGACTTATACATCTGCTTGGTATTCTTAACCGTTTCCAATAAAATTACCACCTGATCTTTAGCCTCTGATTTCTTTTTAGGATTACGAATATTATCATCCATATCGGCACCTTCACCATTCACTTCGTCAAACTCCTCCCCAAAATAATGAAGAAGGAATTTTCGTCTTGACATTGAAGTTTCGGCATAAGCAACTACTTCCTGCAACAGTGCAAAACCTATTTCCTGCTCTGCCACGGGTTTGCCCGACATGAATTTCTCCAGCTTCTCTATATCCTTATACGAATAGTAAGCCAAACAATGCCCTTCACCTCCGTCACGACCGGCTCTACCTGTTTCCTGATAGTAACTCTCAAGTGACTTTGGTATATCATGGTGAATTACAAAACGAACGTCCGGCTTATCGATACCCATACCAAATGCAATGGTTGCCACTACCACATCTACATCTTCCATAAGGAACATATCCTGATGCTTGGCACGTGTTTTAGCATCCAATCCGGCATGGTAAGGCACGGCACTAATACCATTTACCTGCAATACCTGTGCTATTTCCTCCACCTTTTTACGGCTCAAACAGTAAATAACCCCTGATTTGCCTTTATGTTGCCTTATAAAACGAATAATATCAGACTCAACTGTTTTAGCCTTTGGTCTTACCTCATAATAAAGGTTTGGCCTGTTGAATGATGCCTTAAACACATTGGCGTCACTCATGTCAAGGTTTTTCAGTATATCTTCCTGCACCTTAGGTGTAGCTGTTGCTGTAAGTCCTATAACAGGTACATCGCCCAGCTGCTTTATAATATTCCTTAAATTACGGTATTCAGGCCTGAAGTCATGTCCCCATTCTGATATACAGTGTGCTTCATCTATCGCTACAAAAGACAGCTTAACACCTCTTAAAAAAGTAACATATTCTTCCTTAGTAAGCGACTCGGGCGCTACATACAAAAGCTTAGTAATACCGTTAGTGATATCACTTTTTACCTGGTTCACTTCTGTTTTTGTAAGGGAAGAATTTAAAACGTGCGCTATCCCCTGTTCTGACGAAAGACTCCTTATGGCATCCACCTGGTTTTTCATCAGCGCGATTAATGGGGAAACTACAATCGCTGTTCCATCGAGCACCAAAGCAGGCAACTGATAACACAGTGATTTTCCGCCACCTGTTGGCATTATAACAAATGTATTTTGTCCCGTTATGATACTTTTTACAACATCTTCCTGGAGACCTTTAAATTTGTTAAAACCAAAATATTTTTTTAACTCTTTGTGTAAGTCAATTTCGGTCGATTTCATTATTTATTAATAGTAATTTACATAAATTTGCAGAACATAAAGATACAAAAATCTTTAATACGCGCAACTTTTTAAACATTTCACAATCTTGATAAATACACAGGCAATACTGGATTCAGCCAGAAAAACCATACTTACTGAAAGCGAGAGCATTGCTAACCTTGTAAACTACCTTGATGAGGACTTTGCAAAGGCTACCGGTATAATTCACCAGAGCAAAGGCCGACTGGTTGTTACCGGAATTGGTAAAAGTGCCATTATAGCCAGCAAAATTGTTGCAACGCTTAACTCTACCGGAACCCCATCTCTTTTCCTTCATGCAGCCGAGGCTATTCATGGAGATCTAGGAATGGTCCAACCGGGAGATGTGGTTATTTGTATTTCTAAAAGTGGCAACAGCCCTGAAATCAAAGTACTCGCTCCGTTATTAAAACGCGACGGCAACGTACTTATTGGCATGACTGCAAATAAAGATTCGTTTTTAGGAAAAGAATCCGATTATGTACTTCATGCGTATGTAGAAAGTGAGGCCTGCCCTAACAACCTGGCACCAACAAACAGTACTACAGCACAGCTCGTTTTGGGCGATGCTCTTGCCGTATGTCTTATGGAGCTTAACAATTTTAAAAGTGAAGATTTTGCCAAATACCACCCTGGTGGTGCGCTTGGCAAAAAACTGTTATTACGTGTAGGTGATATGCTTGACGATACTCACAGACCAGCAGTAACACCAGACAGCAGTATAAAACAGGCAATTTTTGAAATATCGGCAAAAAGACTTGGTGTTACAGCCGTGTTAGAAGGTGAAAAAGTTGTAGGTATTATTACCGATGGTGATATAAGAAGAATGCTTAACGACAGGGATAACATTGCCGGAGTTGTAGCTAAAGATATAATGACGCACAACCCAAAAACAATAAAGCCAACCGAAATGGCAGCAGATGCTCTTAACACTATGGAAAATTTTGCTATCACCCAGCTGGTAGTAGAAGAAAACGGAGAGTACAAAGGCATACTGCATTTACACGATATTTTAAAAGAAGGAATAGTATAAATAAATGGCCAAAGACGCTAAAAAAACAACCACAGGAGAAATGTCTTTCCTTGACCATCTTGAAGAATTAAGATGGTTACTGATTAGAAGTACATTAGCAATATTAATTTGCGGAGTTATAGCTTTTATCTTCAGTAAATTCATTTTTGACAATATTATATTTGCCCCGGCAAGCGGAGACTTTCTTACTTACCAGTTTTTTTGCGACCTGGCAAATAAATACGACTTAGACAAAAGCTTTTGCATTACCGAACTGCCTTTTGAAATTCAAAGTAGGCGAATGGACGGTCAGTTCTCAACCGATATCTGGACATCTATAACAGCCGGTTTTATTTTAGCCTTCCCGGTAATTTTATGGGAATTCTGGAAATTTATACGTCCGGCACTTTATGACAAAGAGCGCAAGTATGCTATGGCATTTATATTCTCTGCCTCAATACTGTTTTTCCTTGGTGTCTTTTTCGGATATTTCCTTATCGTACCTTTATCGATTAACTTTTTAGGTAACTACAGAATTAGCGAAATTGTTAAAAACGACATCGATCTGGATTCTTATTTAAGCCTTATCAAAACCACCGTTATTTCATGTGGTCTGATTTTTGAGTTACCTATACTTATATATTTTCTTGCTAAGGTAGGACTGGTTTCCGCCGAGTTTTTAAGAAAATACAGAAAATATGCCTACGTGATTATGCTTATTGTTGCTGCTGTGGTTACTCCGCCTGATGTTGTAAGTCAGGTTATAGTTACCGTACCACTGGCAATACTATATGAACTGAGTATATTTATTGCTGTAAGAATTGGAAAGAAAAGTGAGATAACAAAAGCTAATTAGACATGAGCGATATAGTACAGGAGTTTAACGACTACCGCCAGAAAATGAATGACAAGCTTCTGGCAGATAACAATAAAATAATAAAACGTATCTTTAACCTTGACACAAACGCCTACATGGAAGGCGCTCTTAATGTTAAAACAAAAGAATTGCTGGGACTTGTGGCGTCTGCAGTATTACGTTGCGACGACTGCGTAAAATACCATTTAGAGACCTGCTACAAAGAAGGACTTAACAAAGAAGAGGTTATGGAAGCCCTTAGCATTGCAACCCTGGTAGGCGGTACAATAGTAGTTCCCCACCTTAGAAGAGCTTACGAGTTTTGGGAAGCGCTTGAAGAAAAGGGACAGGGCGAATAATATTAAAAAAAGAAATTTAAGACATGATCTTAAGAGCTGACAACCTAGTCAAAACATATAAAGGCCGAAGCGTTGTAAAAGGTATTTCGGTTGAGGTAAACCAAGGAGAGATTGTAGGACTATTGGGACCTAACGGTGCCGGAAAAACCACATCTTTCTATATGATTGTTGGACTTGTAAAGCCTAACAGCGGAAAAATATATCTGGACAATATGGATATTACCGATTATCCTATGTACAAACGTGCTCAAAACGGTATTGGTTATCTTGCTCAGGAGGCTTCGGTTTTCAGAAAGCTTAGTATTGAAGATAACATATTGAGTGTATTACAACTTACAAACCTATCTAAACAGGAACAGGAAGCTAAAATGGAAGCCCTTATAGACGAATTCTCACTACAACATATACGTACTAACCGAGGTGACCTTTTATCGGGTGGTGAGCGACGTCGTACAGAAATTGCCCGTGCACTGGCAACCGACCCTAAGTTCATCCTTCTTGATGAGCCTTTTGCAGGTGTTGACCCGGTAGCGGTTGAAGACATTCAGCGTATTGTAGCACAGTTAAAAAATAAAAATATAGGTATTCTTATTACCGACCATAACGTACAGGAAACTCTTGCCATTACAGATAAGACTTACCTAATGTTTCAGGGAGACATCCTTAAGGCAGGTGTACCCGAAGATCTTGCCAGTGACGAAATGGTACGTAAAGTATATTTGGGACAAAACTTTGAGTTAAGAAAGAAAAAACTGGACTTCCAGCAACAAACAACTCCGTCTACAGTCCCTGATGAAGAAAACTTTTAATATAAGTGAATAAAAAAACGGCCTTGAGGCCGTTTTTTGTTTATTATTTCATTAAAAATTCCTTCGGCGCAAAAAGTTTACCTTTATCATACATATTAAGATAAAGGACTTTTTTTACAGTATCCCCTTTTATTTCAACTTCATAAATATCCAAAAGCCTCATACCCATCATTACATTTTTTGATTCAAAATGAGAGCAGCAGTTAATAAAAAACTAATTTTGATTTCATAGTATAAATAAATTGGTTGCAGCCAAATATATAGAAAACTATTAATCAATAAGCTAAAAAACAACTACTGTAGTTTCATTGTATGTAATGCTGTAATATCTCCGTTGTAAATATTTACATCAACATTGCCATCTATTCCTTCAATAGCTGCCTTATCTGTAAACTGCCAAAAATGCCATTCCTTCCTTATTTCTTCTTCAAAAAAACTATAGTTGGCAATCCATAAAGTATAGCCTACAAATTCTTTTTTTAAAAAATCGGTATAAAAACTCTCCCCGCTGTAAATAATCGGCTTAACACCATAGTGAGTCTCAACCCTATCCAACCAGCGCTTAAGTCCGGTTTTAAGGCTATCCATACTTTGTTTACTTGGTATCTTTTCAATATCAAGCACAGGTGGCAGGTCACCTTTTTTCAGGGAAACTGTTTTTATAAAATTATCGGCTTGTTTTATAGAGTTTTCATTTGGTCTGTAATAGTGGTATGCACCGCGAATAAACCCTTTTTTACCCGATTGTTTCCAGTTATCCTTAAACTGTTTATCGGTTTTATTCTTACCGGCAGTAGCCCTAACGAATACGAATTTCATGGCAAAATCCTCGTTCCCCTCTTTTACCTTACCCCAGTCAATATCACCCTGATATTCGGACACATCAAAACCAAAAACTTTATCCTTGTGGCGCGATACTATCTCATAAATTCTGAGGTCGGCAATTTTGCGTTCCTCTTTAGTTAGTTTTTCAATACACTTATTGCTCTTAAAACCTAAATAGTATAAAAAACCATGTCTGTACTGATAACCTATTGCCACAACAAAAGACAATAGTAAAACCAAAAAAGAATACTTAAGTATTTTACCGGGTGTAACCTTTCGGTTATCTTCCCTGTAAACAGCCTTTGCTTTTCTGGAAGCCTTATTATAGTTTTTTTTGTATTGCCTGTTATCCATTAGCCTGTTTAGCAGTCATATTGTTTATTACAGAAAGTATTACATAAAACAATATAATTACAGGAATAGCAAAATACTGGAAGAAAGACAATAACAATACCGATACTATTAGAAATATGAATTGTATTTTATTGTTTTTCCAGTTAAAGTATTTTACTTTAAGCGAAAACAAAGGAATCTCGGCATTCAACAGGTAAGCACTCAGTAAAGTTATACCTACCAGAATAAACGGATTACTTAAAAACTCAAACACAACACCCTCACCTCCGGTGTGGTTCAATATTACAGGTAAGCTCATTATAAACAATGCATTTGCAGGTGTAGGCAAACCAATAAACGAGTCGGTTTGACGTTCATCAATATTAAACTTTGCCAGCCTATAGCAGGAAGCCAGGGTTATAATAAAACCAACATAAGGTAATAAGCCTAAATAACCATTATCGATAGATAAGTTATAGTCATCAGTTAAATCAGCAATATTTGCCAATAGCTGATACATCGCTACACCCGGCACTACACCACTGGTAACCATATCGGCCAAAGAATCTAACTGAAGTCCAAGCTTACCCTGAACTTTTAGTATCCTTGCAAAGAAACCATCCCAAAAATCAAAAAAGATACCCATGCAAACCCAAAAGAATGCCATTTGCAAATTGGTATTGAATGCATACACAAGAGCTATTAAACCAGAAGCAAGATTTAGTAACGTAATAAAGTTCGGAATGTGTTTCTTAACAGACATAGCATTTAATTTTACTGCAAAGTTAACACAATAAGTTAATAGAAATAGAGTTTAGTAATTGAGATTTTTATTTCATATTTGCACAAATTTAACAGCGTTGAAAAAGAAATTTATATTTCCCATACTGCTTTTTTCCTTTTTAGCTCATGCACAGTCAGTCAGGAAGTACTCTAATGAATTCATGAACATTGGGGTAGATGCCGCTGCACTGGGAATGAGTAATGCTGTTACAGCCCATACCGGAGACGTTAACTCGGGCTACTGGAATCCTGCCGGATTACTACAGGTAAAAGACAAACAACTGGCACTTATGCACGCCAGTTATTTTGCCAATATAGCACAATACGACTATGCCGCTTTTGCCATGCCTATTGACGAAAGGAGCGCCTTTGGAATATCGGTAATTAGATTTGGTGTGGATGACATTATGAATACCACACAGCTAATAGACAGCGAAGGTAATATAGACTACAACAGGATAAGCCTTTTCTCGGCTGCCGATTATGGCGTTACCATATCATATGCCCGCTCGCTACCGTTAGACGGCTTTCAGTATGGCATTAACGCAAAAGTTATCAGAAGGATAATAGGAGATTTTGCCAACTCATGGGGATTTGGTTTTGACATAGGCATACAATACCAAACTAAAGACAACTGGAAATTCGGTTTAATGTTAAGGGACATAACAACCACCTACAACGTTTGGAACATTGATGAAGAGGAGTTCCAAACTATTAGTGATGCTATACCCGGTGAAAATCAGGAATTACCGGAAACTAATGAGATTACATTACCAAAAGCTCAACTTGGTTTCTCAAAAAAATTCATAATACGCTACGATTATAGTATATTAGCATCGGCCAATTTAAATATGCAGTTTGCCCAAACTAATGACCTTGTATCTACAGAGTCAATCAGTTTTGATCCGGCCTTTGGTTTTGAATTTGGTTATATCGACATCGTTTATTTAAGAGGTGGTGTTGGTAATTTTCAAAACATAAGGGAAATTGACGGTAGCGGTAAATTAAGCTTTCAGCCAAATATAGGACTTGGCTTTAAGTACAAAGGCATAGAAGTTGATTATGCATTGACCGATATTGGCGACCAGAGTGCAGCATTATATTCAAACATTTTTTCCCTCAAAGTAGATTTAGGGATATTCAGATAAACAAATCACACCATGCAAAGTTTTAGAGCTTTATTAATTTTACTTTTTATTAGCTTATCAACCTTTAAAACCTTTGCACAAATCCCTTTATCACATAAAGCCGAAATAAGTGTATTAACCTGTGGACCGGGAAACGAACTATATTCAGTATTCGGACATACAGCTATCAGGATATTTGACCCTGCCAAAAATATAAATACGGTATACAACTTCGGGACATTCGATTTTGACACGCCTAACTTCTACCCAAAATTCGTAAAAGGAGACTTACAGTATTTTGTTTCAGTAGCTTCTTACCGTGATTTTATTTACGAATACCAGTATTACGGTCGTGATGTATATGAACAGACATTAAACCTTACTCAATACCAAAAACAACAGATTGCAGACGAACTTAACGGTATACTTTTTTCAGATAAAAAATATTACACCTATAAATTCATAAACCGTAATTGCACAACTATGGTGGCAGACATAGTCAACAAACAGGTTCCTATTTCATTAGAAAATTCAGACAGCGGAAAAACATACAGAGAGATTATCTACTCTTATCTTCAGGACAACCATTTTTACGAAAATCTGGGAATAAACCTTTTGTTTGGCTACAAAACAGATAATACATCTGAAAAGCTATTTCTACCTAAAGAACTGATGGAGGGAATTAGCAATACCAAAACAAAAAGCGATAAGTCTTTAGCAAAGGTAACAACAACGATAGTTGAAAAAACAGAACTAACCACAGGTTTTTCTTTTATAAATAGCTTTTACAGTTATATTATATTAGCTCTTTTATTACTTATCCTTACTATTAAAAAAGCAGGCTACAACACTTATTTGGTATTCGCAGGTCTTATGGGATTACTATTTTGCTTTGTGAGTTTATATTCCAGCCATAACGAACTATTATTAAACTACAATATACTACTATTTAATCCACTTTTTATAATTATAGCCATCATCAGTCCAAAAAAGAGAAAAACACTCTTAAAAAGACTTATATACATATCATCTAGCCTTTTTGTAGTTTATCTGGCACTAACAATAACTAAAATACATATATGGCTTATGTTACCACTCTTATTAGTCAACTCAGTTGCCTTAATCAGAAAAATGAAAGCAATCCCCACTACTAATTAGCACATTTTAACAAACAGTATTATTTAGAATTAGTGTTTTATATTAATTTTACAACACTAATTTTAAACCTAATACCTTGCTTTTTTTCAATAAACCAAAGGTAGCCCTGGCAGATTTAATCCCTGATGGCTATATAGACATACACTCACATTTATTACCCGGAATAGATGATGGCGCTAAAGACGAAAATGACACCCTTTTACTCATCAATACCTTAAAAGAATACGGGTTCTCACAATTTACAGCTACACCGCATATACTACCGGGAGTATGGAACAACACTAAAGAAGGAATACTGCAAAAAGAAGAAAGCACCCTTTCTTTTTTAAGAGAACAAAATATAATATCACCATTTAAAGCCGCAGCTGAGCATTTAATGGATGACACCTTTGTTGAGTTATTCAAATCAGAATCACTCCTGACACTTAAGGATAATTACGTTTTGGTTGAAATGTCATACATTAATCCGCCAATTAACCTTTACGACATATTATTTGAATTACAGGTAGCAGGCTACAAACCTGTACTTGCCCACCCCGAACGCTACCTGTTTTATCATTCAAAATTTGAAGAATACTACAGACTTAAAAAAGCAGGATGCCTGTTTCAATTAAACCTGCTTTCAGTTACAGGATACTATGGCCAAGGTGTTTTAAAAACGGCTGAAAGACTTTTAAATGAAAAGCTAATTGACTTTACAGGATCAGACACACACCACATGAAACATGCTACAGCTTTTAAAAGCAAAATACCTTTTAAAAAGCATGACGCTTTAAAAGACGCCTTAAAAAATAATGCCTTCTTTAAATTTTAAAGAAGGCATTATTTTTATATTATATAAAGCTTACAGCTTTTTCTTTCCAAAGATTTTATCTCTCCAGCTTGATCTAGACGCGTCCATATCGGCACCATAACCATATCCATAACCATAACCGTAGCCATAACCATAACCGTAGCCCGTTTTCCTATCAGTATCATTAAGAACAAGAGCCATATTAGGTAGCTTCCCTTCTTTGTACATGTTTTCAGGAACAACAAGCATCCTCTTATCAAGATAATTCGCTCTTGACACATAAATGAATGAATGCGCCAAATGAGCAACAATTATAGTATCGGTCACTAAACTAACTGGAGCTGTATCAACTATAATGTAATCGTACTCCTTTTGAAGCTTTTCAAACATTTCAACCACACGTTTCCCCATAAGTAATTCAGCCGGGTTTGGAGGTATTATACCAGGAGGAAGTATATAGAAGCTTTCAAAATCTCCATACTTAACAATATAATCATTAAGATTTGCTCCGTTAGGTGAAGACAAGTAATTTGTAAGCCCTTTAGAAGGTATGTTTACATACTCATCTAACTTAGGGTTACGTATATCCATACCTATAAGAAGCACTTTTTTACCTGTCATAGCTATTGTGGTAGCTAAGTTAACAGACACGAAAGTTTTACCTTCTTTAGGTATAGTAGATGTAACAAAAATGGTTTTAGCAATGCCTTCAGACACATTATTAAGCATAAATTCCATATTTGTTCTAATAATCCTTAAAGCCTCAGCTGTACCCGATCGACCATGAAGATTAACCAGCTCACTACTTGTTTCTGACCTAGGCACATCTCCCAAGAAAGGTACTGTTAAATGATCAAAATCAGCGTTACTATGTATCTTAGTATCTAGAAGCTCTCTTAGGTATATAATTAAAAATGGAATTAACAATCCTAATATTAAGGATGCCAATAAAACAATATTACTTTTTGGAGAAACGGGCTGTTCCTTAGCAAAAGCAGAATCAATTATTTTTGCATTAGGAGAAGTAACTGCAAGGGTAATAGCATTCTCTTCTCTCTTTTTTAATAAAAATAAATATAACTCTTCCTTAACTTCCTTTTGTCTCTCAATAACCCTAAATTGTCTTTCCTGACGAGGGGCCTCACCCACTCTACCCTGCATTATATTTTCCTGCCTTTCAAGGTTCTTTTTAGCAATTTTAAGAGAAGACAATAAATTACCCAGGCTTTGCTTAAGACTCTCTCTAAATCCTTCTATTTGAGTATTTATAGCAACCATCTGAGGATGCTCATCTGTCATGCTCTCAGTCTGTCTTTGTTTTTGAAGAACAAGCTCATTATACTCTTTAATCATTGAAGCTGCATCTCCTTCCGGCATAAGATTGGTTGGCATAGTACTATCATTGTCAGCACTATCTAAAAACTCAATCATATAATTCACAACATCAATCTCTCCTGCCTTCGCATTAACACTTTTACTGTAAGCATCCGCAGAAGTCAAAGATAGTTTTACATCAGAAAAAATATCAGTAAGCCTCTCTCCTCTTTTATAACCCTCTGCATCTCTCTCAACAGTATCGAGCTCTTTTGTTAAGGATTCAAGCCTCTTATTAATAAACTTTTCAGTATTAGCAGCTACAAGGTTCTTATCTTTTACAGCATCATTATTATAAATACTTATTAAAGTATCAAGAAAGTTCTTTCCTTTTTCAGGCACCTTATCAGTTATAGATAACGAAACAACACTCGTCATTTTATTAACTGTATTAACCTTTAATTTACTCCCATATGCATCTGTAATTTTCCTTAAAGGCTTTATCTGTATAAAAACCTCTTTACCTTCATTCTTAGTATTTGTTGGCAGACTATCAGTATTTATAGTCACAACCATATTTCCAAACTTAGTTGGCAATGATTCTCCATAAGAATACACCCCAGCTTTTTCACCTTCAGAATCTAATAATTCATACTTTAAATCTGAAATAGGTTTAACTGAAAAAATGGTATCTGATTCAAAAAAATCAGGTGTTGTATCATAAAAGTTAACTCTCACAAACGAGTTCATGTAAGCTTCAGAAGTTTTTAAGTTTCCCTTATTAAAATAACTTACATTAAACTTTAAATTCTTAACCGTGTTTTGAATCAGTGTACGGGCTTTAAGTACTTCTATCTCATTATCAACATTACTGTTCCCCGACATAAACCCTAGCTCACTAAGGGCAGATAGCTCATTTCCGGCTCCGCCTTTTTTCTCATCTTTAATAAGAATAGTAGCCGAAATACTATATTCAGGGGTTGCATATCTTAGATAGATAAAAGCCAAAAACAAGCAAACAATTACACTTACTGTAAACCATTTCCAATGCACCAGATATTTATCTAGCTGAGCTCTTACATCAAAACCGGATTCATTTTCGTTTTCTGTTAAAATAGGAATATTATTGTTTTGCATTTTTATCTAGTTAATAGAGCAATAAGTGAAATTAAGATTGAAGTTGCAGATATGAGCACACTTACATTAGGACCAACACCAGATGAGTTTATTCTGGTTTTATTCGGTTCTACATACACATAATCATTTTGAGTAAGATAATAAAAAGGTGAGTTAATAAAATCAGCTTTTGTCATATCTATATAATTATAAGTCTTAACACCATCAATTTCACGTATTACCAATACATTATCCCTCTTACCATAAATACTCATATCTCCAGCCATAGCAATAGCCTCAGGCAGAGTAAGCCTTTCTGTCTGTACAGAAACAACACCAGGCCTAGTAACTTCACCAGCAACCGTAACCTTAAAATTCACAATCCTTAAATTAATTGTAAACTCCTTCAGATAAGCAGATAATTTTTCATTTAACATCTCAAGAGCCTCTTCTTTTGTAAGTCCGCTTATTTTCACATCCCCCAAAACAGGCAGCTGAACTTCTCCATTTCTATTCACGGTATAAGCCTGAATTCTTTGTTGAGAAGATGCTACATCAATACTACCACTAAAAGTAGTTGTACCGGTAACTCCCGTTATTGGTAAGTTGAAATCCTTTGCGGCACCATCAGGAGCTGAAACAACTATCATCAATAAGTCGTCCGCTTTTATACGTGTTTCAAAATTTTGTTTTGAATCTTCAAACGATGGTAAATTTTGATAGTACACTAGCTTCTTCCTAGGAACACATGAGGTAAATAAAAGTGTAGCAATAAAAAACAGTAATATCTTTCTTATCATTTTTTACGGTATGGATATTTTTTCTAAGAAGAAAATATTGGTTAATTTAGCGCAAAGATAATTTTTTTTAAAAGCAAAAAAACGAATAATTAGTTAAAAGGGGATTTTAACCCTTTTTATCAAGAGTAGCAAATTCAGAATTCATACTAATAAACTCAGGAACAATTTGTTTCATTTTAAAAACCACTTCTTCTACTAAATAGCCTGAAGCCGTTACTATCAAATCATCCACCTGATGTCCTAAACAAATAAAATCATCAAAAACCTCCTGAGCAACCATAATTTTTTCATGATGCGTAGGTAACGTTTTAGATGTATCGTTCAATAGTTCTTCATATAACTTCTCCCCTGGCCTTAATCCAATTATTTTGATTTCAATATCCTTATCAGGAATAAAACCTGCTAAACGAATCATTTTTTTTGCAAGATCTATAATCTTAACTGGTTTTCCCATATCAAATATATAAATCTCACCTCCTTTACCCATAGCTCCCGCCTCTAATACTAATTGACAGGCCTCAGGTATAGTCATAAAATATCGTATGATATCTGGGTGAGTTAGAGTAATGGGACCTCCTGCTTCAATTTGTTTAGTAAATAACGGAACCACAGAACCGTTAGATCCTAAAACATTTCCAAAGCGAGTAGTAATAAATTTTGTAGAGCAATGTCCGTTTTCCACCATCATTTTATTATGTAGAGCCTGAACATACTTTTCGGCAATACGTTTACTTGCTCCCATAACATTACTTGGGTTAACAGCCTTATCAGTGGAAACCATTACAAAATTATCAACCTTATAATCATAAGCTAAATCAGCAATATTTTTAGTCCCTAAAACATTAACAAAAATAGCCTGAGAAGGATTTTCCTCCATCAAAGGAACATGTTTGTATGCTGCTGCATGATAAACAACCTGAGGCTTATATTTTCTAAAAACCTCTTCCATAGCCCCTCTATTTCTTACATCACTAATAATAGAAACAATATTAGTGTTAGAATCCATTCTACTCACTTCAAGCCCCAGTTGATGTAAAGGTGTTTCTGCCTGATCAACCATTACAACATTCTTAGGATTAAATTGTAAAACCTGCCTTACAATTTCACTCCCTATAGAACCTGCAGCACCGGTTACCAGTATTGTTTTATTTTTTATTTGAGAAGAAATTGAATAGTTATCAAGAACTATAGGTTTTCTTTCAAGTAAATCCTGTATTTGGAAATTTTTTATTTTTCTGGAAATTTCTTTTTGATCTTCCCAGTCAGATATCAAAGGAACTGTATAAACTTTATAATTAAACTCCAAGCATTCATCTACTATAGCGAGCTTTTCCTCTTTTAATAAACTCTTATCTGCAATAACCAATGCTTCAGCATTGAACACCCTCATCACAACAGATATTTTCTTTTTATGTTGCAAGATAGGCAACCCGAGAATCATTTTAGATTTATTATGACTTGATTTATCTATAAAACCCACTAATTTGAATCGCCCCGGAATCTCAGACTTCAATGCATTAGCAACAGCAATAGCATTAGCATCAGAACCATATATAATAGCCCTTACCAATTTTTTACCATTACTACTGTTAAAGTAATTTTCAAAAACCTGTTTTACTAATACCCTATATAAAAATAAACAACTGAATGAAAACACAGCATTAATTAATATAGCGACGTTAAGATAAATTAAATCTCCGGTAATAGTTTGATACAAACTGTTAAATGCTAAAAGTAAAAAAGCCGTAGTAAACTGGGCAAAAAATATTTTAACCGCATCTATATAAGAAGAGTGCCTAATAATACCTGCATAAGTTCTAAAAGCCCGAAAGGATAGTAATGTTATAAATAGGTATATCAGTATACTCAAGAAGTATAAATCTGACTTTATAGACACACCTGTTCTATGTATTAAAACATAGGAAATTATACCGGTAGAAGAAACCACTACTAAATCCAGCAACAGTATTATCCAACGCGGCAAATAACCTAAATTATGTAATGACGTCCAAAAACGATAGTCATTCCAATTGTAGTCTCTAATATTTTTACCTTCCCTCACTCTCTAAAAATCAATAAATATCACCTTAATTTCTTTTAAAAACTAAGTAGAAATTGCCAAATCAAATACTGTATTAATCACTTCAAATATACGCTCTCTATCTACATCTTCCAAATTTGAACCAGAAGGCAAACATAAACCCGACTCAAATAATGATTCTGAAACGTTCCCACCATAATAAGAACACCCTTTAAATACAGGCTGCATGTGCATTGGTTTCCATAGAGGTCTTGACTCTATATTCTTTTCTTCAAAAGCCAACCTTAAATCTTCTCTCGTCTTACCAGTAGTTGTAAAATCAACAGTAATAGCAGACAACCAGTGGTTTGAATAAAAATCACCATTAGGTTCTTTAAAAACGTTCACCCCTTTAATATTTTCAAACAATGTATTATAGAAATGATTCATTCTTCTCCTTAAAGAGATATGCTCATCAAGCACTTCCATTTGCCCTCTACCAATACCAGCACACACATTACTCATTCTATAGTTATATCCTACTTCACTGTGTTGATAGTGTGGCGCGGCATCTCTGGCTTGTGTAGAAAGAAAAACCGCTTTATCTTTCAACTCCTTATTTTTTAGTACTATTGCACCTCCTCCAGAAGTTGTTATTATCTTATTTCCATTAAAAGACAAAATACCTATATCTCCAAAAGTACCACATTTTTGCCCTTTAAAAGTACTTCCAAGAGCCTCAGCACTATCCTCTAAAACAGGAATATCATACAAATCAGATATTTGTTTAATCCTGTCCGCTTTATATGGCATTCCATAAAGATGTACGGCAATAATAGCCTTAGGCTTTTTTCCTCTTTTTATCCTGTCTTTGATCGCTTCTTCAAGTGAGTCAGGACAAATATTCCAGGTATCAGGCTCACTATCAACAAAAACAGGATTTGCACCTACATATTTAATAGGATTTGCTGAAGCTGAAAAAGTCATACTTTGACAAATTACCTCGTCACCATAACCAACTCCAAGTAAAATCAACCCCAAATGTAAAGCGGATGTACCAGAACTCAGAACTCCTACATGAGAATTACTCAATAAATAAGTTTCTAAATCACCCTCAAAACCATTAACATTAGGCCCAAGCGGAGCAACCCAATTGGTATCAAAAGCCTCATTTACATATTTCTGTTCGTTCCCTCCCATATGTGGAGAAGAGAGCCATATTTTATCCAAACTCATTATTTAGAGATTATTTTTTATACAAATTTAAATTAAAACTATCAAACTAAACAATTTTAATTAATGATAACACAAGTCATTAAAACCTATTATATTTTATGATTTTACCCGGGTTCCCCACAACGACTGCAAAATCAGGAACATCTCTTATAATAACTGCTCCGGCACCTATTGTAGCCCATCTCCCTATTTTAACCCCTTGTATAGCAACAGCTCCAATACCAATATGAGTCCCCTCACCAACCTCAACATTTCCAGCCAAAGCAGCACCTGGCGAAACATGAACATAATCACCTACTATACAGTCATGCTCAATAACTGCCCCTGTATTAACAATACAATGCTTCCCTACCAAAGCATTTGCATTTATAACAGCACCTGCCATAACAACTGAACCTTTACCCAACTTGGAAGAGGGAGATAAAGTTGCATTGGAATGCACTAAGTAAACATAATTTAGCTTTAACTTATCATTTATTTTTTTTCTTATACGATTATTTCCAATAGCTATTAACCATTCACTTTTGCTTTCAAAAACAGTTTTATCAGACACCACTTTAACCCCTAGCAATTCATCACGTCCCGGATTATCATCATACAAAGCCTCAACAAATTGCTCTTTACCTGACCTGACAACTTCAATTACAACTTTGCTATGACCGCTAGCACCATATAAAAACATACTAATTCCCTTTAAAAACTTCCATAGTCACAGAAGTTGATGAACTAACTCCCTCCGACTTAAACACTTTCTTTACAGTCAAAAATAATATCTTTAAATCTAATTTGAAGGATAGATTATCTACATACCAAACATCTAAAGTAAATTTATCCTGCCAGCTAATTGCATTCCTTCCATTTACCTGAGCCCAACCGGTAATACCAGGTTTCACCTCATGACGCCTATTTTGCACTTCATTATACAATGGCAAATATTGAACTAATAAAGGCCTAGGCCCAACAAGACTCATATCACCTTTTAATACATTTAATAATTGTGGAATCTCGTCCAAAGAAGTTTTTCTGACGAAAGCGCCAATAGAAGTTAAACGCTCAGCATCTGAAAGCAAATCTCCATTTACATCTCTCGCATCTGTCATAGTCTTAAACTTTACAATACTGAACACCTTTCCGCCCTTTCCTGGTCTTTTTTGAAAAAAGAAAGGTTTTCCGCTATTAGCAAAAAAAAGACATACCCCAACCACAAGAAGTACAGGACTAAAAACTAACAGAGCTAACAATGCAAGCAAAAAGTCAATTAATCTTTTTAAAACATTTTTATAAATCATTCTCAAAACTTTTATATTCTTCATGTATTGCTTCCCAAACAACTAGTTGCTCATAGCGAGAAACAATCATCTCTCTGGATTTATCTCTCATAGACTCATAAACCTGAGTATCTTCATAAACTCTAAACATCGCATCATGAAGTTGTTTTGTATTTTTTACAGATATAATAAAACCATTAACATCATTAATGATAATTTCATTACAACCATTAATATTTGTAACTATTGAAGGTAGTCCCATAGCTCCAGCCTGCATAACTACATTAGGAAAACCTTCCCTGTAACTTGGAAAAACCAAAACATTAGAAATATCCAAGTATGGCCTCACATCTTTTTGAAAACCTGTTTCAATTATTAGTTTATTCTTTTTTATAATACCAACAGTTTCAGGCAACAAAGGATCTAATTCTGATTCATATGGACCTACTAAAAGCATTTTAATATTTTTAATCCCTGAACTTAATTTATCAAACACATGAACCAGTTCATTAATCCCTTTATCCCTAACCAACCTTCCTACAAAAACAAAAACAAAATCAGATTCTAAAACACCTAAACTCTCTTTAAAAACAAGTTTATCATTATCACTCCAAAAATTTGAATTAAAATAAGCAGTATTTATACCATTTGAACTACCATTAGCTAAAACTTTTAGTTTTGAAGACTCGCAAAAACCTTCCCTGACAATAATTTCATTTAAACCATATGAATTTGGATAAACTTTAGTAGCACAATTATATGTAAGCTTTTCAACAAAATTAAGAACCTTTCTCTTCATGCCATTAGTCTCCAATAATGGTAAACCTGCAACTGTATGCAACCTGTGAGGAATACCTACAATTTTTGCCGCTAGCATACCAACAATTCCAGCTTTCGGTGTATGTGTATGAACAATAAAAGGCTTTTCCTTCTTTAAAACCTTCATCATTTTTATCAATGCAAAAACATCTTTTAAGGGTGATATAGTCCTTGTCATTTCAACAGTATAAGTCCTTACACCCTGATTTTCACCAAATCTATTAAGTCTTTCTTCATCAGACGAAATAGCTACCACCTCGTAGAAATCATTCATATAGCGAAGCTGATTCTCCAAGAGCTTCTCTAAGGATATAGGAACAGTTGTAATTCTTACGAGTTTATTTTTCATAAATAACAGAATCAATTTTACCCACAAAACCATCTATACTCTTAACTTCCAACAACTTATCAAACAAAACTCTACAATAATCCGTATTCGAATCAAGAGCTTTTTCCATTGCATGAGTTAAAGCATTTACATCTTCAGTTTCACAAACAAAAACGCCTTTAATTTTATCTATACCTCCTGCACATTTAGTAGAAACTATTTTACTATTTTGGAACATCATCTTCAAAAGCACATTAGGAAAACCTTCAACTCTTGAAGGGAACTACACAAATCTCGGCTTTATTGAAATATGGATATACATTTTTAACAAATCCCTCAAAAAAATATAATCCTCTAAACAAAATTTGAATATAATTCTTTTAATTCATTAAAACTATTGAAAAGCAAAGATATCTTATAAAGTCATCGTTTTAATTATTTCATGAGGCACATTTAATGGTTCGTCGTGCCATCTACCTCCTCTATCAAAATAGCCACCTGCATCTAATAATGCTCGATGTGAGAATCCATAACTTATTTCAACTATCAAGCCTTTACCTGTATTTGAATTTACAACATAATCATATCCCATACATTGAAACCCTAAGATATCAGAGACTGTAAAAGCTGAATGAATGATATCGTTTGTTACCCTACTTCTATTATAAAACAAATCTCCCCCACCTGATGCTCTAAATTCGTCATCACGTATATTCCTTCCGATAAATGACAATTTATCCCCTACAACAACTATTTTTAAATCATATCCTTCATTTGGAATGAATTCTTGTAAATAAACATACCCTCTTTCAATATTAAATTTTCTAGCATTTGAAAGAGAATTTAAAAATTCTGGAATTCGTTTTGCCCTATTAATGAAGGTCTTTATACTTTTAGAGGATTTTATATTTGAAGATGCTTTATATAAAATACTGGGAGCACTACTAATACCTGAATTAAACATCTTTTTGGCATAAATCAATAGCTTTTCTTTTGTATTTAACATTTTAACATTATGAGATCCCGATCCATTTCTAAGTTTGGCAATAATAGGAAAGTCTAATTTATTATTTTTTATATCATATTCTAAACTTTGAATATCATAATAATAAAAAGACTTGGGAATAGGCGCATCTATACTTTCCAGAAGATATGTTTCAGCTAATTTATCGTCAAAATGCCAAGCATCTTTATAAGAAGGAAATACACTTTTACCTCGCTCTTGAAGAGTAAACAAAATATTTTTTGCCATTAACATATCCTTAAAACTATAATTACTAAAATGCCAAAGAATTATGTCAAAATCCATTAATTTATGGATCACCCTATTTTCATATGGATTTACTATTTTATAGCTTATATTATTATCTTCACAATATTGAATCCAAGCTAGGCTCCAATTAGTACTGTGGAGTTTATGGTTTTTATTGAATAGAATTGCTATATTCATAATTACTTAACTCTTTTAAATCTGATATTTCTTGGAATTAATGATCTATAAAAATACTTTACTGCATATATAATGAGTGGGAATATAGTAAAGGTTTTTATACAATACTTTACATTCAATTTTATTGCATTTATCTGATACAATTGCCCTTTTGAAGATTCAAAAGATTGGGTTTCATGAATTCTATGAAAATTTAATTCTTGCTCAATTAACGCTAATGTTTTATCACTATTAAAAGCTAGGCGATACCAAAGATCAGCATCAAACTGAGAAACTCTTTTTTCATCATAAACAGCATCTTGTTTCTTAATTATAACAGATGAGTGAGATATAATTGATTTATATAACATTTTTTTTGGTTTAATTAAATAAAAAGTAATTACTTTAAAATCATCAAATTCAAAACTTTTGGAAAACAATTTTGTCTTAGTAGCTAAAACTGTTATTTCCGGATGAACTTTTAGAATATTTACTTGTGCTTTAAGTTTCTCAGGATGCCATATATCATCCGCATCAATAATAGCTACCCACTCAAATTTCGCTTTACCAATAGCAAAATTTAGAGCCTTACCCCTACCTAGAGACCCTGGTTGAAATAAAAGCAATTTATAATTAGGATTATCAAACTGAAATTTATTTAAAATTTGTACAGTGTTATCAGTAGAGCCATCATCAACAATAATATGTTCAAAATCCTTAAAAGTTTGATTTTTGATACTTTCCAATGTTTCTAAAATATATTTAGATCCATTTTTCACTGTAGTTATTATAGAAATCATACACCTATTACATTAAAAATCAAAAACAAAGAAAAACCTAAGCAAACCGAAAATAATTTCAATTTATAATATTGCAAATTATTCATTTCATATATAGGATATATTAAAAAAGGAATAAAAATCCATGATAGAATTCCAAATCTATCAGAAAAAGGAATATTAAACATCATAATAAAATAACTGGTAAGTAAAACATAAACACGATAAACAAAATTATACTTTTTATACCTATCACTTACCCCTTTTAGTCTAGAAATATAATAACCTAATATAATAAAAAAGAGATTAAAAATTAAGAAATCAATGCGAAATCCTGTTTTATAGCCCTTAATATTATCATTTAAATACCCATCCATTCTATCTAAAAAAAGACCTCCAACAATTGGTAAATTAACCAATAGCGTATTTAAATTAAAACCTAGATACGACAACAAAATGCTCAGAAACAATATTAAATAAACAATCTTATCACTAACATACTTACTAGTAAAAAAAACAAAAACAGCTAATAGACAAGAAAAATGAAAAAAAGGAGCTATTAAAAAAGGAATAATAAATCTCTTACTGTTATTCTTATTGTTTAAATACAAACTCACTCCTAACATAATAAAAGCTCCACCAATTCCCTGCCTCAGTACATTTGTAGACATTGAAATAAAGATAAACAGACTAGAAAAAAACCATAACAAATAAACTTTATTTACATTTTCAAACTTTTTGAATGCATAATAAACGGGAACAACAAACAACAGTGATAAAAAAAATAAATAATATTGAGGGGAAACGTTTATATAAATCAGAAGTTTATTTAAAATATTAAAACCAAAATCTGAACCATATACATCTCCACCGTGATAAATCATATTTTCATAATGCCTAACATACCTTTCTGTATCAGCCCCCACATTTACACTCCTATTAGCTAATAATATATAGAATGCTATTAAAAACAGGAATAGGAAAAAATCTTGAAATTTTAAGTATAACAGCTTCCTGTTAAAAAAACCACCAATTAAATCAAGTAAAATTATTATGAAAAAAAAAGAATAAAGTATGTAATACCCTACGAAAAAATCACCCATTAAATTATTAATTTAAAACTTTCTCAAATACTATATCCCATAAATCATCAATTTTATTTTTTTGAACAAGACTATTCTTTCTTAAATTCTCAATTTCATTTTTCATTTTTTCTTCTCTAAAGAAATTATCAATCTTATCTAAATACACCTGTTTTTCTTCATCTATTTTGATTATATTATCTTCAGTATTAAAATCTTCAAAGAGCATCTGATATTTATGACTCCAACCTATAGCAATCGATGGAACAGATTGTGACAAACTTGAAACTAAACTATGAAAACGTGAACCAATTAGAGCTTTAGCTCCATGAATAATTCCTTTCAATTTATAAATATCCTTCTCCCATACTATCTCAATTTTTTTAGGCAATTTATTATTAATCATCTCTGCAATATGGTAATCACCAATACCTTCATGAATAAGAAAAGCCGCAGAGACCCCTAACAATTCTAATTTAAGAATCATATTTTTAAGCATCTCAATATACAATTCTTCAATATTATTTAATCTCGATGTTGATATAATTTTTTTATTGGGAACAATGAATACATAATCTTTTAAACTATTATACTTACTTTCTTTTTGATAAGCAAGTAACATTGTAAAATCAGGCATCAACTTAATGTCATTATGATTCAAATTTAATTTTTGCACATATTCAAAGGATTTTTTGTCTCTAATAAAAACAAAATCCGCTAAATTTAAAAACTGCCTAGTATAGTAATTATTATTCTTTTTATTAAATGGTCCAAAAGCCTGTGGCATTACTATTAACTTTGTACCATTTTTTTTATACTTTTTAAACTTGTTTGCAGTATAGTTCGCCATTCTATATGTCCATTGATCTCCATAAGCAAAACCAGAAGCATCAAAAAAAACATCTATTTCATTTTCTAAAATAATATTATTTTTTTCTCTATTTTTTTTTGGAATTAACCTACCCAAATCCCCAAAATCAAATAGGTGTTTACGGTAAGTAATACGTTTATAAAAACCTTTCTGTGTTAACAAATCAAACTCTGCTTTTGATGAACAACTAAGAACAATCTTAGCTTCAGGATATTTTTCTTTTATTTTATTTACAATAGAGTAAAGCATCATCTCAGCCCCTTTGTTTACAAATCGAGCTCCATATATTTCTACAACCATAATTATTTTTTTAATACTTTTATTATATCCTTTCCTTGAAAAACCAATGTACCTAATATTAATATAAAAATTGAAATTGATAGTTTTAAGTACTGATTATTAGTTAGAAAACTAAAATGTACAATTATAACAAAAAATATTATTACGAAAGTTTTGTAGATAGAATAAAACAAATCCTTATAAGTAAAACCTAATAATTTCTTCATGAAATACATTGCTATAATAACAGAAACAATGCCATTAAAAACTATACTCCACGCTGTACCAATTATTCCATAGTAATAAGTCCCTATTATTATAGAGGGGATATACAAAAAAAACGTCTTAAATAATTGAATTTTAAACTCTAATGCAGCCCTCCCTAAAGCTCTAATCAAAGATGTATTTGAACCTGCCAAGACGTACACAATTGAACTTATGGACAAAATTTTTATCACATAAATTGCTTCATCCCATTTATCTCCATAAAAAAACTCCAAAATTGGCTCTACATACAAAAACAATAAAATCATTATATATGAAACTATCATAGTATTAAACCGAACTATCTGTCCGTAATAGTTTTTCAAAGCTAACTTCTCATCCCTTATTTTCGCATAAATAGGGTACATTACTTTTGACACAACCCCAACTACTGAAGACCTGATAATACTCGTGATCTGAAAAGAAAAAGAATAAATACCAACATTGTACTTATCAACTAACTTCCCTATCAAAAGATAATCTATTTGCGATGTAATATTATTTGTCAACTGAGTACCCGTAGCATATATACCAAAACTAAAAATTTTTCTAATTTCTTTATTTTCCCATGAAAAACTAGGTAACCATCTATTAAAATATAAATATAAAGGCAAACACACTAAAGAAGTTAATGCACCATTTACTGCAATACTCCATAGTCCAAATCCATTGTAAGCCATTATTATCGAAATAATGCAAGCAATAAAGTTCCCTGTAAAATTGACTGCTGCTAATTTACTAAATTGAAGATCTCTTGTCAGTTTCACCAATTGAATCATGTTAAACGAATTGAATATTATATTCAAGGATAAAACAGGAAAAACATATACTAAAATCGGTTCATTATAAAATCTAGCGACCAAAGGGCCAATAATAATACACAAAAGCAAATACACTAATAAATTTAAAGTAAAACCAGTCCAAAAAGCAGTATTAAATGTCTTATCAGACACCTCTTCTTCAGACATTTGAACCAAAGCTGAAGCAAAACCAAAGTCTACAAATGCCTGAATAATGACAGAAAAAACCATCGCCATTCCAATTATACCAAAATCAGAAGGAAATAATAATTTAGCCAAAAAAAGCTGTAAAACAAATTGTAAACCCGCTTTACTTAAAAAATCAATTCCTGTCCAAATTACTCCAGTTTTTATTTTCTTATTTAGTTTATTTTTTTCCAATATTTTATTTTTATAAATTTTGCCTAGTCATTTTCATTTACAAAACACCAAACTATACAGATATCTTATAATTCTTAATCATTTATAGAAGTAGAAGGAAATACCTCAGAAAACACAATCTAGCTATCACAAAAATCTAACTTGAATTATAAATTCATCTTCCAATCCCTTTATAAACAAAACCAATTCTTCTCAACTCTTCACCATCAAGAATATTCCTACCATCAAAAACAAAAGCAGGTTTTTTCATATTATCATATATTTTTTGCCAGTCATACCCTTTAAATTCATCCCACTCAGTTAAAACCGCTATCGCATGAGCATCTTTACAGACTTCATAAGGATCTTGATTTACTTCTATACCCTCTCTATTCTCAGCTTCACTTCTTGTCTCTAAATAATTTAAATCCGATAGAATTTTTTGATCTGACACTTTAGGATCATAAACAGCTATGTTTGCTTGCTCATTTAATAGATCATCCGCAACATATATAGCTGCTGACTCTCTGGTATCATTGGTATCCTTTTTAAAGGCCCAGCCTAAAAAAGTTATCTTTTTACCTGAAACAGTATTATAAAGGGTTTTAACAATATTAACTGCAAAACGTCTTTTTTGATGATCATTCATTATAACAACCTGCTCCCAATAATCCGCTACTTCATGAAGACCATAAGATTTTGCTATATAAACTAAATTCAAAATATCTTTTTGAAAACAAGAACCTCCAAAACCTACAGACGCTTTTAAAAATTTAGATCCTATGCGGCTATCCATACCTATTGCCCTAGCAACCTCACTCACATCAGCACCTGTCTTCTCACATAGTTCTGACATTGCATTAATCGAAGATACTCTTTGAGCTAAAAAAGCATTAGCTGTAAGTTTTGACAACTCTGAAGACCAAACATTTGTAGTTAAAATCTTTTCTCTGTCAACCCAATTAGCATACACTTCAACCAAAGCATTAATTGCGGCAAATCCGTCTTCATCTGTTCCTCCACCAATTAATACCCGGTCAGGATTTAATAAATCCTGAACAGCAGTACCCTCTGCTAAAAATTCCGGGTTAGATAAAATTTCAAACTTTACCCCATTTCCTGTATTATCTAAAATACTCTTAATTGCTTCAGCTGTCCTAACAGGTAGCGTAGACTTTTCCACAACAATTTTATCCGTTTTAGCTACAGAAGCTATTTGCCTAGCACAAAGCTCAATATACTTTAAATCAGCTGCCTTTCCCTTACCTAAACCATAAGTTTTTGTAGGCGTATTAACAGAGATAAAAATCATCTCAGCCTCATCAATAGCTTTTTCAACATCGGTAGAAAAAAACAGATTCCTACCTCTTGCTTCAGCTACTAAATCTTCCAGCCCTGGCTCATATATAGGTATATTAGAAATATCTTCATCATTCCATGCCTTGATTCTAGCTTCATTAACATCTACAACAGTAACCTTTATATCAGGACACTTATAAGCAATAACAGCCATAGTAGGACCTCCTACATAACCTGCTCCTATACAACATATATTTTTAACCTTCATTTCTCTTAATCTCTTTATAATTTACTGTCTGCCAATTCCCCAAGAACTCCTTTTACATCATAAACAACTCCGTTATCAGCTTTAATCACCTCATAATTTAAATTTTTAAATTCATTATGTGCTACACCTAAAATTATTGCATTATACTTTTCTTCTGGTTGAGTATTAGTAACCTTAAGACCGTATTCATGCTCCACTTCTTTAGGACTAGCCCATGGATCATAAATATCAACCTCTACACTATACTCTTTTAAAGCACTTATAACATCAACAATTTTAGTATTCCTAACATCCGGACAGTTTTCTTTAAAAGTAACACCTAGCATAAGAACCTTAGCTCCATTTACCACTATCCCTTTCTTAATCATAAGCTTAACTACCTGAGAGGCTACATATTCGCCCATACTATCATTAAGTCTTCTACCTGCTAATATAATTTCAGGATGATACCCTACCTCCTGAGCTTTTTGTGCCAAATAATATGGATCAACACCTATACAATGTCCACCTACAAGCCCCGGCTTAAAAGGAAGGAAGTTCCACTTTGTACCCGCAGCCTCTAATACATCATGAGTATCAATATTTAGGCAATTAAAAATTTTAGCTAGCTCATTTACGAAAGCAATATTAATATCCCTTTGAGAATTCTCTATAACTTTTGCTGCTTCTGCGACTTTAATCGTTGGAGCTAAGTGAGTTCCTGCAGCAATAACCGATTTATACAAATTATCTACCTTCTTACCTATTTCAGGAGTTGAACCGGCAGTAACTTTTAATATTTTTTCCACTGTATGCTCTTTATCTCCTGGATTAATCCTTTCTGGAGAATAACCGGCATAAAAATCTTCATTAAACTTTAAACCGCTTATTTTTTCAAGCACAGGAACACATTCATCTTCAGTAACACCAGGATATACCGTAGATTCATAAATCACAATATCCCCTTTTGATAACACTTTACCAACCGTTTCACTAGCTTTATATAAAGGAGTCAAATCAGGTCTGTTATTCCTGTCTACAGGAGTTGGAACTGTAATTACATAACAGTTACAATCCTTTGCATCTTCTAAGTTAGTTGTACAAAACAACCCTACATCTTCAGATGCACTTTTTTTCAGTACAGATTGCAATAAAACATCTTCTACTTCTAACGTACTATCTTTACCAGAGTTAAGTTCATTAACACGAGACTGATTAATATCAAATCCTACTACAGAATATTTTGTAGCAAACAACCTTGCTAATGGTAATCCTACATAACCTAACCCTATTATCGCTATTTTCATAAACCTGTTTTATATAAAAAAGAAATACATTATTTTAAATTAGCCCAATACCACGTCACAGCTTCCTTAAGACCTGCCTGAAGGGAATACTTAGGATCATAGCCCAGTAAACCCGAAGCTTTATCTATACTTGCAAGCGAGTGAGGAATATCTCCTGCCCTATTAGGACCGTGAACAACTTCAACGTTAGCTATTTCTGAGTCGTATTCTGCCAGTAAATCCTTAAGATAACCTATCAAATCATTAAGTGTTGTCCTATCACCAAAAGCCGTATTGTAAACTGTATTAATAGCCTCTGGGTTTTCTGTCAACATAGCAAGTTCATTCATTTGAATAACATTATCTATGTATGTAAAATCTCTGGAATAATTACCATCTCCATTAATAACAGGGCTTTCATGCTTCATAAACTGCATTACAAACTTTGGTATAACTGCCGCATAAGCACCATTAGGATCCTGGCGTCTGCCAAAAACATTAAAATAACGCAAACCTATCACTTCTATGCCATATGTTTTACTAAAAATATCAGCATAGAGTTCATTTACATACTTTGTAATCGCATAGGGCGAAAGAGGCTTCCCAATTTTATCCTCAACTTTAGGCAATGACTCAGAGTCACCGTAAGTTGAAGAACTCGCAGCATAAACAAATCTTTTTACACCTTCATCTCGCGAAGCTGTAAGCATATTCAAAAAACCACTAACATTAACATCATTACTGGTTATAGGATCGTTTATTGAACGGGGAACAGAACCTAAAGCAGCCTCATGTAAAACATAACTAACACCTTTCACTGCCTTATGACAATCAGCAAGATTCCTTATATCACCTTCAATTAAAGTAAAGTCAGGATTCCCTAAAAGATGATTTATATTTTTTCTGTGACCTGTAGAAAAGTTGTCTAAGCAAACTACTTTATAATTTTTAGCTAAAAAATAATCACATAAGTTAGAACCAATAAAACCGGCTCCACCAGTAATTAAAACTTTCGCTGCATTTTCCATCATGTATTGATTTGGTTGGGTATTTTTGTTAAAAAATTCATGCAAATATAGTCAGATTATATTCTTAAACCACATTTAAATTAAACTACAGGGTTTTTCCCCTAAAACGCTATTTCAGCAGCGCCATTATTTATCTACAAAATAACTAGCGCAAAGTATATCATTTTTTACCGTCCCGTATAATATCTACAAGTATTTAACAATACAATAACACATTACAGAACAAAAACACAACTATAACGAAAAAGCAAACACATAGTTGCTCAAGAACATGTTTTTTATATTTTTGAAAAAACACGACACATTCAAAAAATGATTAAACAACTACACATAGACAAAAACATTCATCCGTTTGGTTATTATGCTTTTTATGTCACTCCTAAGCAATCCGAAATAATAAACCATTCGTGTCGCGGAGATTTCTACACCATGTTTTATGTGAGATCAGGAGAAGTTGTTTTACAAATAGACATAAATAAAATAAAAATAAAGAAAGGAGAATGCGCCTTTATAGGCATCAATCAGGTCTTTAAAATAGAAAACCCTTCCTCCTTTGAAGTATTAGTACTACGTTTTGAGGAAAGCTTTTATTGTCGACATGAAACCGACATCAACTTTATTAACAGCTGCTACTTTTTTGATAACTCGAAAAAACTATACAAATTCAAACTCGACAATGCCACCCAAATAAGCATTGAACAACACTATAAGAATCTTTCAGAACAATGCTCCCAACCATATAATGAAATCGAATACATGATTGCACACAACAGTATTGAGAGATTACTATTGTATTGCCACGAAAAAGCACACTCCAATACTCCCGAAAGTTTTAATCAAATCACAAATCCGGAGAACGAACTGGTACACAATTACAGACAGCTGATAAAAGAAAACTTTAAGAAACAGAAACAATTAAAATTTTACACTGAAGAACTGAACACATCTGTAAAAAAACTAACAGATGCCTGTAAAAACATTTACGGACAATCTCCAAAAAAACTAATAACCGAACAAACCATATTGGAAGCCAAAAGATTACTACTCCATAGCCCAATGAATATTAAAGAAATTGCTTTTGAATTAAACTTTGAAGAACCAAGTAATTTTATACGATTTTTCTCTAAAGCTGTAAACATGTCACCAAGGGAGTATAGAGAGTACTCAACCCAAAAAAACAACCTCTTACCGTAACATTTATGCATTTCGTCGAATTTATTTTCACTTCAACGTTTCTTTATACACTCATAACACGTCCAATACATTAATCTACTATATTTGGAGTGTATTGATTTTAGAGGGGCGGATATATGAATAAGTTGATTTTACTTTTAATCGTTGTTTTTAACTGTGTAACATACACAGCATACTCTCAAAGCAACTCGAGCACAAACCTGAATATTAACTTAAATGATATTCAAAGCATAAAAGTAAACGAAAACCAAAGTAATGTATCCTTATCATTAAATAACTCGTCAGATTATATCAACGGTAAATCTACCAATGAGTCTGACCATATTGAAATAATGAGCAGCAGTAATTATGAAATAAGAGTTTCTGCCGCTTCAAACCTTATCAGTGAAGGAGCAACTATTGACATTGGGACTGTCACAGTTACACCAACACAAGGAAACATAGGAGGTGATTCACTAGGCAATATAAACCTGTCACCTACTACTTTATCGCTTACAGACAATACGCTTGTACAGTCAAATAGCGGAGACATTAAAAGGTCATTCAACATTGAATACCACGTATCGGGAGGAGAAGAATACTTAAACAAACCTACAGGAACGTATTCTACCTTAATTACATACACGATACTAATGCCTTAAAAACATACATATATATAACATTAAATTAGCACAATGTTACATTTAACTTAAAATGATAGCGAAAAGTATTTTTTTGACTATTATCATCTCTTATAAACACCATACATTTGCAGCGTTAAAATTAACAAAAAGTAAACCTTACTACTTAGCCCCCTAGGTATTAAGAATTGTCCCACTAAAATTAATACAAACTAATGACTAATTTTTTCAAGATTGCATCTGTTGCAATCATTGCATTATCTGCAAACTCACTATTCGCTCAAGACACAGCCGAAACAACACTTAACGTAAACTTAGCAAGTTCATTTGAAATTACTGTTGCTAATGCATCGGTTGACATCGACATGAACACTCCTGAACACTTCCAGTCTGGTAATACTTCAGGTCAAAAAGCTGATCACGTTCAAATTAGTGCTACAGGAGAGTATGAAGTTAAAGTAATTGCTTTTTCAGACCTTACTTCAGGTTCAGAAACTATCCCTGTCAACACTATTACTGTTACTCCAACACTAGGCTCTTACCTTGGTGCAGGTTCAGAAGGTTCTGTTTCTCCAACACTTACTGCTCAGTCTTTAAGTAATTCAACAGAGAACACTATTATTTCTTGCGAAACTGGTGAATCATTAAGAGGTTACAACATTGAGTATTCAATTCCTTCAGAAAGTGCTTCAGAATATCTTAACCACTCTGCCGGAACATATACTACTACAGTAACTTATTCGCTATACGCACTATAATAAATACTGAAAGTTTTTAGGAATCAGCCCCAACTGTATACTATTACAGTTGGTGCTTTTCTGTACATGCAGTATACTTATTTTGCATGCAATAAAGGCAAAGAAAATCCCCCCATTGAAACAAATACCGCAAATTTATTATTTGCTTCTGTTACTATCTTGCCCCTTTTTTGCTTTCTCCCAAATCGGTTCAGCCGAAACGCAGGTTAATGTCTTAATCGGCCAGGTAATTAGTATAGAAGTAACACAGCCCTCTGTAAATATAGACATGGGCCTGTCTACCCATTACATTAACGGAAATTCGTCGGGCCAGCAAACCAATCACATTAAAGTAACCTCAAATAATGGTTACGAGATAAATGTGAGAGCTACCACCGAATACTTTTCGTTAAACGGAAACATGACTACATTACCGGTTAATACCATAATGATAGCAACTTCCCTGGGTGATGATCTAACAGGATCAGGCAGCGCAGCTCCAGCTAGTTTACAGATAAATAGCGCTGTGCCATTATCTACCTCAAACACTAACATAGTGTCTTCTGGAGAAGGCGAGAGCGCACGCGGTTTTCATGTTACTTACTCCATCCCTGCCTCACAAACCAGTAATTATTTAAACAAAGAACCGGGTACATACACTACTAATGTAATTTATACAGTGGTACCTCAGTAATTTCTATAACTTTACCGTTATAAACAATTTGAATCATGAAAAAATTCTTTTTAGCTATTACGTTATTCTTTGCAGCAAATACAGTTTTTGCACAGGCTGGTATATCACTAACACCAGGCAGATTATATTACAAGTTTGGAAAAGGTGCTTCGGGCTCACAATTTGTAAAAATCACCAACCCAACTAATAAAGAATTGGAAATAGGCACTTCTTTTAGCGACTGGAGCTATGAAGAAGATGGTAAAAACCAAATACTGGAAGCCAACACTATTTCAACTTCATGCTCAAACTGGATTCAAATATTACCTTCATCTTATTTTATTATTAAACCGGGAGAAACTAAAGAAATTGAAGTCATATTAAAAGTACCACAGGATGTCGATGAAAGCACTCCTGTACATAACTCAATGATATTTTTCACCCAGCTTAACCCAGGTAAATCGACCGATAAAAACGGAGCCTCAATACAGGTCACCGTTAGGATGGGCGTGAAAATTTATCACACATTCAACAAAGAGAGCGAAGCACTTATAGACTTTGTAGATTTTTTAAGTTATGCCGATGAGCAGGAAAATAAAATCCTGGAGCTTAAAGTTGAAAATCAATCCAAAATATGGGCAGACGGAACAGTTAAATGGGAACTTTTCAATAATAGTACCGGAAAAAAAACAGTATTAAAAGAATCTGAATTTTATACACTACCCGGCAACATACGATCATTAAAGCAAATATTACCGACAGACCTGCCTAAAGGCGATTATACCGTATCGGCAATTTTGACTTATGGAGAAAAAGATGTCATTAAAATAGCAGAACTCGAATTTAGCCTATAATGAAAACTGCAAAAGCAATCCTTATAATATTATTGTTAACTTTCCTTCAGGGTAAAGCACAAGTCACACTCAACTCATGGGCAGGTGGACAACCACAAATGACAACCTATGATGAAATGGTAAACGGAAAAACCCAAATCGACCAAGCTACTGTTACAATTCAAAAATATAATGGCTCTAATAACATACACGAATGGAAACTAACAGTGAGATTACTACAGGATTACACTCACGATTCTTATACCATTGGAGCGCAATACAGCTCACTACAGTTTAACGAACAGCAAAACAACAATTCGTCAGACAACTCACTTATAAACATTTCCACTCAACCTTTTCAGTTAAGTACTTTTAACGAAGTAACGCTAATTCATAGTAATATTCCTTTAACAGGAACTGTAGACAGAAGGTTTCGATTCAACCTCATTATACAGGGAGGTAACCATCTACTTGTAAACCCTAACGGAACTTACTACTCTGCTTATGAGTATAAACTATACAAAATAAAAAACAACGGAACAGAAGAGCTTATTGCCACAAGAACAGAATCAACAAACGGTAGCGCACGTTTACAACTTAACTACCAGGGAAACAATGGTCAGCAAAATGTTAGTTTACAAAACGGAGCAAACATTTTTAATTTACAATACAATACTTCTGAAAGCTATACTAACGGAGTTTCACAGCAGGTTATTAAAGGTTTAAAGGTGACCACTCCAAGTAACTATCAACTTAACGTAAAAGCATCTGCTAACGAGATGACATCGGCAACTACCTCATCTACCATACCGGTATCGATATTAAATGTTGAGCTCAGTACAAACGAAAACATCCCCGGATTAACCATATACTCCCCCATAAGCCTTTCAGCCAGTGATCAGGTAATAGCCATACGGTCACAATATGTACAGAGTATCGAGTTTAATTTAAGATTCTTTATACCGCCAAATGCTCTTAATCTTTCCGCAACACCGGGAACCTACACCACATACGTATACTTTGTAATCGTACCAAACTAAAAGCATTAATGCAGGGCATTTTTAAATATATTATAGTTATTACTTTTTTGACAATAGGAAACTTCTCTCTTGCTCAGGAAAGCGAATTTACTATTGAATTTGCCCAACAAAAAACTGACTCTAAAAACTCAGCCGTAATAGATGCTTTTGTAAAAATTAAAAATAAAACAAGTAATAACCTAACAGGAGAGTTTGAGGTTCACAGTAACCACGAAGACTTGTACCTCGTACAACGTAAACCAAAAACAATAAACCTAACCGCAAACGATTCGGTTTATATTCCGGTAAAGGCAATTATATCAAAAACAGCAAAGGCAGGAAACCAGCCCTCTATTGAAGCAATTTTTACAACAAACAACAACAATACAAAATCAGTAATTCTTCCTGTTACAATAACCGAAAGGAAGCTGATAAAAATGTTCCTGCTGGAAACAAACCTAATCTATGAAAACATAGGTGATACACTAACAATCCCTATTCGTATTTCAAATGATGGTAATACCCGGCAGAAAATAGATATAGTTACCCGATATCCTAATTTTATAACCAAGGATATGATGGAGACTACCAGTATAAAAATCAATGCCTTTACAGATACTTTAGTTTACCTAAAAAAACAGGTTACTAAAAACATATTGGCTCAGGAAGATTTCAACCTAACCATCACCTCATTATACCAAAGCGGAGATATTATTGGTATTGCAAACATACGTGCCAGCTCTATTAAACAGGACAGGCGTTATACAACACAGTTTAACCCAGACTATGCTCAAACTTTTAACCAAACGAACCAGGTAACTGTAAGTCATTTGGAAAACAGCAGCAATGCAAGCGCCTATTATTTATATGCAAATGCAGAAGCACAAATAAATGACAGTAAAATATATACAAATATAGATGCCAATTTATGGACTAATTCTAATCAGCTATTTTTAAGAAATACATGGCTGGGATATAAGAATAGTGATTTTGGCATACAGGCAGGTAACATATCTAAATTTGCCGATATTAACTTAGTGGGGCGGGGTGCCCAGGCGTACTATTCTACATCTAAGAATAGTAAGATTGAAGTTGGAGGAATAGATAAGTCGTACAATCTGGCCGACTATTCTAATCCTTCAGGAGGAACTTCTGCCTGGGCATCTTATTTTCACAATGGCGGATGGTTAGAAAAAGGTTTTGAAAGCAACCTTATATACGACCACGATAAGTTTACCGGTATAAACAGTCTTTTAGCAACATCTAAATTTAATGTTCTAAAAAAACAAAACTTTTCACTTAAGGCAGGCGGAGGCTTAAGCAATGCTAACTATGATACTGCTAATACTAACAAAACCGGAGCAGCGGGAGAAATAGTTGCTGTAGGCAAACAGGGTAACCTGTATTATAGTAGTACTAACTTTATAAGTAATGGTTATTATGCAGGAGTTAAAAGAGGTGTTTTAAACTTTAACGAACGTGTAAACTGGACTACTGAAAAATACAATATGTGGGCCGTTTATAATTATATGTCGGTTAAACCAAAATCTCTAACCGAACAGGTTTTATACTCAACATTATTCACAACAGCTCGTTATAGTGTAGGTGCATCCAGAAGATTTTCTAACATTACATTAACTGTATCACCAAACATATATTCCGAAAAACGTGATGAACCACTTTATGTAGGAGGTTCGCAAAGCCGAAGCATGGATGCATACCGTATGAATCTCGGTATTAACTACAGCAATCACACTTCAACCGTTAATCTTATTGTTGACGGTGGTAGCTTTAAAACCAACATTGAAAATCAACCTTCACAATTTCATGTAAAGGCAAACCTTATATATTCGTGGAAATTCTTAAACCTACTCACTACCTATCAATATAACAGCTTTAACCTAGGTGAGGCAATTGCTAATCATCAAACAAATCCCGATAAAACTTTTTACAACATAATGATTAACCCAAGTGTTGTATTAAAGTTTTTTGACAGCAAACTGATTTTATATACCGGAGCTACATTTGCATCAAACACTATAAACGAACGTATTACTCAGTTTAGTGGAAGAGCCAATTATAAAATCACTCCTGATTTTAGCCTGTTTATTAACGGATATTATAGTGACATATCAAACAATCCTTATTCACTAAACTCTTTCCAGGTTGGATTAACAAAACAGTTCAGACCAATTAGAATAGACAGCTCTAAAAGTGATCTTGAGGTATATGTATATTATGAGAATGAAGGTAAAGAGGCAGAAAACACTCCTGCCGCCAATCAGCTTATCATCATTGGTGGTAAAGCCTTTAGAACAAACAAGCAGGGTATAATAAAATACAGATCACTACCAGCAGGAGATTACGAAATACGTCCGGTAAATACAAATGAATGGCACGCCTACAGCCGTACCATAAATATTATTCAGGATACTCAATTATCCATCGGGCTTACAAAAACCTCTACTATCAAAGGTTCTGTATCTTATACTCAAACAGAAAGAAGTTATGAGATTACCAAAAAACTTGGCGGACTATCTATCATAGCGGTAGACGATACAGGAAACATATTCCAGTCAAGAACAGACGATATAGGTAACTTTGTACTATATGTTCCAAAAGGCTACTATACCATTACTCTTGAAAAATCAGATGTATCAGAATATGTTGACATAGAACACAACAACAGAAGTATCGAGGCAATACCAGATACTATTACCAATGTTAAGTTCAATCTGAATATAAAGGAAAAACGTGTAGAAACACGTAAATTCTCATCACGTGGTTTTCCTAGTCAGTCATCAGGCAACAAGAAAAAGAAAAAATAGACTTAGTGATTCTTTAGGCTGTTTTCAAAAGGCACTCTATGGATAATACTTCTTCCCAGAGTAACCTCATCTGCAAACTCCAGTTCATCTCCTACAGATATACCTCTGGCTATAGCCGAAAGCACTACATCACAATCTTTTATCTGTTTGTAAATATAAAAGTTGGTAGTATCACCCTCCATAGTAGAGCTAAGGGCAAAAATAAGTTCTTTTGCCGTACCGTTTTTAACCTTCTCAACCAGTGTAGGTATATTAAGCTGACTTGGACCTACACCATCAATAGGAGATATTTTACCTCCCAAAACATGGTATATTCCCTTAAATAGACCGGTATTCTCAATAGCCATTACATCCCTTATATCCTCTACAACACAAACAATCGATTTGTCTCTGGAAAGGTTACTGCAAATTTCGCATACCTCAACATCAGATATATTGTGGCATTCCCTGCAAAACCGAATATCATCACGCATTTTTAATATCGCATCCGTTAAATGCTCTGTCTGTTCTTTCGGTTGCTTTAATAAATGTAATGCCAGCCTTAAGGCTGTACGTTTCCCTATACCCGGTAACTGAGAAATTTCAGCCACTGCCCTTTCCAGTAATTTTGAAGACATTTCCATAAATGCAAATGTACAAAACCTGTAAATTGTGAGTATATTGTAATATTTTTTATTTGTTTTGTATATAAACTAATTCTATGCAGCCAATAACCATCCTATCCATAATAATAGTATACTTTGGAGTATTAATAGCCATATCAAGGCTGGTAAGCAATAAAGATAGCGGTAACGACGCCTTTTTTAAAGCCAATAAAAGCTCAAAATGGTATTTGGTTGCATTTGGAATGATAGGAACTGCCCTTTCGGGAGTTACCTTTATATCCGTTCCCGGCGAAGTAGGCTCACCAAACGGAGAGCAGTTTAAATACTTCCAGTTTGTATTGGGTAATGCCATAGGTTTTATACTTATTGCAAAAGTATTGCTCCCCCTCTACTACAGGTTAAACCTTACATCCATATACGGTTATATAGAGAAACGCCTTGGGCAGTACAGTTATAAAACCGCAGCCATGATTTTCCTTATAAGCCGCACGATTGGCTCGGCATTCAGGTTATACCTTGTGGTTATTGTATTGCAGCGTTATGTGTTTGATGCCTTTGGAATTCCGTTTTGGGCAACAGTATTAATATCCCTCCTCCTTATTTTTGCATACACCTATAAAGGCGGACTGAAAACTATTATCATTACCGATACACTTCAAACCTTTTTTATAGTTTCATCGGTATTCTTTACCATATATTTTATATGCGACAGTTTAGAGCTTAGCCTTCCACAGGCTTTTGAAACCGTTAAACAGAGTAATTATTCCAAAATATTCTTTTTTGAAGATTTCATAACCAGCCGTTATCATTTTATTAAACAGATTTTAGGCGGAATATTTGTTACCATAGCCATGGTTGGACTCGATCAGGATCTTATGCAGAAAAACCTGAGCTGCAAGAACATTGGCGAGGCACAAAAAAACATGTTTACTTTTACAGGTATTTTTGTTGTAATTAACCTTTTCTTCCTTGGAGTTGGAGCTCTGCTATATATTTATGCCAATAAAAACGGATTAAGTGTACCTACTGTTAACGGCACACCAAGAACCGATTTACTTTTCCCTGAAATTGCTTTCCATCACCTGTCACTGGTTCCTTCGGTAATTTTCCTGCTAGGGCTTACAGCAGCAACCTTTGCCACTACCGATTCGGCATTAACAGCACTTACAACCTCTTTTTGTGTGGACTTCTTAGGAATGGATAAAACTGAAAATGCCAACAAACCTAATGTTGTAAGAACAAGGCATTGGGTACACATTTCATTCTCTTTCCTTATGTTTTTAGTAATTATTGTATTTAATGCTATTAACGATGCTTCTGTTGTAAGTATGATATTCAGGATTGCTTCTTATACTTACGGCCCGTTACTTGGCTTATATGCCTTTGGTTTAATAATGAAAAAACTTACGCTAAGAGATAAACTCACCCCATTAGTATGTATAGCATCACCATTTATAACCCTACTGCTTAGTATGAACTCAAAACTGTTGTTTGGCAACTACGTGTTTGACAACGAACTGATAATTATAAACGGACTAATTACTTTTATACTGTTACTATGCATCAGTAAAAAAGCTGAACCTAATAATTTCCCAGCGACAGCATAACAAGAGTACAGGCAACCTCTACCTCAATATTATGCTCTTTAAGTAATGTATAAAACTCAGGATTTTCGGTACCGGGATTAAACACTACTCTTTTTGGTTTTAGCCCGATAATGTAGTTGTAGTATTTTTGCTGGTTCATAGGGTTAAGATATAGTGTTACCGTATCTACTCCGTCAAAATCTATAAGCTCCTTTTCTATATGTAATCCGTCAAGGTTATCTTCCTTTTTCCCTACAGCTACTACAGGATGGCCATGCTGTTGCAGCATTTTTACAGCCCTGTAAGCATATCTATCGGGATTAACAGAAGCTCCCATAACAAGTGTTTTCTTTTCTGTTTTCATAACAATATCATTTATTCCAAAAATACAGAAAGAATATCTGTATTCATATCACTTTAGCCAAACGATAACATACTACACTAATCAGCAGTATAGGTATAATCTGCCGGCAGCATATCACCCACTTTCAGTTCGCCAAAATACCCTCCAAAAATAATACTGGATATTGGCCAGAACAGTCCGTTTTCACCAATATAAAAATGATCGGCATTCAGTTCAAAAAACGACTGATTTACCTGATCCTGCAAAACAGCAAATCGTATTTTTCTTTCTTTAGGGGCTTGTAAAGCTTTTTCAGCTTCACGGCTAGTCATTCCTGTCATCCTAACACCCACATGCCTTTCTATGACTTTTACTGTAGTTTTTAAACAGGTTACTTTTTTATAATCTAAGGTATCAGTTACCTTGAAATAATCGGCTGGATTAACAGGCATACTTTCCACAAACAAACCATAATGTTCTTCAGTCCATCTGTTACTGGCTATGGTACGCATAAAATGTAGTAATGAACCCCTATAAACTTCATCTCTCTTTTTCTTGATATTTTCCTTTTCAGATACATCCTTAAAAAAACTGGTGCCTGCATAAAAACTGGTTTGCATTGAAAAAGGGGAAAGCGTCTTCTTTGTATAATGCACCTGAAAATCGGCTAAATCAAACTCTACATTATACTTTAATCTTTTATTCTGAATACGAATGGGCTTATCCGATTCTGCCTTTAGCGTATTTGTCGCAACCTCATAGTACAGTCTTATATCATCCTCATTAAGTATTTTACAGGAATTTCCCGCTTTGGTTTTCCCTAAAAACTGTTCCCTGAAAACTGTAAGCATTTCTTTTCTGCTAAAAGCCGTTTCACCGCTAATTACGAGTTCATCCATTTTAATGGTATCTTCTTTTAAAGTAATCTTTATTTTAGACTGATAGGAAAACGGATTTTCTATAATTGCAGTTTGGTATCCTATATATTTTACAACTAAAGCTGCCGACAATTGCTGACCTACATTAATAGTAAAAGCACCTTCAGAATCAGTACTTGCAGAATAGGTAGTACCGTCAAGATAAACGAAAGCTCCTTCGAGCGGAAAATCTCCGGCTGCATCATAAACATAACCCGAAACACTTTGGGCCATAACATGAACCTGCATTAAAAACAGTATAATAAATGGTAATATTTTTGTTTTCATAGTGTGGTTTTGGCATTAAAAATAACGAAATTATTAATGCTATAATAAATACATGATTTCGCAAAGCCCATATTTTCTTATTAAATTTACCCTGAAAACAAAATAAACAACCTTTCATGGAATTATTCATTTACATTTTTGCTGCACTCTTTTCGGTAATTAACCCGCTAGGGGCAGTACCTATTTTTGTTGGACTAACCCAGGATGACTCAATGGCCGAACGTTCACGTATTTCCTTCTGGACAGCCATTAACGTTTTTATAATCCTTATTATCTCCTTCTTTATAGGGCAGTACATCCTTGCTTTTTTTGGGATTAGTATAGATGCCCTTCGTATTGCAGGAGGACTTATCATTGTAAATTCGGGATTTGCACTGTTAACAGGAAAGTTTAGCAAAACAAGAGGTGTAAATAAAAAAGTAGCAAACGATGCTCAAAAAAGAAACGACATTGCCCTTACCCCGTTAGCAATACCTATGCTTGCCGGACCGGGATCTATGTCATTACTTATAGCATTGTATCAGGATTCTCCCGAAATATCACAAAAAATTATTACCTGTGTAGCTATAGCTGCAGTTGCCGTAGTTATATTTTTAGTAATGCGAAGTGCCCATTACCTTTCCAGAATACTGGGAGCATCGGGTATTGTAGCCATTTCAAGAATAATAGGCTTTATAGTAATCGCCATAGGTATACAATACATAAGTAGCTCTGTAGTAAATATACTGAGTACCATATCTCTAAAATAAAAAAAGCCCCGCAATTGCGGGGCTACTTATTTATAAAGACTCTTAATCCGAAAAGCCAACCCCCACTGTGTTGTTGGTTTGCGGATCTATTAAAATAAAGGCACCATTTAGCCTGTTATTTTCAAACGCATCAAGAAAAGCCGGAGCAGCTGTTTTTATAGCTACTTTAGCAATATCATTAAGTTTAAGGTTTGTAGCCTCGTGTAATTCTTCAGGATTTTCCGGCGGGATAACCGCTTCTATCTGCTGAAGTTTACATTGCACCACTCGCGTACCTGACTGTAGTAAATACCTTCCTCCCGGCACCGATTGTTTTTCATCAAGCCAAACCAGTTTTGCACTTATCTCTTTTGACAGCAAACTCTCTTCTTCATTTTTAACCAGTATCATTCCGCGGCTTACATCCACATCATCCTTAAGTCGTAACTGAATTGATTCACCTGTTTTCACCTCCTGTTGGGTATTGGTGAACCTGCGAAGTTCTACCACCTCACTTTTTATACCAGACGGCAATACAGTAACCTCATCACCTACAGATACACTTCCGCTAATTACCCTACCGGCATAAGCTCTGTAATCTGTAAACTCTTTATTCTGCACATGTAGTACCTGCTGTACATCAAACCTAAAATCGGCCACTTCGGCCTCTCCCGGTTTAATATTATGTAATACTTCCGATAGGGTTTGCCCGCTATACCACGGCATATTATCAGAGTGCAGCACAACATTATCTCCCTTAAGCGAACTTATAGGTAGTATATGAATATCCGGCTTATAGCCAAACCTCGATGTCATTTTATTAATCTCGGCAGCAATAGTAAGATAGGTATCTTCACTATAATCTACTAGGTCCATTTTATTAATACACAGTACAACCGTTTTTAAACGCAGCAGGTTACTGATAAAGTAATGCCTGTAGGTTTGTTCCAGCAATCCTTTTCTTGAATCAATAAGTATGATTGACACCTCAGAGTTTGACGCTCCGGTAACCATGTTACGGGTATACTCTACGTGCCCCGGACTATCGGCAATGATAAACTTACGCTTCTGTGAAGAGAAGTATATATGGGCTACATCAATAGTAATACCCTGCTCTCTTTCTGCAATAAGACCATCTGTTATAACCGAAAAGTCAAGATCATCAAGACCTTTCTCCTTAGTTTTTCTTTCTATTAATTCTTCCTGTTCTATAGTTAGTGCGTTACTGTCGTTCAAAAAGCGCCCAATAAGCGTACTCTTGCCGTCGTCTACACTTCCGGCAGTATTAATTCTAAGTAAATCCATATTAAAAATACCCTCCTTTCTTTCTTTGTTCCAATGCTGCCTCAGATCGTTTATCGTCAATTCTTGCACCACGTTCTGATGATTTGGAAGATTTATTTTCAAACATAATATCCGGTATCGTATTAGCTTCAGACACAAATGCTGCCGTACAGGTCATATCTCCTACGGTTCTGAAACGTACTGTTGTTTCAACAATCTCATCAGTATCTACCAGATTAAGATAGTCAGAATGTGCTAGGAAAGCTCCATCTCTTTTAACCAGTTTACGGTTATGGGCAAAATATATAGTTGGCAGGCCAACACCTTCCTGAGCGATATAATTCCACACATCTTCCTCTGTCCAGTTACTTATAGGAAAAGCTCTTACGTTTTCTCCAAAATGAATTTTTCCGTTAAGGATATTAAACAGTTCCGGACGTTGTTTTTTTGAATCCCACTGACCGAAATCATCTCTTACAGAGAAGATACGTTCTTTAGCACGTGATTTCTCCTCATCACGTCTTGCACCACCCATACAGGCATCAAAACCAAATTCCTCAATAGCATCCAGTAACGTTACCGTTTGCAGGGAATTACGACTGGCATATTTACCGGTTTCTTCCTGAACCTTTTTCTGGTCAATACTATCCTGTACATAGCGCACAATAAGCTCTACCCCCAATTCCTCTACTAACTGATCCCTAAACTCAATCGTTTCGGGAAAGTTATGCCCTGTATCAATATGCAGGAACGGAAACGGAATTTTTGCCGGATAAAAAGCTTTTTGAGCCAATCGGGCAAGTGTTATGGAGTCTTTACCTCCTGAGAAAAGCAGCACCGGTTTTTGAAACTGAGATACTACCTCCCTTATTATATAAATACTTTCATCTTCTAATGTCTTAAGATGTGATTGTATATGTGTCATGATTAATAATTTTTCTCCTGATGAATATGTAGTCCGCACTCTTTTTTTCCGTTTTCCCACCACCAGCGTCCGGCTCTGAAATCTTCGCCTTCAGCCAGGGCTCTGGTACATGGTGCACAACCAATGCTTAAAAAACCTTTTTTGTACAAACTGTTCACAGGAACTTTATATTCGTTTATTTCCTCTTCTACCTGTTTAAGGGAATAATGCAATAACGGATTGTATTTTACCAACTGATTAGCCTCGTCCCATTCTAAAAACTCCATACTCTCTCTATTTTGAGACTGTTCGACACGTAATCCTGTTATCCATAAGCCGGCTCCCTTAATAGCCCTTTGCAACGGCTTTACTTTACGCATGTAACAACACGACTTTCTTTTCTCAATACTGTCGTAAAACCCGTTTATACCGTTACTGGCTACATATTCCATTACATCTTTCTCCTCAGGGAAGAAAGTTTCAATATGCAGCTCAGGATATTTTTTCTGGGTTTTATGAAACACTTCATACGTTTCATTAAACTGCCTGCCGGTATCTAATGTAAATACCGAAAGCTTCTCAAAATGTGGGGCAACATAATGCGTTAGCAACTGGTCTTCTATACCAAATGATGTAGAGAATACTTTTTTACCTTCAAAATTCTCCAAAACAAATGCCAGGGCATCCTGTATAGTTTTACCCTGTAACTCTTTATTCAGATACTTTAACTTCTCCATTATCGCTATTCTTTCTGGTTAATCTGGCCCAAGCCCTTTCATGTAAAAAGTAAAGAAACATTTTAGACATTACCTCTACACTACCTATAGAAAATGCAATGGTAATATTACCTGTAAGTATATAGGAAATAATCATGGTATCTATAGTTCCTACTATACGCCATGTCACTGCTTTTATTGCCGAAATCTTTGGGCTATCCTTTAGCGAAAAGCTCTTTTTTGCCTTTATTAAATCAAGCATACTATAATCTCTTTAGTTTCAGGAGACAAATATACCATTAGTCTATAGAAATACTAGACTAATAACAAAATTTTTTTTTATTGTTATAATTTAGCTAAGTCATATAAGGACTTTTGCTGCAGTAAACTAAGGGTATTGTCCCTTACCTGAGCCATAAATTTATTCAGGTTACACTTTGCTTCATCAGGGCAATCATCGCACTTTTCGTAATAATTAAGGCTAACACATGGTAACATAGCAAGAGGTCCGTCTAATACCCTGATAAGTGTAGCGGCAGTAATTTCGTTAGGATCTTTTAGGAGATAGTATCCTCCACCCTTTCCTTTTTTGGAACCTAATATTCCGTGTTTTTTCAAATCAAGCAATATAGCCTCAAGAAATTTTTTAGGTATACGCTCGTTATCCGAAATTTCGGAAATAAGGACAGGCTCTGTACCCGAATGCTTCGCAATGTAGATAAGAGCCTTTAATCCGTATTTTGTTTTTTTAGACAGCATATTTATTCTTTAGTTAAAAACACCTCGGCCATCATGCAACGGGCACTCCCGCCGCCACAGGCCTCAATAGTATCTAAGCTTGAACTTAAAATCTCTGTATGTTTTTCAATTTTTGCAATCTGGTCTTTTGTTAAAACCTGATAAGCCGAAGCACTCATAACGAGATAACTCTTATTATTATTGCCTCTAACCTGTAGCATGTTTCCTGCAAAATGGTTTAGTTGCTGCTCTGTTAAAAGAATAACTTCTTTCCCGTCTGACTTAAGGTTATCCAGCACCATTTTACGCTCTTTCTTGTCATCAATACACTCAGCACAAATAACTGCAAAAGTTTCAGCCACACACATCATAACATTAGTATGATAAATGTGTTTACGCTCACCGTTTACTGTTTGGAACGCCTCAAATATAACCGGAGTATACTCAAAGTCTTCACAAAACTCAATAAACAACTCTTCTTCCGCCCTTGGAGACAGTGCACAGTAAGCTTTTTGATTTTGCCTGTCAAGCACTATACTTCCTGTGCCTTCAAGGAAAATATCATCTTCCTCTGCCGATGTATAATCTACTATATTCTCAATAGGAAAACCTTTCTCTTCCAAAAGGTCAAGTATATCTTCTCTTCTTTCTAAACGTCTGTTCTCTGCAAACATAGGATAAAGCGCTACATCTCCATTTTCATGGAAAGACACCCAGTTGTTAGGAAATATCGAATCGGGAGTATCTGGATCAACTGTATCATCCACAACTACCACATTTACCCCAACAGCTCTAAGCTTATCTACAAAAGCATCAAACTCCTGCTGCGCTTTAGCATTTACCGTATCCGGCAAAAGGTTATCCATAACCTTTTGGTAATAGTTATTTACCGCGGTTTGCTCATTCATCCTGAAAGCAACCGGACGTATCATTAATATAGTATCAGTAATCTGTCTCATAATATAAATTTACGGATATTATTAATCCCTTATAAGCGGTAATGTTGAACATCTTAATAAACCTTCCTGTTTTGCTATTTCAGCATAAGGAACTTCTTCCACCGTAAAGCCTTTTTCAAGAAGCCATTTTTTTAGCCTTGTAAAGTTCTTTTCAACCACAACAACATCCGGAGCTATAGAGAATACGTTAGAGTTCATGTTATACATTTCCTCTCTTTCTATATGGAAAAGATTTTCTCTTCCAAAGAGATTAACAAGATACATATAATCTGCCTCTTCACGGAAACCGCTTTTGTATATAATACCTTTATCTGCACCAATAGGCTGGAAACAGCAATCAAGGTGAAGTGCATTATCCCTTGGTTCTATTTTAGACTTAACTAAATCAAACTCTTTAACTATTTTATTAGGAAAAAGCTCTTTAATATAATTCACCCCCTGCATATTGGTACGGGCAGTAATATAATCTTTATAATCGCTACCCTTGTAGGTACCTATAAATATATGATCGTTCCAGGGCATAACATCTCCCCCTTCAATATGAACTTCCTCGGGAGGACGCACTACTTTAACAGGATCTATCTGGTCTATCACATACTGTATAGCTTCCAGCTCTCTTTCCCTATCAGGCAGTATATTGGCTTTTATAAATACATCTTCAATAACAAACCCAATATCACGACTAAATATTTGGTTGTAGTTCTCTATAATTTCAGGTCTATAAACCTTAACGTCATATTTCTTAAACACTTCATTAAAGGCTTCCATTTCGTTGACCATATCTTCTTCTACCGGATATGTACCGGCAAGTATATGCTCCAGTGATTTAGGATCGTAAGCCTCGTGTACCTGTGGTGTAGGTCCGTTACTTATAGCTGTCCCTAATATCACAGCCCTTAATCGTGATGTTTCATTTTTAATATTCAGATTCAACATGGTTTCTGGCTTTTTGGCAAATATAGAAAATGCCCCTTAATTATAAACATTTACCACGATGTTAGTTTAAATATTATCAATTTTTCAACAGAGCTTATCTAAATTTACTGCAAATTGATAATATACCAACAAAAAAGTCCTGCAATGCAGGACTTTTATATATAATACAGGATTGATTACCTGTTATTAATATCTGTAAAATCTCTAAGCGGACTTCCGGTGTAAACCTGTCTTGGACGACCGATAGGCTCTTTGTTTACTCTCATTTCTTTCCATTGAGCAATCCAACCCGGTAAACGACCGATTGCAAAAAGAACTGTAAACATTTCTGTAGGTATACCCATAGCCCTGTAAATGATTCCTGAATAGAAATCTACGTTAGGATATAGGTTTCTTGATTTGAAGTATTCATCCTCAAGAGCTGCTTTTTCTAATTTCTTAGCGATATCAAGTACCGGATCATCTACACCAAGATCTGCAAGAACTTCGTCTGCAGCTTTTTTGATGATTCTTGCTCTTGGGTCAAAGTTTTTATAAACTCTGTGACCGAAGCCCATTAAACGGAATGGATCGTTTTTATCTTTTGCCTTAGCAAGGAATTTCTCAACATCTCCCCCGTCTTTCTGGATAGCCTCAAGCATTTCAAGTACTGCTTGGTTAGCACCACCGTGAAGTGGTCCCCATAATGCAGATACACCCGAAGAAATTGAAGCAAATAAACCAGCGTGTGATGAACCTACCATTCTTACTGTAGATGTAGAACAGTTTTGTTCGTGATCTGCGTGAAGGATAAATAGCTTATCAAGTGCATTAACCACAACAGGGTTCATTTTGTAAGGACCTGTAGGAAGCTCAAACATTAAACGCATAAAGTTCTCTACATATCCTTTAGTGTTATCGTAGTAGTTTAACGGGTAACCCATATTTTTTCTGTATGTCCATGTAGCAATAACCAGGAACTTAGCCATAGTTTTACATACTGCCTCATACATTTCTTTTTCGTTGTCTACATTAACTGATTTAGGGTTAAATGCAGTAAGCGCACTTGTTAAAGATGCTAACACTCCCATTGGGTGAGCTGTTCTTGGGAAACCATCAATGATGTTTTTCATTTCCTCATTAACAAGCGTGTATTTTCTTATGTCTTTCTCAAATTTCTCTATCTGAGCAGCAGTAGGAAGTTCTCCGAAAATTAAAAGGTAAGCTACTTCTAAAAAATTAGATTTTTCGGCAAGATCCTCAATTGAGTAACCTCTGTAACGTAATATTCCCTGCTCTCCATCTAAAAAGGTAATATTACTTGTACATGAACCTGAGTTTTTATACCCCGGATCAATTGTTATGGCGCCGGTTTCGCCTCTAAGTTTATTAATATCGATAGCTACTTCATTTTCAGTTCCCACGATTACCGGAAACTCATATTTTTTGCCATCAATTTCCAATATAGCGATATTTGACATGATGTTATTTGAGTTTATTTTTGTTTGTAAAATTATATTCCTGCGAATTTAATAAATTACAATTTATTTAGGAAGAAAATTACTTATTAAAATCGTTAAATCTGCATATAAAAAACAAAAGTTAATAGTTTGAAGCTAACAATATTGAAAAATATGCAATATTAACACCTCTTTTAGTGTTAAAAATCTATTTTTTAATTATCCAAACAACACTAAACCATTAATTATCTGAAAGTTCGCTTTTATCAAAAAGAAGAAACAAAAGGCCGGTATTTAAAAAACACCGACCTCTCAACATGAAGTTTACTTTTATCTTTTATTCTTTTATCACTTTTTCAACCTTAACCCCTTTATCAGAAGTCACTTTAAGGAAGTAAATACCTTTTGCTCTCGTAGAGATATCTAAAGTAGCCTGAACATCATTTGGCATTACAGTTTGTAATAATCTACCCTGAATATCATACAGGCTCACAGAGCGCAGATTTACATCTCCCTGAACACTCAATACATCTTTTGCCGGATTAGGATACACTTTAATCGAATTATCTTTTGTAAAGTCATCAAGTCCCATTATATCCTCAAACTCAGTTACCGCCTGGTTAGTCGCTACCGGAAGATTGTAATCAAAATAAATACCGGCTTCATTCATTACATTATCGCCTTCCTGTAAATCCTGTTTCGATTTTAGTTTGAACAGTATATTACCATGATCGGCAGCATTAAGGTTTATATTATCAAAAATAAATTCAATGACATTATCCTGAATCCTGGCTTCTACCTGATGCGAGCTGTTTAAAATCTGAATTGAATTAATATCAAAATCAGCTTCATTTATAACATGTTTCACAACTATAAAAGATGCCGGTGCAGTACCTGTATTCTCAAAATTAACCACATAATGTAAATAGTCTCCTATTGCATTTGATGGTAATGTCTCGCCTTCAATACAAATGATATTGTTAGGATCAAAAGAACCTACAACAGTTTGATTAAATATATATTGGTTATTATTAGGGTTTTCATCTGCACCTCCATCTATATTTGCGGTAAATGGCAATACATCATCAATATTAACAGCAGGTGTATCTGTCGGGCCATTTACATGCAGAGTCATTAATATCTCCCTATTCTCAAAAGGCTGTAGGTTTGTATAATTCCACCCGTATACCCCGGGAGTTATATCATCGGCCATCGGACTTAAAACAATCGGAGTAAGTGTTTGATAATCCCATTCACATCCCACAGTACCTGATACAACCTGATTACCTTTGTTTTTATACACTATTTTATAAACGGCATCAAAACCCGGTCTTGCCGGAGTTATAGGAACCATAACCACCTCTACATCGTTATGAACCCCATTTGGCTCTATACAAAAGTTTTGAACTGAAACCGAATTATCTACAACAGGAAAGTTTACATAAGCAGGAGTTACTGTAAACCAGTTATCCTCAAACTCAGGAACCACTGTAAAATTACCATCCTGAGTGTAAAAACTATACTCCCCGTTTATACCTGTAAAAGTATAACCACCTTCAACACCATCACTAATACTCAATTTCACAAAAGAGTAAGGAAAGTCCTCAGGACCACAACCATCACTATCAGCATCAAAAACAGCTGTACCGGTTATAGTATTATAATCGCCTCCGGGTGTAAAAGTGCAGTACGTACTCACAACAATGTTCTCTATACCGTCAACCAATTCAATTTGTGACAATTCATCTTCATCAATACAAATAAAATTAAGCAACGGGTTATTATTATCTATATGAATATCTGCAGGGTTAGGTATAACTGCGCCATTTTTAATACTCATTGTTTCAAGTAAACTATTGTCTATAAAATCAATTTTAGATAATAATGGTGACTCACTTAAATCAACATTTACTAAATCAGTATCAAGAATTGACAGTTCCTGCAAGTTTATCATTTCAGAAAAATCTAAATCAGTTAACGGAGCATGGTGAATACCTAAATACTCTAAAGAAGTAACCCCTGCAAAATCAACTGTAGTAAGACTAGTTCCATACAAGTATACATATTGAAGGTTTAGCAATCCGGCAAAACTTAAAAACTGTAATGGCGTCCCTCCATCACAATTAAAATCTTCTAAATTAATTAAACTCGACAAGTCTAAATAAACAAGATCGCTATTATTGGCACACTCTAAACTTCTCAAATTAGTGAAATATTCCAAACCCGTAGCATCACTCATTCCTGAGTCTTGCAAATTTAAATTCCACACTAAAAGCGCTTCACTTTCCTGAATTTGATAATCATTATTCTGATCTATTTTAATTGCTGCACCATTCTCATCCTTTGCAATATCATTTGACGTATTTGCAGACAAAAGCCAGTTCTTAAAATTAGCATCGGGTATATTCACTATCTGGGCACTGGCAATACCCGAGAATAAGAGTAATAAGTAAAGTAGTTTCTTTTTCATGTTAGTTTATATATGTGTGCGGTTAATCGGTTTCCCAAATATATTTTTTTATGCTTCTCTGCGCACCCGTCGTTTAGAATTTGCTAACTCCCAGTTAGAATTCGCTTCTACATTGACTTTAACAGCTCCTGAAGACGTTCTTTTTTACGCTGACTGATAGGCAAATGGCTATTATCTGCCATAACAGCATAACCTCCGTCTTTTTTGATGTATGACTTTAAGTAGGCCAGGTTTATTAAGTGCGACTGATGTATGCGTTCAAAACCGTGTTCTGACAACAAATCCTCATACTCCTTAAGCGTTTTAGCTATCAGTATAGGCTTACTGTCTTTTATATAAAACTTAGTATAATTATCCTGCGATTCACAACGAATGATATCCTTTACCTCAAAAAGATGAATTCCATCGGAAGTAGAAAGCGCTATCCTTTTAAATTTATCCACCTTCTTGCTTATATTCTCCAGCAACAGGTCAATATGCGCATAATTATCAGATGCCGACAGTGTCTTTTTTATTTTATCGACCACGTTATTCAAATCTTCGGGATCAACAGGTTTAAGCAAATAATCCAGAGCACTAAAACGGAATGCCTTTACTGCATACTGTTCGTGCGCCGTAATAAACACCACGTGACAGGACAACCTGCCTTTGCGTTGCATTACCTGTTCCAGTATATCAAAACCGGTTCCGTCACCCAGTAAAATATCCAGGAACACCACATTGGGCTGATGGTATTCAATAGCACTAATACCCGTTTTCACACTATCGGCCTCACCTACTATTTCTATATCCGGAGCATAAAGAGACAATAGCCCTTTCATACCGTTCCTTAAATTACTGTCGTCGTCTATTAGTAAAGCTGTTATCATATTAGTTAGTTGCGTACTGTATTGGTAAATTTAAAACTATTCTTGTCCCTCCTGATTGCCCTTCGCTCGTCATCATATCTTCAATTTCAACCTTTGAGGTTTTTGAGGTAAATGCCTGTATTACTTCCAGCCTTTTACGGGTTATTTCTAAAGCCATTGATTTATGTACTGTAACCGAATTGACTTTCATTTCTTTTGATTTAGTAAAACCTATACCGTTATCAGTAACCGTACAAATGAGTTTTTCTCCATCTAAAGCAAAATCAACTTTTATTACTCCTTTTTCTTTTTTAGGAACCAGTCCGTGCAAAATAGCATTTTCCACAAACGGCTGCAACAATAATGGCGGAATAGCCATATCATCTTCAATATCGGGATCTTTGGTTATCGTAAACTCAAAAAGATTATTAAATCTAAGCTGCTCAAGCTCCAGGTAATTACGCAACCCCTCAATCTCACTATCAATAGGGATAAGTGACTCTTTAGAGTACTCCAGTGTTAAACGCATTAATTTAGAGAACTTGGAGAGGTATTTAATGGCCGAATCGGTACCGTTTTGCACAATAAAACTGGATATAGATCCCAGACAGTTAAACACAAAATGCGGATTCATTTGCAAATGGAGTGCCTTTTGCTCATACTCCGCCAATTCCTTTTGCAATGTAAGTGTTTTTTTAAGCTGACGCCTGTTAGACACTAAAAAGGCTATCCCGAAAAGTAACAGAATGAACAGCACCACAAAGAACATCTGCTGATTATGGCGTTTTACCTCCTCATTATAAATCGCCTGCTTTTTATCGGCCTCAGCCTTTTGCATTTCGGCCTTGCGTTCCATTTCATAGTTCATTTCTTCACGAACCATGTTTTTAATATTCTCGGCATTATTAATACTGTCTTTTGCCTTTTCAAATTTCTTATAGTGAATCAGAGCCTGTTTATAATCGCCCTTTTTCTCATACAGTTCGCTTATACTCTTTTCAGACGATTTTACCTGCTCCAGTACCCCTATTTCTTCGGCATATACAGATGATTTCCCTAAATACTCCAGCGCCTTAGTATCATTACCCTGTTTCGCATAGAGATCACCCAGATAAGCCAGCGATGCTGATGCGCCATATTTCTCGCTTACATCCTCAAAAACATTCAGCCCTTTATAATAATTTTCCTCGGCCCTTACATACTTACCTGTCTTTTCATAATACTGTCCCATAGCATTGTATAGCTCGCCCAAACCTCTTTTGTTTTCGTGCTCATTAAATATCGCTAAAGCCTCCTGAAAAGAAGCCAATGCTTGTTCGGGTTTGTTTTCAAGAAGATAAATATTACCAATATTAGTAATGGTTATTGCACTACTACTATCACCAATCTCTTTTTGTATAGCAAGTGCTTTATTAAAGTACTCCAAAGCTTTATCATATTCCTTTTGGGCTTTATAAACAATACCTATATTGTTATACAATCTTAATACTATTTCCTGCTGTTTTGCTTCCTTATAAAGCTTTAGTGCTTTAAAATAATATTCGAGCGAACCCGCATAATTATTTTGTTCCGAACACACTATACCTATACTCCCGTAGGTTTTAGCCAAATTTGCCTTTATTTCGTCTTTTTTATCTGCTGCCTCGGGTAAGAGTTGTTCAAAAATATCCTGAGCATTAGTAAAGCTCTTTAAAGCTTCGGTATACCTGCTCAGCATAATATTAGCATTACCTAAATTAAACCAGGCCTCTCCTTCATCCTTCCTGAAGTTTTTCTGCTTAGAGAGCTTTAATGCCTTTTGAGCATACTGCATCATCAATTCCGGATTGTTCTCTACATATTCTGACGACACTGCATTAAGCAGTTCTGCCTTTTGTTTATCTGTAGAAGCTTTGTCTAACTGATTTAACAGACTATCCAGCACCCTGTTTTGGGAAAAAACAGTACAGTTAAACAGAAATAAGGTTATTACGGCAAGGGTTTTTAAAAACTTCATATGCAACACATTAATTGTCATTAACAAATTTATGATTTCAATTTGATTTATTGATAACAGATGAGTATTTGAAGCTTTTGATTTAGAATTTGTATTAATCGAATAAAAAAAAGCGCCTCCGTAAATACGAAGGCGCTTTTGCACAAGCAAAGCTTAAGTAAGCTTATTGTATTATCTTTTAACTTTAAAAGCTCTTTCTTTAGGGAAGTAAGCCACTTCGGCAAGTTCTTCTTCAATTCTAAGAAGCTGGTTGTACTTCGCCATACGGTCACTACGTGAAGCAGAACCTGTTTTAATCTGTCCGCAATTAAGTGCAACAGCTAAATCAGCGATAGTATTATCTTCAGTCTCTCCCGAACGGTGAGACATTACAGATGTATATCCTGCATTGTGAGCCATATTCACAGCTGCGATAGTTTCTGTAAGTGTACCAATTTGGTTTACTTTAATAAGGATTGAGTTAGCAATACCCTGCTCAATACCTCTTGATAAACGCTCTACGTTTGTAACATATAAATCGTCACCAACAAGCTGAACTTTATCACCTATTTTCTCTGTAAGGTATTTCCAACCTTCCCAGTCATCCTCATACATACCATCTTCAATAGAGATGATAGGGTATTTACCCGCAAGTTCTGCAAGGTAATCTGCCTGCTCCTGAGAAGTTCTTACTTTACCTTCGGTACCTTCAAACTTACTATAGTCATATTTACCGTTTACATAGAATTCTGATGCAGCACAGTCAAGAGCAATCATTACTTCGTCACCAAACTTGTAACCTGCATTCTCTACAGCTTTCTTAATTGTATCAAGAGCATCCTCTGTACCACCTGCAAGGTTTGGAGCAAAACCTCCCTCATCACCTACAGCAGTACTTAAACCTCTGTCATGAAGTACTTTTTTAAGGTTATGGAAAACCTCAGTACCTATTTGCATTGCATGAGTAAAGTTGTTTGCTTTTACAGGCATAATCATAAACTCCTGGAAAGCAATAGGAGCATCTGAATGCGAACCTCCGTTAATGATATTCATCATTGGAACCGGAAGTGTATTAGCAGAAACACCACCTACATATCTGTATAACGGCATACCCAGTTCGTTTGCTGCAGCTTTTGCCACTGCAAGAGACACACCAAGAATAGCGTTAGCACCTAAGTTAGATTTATTAGCAGTACCATCAAGGTCAATCATGGCTTTGTCTATAGAGTTTTGTTCAAAAACAGACATCCCCACTATCTCACCTGCAAGTTTTGTATTTACATTCTCAACGGCTTTAAGCACGCCTTTACCCATATAAGACTTACCGCCATCACGCAACTCTACTGCCTCGTGCTCTCCTGTAGAAGCTCCTGAAGGAACAGCCGCCCTACCAAGAATACCATTTTCTGTAATTACATCAACTTCTACTGTAGGATTTCCACGAGAATCCAGTATTTGCCTAGCGTGTACTTTAATAATAATACTCATTATATAGTTTTTAGTTTGTTATTTTCTTAGTTAACCAAACAAATTTAAACATTTTGAAAAATGAAAAGGTCTTATTTTTAAAAACTTATAAACGCAATCGTTTTAGTTTCTGCATCTTAACGTAAATTTCATTTACAAAACCTCTATAAACAGAATTTGGGCTAATAAATATTAGCCCAAATTCATTATTTGTTAGAAAAAAGCGTTTAAAATTTAGTTTTTAGCTTTTTCTATATTCTCAATAAACTGATTGAACAGGTATGATGCATCGTGTGGACCAGGGCTTGCCTCTGGGTGGTATTGTACAGAGAAACAGTTTTTGTTTTTCATTCTCATACCTGCCACAGTGCCATCGTTAATGTGCTCGTGTGTAAGTTCGAACTCAGGATTCTTTTCAAGATCTTCTCTCACTACGGCAAAACCGTGGTTTTGAGAAGTAATCTCACCTTTACCTGTAAGAATGTTTCTTACCGGGTGGTTAATCCCCCTGTGACCGTTAAACATTTTATAAGTAGCTATACCGTTTGCTAAAGCTAAAACCTGATGTCCTAAACAGATACCAAACACCGGTTGGTTCTCTTCAAGAATCTTTTTAGCTACTTCCTGAGCACCTGTTAGCGGAGCCGGGTCACCAGGACCGTTTGAAAGGAAGTATCCGTCAGGATTAAACGATTTTAAATCTTCGTATGTAGAGTTGTATGGGAACACTTTTACATAACAGTCTCTCTTAACAAGGTTTCTAAGAATGTTTTTCTTGATACCAAGGTCAAGTGCAGATACTTTGTATTTAGCCTCAGGATTACCCACAAAGTAAGGCTCTTTAGTAGACACTTTAGAAGAAAGCTCAAGTCCGTCCATGTTTGGCACAGCTGCAAGTTGCTCTTTAAGCTCTTCTAAAGAAGTTCCGTCTGTAGAGATAGCGGCATTCATAGCACCGTTATCACGTATATAGCTCACAAGTGCTCTTGTATCTACATCAGATATAGTTACAAGGTTATTCTTTTCAAAATACTCTTTCAGTCCTTCTGTAGAATTAACTCTCGAATGGTTAAAGCTAAAGTTTTTACAAACCAGACCCGAAATCATTACACGATCAGCCTCTACATCCTCTTCATTAGTACCGTAGTTACCAATGTGAGCGTTAGACGCCACCATAATTTGACCAAAATAAGAAGGGTCTGTAAAAATTTCCTGGTAACCGGTCATACCGGTATTAAAACATACCTCACCAAAAACTGTTCCTTCAATCCCAATAGATTTACCATAAAAAACAGTACCATCTGCTAATAAAAGTATGGCTTTGTTACGATTTGAATATTTCATTTATAAATGTTTGTTGCTGTATTGCGTGCAAAGTTACTTCAAAAAATTATCTTTCTAAAATTTCCTAATCAATTGCTTTAAAAAACCGGGTTGATCAGGTCAAAAAAAAAGGACAAACTATAAAGTTTATCCTTTTTAATATTATTGAAAAATCAGTTTTACCATGATTATTCAGTAGCTTCTTTGTTTTCTTCTGTATCAACAGCAGGAGCTTCAGCTGCAGGAGCTTCAGCAGTAGTAGCAGCTTTTTTAGTTCTACCTCTACGAGTAGTTTTCTTAGCTTCTTTCTTAGCAGCGTTGTACAGTTCGTTAAAGTCTACAAACTCGATCATTGCCATATCAGCGTTATCACCAAGACGGTTACCAAGTTTAATGATACGAGTATATCCACCCGGACGATCTCCAACTTTAGCAGAAACTTCTCTGAAAAGCTCAGTAACTGCATATTTGTTTCTCAGGTAAGAGAAAACGATACGTCTGTTGTGAGTTGTATCTTCTTTAGACTTTGTTACAAGAGGCTCAACAAACTGCTTAAGGGCTTTCGCCTTAGCAACAGTCGTATTGATACGCTTGTGCTCTATAAGGGAGCAAGCCATGTTAGCTAGCATAGACTTTCTATGACCAGCTTGCCTGCTTAAATGATTTACTTTTTTTCCGTGTCTCATTGCTGTCTGTAATTAAAACCTTTACGGCCCAGATTATTCTTTATCTAATTTATATTTCGTTAAATCCATCCCGAAGTGTAAATTCTTAGAAGCAACAAGCTCATCAAGCTCGGTCAAAGATTTTTTACCAAAGTTACGGAACTTCATTAAGTCATTTTTATTAAACGATACTAAGTCTCCTAATGTATCAACTTCAGCCGCTTTCAAACAATTTAATGCCCTTACAGAAAGATCCATATCAACCAGCTTAGTTTTAAGCAGTTGTCTCATGTGAAGTGATTCTTCATCATAAGATTCTGTTTGAGCTATTTCATCGGCCTCAAGTGTAATTCTTTCATCAGAGAACAGCATAAAGTGGTGTATTAACGTTTTAGCTGCTTCTGTAAGAGCATCTTTAGGATGAATTGAACCATCGGTGATAATTTCAAAAACCAGTTTTTCGTAGTCGGTTTTTTGCTCAACACGGAAGTTCTCTATTGTATACTTAACGTTCTTTACAGGAGTAAAGATAGAGTCTGTAAAAATAGTTCCTATAGCTGCGTTTTGCTTCTTGTTCTCTTCTGCAGGCACATAACCTCTACCTTTCTCGATAGTAAGTTCAAGGTTGATGTTTATTTTGCTGTCCATGTTACAGATAACAAGCTCAGGGTTTAACACCTGGAATCCTGAAATAAATTTCTGGAAATCACCAGCTGTCAGCTGATCTTTACCTGTTACTGATACAGTAACAGATTCGTTATCGATGTCGTCAATCTGACGCTTAAAACGAACTTGTTTTAAGTTAAGGATTATCTCAGTAACATCTTCAACAACACCAGCTATTGTAGAGAACTCATGGTCAACTCCTTCGATACGAACAGAAGTAATTGCGTAACCTTCAAGAGAAGAAAGCAAAACTCTTCTTAATGCGTTACCAACAGTCAATCCATATCCCGGTTCCAAAGGTCTGAATTCAAATTTACCTTGGAAATCGGTAGAATCGATCATGATAACTTTATCGGGCTTTTGAAAATTAAATATTGCCATATTTCGACTGATGTCAATTTTTATTTGTTATACAACTCAACGATTAGTTGTTCTTTGATGTTTTCAGGAATTTGTATCCTTGCAGGTACTGAAACAAAAGTACCTTCTTTAGTATCGTTGTTCCAAGTGATCCACTCGTAAACATGAGCAGAGTTTGATAAAGAACGATCGATAGCCTCTAGAGATTTTGATTTCTCACGAACAGCAACTTTATCTCCTGGCTTAAGGTGGTAAGAAGGAATGTTAACAACTTCACCGTTTACAGTAACGTGTCTGTGTGAAACGATTTGTCTTGCAGCTCTTCTAGAAGGAGCAATACCCATTCTGAATACTACGTTGTCTAATCTAGCTTCACAAAGTTGTAAAAGCACTTCACCTGTTACACCTTTAGTAGCAGCTGCCTTTTCATATAGGTTTCTGAATTGCTTTTCAAGAACACCGTAAGTGTACTTAGCTTTTTGCTTTTCCATTAACTGGATTGCATATTCAGATTTTTTACCTCTCTTTTTAGCTAAACCATGTTGCCCTGGAGGGTAATTTCTTTTTTCGAAAGACTTGTCATCTCCGAAGATCGCCTCACCAAATTTACGGGCGATTTTAGTTTTAGGACCAGTATATCTTGCCATTTTAAAAAATAATTAAACAGGGGATTATGAATTCAGGTCTCCTCCTCCGATAATCCGTATTCCTGTTTGGTTATACTCTAGTTATAATAAATTAAACTCTTCTTCTCTTAGGAGGACGGCATCCATTGTGAGGTAGTGGAGTTACGTCGATAATTTCTGTAACCTCAATACCACCATTGTGTAGTGATCTGATAGCAGACTCTCTACCGTTTCCAGGACCTTTAACGTAAACTTTTACTTTTTTAAGACCTGCCTCAAGAGCAACTTTTGAGCAATCTTCTGCTGCCATTTGAGCTGCATAAGGAGTGTTCTTTTTAGAACCTCTGAAGCCCATCTTACCTGCAGATGACCATGAAATAACTTCACCTTTCTTGTTAGTTAAAGAGATGATGATGTTGTTAAAAGTTGCACTAATATGAGCTTCGCCTGTTGACTCAACAACAACTTTACGTTTTTTTGTATTCGCTTTAGCCATACTACTACTTATTATTTAGTTGCTTTTTTCTTGTTAGCAACAGTTTTTCTCTTACCTTTTCTTGTTCTAGAGTTATTCTTGGTACGCTGACCTCTTAATGGAAGACCAACTCTGTGACGGATACCTCTGTAGCATCCGATGTCCATTAAACGCTTAATGTTAAGCTGGATTTCAGAACGAAGTTCACCTTCAATTTTGAAGTAAGAAACGGCCTCACGAATGCTACCGATTTCGTCATCATTCCAATCCTGTACTTTTTTATCTTCGCTTACCTGAGCTTTTTCCAGAATCTCTTTAGCTCTGCTTCTACCAATACCAAAGATATAAGTTAAAGCAATAACTCCTCTTTTGTTTTTAGGTATATCTACCCCTGCAATTCTTGCCATAATTATCCTTGTCTTTGTTTAAATCTAGGATTCTTTTTATTAATCACGTATAATCTGCCTTTTCTACGCACAATGATGCACTCGGCACTTCTTTTCTTTACTGATGCTCTTACTTTCATTTTAATAGCTTTAGTATCTATAAGTAATTCTTGCTTTAGACAAATCATAAGGGCTCATTTCCAGCTTTACCTTATCACCAGGTAACAACTTAATGTAGTGCATACGCATTTTACCGGAAATGTGAGCAATTACAACATGCCCGTTTTCTAATTCTACACGGAACATGGCATTTGACAATGCCTCTATAATTGATCCGTCTTGTTCTATTGCTGCTTGTTTTGCCATAAAAATTATTAAGCTACCGCTTTTCTATTCTTACCACTTTTCATCAAACCGTCATAATGTCTGTTTAACAGATATGAGTTGATTTGCTGGATAGTATCTATTGCAACCCCAACCATGATTAACAGCGATGTTCCGCCATAGAACAAAGCCCACTGTGACTGGATATTCATTAAGCTCACTACAATTGCCGGGAACACGGCAATAATTGCAAGGAATAATGAACCTGGGAATGTGATTAAAGACATGATTTTGTCTAGATAATCTGAAGTCTCAACACCTGGTCTAACACCCGGTATAAATCCTCCACTCCTCTTAAGGTCATCCGCCATTTTATTAGTAGGTACTGTAATCGCGGTGTAAAAGTACGTAAAAATTATAATTAATAGTGCAAAAACTATATTATACGCTAAACCGAACACATTTTGGAATTGAGCAGTAATTGTTCTGGCAGCGTCAGCCTCAGAAAGACCTGCTAGTGCTGCCGGTATAAACATAATAGCCTGAGCGAAGATAATTGGCATAACTCCCGCAGCGTTAAGCTTTAAAGGAATCCATTGCCTGTTACCACCCGCAATATCCTGTTCGAAATCTCCTGTGGCAGTACGACGAGCATACTGCACAGGTATTTTTCTTACTGCCATAATAAGCAGAACAGAAGCTATAATGATTAACAACCATACTACTACTTCAAAAACCAAAAGCATTAGACCTCCGTTGTTCTCAGATACACGAGATGTGAACTCCTGAACAAAAGCCTGAGGCATTCTTGCGATAATACCTACAAGAATTAACAGTGAAATACCGTTACCAATACCTTTGTCGGTAATTTTTTCACCTAGCCACATTGCAAAAATTGTACCTGTAGTTAAGATAACCACAGAAGAGAATATGAAAGGAACAGAGTCTGAACTTATCAAAAAAGCTTCTCTAGGCAAAGTTCTGTACAGGTTATAGATGTAACCAGGACCTTGAACTAAAGTGATTAATATTGTTAGCCAACGGGTAATCTGATTGATTCTTTTTCTACCGCTCTCACCTTCTTTTTGTAACTTTTGAAGATAAGGAACCGCAATACCCATTAACTGAACAACGATAGACGCAGAGATATAAGGCATGATACCTAAAGCAAATACAGACGCCTGCGAGAACGCTCCACCTGTAAATACATCAATAAGCCATCCAATACCGCCCTGAGCCTGATTAGCTAAGCCATTTAATTTTGTTGCATCAATACCCGGTAATGTTACGTGAGCACCAAAACGGTAAACAAGTAATAATCCTAGAGTAACTAAAATTCTGTTTTTTAGTTCTTCTATTTTCCAAACATTGATAAACGCTTCTATAAATTTTTTCATGTGACTATAAAAGATTATAAAGTTACAGCTTCACCACCAGCAGCCTCGATAGCAGCTTTAGCAGTAGCCGTAAATTTGTGAGCAGTTACTTTTAGTTTTGCTTTAAGCTCTCCTCTTCCTAAAATCTTTACCTGTTCATTTTTTGTAGCTAAGCGGTTCTCTACAAGTACTGTAAAATCTACAGTATCTGTAACGATTCCGTTATCTACAAGAGCCTGAAGCGTATCTAGGTTTACGCCAGCATATTCCTTACGGTTGATGTTTTTAAAACCAAACTTAGGAACACGACGCTGTAATGGCATTTGACCACCTTCGAAACCTATCTTCTTAGAATAACCAGAACGAGATTTAGCTCCTTTGTGACCACGTGCAGCAGTACCACCTTTTCCTGAACCTTCTCCTCTACCTACTCTTTTGTTCTTATTGTGAACTGAACCTTCAGCCGGTTGTAAGTTACTTAAATCCATAACAGTGTGTTATTGTTATTTAGTCTCTTCTACAGAAACTAAGTGTTTAACTTTGTTTACCATTCCAAGGATAGCAGAAGTTGCATCGTGTTCAACAACTTGTCCCATTTTTCTAAGACCTAAAGCCTCAAGTGTTCTCTTTTGATTAAGAGGACAGTTGATTTTGCTTCGTACTTGTTTTACTAATATTTTCGCCATGATTTCCTTGAATTAACCTTTAAATACTTTTTCTAAAGATACACCTCTTTGCTTAGCTACAGTAGCTGCGCTTCTCATTTGAAGTAAAGCATCAAAAGTTGCTTTTACCACGTTATGAGGGTTAGATGAACCTTGAGATTTTGATAATACATCGTGAATACCTACAGATTCAAGAACCGAACGTACAGCACCACCGGCAATTACTCCGGTACCGTGTGAAGCAGGCATAAGCAGTACACGTGCACCACCAAATTTACCTTTTTGTTCGTGAGGTACAGTTTGGCTTGATAGAGGAATTCTAACAAGATTCTTTTTAGCATCTTCTACTGCCTTAGCGATAGCTTCAGATACGTCTTTAGATTTTCCAAGACCGTGGCCTACTACTCCGTTCTCGTCTCCTACAACTACAATAGCAGAAAAACCGAAAGCTCTACCACCTTTTGTAACTTTAGTAACACGATTAACACTTACCAAACGATCCTTTAATTCAAGTCCGCCTGGTTTTACTAGTTCTACGTTTTTATAATTATGATACATAATTTTCTTAGAATTTTAGTCCGGCCTCTCTAGCGCCTTCAGCTAATGATTTAACACGTCCGTGGTAAAGGTATCCACCTCTGTCAAAAGTGATGGTTTCAATACCAGCTTTTAAAGCTCTCTCTGCAACAAGTTTACCTACAGCTGCAGCAGTCTCAATGTTAGTACCTTTAGTTATTTCATTCTCTCTTGAAGATGCAGAAACTAGAGTAACACCGTTCACATCATCTATGATTTGAGCATAGATTTCTTTATTGCTTCTAAAAACAGAAAGTCTTGGTTGAGCAGCAGTTCCGCTTACAATCTTTCTGATTCTGAACTTAATTCGTTGTCTTCTTTCAGATTTTGTTAATGACATAGTCTTAATTTTTAAGCTGATTTACCTGCTTTTCTTCTTAGTTCTTCACCTACAAACTTAACTCCTTTTCCTTTGTAAGGTTCCGGCTTACGGAAAGATCTGATCTTTGCAGCAACCTGGCCTAAAAGTTGTTTGTCATGAGAAGATAACTTAATGATTGGGTTTTTACCTTTCTCAGATACAGTCTCTACTGTTACTTCAGAAACAACGTCTAAAACGATGTTGTGTGAAAAACCTAGAGCGATATCAAGTTTATTACCCTGGTTAGAAGCTCTGTAACCTACACCTACCAACTCTAATGACTTAGTAAAGCCTTCAGATACACCAATAATCATATTATTAATCAGGGCTCTGTATAAACCATGCTTAGATCTGTCGTTCTTGTTGTCAGAAGATCTTTCAACAATTACCTGTCCTTCCTCAACTTTTACAGTAACATCTGTAAAATCCTGAGTAAGTTCTCCTTTGTTTCCTTTTACTGTAATAACGCCATCTTTAACATCTACTGTTACTCCAGACGGTATTGCAATTGGATTTTTACCTATTCTTGACATTGTATAAGTCTTTATTATTAGTATACGTAACAGATTACTTCACCACCAACATTTTGTTGTTTAGCTTGTTTTCCGGTCATCAAACCTTTTGATGTAGAAACGATAGCTATACCTAGACCGTTTAATATTCTAGGTAATTCGGTAGCACCTGCATATTTACGTAAACCTGGTTTACTAATTCTCTGGATATCCTTAATTACAGGCTCTTTAGTTTCTTTGTCGTACTTAAGAGCGATTTTGATGGTACCTTGTACTTTGTTATCATCAAATTTGTAACTTAAGATATATCCCTGATCGAATAAAATCTTAGTGATCTCTTTTTTAAGGTTAGAAGCAGGAATTTCAACCACTTTGTGGTTTGCTCTTACTGCATTTCTAACTCTTGTTAGATAATCTGCGATAGGATCTGTATACATATATATTAATTTGCGGTAACGGTTTTCGGCCTTAAAAAGGCCGAACCTGAAACCAATTTATAATTCTTTTATTACCAGCTGGCTTTTTTAACACCCGGTATTAACCCCTGATTAGCCATTTCACGGAAAGTTACACGTGAAATACCAAACTGACGCATATACCCTCTTGGTCTACCTGTTAATTTACAACGGTTGTGTAAACGTACAGGAGAAGCATTTTTAGGAAGTTTTTGTAGTGCTTCGTAGTCTCCGGCTTCTAATAAAGCTTTTCTCTTTTCAGCATACTTATCTACTAACGCTTGTCTTTTCACCTCGCGGGCTTTCATTGATTCTTTAGCCATGACTTAGTTCTTTTTAAAAGGTAAACCTAATTCAGTTAATAATGACTTCGCTTCTTTATCAGTTTGTGCAGAAGTTACAAATGTAATATCTAAACCTGCGATTTTGTTAACTTTATCAATATCAATTTCAGGGAAAATGATTTGCTCAGTTACACCCAGGTTATAGTTACCTCTACCGTCAAAACCTGTAGCTTTGATACCACCAAAGTCTCTAACACGTGGAAGAGAAGCTGTGATAAGTCTGTCTAAAAACTCATACATTCTTTCACCACGTAAAGTAACTTTAGCACCAATTGGCATACCTTTTCTTAATTTGAAAGTCGCAACGTCCTTTTTAGAAATAGTAGCCACTGCTTTTTGACCAGTGATTTTTGTTAACTCTTCTACAGCATAGTCGATTAATTTCTTATCAGACACAGCTGCACCAACTCCACGGCTTAAAACGATTTTTTCAAGTTTTGGAACCATCATAACGTTTTTATAACCGAACTCTTCTGTAAGAGCAGAAATAACTCTACTCTTATATTCTTCTTTTAATCTTGGTATATAAGCCATCACTATAATACTTGATTAGATTTTTTTGAAAATCTCACTTTCTTATCTCCTTCAGTTCTTACACCAACTCTTGTAGTTTCCTTAGTTTTAGGATCAACAAGTGCAAGGTTAGAAATGTGGATAGGAGCTTCTTTCTTCACGATACCACCCTGAGGGTTTTGAGCGCTTGGCTTAGTGTGCTTAGACACCATGTTCACGCCTTCTACGATCGCTTTGTTTTTGTCACGAAGTACTTTAAGAACTGTACCTTCAGAACCTTTATGGTCTCCGGCAATAACTCTTACAGCATCTCCTGATTTTATTTTTAGCTTTATCATCTTTAAAAACAATTAAAGCACTTCAGGTGCCAATGATACAATTTTCATGAATTGTTTTTCACGAAGTTCTCTTGCTACAGGACCAAAAACACGAGTTCCTCTCATTTCACCAGCAGCATTTAATAATACACATGCGTTATCATCAAATCTGATGTATGAACCGTCGGCTCTTCTCACTTCTTTTTTGGTACGTACAACAACTGCAGTCGACACAGCTCCTTTTTTAACGTTACCGTTAGGAGTAGCGTCTTTTACTGAAACTACAATTTTATCTCCAACAGAGGCATAACGTCTTTTCGTTCCCCCTAATACACGGATAGTCAAAACTTCTTTTGCTCCCGTGTTATCTGCTACTTTTAGTCTAGATTCCTGTTGTACCATAATTACTTCGCTCTTTCAATGATTTCAACTAATCTCCAACATTTAGATTTACTTAAAGGACGTGTTTCCATGATCCTTACAGTATCACCAATGTTACAATCGTTTGTTTCGTCGTGTGCAACGTATTTTTTAGTTTTTAACACGAACTTACCATATAATGGGTGTTTTACTTTTTTAGTTTCAGCAACTACTATGGATTTTTCCATTTTGTTACTAGTAACAACACCTATTCTCTCTTTTCTTAAGTTTCTTTTTTCCATCTTTCAGCAGAATACAATTATTGTAACTCTCTTTTGCTTAGCTCAGTTGCCACACGTGCAATAGACCTTCTTACGGTTCTAATTTGCAACGGATTCTCAATTGGAGAAACAGCGTGAGCTGATTTTAGATCGGTATATGTTTTTTGTAATTCACCAAGTTTTTCCTGTAACTCAGCTGCAGATAGATCTTTAATTTCAGATTGTTTCATAATAAATTTAGATTACGCTTCGAAATCTCTGGCAACTATAAACTTAGTTTTTACTGGTAGCTTTTGAGCAGCAAGACGTAAAGCCTCTTTTGCTACTGATAAAGGCACACCGCCAACTTCAAACATTATTCTTCCCGGTTTAACAACAGCAGCCCAGTATTCAACTGCACCTTTACCTTTACCCATACGTACCTCTAGAGGTTTCTTTGTGATAGGCTTATCCGGGAAAATTTTAATCCACAACTGACCTTCTCTTTTCATATAACGGGTTGCAGCGATACGAGCAGCCTCTATTTGACGAGAAGTAATAAAAGATGAATCTAAAGATTTTATACCAAACATTCCGTTAGAAAGTTCGTGACCTCTTTGAGACACGCCTTTCATCTTACCTTTCTGTACCTTACGGTATTTAGTTCTTTTAGGCTGTAACATTTTTCTTTAGTTTAAATAATTACTTTCTTTTGCGTTGACCAGATTTACCCTGTGGTTTTCCTGACCCTGAAGATTTGGATTGTTTTTTATCCATACCTACTAACGGAGAAAGGTCTCTCTTACCGTAAACCTCGCCTTTCATGATCCACACTTTAATTCCCATTCTACCATAAGTAGTGTGAGCTTCAGTTAGTGCATAATCAATGTCAGCTCTGAAAGTTGATAGAGGAATTCTTCCTTCTTTGAACATTTCTGAACGTGCCATTTCAGCACCGTTTAGACGACCAGATATCATAACTTTGATACCCTCTGCATTCATACGCATAGCAGCCGCGATTGCCATTTTGATAGCCCTTCTGTAAGAGATACGGCCTTCAATCTGACGTGCAATGCTAGAACCTACAAGGTGAGCATCAAGTTCAGGTCTTTTAATTTCAAAGATGTTGATTTGAACCTCTTTGTCAGTAATTTTCTTAAGCTCTTCTTTTAGCCTGTCTACCTCCTGACCACCTTTACCGATAATGATACCTGGACGGGCAGTAGTGATAGTAACGGTTACAAGCTTTAAAGTTCTCTCGATGATTACTTTAGACACACTTGCTTTAGCTAAACGGGCATGGATATACTTTCTGATTTTGTGATCTTCGGCAAGTTTGTCACCGTAGTCATTTCCACCATACCAGTTAGAATCCCAACCCCTGATGATACCAAGGCGATTTCCTATTGGATTTGTCTTTTGTCCCATACTGCTTATTAATTGCTTTGTGTGTTATTATTAGCTCCTAACACGATTGTAACGTGGTTAGAACGTTTTCTTATTCTGTGAGCACGACCCTGAGGAGCCGGTCTTAGCCTTTTAAGCATCATACCGCCATCAACTCTGATCTCTTTTACAAATAGTCCTGCATCCTCTAAACTTGCATCAGCATTTTTTTGCTGCCAGTTGTTTATTGCAGAAAGCAATAATTTCTCAAGTTTACGAGAAGCTTCTTTACTATTGAATTTTAATATATTAAGAGCAAGCTCTACTTTCTGACCTCTTACTAGATCTGCCACTATGCGCATTTTTCTAGGTGAAGTAGGGCAGTTATTTAACTTAGCAAATGCAACTTGCTTCTTAGCTTCTTTTGTCTGCTCTGCTCTTTCTCTTTTACGAACTCCCATAGCTTCTTATTATTTTTTACCTTTATTTTTTGCACCAGCGTGACCTCTAAACGATCTTGTTGGTGAAAATTCTCCTAATTTATGACCTACCATATTCTCTGTTACATAAACCGGAACGAATTGACGTCCGTTGTGTACTGCGATAGTCTGCCCAACAAAATCCGGAGTAATCATAGAAGCTCTAGACCAAGTCTTAACAACTCCTTTGTTACCTTTTTCGATATTTTCCTGAACTTTCTTTTCTAATTTATAGTGAACGAAAGGTCCTTTCTTTAATGAACGTGCCATATCTTACTTAATTATTTCTTTCTACGTTCTACGATATACTTATTACTCGGGTTAACTTTAGAACGAGTTCTGTAACCTTTAGCCGGTAAACCTTTTCTTGAACGTGGGTGACCTCCTGAAGAACGTCCTTCACCACCACCCATTGGGTGATCAACCGGGTTCATCGCTACTGGTCTAGTTCTCGGTCTTCTACCTAACCATCTAGATCTACCTGCTTTACCAGATACAACTAATTGGTGATCAGAGTTAGAAACAGCTCCAATTGTAGCCGAACAAGTTAAAAGGATTAACCTTGTTTCACCTGAAGGCATTTTAATTGTAGCATATTTACCATCTCTAGCCATTAACTGAGCAAAAGTACCAGCACTACGAGCAATAACTGCTCCCTGACCAGGACGTAGCTCGATACAAGATATAACAGTTCCAAGAGGAATTTTGCTTAAAGGTAAAGCATTACCGATTTCAGGAGCAGCATTCTCTCCTGAAACCACGGTTTGACCTACTTGTAAACCATTTTGAGCTATGATGTATGTTTTAGCACCATCAGCATAAGCCAATAGTGAAATAAAAGCTGAACGGTTTGGATCGTATTCGATTGTTTTAACTGTAGCAGGAATCCCAGCTTTAGCTCTTTTAAAATCTATAACACGATACTTCTGTTTGTGACCACCGCCTGTGTAACGCATGGTCATTTTTCCTTGACTATTTCTACCTCCTGAGTTTTTTTTCGGTGCGAGTAATGAACGCTCCGGCTTATCAGTTGTAATAGTGTCAAAGCTATTTACAACTCTAAAACGCTGACCCGGGGTAATAGGTTTTAATTTTCTAACTGACATTTTCTATTAGATATTATTATAAAAATCTATTGTTTCACCTTCCTGTACTTGAACAACTGCTTTTTTGTAAGCTGCTGTCTTTCCGCTAATTAAACCACTCTTAGTGTATTTAACTGTTCTATCAGCCCTGTAATTCATTGTGTTAACATTAACAACAGTAACTCCATATGCAGCTTCAACTGCATTTTTGATCTGGATTTTGTTTGCTTTTTTATTAACAACAAAACCAAAACGGTTGAAAAGTTCACCGTCTTTGGTTATTTTTTCGGTAATGATAGGTTTTATTATGATACTCATTGCCCTATTATTTACTTAAATTTTCCTGAATTCCTTCTAACGAACCTTCTAAAAGAACTAAATTATTCGCGTTTAAAATCGCGTAAGTGTTTAATTCTGAGGTAGTTACAACATTAGACGCCTTTAAATTGCGTGACGACAAATATACATTTTTATTTGTATCACCCAACACAAATAGAGATTTTTTATTCTCTAACCCTAAAGCTTTCAAAACGTTAATGAAATTTTTAGTATTTGGAGTTTCGAATGTGAAGTCTTCAACTACTGTTAAATTTGACTCGTTTGCTTTGATTGTTAGAGCAGATTTTCTCGCTAAACGTTTAAGGTTTTTGTTCAGTTTGAAAGAGTAACTTCTTGGTCTTGGGCCGAAAATTGTACCTCCTCCTTTGAACACTGGACTCTTAACACTTCCTGCACGTGCAGTACCGGTTCCTTTTTGCTTTTTAATCTTACGGGTACTTCCTGTAACTTCAGCTCTTTCTTTAGCTTTGTGAGTTCCTTGTCTTTGGTTAGCAAGGTACTGCTTTACATCAAGGTATACCGCGTGATTATTAGGCTCAATTGCGAATACAGAATCAGAAAGAGTAACCGTTCTGCCTGTTTCTTTTCCGTTGATATCTAATACTTTTACTTCCATTACTTTTGAATGATTACGTAAGAGTTTTTGTGTCCAGGAACACATCCTTTAACAACTAGTAGGTTTTTATCAGCTACTACTTTTAAAACTCTAAGGTTTTGAACTGTTACATTTTCTCCTCCTGTTCTACCTGCCATGCGCATTCCTTTGAATACTCTTGAAGGGTAAGATGACGCACCTACAGAACCTGGCGCTCTAAGACGGTTGTGCTGACCGTGAGTAGCTTGTCCAACACCACCAAAACCGTGACGCTTAACAACACCCTGGAAACCTTTACCTTTAGATACACCCTGTACATCTACGAACTCACCTTCATTAAACAAATCTACAGTTAGAACATCACCTAAGTTATGTTCTTCTTCAAAATACTTGAATTCAACGACTCTTTTCTTCGCATCAGTTCCAGCTTTCTTAAAGTGACCTTGAGCCGCTTTTGTTGTGTGCTTTTCTGACTTGTCATCGAAACCAAGTTGTAACGCTTTATACCCGTCAACCTCATTGGTTCTGACTTGGGTAACAACGCATGGTCCAGCTTCGATTACTGTACACGGAATGTTTTTTCCGTTTTCATCGAAAATACTGGTCATGCCGATTTTTCTACCAATTAACCCAGACATATTAAAAATTAATTATAATTACGTATTTAAATTTTTTCTCTTATACAAGAAGAAGTATCAGGCTAAAGGATAATCCAAAAGCCTGACACTTGCTTTCTTAGTTTATTTTATCACACTTTGATCTCTACTTCAACACCACTAGGAAGCTCTAATTTCATAAGAGCATCGATAGTTTTAGAAGAAGAACTGTAAATATCAAGAAGTCTTTTGTAAGAGCTTAGCTCAAACTGCTCTCTTGATTTTTTGTTTACGTGTGGAGAACGTAGCACAGTGAATATTTTTTTGTGAGTTGGTAACGGAATAGGACCAGTAACAACTGCACCTGTACTCTTTACAGTTTTAACGATCTTCTCTGCAGACTTGTCTACAAGGCTGTGATCGTATGATTTTAATTTTATTCTGATTTTCTGACTCATTTTCTTTTTAATTAAGCGTTTCCTTTAGCTTTTTTAATTACTTCCTCTGCGATGTTAGAAGGTGTTTCAGCATAGTTAGAGAACTCCATTGTAGAAGTTGCACGACCAGACGAAAGTGTTCTTAGAGTAGTTACATAACCAAACATTTCTGATAGAGGCACGCTAGCTTTAACTACTTTAGAACCTGCTCTGTCGTCCATGTTGTTAATTTGACCACGACGACGGTTAAGGTCACCTACGATATCACCCATGTTCTCTTCAGGAGTAAGTACTTCAAGCTTCATGATTGGCTCAAGAATTACAGCTCCGGCAGCTTTAGCAGCCTCTTTGTAACCCATTTTAGCTGCTAATTCGAATGATAATGCATCCGAATCCACAGGGTGGAATGAACCATCAGTAAGAGTAACTTTCATACTATCCATTTCATAACCTGCAAGAGGACCTTGTTTCATAGCTTCTTTGAAACCTTTCTCAACAGCAGGGATAAATTCTTTAGGAACGTTACCACCTTTCACCTCGTTAACAAACTGAAGACCTACTACGTTCTCGTCTGCCGGCTCTAGTTTAAACACGATATCAGCAAACTTACCACGACCACCAGACTGTTTCTTATAAACCTCTCTGTGGTTAGCAGAACGTGTAATAGCCTCTTTGTACTCAACTTGTGGCTCACCTTGATTAACCTCTACTTTAAACTCTCTCTTAAGACGGTCTACAAGGATATCTAAGTGAAGCTCACCCATACCAGAGATGATAGTTTGTCCTGAAGCGTGATCAGTTCTCACTGTAAACGTTGGATCTTCTTCAGCAAGTTTTGCTAAAGCCATACCCATTTTATCTACGTCAGCCTTAGTTTTAGGCTCAATAGCGATACCGATTACCGGATCAGGGAAGTTCATACTCTCAAGTACGATTGGGTGTTTCTCATCACAAAGGGTATCTCCGGTTTTGATATCTTTAAAACCTACAGCAGCACCAATATCACCAGCCTCGATAAATTCGATAGCATTTTGCTTGTTAGCGTGCATCTGGTAGATACGGGAAATACGCTCTTTATTACCTGAACGAGTGTTAAACACGTAAGAACCTGCATCAAGACGACCTGAGTAAGCTCTAAAGAATGCTAAACGACCAACATAAGGGTCAGTAGCAATTTTAAATGCTAACGCAGAGAACGGCTCGCTTACAGATGGCTTACGAGAAATAGGCTCCTCTGTATCAGGGTTAGTTCCGTCAATCGCCTCTTTATCAAGTGGAGAAGGAAGGAATTTACAAACAGAATCCAGCATAAACTGAACTCCTTTATTTTTGAATGAAGAACCACAAAGCATTGGGATAATAGCCATATCAATAGTAGCTTTTCTTAATGCCTCATTTACTTCTTCTTCTGTAATTGAGTTTTCGTCTTCCATGTATTTCTCAAGAAGATTCTCATCATAAGCAGCAACCTCTTCGATAAGTTGAGATCTGTACTGATGAACTTCTTCTTTCATATCCTCAGGAATTGGAACGATATCAAATGTTGCACCTTGAGTATCATCATGCCATACGATAGCCTGATTTTTAATAAGATCTACAACACCTTTAAAGTCTGCCTCATCACCAATTGGTAAAACGATTGGCACAGCGTTAGACTTAAGCATATCTTTAACCTGCTGACAAACTGCAAGGAAGTTAGAACCCTGACGGTCCATTTTGTTTACGAATCCCATACGAGGAACTCTGTAATTATCTGCAAGTCTCCAGTTAGTTTCAGACTGTGGCTCAACACCATCTACTGCACTAAAAAGGAACACAAGTCCGTCAAGAACCCTTAACGAACGGTTTACCTCTACTGTAAAGTCAACGTGACCCGGAGTATCGATAATGTTAAAGTGGTATGGATTAGACTCTGGAAGTGGCTTACCCTGCTCTGTAGGGAAGTTCCATGTACAAGTCGTAGCAGCAGAAGTAATAGTAATACCTCTCTCCTGCTCCTGCGCCATCCAGTCCATGGTAGCAGCTCCATCGTGCACCTCACCAATTTTGTGTGATTTACCCGTGTAAAAAAGGATACGCTCAGTTGTTGTCGTTTTACCGGCATCAATGTGAGCAGCAATACCTATATTTCTTGTATATTTTAAATCTCTTGCCATTTTTTATAATGTTTCTTTATGAATTAAAATCTGAAGTGAGAGAATGCTTTGTTAGCCTCTGCCATCTTATGAGTATCCATTCTCTTTTTAACAGCAGCACCTTCTTCCTTAGCAGCAGCTAAGATTTCTGAAGCTAGCCTTTGAGCCATAGATTTCTCATTTCTTTTTCTTGCATAAAGGATCAGCCATTTCATAGCCATAGAGATTTTTCTATCTGGTCTGATCTGCATTGGGATCTGGAAAGTAGCACCACCTACTCTTCGGCTTCTCACCTCAACGTGTGGCATTACATTGTTAATAGCATCTTTCCAAGTTTCTAATGCTGATTTCTCTTCGTCCTGTTTCTTTTGATCTACGATTTCGATAGCATCATAGAATACTTTAAAAGCAGTTGATTTTTTACCGTCCCACATTAAGTTGTTTACAAAACGTGTTACTAACTGATCATTAAACTTTGGATCTGGTAAAAGAGGTCTTTTTTTGGCCTGTCTTTTTCTCATGTCTTTACTTTAAAAGTTTTTTTAAAATTACTTTTTGTCTTTAGGGCGTTTTGCACCATACTTAGACCTTCTTTGAAGTCTACCGTTAACACCGGCAGTATCCAAAGCACCACGTACAATGTGGTATCTAACTCCTGGTAAATCTTTAACCCTTCCACCCCTAACTAATACTATCGAGTGCTCCTGTAGATTGTGACCCTCACCTGGGATGTAAGCATTCACCTCGTTACCGTTTGTTAAACGAACCCTTGCAACTTTACGCATTGCAGAATTCGGTTTCTTAGGTGTAGTAGTGTAAACACGTGTACAAACCCCTCTTCTTTGAGGACAAGAATCTAAAGCAGCCGATTTACTCTTCTTAGTTATCTGGGCTCTCCCTGTTCTTACTAATTGCTGAATTGTTGGCATAATTAATATTAAAAATTTCTTATGTTTTAAAAACCCGCTTTTTTCGGGGATGCAAATGTATAAATTAAAAATTACAAAACAAATCTTAATCCATTAATTTTCAAACGAATTGTATTCAAAATTGCCCCAATATATTTTTTGCACTTTTTTTGCGTTACTTTTACCGTATCAAGACTCAAAAATTGAAATACCTTTTATCCATATACACTCTTTTGTTTTTTTCTTTTTGGGCAAACGCCCAAAATTACTATTTGAAAGCAGAAGGCAAAACCGATACTGAAACGAAAATTATCGATTCTGTTGGTTACAACAAATCACACGCCAATGCAAAATCAGTTAATGACGAAGCAAAAAAACTAACTGCCACCTTACAAAGAAAAGGATACCTTGAAGCACACATTCAGGATTATATAAAAACAAACGACACTACTTTTGTATACAGTTTTAGTACCGGCATCAAAACCAACACCTTATATATATACACCGGAAAAATATCGGGAGAAGAAAAAGAGCTTCTCAATATTACTCAAGACACCATCACAATACCATTGGAAGAAGCCGAAAGTTTTATGACATCTAACACCAAACTACTGGAACAGAAAGGCTACTCCATAAGCTCGGTACAATTATCAGACTACAACAAAGTAAACAACTCCCTTTATGCCTCCCTACTGCTAAAAACAGAAAAGAAGAGAACCATAAACGGACTGACTATAGAAGGATACAAAAACTTCCCCGAAGGAATAAGACGAAATATACTGCGACAGTATAAAGGAAAAACTTTTAACCAAAGTAATCTGGAACACATTTACAAAGACTTCAACTCATTGCGTTTTGTAACCCAACCCCGTTACCCTGAAATCCTTTTTAAAGAAGACAGTACTAATATATATGTGTACCTTGAAAAAGGAAAACCAAATACTTTTGACGGTTTTATAGGCTTTACCAACGACGATAGCGATAACATTATTTTTAACGGATATGTAGACATCCTGCTTAATAATGTATTAAACTCAGGCGAGAAATTTAACCTGTACTGGAAAAGCGACGGACAAAAACAAACCACCTTTAACGCAGCACTGGAGCTACCCTACATATTTAAGAGTCCGCTTGGAATAAAAGCCAGCCTTAAAATATTTAAGCAGGACAGCACTTTCCAAAACACGGTAACCGACCTTAACCTTGGTTATTACTTTAGCTACAACTCAAAACTGTTTTTAGGTTACCAGCAAACCGAATCTGTAGATATTCAAAATTTAAACAGCAGCACCCTTAGCGACTACTCCAATCATTTTTGGACCACCACTTATGAGTATGCTAATTACAATACCAACGATTTTTTATTCCCCGAAAAAACCAGCCTTGAAGTTAAAGGCGGACTGGGACAACGGGACTCTAAAACCGGAAGCAGCAACCAGTATTTTATTCAACTGGAAGCATCACACAACTTATACCTAAACGACAGGAATATAATCAACCTCAAAAACCAAACGTTTTATTTAGAAAGCGACAATTATATAGTGAGTGAACTGTATCGTTTTGGAGGAATTAATTCCTTTAGAGGATTTAATGAAAACAGCCTACAGGCAAATCTCTACACTGCGCTTATAGCAGAATACCGCTATGTACTCGCTCCAAACATGTACATCCATTCCATTACCGATTACGGATACATTCAGGATGAGACATCAAACATAAAAGATAATCTGTTGGGACTAGGGTTTGGTTTCGGACTTTTAACCAAAACCGGACTCTTCAATATTATATATGCTAACGGAAGCACAAAAGATCAAACCATAAAGTTATCCAACTCTATTGTACACCTTAGCTTTAGAACTACTTTTTAAAAACAAAAAAAGCCGCTTGATTAAGCGGCTTTTTCTTTATATAAACGTAATTAGTCTACTATTACCTTAACAGTATATACCTTATTAGAATGTATTTTTAAAACATACACCCCGCTTGGTAAACTTTGATTGATTAACGAATAATTATAATCGTTTATGTTTTTAGACGAATAGAACAGGTTACCTGTCATATCAAACATATCAATTTTATCAATTGGGTATTTTGATTTGATATAAGTTTTCTCTCCTTTTTTAACCGGATTAGGATAAACCATTACGCCGGTTTCACTACTGTATTCAGAAACACCCATACTATCATCCTCAACCTCAAAAGAAATTCTGTTAGACACCTCATTGTATGAATCGTTAGTAAACATTACTATAAAGTAATCTCCCGGCTCGGCAGGCATATTCTCATCAGGTATAACCTTAGTACCTTCCGGCTGCCCGTCAAAATAAGTATAACTTACAAGCTCATCAACATTTGGATCATCTCCCTCATGGTAAATCCCCAACCAGTCTTTTATTATACCCGGCGCATCGGTCCAAGTGGCAATAATATTCTCATTTAAGTTATAAACCGTTTTATTAATCATAAGCTGAGTGATTTGCTCACCTACCTGGAAAAACACTTTATTTCCTATACTATAATAACCATCCTGTAAATAATACTCTGCATAATAATACCCATCAGCCAGTCCCTCAAAAGTAAAACTACCGTCAGCCGAAGTTACATACTGCCATTGTGTAGAGTTTACATCTCCCGGTATGTGTCCCACTTTATAAACACCTATCCAGTCATTTTGCAACTGCGGTCCGTTTTCAAAAGAAACAGTAACCGCATCGCCTGAACCGTATACCTCTTCATCTGTACTTAACTCAACAAACGGCCCAACATAAAACACCTGCCTATCGGCTACTTCAGTATAACTGTCGTTTTCAAAAATGGCAGCATAATATCTTCCGTAATCAGCAAAACCATCAAACACTACGTTACCACTATTTTGTCCGTTAAGGTAAGCCCAGTCTTCCGACGGATTACCACTACCCGGCTCCTGCTCTAATTTATACACCCCAATCCAATCGGTATTATTACCCGGCGCATCTGAATAAGAAACCGCAACCGGAGTATTAGGCGCATAAGCAATGGTATCGGTCTGGATAAGTGTATTGGCAAATTCGCTGTTTATAATATTAAACGATTTCACCTCACTCCATTCACTCCAGTTCAGGTTACTATCCCTGTGACGCAGTTTTACAAAATACTGTCCGTTTGGAATTTCGTTTTCAGCTATAGTAAGCTTAGTAATATCTACCCCTTCATTAATATTAGCAGTTGTATCTACCTGCGTACCTACAGGGCCGAAAAGATTTTCGAAATCCCTATACACATCTTTCTCTATAATATCAAACTCAGGTGTTTTACCTATTAAGAATTGTGTAGAGTTCAAAGGCTCCTCTGAAGTTGTAGCATACTCACTACCTTCAATTACAAGCGGAAGCTCAACATCACCTCCGTTAAAATCGTTTTCAATTGTTGGCGTATCCGGCGACTCTAACCCCAAGTAACGGTGAAACTCATCCATAAGCTCGTTGTTCTTCCATGTATACACACTACCTATAGAGTAAGCCTCAACATCAAAAGTACCGTTGTTCACATCGATATCAATTATCTGATAGATCCAGTTTGATATTGTTTTCTGCACATCTTCAAAATCCTCTTCTACAGCCATACCCCAATATTGATCCCAAGCTACACCTCCGGATATGATTTGGTAAGTTGGTGTATTTTTTAATTGACCTCTATGGTACAGGTGATGGTGTGCACCTATATGTAATATATGTTTTGGTGATGTTACTAAAACCGGCATAACAGTATTACGAACCCAGGTAGATATATCACCCACATACTGTTCTGCCTGATACGGCCTGTGACCTAATGATATAATCCAGTCTACCGTGTCGTCATTATTTGCTGCTTCAAGAACCTGAGTAACCCAGTTAAGTTGCTGTAAACCGGTATGCTCTGTATCTAGAGCTATAAAAAGAGTATTACCCACCTGATTCGCATAATAATCTTCGGTTCCTGAAGTAATTCCCTGATAAGACATCTCATCCAGTATGTAATGATTATAGTAAGCCTGCATACCCAGTGTACCATAAGTTTCATGATTACCTACAAGTGTTTGTATAGGTAAATAACCCGACAAAGCTTTATTCTTTTTAAAGTGTACATTTTCATAATGATCCAACGTACCAACATCTACCTGATCCCCTACCATAACAGTAAGCGCAATATTATCTGCCGGATCTGCATCAATACCCCATTTATCAGCTATCTTTCTTTTTGCTGCCGATACTAATGAGTCAAAACGGGGAACATTCCTCATTTGATTATCTCCCAATACAAGGAAGCGAAGGTGTCCGTCTTCAGTAGCAGCCTCACCCGGCATAGGAAGTGTTTTAAAAGAGTAAACCTCAGAAACTGCTTCTCCGGTTTTAACCCTATAATAGTATTTTGTGTTTGAAGAAAGCCCTTCAATCTTAACAGTATGATAATAATAGTTATCCTGATACCCGGTATCATTAAAAACCTGATTAGTTCCGTTAACCGTGTTAGCCAGATTATTTTCCGCTGTTCCGTACTCAACTACTGACTCAGGGTTAGATTCTGTTTTCCAGTTAACATAAATTGAGTTTGTGGTTGGTGCCTGTAAATAAGGATTTAACGTTTGTGCGTAACCTCCCAAACCTAAAGCACAGAAAAAAATCACTAAGTAAATTCTGTTCATTGTTTATGATTTAAAGTTTTATGATGAATGATGCGCAAAATTACCCCTACTAATCACGACAGCGATTACAAAAAGTTTAAGCATGAGTTAACAAAACTGCATCATATAAAGTCCAAAAACAGTAAAAACAAAAAAGCTACCTGTCTCCACAGATAGCTCCTTTAAACTAAACTAAAACTACTTAATCTACTATTACTTTTTTGTCCGCATCAAAAGTAGACTGTTACAATCGTTTTTAAATTACATCATCTTTAAATTAGGGTTAAAGAAATGCGAAGAGTGTTTTGTTAAAAAAATCTAAAAATCGAAATTTTTATAACACTTTTAACAATATTAGTTTTAAATCAACACACATTTACTACAATTTAGCTAATTTTTTCCTACAAAAAATCTTAAAAATCTCTTAAAATTATAAAATATATCCAAAAAAATTTGGAATAATAGTTTCAACATAAGAAATTTGGTTAACTAACTCAAATCTATTTCAATGAAGACAAAACTAAAGGGATTATTGACGCTCTTCTTTGCGTTGATAATGCAAATCTCATTTGCGCAGGAGAGGACAGTTTCGGGTACTGTCATAGACCAGACAGGTTTTCCGCTTCCGGGTGTTAACGTTTTAATTAAAGGAACAACAAACGGAGTTCAAACGGACATCGATGGTAAGTATGAAATTAAAGTCGGTCCGGATCAGGTTCTGGTTTTTAGTTACATTGGGATGAAAGCACAGGAAGTTCCTGCTTCATCGACCACAGTAAATGTAACATTAGCAGACGATACCACCGAACTGGATGCCGTAGTTATTACAGCGGTAGGTATTAAACGTGAAAAAGCATCGATTGGTGCTGCCACATCAACCATTAGATCTGAAGAGATCGAAAAAGGTGCACAGGGGGATATTGCTAACGCTATTAAAGGTAAAGTTGCCGGTGTTGTAATTTCCAATGCATCTACAGACCCGGGTGCTTCATCTGGGGTTATCATTAGGGGTATTAGTACACTTGGTGGTAGTAACCAGCCACTTTATGTAGTGGATGGTGTTCCAATTAATGACAACACAAACTTCTCAGACGCTCTGGACGGAGGTTATGACTTTGGGCGTGGATCATCAGACATTAACCCTGATGACATTGAAAGCATGACAATACTTAAAGGTGCATCTGCAACAGCACTTTATGGTTCGCGTGCTGCAAATGGTGTTATCATGATTACAACTAAAAAAGGTAAAGCCGGAAAACTTGCTGTAGATTTCTCTACAACAACATTTTTCACTTCAATTTTAAGAACTCCTAAATACCAGTCTACTTTTGGACAGGGTTGGGACGGTGTTCACTATTTAGGTGAAAATGGTTCATGGGGTCCTCGCTTTGACGGAACTGTACGTACATGGGGTAATGTTGTAGACAATTCACAACTTATCAAGCCATATGTTTTCCAAAAAGACCAGCTTGAAAACTTTTTTGACGTTGGAACTTCAACATTTACAACAACATCAGTATCAGGCGGTAGCGGAGACAGCAGTGTAAGACTTTCTTACTCAAACCTGCAACAGGATGGTATATATCCTACAGACTCTGACTCTTTTGAAAGAAACACTATAGGTTTATCGGGTAGTTCAAAAATCAAAAATTTCAGTTTAAGTGGTAATTTAAACTATGTTAATACTGGCGGTAGCGCTGTATCTACAGGACAAGGGGTTAATACATATAATAACCTAATGCAAATCCCTACTGATATTCCAATCACAGAATTTGCAGACTACACTAACCCATTCCACAATGTTTCTAACTACTATACACCTTATGGTGTAACCAACCCATATTTTACTCTTAACGAAAATGGTAGTGACTATAATAAAGAAAGAATTTATGGTTCTATCGAGCTTTCTTATGAAATAAATAAATGGTCAAGCGTATCTTACCGTTTTGGTTTAGACCAATACAGTGATAAATTAAGAATATGGACTGCCGAAGTTGATGCAGACCCGGGAAGCCCTAACGATGGTACATCTACAGAGCAGCCTGGTACTTATGCAGAAGCACACAACACTATTAAACAGTTAAACCATGATATACTTTATAACCTGAATTTTGATTTAAGTGAAAAAGTAGGTTTAGCCTCTACATTTGGTTTCAATGCTAACACAAGAGAAGGTAGTTCACTTGCAGCAAGCGTACCTAGCCAGGATATACCTGGGTTTTACTCGTTTGCTAATAGTGCAGATGTGCCTACTATTGCATCTACCAGAAATTCAAGAAAACTTTATGGTGTTTATAACTCAACAACAGTATCATTTAACGACCAGTTATATTTTACAGCTAACTTAAGAAATGACTGGTACTCTACACTTCCAAAAGATCAAAGATCTGTATTTTATGGAGGTGCTAACATGAGCTGGTTATTTACTAACACTTTCCCGGAAATTAAAAATGTAGTTAATTACGGTAAGTTAAGAGTTGGTTATGGTGAAACAGGGGTTGATACAGATCCATACCAGGTACTACCTATATATGCTTTAGGTAGCACAGACAACCAAGGATTTAGAAACTACAACTATCCTGTAAACGGAATAACTGGTTATGAAGTAGGTAACAGACTGGCAAACCCAGACCTAAGACCAGAAAGAAGAAAAGAGTTTGAAGTAGGTATTGAAGCCTCTTTCTTTGACAACTTAATCTCTATTGACGCAACATACTATGATGCAAAAGTAGAAGACCAGATATTAAACCTTCCGTTAGCACCTAGTAGCGGTTATACAAACCAAACTGCAAACATTGGTACTATATCTAACAAAGGTTTTGAAGCTTTACTTACTTTAAATCTTATAAGAAGTAAAACTGATGGTTTTGAGTGGAGTACTTCGGTAAACTTTGCAACAAACAATGCAATACTTGAAGAGCTTGACCCACGTATCCAACAGGTAGACCTTGGCGGTTTAAGTACAACATCACTTATAGCAAGACCGGGAGAGCCTATTGCTCTTATTATGGGTAGTGTTCCGGAAACAGATCCTGACGGAAACATTGTAGTAGATGCTAATGGTGTGCCAATTGCTTCATCTGTAAAAGAGGTTTATGGTGATACACAATATGATTATACCATGGGTATTGGAAATACCTTTAGATGGAAAGGTGTAACACTTGATTTTACATTTGATATACGCCAGGGAGGTTTAATGTACTCTCGTACTGCAGACATTACACGCTTTACAGGTAACTCTATAACAACAACATACAACGATCGTCAGCCATTTATCGTACCTGGATCGGTAGTTAAAAATGTAGCTGATGACGGTAGCATTTCTTACTCTCCTAACACAACTGCAGTTGATGTAGAGCACATGGATGATTATTACAGAGCTGATGCACTTGCAAGAGCAACAGTAATTGACAAGTCGTTCATTAAACTAAGAGAGGTTGTTTTAAGCTACGATTTACCATCTGAATTATTAGGTGACGGATTTATACAAAGATTACAGGTATCTGCCATAGGCCGTAACCTATTCTTATGGACACCTAGAAGCAATCAGTACATTGACCCTGAAGCTTCAACATTTGGTACAGATTTACGTAGTCAGTTTGGTGAATTTAGCGCGAACCCTTCAACAAGAAGTATCGGTTTCAGCATTAAAGCAAACTTTTAAAAAAAATTATCATGAAAAATATATTTAAAATATTCTTACTATCATTTGTGGTAGTCTTTACATCCTGTGAAGATGATTTGGATATAAATACCGATCCAAACTCACCTCCGCAAATAACAAAAGGGCTGGCTTTAGCTTCAGCAGAAGCTTCCCTTGTAACTGTTTTGGGTGGTGAATTAACTAACCTAGGAGGTTTTTGGGCACAGTACCATACACAATCCCCTAGTGCCAGCCAATATGAAGTTTTTGATCAATATAACTTAACAACGTCATATGCCGACAGGCTTTGGACCGAGCTTTATGCAGGATGTCTTAACGACCTTCAATTCGTTATAGACGAAGCTGAGCAGGATGGCGATACAGGAACTGTAGTTATTGCTACGTGTTTAAAAGCATATACATTTCAACTACTTGTAGATTTATTTGACGGAGTTCCTTACACTGAAGCTCTTCAGGGCATTGACAACATTACACCTGCTGTAACTTCAGGTGAGGATGTTTATACAGGCTTAATGGCCGAGTTAGATGCTGTGGTAGCTGCATATGAGGCAAATCCTGTTAACGGAGGTGTTGGATCGCAAGATCAGATATACGGAGGTAATGTAGCAAGGTGGATACAGTTTGCAAATACATTAAAACTAAAAATGTATGTTAGAATGGCTTACACATCAATGGCTAATTCAGCAGCTGTTAATGCATTAATTGCAGATGACAACTTTATAACAGCCGATGCCGCCTTTACAAACTTTGGAGATTCTCAAAATCAAAGAAACCCATTCTACGAAGTTCAGATAGACCGACTTGGAGATGTAAATAATATTGCGAGCAACACATTACGTGATTTTTATGAAGCCAATGGTGACATTAGAATTCAGGCAGCTTATAGACCTGCAGGAGAAGACCCATTAAACTTCCCTTCAATTTCACAGGGTACAGGTAATGACTTTAATAATACAGCAGTTGCATACGGAAGACCTAATGTTTGGCAAAAAACTCCTGTTTTCTTAATGTCTATGTCAGAAAGCAACTTCCTTCAGGCTGAAGCTTTAATACGCTATGCTGCCGGAGCAGGAGCTAAAGAAAAATATGACAACGGTGTACTACAATCTTTCCTTACTTATTCAAGGTATTTTCAAAAAGATGATGATCTAACTGATACTGAAGAAAACCTAGTGCCTGTGTTTACAGCAGAGGAAGCAACTATTGCAGCTATGGCTCTTACTGATGCTGGAGGCGTATATGAGTATGATGCTACAGGAGATACCGAAGCTTTAGTAAGACAGGTTATAATCCAAAAGTGGGCTTCTTTACCTTATATAAACAATATTGAATCTTATATAGAAGCAACAAGAACTAAATTTCCTGAAGTAGTACCTGAAGGAACACAAGATTATTCAGCAGGAAATAGGATACCATCTGCTATTTCAACATTACCGAATGTACAAATACCTAGTATATTGTTCTATCCGGATGATGAAGTAAACAGAAATCCTAATATAACTCAGCACACGAGCCTTACTGATAATGTTTGGTGGGATCAGAAAACAGAATAATTTCAAAAAACTAAAGTCATGAAAATATTACATAAAACAATAAAAGCAGGATTAATTTTATCTCTTGCCATATTGGCTTCCTGCGGATATGAAGATCCTGTTGGTACTACAAAGGTTACTTATTATCCTTTATTAGAGATGAATGGATCTTCAACCGAAGTCCTTTCTGTAGGAGATACATACACTGAAGAGGGAGCATCGGCTACTGAAGCTGGTCAAGAAATCGAGGTTACGACAGTAGGATCTGAAGATGTAGACACCAGTACTCCGGGAGTATACAATGTTTATTACTCTGCAGTAAACAGTGATGGATTCTCAACCTCACAAAGAAGAATTGTAATTGTACTTAGTGCTGACCCAAGCGCAATTGACCTTGAAGGAACATTTTTTAGAAATGGCAACCCTAATACAGTTACAAGACTTGACGACAGAATATATCAGTGTAATAATGCCGGAGGCTTACCTCTTTCTGATTCAAAAAATCTTCTAAATGTAACATTCTACAACTTAGATGATACTCATGTATATGTACCTTTCCAGGTAGATGCATCAGAATCAGGAATAGATGTAGAAAGTAATATTGGAAATATAATCAGTGAAGACTCTTTCAACTGGGTACTTACGGCTTCTGCTTATTACGGTACCGCAACTCGTAATTTCACAAGATAAAAGAGAACAATATGAAAAAAATAAAATCAAATATAGTACACATCTTCCTATTAACACTTTTTACAACATTGATTGTTTCTTGTGACGAAGATGGTTATGATGACTACGGTATGGAAACCAACCCGTCTATCGAAATGAACGGTGAATGGTGGATAGATATAATAGATGAAGCATCGGGCGATGTATTAGCACAGCACATACTTCATAAAACTTATGACACAAATGCTGGAGACAGCAGAATGTTTATAGATGATGACCAAAACGGTTACTGGATAAAGGGTACTGTAGCAGTAGACCTTAACAACTTTACTTTCAACACCACAGATGAGGAAAATTTAGTGGACCCAGGAAGTACTTTTAATGTAACCGATGGTAAGATACTTAAAAACGCTTCAGTTACCGAATCAGGTGTTGTAGTTGACAGTATCTACTTTAAAGGGGAGTTTAGTTATGATCCGGGTACAATAATCATCTTCGCAGGACACAAAAGAACCGGCTTTTTGGAAGATGAGTATTAAAAGAGAAACTTCGTCTCTTAAAACCACCCTTAACAGGGTGGTTTTTTTATACCTTTGCAGCATGGAAAAAGAACATCAGATTTTTGGAATAAGGGCCATTATGGAAGCCATAAATGCCGGTAAGGAAGTTGATAAGGTTTTTATTCAGAAAGACGCTCAGGGAGACCTGATGCGTGAACTGATGAAAACCATAAAGAAAAACAGCGTTAATTTTAGTTATGTTCCGGTAGAAAAACTAAACAGGCTTACACACAACAACCATCAGGGAGCTGTGGCTACTATTGCACCTGTAAGCTTCCATAATTTAGAAACACTTGTTGAAACTGTTTTAGAAAGTGGTAAAACTCCTCTTTTCCTTATACTGGATCAATTATCTGATGCCCGTAACTTTGGAGCAATTATCCGAACTGCCGAATGTACGGGAGTTGACGGCATTATTATCCAGAAACAGGGATCGGCACCAGTGAATGGTGATACAGTTAAAACATCGGCAGGAGCGGTTTTCAATGTACCTATATGTAAGGTTGAGCATATTAAGGATGCTATTTTCCACTTACAGGGATCGGGCATTAAAACAATAGCAGCGACCGAGAAAACCGAAAGCACCATTTATGATGTAGCTTTTAATGAACCTGTAGCAATTATAATGGGATCTGAAGACAGAGGAATCAATCCTTGTGTTTTAAAAATAGTAGACGAAAAAGCCAAACTACCTATGTTTGGAACTATTTCATCCTTAAATGTATCGGTTGCCTGTGGCGCCTTTTTATATGAAGCAGTAAGGCAGCGACTTTAGTCTGCCTTTTCTTCTTCTATATCTCCTCCCCCCTCCTCTTCGGCCGGTATAGGGATATAATTATAAACTATACGAAACACCGGCGCATTGTGTGTATGTGATGCCGTACTAAGATTACCTTGTGTAACCTGTGTAACCGGCTCGCCATGTCCATCGGTAAGTTCTTCCTCAGGTTCAGGTTTAGGAGGGTTTACAAAATTACCATTCTCATCAAAGCGCTTCATGAAGGGATCCTGGCTGGGATCAAAATCAGGTCTTTGCCAATCGTAAGTAATTTGTTTTTTATATTGTGGTGTAGAATAAATTCTTGAGAAAAGTATACCGGTAATAAGTCCGCCTAAATGCCCTTCCCACGATATCCCTTCTTCAATATCTGGAAATACATACCAAATCATACCTCCGTAAAACATCACAATTAAAAGCGAAAGAGCTACCAGCCTGTAATAACCACTTTGCATTCCTTTAAAAAACATAAAGCTCACCAGTACATATATGAGTCCGCTTGCACCAATATGATAGGACTCCCTCCCTATTAACCAAGTAATAAAGCCCGACAGCAACACTCCATATACAAGAACCTGTAACGCCTGCTTACGGTAAAAATACCTTAACCCGGCAATAAGCACCAATAACGGAATAGAGTTATTATACAAGTGTTCAAGACTACCGTGCAGAAACGGACTAAACACTATCCCTCTCAAGCCCTTTAATGTGCGCGGATAAATACCAAATTCGGTTAAATGAAGGTGAAACTTTCCGTCAGCCCAAAACACTATCCATAGCAGCAATACAAAGTAAAGCGGCCATGCCAGTACAGAAGGTGAAAATTTAAATTGGTTGTCTTGCTGGTTATTAATCATGATGTTTACAAATCAAAAATACAACCATTATTAAACCTCTGTAATTTTGTCAGTTTCACTTAACATATTCAACATCCATCCTGAAATAATGGTGTTTCTCAAAAAGCCACATATAACACTCACAATCCGAAGCATATTCAAGCCTGTATGAAAATCTATCATCTGTTCTCGAAGCTCGGCTCAACAAAGGAACAGCAGATATAACACCTACTTTAGCCTGAATAAAATCAATATCATAAAATTCTCTTTCAGGTATTATAAAAACTAAAAACAATCCTTCTTCTGGGACTTTAATATTATAATTTGTGACATCTGCTCCAGCCCAATTTTTCCCCTTCTCATTCTCCACTAACAAATCATTTTCAATTAGCGGAACTGCCGGTCTTCCATCGTCACCTACAGTGTAAATATTAGCTTTAAAAGGTAAATACTTTAACCCTTTCACACCACTGTAATCCCTTACCCTGAATTTAATTTTCTTTATAATTCCTTTATCTTCAAAAGGTATAAAAGTCGCCGCTTTATCATTCCATCCAAAATTAACCGGAGAATAATTCTTATCTCTTTCCTTTCCTATTACCACTTCATTTAACTCATACTGTGAAGGTCTTAGGTAAACCAAAGACTTCATCCTTAACGCAAGGCTATCAACCTCCAGTAATTCATACGATACATGTGTCAGCCTGATTTTATTGAAGCTTATCTTGACAGTTAATTCACCATGAGCATTAGTCTCACCAATAAATTTATCGTCTACAAATACATTAACTTTTTCAATTGCCAAAGAATCCTTTAACGATAAAACTTTTAAAGGAAGCTTTTGCGCATTAATGATTTGATAGTAACCAAGAATACATAATAAAAAAATCTTCGTAAGGCGAGCAGACATATTATTGTAATTGTATAATTTATTATTTGAAAACGAGCTTAACAAAGCTGTAGTATAAAAGTATACTAATACTCTTCTCCATAATACCACAATTCTGTAATTTTACACCATGGAAGCACCTTTAGCAGAACGCATACGCCCTACACAATTATCTGAGTATATAAGTCAGCAGCATTTAGTTGGTCCAAACGGATCGTTAACCCATCAAATTGCACGCGGAGTAATCCCATCATTAATATTATGGGGCCCTCCGGGAACGGGTAAAACTACGCTGGCGCAAATTATGTCCGAAGAATCCAAAAGACCTTTTTATGTACTGAGTGCAATTAATTCGGGTGTAAAGGAAGTGCGTGATGTTATTGAAAAAGCCAAACAAAGCGGCGGACTTTTCACTTCTAAAAATCCTATTCTTTTTATTGATGAGATTCATCGTTTCAGTAAGTCACAGCAGGATTCACTGTTAGCTGCGGTAGAAAAAGGATGGGTAACATTAATAGGTGCAACTACCGAAAATCCGAGTTTTGAGGTAATCCCTGCATTATTGTCAAGATGTCAGGTATATGTGCTTAATGCTTTTTCTAAAGATGATTTAGAGGCTTTATTGCACCGAGCTATGGAAGCCGACGAAATACTGAAACAGAAAAAAATAGACCTTAGGGAAACCGAAGCTTTACTAAGACTTTCGGGCGGTGACGGGAGAAAGCTCCTAAACACATTTGAGTTGGTTATTAATGCATCTGAAGGAGATGATATTATAATAACCAACGATAGGGTTATGCATCTTGCTCAAAAAAATACGGTGATGTATGACAAAACCGGAGAGCAGCACTATGATATTATCTCTGCTTTTATTAAATCAATTAGAGGGAGCGATCCTAACGGTGCCGTTTACTGGCTTGCCCGAATGATTGAAGGCGGTGAGGATTTAAAATTCATTGCAAGGCGTATGCTTATCTCAGCATCTGAAGATATTGGCAATGCGAACCCTACAGCACTAATAATGGCTAATAATACCTTTCAGGCTGTTTCAACCATTGGTTACCCTGAATCAAGAATTATATTAAGTCAGTGTGCTGTTTACCTTGCTACTTCACCAAAAAGTAATGCTTCATACATGGCTATTGGCAAAGCACAACAGGCAGTAAAACAAACAGGTGATTTACCTGTACCGTTACACTTGCGCAATGCTCCTACCAAATTAATGAAAGAACTGGGCTATGGCGAAGAATATAAATATGCACACGATTACAACAATAACTTTGTTGATCAGGAGTTTTTACCGGATGATATAAAAGGTACGGCTTTTTATGAACCCGGAAATAACAGTCGTGAAAATGCCACCCGTGATTTTCTTAAAAACAGGTGGAGAGACAAGTATAATTACTAATATTAAAACTTAATATTAAGTTCCTGGGTCACAGGCTCATCATTAAGGTAATATTCAAAAATCCATTTTTCATCTTTTTTGAATACAACTCCTGTTACATCCTCCATTTTAGCACTGTAAGAATCTGGCTGTGACGTTTTATACATTTTAAGAACCGATTTTTCGGTTTTATCAAGTAGTTCATAACCATATGATGTAGGCTTAGCATACAACTGATTATCGCTTTTTTTAACAGAAGTACCATCTTCCTTTTTTGTAGCTACATGAGGTGTTGCTTTATCTCCTTTATACTCATAGGTTAAGGCTTTAAAAGACTGAGAAGCATCTCTTAAAGCTGAATAGTATGCTTTTCGTAATTCTTTTTCTTTACTTAATCCTTCGTCTGATTTGAATACTTCCTGATCTACACAGTTTTTCACTACTATTGTAATACCGGTAGAGAGAAACTTAGAATTTGCAACCAAATCAGCATACAGTACTTTGCAGCGATCCATTTTTGCTTCAAAAGGAAGTTCTTCGCCGGAAAAATAGACTTCAAACCCTTTTTTCTCAAACATCATTTTAGTGATAGTATTAAGATTGTACTCATCTTTCTTTGTAAGAAAGTCAAAGATTTGAGGAATAACCACATATTTATAATCACTAATATCTGTACTTTGCGCTTTAACCGATGAAGCAAAAATTAATAAAGCAAGAAGGATAAGTTTTTTCATAATTAGAGAAAGTTTTTTAACTCCAGCAGGTGATTGATTTGGGATATCCCTTCTTTTACCGCCAGTTTGTTTTCATTAAAATAAATAGCGTCCAGTCCGCAATTTAAAGCGCCCTGTACATCGGCCTCAATACAATCACCTACCATAACACCGTGAGGCTTTTCTATATTAGCTGCTTTTAAAGCATATTCAAAAATCCTGGCATCGGGTTTCTTGTACCCTGCATGCTCAGAATTTGTTACTGTTTCAAAATAATGATGAATTTGAGAGTTTTTAAGCTTACCTACCTCCTGTACCCCATTTGTTATTATATGAAGACTATATTTAGCACTTAAATACTCCAATATTTCTACCGCACCATCGTGTAAATGGTTAAAAGTAGGGAGTAGTTCTATATAATCTTCCCACAGGGTATTTATAAGTTCATCATCAATACTGTACTCCACAGCATCAAAAGTTTCCTTTAGCCTTTTATACCTTAGCTCCTGCTGACCTATATGACCATCACGAAACATTTTCCAGTATTTAAGGTTAATGGGAATATACAACTTTATAAACTCAGGAATATTCACTCCTACCTCATGCTTTTGCAATATGGCTTCAAAAGTAAGAGCTGAGTTTTTCTCGAAATCCCATAGGGTATGGTCAAGATCAAAAAAAACAGCTTTCTTTTCGGAAAGTTTCATAAACTGATTATTGTTTTACTATAACGGCATTTTCAATATGATAAATCCAGTCGTCCACATCACTGTCATTATACCTAAAAGTTCCCTGTAGTGTTACATACTGGTCGGTTTTCAGTCTCATATTAGGATCCTTGAACTTAATCCCCATAATGGTTTCAGGTCCAGCCTGACCACAAAAGAAACAAGATGCAAAAACGTTTTTACTAAGTGCATACGCTTTGTTGTCTATAGGGATAATAAAACCACTCATCACTATAGTCTTTTTGCTTTTTGCTTTTAGTGTTGAATTCACTACCGGAAACATTACCCCCTCAGGATAATCATCACTCGCCTTTTTTACATATTTTATTTCACCCAGAAGTTTCCACGATAGTGTATCTGCAAAAACCTCTACATTGTCTTTAACCCTTGATTGCTTTATAAAACCCGAAGCGTTTACAGATGGTGTACGCATAGACATCAACATTAACCCCGAGAACATAATAACTGCTACTACTAAATAATTTTTACGCATTTGCCAGTGTTTTAGAAATATTTAAACCATAAGCCTTAACCGCAGGTATAACCGCTGCTAAAACCCCTACAAAGATAGTGAGCAGGAATAAATATCCCTCTTTTTCCCACACAAACTCTAAGGGATTGAACGAAATTTTAAATTCGCTTTCAGACGAACCCGAAATAAGGCTTAATGCCAATCGTCCAACAATCGTTCCAAAAATATATCCGGTTACACAAAGTAAAAGACTCTCTATAAGCACCAGCATTAATAGCTGAAGCCTACTTGCCCCGTTAACACGTAATAAAGCAAACTCATACTTTCTCTCTTTAAGCGTATTGAACAAAGCAATAAAGATACTGATACCCGATATAAGCATTATACCATAAGCCAAATACTGCAAAGCATCTAACCCGATACCAAATAGTGTAAACAGCCTGTTTATCTCTATAGCAGGAAGTGCTCCCTGCATTTTTGTGTTTTGAGGTATTAACCTTGGCCAGGTAACTATTGCCATTTTACTTTTAAACTTAAGTAATACAGCCGTAATCTCTTTTCCTTCTTCGCTTACCGGCACATCTACATGGTCGTGGGCGTGAGCTTCTTCAGCGTGATGGTCGTGATCATGGTCATCGTCGTGGTGATGAGCCTCTTCTGCCGCAGCATGTCCCTCATCATTATGCATCTCTTCGGTTGCTTCGTGGTCATGATGGTCATGATTGTGGTCATCATGATTATGCGCCTCTGTTGTTCCTTCTTCATCATGATTGTGTTCGTGCTCATGATCGTGCATCGCCCAAACACTAGGTATATTACATAGTATTAAATTATCTACCACCTTCCCTGTATGAGAAGCAATACCCGTTACTATATAGGCATGATCCTCGTGCACCTCTCCTTCTTCAGAATCACCATGAGAACCGAAAAACTTATCGCCAACCTTAATGTTCATTTTTTGTGCCACAGCACTCCCCACAACCACATCAAAATTATGCTCAAATACTTTTCCTTCACTTAACTCTGCTCCGTACTTTGTAAGATATTCGGGAGTTGTTCCCACTATCCTGAATCCATGGTAATTATCACCAAAGGCTAATGGTATAGCTGTTTCCACAAAGCGGTGGTTCATCCATTGTTTAGCTTCGGCATAATCAATATTACCGGTAGGTGCATCTACCTGATAAACCGATGACAGTATAAGCTGCAATGGGCTACCCTGAGCACCAAGCACCATATCTATACCGTCTATATTATCGTTGAATTTTTTCTCAAACTGATCCTGCAGCAATATAAGCAGGGTAATTATAGCTACACTCGCCGTTAACAATATTATACTTAGTATAGTATTAAGCGGCTTGAACCATATATTTTTCCAGGCAATTTTAGTAATCATGATAAAGTGATTTGATTAGGGAAACGGTCTTTTAACCTCTGGTCGTGAGTAACTATTACCAAAGCAGTTCCAAATTGTTTTGCCAACCCCGAAAGCATATCGGCTACCTTATAGGCATTTTCGTCATCCAGACTTGAAGTAGGCTCGTCTGCAAGCAGTAATTTAGGCTCGTTGATTAGCGCACGGGCTATTGACACCCTTTGTTGCTGACCTATACTTAACTGTGATGGCAGTTTATGTAAGTGATCTTTAAGATCCAACTGTTCCAAAAGCTGTTTTGCCTTTTCGGCTGCCTGATGACCTGTTGCCAGCCATGATGCCAGCACCACATTTTCCAGTACACTTAGTGATGCCACAAAGTAGGCCTGTTGTAATACCAACCCTATATTTTTACCGCGAAAATGATCCAGTTTCCTGTCTGAAAGAGACGACAGGTTTGTTTCATCTATAAGCACATCTCCTGATTCCGGTTTTAGTAAGCCTCCAAGAATATGCAGTAATGTAGTTTTACCTTTCCCCGACCCTCCTGTTATTAACAAACTGTCTCCCTTTGAGGCTACTATATTGGGAAACTGAAAAGAGGTGCCTTTACCATAGGAAAAGCGAATATCTTTTGTAGTAATCATCATTCTTTATTTAGACGCCCTGCAAGTTAGCGAAAATAGGGCGATAATAAAACGGCATTAACCTAACATTTACCCTATTTCGCCGCATTAAATTAATTTTAAATAAAAACATTATCGTACAAGACAAAATCTGCTCATTTGTTTAAAGACTTAAACTTATATTTGACTAACCAACACCTACTTTAATCACATCATAAAAAAATGAAGTTCTTAAAAGCCTGCTTCCATATTACAATAATTGCTTTACTAACTATACTTACCCAAACAGGAGGAATTGTATATATCATTGCATTATTAATAAATCCAAAATTTTTAAAAAAGATAAATTCAAAAATATCTTTCCTTTTGCGATTTTTAGTTCTTTACTCATTTGTATCTTTTGTTATCACTCCACCTTTAGCCAAGGTTTTCGGCAGGGTAGCTCTACCTGTGTTTTCAAACAACAGCGTTAAGCCTTTAAATATAATGACATGCTTACTAAACAGAAATTATGTAACTCCTCAATTAAAAAAAAGCATTGAAAGTATATCTGAAAAAATGAATAAGGAATATCCAAATACAGTTATTTCCTATTTAGACGCCAACTTCCCTTTTTATAACGGTTACCCTTTGCTGCCACACTTAAGCCATAATGACGGAAAGAAACTGGATTTAGCTTTTCTTTACAAAGACAACACAGGAAAGGAAGTAAACAAAACAGCCCCTTCCTTTATAGGTTATGGTGTATATGAAAAACCAAAAGGAGACGAAACCAACATTCCTCAAACCTGTACCGAGAAAGGATATTGGCATTACAGTATATTACATAAAATTGTTCCGCAGGGAAATGCAGGTAAATTTACTTTTGACGAGAAAAGAAACAGGGCGCTTATAAATATCATAGCGAAAGAAACAGCTACAGATAAAATTTTTATAGAACCCCATTTAAAAGCACGAATGGAATTAACCTCAAACAAGATAAAATTTCACGGATGCCATGCTATAAGACATGACGACCACATACATTTTGAAATACGTTAAACCCAAAACAATCAGTTACAACATCCCTTCATCGGCAAAACTGAGATAGGCTTTCTCGGTTACTATAACATGATCCAGGATATTTATACTAAGACTTTGCCCTGCCTGCTGCATTTGTTTAGTTATTTGCCTGTCGGGCTCACTAGCCTGTAATGCTCCCGAAGGATGATTGTGTACCAATATCATTCCTGTAGCATTATGTTCCAGTGCCAGTTTAAATGCCAAACGAACATCTACTATAGTGCCTGTTATACCACCTTTACTTAGCTGGGATTTGTATATTACTTTATTAGAATTATTAAGGTACAATACCCAAAACTCCTCATGTGGTAATTCGCCTATAAGTGGCTGCATGATTTCGTAAACCGCTTTACTGGATGTTACCTTTTTCAGGTCGACTGTATCTTCCTCCCTTCTCCTTCGTCCCAGTTCGGCAGCAGCAGCTATAGTAACCGCTTTTGCTTCCCCAATTCCCTTAAAGGTCATTAATTGTTTAACCGATAGTTTTCCGAGAGCATTAAGATTATTATCGACACTTTTTAAGATACGTTTACTGAGTTCAACAGCACTTTCATTGCGGCTGCCCGACCCGATAAGTATAGCTATGAGTTCGGCATCACTAAGAGCTGTTTTACCTTTAAGTATTAGTTTTTCTCGTGGTTTATCGTCTTCTGCCCAATATTTTATTGAGAAGCTTCCTGTGGTTTCTTCCATTTTATTAAAGTAAGGTTTACGAATTTAATTAAAAACTACATACTATTTTATAAAAATATTACGTTAACCTACTAAACACCTTATTAATGAAGCAACTTTTACTATTATTCCTTATCGGTTCCATTTTTAAGGCAGATGTAGAAAAAGACTTCTACGAACGCCTTTCGGATGCTGCAATTACCCTTACCGAAGACTATGTAAGGTATGACCCTTCTTATGTAAAAATCAAATATCCTAACGGCGATGTCCCTGCACACACCGGTGTATGTACTGATGTTGTGATACGCGCTTACCGTAAACTGGACATTGATTTGCAAAAAGAAGTACATGAGGACATGAAGGCTAACTTCTCAAAATACCCTAAGTCGTGGGGGCTAAAATCTACAGATACTAATATTGACCACCGTAGGGTACCTAACCTTCAAACCTTTTTTACCCGTAAAGGAGAAAAATTAACCGTAACAAAAAAGGGAAGTGATTACAAACCGGGCGACCTTGTTACCTGGATGCTGAATGGCAACCTACCCCACATTGGGATTGTAGTAAACAAAAAAGGAAAATCAGGCAATTATATGATTGTACACAATATAGGCAGCGGACAAGTTTTAGAAGACTGCCTCTTTGACTATTCTGTAAGCGGGCACTACCGGTACAAAAAAGAGGGACATTAAGTCCCTCTTTTTTTATTTTAAATCATAACTAATAAGCCTGTATTCTTCGGCTGCGATAGGTGACGACATATATCTGCCGTGCTGAACAATCTTACCTATACCTTTTTGAAAATAATAAAAGGTAGCTACACCATCAAGATAGTCATCATAAAAATGGTCAAAAACACCTACATAAGGATACACAGTATAATTTTGCCCTTCAACAACCACATCTTTAACCTCTTGCAAACTATAACTCATTTCCCCGTTTAGTTCAGTCTCTCCTATCCTGTCATAACTAAAAGTATAATTACGTTCACCAGAATGAATTATGTAGCCGATTTCATTTACAAGTGAACCGTTTTCGTTTACACGTAAAAACTCATCATGCTCATCAACAAGATTTGTCCCGGAATACTCTTTATGCACAAGTCTTGAGTAAATTTCTCCGTCAAACATTTGCGTTCCTGAAACAGTTACACTATCTATTTTTTCTTCAAAGGCTTCAACACCTTCATTGTTTATACGGTACTTTTTATAGACCCAAACACTACCCTGATTAAGGTTAAAAAATTCTGGTTCAGAATTACTTTCGTCATCAGAACATGACATAGTTATGGCTGCCAAAGCCATAATACTTAAAATTTTTTTCATAGCAATTTAATTGGTTTATTTTGTAAATTATTAACTACAAAAACTTTATTATATTGCTTAAAAAAAATTAAATAAGTGTTTTCACATCGTTAAAATTAAGTCCGCCATAGTTACCGCTACTCATAAGTAGCAATGCTACGCCTTCGGTATCATATTTCAAGTGAAATAAATACTCTTTAAAAGCCTCCGGGTTGGTATAAATAATAAGGTCTTCCCTATTAAAAGCTTTCGCTATCTGCTCGTAGGTAACCTCTTGAAGCTGTTTTATTTTCACAGCCTCCGGTGAGTAGAAAACCACAGCCACATCGGCCTTATCTAAAGCACCTTCATACTCTTTTAAAAACTCGGCATTAAGACTGCTGTAAGTATGCAGCTCAAGGCAGGCAATAAGCTTCCTGTCAGGGTACTGATCCTTAACCGCTTTTGTAGTAGCAGCCACCTTACTTGGCGAATGAGCAAAATCTTTATAAGCAACATTTTTACCGTTCTCGGCTATTTTCTCCAGTCGCTTACTCGCCCCTTTAAAAGTAGCTATAGCCTCATAAAAATCGGCTTCATCTACTCCCATATTCTGGCATATCCACTTAGCACCGGCAAGATTATTTAGATTGTGCTCTCCAAACACCTCAATAGGCATAGCACCTTCGGGAGTTTCAAGATATGTCACACCATCTTCAACCGAATAGTCCGGAGTATGGTATGGCAGTTTTCTAATTGGGTTTGAAGCAGCTTCGGCTACACGCTTAACTTCAGGGTCGTTTTCATTATAAACCAGTATACCACCGTTGGTAATTTTTTCAATAAAAATTTCAAACTGCTCTACATAGTTCTCATAGGTTGGAAATACATTAATATGATCCCAGGCAATACCGCTTATAAGTGCAATATTAGGCTGGTACAGGTGAAACTTAGGTCTCCTGTCTATAGGTGACGAAAGGTACTCATCGCCTTCCAGTACTATAAAATCGTTTTCTTCGGTTAAATGCACCATTGTATCAAAACCTTCCAGTTGGGCACCTACCATATAATCTACCTCTATATCATGGTAGTTCATTACATGAAGAATCATACTGGTTATTGTGGTTTTTCCATGAGAACCACCTATAACAACACGGGTTTTGTTTTTAGACTGCTCATATAAAAACTCGGGGTACGAATATATTTTAAGTCCCAGTTCCTGCGCTTTTAACAACTCCGGATTATCGGCTTTGGCATGCATCCCCAAAATTACGGCATCAATATCGGCAGTAAGCTTTTCAGGAAACCATCCCATTTGCTGAGGCAAAAGCCCTTTATTTTCAAGCCTTGTACGCGATGGTTCAAAAATGGCATCATCACTGCCGGTTACCACATATCCTTTTTCGTGAAGTGCCAGTGCAAGGTTATGCATAGCGCTCCCCCCTATTGCTATAAAATGTGTACGCATTTAATTTTAAATTATTTTTTATATAAGCTTCCCAACCTTACAGGGAAAATAATGCTCCATAGTATTAAATACCAAAAGTAATAAAATCATAGCACAACAAGATATTGACTATATAAAAACCCTTATAAAACAAAAACGCCTCCCATATGGGAGGCGTTTTTTATTTGAACAAATAATAATTAAATTATTCTGCAATAGTCATTTCGTCTACAATGTGCTTAGCTCCAGAGAACTTGTCGATTACCCAAAGTACATAACGAATATCTACGTTAATAGTTCTTTGAAGTTCTTTATCAAATATTACGTCACCAGCCATTGCCTCAATGTTACCATCAAAAGCAAGACCAATAAGCTCACCTTTACCGTTTAACACAGGAGAACCAGAGTTACCACCTGTAATATCGTTATCAGTAAGGAAGTTTACCGGCATATAACCTGCTTTATCTGCATAACGACCAAAGTCTTTAGCCTCATACATTTCAATAAGTTTTTTAGGCAGGTCAAATTCAGGATCATTTGGCTTGTATTTAGCCACTTCACCTTTCATTGTAGTGTAGTAATTTTTAGCAGCATCATTACGACTGTCTTTAGGAAGAGTTCTTACTTTACCATAAGTTAAACGTAGTGTACTGTTAGCATCCGGATAGTATTTTACTTTCGGGTTAGCTTCTCTCATACCCTGTACCATTAAACGGAAAGATTTAGAATAACTGTCCTGAAGAGCAGTAATATCATCCGGTACCGCTCTGTATTGAGTTAGGATGTCGTTAGAAAGTAAGAATAGAGGATCATTTTGAAGTGCCTCGGCATTTGGATTTTTAAGGAATTCCTCAACGCTTTCTTTAGATCTGAATATACTGTTCTCAAATGCGTTGTTTACATAAGCAGTATAATCAAAGTTGTTTTCTTTACCTAATTGAGCTACAAGCGGAGCTACATCATATCCTGTAGATTTTGTAGCATATAAATGAAGCTGAGCAGCAAGCACATCTTTTTCAAGAGGCATGTATAATGTTTTATACTCTTCTGCAACAAACTCTTCTATTCTTGGTAGTACCTGAGCCCTTTGAGCTTCACCTGCCGATGCATACTGCATAAGTGCACCACCTACTCTGTATGGTAATACAGCAAAAGTACTTGTTCTTAAAAGCCCGATAAGGTAATTGTCCTGACGTGCTTTTTCGTTTGTCTTAGCATAGTATGCGTTTATGTTAGCAATAACATCACCATACTTGTCTTTATTCGCTTTTTTGTTAGCCCATTTGTTGAACTTAGCCTCACCTTTAGCTTTAGTTTCGGCAGTTTTATGTTTTGTAAGGGCGTCAATCATACCCTGACGGTTTTTCCAGTAGTTTGCTACCTGAGCATATTTTGAAGCATAGTCAAGACGAACTGCATCGCTTTGATCCATATAAACCTTCATTCTGTCCATACCCAGTTTAGACGACTCTACCCATGCAGGGTAAGCATATTTTACATTTTGCTCAATACCGGCTGCCGGCATCCAACGGTTAGTACGACCAGGGTAACCTAATATCATAGCAAAATCATCTTCCTGAACACCATTAAGGCTTACAGGTAAATAATGCTTAGGAGTTAACGGAACGTTGTTTGGAGAATACTCTGCCGGGTTACCGTTTGCATCTGCATAAATACGGAACATAGAGAAATCACCTGTGTGACGTGGCCACTCCCAGTTATCTGTATCGCCACCAAATTTACCAATGCTCTCCGGTGGAGTACCTACAAGACGAACGTCGTTGTAATCCTGGTAAACGAAGTAGTAGTACTCATTACCTTCAAAGAACGAACGAACAGAAACAACATATTTCCCGCCTTCGCTGTTTTCTTTTTCAATTAGAGCACTTTCCTGCTGAATTGCTTTTTGTCTCTCTTCTTCAGTCATACTGTCGTTAACTTTAGAAAGGATTCTTTTAGAAACATCGTCCATTCTTACAAAGAAACGAACAGAAAGGCTTTTTGGCTTAAGCTCATCGCCTCTTGTTGGTGCCCAGTAACCATCTCTAAGGTAGTTTGCCTCAGGAGTTGAAAGCTCGGCAATAGCTTCATAACCACAGTGGTGGTTTGTTAAAACCAAACCTTCTTTAGAGATAACCTCTGCAGTACATCCGCCATCAAACTGTACAATAGCGTCTTTAAGGCTGTGGTTGTTAATGCTGTAAATTTCTTCAGCAGTTAACTGTAAGCCCATTTTTTGCATATCCCTGTGGTTTAAACGTTCAATGAACATTAAAAACCACATACCTTCATCTGCCCTTACAGGCATTACCATGAGTGACATGGTAAGGAACAAAATAAGTTTTTTCATCTGATTTTTATAAGATTAAAAAGTTTAGCCAATAAGTAGCCGTATTATATATTTTGTTACACGGTTATTATCAACTTTATTGCTTTAGTGCTGCGAATATACCTCTTTTTTGAGAATTTCGTAAAATAAACACGACGTAAAAACCGCATGATTCCTTACTGTTTAAAAATAAAAAAGATGCTTAATTGCATCTTTGTGTTTGGCTTAACATAAACCTCTAACCGTTTCCTTAGAAAGCAGTGATAACAGAAAATCTGCTATTATCTCAAAAAAAAGAAAATCTATCATCCAAATAAAAAAAACTACGCTAATAAGTGAAATATCTCTAAATGAAAGTCTTTTAAAATTTCTAACCGAAACTATACCCAAAGAAATTACTATGGATATCCAAACAAAAATTTTAAGATCTAAATTAAGGTTTTGATTTTTGTCACAAAACACAGTTATAGTGAACCACAAAGACACAAACTGATAACATGCTGACAGCAGTATAAAAACCATTTGTGCATACTTATTCATTTTTTTTACCCAAACTGCAACAATTACACTCAACAGCAAGCCTGTTATGGTGGGCAACACGTAATACAAAACATTTAACCCCTCTTTACCAAGAAAACATCTGTTAAAGATTATAAAATCAAATGCGAACCAAAAAATAATAAAAACAGGCAGCCCTATAAAAAGAATATCTAAAACAAACGATATGATTTTTTTTAACACCTCCATTAATTAACAAACATTTTAGTTTAGTGATTAACCAAATATACATGGCTGTCACTACCTTAAAACCTCAACACTACTTTTTTTAGAAAACATTAACATTTAAAAACAAAAAATCCTGAGCATAGTGCTCAGGATTCTTTTATGTATCGTTAAGATTTAAATCTTTCTTTATGCATTAAGCATTTTCCATAGTTTATCTTTAAGTTCAACCAGTCCCTGTTGGGCTACCGATGAGATAAACATATAAGGCACATCTTTAAGCTCTTCGTCAAGTTGTTCTTTAAGTTCGGCTTTTAGCTCATCATCCAGCATATCGCATTTTGAAATGGCTACCAGCCTGTCTTTATCAAGCATTTCAGGGTTATACCTTCTAAGCTCATCTACAAGTATATTATACTCCTTCTTTATATCTTCGGCATCAGCCGGAACTAAGAAAAGTAACGTAGAGTTACGCTCTATATGCCTTAAAAAGTAATGCCCAAGACCTTTACCTTCGGCAGCACCTTCTATAATCCCCGGAATATCGGCAATTACAAACGACTGATAATCCCTGTAAGCCACAATACCTAAATTAGGTTTTAATGTGGTAAAAGGATAATCGGCAATTTTTGGTTTTGCAGATGTAAGCACCGATAACAGTGTAGACTTACCTGCATTAGGGAAACCTACCAAACCAACATCGGCAAGTACTTTAAGCTCAAGGATAACATCAAGTTCCTCACCTGGTAACCCAGGTTGTGAATAACGCGGCGTTTGGTTTGTAGAGCTACGGAAGTGCCAGTTACCTAAACCTCCCTTACCTCCTTTTGCTATTATTTGTTTCTCCCCGTGTTCGGTTATTTCAAACAAAATCTCATTAGTTTCCTTATCACGAATAACCGTACCCAGAGGCACTTCAATAAACTTATCATCACCATCGGCACCGGTACTTCTGGCACTACCGCCATCTCCTCCGTGCCCGGCTTTAATGTGTCTTGCAAACTTTAAGTGAAAAAGTGTCCACAGCCCTTTATTACCTACAAGATAAACGTGACCACCACGACCACCATCACCACCATCGGGTCCGCCTTTTTCAATAAACTTTTCCCTGTGCAGGTGAGTAGACCCTTTACCTCCTTTACCTGAGGCAACATATATTTTTACGTAATCTACAAAATTCCCTTCTGTCATTTCTTTATGTTTCAGGTTTCAGGCGCTGGGCTGTACCCAATCCGTCACCAATTATTGTTTGTTTGCCTGCAAATTTACGCAGACTATTCTTCTTTGCTAATAGATCTTACTTTTACCTTATCAATCTTAACACCATCCATTTTAAGCACTTCCAGCTCAAAGTGGTTCCATGCCAGTTTCTCACCCTGTTTAGGGATATATGAAAGTTCGGTCATTATAAGCCCACTTACAGTTGTTACCTCATAATCGGTAGTAAGCTCATCAAGATCAAAATAAGTAAGGAAGTCATGCAGCGGATAATGTCCGTCAACCGTCCATGTCCCGTCGCTATTTTCAACCAACTGGAACTCGTCATGGTAAAAGTCGGACGCATCACCAACAAGCGCTTCCAAAATATCGTTCAGGGTTATTATACCCTGGAATACTCCGTATTCATCGGTAACCAAAGCATAGTGCACCTTTGTTTTCTTAAATATCTCAAGTGCCTTGTAAGCCGATGTATGCTCTATTAAGTATACCGGCTCTTTGGTTATTTCCTGAAGGTTGAACTGTGGTTTCTCGTAATTGGCAAAAATATCTTTTAGCAATACTACACCAACCACATCGTCCAGATTATCCTCACATACCGGATATACCGAATGCAGTTCTTCCAGCATTATAGCTTTTATACTTTCCTTATCAGACTGAGTAGACAGGTAAGCTACCGATTTCCTGTGTGTCATTAGGGAATTTACTTTCCTGTCCCCTATATGAAACACACGCTCCATGATATCCTGTTCTATTTCCTGTACCTCACCACCTTCTGTTCCTTCTTTAATAATTGCCTTAATTTCTTCCTCGGTTACTTTACCATCTGCCGTAGGGCGAATGTTAAACACTTTCATTAAAAAATCGGTCGAAGAAGTAAGCAACCATATAAACGGAGCCGTGATTATGGAGATAAACTTCATAGGCAGGGCTACCATTCTTGCTATACTTTCAGGGTATGTAAGACCTATCCTTTTAGGTAAAAGTTCCCCCAGTATAAGCGAAAAAAATGTTAGTATCACTACCACTACCCCAACAGCTATACTATCGGCATATGGAGCAAGGGCTTCAAACTTAACAATAAACGCTTCTACATCATCGGTAACTTTGTCACCACTATATATACCGGTAAGAATACCAATAAGGGTAATACCAATTTGTACCGTTGAAAGGAACTTATTAGGCGAATTGGCAAGATCCAATGCAGTTTGTGCACTGGAGTTACCTTTTTTTGCCGCTGTTTCCAGTCGGTTTTTACGTGCTGATATAAGTGCAATTTCCGACATGGAAAAAACACCGTTAAGCAGTATTAAAAATAATATTATGGCTATTTCCAATCGCTAGGCTTTTAGTTACAGCTTATCTATTATAAGGCTTAGCCTTTGAGTAACCTCAGAGATTTCACCTATACCGTTTACGGCAAAGAATTTACCCTGACCTTTGTAGTACTCAATAAGCGGAGCCGTTTTTTCGTTGTACTCCTGATAACGGTTTCTTATAAGATTCTCGTCTTGGTCGTCTGCTCTTCCGCTGGTTTTACCACGCTCCAGTAAACGTTGTACAAGTATTTCATCATCTGCCTCAAGTGCAACTGTAGCAGTCACTTCCCATCCTTTTGTTTTAAGGAATTCATCTAAGGCATCAGCCTGTGCAACTGTTCTTGGGAAACCGTCAAAAAGAAAACCTTTAGTATCAGGATTTTTCTCTACCTCATCCTGAAGCATTTTGATTGTTAATGCATCCGGAACAAGCTCTCCTTTATCAATAAAAACCTGCGCCTGTTTTCCAAGCTCAGTTCCGTTTTTAAGATTGTAACGGAAAACGTCTCCGGTAGAGATATGAGTTAGGTTGTATTTTTCTTTTAAAAATTCTGCCTGAGTACCTTTACCTGCACCCGGTTTTCCAAATAGTACGATATTAACCATTGTATGTTATTAGTATATTTATTTAAGTTGATAAATTTCCGGTATATTTCTCCCCAGTCCGTCATAATCAAGACCATAGCCTACAATAAACTTATTAGGGATTGAAAAGCCTGTATAATCCAGCTTTATATCTTTTTTATAAGCTTCAGGTTTAAAAAACAGGCTGGCAATTTTTAATTGCTTTACACCCCTGCCTTCAAACATTTTTACAAGTTCTACTACTGTATTACCTGTATCTACTATATCTTCCACTATAATAACCGTGCGTCCTTCCACATTTTTATCCAGCCCTACAAGTTGCTTAACCGTATTTGTAGATTGGGTTCCCTCATAAGATGCCAATTTTACAAAACTTACCTCACAAGGCTTTTTATAATGCTTCATAAGGTCACTTAAAAACATAAAGGCACCGTTAAGCACCCCTACAAAAACAGGAACCTCATTATTGGTATCAGCCTCTATTTGCTGCGCCATTCCGGCTATTGTTTTATCAATTTCGGCAGCAGATATAAAGGGTACAAATTGTTTATCATGAAGCTGTATCACGCTTACTAACAGGTTTGATATAATTTGCAAATATACTAATTAGGAATTTGCCTCATTTATATACCGTATTATTTTGTAATAAATTATACAAATATTTCCGGATTTTGTCCGAGGAATCAATAACTAAACCTCTTTTCTAATCTATATACTGAATATCAAAAATTTAAGATTTAATTAACCTGTAGTTTTTTAGTGAAAAAAATCTTAAAATGACCTGCTACCCCATATTGCTTTATTATCTTAAAAGCTAAACCAATTAAATACCAATTATTCATTATGAAAAAATTATTACTTTTTTCACTGTTCCTGATATGCGGATTAGCATCAGGACAGGAACTCACTATTGAAGGTGACACTATGTTATGCCCCAACACCGATGGTACTGCACAAGTAGCAAATTCTACAGTTTACGAAGCTTATCAATGGTATAAAAAGGGCTATTACAGTGACACTTTTGAAGCCATTCCCGGAGCCACACAGGCATCTTTTACTTACGACTGGTATTATTACGATTTATCTGAAATTAAACTGGAAACAAAACTAAACGGAGTACATTATGAATCAAACACTCTTTTTATTGCCACTCACATGTGGATCCCAATGTATTTAACTTACGAGCCCTCAAAAGATGTTTATTATGATGGTAGTAAAGGCACTTATTATTTATGTGCCGGCAGCAGTTTTGTATTAAAAATAAACAGTCCTCCTTTTACCGCGAATATCCAGTGGTTTAGAAACGGGCAACCCATTCTTGGCGCTAACAGTCCGTCATACGCTATTACACAATCAGGAACGTACACTGTACAGGCTGCACCAACTATGTGTCCTGACCACATAGAAGCACCGGGAGTTGGGATCAATGTAACCTTAATAAAATGTGGTCGTAACCCTGGAATAGAACTTAAAAGCACAGCTTCAAAAATTGACATCAACGCTGTTAATATCTATCCCAACCCCAGCACAAACCACCTAAACGTAAATTTACCTGAAGATTCCGGATTAGAAGAATACACTATTACCGACCTTACCGGTAAAACATTACTTAACGGTACGCTTTCACAAACTAGCAATATTAGCACAACAGAGCTTACCGCCGGAACTTACATCATAAAAATTGCAGGTAACGGAAACTACATTTCCAAACTGTTTATTAAAAAGTAAGAAAGTAAAAAAATAAGGCGGAATTTACATCCGCCTTATCCTATTGGGACAATAAATCCAAATGATATATTTAAAGTATTAAACCCTGCGTTTGATTCGTTAAGCCCTGCATTTGACACATGTCTTACATTAGGCCTTACATCAAATATTACACTCCCCGTATTATAAGCCACTCCTACCCCCAACACATCATTAAATGTAAAACCACGAGTAAGCCTTTCGGTCTCCTTCGTACTAATTGAAGGCCCTACATTTAACATTGCATAAGCCGAAATACTTTTAGAAAAATTATACTTCGCAAAAAAAGCCACATTAAAAGCATACTGATTTAAATTTTTCAACTGTGTAAACTCTCTCCGTTTCTGTTCATAATCCGGTTCATCGGGTGTTACAAAATAAGGATTAAGCAACTGGTGTTTGGCAAAATTGATTTCGGGCTGGAAAGCCACAAGGTACTCCCATTTTTTTGAAGGGTTAAAAGAGTAATAAAACTGAATTTGTACATAGCTGTTACTAAAAGAATAGTTACTATTACCAAATTCATTACCGAAGCCATAACAGCCTCCTACATAAAACTGCTGATTTTTGTGTACATCCTGAGCAAAAGCCCCTGTAATACATAATAACATTAATAATCTGAACATATTTAAATTTTAACTGGTTTTTTGGTACTCCAAAATTATACAAAAACCCAAAAAAAACTGATTATCAAAACAATAAACTTTAAACGTCACACTAATAAATAAAAATGTCACACTTTGTCCGGGCTTTAACAATAGTTAAATAAGTACTGAAAAGTAATTTTACTATTCAAACTAAAAACTATGTATCTATGAAAAAGCTATTACTATTTTTCTTGTGCCTTATACCGTTATTATCGGTTGCACAGGCCCCCTCTATTGAAGGTGATACCATGCTTTGTCCTTACACTAACGGCACAGCCACAATTACCAACGACACTGAGTATGACACCTATCAGTGGTATTACAAGTACTGGTTTCTTAACGACGATTATGTTGCCATAGATGGCGCTACACAGGCATCATTTACTTACGACTGGTATACTTACGATCAGTCATTATTTAAAGTTGTAGTTACTCTTGACGGACAGACTTATGAATCTAACACCATACAAATTGACAGCTATGCATGGACCGGGCTTATTATCTCTACACAAACCAGTGACGATGTAACGTTTAACCCAGACAATCAGGCTTACTATATTTGTGATGAGAGCACCATTACAAGCTCTACTCAATCACCATATACTGTTGTACAATGGTATAAAAATGATGTAGCCATTGAAGGCGCTACAAATACGAGTTATACAATAACAGAAGCAGGAACTTACCATGTTGTCGCAGCTCCCGAATTTTGTCCTAACAGTGCTAGTACGTCACTACCTATAGTAGTAATGGATAATCCTGAATGTACTACAGTTGATCCGACTCCTGTTATTGCCGGTGACACTATGCTTTGTCCTTACACAGATGGTACAGCTACAGTTACCAACAATATAGAATATGACACATACCAGTGGTATTACAAATTTTGGTTTACTGATGATGAGTTTGTTGCCATAGATGGCGCTAATGAAGCATCATTTACTTACGACTGGTATACTTACGATCAGTCATTATTCAAAGTTTTAGTAACTCTTGATGGAGAGACTTATGAGTCTAACACCATACAAATTGACAGTTACAACTGGGCGGGACTTCTTGTTTCTACACAAACCAGTGACGATGTAACTTTTAACCCGGATAATCAGGCTTACTATATTTGTAATGAGAGTACTATAACAAGTGCTGTACAATCTCCTTACACTGTTGTACAATGGTATAAAAATGATGTAGCAATTGAAGGTGCTACAGACATAAGCTATACAATAACAGAAGCAGGAACATACTATGTTGTTGCAGCCCCTGATTTTTGCCCTAACAGCACAAGTACTTCATTACCTATAGTAGTAATGGATAATCCTGAATGTATTACGGCTGACCCAACTCCGGTTATTGCAGGCGACACTATGCTTTGTCCTTACACAGATGGCACAGCCATGATTACTAACGATATGGAGTATGATACTTACCAGTGGTATTACAAATACTGGTTTACTGACGATGAGTTTATTGCTATAGATGGCGCTACTGAAGCATCTTTCACTTACGATTGGTATACTTACGATCAATCATTATTTAAAGTTGTCGTTACTCTTGACGGAGAAACTTATGAATCTAACACCATACAGATTGACAGCTACAACTGGGCGGGTATTTCTTTTGGAATGACTTTTAGTGATGATGTGGTTCCGAATGACGAAAATTTCACCTGGATGATTTGCGACGAATCTACAATTACATGCGAGCTAAACAGTCCTTATGACAGTAGTATACAATGGTACAAAGACGGTGTAGCGATTGAAGGTGCTAACGATGCTACCTATGTAATTACAGAACCGGGAAGTTATTATGTTGAAGCAGCTCCAGAATATTGCTCTAATTCGATTTCAGACACATCAGAAACTCCTGTAGTAGTTACAATGAACCCTGATTGCTCGCTTGGTATTAACGACCCAATAGCCAATAACCAGGTTACACTTTACCCAAACCCTACATCAAATATTCTTAATATAACACTTCCGGATAACAATACAGTTACTGATTACTGGATTTTAGACGTTACCGGAAAAACACTTTTAAAAGGTGCGTTCCCTAACAGCAATAGCATTGATGTTAGCTCACTTTCTAACGGGACTTATATTTTAAAACTTACGGGAGGAAACAGCCAAACAGCCCATATGTTCATTAGGAAATAAGCCATATCTCCTAATTTTGTGCACTAAAGGCAAAACGTAATGTTTTGCCTTTAGTTTTTTTATACAGGTGTATTTTTTGTAATTTCCCGCCACTAAGTAGGCAACACATTGAACACTGATTTTTACCTTAAAATAGAGAAAAGCACTGCTCACCGCCCGATAAGGGATGAACTAAGCGGAATGGTACTTAACGACAGAAGCCTGTTGCCGCAACTCATGGCAACAGCCCTTAACACATCAGATAAAAACCATCATAAAGCCTGTTGGATAAGCGAACTGGTTTTTGAAAATAAAATTAAGTGGTTAAAAGAATACCTGAATGAATTCTGTAATAGCCTGACAAACTTTACAAGTGACAGCGCTATACGCTCCATATCAAAGATATGTTTGTTTGCTGTACAGGAGCACCAAAAAAGCGAATTGGGTTTCCTAAACGGAAAACACATTAGCCAGATAACCGAATCGTGTTTTGACTGGCTTATTAACCCTGTAGGCAAAGTAGCCAATAAAGCCTATGCCATGCGAACCCTTTTCCTTATAGGAAAGAAAGAAGACTGGATATACCCCGAACTGAAGCATATACTCCCACAGGGATTCCCACTACATACTGCAGCCTATAAAGCTGCAGCAAAAGATATTTTGAAACAGATTGAAAAAGCTAAAAAGAAATAGACTTCGCTACTCCGTTTTTTCTTCCTCATGGAAACCGAACCTCCGCAGTTGTGGTGCTGAGAAAAAGGTAACAGCTACTACGCCCAGCGTGAGGCATCCGCCTACAACCACAGCCCTAACCGTTCCCAGCCAGTGTGCCATAACGCCGCTTTCAAAATCCCCTAACTCGTTAGAAGAACTAACAAACATGGTATTTACCGATGCTACCCTTCCCCGCATATGATCGGGGGTTACAAGCTGTAATATAGTACTGCGTATTACCACACTCACCGCATCAAACATACCTGAGAACATCAGCATAAAAAACGACAGGTAAAAGTTTTTTGAAATACCGAAAATGATTATCGAAATGGCAAATCCGCCTACGGCAACAAACAGTTTTTTACCTGGATTGGTACGCAACGGTAAAAATGCCAGTATACCCAGTGTGATTAATGCCCCTATACCGGGAGCTGCCCGCAATATACCGTAACCCACCTCATCTACCATTAGTATTTCCTTTTGATAAACCGGCAACAGCGCTACCGCACCACCAAATAAAACCGAGAACATATCCAGCAATTGCGCCCCTAAAAGTTCGGGAGTTTTAACCACAAAGCGAATACCCTGTGTAAGGCTTTGCAATATGGGTTCGCGTTCTTTTTTAAGTATCGGTTTAACCCCAATACTCAACATTGGGATAAGCAGTAACAACTCTATAAATACTACTGCTGCCATACCCATAGTAATGCCGTTAAAAGCAATAAGTATCCCTGCGGCAAGAGGTCCTAATACCGATCCGGTTTGCCATGCCATACTACTCCAGCTTGTTGCATTGGCATAATTTTTACGTGGCACCACAAGTCCGAAAAGTGAAAACACCGAAGGCCCCATAAAAGAGCGGATTGCCCCGCCACAAAAAACAAGTGCATACACACTATACAAAGTGTACTGAATACCCAGTCGCTCCAAAGCATAGGGAGTGGTTAGCACAAACAGGCTTAACCCTAGCAGTATATAGGCTGAAAGGCACAACAGTACCATTTTCCTTTTTTCATTAAGGTCAACAAAATGCCCTGCAAAAAAAGAAAATGTGATTGCGGGTATAACTTCTGATAATCCTACCCCACCTAATGCAAGTTTATTTGAGGTAAGATGATATATCCAATAAAAGATAATGGTAATTTGCATGTTCAGGGCAAAAATGAGCCCGAAACGGATGCATAAAAACGAACGGAATTCTTTTATTTTAAGTACTGGATTTTTCTTAAAGAAACCGGATTCGTTACCGGTACTGTTATTTTCCATAAAAAGTTGAGATGCGTAATTCTATGCAAATATACGACAGCATATTATGCGATTAACAACTACCCAATTATTTAACCTCCGCTTTTTAACCTGTCCAGTAAGGTTTTAAGATTTACCGATGCAAACCCCGAACTATGATCCGAATGTCCGTATGGGATAATAAGTTCGCCATTATGTATTATCGATCCGCAGGAATACACCACGTTTGGCACATAGCCTTCACGCTCATCGGGGTTAGGCATAATAAGGGGATCTTTTAACCTGCCTATCTCTTTTGACGGATCATCTATATCCAGTAATGAAGCTCCAATAGTATAACGACGCATAGGACCTACTGCATGGGTAATAACGAGCCATCCGCATTCGGTTTCAATAGGTGAACCGCAATTCCCCATCTGTACAAATTCCCACGAATACTCCGGCCCCTGTATCTTAACAGGGTCTTCCCATTCATTTATATTATCGGAATACATTAGGTAATTATTCCAACCGTCAATACGCGACAGCATAACATACTTCCCGTTTATCTTCCTGGGGAACAGTGCCAGGTTTTTATTACGCGCCCCGCTACCATGCAACGGACTGGTCCTGAATTCATAAAAATCGGTTGTTTTTAAAAGTTTAGGCATAATATGCACACCGTCATAAGCCGTATAGGTAGCGTAGTAAATGGTACGTCCGTTATCATCAGTAAACTTTACAAAACGGGCATCCTCAATCCCTTTACTTTCAAAATCAGAAATAGGAAAAATAACCCTGTCACTAATATCAGTATCCTTAGAGAAGGTTATACGCCTGTAACTGTCACTAAGCGCCAGTATCATTTTATACTGGGCAATCTCTTTTGGGTCGCTGGTTTTATCCCGGGCTTCATACACCAGTCCCTTTAACTGATTGTAATCAAAACGATCTTCCAGCTTATCGGCAACTACCTGTATAAAAAACTCACTAATATCAGCCTCTATCGCCTTTCTTAAAAACTGTCTTTTATGGTACACAAGGTTATGTATCTTTTCGGCCTCATCAATATATTTCCCTGCTCGTATCACGGTGATGGAACCATCAGTATCTATAATCGCCCTCCTGAAAACCACCGATGAAACATGCCCCTCACCCACAGCCCTAAAACTGATAATAACACGAAGCTGACCTTCTTCAAGATTAGTCTGATCGGGGTCGGGTACGATAGACGGATTAAAAAATGCCGCCGACTCAATAGAATACTCATGTGTAAAATAAGAACCTATAAGCAGTTTACAGTCTTCATCAAGCTCGTTGAAATTAGCCCCTGCCAGTTCTATATAGTGCCTAACGCGTTCGCAGTGACGCATCAGTTTTTGGGTAATACTCCTGTGCCTTTTGGAAAAATCCTGAAGTAAAGGTGAAATAATAGCAAATACCTCATCCTTCTCTAAAGCCAGTATTCTTTTAATAAGTGCTACAGCCCTCTCTTCGCCGTTAAAAAAAAAGCGTGCTATTACGCGTCTTGTATCCGGAAGTACTTTTTCAGGTTTTCTGTCAATTTTCAGTCTCATAAATCAAATTTTTTCTGGGAAAGCAAATTCTAAATTACGAATATTATTTTGATGATACTGAGGACTATTTGCTAAAATTAACCAAAAAAACACCCGAAAACCCTTATCATAAAAGCCTCCTTATATAAAAGTGTTTTTTGGTTACTAATAATTTTAACGCTTTAAGTATCTTTGCACAGCAAAAAAGAAACACGATAAATGAATTATTTTTCTTCTGATTTTAAATTAGGGATTTTAGGCGGAGGCCAGCTGGGTAAAATGATGCTTAACGACACAAGGAAGTTTGACATACAAACGTATGTACTTGACCCAAGTGACGAGGCTCCGTGCAAAATAGGAAGCAACAAATTCTTTAAGGGCGACCTTATGGATTTTGAAACCGTATACAACTTTGGAAAACAGGTAGACGTGCTTACTTTTGAGATTGAGCATGTAAACGTAGCCGCGCTGGAAAAACTGGAAAGCGAAGGCATTAAGGTTTACCCTTCTCCAAAAACTCTAAAACAGATACAGAATAAAGGCACACAAAAAGACTTTTATACCGCTAACAGGATACCCACTGCAGATTATAAAAGATTTGAAAGCCTTACCGACCTTAAAACAGCGGTAGAAAATAACGAAATAACACTTCCGTTTGTATGGAAAAGTACCGAAGGGGGTTATGACGGAAACGGCGTAAAAGTAATCCGTACCTTGGAAAGCTTTGAAGGCGTTGCCAATGTACAATGTATTGCCGAGACTATGATTCCGTTTAAAAATGAACTGGCAGTTATAGTTTCCCGCAACCCTGACGGACAGATAAAAACATACCCTGTGGTTGAAATGGAGTTCCACCCGGAAGCCAATCAGGTAGAGTATGTTATTTGCCCTGCACGTATTGATAATGCTGTAGCAGAAAAAGCAAGAGCAGTTGCCTTAAAGGTATCTGAATCGTTTAACCATGTTGGGCTTCTTGCCGTGGAAATGTTCCAAACGGAAGACGACCAGATCCTTGTAAACGAGGTAGCACCAAGACCACACAACAGCGGACACTACTCTATCGAGGCAAGCTACACATCTCAGTTTGAGCAACATCTGCGCGCTATATTAAACCTGCCTTTAGGCAACACCGACAGTAAAGTTGCCGGAATTATGGTTAACCTGGTAGGAGCCGAAGGACATTCAGGTAACGTTTTATACCAAAACATTGAGACCATTTTAGATAAAGATGGTGTTACACCACACATTTACGGTAAAAAGCAAACAAGACCTTTCAGGAAAATGGGACACGTTACCATTGTAAATGAAGACATCGCCGTTGCCAGAAAAATTGCCGAAGAAGTTAAAAACACAATTAAAGTAATAAGCCAGTAAGGCCTAAACAATATAATACATGAAAGTAGCAGTAGTAATGGGCAGCATATCGGACATGCCGGTAATGCAGGACGCCATAGATATTTTAAAGGAGTTTGGTATAGAGACACACGTAGATATTGTTTCGGCACACCGTACCCCTGAAAAACTGGTAGATTTCAGTTCTAACGCACACAACAACGGGATATCTGTAATTATTGCAGGTGCCGGTGGTGCAGCACACTTACCGGGAATGGTAGCCTCTATGTCTCCGCTTCCTGTAATTGGTGTACCTGTAAAATCAAGTAACTCTATTGACGGTTGGGACAGTGTACTTTCTATACTGCAAATGCCGGGAGGAGTTCCGGTTGCGACAGTAGCCCTTAACGGTGCTAAAAACGCAGGTATACTTGCAGCACAAATTGTAGGCAGCCACGACAAAGCTGTTTTAGATAAGATTATCGCTTACAAATTAAAACTGAAGGAAGCTGTACTTAAAGCTGCCGAAGGTTTACAAAAATAACAAAACTATGAAGGCAAGAATCTTAATATTTATAGCGACAACAGCAATATTTATTAGCTGTAAAAGCTCTCAGCAAAAAACTGAGACTAATGATAGCGTTAGCTACGAATCTATATTGAATGAAAAGGAAGAAACAAACGAACCTGTTGAACCTAAATATGAAAGTCCAAAAAACAAATCACTTGATTCGATAAAAGCAAAAATGTCTACGAATTTGCCTAAAAAAGAATAAAAAAGCTGCCAATTGGGCAGCTTTTTTTATGGCTTTTACGCATCGGGTAAAAAGCATACCTTTGGTATAGTTGTTGACCGTTTCAACACAGTTATGATTAAAAAATCTTAAACAAAACTATGAATTCACTTACCCAAAAATTTAATACAAAACACGATACAGCTCCCTTTAACTCCATAAAAACAGAAGATTTCCTTCCTGCTTTTACCGAAGGGATTGCAGCTGCAAAAAAAGAGATTGACGAAATTATCTCTAACCCTCAAGAGGCTACTTTTGAAAATACTATCGAAGCCCTTTCCTATAGCGGAGACATGCTAGACAGAACATCGGGCATCTTTTTCAACCTGCATTCGGCAGAAACCAATGACGATATTCAGAAAATCGCCATGGAAGTTTCGCCTATGCTTTCGGAATTTAGTAATGACATCCGTTTAAATAAGGATTTATTTGAAAGGGTTAAGGCAGTATATGATAAAAGAGATAGCCTTACACTAACACCGGAGCAAAGCACACTACTGGAAAAAAAATACAAAAGCTTTGCCCGCAACGGTGCCAACCTGCCGGAAGATAAAAAATCAAGACTTCGTGAAATTGATAAAGAGCTTTCTCAGCTAAGCCTTAAGTTCGGCGAGAATGTATTGGCGGAAACCAATGCTTTCCAACTGCATATTACAAATGAGAATGACCTTTCGGGACTTCCGGAAGGAGCTATAGAGGCGGCACATGAAGTAGCCAAAAGCCTTGAAAAAGACGGATGGGTTTTCACACTGGACTTCCCAAGCTACATGCCGTTTATGACTTATGCCGACAACAGGGAATTGCGTAAAAAAATGGCACTGGCATTTGGGGCAAAAGGATTTCAGAATAATGAGTTCGACAATCAGGAAACGGTATTACAAATAGTTAAGCTTCGCCACGAGCGCGCTAATCTTTTAGGTTATAAATCGCACGCCGACTTCGTACTGGAAGAACGCATGGCAGAAAGCCCTGAAAAAGTACGCACTTTCCTAAATGATTTATTAGTAAAAGCCAAACCGGCTGCACAAAAAGAATTTGCAGAACTTACAGCTTTCGCTAAAGAACTGGACGAACTGGATCATCTTGAAAAATGGGACGGTGCTTACTATGCCGAAAAGTTAAAACAGAAATTATTCAATCTGGATGATGAAAAGCTGAAACCCTATTTTGAACTGGACAAAGTGCTTAACGGAGCCTTTACAATTGCAGGAAAACTATATGGCATTTCGTTTACCGAAGTTCAGGATATAGATAAGTACCATAAGGATGTAAGGACTTATGAGGTAAAAGATACAAACGGTGATCTTGTAGCTGTTTTTTACGCCGACTTTTTCCCGAGAAAAGGGAAACGTAACGGAGCATGGATGACATCATTCAAATCACAATACATTAAAAACGGGGTTAACGAAAGACCGCATGTTTCTATAGTATGTAATTTCACAAAACCTACAGGAACCAAACCATCACTACTTACATTTAATGAAGTAACCACATTATTCCATGAGTTTGGACATGCCCTTCACGGTATGCTGGCAAACACTACTTACCCTAACCTTTCGGGCACCAGCGTATACTGGGATTTTGTTGAACTGCCAAGCCAGATAATGGAAAACTGGTGTTATGAACCGGAAGCATTAGAGCTTTTTGCACACCATTATAAAACTGGGGAAGTTATCCCTATGGAATATATTGAGAAAATAAAGGATAGTGCTGCTTTCCAGGAGGGTATGGCAACAATGCGTCAGTTAAGCTTCGGGTTACTTGATATGGGCTGGCACGCACAAGACCCGGCTGCGATAGGCGATGTTAAAAGTTTTGAAATCGAACAGTTCTCCCCTACCCAGCTTTACCCTGATGTACAGGAAAATGCCATGAGTACTGCATTCTCTCATATTTTTCAGGGCGGGTACTCTTCCGGTTACTACAGCTATAAATGGGCTGAGGTACTGGATGCCGATGCTTTTGAGTTCTTTAAAGAGAAAGGCATTTTTGATAAAGAAACTGCCGATAAATTTAAGAACAACGTATTATCTAAAGGAGGAACAGAACACCCTATGCTACTTTATAAACGTTTTAGAGGGCAGGAACCTAAACCGGAAGCTTTATTAAAAAGAGCCGGGTTATTATCTTAATCTTTACAAATAAAAAAATGCTGCTAATATTATTAGCAGCGTTTTTTTATTCGACTAACCTGTGAGTTTGCTCAAAGGCCGCGATAAGCTCTTTATGTCGTGTAAAACCATACTGCTCTACCTTTTCACTATTCACACCACTGTATAAGGTAACAATATCTGCATCAAAACCGTTATCAGGAAATGCCTCATTATCCAAACATTCTATATAATACCACCTACAGTTAACAGCCGATTGCGTGTTCCAAAAATAACCTGTCAGCATTGGCTCCTTATCAACAGTTATAACAAACTGCTCTCCAAAATTCCTATCGGGATATAAATTGCAAATCCGCTTTATAACCTTTTTACTCAACACAAGCTTATTCGCTTTTAAATCAAAAGCCTTAATATCACTATCATCAATAAAAGGTTCTGACTGTAAATCGACCGAATCAGCCTCAAACTGCCCTGCAAAGACTACCTCCTCCCTTATTGTATCAAACTGGGCATCTTTAAAAATGTCCTTAGCCCTGTCATATTCAATCTCCTTATATCTGGAAGTTTCTTTATAAGGTACAGCATCAACAAAGGCTAATCTGTGCTTTAATAAATAAATTTCAATTTTAGGGTGCTTTTCTTCCTTGCACCCTACTGCCAACAGGGCAACTAACAACAACATAACACATTTCATAGCAAGCTTTTATGTAAATATAACCATTAAAAGAAAATAAACTTTCATATATTTTTGAAAGTTTAAAAATAAGTTTATACCTTTGGTACATGGAATTCACAGAAGCAAAAAATAAATTCGTACAAACCTGGGGAGCATTAGGCTCACAATGGGGCATAAACAAAACAATGGCCCAAATACACGCCCTGCTTATGGTAAGTAACGAACCGCTTTCTATGGAAGACATTATGGAAGAACTGCAAATTTCACGCGGTAATGCCAGCATGAACATTCGTGCCCTTATTGACTGGGGAATTGTATACAAAGAGTTTAAGCACGGAGAACGCAGGGAGTTCTTTACAGCTGAGAAAGACCTTGATGAGCTTGCCATCAAAATTGCCAAAGAGCGCAGTAAACGTGAAATTAAACCGGCACTTAAAGTTTTAAAAGAAGTATCTGCCGATGTAGACACCAAAACGACTGAAGGAAAGTATTTTGCCGAACAAACCGACAAGCTCTATGAGTTTGTTTTAAAAACCGACAATATAATTGAAAAAGCCACTGAATACAAAGACAACTGGCTTACCAAGCTACTAATGAAGATGATGAAATAACATCATTTTTTTTATTTGAAAGTTTCATTTTTTTCTGAAAGTTTCAAATAAACAATAAACCATGAAATATATTTACAGAATAAACATTTTTGCCGTAACACTACCGTTTGCAATAGCCACATTAGGAGTTTTTAATCAGGATTTTTTGATATTTGCCTTGCTCTCAACAATGGTTACAGGCGGACTACAGGTTCTTCTTGCTATAATTTCCTTTTATAAAAACCCAAAAGAAGTACATCTATACATATATAGTACACTTACCATACTATTCTTTTTATTATGTAAACTGTACCCTAACAACGAGGCAATACTCTTTCTCCCCCCAGCACTGGCTATATACCACTTTAACATCATTCGCACATTATATAAAAGAGAGAAAAAAAAAAATGAATTTTAATATCCTTACATACGTCATTTTCCTGCTCATAATTGTTTACATCATCGTGGTGGTGGGTAAAATTTGCTATAAAAACGGAAACATCTATGTGTTGGAATTAGTGCATGGCGATAAGGAATTATGTCTGCGTATCAACAAGATACTACTGTTAGGCTACTATCTGGTAAACATAGGCTATGCGGCAATGACATTACTAAACTGGGAAACCGTAATTACTTTTAAACGCCTTATAGAAACCATAGCGGTTAAGTCGGCCATAATAATCAGTATACTTTGCATACTACATTATCTAAACATATTCATATTAACCAAATACATTCAAAAAATTATTAACGACTAAATTTAATTATCATGGAAACTACAAAAATATTAATCGGTTACGCCATTTACCTTCCTGTTGCTATAGCACTAACATTTACAGTATCTCGAACTCTGTTTAAAAACAGCAAGATTTTTATGCTGGACATATTTAAAGGTCGCGAAGAAATAGCCAATGCCACTAACAAACTTTTTGAAACCGGATTTTACCTTTTAAACCTGGGCTTTGCATTAATGATTTTAAAAATAAGTCTTGATGACAATTCTTATCAGGACTTGGTAGAAACCCTAAGTTATAAAATAGGTGGTTTCTCTATCTATTTAGGTATTATGTTGTTTTTAAATCTGTACTTCTTTTTTAGAGGAAAAAGAAAAGCAAAAGAAAGCAGAACTGAAGAGTATGTAACCTATAGACAATAAAATATTAAACCACACCTTACCTTAATTACATTACATCTATACAAAGTTATACCTAATAGACCTTACTAATATGAAATCCATATACCGTATAAACAGCTTTTTCCTTATATGTAATTTATTACTTTTTATTGTTCCCTGTTTCGGACTACTTGCAATGATACCACTAGGTATAATACAATTAACAACGGCTATTGGCATCAGCCTCACATTCTACAGGAAAATAAACTTTGAACTAAAAAAAATGCTAAAAATATACTGGTTGCTTGTAGGGTTAGATTCACTTTATATCATGCTATACATCAACATAAAAAAATCACATTACGACTTTTATGAAATAATATTCTTCGCTTACCCTATGCTTATAGCGTGCTACTTTGTATATGTAACCTACAGGATAAACAAATTTATAAATCCAAAAGAAGAATAAACCACACCTTACCTTAATTATAAAATGTTATGAAAAAGATGATTATCGCTGCCGGGACAGGCTTTCTCGGCAGCATTCTTAGCGAGCACTTTAAAAACAAAGTTGATGAGATTATTATCCTTACCCGTGGTAAATCAAGCATCACAGGTAATATAAAATATGTACACTGGAATGCCCGAACCTTTGGCAACTGGGAAACCGAACTGGAAAACAGTGACGTGCTTATCAACCTGGCAGGTAAATCAGTAAACTGTAGGTATAACGAGCGAAACAAAAACGAGATTATGGCTTCACGACTCAACAGCACTGCAATACTTAACAAGGCAGTTTTACAATGTAAAAACCCACCTAAACACTGGCTTAACTCATCTACAGCTACTATTTACAAAGGTTCTTACCACAAACAGATGGATGAGGTAAACGGCGATAAGGGCTTTGACTTTTCAATGAAAGTGGCTCGCGCATGGGAGAAGGTGTTTTTTAAGACCGAAACTCCGCAAACACTTAAAACAGCATTGCGCACTTCTATCGTTTTGGGTAAAAACGGAGGCGCCTACCCTATGCTAAGGAAATTAGCAAAAATAGGGATGGGCGGTAAACAGGGCAATGGCAGGCAGTATGTAAGCTGGATTCATGAGCACGATTTTGCCCGTGCTGTTGAATTTATAATCAACACTAAAACGGAAGGCGTTATAAACATTGTAAGCCCTACCCCTATTCGCAATACTAACTTTATGAAAGCAATTGTAAAACAGGTTAAAGCTCCTTTTGCTATTCCTGTTAGCAAAACAATGCTTGAAATAGGAGCAAAAATTATAGGCACCGAAACAGAACTTATTTTAAAAAGCAGAAATGTAATCTCCAAACGATTACAGGAAAACGGTTTTACATTTACCTATCCTGATTTAAGTACTGCTTTACAAAATTTATAAATAACTAGCCAACACCACTAGTCCAAGCCAGAAAATTGGGATACTCTCCACCCAAAATAAGGTATAGTATTTACTACGGTTTGGAGTAGCATAAATAGTAAACAGGGCTGTCGCTACCACCAGTACTACATTTACTATAAGCTGCATATTATCTATAGTACTTTTAAAAAACTCTAAAAAATAGAAAGGCAATAGTAGTATCAGGTTAAGGAGTTTGGTCATCTTTACCCCTATTATTTGTGGTATGGTACGCAACATTGGGTCATCCTCACTTAAGTCGATTATCTCAAATATCAGGATAAGGATAAGCACCAAAAGGAATCGCTGACAGAATTTAAGGATAAGATCGGTTACAATTTCATTACCTACCTCAACAATAGGCATCAGCGTGGTAACACCCGCCCAGCAAAGTGCAACTATATATACTTTAATACCGCTGAGGTTACGCAGATTAGGACGCTTAGGAAATACAGGAACCGTATACAAAGCCGTTAACCCAAAAAAGATAATCCCGGTGATTTGGGTTTGACGTTTCAGCATCATGAAAAAAACACCCGCAGCCACAAAAGCCACAGCGCTTAATGCCGTAATGATTTTCAGGTTTGTGCTAATTGGCCTCTTAAATCTGTACCAGCTTTCATACTTCATAAAGTTGTAGCTAAACATAGTACCGCAATAGGCAAAACCCGCCATATGAAAATTGAACGGAAGGTTAAACATATGGTTCGTCATTAACACCAGTGCCAGCACCGACATTGCCACGTGCATACTACCGTGTAAATACAGGTCAAATATCCGTTTTAATACTTTCATACTTACAAAAATAATCAATCTCTCAACAGGTTTTAGTTTAGGTTAAAAAATTCTTAAAAATCACGATAAAAAAGACATTAAAATTTGGATATAATTAACTAATTTTGTGTCCTCTAAAAAACACGCAACAATATCATATGAGAACAGATGCTTTTGCTTTAAGACACATTGGCCCGAGGGAGAATGATCTGCAGCACATGTTTAAGACCATTGGTGTCGAATCCATAGACCAATTAATCTATGAAACTTTACCGGATGATATACGTTTAAAGGCTCCGCTAAACCTGGATCCTGCCATGACGGAATATGAGTATCTAAACCACATACATCAGTTAGGAGCAAAAAATAAAATATTCAGGTCATACATTGGTTTGGGTTACCACCCTGCTATTGTACCTGCAGCTGTCCAAAGGAACATTTTTGAAAATCCGGGATGGTATACTGCCTATACTCCGTACCAGGCAGAGATTGCTCAGGGACGTTTAGAGGCTTTACTGAATTTCCAAACTACCGTAATCGAACTTACAGGTATGGAAATCGCAAATGCTTCTCTTCTTGATGAAGGTACTGCAGCTGCCGAAGCTATGGCACTTTTATTTGATGTTCGTACCCGCGACCAGAAGAAAAACAACGTAAACAAATTCTTTGTTTCCGAAGAGATATTACCACAAACCCTTTCGGTACTTCAAACACGTTCTACCCCTATTGGTGTTGAGCTTGTAATTGGTAACCACGAAGAGTTTGACTTCTCTGAAGAGTTCTTTGGTGCTATCCTGCAATACCCTGGCAAATACGGTCAGGTTTACGATTATGCCGGATTTATCGCTAAGGCTAAAGAAAAAGAAATTAAGACAGCTGTTGCTGCCGATATATTAAGCTTAGTTAAATTAACTTCTCCGGGTGAGCTTGGAGCCGATGTTGTTGTAGGTACTACACAACGTTTTGGTATCCCAATGGGATATGGTGGCCCTCACGCTGCTTACTTTGCTACTAAAGAAGAGTACAAAAGAAGTATGCCGGGAAGAATTATTGGTGTTACCATAGATGCAAACGGAAACCGTGCGCTTCGTATGGCCCTACAAACAAGGGAGCAACACATTAAGCGTGAAAAAGCGACTTCAAACATTTGTACTGCACAGGTACTTCTTGCTGTTATGGCAGGTATGTATGCGGTATACCACGGTCCAAAAGGACTGGAGTACATTGCAAACAAAGTACACGCCAGCGCTGTTACAACTGCCGATGCTCTTAACAAGCTTGGTGTTTACCAAACTAACACATCATTCTTTGACACTATCGTAGTTAAAGCTGATGCTGCTAAAGTTAAGACTGCTGCCGAAAACAAAGAGATTAACTTCTACTATATAGATGGTGAAACTGTTGCTATCGCATTTAACGAAACAACTTCATTAAAAGACATTAATGATATTGTTGCTGTATTTGCTGAAGCTACCGGTAAAACTGCTGAGGCTGTTACTACCCTTGCTGAAACGGTACACATCCCGTCTACATTAATAAGAACAAGCGAGTTCTTATCTCACGAGGTATTTAACAAATACCACAGTGAAACTGCTTTAATGCGTTACATTAAAAAACTGGAACGTAAAGACCTTTCGCTAAACCACTCTATGATTTCATTAGGTTCATGTACCATGAAACTTAATGCTGCCGCAGAGATGATCCCGTTAAGTTACCCAAGATGGAATAACATCCACCCGTTTGCTCCGCTAGAGCAGGCTCAGGGTTACCAAACAATGCTTAAAAAACTGGAAGAGCAGCTTAATGTTATTACCGGTTTTGCAGGCACTACACTTCAGCCTAACTCTGGTGCTCAGGGTGAATATGCAGGGCTAATGGTTATCCGTGCTTACCACCAGTCAAGAGGTGAAGATCACAGAAACATTGCTCTTATCCCAGCATCTGCACACGGTACTAACCCGGCTACTGCTAACATGGCAGGTATGAAAGTGGTTGTTACTAAAACTTCTGAAAACGGAAACATTGATGTAGAAGACCTAAAAGCAAAAGCAGAACTTCACAAAGATAACCTTGCCTGCTTAATGGTTACTTACCCGTCTACTCACGGTGTATACGAAGCATCTATTAAAGAGATTACCCAAATTATTCACGATAACGGCGGACAGGTTTATATGGACGGCGCTAACATGAACGCACAGGTAGGTTTAACTAACCCTGCTACAATTGGTGCCGATGTTTGCCACCTTAACCTGCACAAAACATTTGCTATCCCTCACGGTGGTGGTGGTCCTGGTGTTGGTCCAATATGTGTGGCTGCTCACCTTGTACCATTCTTACCTACAAACCCTGTAATTGCTACAGGTGGTAATAATGCTATCACTGCAATTTCTGCAGCTCCATGGGGATCGGCTCTTGTATGTCTTATTTCTTACGGTTACATCACTATGCTAGGTGCAGAAGGACTTACAAGTTCTACTCACCACGCTATCCTGAATGCTAACTATATTAAAGAAAGACTTAAAGGTCATTTCCAAACACTTTATACAGGTGAAATGGGTCGTGCTGCTCACGAAATGATTATTGAGTGCCGTCCGTTCAAACAAAACGGAATTGAGGTAACTGATATCGCTAAGCGTTTAATGGACTACGGTTTCCACGCTCCAACAGTATCGTTCCCTGTTGCAGGTACTTTAATGGTTGAGCCTACAGAAAGTGAAAACCTTGAAGAGTTAGATCGTTTTTGTGATGCTATGATCGCTATCCGTAAGGAAATCGATGAGGCTTCTGCAGACGATAAGAACAACGTACTTAAAAACTCTCCGCACACATTAGCAATGCTTACTTCTGATTCATGGGATTTCCCATACACAAGAGAGAAAGCTGCTTACCCGCTTGAATATTTAGCAGAAAACAAATTCTGGCCAAGTGTAAGAAGGGTTGATGATGCTTATGGCGACCGTAACCTGGTTTGTTCATGCGCTCCAATCGAAGCTTACATGGAAGAATAAGAAATATATTTCCCTGAAAAGGCTGCCTAATGGCAGCCTTTTTTATTTATACTGACCTACATCATAAAAACACAATACTATAGTAGCTAACTTTGCCTTAAATACCAATGTATAATGAAAGATATTGAAACACGAGAGGATATAGCACTATTGATGAGGGAGTTTTACAACCGCCTTTTAACCGACCCTGCCATAAGCTATATATTTACCGATGTTGCTAAAATAGATCTTGAAGCTCACCTGCCTCACCTAACCGATTTTTGGGAATTAAGCGTTCTTCATACAGGTACTTATAAAAAAAATGTAATGCAATTACATTTAGACCTCAACAACAAAGAAAGGCTAACCAATACACATTTTGACGTTTGGCTAGGACATTTTAACCAATCGGTAGATGATTTGTTTTCAGGAAGTAATGCTGAGAAAATAAAAACAAGAGCACTAAGCATTGCTACAATAATGAAAATAAAAATTCACACTACTTAAATTATAAAATTATCATTTAAATAGCTTTATTTTTTCATATTCTTAATTTATATGCTTGCATAGTACTTTAAAGGATAATCTAACGTTTTTATAGTTAACTTAGCTTTAAACAAACAAGCAATGAATATCAAAATAACAGGATCAGGGAGTTATATCCCTACCAGGATTGTAACAAACTTAGAGTTTGCTCAACACGAGTTTTTAGGTGAGGGCGGAAAACCACTTCCCTATTCTAACGAAGAGGTAGCAGAAAAATTCAAACAGATAACCGGTATTGAAGAACGTCGTTATGTTGATGAAGAACTACTTACTTCAGACATTGCCTATTTTGCTGCACAAAGAGCCATAGACGATGCTAAAATAGACCCGGAAACTATTGACTACATCATTTTTGCACATAACTTTGGTAATGTAAAAAACGGAGCCATTCAAACAGATATACTGCCAAGTTTAGCTTCCCGCGTTAAACACAGCCTGAAAATCAAAAACCCTAAATGTGTGGCTTACGATATCTTATTCGGGTGTCCGGGCTGGGTAGAAGGTGTTATACAGGCGCAGGCCTATATCAAAGCAGGCATGGCAAAACGTTGTCTTGTTATTGGTGCCGAAACCTTATCACGTGTGGTAGACCCGCATGACCGTGACAGCATGATTTATTCAGATGGCGCAGGGGCAAGTATTATTGAAGCTACCGATGACGAAGGCGGCATACTGGCACATGAAACAGCTTCTTTCACTCATGATGAGGCGTATTTCCTTTTCTTCGGAAATTCTTACAATGTTACACACGACCCGGATGTACGTTACATTAAAATGTACGGACGTAAAATATATGAGTTTGCACTTACTAACGTTCCGCTTGCTATGAAAGACTGTCTTGACAAAAGCGGTGTAGCTATTGAAGACGTTAAGAAAGTACTGATACATCAGGCTAACGAAAAAATGGATGAAGCTATTATTCACCGTTTCTTTAAACTGTATAAAAAAACTCCACCGGAAGGTGTAATGCCTATGAGCATTCATAAACTGGGTAATAGTAGTGTTGCTACAGTCCCTACCCTATATGATCTTTTAATTAAAGGTCAGCTTGAAAATCAGGAAATCCAAAAAGGTGATATTGTAATGTTTGCATCGGTAGGTGCAGGTATGAACGTAAATGCCTTTGTGTACAAAGTATAATTTTTTACTACAACATAAAAAAAGGACAGCTTATCGGCTGTCCTTTTTTATTTATTATTTATCTGTTATTTCTTTTTAGTAAATAAAAGTGCTTTATCCATCCATACATTTACCTGATATACCAGTCTCAGTTTATACACTGCAATAATGTTTATGAGTAACGATAATCCGGTTTTGTAAACAAGGTTAATGAGGTTATTACCAACATCCGGCAAAATATAAATTATTGCAAGCGAAAGCCCGAATATCAGTCCCATCTTTACAAATGCTTTATCAAAAGGAAGTAAGCCAAACTTCTTGTAAATAAATATCATTTTCAAAGCATTGAATAAAGTTACCGAAAGGAACGAAGCCCAGGCTATACCCTCTATACCCCAGTCAGTATAATATACCACAAAAAGGTTTAACGGAACATTTAACCCCACAAGACACAATATGGCAATCATATTAAACCTGTAGTATTTGGAGTAGGTAATGATTTCGGTATTGAATCCGGTTGCCATATTAATAAGCACGCTAAAGCCCGAAATACATATTACAGGAATCATTTGGCTCAGCTTATCATAAGACGGCAATAACCTAAACAGGTCGTCTATTCCTAAAAAAATACAACTATACAGTAATGCACCTATAAAAAACAACAGCCTTGCAGTTTCCTTATATTTCACATGAAGGTCTTTAAAATTCTCTGATTTAAGATAATCGGAAATAATCGGGGCATACAATGCAAATAATCCTACAGCCGGCACCTGCATAGCAGAAGCTATAGTTACCGCATTACCAAATATACCATTGGCTTCATCGGATATAAAATTGAACACTACGATACCGTCTATCCTAAAAGCCAGTACCGAACCGAAACTTCCTGCAAAAGAAAACAGACTGTACCTAAAATAATCCTTCCTTGATATTTCTCCAAACAGTGTTTTAAACCTGTAATTATACCCCGGCTGAAAATACCTGAAAAGGTAAAACCCTGTAAACAGGAAAATAAACACATAGGTAAGCACATAAAAAAACAACGACTCATTTACTCCAAGCACATTGTTAAGTAACAGGATAAAAAGTAAAGGCAATGCCACCTTCGGCATTATTTTTTCAAACAGTGTAGGTACGGCAAGTCGCTGCATTTGTTGTGCCTGCTTTCTAAACAAATCAATAAAGGCTAACGAAATAGCTATAGGGAAAGAAAAATAAACCAATATTATATCCTTATACCCTGTTAGCTTATCAAACAGAAAAATAAGCACCAGCACAACAAGTGATGCCACACTTATGGAAACAAGACTATAATTAAATAGTTGCTTCCTTTTTTGGTTGTCAAGCGCTGGGTAAAACTTAATGAGTGCGTGCGATGCACCAAGCACCATAACCGGGTATAAAAGCTGGGTAAGGTAATCTATAAATTTAATAATCCCCGAAAAACCATAATCCAAAGGATAGATAAACAATGCCGAAACAATGCCTATTGCAGTTCCCAGGTAATTAATTACAGTGTAAAAAAATGCCTGTTTATGTATAACCTTATTCCCCAATAGTTAAGTGTAAAAGTATGTAAGTAACAACAAATATACTTTTCATTTATGAGACTACAGATATACTTTTTTTATATTTTTGAAACTCAATTCGATAAAAAATGTACGAAAAGACTTTTCCGCACAAGCGCTATAACCTTACACTGGCTTTTTTAAAAAAGCACATCCCAACAACAAATACCCTGCTTGACCTTGGGATTGAAAATCCTTTTTCAAAAATTATGAAAGAGGCCGGTTATACTGTAACCAATACCGGCGGAGAAGATATAGACAATAACCAGAGTGCCATTACAGAAACAGACTATGATGTATTTGCTGCTTTTGAAATTTTTGAACACTTACTAAATCCCTACACTATTTTACAAAAAGTAAAAAGTGATAAGATTATCATATCGGTTCCGTTACGACTATGGTTTAGCCCTGCATACAGAAGCAAAACCGATATGTGGGACAGGCACTACCATGAGTTTGAAGACTGGCAACTGGACTGGCTTCTTGAAAAAACAGGATGGGTAATTAAGGACCGTAAAAAATGGACCAACCCTCCCAAAAAACTGGGCATACGTCCGTTATTAAGACACTTTGTTCCGCGTTACTACATTGTATATGCCGAAAGGGCTAAATAATCTTTACAAAGTTTCTGCCTTATAATTACAGTTAGGGCTGCTAATAATTTATAAACTGAAAGTTTTTAAAGATATTTGCACCAACTTCTGTAACCATGAGATATTACACTATTATTCCGGCTTATAACGAGGAAGCTTTCATGGCTGCAACACTGCAGTCACTGGCAGCACAAACCGTATTGCCGGCAAAAGCAGTAGTGGTAAATGATAACTCTACCGACAGGACTGCCGAAATAGCACAGGAGTTTACTGATAAGTACTCGTGGTTATCACTGGTAAACAAAGCTTCTGATGCTATTCATCTACCGGGAAGCAAGGTTATACAGGCTTTTAATACCGGTTATGAAACTATTGATGAAGAATATGATATTATCGTAAAACTGGATGCCGACCTGATTTTACCTCCTGATTATTTTGAGTCAATATTAGAAGTTTTTAAAAACAACCCTAAAGCAGGTATGGCAGGCGGATTTGCCTATATAGAGAAAAATGGTGAATGGATACTGGAAAGCCTTACTGATAAAGATCACATTCGTGGCGCTTTTAAAGCCTACCGTAAAGAACTGTTCCTGCAAATGAACAGGTTAAGAACCGCTATGGGCTGGGACACTGCCGATGAACTCCTTGCCAAATTTTACGGCTGGGAAGTTATTACCCTGGAACGCTTAAAAGTAAAACACCTTAAACCTACCGGAGCTAATTATGATAAAACGGCACGCTACAAACAGGGAGCCGCTTTTTATACTCTGGGTTATGGATTTGTTATCACAGCAATAGCCTCTCTAAAACTGGCTATGAAAAAAGGCAAGCCCGGTTTATTTATCGATTATATAAACGGATACTTTAAAGCCAAAAAGGAAAACAAGCCCATGCTTGTAACTAAAGAACAGGCAAAATTTATAAGGCAGTATCGCTGGAAAAAAATAAAACAGAAGCTATTTTAACTAATTGCACATATTAAAAAACTATTAAGTAATACTAAAAACTGGCTACAATTCGGTACTTTAGCCTTTATTTTTAAACTAAATGATTAAAGCATTAAACCAGATAGGCAAATACTTCCTTATGATTAAGGAGGTTTTTAATAAACCTACAAAATGGTCGGTAATGAAGTCACTAATTCTCAAAGAGATAGATGACCTTATTATAGGATCAATGGGTATCGTAGCATTCATATCGTTCTTTATAGGCGGGGTTGTTGCCATACAAACTGCCCTTAACCTTACTAACCCGTTAATCCCTAAATCACTTATTGCTTTTGCTACAAGGCAATCGGTAATATTAGAGTTTGCCCCTACCTTTATTTCTATTATTATGGCAGGTCGTGCAGGTTCGTATATCACATCGAGCATTGGTACTATGAGGGTAACCGAACAAATTGATGCTCTTGAGGTAATGGGTGTAAACGCTGTTAACTACCTTATATTCCCTAAAATTGTAGCCTTCACACTATATCCTTTTGTGATTGCAATATCAATGTTTTTAGGTATAATGGGCGGATGGCTTGCAGGTGTATATGGTGGTTTTGTAGGAAGCGACCAGTTTCTTGTAGGTATACAAACTGATTTTATACCCTTCCATGTTTTTTATGCGTTCCTTAAAACATTTGTTTTCGGGATGCTGTTAGCAACAATACCTTCCTTCCATGGCTTTTACATGAAAGGTGGTGCACTTGAAGTAGGTAAAGCAAGTACCACATCATTTGTATGGACCAGTGTGGTTATAATTACTGTAAACTATATTATAACACAATTACTTTTAAGCTAATGATAGAGATTAAAGACATAGAGAAGTCATTTGGAGATACCAAGGTGCTTAAAGGTATTTCGACAACATTTGAAACCGGAAAAACCAACCTTATCATAGGGCGAAGCGGATCGGGTAAAACCGTAATGCTAAAAACCCTGTTAGGTATACATACACCCGATACAGGATCTATCTCTTTTGACGGAAGAATATATTCTGAACTTACACGAGATGAAAAAAGAAGCCTTAGAACCGAAATAGGAATGGTATTTCAGGGAAGTGCCCTTTTTGACTCCATGAATGTGGAAGACAATGTGGCTTTCCCGCTAAAAATGTTTACCAATAAAAGAGGGAGGGAAATTAAAGACAGGGTAAACGAGGTACTTGAAAGAGTAAACCTTGTTGATGCCAATTATAAGTTTCCTAATGAAATATCAGGAGGTATGCAAAAAAGGGTAGCTATTGCAAGAGCTATTGTAAACAACCCTAAATACCTGTTTTGTGATGAACCAAACTCAGGACTTGATCCGGAAACTTCAATACTTATTGACGAACTTATACAGGAAATTACACGAGAGTATGATATAACTACTGTCATCAATACTCACGACATGAACTCGGTACTGCAAATTGGCGAGAAAATTGTTTTCCTTAAAAACGGTATTAAGGAGTGGGAAGGTACTAACGAGCAAATCCTTGAAACAAGAAATAAATCGATAGTAGAGTTTGTTTACTCGTCTGAACTGTTTAAAAAAGTACGCGAAAGCCTGCTTGGTGAAGATGAAGAGGAGAGAAAACAAGACCTCAACATTAAAGATGAATAAATAAAAAAAGCTTAGCAATTGCTAAGCTTTTTTTATGCTATATTAATAACTGATTAATTTTCCTGCCTGTTAAGGTAAACCCACCCGGTTACCTGTTTCCCTGCAGATAAGGTAGCCACATAGTAATAAGTACCTGTAGGCAAATCTCCTTTATCAGACTGACCATGCCATTCGTTTAGGTAGCCTTCTTTCTCATATACTTTAAGTCCGTATCGGTTAAATATAAGCAGCTCCTGCACTTCAAGGTTAGAAAGGTCAAAAGTGTCATTCATACCATCATTCCCCGGAGAAATTCCTTTAGGAATTCTGCAATAAGTATTCTCTATATCTACAGAAGCAATAGCCGTACAACCATCAGTATTGGTAACTTCAACAGTATATGTTCCTGCCGCCATTTCAGATATTACTACTTCCGGTCCGCTGGCATTAAATCCTTCCGGTCCTGCCCAACTATAAGTAGCCCCCTCAAGTTCTCCCTGATTAACTACTGTTATTACATATTCAAAATCATTACAGCCGTTATCCAATACTACATCAAAAGCATTGGTATTTCTGTTAACCTGAATCACCTCTTCACTAACACAGCCGTCATTATTAACTTCAACATGGTATTGACCTACTTCAAATATTTCAATAGTCGCAGCATCTACCCCATCAAGTAAATCAGACTCATAATACCATTGATAAGTCACCGCATTTTCATCAAAATTAGACGGTGCTACATTAAGTAGACCAGACTGTCCTTCACAAAGTGAAGTATCACCATTTATAGTAAAATCAGGAGATTCTTTTATCCCAACATCAACCGAAGCAAAAGATGAAGTACATCCGTCCACAAGTACTCTTACCTGATAAGTACCATTAGCTGTCATTCCGGCTCCTGTAAGCATAGGGTTTTGATCTGTAGAACTAAAATTATCAGGCCCTATCCACTCATAAGTTGCATTAGGAACTGTAGTCGCCGATAGCTGAACATTCTCACCTTCACACACAGCGGCTACAGGATCGGCTTCGGGAGCATCAGGAATATTCCTTAACTCTACTATAATGATAGCCTCATCCATATTATCACACATATCGGTTACACGATACCTAAACTGATATGTACCGGCTGCAAGTCCTGCTGTTGTTAGTGTATCACCCGAAAGCGCACCACTACCGCTAACATCAGTCCATGTACCACCTTCATCATGCGGGTTACTTAAAAAGTCGCTTAGATTTACAGGCTGCTCATCATTACAGTATGTTACAGTATCATCATCTCCGGCATTAGCTGCCGATGCCGGTTCAACAACATATTCCAACACCTGCTCACACTCTATCCCTCCGGTAGAAGTCATTTTCACATAATAAGTTCCGGCATCGGTATCAGAATTAAACGGAGTAAAATCTAATAAATTAGCTGTACTTAAAATAGTATTTGGAGCTCCCTCTTTCCACCATTCATAAGTAAAGAATGAAAACTGCGATACAGCCAGTTGCCCTTCGGCACCGTCACAAAGTCCTGTACCAATAATTTCCACCTGTTCAAGATCACTTATATCCATTTGTACATTTCTAAAATTACCACAGGCATCAGTAACCCTAAAGTTATAGGTACCCGGGGTAAGGCTTGCAAATACATTATCTGTACCGTTATCAATTACTGTGGGTTGTGTAATACTATATTGAAGAGGCGCTATACCTTCGGCCTCTACAGCTACATACATACCATCATTTCCGCAAGGCAGGCTGTATATATCAACAATTTTAGGCTGTCCATCAAAATCAAATTCATGTATTGTAGAAACACATCGTGTTGTTGGTGCCATACCATTAGAGTACACAAAGAAAACTCTTATTATCCTAAAATGTCCCAAATAAGGTAAATTAAGGTTTGGATCATCGTTGTCTATTAATTTTGAATTTGTACCGTTTGGCTGACCTCCTTCTGTATACGCACTGCCTGTTAGCGGATGCCCCCACATATCAGTAGCTTCATCATATTTTTGCAACCAGTAGGAAACAGCAAAGTTACTATTTGCTGTATGAGAAAACTGCAAATCAAACGATCCACAATATGGTATAATGTCTATATTTTCAAGATTATCCTCATAACCTTCAATTAGTACAGAATCAACATGTTCTATACCACAATTATCAATAGTTGTAAAAGTATAATTACCTGCCGGAAGCGAATTCATATACACTTGTCCATCTGAAACATTAAAGGATATATCATAAGGAAGTGTTTCGGTAAAGGTAGCCGGAGCAGAAGTAATTTCTGCAGTAGCAATATTATTACCAGATATAAAGAACTTAACCGATCCATAACCTAAGGCACACCCCGGTAGTTGATCAAAAGTTAATCCTGTGTCAGCGCCCGACGGAGTAATTTCAATTTCAAGTGTATAATCGTCCCCACAGGCATCGGTAACTACAATTGTATAGGTACCTATCGGCATATGAGTCAATAACACTCCTGTATCAGATATAAATTCAGACACATCATCCGGTAATGCATTAGGATATGCATCAGGAGCAGCAATTATTTCTGCCCCCACTAAAACACGTGCATCAAAAGCTATATCAATTTGACCTAAACAGGTTGTAGGATTTACACTTGTTAAAAAACTAGGTTCACCCTCATTAGTAAGTTCAATATCCTGAACTACACTATTACCGCAGGCATCTGTAACCTGTACACTATAACTCCCCATAGGTAATGGATTGCTAAAAGAACCGTATACAGCCTCTGGGGTACTAAATGTAGGATGTGACGGATTAAAATTAGCCGGTACAAAACCTGCCGGAGCACTTAAAAAAGTTACCTGAAAAGGAGGCATATACAAAGACGGCGCAATAGTCATAATAAATTCCTCACACCCAAGGTTATTGTCAAAAAGGGCGAAATTAATAGTGTCATCAACTTCTACATCATCATGATTAAAAACATTACCACATTTATCGGTAATCTGTATATCATAAGTATATTCCTGATCATTATAGAAAGGAATTTCTGTCGTTAAAGCATTAATACCTGTTGGGTCTCCAGATGCAACGTTTTCAGTTACTATAATAGGAGCACCTCCTCCCGGAGGATAAACAGTAAACTGAAATACAAGAGGGAAAAATACCTCTGTATTACTTCCCCCATTGGTATACAGAAAACCTATATTTACAGTATCACATGAGGGAAGAACAGTATAATCAAGTCCCGGATCTTCCATATAAAAGCCCGGCTGAGCTGTAATTAACTGGTGAGTAACCACATCTGCATCACCACATGCATCGTGTACCCTTACCTGATATGTTCCAGGAGGCAGGTTATTAAACACATTTGAAGCCTGTTCAGGAAAAGTAACCGGACCCGACATTATTTCATATGTAAAAGGACCACTACCAGATACAACATTTATTAACAAAACTCCGTCATTACCACAATATATATTAGTGCCGGCAATACTATAGGAAAGCTCTTCAGTTTCATCGGCTATAGTAATATTTGTTGAGGCTGTATTTGATTCTCCTCCCAATGATTGCGTAGCAATAATGAGATAGTCACCATCTTCAAGACTATTTATTGTAGATGAGGTTGTGTTAGCTACTGCATTAGTCGTATCGGGCAATAAATATACGGCATAATCAACAGTAGCAGAAGGGTTAGTCCCTGACACGGTAAGGGATATAGACCCATTACCTAAACAGGCTTGAGGTGTTGCTGTCGCCGAAACGGTAAATGAAGGCAACTGGGCAAATGTTGCTGTACATGACAACAACAACGATAGTACAAATAACAATCGTTTTAGTTGAGTAAAATTTCCATACATAATTTATAGTCGTTTAGTTTGTTCTTCTTTGAAGGTAAACCCATCCGGTTACCTGTTTCCCTACAGAGAGTGTAACTACATAATAATAGGTATCTGTAGAAAGTTCACCTTTATCATACACTTTAAGTCCATATCGGTTAAATATCTTTAGGTTTTGCACCCCTAGATTAGACAAGTCAAACTCATTATTAAAATCACTATCTCCTGGAGATATAGCTCTAGGAATTCTGCAATAAGTATTTTCAATATTTACAGATGCCATTACACTACAACCATCAGGATTTGTAACCGCTACAGTATAAATACCAGCAGACATTTCTGATATTATTATTTGTGTGTTTGACTGCCCTGATAAGGATTGTGTAGCTACAACCATATAATCTCCGGCATGAAGATTATTGTATGCAGATGAAGTAATAATTCCTACGGGAGCTGTAGTATCGGGCAAAAGGTATATGGTATAATCTATACTTGCCAACGGGTTTACCCCTGGTACCGAAAAACCCAAAGCACCATTCCCGAAACAGGTTTGAGCAGTTGGAGTAACCGTTAAAGTAAAATCAGGTAACTTTGCGAAAGTTGCCATACTAAACAATAGGAGCGAAAACATAAAAAGTAATCGCTTTACAGTAAGGCTTATGTTCATTATATAGCGGTTTTGTTGGTTGATTCAAGAAAATGCACACTACTCCACAGCTATGCAGCCATTATACTACATATACTATTTTATAATCATGCAAGCACTTATTGTATAAGATGCTGTTCACCATACAAATAGTTGTAATCCCCATCGCTATTTATTGTTTAAAAATAACTTCGGCTAAATCCGTAATGAAAAAACAAAAACAATGAAAAAGGAACCTATAATAAGCTTATCCAAACTTTATAAGCAAGGAGTACCTGTAATCAAAAACCAGAAATACGTTGCATAAAATACATACTTAACTAAAACGTATACTTATTAAATGAAACAGATATAAACTAAAAACAGGCCATCAAGCTACTTTACTGATTGGCATTAATAAATATAAAGCATTAACACTTAATTCCTTAATTAAATGTTAAATTTAACAAAATAGCATTTTACTAAAGTCTATTGGTTTTTTGTTACAATAGCAGTAATCTTTTTGATTTCCTGTTCTTTTTCTTTAGGGTAAATAAGTAGTATATCATCACGGTCTACCACTATATAATTATCCAGCCCATCAATAACTACAGTTTTATCAGAGTCAGTACGGATAATATTATTTGTAGCATTTTCAAGAAAAACCCTGGCATTAACAACAGCATTATTATTTTCATCCTTACCCAGTTTTTCATGCAGTGATCCCCAAGTACCAAGGTCATTCCAGTCAAACGAAGCAGGAAGAACATATACATTCTCTGCATTTTCCATTAAAGCATAGTCAATAGATATATTATCAGCCTTAACATAGTTCTCCTCAATAAACTCTTTTTCCTCAGGGTTATTATAATGTTCGTAACCGGCATCAAACAGCTCGTACATTTTAGGCTGGAATTTTACAAAGGCATTTAATACCGACTCTACCGTCCATATAAAAATACCTGCATTCCATAAAAAGTTACCACTGTTTAAAAATTCTTTTGCCGTTTTATAATCAGGTTTTTCTCTAAACTGAGATACCTTTTTAATCAAATTTGTATCCTGTTTATTGTACTCAATATAACCATAACCCGTATTAGGAAAAGTTGGCTGAATACCCAATGTCATTAAAACCTCCTGTTTTAAAGCACAGTCAAAAGCTTTTTGAACATTATCCAGAAAAGCATCTTCATCCTCAATCCAGTGATCGCTTGGTGCTACCACCATAACAGCATTAGGGTTAAGTTTTTTGATTTTTAGAGTAGCATATAAAATACACGGCGCCGTGTTTCTCATAGCCGGCTCCAGTACCATTTGCTCCGGACACAAATCAGGAAGTTGCTCCAGTACCAAATCGTTATATATATCGTTTGTTAAAACAAGTATGTTTTCTTTAGGGATTAATTTAGATAGCCTTGAAAAAGTTTTTTGAATAAGTGTTTCACCAGTACCCAGCATGTCATGAAACTGCTTAGGGAACTGAACCGTACTTACAGGCCAAAAACGAGAACCTACTCCTCCAGCCATTAAAACAGCATAATAATTTTCGTTCATTATATGGTAATCGTTTTTTGTATTAGTATAAAGTTTTTAATTTAAAAGTCAATTTCAAAACGCTTTAATCTCTATTTAACAATTAATGTGGCAGGAGTTCAACCTCGGCGTTAGGATTAAACAAATAAACCTTACCGGTACTAACCTCCTGACACTCATATCGCTTAACCCTTTGCGCACCTTTACGGAATATCTTACCGTTGTAGATACGGAAGTGACTGCCATATGGAATTTCAAAAATATAATTTTTATCTGACACTTCATCAAATTGCTTAAGGGCAATTGACAGTGTAGCATCGGTATCACTACTGGCTTTTGGGTTCCTGAAATGTCTTGCCAGTAAGGGCAGCAACTGAGACGGAAAAATCTCAGGACGTATAAAAGGAACCATTAGTTTTTGAAAAGTAGACTTCCATTCCACCCCGTGAGGTTTGATATTTCGTCCATATTTTTCAAATGCCACTAAATGGGCTATTTCGTGTATCAGTGTCATTAGGAACCTGTATTTATTAAGGCTCCCGTTAACCGTAATTTGATGATAACCGTTACCATCCCTACGATAGTCACCGTGACGTGTAACCCTGTCGTTTACTATTTTAAGATGAACACCATATTCCCTAATCAGCTCAAAAACGCTGTCTACGGCGTGCTCAGGCAAATAAGGCTCTATTACATGTTTCACTTAAAAATTCTTTCTTTATGGTGTGCTTGATGAAACCTCAAGTACTTTTCCGTTATAGTATTTATTTCCTGTTAAGGCAAAATCATAAATATAGTTAGCCATCTCGCCAGCCGAAAGCGGCGCCTCATATCCCGGGAATGCTTCCTGAAGCATTTCGGTATTTACTGCACCAAGAGCAAGCACATTAAACGCAATTCCCTGCTCTTTGTATTCCTCAGCTAAAAGCTCTGATAAAGTTATCACAGCCCCTTTGCTAGAGCTGTAAGCAGCAAGTCCTGCAAACTTCACTGTACCTTTCACTCCACCAATACTGCTTATAGTAACTACATGAGCCCCTTTTTGCATAAAAGGAAGCACTACCCTGTTTAAAGCAGCTACCCCAAACACATTTACTTTATAAACATATTCAAACTCCTGAGCGGTAATTTGCTCAAACGGTTTATTTACAAGTGCACCGGCATTGTGTATTAAAACATCTACACTATGCCATGTATTAGCTACAAAATCATGCACTTTTTGCAAATTATCATCTTCAGAAATATCAACTGCAAGACAGGAAATATTCTGGTTTTCTATAAATGCCTGTGGAACTTTTCTGGAAATAGCTAATACCTTATGACCGGCATTCGCAAATTGCAACGCCAGCTCATAGCCTATTCCCCTACTTGTCCCAGTTATTATTATATTTTTCATTTAGTTCTTTAAAACAATTTCTCTGGTATCTGCATTAATCAGTTTCTCTGTAACGGGAATCATCTGCTGAATAAAATCAGTCATGTGAGCCGTATCCATTTCATCAAATTCATCACCAGGCTGATGGTAATAATGGAAGCTTTCCATATCAGTAGTACTGAATGTATGTGCCGGAATATTAAATTCAGAATAGAATGGATAGTTATCTGACGCTCTGAAAAGCTGGTACTTTATAGCAAAATCATAATACCCTATAAACGTTTTACCTGTATATTCATTTATTTTATTGGCAAGATTAGATTTTCCGTACCCTGTCATAAAAGCAACCATGTCTTTACCGGCAGGCATTGGCACGCCTATCATCTCATAATTAAGCATAAGATAAACATCCATATTAGCCTGTTTTAATTTTGCAGAAAGATGTTTAGAACCTAATAAGCCTTTCTCCTCTGCCGAGAAAAAGCAAAATAAAATACTTCGTTTATTGGTTTTCTTTTTAGCGTAATAATTCACCAGTTCGGCCACTGCTGTAGTACCCGATGCGTTATCATCGGCACCATTATAAATACTGTCTCCGGCTACTGCCATCCCTATACCCACATGGTCATAATGAGCACCAATTACTACAACTTCATTTTTAAGTTTAGGATCATTCCCTTCAAGGTAACCTACTATATTATAAGCCGGCTTAGGGAAGTTAGATAATGTATCCCTATATGTAGTAAAGTAAGGTTTTATATTGTTTTTAGCAAAAACATCTTCAAGATACAATGCCGCTTTTTCAATACCTTCGCTACCGCTATCACGCCCTTCAAGCTCATCTGACGTTAAAAACTTAAGTGTAGTTATCACACTCTCTTCATTTACCTGATAGTTTTCAGGATTGCTTTTTTTTGCAGCACACGATGTTAGCAGCGCTATTAACGATGCACTTAAAAAGACGGCTTTTTTCATGGATTTATTTTTGGTTTTGCTAAGGTAAGAAATAAATCGGAGTATGCATTATTGTTTGACCTTTGCTCAAAAAATGAACGAATTAATCGACTTATTTACAAACAACAGACTTATTTCACAATAAGTTTAGGAAAATCAAAAAGTTCCTTTCTCAACTCCTCTCTATCTTCCTCCTGTCGCAAAATACGTAGTTCTCTAATATTTTTCGGCAGCATATCTGGAAAAATAGCAACAGGAGTATGCACCACCGAAAGTTCCTTTAAACTATCCAGCATAAACAAATCATGCGGAAGAAATTTCAATTCACAATTTTCAATACGCAGAGTATGGAGTTTTTTAAGAGCAGAAATACCATTAGGAACATAATTTAGATTGTTCCCCCTAACCATAAGATACTCCAAATTTACCAGATTAAAAATCCACTCAGGAAACTCTTTAAAAGAAACATTAAGAAGTAATAGTTTTTTAAGCTTTGTAAGCGACCCAATAGTATGAAGAAGTGAATCTTCAGCATCAATCCACATATGGATATACAACTCCCTTAAATTAATAAACTGTGCAAAATCAACCGAATAAAAATCCTCCTGTAAATCAAGCGAAACATTTAATTTCTTAACACGATTAGGCTCTTTTAAGGCTCTACCTAAATCATTATACTCTCCTAAAAGCTCTTTAAACTTCATAACATTACAAAACTTCAAAATCAAAACAAAACCCCCAACCTAAAAGGATGGGGGCTCACTATAATAAATCATCTGTAGCTTATGCAAGCATAGTTACAGGATTCTCAATATATTGTTTAAGTGTTTGCAGGAACTGAGCACCTGTAGCACCATCAATAGTACGGTGATCACAAGTAAGCGTTACTGTCATAGTATTACCTACTACAATCTGACCATCCTTAACAACCGGTTTCTGCACAATAGCACCTACCGAAAGGATTGCCGAGTTAGGCTGGTTAATGATAGAAGTAAACTCCTGTATACCAAACATACCTAAGTTAGAAACGGTAAACGTACTACCATCCATCTCTGCTGGAGTAAGTTTTTTGTTTCTTGCTTTACCTGCAAGATCTTTCACGTTACCACCTATTTGAGAAAGACTCATTAAATCGGTAAACGGAAGTACAGGAACTACAAGTCCGTCTTCTACAGCTACAGCAACACCAATACTAATATGTTTGTTGTATACAGTAACATCATCTTTCCACTGTGTATTTACCTGTGGATGCTTGCGAAGCGCCATTGCACTTGCTTTGATAACCATATCGTTAAACGACACTTTAGTATCAGGCACTGCATTAATTAAAGCACGGCTTGCGATAGCATTATCCATATCAAGCTCAACAGTTAAGCTGTATTCCGGCGCAGTGAATTTAGACTCTGCAAGACGACGCGCAATAGTTTTACGCATCTGGTTATTTTTAACTTCCTCTCTACTTACCTCACCTGCAGGAACAAATGGTTTTGCAACTGGCGCAACAGGAGCTTGAGCAACAGCAGCCTGAGTAGCCGGTGCAGCCTGAGCAGCAGCAGAAGTAAAGTTCTCAACGTCTTTCTTAACAATTCTTCCGTTTTCACCTGTACCTTTTACCTGACCAAGGTTTATACCTTTTTCTTCAGCAATTTTACGGGCTAACGGAGAAGCAAAAATCCTACCGCCATCGTTAGTTACAACAGCAGCTTCAGCTTTAGGAGCTTCAGCAGTTTCTGCATTAGACTCAGCTGGTTTTTCTTCTTCTTTTGCTTCAATGGCACCACCAGCCTGAAAGTTATCGGCAATACCGCTAACATCAGTACCTGCAGGACCTATTATAGCAAGAACGCTGTCTACCGGAGCAGACTGACCTTCCTGAATTCCAACATATAAAAGTGTACCTTCATTGAAAGATTCAAACTCCATTGTAGCTTTGTCGGTTTCAATTTCAGCAAGAATATCACCTTCCTCTACTTTATCACCTACTTTTTTAAGCCATGTAGCAACAGTACCTTCAGTCATGGTATCACTAAGACGAGGCATAGTAACCACCTTAACATCTTTAGGTAATTCTGTCGCAGGAGCTTTTTTCTCTTCTGCTTTTGGTGCAGCTTCTTCTTTTTTCTCCTCTGCAGCTGGCGCAGCAGGAGCACTTCCGCCGTTTAGAAGGCCTGAAATATCTTCGCCTTCTTTACCGATGATTGCAAGAAGTGAATCAACCGGAGCCGACTCCCCTTCCTGTATTCCTATATGAAGTAATGTACCGGCATGAAACGACTCAAATTCCATAGTCGCTTTATCTGTTTCAATCTCTGCCAGTATATCTCCTTCTTCTACTTTATCTCCAACTTTTTTTAGCCACGTAGCCACAACCCCTTCGGTCATGGTATCACTTAATCGTGGCATTGTAATAATTTCTGCCATTTTTATTGTAATTTATGTGGTAAAAAAGGATAGTTTTCCTGATCGTAAACAACGTCATACATAACGCTTAAATCCGGGTACGGAGAATCTTCTGCAAATTTCTCGCACTCAGCAACAAGATCTTTCACTCTCTGGTCGATTGTTTCAATCTCTTCTTCTGTAGCGTAGTTGTTTTCTTTGATAATATCAAGAACCTGAGTGATAGGGTCAATTTTTTTGTACTCCTCTACCTCTTCTTTAGTTCTGTAGTGTTGAGCATCACTCATTGAGTGACCTCTGTAACGATACGTTTTCATTTCAAGGAAAGTTGGTCCTTCTCCTCTTCTTGCTCTTTCCATAGCCTCGTGCATTGCCTCAGCCACTTTCACAGGATTCATTCCGTCTACAGGTCCACATGGCATTTCATAACCAAGACCAAGTTTCCAGATATCTGTATGGTTAGCAGTCCTCTCTACAGAAGTACCCATTGCATAACCGTTGTTCTCTACAATAAACACTACAGGAAGTTTCCATAGCATTGCCATGTTGAAAGCTTCGTGAAGTGATCCCTGGCGCGCAGCACCATCACCAAAATAAGTAAGGGTTACACCACCTGTTTCAAAATATTTATCGGCAAAAGCGATACCTGCTCCAACAGGAATTTGAGCTCCTACAATACCATGACCTCCATAAAACCCATGCTCCTTTGAGAAGATGTGCATAGATCCTCCAAGACCTTTTGATGTACCTGTACCTTTACCTAAAAGTTCTGCCATTACTCTTCTTGGGTCTACACCCATACCTATTGGCTGAACGTGGTTACGGTAAGCAGTAATCATTTTATCCTTTGAAAGGTCCATTGCATGAAGGGCTCCGGCAAGTACTGCCTCCTGGCCATTATATAAGTGAAGGAAACCTCTAACTTTCTGCTGTATGTATAAAGCAGCAAGTTTGTCTTCAAACTTTCTCCAAAACTGCATGTCTTCATACCATTTCAGATAAACTTCTTTTGTAATTTCTTTCATTTCCTAATAGATGTTGCTAAATGTGTTCTTTAAAAAATTTGATTGTGACGCAAAAAGTTTCCTCACACAAATTTGCGAATTGCAAAAATAACACATCCCGTTAATAACTAAAAAAATAAATCAAAGTATTTTAGGCTTTTTTTTGCACTACAAAATAAAAAAGGGATTTGCAACAAATCCCTTTTTTATTTACTGTTATGATTAACTACTAATATTCGTCGTAGTCGTCTCCAAAATTAAATGATAATGAGAAACGAAGTGTATTCTCAAGAGGATTTCTTACCTGCGAAGCAGAGAATAAATAAGAAACATCTATTTTAACTACATTATACCTAAAACCTGCACCAAGTGATAAAAACTTACGCGCACCTTTCATTTCACTTTCGTTAAAATAACCTACTCTAAACATAAATGCATCCTGGTAGCTATATTCAGCCCCAATAGAATAAGTAACCTCTTTAAGCTCTTCGCTAAAACCATCGGGAGCATCTCCAAACGATTTAAACATCCCCGAAACCCAACCAGTGTTTCTGTAATCCTGAAGATCTGAAGCATATTGTGCATTAGCCGTTGCCTGCTCATCCTGAGTAATCTCTCCGTCACCGTTAGCATCTACCGCCTCAACAAGTGCAGGAGGTGTAGGAACTAAAAGTTTAGTTAACTCTACATTTACCCCAACTTTATTATACTCATCAAAGATAAAATCAAACCCACCACCTAATCTTAAGTTAGCCGGAAGGAAGTTTGCATTTTCTTCGCTGTCATCATTATTATAATTGATTTTTGGCCCCATGTTCTGAAAGTTAAAACCAGCCCTCCATCTACCGTCAAAATCAGAATAAGGAATCTCTTCAGACTGATAGTAACCCGCCACATCAAAAGCAAATGTTGTTGCCGCACTGGCATCACCACCTCCTGCTGTTTCAGGAATTCTTAAATTAGAGCTAATAAAACGACCTGCAACCGCCATAGAGAAACGCTCACTAAGTTTTAGTGAATACGATAAATCTAAAGCAAGTTCATTAGGACTTCTTACCACAGCCTCATCATCAGGATTTTGCCTAAGCTCAATATCACCTAAACCAAAATAACGAAGACTTGCACCAAAGGCACTTCTCTCGTTAAACCTATTATAAAATGTTAGCTGGGCTAATGAAATATCGTTTGCAATATCAGTAAGGTAAGGAGTATAACTCGCAGAACCTCCATATTCTTTAAGCGCAAAAGCATATTTTGCCGGATTCCACTGCTGTGAATAAACATCTGTAGAGGTAGCAACCCCTTGGTCTGCCATACCCGCTGCTCTGGCATCTGCAGCAATCAGTAAAAAAGGAACACCTGTAGTAATTACTCTCTGAGTCGTTGTTTGAGCCTTTGCCACTTGCACCCCTAAAAGGACAAGAACAAATAAAACTATTTTCTTCATTTTTTATTTTGAAAATTTTAAGGTAACAAATATAGTATTTTCTTATAGCAATACAAGTTTCTCATACTTTTCGGCCTTCTTATTTGTTGAAGCCGAGCGCACAGTGAGCTTATAAATATAAACTCCTTTACCAATACGATCGCCAAAATCATCGCGTCCATCCCATTTTATATCCCTACAAAGGAAACCTTCGGTAGTGACCGACTGATTAATGGTTTTAACCACTTTCCCACTCACAGTAAAAATCTGAACCTGTACATCAAGCGGCTCATAAGGCCTGTTATGAGTAAACCAAAACTCCGTATAATTTACAAAGGGATTAGGATAATTAAGCACCTTTTCCAATCGCATCTCTTCATCACCCACCACTACAAACTGCAACTCTGCCGTAACCGGGTTATTATAAACATCCCAGGCTTTAAAAGTTAAAGTATGAAGTCCGGGCTCTAAACCGCTAAACGGATATCTCAAACTACCATTGGTATAACTATCAACATCTGTTTCATAATAATCATTTAATATATAGGGATTTGTTTCATCCCCGTCTAGTATAGCTATTATATCGTGACCAATACCACTCGCCGTGTTTATACCATGCTCGTCTTCAAGAAAAGCAAGAAATATTGGCGAATCATTAGTAATCCCTCCCGATATAAACGCTTCATCATTCATATACAACCTAACAGTAGGCCCTGTAATATCTTCCTCTGCGTTTTCATTTATACCTCCTACCTGTATAGAATTATCATACCCGGTTTGATCTTCAAGCACATTATTCCTTTTAGAATAAAAACTCACCCTACCGTTACCTACAGGTATACGTATATCACGAGGAACAACGAAATTAAACTCAAACTGCCCTCCTGTTACCGAAGCATTACCCCTAAAGATAGCTTCCCCAAGAATATCAAAATCAAACTTTAAACTATCATTATCAGGCTCATCATTAGCTAATGTGCGCCTTTCTATCTCCTTATCAAACACCGTAACCCCAAGCTCTCCGTTATAAGTATTTAATGAATTACCCGCCTCATCTGTAACACGCCCTGTCATTTTCACAAAAGAAAGCGCCTCTAAAACTCCTACCGACTGATCAACAGGAACATCATTTACCGCCGTCAACACCACCTTAGGTCTAGGGATAGCTAATTTAAGTGCCGGATCCCCGATAAACGATACAACTCTTAAATTATTATTGCCAAACTCAATTTTTGCCTGCCTCATAGCTTCTGCCATTGAAGGATAATCACCCCCATTAAACGCAAACAGCTTTGCCGGAAGCACATCATTAAAACCAAAAGCAGCAGTAACAAATATGGAACGGGTTGTAGTTATAAGACCAATAGCTCCGCCTGCACTGTTCCAATACAAATACTCACCACAGGTAGGCCTGTAGGGGTTATCAAAACGTGTAAGCTCACAGGTAACCGTTATAAACAACGGATATTTATACTGATTAGTAAGACTTTGAGCATCTGTTTTCTCAAAAATTCGCTCAGCAGCCATTCCGTCCTCTCCACCATGGCCTAAATAATTAACCACAAGAGCACCATTATTAACTGTTCTTATTATTTGCTCTTTAGCCTGCGGATACCTATACCCTCCTGACGAAGACTCCTGAACATAAGAATCGGTATACACCTTTCTCACATTAATAAAAGGCTTATATTCTACTATACCATTATAAGTACCTTCCATCTTATTAACAAACTGCTCTCCACCATCGTCTAAATCATCCGAAAGAAGAACAAACTCATTTCTCCATCGTCCATAAGACTCCTCATTTAGATACTGCTCCACTTTATCTACCATCTCTCTGGCTTGCGACACACTGCTAACCAACATACGCCCCACAGCTATATCAGGCCCTACAGGATCACTACCAAGCTGAGCCCCTTCCGTAGGATCCATAAGAACGAAAAAATCATCTGAAACAAATGTTGTTATAGAATTATAATTTGGTATTGAACCCGAAGGATCATACCCGTGAAGCGTAGGCACTATATTAGTATTATTCGGAATACGATCTTTAAAATCAAATGATGCATCCCCAAACAAACAAACATATTTTATTTTATTAGCATCGTTTGATGCATTGTAATAAACATACTTAATCAAATTTCTTATAGCCGCCACATCCTGTTTACCAGAAGAAAACTCCTGATAAATACGCTCAAGATCAACCACCTTTACATTAAGCCCACTTCTGGTTCTATGAATACTAGCCAACCTTTCGGCTTCCGAATTTAACGAGGCAGGAGTCACTATAAGATAATCAATATCCTCAAACTGCCCCTGACTATTATTAAATATAGTACCTTTTATATTTTGATTAGCCACCCTGACCTGACTTTCCCTTAACGGCGTGTAAAAATTAGAGGACACTACAGTTACATACTGTCTTACCTCTCCGGATTGCGCCCTGAAAGAGAATTGACTTTGCCCTCCTTCATTAATATACTTTTTTACATTATATATATCGGTAACATCCCAAACTTCATTTATACCTGAAGCATTAGATAACTGATACTCTAAAACCCCAAGACTACCTAAAGCCGCATTATACCTAAACCTGAATTGAGAACCATTACCTTTTAAAAAACGTTTTGCTTTTAGTATAATATAATCCAACCAAGCATTAGAACCAGGCACCCCTCCATTACTATAAGACAGATTCACAGTTATAGTCCCTCCGGCAGGAGTAAATGTAGCTGTATATCCATTATTCCCACCTACTCCATCCCTGGCAGCATCACTATCCTGAGCGGCGGAAAAAGAAATAGCTCCCAAACTCTGAGCATTTGCACTAACAGCCATACTAGTTGACACCAACGATTTAGCAGCAGCATTAACTGTTACCGAAACCGGCACACTCAAATCAATATCAGGAACTGAAAATTCAAAATCCTGACTATTATTTACATTAAACTGCTCTCCATGCCATTTTCTACCTAACCTCCCTATACTAACTAAATCTTCTTCATGATAATAATAATCATCAAAAGAAGTAACGGTTGCCGCAACCGGACCTGTAGGTTGAACTTGAGTAGTTATACGCTTACCGTTACCACCTTGTGAAGTAACATAATAATACGACCTGTCAGCAAACAGGTTAGAATGAGTTTGACTTTCAGCATTCCAGTTATCCACACCTTCCGCATAAAACAATATGTAATCTGAATTACCAAAATCACCATCTTCTTCACCTATAAAAGCAATAGCATTTTCAGCAAGATCATCAGGATAAGGAATATCATTTCTTAACGGAAGCATTCGTCCTCCGTTACCATATATTTTAATTCGCCTTGGATCAACATTAACATTAACACCTAGCTGCTGCAAAAAACTTTTAGAAATTTTATACACTCCAGATCGTTCCACATAAAACCTATGCCATTCACCGGTTGACAATACCGAATTAGTTACCACCTGGGTATCTTTAAAATTAAACCCAGCCGTCCCGGTAGTAAATGAATAAGAAAAAGACTTTACTCTTTTATACCCCGACCCACTATTAATTATAGGAGAAAGCCGCAAAAAAGCATACCAATCATCTCGGGCGTGAGATGCCACAATACTAGGCTTTATTGTTGCCGGTATTTTATTAACATCAAGAACCCCAAGCTTATCAGCAGTAACACTTTCATACACTACATTTATAACCTGCAGTGACGAAGCATCAACATAACCACTAACAGGAATATTAAGCCCAAAAAACAATTCCTTAGTTAAATACCTGTAATCCATATTACCCCCATCAAACTGCGGAATTTCAACAATTACCTTATCGGTAACAGTAAGCTTTTCACCGTCTTTCCAGTTAATAGTAACCGTACCCTGCTGACCAAAAGAAAGCAAAGAGAAAAGTAATATAATAAGGAGTAAATTATTTTTCATCAATTGTGACAACGCAAATAGTAAAAATATATTACGATACAGAAAAACTTTTTTTTCCGTCAAACGATTGCAATATTACTTTAAATAGTGCGTTATTTAAAAACACAATTAACATAATTTTGGAATTTTATTAAAAATTTTAAAAACGTGTTGCGGTTTAATGGTTAATTATTATATTGCGCCACGAAATTAATTACCTGCAGAAAGTATGAAAATTAACAAGATTACAGCTTTTAAATTGCTATTAGCAGTTACGGTAGCAGTTGGTTACACCAGTTGTAGCAAAAAAGGCAGTGGTAACACTTCCTCTGCAACCGGATGGAAAATCAATGACAAGAAGGGTGGTTTCCAGCACAACTCTAACTACAAACAACAGGAGCCTGCTCCAGGACTTGTAGAAGTAGAAGGTGGAACTTTTACCATGGGTAGAGTTCAGGACGATGTAATGCACGATTGGAATAATACTCCAAACCAACAGCACGTTCAATCTTTCTATATGGATGAAACAGAGGTTACCAATGTAATGTACATGGAATACCTTGACTGGTTGAAAAGAGTATACCCTCCAACAGAAGAAAATTACAGAAACATTTATGTAGGTGCGCTTCCAGACACGTTAGTATGGAGAAGTGCTCTTGGTTACAACGAAACCATGACTAACAACTACCTAAGACACCCTGCTTATGCAAATTATCCGGTGGTAGGTGTTAACTGGATTCAAGCAGTTGAATTTTGTGACTGGAGAACAAACCGTGTAAATGAATCTATACTTGAGAAAGAAGGCTACCTGAAAAGAGACGCCAAAATTCTTGATGTAACAGCCGAAAACAACTTTGACACAGAAACTTACCTTGAAAGCCCTACAAAAGCTTACGGCGGTAATGAAGAAGTTGTTCTTAGAGGTCGCAACAACAAATTAGCAGGTGACGACGAAGCTACAAACGTTTATGCTCAAAGAACTTCCGGATTAATTTCACCTGAATACAGACTTCCAACAGAAGCTGAGTGGGAATATGCTGCTGTAGCTCTTGTAGGTAACCGTGAGTACAACATTTACCGTGGTAGCAAAAAGTACCCATGGAAAGGACAATACACACGTTCTGGTAAAAGACAAAAAAGAGGAGATCAGTTAGCTAACTTCAAACAAGGTAAAGGTGATTACGGAGGAATTGCAGGGTGGTCTGATGATAATGCAGATATTACTGCCCCTGTAAAAACTTACCCGCCAAACGACTTTGGTCTTTATGACATGGCTGGTAACGTAGCAGAGTGGGTTGCCGATGTTTACCGTCCTATTATTGACGACGAAGCTAGTGACTTTAACTACTACAGAGGTAACGTTTACATGAAAAACCAAATTGGTGAAGACGGCAGAGCTGAGATTGTAACTTCTGAAACTATCGAATATGATACTTTAAGTAATGGTAGAATTCAGTACAGAAGCCTTCCTGGTCAAATCGCAAGAACTCCAATTACTGAAGAAGATGTATACCTAAGACAAAACTATACAAGAAGTGACAACCGTAACTATAGAGATGGTGACAAACAATCAACACGTTTCTATGAATATGGAGGTTCTTCTGAAGAAGGTGTTAGCACTACAGGTGAAATGTACGACTCACCTCAACATAAAGTTGAAACCGACAGTTTAGGCAACATGGTAAGAGAGTGGGATAAATCTAACAAGAGAACTACACTTATCAATGATAACGTAAGAGTATACAAAGGTGGTTCTTGGAGAGACAGAGCTTACTGGTTAGACCCTGCTCAAAGAAGATACTACCCACAGGATATGGCTACAGACTTCATCGGATTTAGATGTGCAATGTCTAAAGTTGGTCCTAAGTCTACTAAAAAAACTGCTCGACACCGTGGTTAATCAAAGAAGACTAAAATCTTATATATAAAAAAATAAAGCCCTATCTTAGGGCTTTATTTTTTTATATACCTATGACAACTACCGAAGAACTACACAAGTACTTCCTATCATGCGGAACTGTTACTACAGATACCCGAAAAATAGAGCCAGGATCTCTTTTCATTGCCCTAAAGGGAGAAAAATTTGACGCTAATACTTTTGCTGAAGAAGCCTTAAAAAAAGGAGCTGCTTATGCTGTAGTTGACAACCCCGAATACAAAACAAACGATAAAATACTACTTGTAGAAAACGGACTTACCGCTCTACAGCAACTGGCAAAACACCACAGACGTTACTTAGGCCTACCCGTTATTGCATTAACCGGCAGCAACGGAAAAACCACAACTAAAGAACTTATAAATGCTGTACTTTCTAAAAAGTACAACACTACAGCAACCATAGGTAACCTTAACAACCATATAGGCGTACCCCTTACCCTACTTTCGTTCACAAAAGATACTGAAATAGGAATTATTGAAATGGGTGCCAATCACAAAAAAGAAATTGAACAGTTATGCGAAATAGCCGAACCTAATTTTGGCTATATAACCAATTTCGGCAAAGCACACCTGGAGGGCTTCGGGGGTGTACAAGGAGTTATAGAAGGTAAAAGTGAATTATATACCTATCTCAAAGCTCACACAAAAACTGCTTTTGTGAATCTGGATGATCCTATTCAGGATAAAAAAACAGAAGATATGTCACGCATTACTTTTGCTGTTAACGAGTACAACTGTGATATTCATATAGATCAGACAGAAGCCAACCCAATGGTTAACATAAAATATAACGGACTGGAAATACATTCTAATCTTATCGGAATTTATAATGCTAACAATATAAATGCCGCGATAACCATAGGAACTAATTTTAAAATAAGTGACCATAAAATAAAGGAAGCAATTGAAAATTACACCCCAAACAATAACAGGTCCCAACTTATAGAAAAAAACGGAAACCATATTATAATGGATGCCTATAATGCAAACCCAAGTAGTATGGAGGCAGCATTAAACAACCTGATTCAACTTGAAGGAAAATCTAAAATAGCTATATTGGGAGACATGTTTGAACTGGGAGAAGAAAGCCTTGAAGAGCACAAAAAACTGGTAGAAAAACTATCTCACACCCCTGATATAACAACCTATTTTATAGGAAAAGATTTCTTTGCTAATAAAATAAGCAATAACCATTTAAACTTCTATGAAAGTTTTGATGACTTTAAATCATATATGGAAAAAGTCAAACCAATAGAAAAAACCATATTAATTAAGGGCTCACGCGGGATGGCTCTCGAAAGAACCCTTGACATCATATAAAACATAACGCTTTCATTTTGAAGGCGTTTTTTTATTTAAAACTTTCTATTTATAAATAAATGAATATTCATTTATTTATATACCTTTGTACACTCAAAACACTACCACATGAGAACAAGGGATACAGATAAAGAAAAACTGGTTTATGAAAAAGCCATAGAACAAATTGTGAAGGAAGGATTCAATGCCTTTAGCATGAATAAACTAGCCAAGGCTTGTAACATATCTGTAGCAACCCTTTATATATATTATAAAGACAAAGATGATCTTATAAAAAAAGTAGGAACTACGATTGCAAAAAAATTCTTCAGTATAGTTATTAACGATTTCAATCCAAAAATGCCTTTTGAAGAAGGAATGTGGATACAATGGAAAAACAGGTCGGCTTTTGCATTAGAGAACCCAATGGAAGTTTCCTGCTTTGAAATAATGAAACACTCTCCTTATGCTGATGAAATACTTAAGGCAGGTGAATTGACAACATTTAAAGAATGTATGACCGAGTTTTTTAAAAATGCTATAAAAAATAAAGAACTAAACCCAATAAGCCTGGATATTTTTTGGAGTATAGCTTATGGTCCTTTGTACAGCCTGCTCGGTTTTCACAGAGAAGGCAAAAGCATAGGAGGACGACCCTTCACCTTAACCGAAGATATAATGAAAGAAACTTTTGACCTGATGATAAAAGGTCTAAAACCCTGACTAAAATGAAACAGACAAATCCCCAAATATTAGTATTTAAAACCGACATAACTGAATTATGCAGTAACTGTGAGATAGCAAAAAAACTTAATACACACCCACTAATCAACGAATGGTCTATAGACACTGAAGATAAGGATAATGTATTAAGAATAATAACAACTAATATAGTACCACAGCAAATTATACAACTGGTTACCGAATCAGGACACTATTGCAGCGAATTATAATAATCATCAATAATAAATCATCAATCAAAAAATGGACGTTAAAAAAGGAATTGCAAAATTCACATCACATCAAAAGCTGGTTATAGCAATGCTGGCACTAACGCAGTTTACTGTAATACTAGATTTCATGGTCATCTCTCCATTAGGAGACATCCTCATGAAAAATCTGGATATGACCACCGCAAACTTTGGCTTTGCTGTATCGGCCTACGCATTCAGCGCAGGAATATCAGGATTACTTGCAGCAGGTTTTGCCGATAAATTTGACCGTAAAAAACTTCTTATTTTCTTTTACACAGGATTCATATTAGGAACTTTTTGCTGCGCCATGGCAAATAGCTACTTAACACTTGTTGCTGCACGTATTGTTACAGGTCTCTTCGGTGGAGTAATTGGATCGGTATCGCTTGCAATAGTAACCGACTTATTCATATTAGAGCAACGTGGACGTGTAATGGGCTTTATCCAAATGGCATTTGCCACAAGCCAGATACTTGGAATACCACTAGGACTTTATTTTGCCAATAATTGGGGATGGCATTCTTCATTTTTAATGATTGTAGTACTGGCAATCGCAATACTAGCACTTATCATCATAAAACTGGAACCGGTAAATAAACATCTTGAGATAAAATCAGACAAGAATCCGTTTGTTCATTTACTACATACATTAAGCAATAAGCGATACCAAACAGGCTTTATAGCTATCGCCATACTATCGGTAGGTGGGTTTATGTTACAACCCTTCGGCACTGCTTATCTGGTAAACAATATTAAAGTAAGTCATGAAGAACTACCTATAATATTCTTTTTCACAGGGCTTGCAGTATTATTCATCATGCCAATGGTAGGTAAACTAAGTGACAGGATGAGTAAACTAAAATTATTTACCATAGGTTCACTTATTTCAATAGTGATGATATTAATATACACTAACCTACCTCCTATTCCGGTATGGCAAATTATAGCAATAAACATGATACTGTTTATGGGAATAATGAGCCGAATGGTACCTGCAACAACATTGAACACAGCAGTACCCGAAACACAGGACCGTGGCGCTTATATGGCAATAACATCATCATTACAGCAAATTGCAGGTGGTATAGCTGCAGTATGCGCCGGGTATATAGTACATCAGGAAACCAAAACGAGTCCGCTTCTAAACTATGATGTACTAGGATACGTGATTAGTATAATAACACTATTATCAATACTGCTTATACTGAGAGTAGATATTTTAATAAACCCAAAAACAGAAATACCTACACCTACTCCGGTAAAAGCATAAACATCAATCTAAAATGCAGTTAGAAAAGCCCCGCACAAACGGGGCTTTTTGATATAACAAACAAAACAAGATATTCACTACCTTTATACCATGCATCCCGAATTTGAGAAATATCTAAAAGAAAACACCAGTCTTACTCAAGACGACATACACCATATAAACAACAAGGCTTTCGACAAAACATTACATCGCAATGAACTCCTGTTACAGGCAGGAGACATTTGCAAACACAAAGTATTTGTTGTAAAAGGGTTGCTTCGCATGTATAGTATTGACTCAAATGGTAATGAGCACATACTACAGTTTGCCCCCGAACATAGCTGGACTCTTGACGTAGAAAGCTATGATAAACAAATACCTAGCGAAATAAACATGGGAGCCATTGAGCCTACCGAAGTAATGCTATGGCAAAAAGATGACTTTAATAAGCTACTAAGTGAAGTCCCTGAACTCAGCAAATTATCGCAACAAATTATATCCCGAAACATATACTACAGCAGGCAACGTATGCTAACAACACTAAGTGCCACACCTGAAGAGAAATATGACGATTTTATTGAGCGTTTCCCAAAACTACTAACAAGACTACCTTTAAGAATGATAGCCTCATACCTCGGCATATCCATTAAAACACTAACAAGAATACGCCACAACCAGCTACACCGCTAGTACTGATTATGGTCAAATGACCATGTTTTTAGGCTTGCTTTTAACGTGCTTTGTTACAAATAAAAACTTATTATCATGCGTGTATTTGTAACAGGAGCCTCAGGTTTTGTAGGCTCAGCAGTAGTAAACGATTTAATAGCCGCAGGCATAGAGGTGCTTGGACTGGTACGATCACAGGCTTCGGCAGAAAAACTAAAAGATTCAGGAGCTGAGATTCTAATGGGCGACATTAATGCCCCAGAGATTATCCGTAAAGGAGCCACTTCAAGTGATGCTATAATTCACACTGCCTTTAATCATGATTTTTCCAGATATAAGGAAAATTGTGAAGACGACAGGAAGGTTATTGAGGTTTTTACAGACGCTCTTTTAGGAACTCAAAAGCCATTGGTTGTAACATCGGGTGTTGGCATATTACGTAGTGAAAAAGCTATTACCGAAGATGATACCCCGTCCGGTTCGGCATCAGTACCAAGGGCAGCGTCAGAAGAAGCCGCGCTCGAAGCAAGATCAAAAGGCGTTAATGCATATATAGTACGCCTGCCTATTGTACATGGCAAAGACGATCATGGTTTTACCCCTATTGTTATAGAAATGGATAAGGAAAACGGACAGTCGGGCTATATAGGTGACGGACTTAACAGATGGCCTGCAGTGCACCGAAAAGACGCTGCCAGCCTGTACCGACTAATTGTGGAAAAACAACCGGAACAGGTCGTTTATCACCCTGTAGCCGAAGAAGGCGTACCTTTTAAAGAAATTGCCCGTGTTATTAGCGAAAACACCTCACTACCTTTAAAAAGCCTAAATGAAGCCGAAGCGGAAGCCCACTTTACCTGGTTTAAACATTTTGCTGCTATGGACGGTTATGCATCCAGTGAGAAAACCCAAAAAGTACTTGACTGGAAACCTCAACAAATAGGAATGCTGGAAGACCTAAATAAAAATTATTTTTAGAAAGCAAAAAGCCGAAACTTACGTTTCGGCTTTTTATTGAACATTAAAGGTTTTATTAGATATATTACCCTATATACTATCTTTTTATATAGAAGTTAAATTTTTGGCATAGATTATGTAAACTCTCTTACAATCCAACCAATTAACTTATGAAATTCCTTTATCCTTTTTTAGTACTTTTTTGCTTAAATACGTCTGTTGCACAAAATATTAAAACTTTAAATAAAGGTAAGGTTATCCAAAAAAATTATAATACAAACGTACCTTACAAAGACATAAAAGGTTTAATAGTAGTAGAAGTTATTATAAAAGGTAAAACCTATAATTTTATTGTAGATACCGGAGCAATTAGCCTCATATCTCCACAATTGTATGAAGAGTTAGGGTTAAAATCCAGTTCAGAAGTTAATGTTAGTGACTCCAGTGATTTAAATCAACAAATGAAACTCACAACATTACCACCTGTACAAGTAGGAGATATTACCTTTGAGAACGTACCCGCTGTAGTTAGCGAAAATATATATTTCATGCAATGTCTCGGTGTTGATGGATTTATTGGAAGTAATATGCTTCGTAATTGTGTAGTTAAATTTTCATATAAAGATAAAACAGTAAGCTTTACTGATAAGAGAAAAAATTTTGACACTCATAAAAAAAATCGCACCGATTTATTGAAAGATAAATTCCAAAGCAACCCTTACCTATATATTTATTTAAAAAATAATGATATAATAGCTCGTGAGTACCTACTATTTGACACAGGAATGATAGGATTATATGATTTATCTTTAACTGCTTATGATACGTTCAGAAAGTTTAATGTTTTTTCTGTACTACATCAGGCTAAAGGAGCATATTCTGTAGGCATACATGGGGTTGAAAACCAAAAAGAACATTCCATGTTACTATTACCTAAATTAAATTTTGCAGGAACTATTTTTAAAAACATTACAACCACAACGACAAGCGATAAAAAATCAAGAATTGGCAGCCAGATATTACAATACGGAGATGTTATTATTGATTACCCTCATAGACACTTATACTTCAACCCTTACACAAATGGAGAAATAGATCTTACAGAAAAGAATTGGCCTATACAACCTGTAATTAAAGAGGACAAGTTAATTGTTGGCTTAGTTTGGGATTCACAATTTAACGGCAGAATCAATGAAGGTGATGAAATAATAAAGTTTGGAGAAATTGATTATTCAAATTTAGATCCCTGTGAAGCATTTAAATTGAATCTAAAACCCAAAGCAGACACAGCCATAATAACATTAAGAGATAAAGAGAGTGGTAAAATTAAAAACGTGAGTCTTACTAAAAAGTAACAGGACTATATTATGAAATATATCGATAAACCTTATTCTCTGGAAAGAACGTACTGGTAAAACCTAGTGAATACAAAGCCTTTTACATATATGTTTTAGGTGTGTTTTATATTTTAATTAAGTGTAACCGGATAATTGTTTTGAGTATCTCCCCATTCACTCCATGAACCGTCATAAACCTTAATATTATTATATCCGGCTATTAATGCTGCCATAGCAGGAATGCACGAAGTAATACCTGAGCCACAACTAAAAATTAATTCCTGATTTATATCGGCTAAACCTGAAAACATAGCTTTCAATTCCCTGTTATCCAAAAAAGCACCATCTTTAATAACCTTATTAAAAGACAGGCTAACAGAGCCTGGTATATGTCCTGATTTTAAACCTTCTCTTGGCTCTGGCTCTAATCCTAAAAATCTTCCTTCAGATCTTGCATCGATTACATTACAGCCATTATCGTTATAATGCTCCTGAAGATAATTAGCATCACAAAAAAAACGGGGCTTATCTTTTACCGAAATATTACCTGTTACAGCAACATTAGTATACTCTGTACAAGTTGAAAAACCATTTTCAATCCATTTTGGCAGCCCGCCATCAAGCACATACACTTCTTTATGCCCAATATCCTTAATCATAAACCAAGCCCTAGGGCTTGAATAAACACCCTGATTATCATACACAACAACAACACTATCTTCATTTATCCCCAACTTTTGTAATTCATTTATAAACATATTTGGTTTAGGAAGCATATGATCGTACTTACTTTCCTTATCAGAGAAAACATTTTTTAGGTCAAATCTTTTTGCCTTTGGGATAATTGCATCTATATTATTAGCCATCCCCGTTACAGGCTTTATACTGGCATCAAGTACAATAATATTATTGTTATTAATATTACTAAAAAGCCAATGAGAAGATACAGTATAATTTGACATTTTAAAAATTACCTTAATAATTAAATTTATTAACTGATGTAATTTAATAACTTCAGATTTTAAATTTTTCTATCCTGTTAAAAAATTCATTTCTGTAGGTATCACCTAATGGCAGACATTTACCACTTATCCATACTTCATTATTATCGGTCCTTTCAATTTTACCAATAGCAGCGATAAAAGACTTATGTATTTTTACAAATAGCTTACTAGACAGGTTTTCTTCAAAATATTTAAGGGTATTATAAGTTACCACCTGTTCGGTCGATGTATGTAATACTATATAGTTTTTTATGCTTTCTATATAATTTATGTCTTTAATCTCTATACGTTGATACCTGTTCTTACCGTCGGTTTTTACAAAGAAATAATCATCTGCAACATTATCGGTCAATTTTTTAGTATCTGAATCTGTTTTTTGATTACGTATCTTTTCTACAGCGGCAATAAAGCGATTAAAAGGTATGGGTTTTAGCAGGTAATCTACCGCGTTAACTTCAAAACCTTCTATAGCAAACTGTGGGTAGGCGGTGGTAAACACAATTTGTACCTTGTCTTTAATAATAGTCGAAAGCTGAATACCGGTAAGGTCGGGCATTTGTATATCCAGGAATACCACATCGGGCTTATGTTGTTCTATAAGGGCAATAGCTTCAACCGCACGGGTACAGGTAGCTACACATTCTATACCTTGCAACTGATCAGTATATTTTTGCAACAAACGTATTGCAGGCGGTTCGTCATCTACTATTATACAGTTTATAGTATTACTCATTAGCTTAATGGTATGGTAAGGGTTACTTTATAATACTTTGCATTCTGCTCTATATCCATACTATGATTTTCAGGATACAGAATATTTAATCTTTGGCTTATATTTTTATTTCCTATACCGTGCTCATCATAACTTTGTGTAACACCATACTTGTTTGCAGCAGTAAAAATAAGTCTTCCTGCCTCTGTTTTTACTTCTATAATTATAGGATTATCATAATCATCGGTAATACCATGCTTAAAAGCATTTTCAAGAAAATGTATTAGCAACAGCGAAGGTATTTTGTAAGCATACAGGTTATTAGGATATGTAAAGGTTATGGCTATTTTGCCATCAAACCGTCTTTTAAAAAGGTCAATATAGTTTTGAAGAAATAGCATCTCATCTTTCAACAGTACCATGTCGTTCTCACTTTCATATGTAACATAGCGCAGCATTTCAGATAGTTTCAGGATATCAGCCGCCACTTCGGGGTTTGTATCATACAAATCAGAATAAAAACCGTTTAACGAATTAAACAAAAAATGCGGACTCAGCTGGTTTTTAAGCGCCTGCAGTTCGGCATGTTTTTTTTCTACAATTAGGCGATTAACCTGTGCATTGGTATTCCACAAATATTTCATAAAATACCCCACAAGGCTAAACAAAAGAATTCTTATAGAATAATAAGAGTTATCGTATATATAATATAGTGGATTAAGATCTCGTACATCATAATTATGATAACCTGTTATTTTAAAAAGGATTACCTCCTCATAAACAAAGCGTATAGCCGGGAATAATATTATGAGCCCAAATTGTGCCACTATTAATAAGCGCCATTTTTTATTAGGAATCGTTTTTGGACAGATAAGCAGATAGTTACAATAAAAAATAAGAAGCTCCAGCAAAAGAAAACCTACATTCTGTAAAATACTCCATGTAGTATCTAAATCTTTATAAATCGTTATACTCTTTAAAAGTTGTTCAAGCCCCACAAAAAGGATCCAGAATATAGCATGATACTGTATTTCTTTTTTCTTACTCATAGTGCTAAAGTAGTGCTTATACTAAATGTAGGCAGGCATTTTGTTCAAACAGGCAAAAATACAGGACAAATACCATTTTTAAGACAACTAAACCGAAAATAACACATTATAACCGTTTTGTTTTACAAATAGGCAGGTTGGCACCAAACACAATTTATTTGTAAACATACAACGTAACATTGTAGTATAAAATTAATACAACAATGAAAAAAATACTATTTATTACGCTTATACTTTTCACCACGGTATCAGCATTAGCACAAACTAAGATTAAAGGTGTAGTGAAAGAACAGAATACCAACAGTGTTTCCTTTGCATCTGTATATGTTACCCATGAAGATACCACGATAGCTTATACTGAAACCGATGATGCGGGCAGCTATACACTAAACATCCCTGCCAAATTCACTATCGGCACCCTTACCGTCAGTTTTCTTGGCTTTGTTACCTATACGCAGGAAATTAGTATAATTAATCTGCCTCAGGAAATAAATATCATTCTTACTCCACAACAGGAGCAGCTTAATGAAATAGTAATAGATGTGCAACAAAAAGCCATGAGCATGAAAGGCGATAAAACTATTTTTAACGTTGAGGCTGCGGGTATAGGCAACGGCAATAACGGACTTGAAACTATACAACTTGTACCAGGCATGCATCTTGATAAAGATGAAAATTTGGTATATAGAGGTAGTGCTGACCTACAAATAATGATTAACAGAAAAAAAAGCCTATTAACCGGCGATGCCCTACGCGAATATATAAGATCTTTAAAAGGATCTGATATTAAATCTATTGAAATCATATCACAACCCTCTGCTCGATATGAAGCAGCAGGAACGGCGGGCATAATAAACATTGTACTTAAAAAAAATTATATGAGGGGGCTTTCGGGCAGTGTAAATACAGCAGCATATTATGGTGAATATTTTAAAAACCAGCAAGGAGGAAGATTATTTTACAACGATTCGTTTTGGACTATTACAGCAAATGGCTCGTACTACAACGGTGAATCAGTTAACCACAGACACATAAAGCAATCCATAGCCATCGAAGAAGGCGAAAGAATTATTGATCAGTATAACACCTGGTTACCAGTCACAAAATCGGGAAGTTTTAACACTGCGATTGAGCGTAAAATTAACCGGAATCAGGTAATTAGTACCGAGTGGCAGTATTATAAAGTAAGCTGTACTGAAACGACTAATGGCTACACTAACGAATACCTTAACAATACACCACAAAACAGGGTAAACCTCAGTCAGCACTTTAATGCACCCGAGAGCCGTGTAAGCGGCAATCTTTTTTACAATTTTACTTCAGACAGCCTCGCCACCAAACTTGACCTACAGGCAAATTTTGCACAATACAGTACAGAGCGAAATGGTTTTCAGCGTAATGATTATGCCGATGAAACATACCTGAATCTGGATGGTAAAAATAAAACAGCATACACCATTACTAATGTTCAGGCTGATTTTAATCAAAAGCTTACCAATAACATCAATCTTGAAACCGGAGCTAAATATGCCTACGTAAAAATGGACTATTACAACGGCTATGAAGCTAATAATACAGCCCTTTTGTTTATACCGGACAGCCTGCTGGTAAATGATTTTAAGTATAATGAGAAGCTGGCAAGTGTGTATTTACAGGCTTCAGCCGAATTTGGATATTGGAATGTGCAGGCTGGACTAAGAGCAGAATATTACAGATTTACAGCAGCATCACCATTAAACGCACAGGTAAACAAGGGCGAATACACCAATTTGTTTCCTTCATTTTCATTTGGTTACAAAAATGAGAACCACCAGTACCAGTTTAGCTACAGCAGAAGGATAGGCAGACCAGATTACCTATCACTGAACCCTTACTATCAGTATATAGATGCCTACACACTACAAACAGGAAATTCTGCGCTAAGCCCACAGTATTACAACAGTTTTCAGTTGAATTATATCTACAAAAGCATGCTTAACATTAGTCTTTATGGATATTTGTTTAAAAACGGTTTCACACAAGTTATAAATTATCAGCGTGATAAAAACTATAATATTACTTATGATGCCAATGCAGCAAACGGCAATAGGTTTGGGGTTTCGGTTTCTGTACCTTACCAGCCTGTTAAATGGTGGACCGTACAACTAAGCTTAGATACATACCTCAATAGTGAAAAATCAGACATTGAAAACTTTACCTATAAGGGTACCGGTTATGGCTATGATATTAACCTATATCAGGGTATTGAGTTAAAAGGTGACTGGAAACTAACTGCAAATGGTTTTTACAACGGACGATCTATCACACCAAACGGTTTCTCTAAAGCCACCTATGACATCAGCCTTTCGGGTAAAAAAAGTTTACTGAACAAGAAACTGGTGCTGACTGCCGGATGTTCTAATATATTAAAGAAAAGCATTTACAATCATACCACCCAGGTTAATAATGTATCTACAGACTGGACTAACCGCTGGGAAACCCGTCGATTTTTTGTGCAGGCTACCTATTATTTTGGATCTGGTAAGAGTAAAGAGGTTAAGTCTGCCTCACTTGATGAAGAAACTACCAGAATATAAAAAAAGCGACATTGTAAATAATGTCGCTTTTTGTTGTGGGCGATGAGGGATTCGAACCCCCGACCCCCTCGGTGTAAACGAGGTGCTCTGAACCAACTGAGCTAATCGCCCGATATGTCTGCAATTCTGCCCCTATATTTAGTTCCTTATTGCGAGTGCAAATATAGAGTGTTTTTTTGTATTTGCAAACATTATTTTAAAAAATTATAAAATTTCTGCTACCACAAATGTACTTCCACCTACATAAACAAAATCATTTTCATCGGCATCTGCCAATGCGTTTTCATAAGCATCTGCAACAGAATAATATACACCCCCTTTCAAATCGTAACCTAAAAATTTCTCCTGAAGATTTTTTTCATCAAGACCACGCATAACATTTGGTTTACAAAAATAATAAATGGCATTTTTTGGCATTAAAGGTAAAATTTCGGTCAGGTCTTTATCATTCACCACTCCAAAAACAATTCTTAAATCCTTAAATTTTTGCTGCGCTATCTGATTAAGTACAATTTTTAGTCCGTGACTGTTATGTGCCGTATCACAAACCGCTGTAGGGTTTTGATGTATTACCTGCCATCTACCCATAAAACCAGTATTTTTTACCACATTTAGCAACCCGTTTACCAAGGCTTCTTCTGTAATATCAAAATAGTGCTTTAAAACATTTATGGTTGCTAAAACCGTTTTCCTGTTCTGCTTTTGGTAGTCCCCTGTAAGATCCGACTCATACACCGGAAAATTTACATCAGAAGCAAAAGTTATATCCGACTGCATTTCCTTTGCTTTGGTTTCAAAAACCGCCTTGGTTTCGGGAGTGTACTCCCCTATAACTACCGGAACATTATTTTTAATAATACCCGCTTTCTCAAAAGCTATTTTCTCCAAGGTATTACCAAGAAACTGAGTATGATCAAAACCTATATTGGTTATAACCGAAACCAACGGAGTTACAATATTAGTAGAATCCAGCCTGCCTCCCATTCCGGTTTCAACAATAGCTACATCTACTTTCTCTTTGGTAAAATAATCGAATGCCAAACCAACGGTCATTTCAAAAAAACTAAGCTGACTGGCTTCAAAAAAACGTTTATTCTTATCCATGAAATCCATTACAAATTCCTTAGATATATCCTCTCCGTTTATTTTTATACGCTCCCTAAAATCCTTTAAGTGCGGCGAAGTATACAAACCTACCTTATACCCTGCCTCCTGTAATATGGAAGCCAGCATATTTGATACCGACCCCTTACCGTTTGTACCTGCAACATGAACCGATTTAAACCCGTTCTCAGGGTTATTTAAATGCTTTGCCAGTAATAGCGTATTGGTAAGATCTTTTTTAAATGCAGAAGCCCCCTGTGTTTGGTACATGGGTAACTGATTGAACATCCACTCTATGGTTTCCTGATATGTCATAATAAAAAAATGACAGATAAAAATATCTGTCATTAAATGTATAAAATTTAAAGATGTGTTACACCAGTTGTTTTAAAGCAATTTCAAAAGCAGTATTGCTTATGTTTAGCTTAGAACTGTTTTGCTCGTGTACTCTTTCAATTGCTTTTCTAATAGTTTCAGATGTATCGTTAAATACAGCCTCATCTGTCATGCCTACTTTTTTCTCCATAAAGTAAGCAAATACTCTTGCCATACCACAGTTAGAGATAAAGTCTGGAATAAGACTCACTTTACTGTCTGTCTCTTCCATAATAGGACCAAAGAAAATTTCTTTGTCAGCAAACGGTACGTTAGCACCACAAGAAATAACTTCAAGACCAGAAGCAATCATGTTATCAATTTGATCTTTAGTAACCAGTCTTGACGCTGCACAAGGAGCAAATATTTCTGCACCTGTTTTCCATATCTTATCGTTGATTTCCTCAAACGGAATCATATTATCTGCAACAAGCTTGTTACCGTCTTTGTTAAGAAAAAGCTCTCTTATTTCTTCAAAAGAGAATCCGTTCTCATTTAGAAGACCTCCGTCACGATCAATAATACCAATAACTTTAGCTCCCATTTCTGCAAGGTAGAAAGCCGCTGCCGAACCTACGTTACCAAAGCCCTGAACGATTGCTTTTTTACCTTTTACATCACCACCATAAATAGCGTAGAAATGACGTACAGCCTCTGCAACACCATAACCGGTAATCATATCGGCAACAGTATATTTTCTGTTAACATCAGGTGAGAATGTAGCATTCTCTATTACTTTAACAACACCTTGTCTTAACTGACCGATGCGGTTAATTTTATCGGCCTCGCTTGGCTTGAAGTGTCCGTTAAAAACACCTTCCTGCGGATGCCATACCCCACACTCTTCAGTCATAGGGATTACTTCATGAATTTCATCAACGTTAAGGTCACCACCTGTACCATAGTAACTTTTTAAAAGCGGAGAAACAGCTTTATACCAACGCTGTAGTACTCCTTTTTTTCTTGGGTCAGCCGGATCAAAATTAATTCCTGATTTAGCACCTCCAATAGCAGGTCCCGAAACCGTAAATTTAACTTCCATAGTTTTTGCAAGAGAAAGCACCTCGTTCATATCAAGTCCTTTTCTCATGCGGGTACCACCACCGGCAGCACCTCCCCTTAGGGAATTAATTACTGTCCATCCTTCTGCTTCTGTCTCAGAATCTTTCCAGTTAAAAACTATTTCAGGCTGTTTATTTTCGAATTTCTTTAATAAATCTTTCATTCGTTGAATTTTTATAAATCGGCACAAATATATAAAACAAATAAATGAGAATTTTGTATTTATCTCATTAATTAGGGAATACAATATGAATTTTTGCACCTTTTCCGGGAGCAGAAATAATATCCAGCTTACCGTTAAGTACAGAAGTTCGTTTTCTAAGGTTTCTTAACCCTATACCTCCCTTAACTTTATCAGGGTCGTAACCTATACCATCATCTGTTATAGTTAATTCTATAGCATTATACCCTTTTTTTATCTCAACTATAGCATTTTTGGCAACACTATATTTATTTATATTTTGTAAACCTTCCTGTATTACACGGTACACATTAACTTTTTGAATATTAGGCAGGTTTTCCCAGTTGATATTAACATCTATATCAACATCAAAAATTGTATTAAATTCATTTTTCTGAGTAAGAACTAGCGACTCAATAACATCTTTAAAGCTCTTTTCAAAGAACACTGCATTACGACTAAGATCGTGGGATACTCCTCTAATTTCCGATTCTACCGTTTGCAGCTGCTTGATATACTCCTTCCTTTGCGCTACCGACTCCTCATCGGTATTTCTGTTTATAAATTCAAGGTTAAGCCTCACTGCATAAATATTATTAAGAATTCCGTCATGCAACTCCATAGCAATACGACTTTTCTCCTCGGTCCTCGCTTTATCAATTTTAGTTTGTTGCTCAAACATTAACTGGTAAATTTCTTCATTAGCCTTTTGTTGCTCCTGTTCCATTACCAGCTTTTTATTCCTTGAATTCAGGTAATAAATTATAAAAACAGCACCTATAAAAAGCAATACCATTGCCGATACACCTATTATAAAGCCATTTCTCTTTACTAAAGCCTCTTTTTCATCTTCAAGCCTTTCTGTTTCATACTCAATACGGGCAAATTTATCTTTATTAGCCTGTTCCACTTTTTGCAAACTATCATTAACCACATTAAGCCTTTTATAATAGGTGGCACTTTTTGGTTTATCTATTTCACCTAAAAGCTTTAAGGTATTCACAACATCATAGTATCCCCTTATATTTTCGGCTTTGGTATAAGCTTCCCTTAAATATTCAACTGCTTTTGCTGTATCTTTTTTTGCTGCATAATATTCACCAAGATATTTTTTTGTAGCTACAATACCATAACTAATACCTAAACTATCCCTTATGGTAAGTGCCTCATAAAACATTTTAGGTAGATCTTTCTCATTACCCGACTTAAAACGAGCATAGGCCAAACTATTTAGAAGTTTTGCATATAGCGATGGATTAGACTCTTTTGATGTTAGTTTAAGCGCATTAAGATAAAACTCTTCTGCCTTTTCATAATCTTCCATATTCAGGTAAACATTACCTAGGTTATTATAACAGGTAGATTTATAATAGTTTACATCTATATCATTTGAGTCTTCTTTATTAAAAGAAAGCAATTGCCTCAAGGCTAACTCATAATACTTAATCGCCTCTACATGCAAACCCTGTCCATCAAGAGCCGCAGCTATCAAATTATGGCAATTATAAATATCGGTAGCATCCCTACCCTGCAAAAGCCCCAATGCCCTAAATGCTTCGGTCTCACAAAGCTGATATTCCTTTAAATAATACAATACATAAGCCTTGTAAAGTTTAGTTTTACCAAGACTTCTATACTGGTGTGATTCTTGAAATAATTTTTCTGCCTGAGTATAAAAAATATATGCACTATCGGTATCTGCTAAACCAAAATAATAAGTATTACCTATAGTATAAAGTGATTGAGCCACATTAACTGTATCTTTAATCTCTTTATTTAATTCAACACTTTGTTTACCTATTTTTAAAGCTCCCTGATAATTACTTGAATTATAATAAGCCTCTGTTAGCATTAAATAATAACGGGGAATACTATCCTTGTATGGATAGTCATTTATTTTCTGATAAACAGATTCAAGCAATTGTTTTTTTACGCTGTCACTATCTGTAGCAGATACCTGATCAAACATTTCTGTTATCTGCTTGTCTTTATCAGAATAATTATTGTTTTTGTCGTTACAGGAAATAACGGCAACAAACAATAATATAAAAAGGAGTATTTGTTGATATTTGTTCAAAATTTTTGAGGCTGTAGTGTTAATACTACAGCCTCAAAAATAATATATTTTATTTAATAGCAATACCTAAGATTACTTTCCGTTGCTTGGTACAGGTTTTGGAAGTTCGACGTCTCCATTATCTATCGGCGCTACAATTGTTGAATCTCCTGCTGATGTATCTTCTAAAGCGCTGTCATCTGTTGAACAAGAAACTGCTGTTAAACCAACAAATGCGATAAGTCCTAAAGTAAGTAGTGATTTTTTCATGGTAATAAATTTTTTAAAATTGGATAGGTATTAATTGTTAATATTTTTAATTTGTTTTGCTTTTATTGTTATTTATTGAAGCAAAACTAAGACTAAATACACTATTCAACACAATGATTTACAGCAGTTTTAGCGAATGATACCCCTACACGAGTAACTCGACCGATTTGCAGGGTAAAATGACTGATTATATATTTTCGGGAGCAATTTTTCGGATAATAGCATCAATATTATCCTTAAATGTTTTAGAGAAAGAAACAGACAAATCACTATTATTTAAATAGCATAATGACTTACCGGTATTAATTCTGGTTATATAGTTACTGTTTACTATATAGCTGTTATGTATTCTGAAAAAGAAAAACGGCAGGCTTGCCTCATAATGCTTAAGCGTTTTATAAGCTGTAAGCTTTTTACCATTTTGTAAATGGAAGTCAGTAGTGTTATTATCTGCCTTAAGATAAACAATATCATTAAGCGAAATAAACTGATAATCACCGTATGATTTAATACATATAGTATCGCAGGAAGCAACCGGACTTGTTTTCTCAAAACGAAGTAATGCTTTCCTTAGCTCAAAACGGTTAAGTGGTTTTAACAAATAATCAGAAACGCCCGCCTTAATAGCATCAAAAGCGTGCTTAGTAGTAGAAGTAGTTATTATAAAATAAGGCAGATTGTCAATATACTGATACAGTTCTGTAATAATAGAAAGAGATAGTCCGGTTTTTTTACTTTTTGGGGAAACTTCAATAAATACAAGCATTGGCTGCAAATCAAGTATCTTGTTTACAGCCTCGTCTTTACTACTCGCCATCCCTGCACAAAAATATTCCGGAAACTCCTCAAGTCGTGCCAGTGTGTCTTTCGCGCCGACGTCTTCATCTACTATGAGATATGAATATTGCACTTTCCTGAAAAAAATGTTAAAAAACTGGTGGCAATATATTAAATTTGAAATAGTCGTTTTACGGTTAAACCGTAAAATTTGTTAAATTTGTCCTAATAGACATGTATATGCAGAGAGATTTAAGAATTCTTATCGTTGACGACCACCCCATGACGGTTAACGGTTACATCAATGTTTTACGCAACGAAAACATTGAGGGACACAATCTTATATTCACCAAAGCGCTGGATTGCCAACAGGCTTATGAGCTTATAACTACCCAGCATTTTGACATTGCGTATCTTGACTTGAGCCTTCCCCCATATGAAGAAAAAAACATCACTTCAGGGCTTGACTTAGGTGTATTGATACGTGAAACGATACCTGATTGTGTAGTTATAATACTAACAATGCACAGCGAGGCTACCTTGGTAGATCGCCTGATAAAAGAAATTAACCCTGACGGCATTTTATGCAAAAGCGACATCGATATTGATGAGTTTGTAAATGCCTTTAAGATTATTTTTGAAGGCGAGAGGTACATGAGCAGTAAAATTGTAAAGTCACTTCGCGACAAAGACTTTGACAAGTACAACCTGGATAATTATGACAGGCAGATACTCATGAGACTAAGCGAGGGGATACTCACAAAAAACATCCCTAACTATGTACCGCTTTCACTAAGTGCCATTGAAAAAAGAAAGGCTAATTTAAAAAGCATGTTTCTTGAAGGTAAAGCCGGAGATGACCATGACCTTATTGAAGCCATAAAAAAAATAGGCATCCTTTAAACCCCAAAAACAACCCCCGAACTATGATCCCCAACAGCTCCCGTAACACTGGAAAGTACATTTACTTCTCCCCTTAATTTTAAAACTCCCAATAAACCAAAAATAAGCGCTTCTTTATACTGAATCGTCTTATCATCCGGAACAACAATAGTTGTATCAGGCATAAGCTCCTGCATACAATTCAGCAAAAAAACATTGTAAGCACCACCACCGGTAACAAGCAATTTACCCGGAGGCAATGCATTTATTACATCTGCCACTTGTTTAGCAACATGCATGGTGAAAGTATGAAGTACATCTTGTACCTGAGCATCATATTTTTCTATTAACAGCAGTAACACTTCCTTTACATATTCAAAACCTAATGACTTAGGGTATGATTTTTTATAAAACTCAAGCTCGTTAAGTTCGGCATACATTTCAATAACCATTTTACCTTTAGCAGCTATTTTACCCCCATTATCATACGGCAAGCCAAGCTTACCGGCATAATAGTTAAGTACTGTATTCACCGCACAAATATCAAAGGCAACACGTTTACCATTATCTTCAAACGAAATATTAGAAAAACCACCCAGGTTAAGACAGTAACTATAGTCACTAAACAGCAACCTGTCACCAATAGGAACCAGCGGAGCTCCCTGTCCTCCCATTTCCACATCTTGCACTCTAAAATCACAAACAGTAGTTATACCAATACTTTTAGCCAACTCCTGCTTATTACCTATTTGTAGTGTAAAGCCATTTTGCGGCTGATGCAAAATTGTATGCCCGTGCGAACAAACCGCATCAAGACCTTTTATTGCATTATCCTCAATAAAGGTTTTTATAATACCCGATAGCAACAACGTATATTCATCGTTGAGTTTTTCAAGCATTTCTTTAGTGTAACCCACTGCTTCCTTAAGCCTGCCCACCCACCAATTACTATAAGCAACTGTTTGACATTCAATAACATTATAACTCCAAACACCTTTTTGGCAATTAAAAATAATATGGGCTAAATCGACTCCGTCAAGCGAAGTTCCCGACATAACTCCTAAAACGTTATAGTTTTCTCTAATCATGTGCTAAAATTAAATAATGATATTGAAAAATTCACATTAAATAATTACTTTTGGGCGCAATAAAACAAAATTACAATATTTAGATAGTTATGGATTTTAAACTTACTGAAGAGCACCTAATGATTCAGAAGGCAGCAAGAGACTTTGCTCAAAATGAATTACTTCCGGGTGTAATAGAAAGGGATGAAAAACAAATTTTCCCTACAGAGCAAATCAAGAAAATGGGAGAGCTTGGCTTCCTGGGTATGATGGTAGACCCAAAATATGGTGGTAGCGGATTAGACGCAGTTTCTTATGTTATCGCTATGGAGGAGATTTCTAAAGTTGATGCTTCTGCTTCAGTAGTTATGTCTGTAAATAACTCTCTTGTATGCTGGGGACTTGAAACTTTTGGTACAGAAGAGCAAAAACAAAAATACCTTACCCGTTTAGCAACAGGTGAGATAATTGGAGCTTTCTGTCTTTCTGAACCGGAAGCTGGAAGTGATGCTACTTCTCAAAAAACAACAGCAATTGATAAAGGTGATCACTACCTGTTAAACGGTACTAAAAACTGGATAACAAATGGTAGTACTGCCGATGTTTATCTTGTAATAGCTCAAACTGATATTGAGAAAAAACACAGAGGTATCAACGCCCTTATTATTGAAAAAGGAATGCCGGGTTTTGAAATTGGAGCTAAAGAACAAAAATTAGGTATCCGCGGATCTGATACTCACTCATTAATGTTTACTGACGTTAAGGTTCCTAAAGAAAACAGAATAGGCGAAGACGGTTTTGGTTTCAAATTTGCCATGAAAACTCTTTCAGGAGGTAGAATCGGCATCGCTTCTCAGGCATTAGGTATCGCTTCAGGAGCTTACGAACTTGCTCTTAAATACTCTCAGGAAAGAAAAGCTTTTGGTACAGAAATCTTCAACCACCAGGCTATTGCTTTTAAACTTGCCGATATGGCTGTGCAAATTGAAGCTGCACGTCACCTTTGCATGAAAGCAGCATGGGATAAAGACAACCACAACAATTATGATGTAAGTGGTGCTATGGCAAAACTTTATGCATCTCAGGTTGCAATGGACACTACTATAGAAGCTGTTCAAATACACGGCGGTAACGGTTATGTGAAAGAATACCATGTAGAGAGACTTATGCGTGATGCTAAAATCACCCAGATTTATGAAGGAACTTCAGAAATCCAAAAAATTGTAATTTCAAGATCACTTATAAATAAATAAGAATCTTACTTATACCACATAAAGTAAATAAAAGTCAGCTAATTAGCTGGCTTTTTTATTATTGTTAAAAAATTAATTCAAAAAGTAACTATCATTTTTTAACTATATATTTACTTTTTAACGGGTAAAACATGTCATACATCGATTATTTAAGTTTTAACTTCATGTTGGAATACTTCTTTTTTATTTTTATAAAATAAATACAGTATGTCTCAAGTTATAATACTATAGAGAGTTACGGTTTTGCACACCTTACTTGCAATATTTATAACAGCCAATAAAGTGTATTTACTAAATACAAACAGACAAAAAACCGAAAATTAGTTATAATTTAATTATTGCCAACTAAACCATGAACGTAATAGGCCAAAAAATTAAGAAACTTAGAGAAGAAAAAGGAATTACTCAGGAAACCATGGCACTCCACCTTGATGTTACCCAGAGTAATTACGGAAGACTTGAAAAAGACGACAGAAGACTAAATGTTGTTAAACTTCTCAAAATTGTACAAATCCTTGATGTGAACATCAACTATCTTTTCAATGAGATTGTAAGCGAATCTGAACCGGGAGAAGATATGTTCAATCAGGCAAATAAAGAAGTTTACGATATACTTGTAGAAAGTCTTAAAGCCGAAATACAACACCTAAAAGAAGAGATAAACTTTTTGAGGGTAATTGTAAAAAGCTAATATATTCTTAAAAAACTCTATTCAATACTGAATCCTTTGTGCCTGCGTTATAACTTACATGCATTAACGCATTAATATCGTTATGGGCCAACCCAAATCAGTAAAATCGAAAGTAATTGCCGGATACCTGCTGCTCTTTATTTTTGCAGTAGTATCCGTATGGTTTGTATATAGTGAAATTTCTAACATCGCATCTAAAAGCGCATCAGGAAACGACAATTCTAAAATCATACAAATAAGCAACACTATAGCTAACCTATACACGTCTGAAGCCATAGGCAAAACCGCTATGCTTAGTGGGTTTGATAGTGACTACAACAGCTACAATAAACTTATTGATAGTATTAATAATGATATCGACCTTATTAAAAAAGAGGCCGACTCAAGTCAGGTTATAAAATTTGACTCCATACAACTATTAATAAACAAGAAAAGAAAAAGTATTTCGGGAATAATTAAATACCGTAAACTTAACAAGCCGGAATATGTACAAAAAAACTTTCGCAGTAAAATAAACAGTGTAAAAGACTCACTTGTAAACCAGGCTACTCCGTTAAAACCTGAGGAACGATACACTTGGAGCCAGGTAGTAAATTCGGCACTACCCCCAAAAACACTAGACTCCATCAGAAAGTTCGCCTCAAACGACTCTCTTACCATTGCTTACAATCAGGTTATAGAAGAACTGATAAACAAAAACAAGCAGGAACAAAATAAATTAAATCGTGCCGAGCAGTTACTACAGGATGAAAACCGTATTATTTCCGATCAGCTTCGGGTAATACTGGCTTCGGTAGAAAAAGAAATTATCGAGAGGTCATCACAAAAAATGGCAGCATCACAATTGGCAATTTCTTCGACCGTTAAAAAAATGGCATGGATTGGTGCTTCTGCCCTACTTATACTTATAATCTTTGCCTGGATAATTTTAAGCGACCTTACAAAAAGCCAAAACTACAGGAATCAATTAGAAGAACTTAATACCGAAAATGAAAAACTGTTGCGAAGCAAAACAATGCTTATGGCAACAGTAACACACGACCTACAAACACCGCTTGGAAGCATTATAGGTTTTTCAGACCTGATAAATAATTCTGAAATAAACAGTAAACAGAAACAGTATCTGGACAACATAAAAGAATCTGCCGACTATATCCTTAAACTGGTAAGTGACCTGGTAGATTTTTCTAAATTGGAAAACAGCAGAATCACAATTGAAGAATCATCTTTTAACTTAAAAACACTTATTGAAAATACCTGCAGAACCCTTGAACATTCTGCAGAAAATAAAAACATTGAACTTAACTGGGTTAGCGACGATAAACTGGAAGACAATATAATATCAGATCCTTATCGTATTAAACAGGTTTTAACTAACCTTATCAGTAATGCCATTAAATTCACACAGGAAGGAACTGTAGAAGTACTGGCTTACATAAAGAATCAAAGTGTTTTCATTTCTGTAACAGATACCGGTATTGGTATAGCAAAAGAGAGCCATGCTAATGTATTTAAAGAATTCACTCAGGCTAATGATGGTATAGAGAAAAAATTTGGTGGAACCGGACTGGGGCTTACCATTTCTAAAAAGATAATTGAACTTTTAGGAGGAACAATAGAATTGCAAAGTGAAGAAGGAAAAGGATCTGAATTCACTATAATCATACCATACCAAAAAGGTAAAAAAACCGAACCTACGCAACAACAGGTTCAAATTACAACTTACCCATACCTTAAAAATAAAAAGATTCTTTTAGTAGATGACGATGAAACCCAGCTATCACTATTAAACGAAGTATTTAGTGATAAAGGCACTGTAGTAACTACAGAAGCAAATTCATCAAGAGTCGCTCAGCTTTTAACCGATAAATATTTTGACATCATACTTACCGACATCCAAATGCCGGGACTGGATGGGTTTGAGCTTCTTGAAGAAATTCGCTCCATTAAGCAAAATATTCCGGTTATAGCACTTTCAGGGAGAAAGGATCTTGAAAAGGATTATTTTTTAAAGAAAGGATTTACCGATTTTCATCCAAAACCGGTACAGGTAAATAAACTATTGGCTATAGTATCAAATCTTTTTGGCGACAATATTGAAATAGATGCACAGGTAATAACTACGACAGAACGTAAAAATCGTCCGCTTTTTGACTTGAGAAGTTTATCTCAGTTTACGCAAAACGACCCCGAATCTTTAAAAATGATTATTGATACTTTTATAGGCAGTTCAAAAGAAAACTGCGCTGACTTACAAAGTGCTTTAGCAGATAAAAACGAACAACGTATTGTGGAAGTATCGCATAAAATGATACCTATGCTAAAACAAATTGAAGCATTCCATATATCTGAAGTTCTTGACACGCTGGAAGAAAAACATTACTCTGGCAACTGGGACAAAATAGAGCAGCAAATTAATACTGCATGTAAAAGCATAGAAACCCTTTTAGAAAAACTAAATAAGGAAGTAAACTAAAGATCTATATTATATAGTTTAAGTTTATTATAAAGCGTTTTACGATCTATATCAAGCAGTTTTGCAGCTTTAGACTTGTTATAATTTGTACGCTCTAAAGCTTTTCTTATAGCCTCTTCTTCACTTTCCTTCGAATAACTTAATTGTATTTCTTCGTTTGCAGACTGCTCCATCTCCGGAGGCAGTACTTCCATCGAAATAGCATTGCCCCTGGTAAGTAACACCGAACGTTTAATAATGTTTTTCATTTCCCTAAGGTTACCGGGCCACGAATAATTAAGGAAAAGATCAATTACGTTTTGTTCAAAACGTTCTACATCCTTTTCCAGCTCTTCATTTGCCTGTGCCAGAAAATGATTGGCAAACATCATAACGTCTTCTTTACGTTCACTTAGTTTAGGTACATGTATACAAAACTCATTAAGCCTATGGTATAAATCTTCCCTAAAGTCACCTCGCTTTACTGCATCGGCTAAATCTTCGTTTGTAGCGGCTACTACCCTAATATCTACCTGTTGTTCAGTATTGCTCCCTACAGGCTTTATTTTGCGTTCCTGAAGGGCTCGCAACAGTTGCACCTGAACATCGTAAGATAAGTTCCCTACTTCATCAAGAAATAATGTACCGCCATTAGCAGCTTCAAAGTGTCCTGTTTTATCTGTCACAGCGCCTGTAAAAGATCCTTTTATATGTCCGAAAAACTCACTCGAAGCTAATTCTTTAGGTATAGCACCACAATCAACTGCAACAAAAGGTTTGCTAGCTCGCTTACTTTGCATATGTATAGACTGGGCTATATATTCTTTACCTGTACCACTATCACCAATGATAAGTACCGACATGTTTGTTGGAGCAACAAGATTAATATGGTCGTATAGTTTTGCAGAGTCACTACTTATTCCCTTTACAAATCCAGTTACTGTTTTTTTAGGTTCGCTAACAGTATTAGATTTTTTAGTTTCTTTTTTTAATAATGCCTGCTGAATAGTGTGTAAAATCTCGTCTGGGTTTATAGGTTTCCCTACATAATCAAAAGCACCAATCTTCATGGCATTTACAGCTGTCTTGATATCAGTATATCCTGTCATAAGTATAACCTGCGTTTTAAGCCCCTTTTGTGTGATTGACTTAAGTATTTCAAGTCCGTCGCTATCAGGTAACCTAATATCAGTTAAAACTATATCGAAGAAGTCTTTGTTTAATTCCTGAAGGGCATCATTACCGTTAAACGCAGTAACAACATCATACCCTCTTTTTTGCAAGAAAGTTTTTAGTAGTAAGCAGAAAGAAGTATCGTCGTCAACAACCAGAATTTTTACACTCATTATAATCTAAAGTAAATAAACACAAATTTAATGTTTTTGGAATTTTAAACTGTTAATAAAAACAAAAGGAGATGTATTACCATCTCCTTCTGTCGAAGAATTTACCAGATTCTTCAAATCACCTTACTATATATCTTTAAGCTTCTTTTACAAACTCTCCTGTTGCTTTGTAAATAGCTGTTATTTTCGTCTTCTCTTTAGTAAGCACAACCTTGTACTCTACATCATCCGATAAGTAAGCCTCATCAAGTGAGTAACCACTGTACTTGGCACTAATAGATCTTAAAACATCTACCGGAACATCTGATGTATCTATCTTAGCATATTCCTTTTCCTGTCCCTGTAACACAACCCCATTAATATCTAATGTTGTATTCGCAATAACATTTGTCATACTAACACCAAACAATAATAATAGTCCCAATAATAAATTTTTCTTTTTCATAGCATTTATTTATTTGGCTGTTTGTATATGTAATATGAAATAACCGTACCAATCGAGCCAAACATCACCCTAAAGACAATAAACAACTGTAAGACAAATACTTAAGCACTTATGGAAAAGAAATAAAATTGTAGAATCCTGTAGAAAAACACAACAAAAGTGTAGAATTTCCACAACTAATAGTTGCAAAGAGATAAATATGCGTAGAGATACAAACCGTATAAAAACAAAAAAACCCTATCCATAATTGGATAGGGTTTTCAAAAGAAAGGCAGTGTCATACTCTCCCACAAATTGCAGTACCATCTGCGCAAGCGGGCTTAACTTCTCTGTTCGGAAAG
>NZ_WOWP01000025.1 GCF_009741375.1 Flavobacterium rakeshii
CATACTGAGCGCAAAAGGGCTCCATACTACGCTTATTCGTGCTGTAATTGCGAGCGTAATGTAATGGAGCGTGGCAATCGTAATTAGATTACTTCATCGTTCCTCCTCGCAATGACAGTTGAGGTTTTGTCTTTTTGTCTTGACACAAAAGAACGAAAAAGTCAAGGCTATGGTTTCTCAGGCTATAAATTACCTCATTCGACTAAACCATCTGAACTCGGCTGTCGCCTCAAACAGCAGATGCTTTTTTACGCCTCTTTCACTAATTTATTTAATGCCTTTAAAACCTAATGCCGTTTGTTTCTGTTTTTCATTAAGAGATTTTTCGACTCCACTTCGTTACGCTCAAAATGACAGTTGAGTTTGTCATCCTGGCGGTAGGAAGGATCTCATTCAAAATTTAAAATTCATCATTTAAAATAATCAAAAAGACCTACTGTTCAATAAGTTCTTTAAGCCTGTTGGTTACCACTTCCCAGTTTTGAAGGGAGTGTAAGGCTTTTTCTTCGTCGTAATTGGTTTGTGAGATAGTGAGTTCTGTTCCTCCGGGAATTTTTTTTACCTTATAGGAAACCTCAAGGTAGTGATGAGGTTCATCGGGCAGGGCAGTCCAGCTGCTGTGATAGCTGTAAGAGAGGTTTTCGTTTTCGTTATACTCCAGTACAATACCTTTGTCTTCATACCGTGTGCCTTTGTATTCGCCATAAAAGCGAATGGGCTTTCCTACTTTCCATGTGGTTTCTAGATTGGAGCCAAAAAAATACTGCCTAACCATTTTGGGGTCGGTAAGGGCTTTCCATACATCACTAACATGGGCATTAACCACTGTTTGGTGTGTAATTTTGAAATCGGTTTGCATAGTTTTTTGGGTATTTGTTATTGCTTAGGTAAACAAATATAAATATCTCAACGTTGAGATAAAAGGAGGAATCCCATAAAAAGCTATGTTTTTAACAGATATTTTATTGATTGTCAGGTGGTAATTTTATAAATGGTTTGATTGGGAGTTATGGAGTTAAAAATGTAAAGACTTTTATTGTTAAGGGGATAACTAAAAGGAGTGTTAGTTTTTTTATTTTAAGTATTACTTTAAGCGATTAATTAAATATGATAATTCAGATTTAAGTTCTTCGTTGTGCTTTCGGGTTAGTTTTTTAATCTTTCTAAAAAACTGCTCACTCTTTTTATGTCCCATTACTATTTTAGTTGTAGTTTCTGAGTTTGTATTAGTATAACTAATACTATACGTACCTCCAGGGAAATAGGATAAGTTTAGATTTTCTGGGTCAGAATTATAATTTTTAATATAATCAAATAACTTGTTGTAAGTAGTATTGTCTAAATAAAAGGTGTAATTGAAAAAACTGTTTGTGACATAAGTATTACTGTCATTTTCTGTTTTTGGTAAAAAAATAATTATTGGATAGGGCTGGTCCATAGGTCCTAATGGCTTTACTGTTATACTTTGTGAATAACATGGCACAGAGATAAAAAACAAAAGAAGTAAGATGAAGTTTTTCATGATGATACTAAAGTTTATTACTCTTCTTTAACTAGAGTAAAATTCATGCTGTCAAAACGTGATTGATAGTAGTAAAAACCTCTTCTTAATTTTATTTGGTCTTGTATGATATCTCCGCTAAAAGTTGGTTCGCCTGCTTCTTCAAATGGAGGGTTTTCTATTTTAGAGCATTTAATTTTTTTAAACGGACTGGACAGCTCATCGCAAAATTTATAATTGTGTAGTGTAAAAGATAATTCATCTTTTTGAGAAGTGTTTTTTAATTTTATATCTGCCACAAAATGAATGTTGTCGTCATTACCATAATACTTACCTTTAATAATAGCCCCTTTTTTAAAGACTAGCTGTATATAATCAATTGTTTCGGTGTTAAGTTGAGAATGGTTTTGAAAACTATAGGTTCGTGTTGTGGTCAATGTATCAGTTTGACCAATAGTCACAATCATTAAAACAAGGTAAGGTAAAATAGTTTTCATGTATGATGGTTAAATTAACTCTTATTTTATAAATAAAAAGCTCCCCGAAGGGAGCTTATATATAACAGTGTAAAAACAGTTTTATTGTTTTACTCTTATTTCAAACATTTTATCCCAGTTTTTACCGGTAATAAAAATGGTTTTGGTTTTAGGGTTGTAGGCAATACCGTTTAGCACATCCATATCAGGGTGCATGGTAACCTGTTTTTTAAGCGGACTTATATCCAGTATATGTTCTACAGCTCCTGTAGCAGGGTCTATTACGGCAATACCGTCTGTTTGGTATACGTTACCGTATATTTTGCCTTCTATCCACTCCAGCTCGTTAACCGATTTTATTTTGCTGTTAGTAGTATATACATTTACATAATCAATCTCCTCAAGGGTTTTAGGGTCCAGTTTCCAAATCTTTTCGGTACCGTCACTCATATATATATACTTACTGTCATCGTGAGTAAGTCCCCAGCCTTCAATCTCTTTGAAGTATTTAAACTCTTCAAGCCTTTCAAAAGTATCGGCATTATACACAAACCCCGTGCGGCTTTGCCATGTTAGCATGTATATTTTATTGTCTACTACGGTGATGCCTTCGCCAAAGTATTTGCCTTCCAGTTCGGTTTTTTTGTATACTTCTCCGGTTTTGTAGTTGGTTTTACGAAGAGTAGATAGTCCGCGTCTTCCGGTACTTTCAATAAGCGTATCACGGTAAAATTCCAGTCCCTGTGTGTAGGCCTGCATATCGTGAGGGTAGGTATTAACCAGTTCGTACTCCAGTTTGGTAGGTGTAACGCCACTGCCCAGTTCTACACGCCCGGTAACTTCGCTGTTATCTCCGTCACTATAAACAAGTGCTTTGATGTTTTTGTACCCAAATTTTTCGTTTTCAAATTTAAAATCCAGTTTGGTGTTTCCGGTAACGCTACCCACTTTAGTGTCGTTTATGTAGTAAATAACCGAGTCGATAGTTGCATTTTTAGGGTTTTCTATACCTAAAGGAAACGTTTCATTAGGGTGATATAGCTGTTTTAGACCTGTTGTATCGAGCTTAAATAAATTTTTTTGAGAATTTTTTCCGCCGTCACAGCTCATTGCGGCAGCTCCCAATAAAATGAATGCTAATAAGTTATGTTTTTTCATGGTTTTATTAATAGTGATTACAATATACAATTGTATTTTACAATTGGCAATGACCTTTGCGAAAATACAAAAAGATTGTATATTTGCACCGGCAAGTCCTACACGACCAGCTCCTGTAGAATCCTCCAGGGCGGGAACGCAGCAAAGGTATACGGTTGTAGCGGTGCGATGTAGGTCGCTTGCCATTTTTTTATTTTATAAAAGCGGTCTCCCAATGGGAGATTTTTTTGTTTATAAGGAGTAGTTGTTTTTTTGTACTAATGCAAAAGAGCCAAAAAGTTTATAGGCTAATGCCGTTTGCCTACACTTGCTGTCATTGCGAGCGTAATGTAATGGAGCGTGGCAATCTTTTATTAGATTACTTCGTCATTCCTTCTCAAAATGACATTCAGGTTTGTCATCCTGACGGTAGGAAGGATCTCTTTTCCATTTCGACTGAAGTGATAACGTAACGGAGGAATCTCTTTTAGATTACTTCGTTGTTCCTCCTCGTAATGACGCACAGGCTTGTCATCCTGACGATAGGAAGGATCTCATTTAAAATTTAAAATTCATCATTTATAATAGAGTTGTTTATTGTCCTTTTGTCTTGACACAAAAGAACGAAAAAGTCAAGGCCATGGTTTCTCAGGCTATAAATTACCTCTTTCGGCTAAACCATCTGAACTCGGCTATCGCCTCAAACAGCAGATGCTTTTTTACGCCTTTTTCACTAATTTACTTTACGCCTTCAAAACCTAATGCCGTTTGCTTACTCTGTCGTTCTATTCTCATTGTCATTCCGATACGAAACGTAGTGTAG
>NZ_WOWP01000005.1 GCF_009741375.1 Flavobacterium rakeshii
GGTTCCTGTATTTCCTTCGGCTAACCATAGCTCGTAAGCACTTTGTCCATCAGTACCATTTGTTCCTGCTGCACCATCGGCTCCGTTTGCTCCAATTAACGACGTTAAAAAGTCAGTGATGGTTCCTGTATTTCCTTCAGCTAACCATAACTCGTAAGCACTTTGTCCATCAGTACCGTCAACTCCGTTTAATCCGGCAGGAAGTGTTACAGTTACAGCTGTACCTTCCTCATTAGTATAAGTAACAGTTCCGTCACCATTATCAACTAATGTGGTTACTGTTTCATATTGCGTTACAAAATCTGATATGTTAATTACGGTAGTTTGCCCAAGTTCATTTGTAAAAGTTATTGTACCAGCATTTACATTTGCAACAATACTTGTTACTGCCTGATTATCCTGAATTATACCTGCAAGATTAATATTGGTTTGGTTACCGTTTTCATCTGTATAAGTAATAGATCCGTCAGCATTTTTAACTAAAGAAGTTAATGTCTCGGCATTTTGTACCAATGTAGGCAAATCAATAACAACCGGATTATTATTCTCATCCGTATACGTAAGTGTATTAGTTATTTGATCGTACACTAAAGTAGTTAACGTTTGATTACTTGGTATATCGATAACCGTTACTACTCCGTCTTCACTGGTGTAAGTATAAGTACCGTTACCATTATCAATAAGCGTGGTGATGGTTTCGTTAAGGACATCAACATCAGTTAAAATCCTGTTCCATTTATTATCATACCAATAATAATAGCCAGGGATTACATCTGCTATTTTTGAAGTATTGTAAACTAAAAGGCTTGAAACGTTACCATTTGTAATGGTTGCAGTGTCTGTCGTATCTGTTAGGGAAACCTGTGGTATTAAAATACCTTTATCTTCAGATACAATTTCGAGTTGTGCAGAGGCATTAGGGCTGGAGGTACCTACACCTACCTGCGCGTTTGCAGCTGCCGCTCCCAGTAACAAGACCAGGGCAGACAATAAGTTTTTCATCGTCATTAGTAATTAAATTTCTTTTTGGGTTTTGATGTCTAAAAGTCTTTGGGGAAAACTTTTAAATATTTTACGGTATTTGTGGGGGCAATTTTGTAATTTACATCTCTGTTTATAGATTTATATTAGACATATTTAACATCTCATTATATCATAACATATAACAAAGTCTTAAATACTGCCTTATGTAAATTCCAATTTTTAATCACCCGGACGGGGTTGTCCTAACAAACCCACATCACCTCTTGCAGCATGTTCTTTTTTGTTTCAAAAAACTGTAAAAAGCATTAACCAATACTTAAATTATTTTACAGATTTTTTACTCCTCAGGGGAAAAAATCAGGAACGGTTACTTTTTGGGGGCAGTTATCGTTCTCTGTTAATAAAAACTTAATTTTCTGATGCAAATGTCTAATTTTAAATCGCATATGGCGTAAAAAATAATTGGAAAAATAGCTTTCCCAATTATTTGAACATAGACAAAATATAGAATTCAAGCTTTAATTAAAGTTTAATACACAAACAATTATAATATTTACAAAACAATTATTATTTTACGTTATTTTTTACTCCAAACAAGCCACTTCTAAATCTTATAGAAACAAAAAATAATCGAGAATACACTTAAATCAAAGAAGTCAATTAAAACAAAATAATAAACACCCAATAAGAGTTGCACCACTAGCACCACTTGGTGAGAAGTTGCGATATATTATTTTTAGGATATTTAAAATAACACGAATAAAAAAGCCGAACTTTTTAGGTCCGGCTTTTAAAGATAGTATATGGAATTGGTATTTGGTGGTCTTAAACTATAAACACGTGTGTAAATTATTTTTATTGTAATTGAGATTAAAAGAGATTACTAATTTTTCAATACTCTAAAAAAACATTATGCCACGCCCTCCTTCTTAGTATAGTCTGACGGGGTACAACCCATGATATTTTTAAAATGTCTGTTAAAGGAAACTTTAGAATTAAATCCACTCTCAAAAGCAACTTCTTCTATTGTCATTTCACTTTCATTATGCTGAAGCAACCCACACGAATAACTTATACGATATTTATTAATGTATTGATTAAAATTTTCACCTATGTAAACATTAAATAATTGCGTAAGATGGTGCTTAGAAAGTTTCATTTTCTCTGCTAGCACCTCAAGAGAGATATCGTTATCAAGATATACTTTTTCATCGTCAAAAAAGTAATTCAATTTTTCTTCATACACTTCAAACATACTTTCGTTAAGTGCAGATTTAGCATATTTTTGAGGTGAATTTTTTAACGAAATAACATCCTTACTTTCTGTATTTACATCAATTATATTGTTAGATATACTTTGAGGATGTGAACTTAAACTTTCAACTAATCTATTACCCTCTTCCTCATCTGTTCCTTTACTAAAGTCATCATTTGCCGATCGTATATAAGCAATAAAACTATATACTTTATATCTAAAGGCTATAGCTACCATAAACAAGGCAAGTAAATAAAGAATTGAACTGAAAATTATAGGGTTAACTTTATCGGTATTTAAAAATTCTTTAATGAGATAAACTGAAGAGACAGTACTCACAAGTATAACAAGAACTGACGAAAAATTTAAAAGCTTACGAGCTAAAGGATCATTGTCGTGTTCATTTTTATCTTTATCATATAAAAGTGCCCAAACAGAATAAGATGTCATCGATACAAAAACCGAAAGAAACATTATATTATTATATGTCGGCAAATAATCATTTAAGGAGCTAAATTCATTTACAATGAGATAAGCAAAACAAAAAATAAAAGACGGGATAAAATGAACATAAACCGCTTTTCTAGAAAACTGATTATTAATACGTGAGTTTACAGCATAATATTTAAACGGGCCATATGTCAAAAAGAAAGGCACTGCCATGAAGGTATAATTACCACCTGCATATATACTAACTAAGGCAAATAATGCCTGCAGTGATGCAAATACCAAAAAAGCATTACATATCCTGTCGAATAATAAAACCGACTTTATTTGCGACGCAATATAAAGTGTAGCTGCTGTAAGAACAAGCAGTCCAATTAATACTAATTCAATCATAACAAATAATCATTTTTGCACGTATGCAGTTAAAGGATTACTATGCTTATCTTATACAATTCAGTTAAAAAAATCAGTTACATAATTAAAATTTTTCTGAAATAAATACACGACAATATACCAAGCGATTAAACCCGGAAATAATCATGAATAAATTCAGACTAAAACTAATCTACTTCTGTCTTGTAAAGTTTAGTATCAGATTGATGAGCATTATTGAAATTAAATGCCTTTAAAACTTTTAGGGGGGATTTTAAAAACATAGCATTAGTAAATTAATTTTTAGTTGTATTTTTATTTAATGGGGCGATGCAAATCTATGTATTAAATTTATATCATTGCATAAAATTATTTTTTTAGTTCTGTAGAATTATTTCTACAAATTAGGAATTGATCAAAAACATACAATAAATTTGGTTGATTTATAAGTTAAATTCATAGCCCCCGAAATGAATTATTTTCAATCTTTTATCTTATTGCTGCTATGCGTTGGCTGTAATACTATTAGTGCGCAGGAAAAGTTCCTGCATACTTGGTATTCAGCCGATAGTAACAACCTGCCTCAAAATACGGTTAACTCAATAGTAAAAGATAAATACGGCTATATATGGTTATCTACAGAGAATGGTATTGCACGATATGACGGACAAACATTTGACATTTACAACTCTGAAAATATTCACGGGCTCATATCAAACAGAATGCGACTTTTTAGCGGTATACCTGAAAAAGACAGCATTAATTTATTAAATGAAAGCCATCAGTTTTTACTGATTAATAACAGAAAAATTAAAAACCTCAACAAAAGAATATCTGAGCCTTATAAATCGGTTAAAGAAATAATTGAAAGCAATCACAACCCTGTATCATCATTATCATTTACAGAAGACTGTGAATATATAGACATTCAGGCTAACCAAAATTTATACATAATAGGAAACGACAGTATAAAACGGTACAACAAGCAAACAAATACGGCTGTAGAAATTGCCTACAAATATCCGGCTAACTCTCAGTTTTATATAATTAACTCATCACTTTACCTGAACACTAAAGACAGTAAAGCCATTGTTTTTGATTCAAACCTTAAAACCAAATCTGTAGAATACGACAGAAAATTTTCATCTCCTTATTTCATCTTCACCAACAATGCTGCCAGGCAATCGTTTATTTATACCCAAAAAAAGCTCTACTATTTAAAACCTCATAATAACTCAATAAAAACCGTTTTGGTTTCAGAAGACTTCGATATACCTCATAACAACATTATATCCTTTTTATATGACGAGTTCTCTAAAAAACTATATCTGGGAAGTGCTAATAAAGGATTGCTCGTAGTAAGAAAAGTAGGTTTTAATCATATCATACCCTCGCTTCCTCATACTATAGGTACAGATGGTGTATACTATGCCCTTTCGGATATTGGGCAAAACAAAATTTTAAGCAGTACCGGGGAAATATTTACCTCAAAAGGTTATAAAGAAATTACCGATATGGCTGGCTACTCAGACAAATACATGATGGTAGTTGATAATCATGGGGATGTTTGGACTAAACACAGCAAGATACTGTATCGTTTTAAAAAAGACTCTGATTATAAATCTTTTGACAAATGGACTCTTGATGTAAGCATTACAGCAATGACGAAGGCCCCCGACGGAAAAATATGGTTTGGAACATTAAATAAACCTAACATAAAGGGTGGATACCTTTACTATATTGACCCTAAAGACAGGCATTGCCGCCCTACTGTTTTCCTGAGAGTAAAAGAGGCTGCTGCCTCTATCAATGTACCTAACAACACTACGATTTGGACAGGAACATGGAAAGGACTAAGCAAATATGATATAAAAAGTAAAAAATGTTATAAAATACCCGACTTCCCCAGTTGCAATGTACGATCACTATACGTAGAACCTACCGGAGAAGTATGGGCCTCTAGTTATGGTAAAGGCTTCTTCCTTTATAAGCATAATAAAACCACTCAGTTCCCTCCCGATAAAAACCAATACCTGTTAACCAGTCATTGTATAATGGAAGACAATAACGGCTTTTTTTGGATTACCACAAACAAAGGTATATTCCAGATTAAGAAGCAGGACTTGTTAAACTATGCCGCAAAGGAATCTGCCGGTATATATTACCACAGTTACAATAAAAACTCAGGCTTCCCTAATAATGAGTTTAATGGCGGATGCCAGCCTTGTGGTGTATACCTTAAAAACCAAACAATATATTTCCCTTCAATGGAAGGTATTGTTTTTTTTAATCCGGATGATATATCCCCTATTGTACCAAAAAACCCTCTATATATTGATGAAATTGTAGTAGATGATAAAACACTACACACCTGTGAAACAATTGAGTTGGAGCGCAATTTTGGCCGATTAAACTTTATAGTAAACAGCCCTTATTTTGGTGAACCCTATAATGAAAATATTGAGTTTATGCTGGAAGGTCCGGTTAATCAGCAATGGACTGTACTAACCGAAAAAACAATATCATTCTCAACCCTACCACCAGGAGAATACATTCTAAAAACAAGAAAACTAACCGGATTCGGTTCAAAATGGACCTATAAAAATGTAGCATTCTCCATAAATCCTGCATTTTGGCAAACAACCTGGTTTCAGTTATTCATCCTAATTGTTGGCATCCTGCTAGTACTGCTTTTCATTAAACTACGTATAAAATACATACGCTACAAAAACACTGTACTGGAAAGCAAAGTTATACTGCAAACTTCACAACTGCAGGAAACTATACTAACACTAAGAAAAACAAAAGATGACCTGAGTAAACAAATTGATAATCATAAAAAGCTTATTAAGTCCATAACTCACGATATCAAGAGTCCGCTTAAGTTTCTTTCCATAACAGGCAGGTACCTGTATAATAATATAGATACTAATCAGGACAGCTTGAAAGAGAACCTGCAGTCTATATACACCTCATCATTCCAGCTGTATCATTTTGTAGATAACTTTTTAGAGTACGCAAAAGAAACAAACATTAACAACGATGAGTCTACACCTTACTCTTTATATCAACTGGCTGAGGAGAAAAAAGACTTTTTCAAAAACATAGCGCTTGCCCAAAAAACACATATTCAAAACAATATACCCCAATACTTTACAACTACTATAAACCGACATTTGTTATCTATCATACTGCATAACCTTATAGATAATGCTACAAAAAACACAACAGAAGGACTGGTTATAATAAGTTGTACTACAGAAAAAAATGGGTTAACCTTGTCTATTGAAGACAGCGGAAAGGGAATGACCAACAAAGAGCTTGAATACTACAACAAAATACTTCAGGGTAACTTAATGCAGGAAGAAACCTCAACTAAAGGAATGGGATTACCAATGGTTGCAGAGCTTGTTCATATTTTAGAAGGAAAAATAAATATTGCCCGCACTCAAAGTGGCGGAACAAACATTATAATAAACTTTATTGTTTAGCTCTGCTCCCGGTACATTTTAAACTTCTCTACCAGCGATACAACATTATTAATACCCAGCTTATCAAATATTCGGCTTTTATAGGTACTTACTGTAGACATTTTAATATCTAATCTGTTGGCAATTTCAAGATTACCCTCTCCCCGTGCCAGCAAATCTGCAATTTCAAGTTCTCTGTTAGAAAGACTATCTAATGGATTATCGGGTATTTTATTAATTACATTTTCAAATATGCGTTCCTTTACTCTATTACTAAAGTACCTCCCGCCCTGTAATATCTCGGTTACGGCTTCTACTATTTTTTCTTCAGAGCTAAGCTTATTCAAATAGCCATCAACTCCTGCATGCAGGTATCTTAAAGCATATTGTTCTTCATCAAAAGCAGAGAACATCAAAATTTTTGTAGCAGGCTGCAAATCCTTAACCCTACTAATCATCCCAACACTATTGCCTCCCGGCAAATTAATATCAAGAAGAAGTAAGTTAACAGATTGCTTCCTCAATTTCACTACAACTTCCTGAAAACTGTCTGCGTGATATATTTCAATGGTCTTGAACGCTTCCCTCAAAATCAATGCTACACCCTGCCTTACAACACTGTGGTCATCGGCTATCAATATATTCATACTATTTTTCGTTATACGGTGGGGATATAACTTTGTTTGATAAAAGTACTCAAAAATTCAAAAAAAAACATAAAAAGAAAATTAGACAATTTAGTTTTTAGTAAATTTTTAACTATAATATACTAAAGTAATCTTACTTCATATACAATATTCGCAGGTTTTAAACTCAATTTAACCTAAATCATCAAAAACAAAACCTCATTTTTTTCAAAACCATGAAGTTTATCATTAAGTTGATTATCTCAAAAAAACAACTTATACACTGTACATTTCTTCAAAATATTAAAAACAAATATTCTCAGGAAATAACCACAAAGGCTTTTCCGGAAAAAATAAATAAAAAATAACACTAAATAAACACTTAAAAAATAAGCTATTGATTTTATTTCCTTTAATTTTTAATATGCATGCATAAAAAATTTATTCAAGCCAAATAATTTGTAACTTGGTAAAAAACTAATTCAGAATTAAATTATGAACTATACTAATAAAATGCTTCGTGATAACGCGCTTGAGGGTAAAGTGATTGTTGTTACAGGTGGCGGTAGTGGCCTTGGTAAATCCATGACTAAATACTTTATGGAACTGGGAGCAAAAGTTGCTATCACATCAAGAGATTTAGAAAAACTACAAAACACAGCTAAAGAACTGGAGCAGGAAACAGGAGGAACTTGCCTGGCAGTGCAATGTGACGTTCGCCATTATGAAGAGGTAGAAAATATGCTTCAGGCTGTTTTAAAAGACTATGGTAAAGTAGACGTACTGCTTAACAACGCCGCCGGCAACTTTATCTCTCCTACCGAAAGACTATCGGCAAATGCATTTGATACCATTATAGATATAGTACTTAAGGGCTCTAAAAACTGTACGTTAGCCTTTGGTAAACACTGGATAGACACTAAACAGGAAAACACAGCAATACTTAATATAGTAACCACCTATGCATGGACAGGATCTGCTTACGTAGTACCAAGTGCCACAGCAAAAGCAGGTGTACTTGCCATGACCAGAAGCCTGGCTGTAGAATGGGCCAAATATGGCATTAGAAGTAATGCCATTGCACCAGGACCATTCCCTACAAAAGGTGCTTGGGACAGATTATTACCGGGCGATTTAAAAGAAAAATTCGATTTAGCTAAAAAAGTTCCGCTTAAACGCGTGGGAGACCATCAGGAACTGGCAAACCTTGCTGCCTATCTGGTTTCAGATTACTCAGCCTACGTAAACGGCGAAGTAATTACCATAGATGGTGGCGAATGGTTAAAAGGTGCAGGACAATTTAACCTGCTTGAAGCAATCCCCGAAGAAATGTGGGATATGCTTGAAGCAATGATTAAAGCCAAGAAAAGCAAATAGTTATAGTAACACATAAAAACACAAAAGCCCGAAAATTAAATTCGGGCTTATTTTTTTTATTCTATTTAGAATAGGTTTAAATAAAAACAATATATTTGCATCATTATTTTAAATCAATCTAAATAAAAAAACAATGAAAAAAGCTTTACTTTCATTAGCTTCTATTGTACTTGGGTTTTCAGCAATAGCCCAAGAAGTAGACGAAAACGGATATACAACCGTAAATGTTTCTATGCAGCCGGCTTATGCTAATCAGGTATATTTTAAGTTAGAAACAAATACACAAACCCCTGCAGTAACATCAAGCTGGGATATTGCCTTTCAAAAAGCAGGTGGTATGAGTCTTGGTGCTGTAAGAGTAAATGACGGGAAGGTTACCTGTTTTGAAGCATCTGCAGATATTACTGCTTGGGAAAGCATAGATGTTGCTAACGAAAGCAACTGGACACAGCTTTACAATTCAGAAACAGAATGGAGCACAGGTGCTTTTGATAACGGTAGTGAAAACACTCCATCATTTGGTTATGGTTGGGGTGTGTATGACATGACAACACACCACGTTACAGGTACAAGAATTTTTGTACTTAAAACTTCGGCTACTAATTACAAAAAAATAATTCTTCAGGATCTTGATCCAATGGCAGGTACATTTACATTTAAATATGCAACATGGAACGGCACAGAATGGTCTGAAGATGAAACTACTGTAATTGACTTCTCTGAAAATGAAGGAACAGAATTCATTTACTATTCAATGGAAACTAATAACACCGTAACAGTAGCACCTGCTGATACTGACTGGGATTTTGTATTCAACAAATACTTCGGAGAAGTTAGTATGGGAGGTACAGACACTGTTATGTATTCTGTAACCGGAGCTCTACACAACAGCAACACAGGAATCACTGTAGCAGTTAAAGATGAAGCAGGAGAAACTTCAGAAGATATTACATTACCTGCAGATGAAGATTATACCGAAGACATTAATACTATTGGTGACGATTGGAAAGCATTTGATCAGTCTACCATGTCGTATACCATTCCTGAAAAAACATACTATGTTAAATATGAAGACGGAACCGTATACAGAATGTACTTCCTTACATTTGAAGGGACATCAACAGGAAACCTAAGCTTTAAATACAAAAATGTATCATCTTCATTAGGAACAGGTGATTTTGATATGCTAAACACAAACTTTAGCTTATACCCTAACCCGTCATCAGACAAGAATGTAACGCTAAACTTCAGCACTCAAAACACTGATGCAAACCATGCAAACATAACTGTATATTCAATTACAGGAAGCATGGTTTACAATACAGTTATTACAAACGGGCAGCCACAACAAATAAATCTTTCTGCACTTAACTCAGGTTTATACCTTGTAAAGGTACAGGCAGGTAACTATACTGATACTAAAAAACTTATCATTAAATAACCAAAACAACCAATTAACCTTTCCGGAAAAGCCGATAATTAAATTTATCGGCTTTTCTGCGTTATTACAGGAAACACGGGGCAATAGCAAAACAAAAATTAATGTTAACAAATTCCACTTTCAAAAACCATAAATAATTGTATTTTTACGGTTCTAAAATTATTAAACATTCATGGGTAAGATCATTGCTATTGCTAACCAAAAAGGTGGCGTAGGAAAAACGACAACTTCAGTAAACTTAGCCGCAGCGCTGGGTGTATTGGAAAAAAAAGTATTACTAATAGATGCTGACCCTCAGGCAAATGCCAGCTCTGGGCTTGGCATTGATGTAGAAACTGTTGAGAGAGGCACCTACCAGATACTGGAACATACCAATACTCCGGATGAAGCTACTATTGACTGTAACGCTCCTAATGTTTCGGTTATCCCGGCACACATAGACCTTGTGGCTATTGAAATTGAGCTTGTGGATAAAGAAAACAGAGAATACATGCTTAAAACTGCGCTGGAAAGCGTTAAGGATAAGTATGATTATATACTGATAGACTGCGCCCCTTCTTTAGGACTTTTAACACTTAATGCCTTAACGGCTGCAGACTCTGTGGTTATTCCGATACAATGTGAATACTTCGCACTTGAAGGTTTAGGCAAACTACTTAATACCATTAAGAGCGTACAGAAGATACATAACCCTTCACTGGACATTGAAGGACTGTTACTTACCATGTATGATTCACGCTTAAGACTGTCTAATCAGGTGGTTGAAGAGGTACAGAAACACTTCAACGATATGGTTTTCAATACCGTTATACAACGTAACGTGAAACTTAGTGAAGCGCCAAGTTTTGGCGAAAGCATCATTAACTATGACGCAACAAGCAAAGGTGCTATTAATTACATTCACCTTGCAGAAGAAATAATAAAGAAAAACACACTAGTACAACAGTAGGTTCATGACAAAAGCAATTAAAAAACAAGCACTTGGAAGAGGATTATCTGCATTATTAAAAGATCCGGAAAACGACATCAAATCGGTTGAGGATAAAAATGCTGATAAGGTTGTTGGTAACATAATAGAGCTTGAAATTGATGCTATAGAAATTAATCCGTTCCAACCAAGAACAAACTTTAACGAAGAAACACTACAGGAACTAAGCACCTCCATTAAGGAACTGGGTGTCATACAGCCTATTACCGTTAGAAAACTGGAATACAACAAATACCAGCTTATATCGGGAGAGCGTCGTTTACGTGCTTCTAAACTGGCAGGCTTAAACACTATACCTGCTTACATTCGCCTTGCAGACGATAATGAATCGCTTGTTATGGCTCTTGTAGAGAATATTCAGCGTCATGACCTTGACCCTATTGAGATTGCCCTTTCTTACCAAAGGCTTATAGATGAAATCCAGCTTACTCAGGAACAAATGAGTGACCGTGTGGGTAAAAAGCGTTCTACAATTGCTAACTACCTGCGTTTATTAAAACTGGACCCTATAATCCAAACTGGTATTCGTGACGGCTTTATCTCTATGGGACACGGCCGTGCCATAATTAATATTGAAGATCAGGACGCTCAGGCAAATATTTACCAGAAAATAGTTAGTGGAAACCTATCGGTTAGGGAAACAGAAGCACTGGTTAAAGCTTATCAGGAAAGCCTGAAGCCTGAAAATGAAAAAACTACCGTAAAAGCAAACTCTTTTGCAGTAGAAGACGAGCAGAAAAATACAATCACTGAATTCTTTGGCGCAAAAGTTGATGTAAAGGTTGATGCAAAAGGTAAAGGTAAAATCACCATTCCTTTTCACTCAGAAGAAGATTTCAAAAGGATTATTAAACTTATCAAAAGTTAGTGAAAAACATACTGTTCATATTTATCTTTTTAATTACTTCGGCTTCATTTGCGCAGGAAAAAGAGAACGACTCCCTGCAGCTTACAATGAATACCGATGTTACTTTAAACAAACATGTCCATCAGGATCCCTTAGCACCGTCTAAAGCAGCATTTTATTCGGCTGTACTACCGGGACTTGGACAGGCTTACAATAAAAAATACTGGAAAATACCTATTGTATATGCTGCAATAGGTACTTCCCTGTATTACTATTCCTGGAACAACAAAAAATACCACGAGTACAGGGATGCCTACAAAACACTCTTAGCAGGCGGCACCGTAACAGGAGAACTTGCCGACATTGGCGAAGACAGACTTATTAGAGCCCAAAAGTTTCATCAAAAAAACAGAGACCTCTCAATGCTACTAGCATTGGGATTTTATGTTTTAAACATTGTTGAAGCCAATGTTAACGCCCACCTTATGCAGTTTAACGTTAGCGATAACTTATCGCTAAGACCTCAACTGCAACAAAACCAAATTGATTACAAACACAACATGGGATTAACCCTTAGTTACCAATTTTAATATATGAAAATTGCACTTTTAGGCTACGGAAAAATGGGAAAAGTAATCGAAAGGATTGCTTTGGAAAGAGGCCATGAAATTGTATTACGAAAAACAAGAGACAATTCTTTTGACGGACTTGAAAATGCCGATGTAGCAATAGAATTCAGTATTCCTGATGCAGCCGTTGAAAACATATCACAATGCCTTAATAAAAATGTACCTGTAATATCGGGAACAACAGGCTGGCTTGAAGAATACCACAACATAGTTAAACTGTGTGAAGAAAAAAAGGGAGCTTTTATTTATGGCTCTAACTTTAGCCTTGGAGTTAATATTTTCTTCCAGCTAAACGAATATCTTGCTAAAATGATGAGCAAACTGGAGCAGTACAAGGTATCTATGGAAGAGATTCACCATACTCAAAAACTGGATGCTCCAAGTGGTACTGCTATCAGTTTAGCAAAAGGAGTTATAGAAAACAGTAACTACTCCAGCTGGGCACTTAGTGATGCTAAACAGGATGAAATACTTATTGATGCCAAGCGTATAGAAAACGTTCCGGGTACGCATTCGGTATTCTATGATTCAGAGATTGATTCAATCGAAATTAAGCATACAGCACACAGCCGTGAAGGTTTTGCACTGGGATCGGTAGTCGCTTCCGAATGGATAATTGGTAAACAGGGTATCTTTACCATGAAAGATGTTTTGGATTTAAAGTAACATTTTTACCAAAAGACATACATATATAAAAAAACAATTTAAAGATGACTTTACTACAGTGGTTTATTTTTTTCCTGGCAGTACAGGTAGTACATTACCTTGGAACCTGGAAACTTTACAAAAAAGCAGGTAGAAAAACATGGGAAGCAGCAGTCCCTGTATACAATGCAGTTATACTGATGAAAATAATAAGAAAACCGGTTTACTGGGCTATCTTGTTATTCATCCCCATTGTTAACCTTATTATGTTCCCTGTAGTATGGGTACTTACATTAAAGAGCTTTGGTAAAAAATCATCTTTAGATACCATTTTAGGAATCGTAACCTTAGGGTTTTACATATACTACATAAACTATGTTGAAGATGTAAAATATATCACTCAGGAAGAATATGATGCCGAAAAGAAAAAAGAAAGCACTTTAGGCTCATTATTATTTGCTGTTGTAGTCGCTACTATAGTACATACCTATGTAATGCAGCCGTTTACCATACCTACAGCTTCCCTTGAAAAAACATTACTTATTGGTGACTTCCTTTTTGTAAGTAAATTTCATTATGGTGCCCGTACACCAATGACTGCTGTTGCTGCACCAATGGTACACGATACTTTACCTGTAATAGGTAAATCATATACAAACTGGCCTCAACTCCCTTCATTCAGGTTCCCTGGTTTTGAAGAGGTTGAAAAAAATGACATTGTAGTATTTAACTGGCCTACTGATACCGTTAGATATTTTGGAGACACAAAATCAATTGGCTTAAGAAAACCTATCGATAAAAAATCGAACTATGTTAAGCGATGTGTAGGTACACCGGGAGATACACTGTCTATTAAAAACGGCACTGTTTATATTGACGGAAAAGAACTTCAGTTATCAGACAGGGCTAAGCTTCAGTATTTCCATACTATATACATTAAGCCCGGAACACTTTCTACACAACAGGTATACCAAATACTTCATGAAAACGGTTCAACCGAATTCGGACAGGTTAATTCAAAAAGTACAGTTTTTGCAAACCTTACTTTAGAAGGTGCTGAAAAAATCAAAAGTATTACAGGTATTGATTCTATAGTAAAATACATCAACCCAGCCGAAGGCACTAAAACATTCCCTCACACCAAACCTTCATGGAGCGGTGATAATATGGGACCTGTTTATATACCTGAAGCAGGAAAAACAGTTACACTTACAAAAGAGACACTTCCTTTTTACGAAATGATTATTAAGGAGTATGAAGGTAATAAACTTCAGGTGATGGGTGATGAAATCAGGATAAACGGAGAAATAGCCACATCATACACCTTTAAACAAAACTATTACTGGATGATGGGTGACAATCGTCACAACTCATTAGACAGCCGTTACTGGGGATTTGTACCGGAAGACCATATTGTTGGTAAACCTGTATTCATTTGGATGAGCCTTGATCAAAATGTACCCTGGAAAAACTTTAGCAAAAAAGTACGCTGGGAAAGAATGTTTACTACTGTAAGCGGTGAAGGCAAACCGGTTTCTTACTTTAAGTACTTCCTTATACTACTTGCCGGATGGTTTGTATTTGATTACTTCAGAAAGAAAAAGAAAAAAGCAAATAGTTAATTTGATTTTTGTTTATTGGTTTATTTGATAGTTGATGTATACATATTCTTTTGAAAAATTGGAGGTATGGATAGAGGCTAAAGAGTTTACAAAAAACTTTATAGCGTAACTAATAGTTTTCCGGATTCTGAGAAATTCAGTTTGGTTTCACAATTAAGGAGAGCCTCGGTTTCTGTATGTTCAAATATTGCCGAAGGATCTGCAAGAAATACAAACAAAGACAAAGCACATTTTACCACAATGGCATTTGGATCGGCAGTTGAAGTTCTAAATCAGATAATAATATCATTTGAATTAGGCTTTATCAACAATAATGTATACCAAGAACTTAGACTATTAATAGAAAGTATTACAAACAAATTAAATGCATTACGCAACTACCAAATAAACAAATAAGCGTATTCACAAACAGACTTTCATAATGAGCATTTTAATACACCCTACCTACTTCCCTTCTATCAGTCACTTTGTTGCTATGACAAAAACAGATAAAATTGTTTTTGAAGCAGAAGATAATTTCCAGAAGCAAACAAACAGGAACAGGATGTATATATACAGCCCTAATGGTATACAGCTTTTAAACATACCGGTAAAACATAATACCGACAATAAACATCAAAAGTTTAAAGACGTTAAAATAGAGCCTGCTTTTAACTGGCAAAAACAGCATTTTAAATCACTTGAAGCTGCTTACCGAACCTCACCCTTCTTCGAGTATTTTGAAGACGACATAAGGCCTGTATTCGAGAAAAAACATACCTTCATGATGGACCTTAATTTCCAGATAATGGAAATCGTTACAGATTGTCTTGGAATGGATTTCTCTTATGAAAAAACTGCAGAATATTTTCATGAAGTTGAAGGTATACAGGACTTACGACATCTTGCAAACGGAAAAAAAGATCCTTCTCAGTTTGAACCTTACACACAGGTTTTTGAAGAAAAACACGGCTTTATAAACAACCTAAGTATACTTGATCTTTTATTTAATGAAGGTCGTTATGCTATGGAGTACTTAAAAAATCAGGAGCTGTAAAAATAATTACTCCTTATCCTTTTTCACAAAAGCCAGTCTTGATATTATAGGGTAATGATCAGAATTTACAAACATGTCATATGTTTTAAATTCTTTTACATGCAATCTGTTATCAGCAAATATATAATCTATCCTTGCAGGGTAGTATTTGTAGTTATACGACTTCCCAAAACCGCTACCTGCCTCTTCAAACGAATCTTTTAAATCTCCCCTTATGCTTCGGTAAACATAAGAAAAAGCACTGTTGTTAAGGTCTCCGCAAATAATCATTGGGTAGTGACAGTCTTTTTTATGCTGCTGTACTATTTCGGCCTGTAATTGTTGCTCTTTAAAAGCCTCACTTAAACGCCTGAATATTATTTTTGATTTCTCCTCATCAATTTTCTCATGAATATCCGGGCTTATTTTAACCGATTGCAAATGCATACTGTAAAACCTTAATGTATCTTTACCTTTTGTTACATCGGCATATATAACACTGTTACCCGTATTAGGAAAAGTAAGACTCCCCGTATTTAAAATAGGAAACTTTGAAAAAAAGGCATGTTGGCTCTTCCCTTTTTCCTTATATATATAACGATATTCAAACTGCTTAAATAAGTCGTTCCCCTTTTTATTATACTCCTGTAAACAAACTACATCAGGTTTTCTTTCCTTAACGAAATTATCTATTTTTTGAGGCACAAGAGTATCGTCTATCCATTTGTACAAATTGAACATCCTTACATTATAGCTCATCACTACAAAATCATCGGGAGTTACTTCTTCTTTGTCAGATGAGAATCTGTACAGTTTACTAACAAAAGTAATCCCGAGTAACAGTACCAAACCCGAAAGCAGCATTTGTCTTTTGGTTTGCAGCAACCAGTACATAAAAAAGATGAAATTAAGCACCAGCAGCAAAGGCAATATTAAAGTAAAAACAGAAAGTAACGGAAATAACTTAGGCGCCAAAAAAGGTAAGACATAAGCAAGGAACGTCAGCACGGTTAAAACCATGTTGATAAAGTACATTAGCTTATTAAACCAGGAAAGGTTTTTCATGGGGAAACCCGGTTATTTATTGGTTGTTATTTGCCTACTTTAAACAAGAATTCTTTCTCTTCTTTAGTCAGGCTGTCATAGCCTGACTTACTAATCTTGTCCAGTATATCATCTATTTTTTGCTGTGTAATATCTTTAGACTGCTTTGCGAAAGTTGAACTTGCTGTACTCCTGTTATTAGTCGTAGCAGTATTTTTATTTCTGTGTACTTTTTTAAACGGGGTAGACTTTTTAGGTTTAAACAAGTTAGCAAAAAAATCGATTATCACTGTTATTATACTGCTAAGATCGGTTCCTCGTTGTAATAACCTTATATAAATGTATCCAAACAAAGCTCCGGAAAGGTGTGCTATATGCCCGCCAGAATTGCCACCGGAAGCCTGGATAAGATCAAGCACTACATAGAATAACGCAATATGCCACAATTTAAGTGTACCTATAAGCGGTAACCTAACAGGATAATAAGGCGCATATACAGCCGATGCTATTAAAATAGTCATAATAGCTGCCGATGCCCCTACCATTTTTGCCTGAGACAACACTAAGCCCGGAAGCACATTAAAGCTTAAAATAAATATTAAGCCTGCAAACACACCTCCTAATATATAGAGACCAAAAAACTGTTTTTGTGTAAAGAAGGTCAGGAAAAACCTGGCAGAGAAATACAACATAAGCATATTAAAAAGCAAATGAAGTACGCCTGCATGTAAAAACATATAAGCTATTAACGACCAGGGTTTCCATAGTAAATCGGCCGGGTTAGAAGATAAACTAAGCCAGTCAACCCCTAAACTATTCCAGTTTAAAAAAGACAGGTTAGCACCAAATAAAGGAAGTACCCCAAACAGAATCATTGGTATGGCAAACAAACCTATATTCCAAAATATAAGTCTTTGTGTAATACCTCCCATACGGTACTCCATTTTTAAGTCGTCTAAAATTCCCATATTAATTCCATCTATTATTTTTAAACTGATGATTTTTCCAATACAGCATCATAAGGAAACCTATAAGTGCTCCTCCTACGTGTCCAAAATACCCTACTCCACCTGCAGCTCCTATAATCATTTGTCCTTTAAAACCTGATATTAAATCTCCTATTATATAAAAAGCAATAAGATATTTAATTTTTACAGGAAGAACAAACATTAAATAAACCTCTCTGTTTGGGAAAAGAAATGCAAATGCAGCCAGAACCCCATATATGGCTCCGGAAGCACCTATACCAATCACCCTATAACTCATAAGGTTATTAAACTCTCTTAGAGTAAGAATCTCCTCCCATTTAACCATGGATTTACCTTCATTCAACACAGCCAAAACATCTGCTTTATTATAACCCTCGGTTGCCAAAATATTTAAACTATCATGAAAAGCAAAATATGATATTCCCTGAGTTGCTAATATAGCGCCTACACCACAGGACAGATAGAAAAACAGGAATTTACTCCCTCCCCATTGATCCTCAAGCGACGGACCAAAGAAAAACAGAAGCAGCATATTAAAAAATATATGGCGTATATCAGCATGAATAAACATATAGCTAACTATTTGCCATGGCTTAAAAGAAGGATTACCAAAATAATGAAAGGCTAAATACTCATAAATTATACTTTGGCCAATTATTATTTTACCTACAAAGAAAATTATATTTATAATTATAAGTTGTTTTACAACTTCGGTCATTCTAAACATCATAGGGCAAATCGTTTATCTAAATCTTCTACGCTTAGTGTAATAAAAGTAGGTTTATTAAAAGGTGAAACTCCGGGCTCCTTGCAGGCAAAAAGCGCATTTACCATAGTTTCCTGCTCCCTCTCGGTCAATATTACTCCGGTTTTAACTGCCAGGCTTCGTGACATTGACTTTGCAATGCTGTCGCTTTGGCTAAAACTGGTATCGGGCACTTCCTGTTCTAAATCATTAAGCAGCTCTTCAAGCAGTATGGAAACCTCACTTTCGGCAACATTTACCGGAAGTCCGGAAACCACTATATGGTCGTCGCTAAATTCATCAAAAACAAAGCCAGTATTTTGTAACGATTCCTTCATTTCCTTTATTATGCCAAGTTCACTTTTATTAAAGTGAAGCGTTAGCGGGAACAACAACTGCTGACTTGAACCATGCTGAACTGTAATATTAGCTAGGAATTGCTCATACAGCACGCGCTGATGTGCCCTTTTCTGGTCTATTATCACCATGCCCGACTTAATAGGACTTACGATATATTTTTTATGTATTTGGTATGTTTTATGAGCCGTTTGCTCTACTTCCTCATCATTAAACAGCGAACCTGTCACTTCTTCCGATTCAAAGCTTATTTCGGCAATTTCGTCAGTCGATGTATTCAGTCCGTTATACAGGCTCTCCCACGATGGCATCTTATCCTTTTTGAAGGAAGGTGAAGAATAGGACGATGAGGAGGAAAAAGACGATGACGAAGAGGAGCGCGAACCACCTCCTGAAAAGGATTGTGTTGGTTTATCATCACTATCATCGGCAAACGGGTTAAAGGTAGAATCTACCTGAATAGTAGGCATACCTACATCTTTCTTTTCATAATCGTAAGGAGTATCCAGCGTGGCATCCCTGTCAAAATCCAGTACAGGTGCTACGTTAAACTGCCCTAAACTATGTTTTATAGCCGAACGGAGTATGGCATAAAGCGCATGCTCATCGTCAAACTTTATCTCAGTTTTTGTTGGGTGAATGTTAATATCAATAGTATTAGGCGGAACATCAAGGTACAGGTAATACCCCGGTTGTGTACCGTCTTTAAGCAAACCTTCGTAAGCAGCCATTACCGCATGGTGCAGGTAGGCACTTTTTATAAACCTGTCGTTTACAAAAAAGAACTGTTCTCCCCTGTTTTTCTTGGCAAATTCGGGTTTGCACACAAATCCGTTAATACTAACAATCTCGGTAGTTTCGTTTACAGGGACAAGCTTTTCATTGGTACGTCCGCCAAAAATATTTACAATACGCTGGCGTGTGTTTGAAGCCGGAAGGTTAAACATTTCGCTTCCGTTATGTATTAAAACAAAGTGAATATTGGCATGTGCCATGGCAACACGTTCAAACTCATCTACCACATGGCGAAACTCAACCGTATCTGACTTTAGGAAGTTTCTCCTTGCCGGAATATTAAAGAAAAGATTCTTAACCGAAAAAGAAGTCCCCTTTGGCAATACCGCCACATCCTGACTTACAAATTTACTTCCCTCTATAACGATATGTGTACCCAGCTCGTCCTGATCCTGTTTGGTTTTCATTTCCACGTGGGCAATAGCCGCTATAGAAGCCAACGCCTCTCCCCTAAAACCTTTTGTACCCAGGGCAAACAAATCTTCTGCATGGCGTATTTTTGAGGTTGCATGGCGCTCAAAACACAGCCTGGCATCGGTAACGCTCATACCTTTACCGTTATCTATAACCTGAATAAGGGTTTTACCGGCATCTTTAACTACAAGTTTTATCTCTGTAGAGCCCGCATCAACCGAATTTTCCATTAATTCTTTCACCACCGAAGCCGGTCTTTGTACTACCTCTCCGGCAGCTATCTGGTTGGCAACGTGGTCAGGAAGAAGTTGGATTATACTCGACATTAGAAAGTAAATAGGGATTAATTGATGAACCTCAAAGTTAAGGAAATTTATGGCATGCTAAAAGCCATTTATTTTGTAAACTTGTTTATCCAAAAAATACAATAAAGCACTATAAAGCAACACAATATCTTAAAATTCTTAAATTATGGATAAAAAATATTTTTGTAGAAACTGTAAAGGATTACGAAATCACAAAGAAATGTTTTCAAAAAAAACACGTGGAGAAGATGATATTGACTATTTTATGTGGATTGAAGACTATTTCGTCATTGAATGTCTTGGATGCGAAACAATATCCTTCTTAAGAATATATGGAGATACAGACATGTCATATTATGATGACGAGGGCAAACATCAATATTATTTTAATGAATATATTTATCCTGAATATATTGAAAAAGGAAATGAAATAGAAAGAATAGGCTATTTACCTAAAAAAATAAAATTAATATATGAGGAAACAATTGATGCATTAAAAAGTAATTCTTATATACTTACCGCGGGTGGATTAAGAGCAATTATTGAAGCTATATGTAATCACCTTAAAATTAAGAAAGGTAATTTAGAGGAGAGAATTGATTCCCTTCATAGTAAAAGTCATTTGACATTAAGTGAATCAAAAAGACTTCATTCTATAAGATTTTTAGGAAATGATGCCTTACATGAAATGGAAATCCCTAAAAAAGAACAATTATACATACTATTAGAAATAGTCAACCACTTACTTTTAAATTTATTCATAAATGACAAATTAATACAAGGAAAAGTTGACACCGTCATTGACAACTACGATGAATTTATAAGGCTCCTAAATAATAAAATTAAAAAGGAAATGCTAGAAAAGCATTACACTTTGAACCAACTACTAGGAAACTCAAAGAGACTAATAGCTAAAAAAAACTTTTCTATATTTGAGAAGAAGTTAATCGAAGAAATTGAAAATGGTGAAATTGACTACTTAAGCATTACCTCCAAGAATACAGAAACATTCTACAAAATAGAAAAAGAACCAGAACTATCATTACATTGGTTTTAATCACTGAAATATTTAAAAAAATAAAAAAGCCCACTCAAATGAGTGGGCTTTTATTTTATATTAAGCCTGACCTGCAGGCCCGAAATTTAATGGAATTGGTGGTTGTTCTGATTCCTTAATCTCACCATGAGCGGCTTCAAAACGATGAATATTCTCACCAAGTACCTTTAGCAGCCTTTTGGCATGCTGAGGTGTTAATACAATACGTGATTTAACTTTAGCTTTTGGCACTGCCGGCATTATGCTTACAAAATCCACTACAAACTCGGAAGCCGAGTGGTTTATAATTGCCAGGTTAGAATAGATGCCTTCGGCTGTTTTTTCATCCAGTTCAATGTTAATTTGACCCGGTTGCTGTTTTTGATCACTCATTTTGTATTAGTAATTAAATTCCTCTTTAGGAGTTAATAATTCATTATACTCTTCTTTAGAACCTACGATAATGTTGTCGTAATCCCTCATACCTGTACCAGCAGGTATTCTGTGTCCTACAATAACGTTCTCTTTAAGTCCTTCAAGTCCGTCTACTTTACCAGCTACAGCTGCTTCGTTAAGTACTTTAGTTGTTTCCTGGAACGATGCTGCCGAGATGAACGATTTAGTTTGTAGCGATGCTCTTGTAATACCCTGTAGTATTGGAGTAGCCGTTGCCGGAACAACGTCTCTTGCCACAACAAGGTTTTTATCACCACGCTTAAGGATTGAGTTCTCATCCCTTAACTGACGCGGAGTAATAATCTGACCTGGTTTAAGAGTATCAGAATCACCTGCATCTTCTACAACTTTCATTCCGTACAGCTTATCATTCTCCTCGATAAAGTCGCTAGTGTGAGCTAACTGATCTTCAAGGAATAATGTATCTCCCGGATCTTCAATCTTAACTTTACGCATCATCTGGCGGATAACAACCTCAAAGTGCTTATCGTTGATTTTTACACCCTGTAGTCGGTAAACTTCCTGAATCTCGTTTACAAGATACTGCTGTACTGCAGATGGTCCCTGTATTCTAAGGATATCATCCGGAGTAATAGCACCGTCTGAAAGTGGCAGACCCGCTTTCACGTAGTCATTCTCCTGAACAAGAATCTGGTTAGAAAGCTTCACAAGATATTTCTTGATTTCACCAAACTTAGACTCAACTATAATCTCACGGTTACCTCTCTTAATTTTACCGAATGACACAACACCGTCGATTTCAGAAACCACAGCCGGGTTAGAAGGGTTACGTGCTTCAAGAAGCTCTGTAATCCTTGGTAAACCACCCGTAATATCACCCGCCTTAGAAGAACGTCTAGGAATCTTAACAAGTACTTTACCTGCCTTGATTTTCTCTCCGTTATCTACCATAAGGTGAGAACCTACCGGTAAGTTGTAAGAACGGATTAACTCTCCGTCATTACCGTAAATTAATAAGGTTGGGATTAATTTCTTATTCCTTGCCTCAGAGATTACTTTTTCCTGGAATCCTGTTTGCTCATCGATTTCAACAATAAACGTTTGTCCCTGTTCGATATCTTCGTAAGCAATTTTACCGGTAAATTCAGAAATAATTACACCGTTATAAGGGTCCCATTTACATATTACAGTTCCTTCTGCTACAACGTCTCCGTTTTTCACATAGATGCTGGAACCGTAAGGTATGTTATGTGTATTTAATACAATTCCTGTAGTTTCGTCAACAAGTTTTAACTCAGTAGAACGTGATACCACGATATCCACTTCGTTACCTTCGTTGTCTTCACCTTTAACTGTTTTAAGATCTTCGATATCAAGCTTACCGCGGAATTTAGTGATGATACTAGACTCCTCAGAAATGTTACCTGCTGTACCACCCACGTGGAACGTACGTAGTGTAAGCTGTGTACCAGGCTCACCAATTGACTGTGCTGCAATAACACCTACTGCCTCACCTTTTTGTGTCATTTTGGCTGTTGCTAGGTTACGACCGTAACATTTAGCACAAATACCTTTTTTAGCCTCACATGTTAGTGGAGAACGTACTTCAACGCTCTCTACCGGAGAAGCATTAATAGCTCTAACTTCAGCCTCTGTGATTTGCTCACCTGCGTGAACAAGAACCTCAGAAGTAAGCGGATTAACAACATCCTGTAGTGCTACACGACCTAATATTCTTTCACCAAGAGATTCTACAATCTCTTCGTTTTTCTTAAGTGCTGTTACTTCAATACCTCTTAATGTACCACAGTCAACAGAGTTTACAATAACGTCTTGAGAAACGTCATGTAGCCTCCTTGTAAGGTAACCCGCATCGGCCGTTTTAAGAGCCGTATCCGCAAGACCTTTACGAGCACCGTGAGTAGAGATAAAGTACTCAAGGATTGATAGACCTTCTTTAAAGTTAGATAAGATAGGGTTTTCAATAATCTCACCACCACCGGCAGTAGATTTCTTAGGCTTAGCCATAAGACCACGCATACCTGTAAGCTGACGAATCTGTTCCTTAGAACCCCTCGCCCCAGAGTCAAGCATCATGTACACCGAGTTGAATCCTTGCTGATCCTCTCTAATGTTCTTCATTGCAAGCTCAGTAAGAAGCGCGTTGGTAGAAGTCCAAACGTCAATTACCTGGTTGTAACGCTCATTGTTAGTGATAAGACCCATGTTATAGTTCATGGTAATTCCATCAACCTGCTCGTTTGCATCGCTAATAAGTTCTTGCTTTCTTGCAGGGATAATAATATCACCTAAGCTGAAAGAAAGACCACCTCTAAATGCGAAACGGTAACCCATGTCTTTAATATTATCAAGGAAGGCAGCCGTTGTAGGTACATCAGTAGCATTTAAAATCTTACCGATAATATCCCTTAACGATTTTTTAGTCAATACCTCATTGATATATCCAGCCTGCTCTGGTACTACTTCATTAAATAATACCCTACCTGCTGTAGTTTTGATAACCTGATAAACAAGTTCTCCTTTATCATTAAAGTCTTTAGTTCTAACCCTAACAGATGCATTAAGCTCTACTCTACCCTCATTTAAAGCAATATTTACTTCTTCTGCAGAATAGAAAGTAAGACCTTCACCTAAAATTTTGTGTGTCTCTGTAGACAAACGCTCTTTGGTCATATAGTAAAGACCAAGAACCATGTCCTGAGATGGTACAGTAATAGGTGCACCGTTAGCAGGGTTAAGAATGTTGTGTGAAGCAAGCATTAAAAGCTGTGCCTCAAGTATAGCCTCTGGCCCTAGAGGTAAGTGAACCGCCATCTGGTCACCATCAAAGTCGGCGTTAAATGCCGTACATACTAATGGGTGTAGCTGGATCGCTTTACCTTCAATAAGTTTAGGCTGGAATGCCTGTATACCTAAACGGTGAAGAGTAGGAGCACGGTTAAGTAGTACCGGGTGACCTTTAATTACATTTTCAAGGATATCCCATACTACTGGCTCTTTCTTATCTATAATCTTCTTAGCCGACTTAACTGTTTTTACAATACCTCTTTCGATAAGCTTACGGATAACGAATGGTTTGTAAAGCTCAGCAGCCATATCTTTTGGTAAACCACACTCAAAAAGTTTCATTTCAGGTCCAACAACGATAACCGAACGTGCAGAATAGTCAACACGTTTACCAAGAAGGTTTTGACGGAAACGTCCCTGCTTACCTTTTAATGAATCAGAAAGTGATTTAAGCGGTCTGTTTGATTCAGTTTTAACAGCAGAAGCTTTTCTTGTATTATCGAATAACGAGTCAACAGATTCCTGAAGCATACGTTTTTCGTTACGAAGAATAACCTCCGGCGCTTTGATTTCCATAAGTCTCTTAAGACGGTTGTTACGTATAATAACCCTTCTGTAAAGGTCATTAAGGTCAGACGTAGCAAAACGTCCACCATCAAGAGGCACTAACGGACGAAGCTCTGGCGGGATAACAGGAATAACTTTAAGAATCATCCACTCTGGGCGGTTTTCCCTGTTAAGGTTCGCCTCACGGAAAGATTCTACAACCTGTAGTCTTTTAAGTGCTTCAGTTTTTCTTTGTTTAGATGTCTCGGTATTAGCACTGTGACGAAGGTTGTATGACAACTGGTCAAGATCAATTCTCGCCAATAAGTCCATAATACACTCAGCCCCCATCTTAGCGATAAACTTGTTAGGGTCTGTGTCATCTAAATATTGGTTTTCCATCGGAAGGGTATCTGCAATGTTCAGGTACTCTTCTTCAGTTAAAAAGTCTAATTCTTTAAGGGATTCCCCATCAGGACCCTTAGCAATACCCGGCTGGATAACCACATACCTTTCATAGTATATGATCATGTCTAATTTCTTAGACGGAAGGCCAAGAAGATAACCAATTTTGTTTGGTAATGAACGGAAGTACCAAATGTGAGCAATAGGCACAACAAGGTTGATGTGTCCTACTCTGTCACGACGTACTTTTTTCTCCGTAACCTCTACACCACAACGGTCACAAACAATCCCTTTATAACGGATTCTTTTGTACTTACCACAAGCACATTCAAAGTCTTTTACAGGACCGAAAATACGCTCACAGAAAAGTCCGTCTCTTTCCGGTTTGTGAGTACGATAGTTAATGGTTTCCGGCTTTAGAACCTCACCTCTTGACTCTGCAAGGATGGACTCCGGAGAAGCAAGACCTATCGATATCTGGTTAAATCTTTTAACGGTATTTTTATCTTTTAATCTCGTCATGATATGAATCTATCAATTATATTAAAAACGCTGTAAAGGGAATGGCGCTAAAAGCACCATTCCCGTGGAAATTTATTCTTCTAATCTGATGTCTAGTCCAAGACCTTTAAGCTCGTGCATCAATACATTGAATGATTCCGGTAGCCCTGGTTCCGGCATGGTTTCACCCTTAACGATAGATTCGTAAGTTTTAGCCCTACCTATAACGTCATCTGATTTAACTGTCAGGATCTCTCTCAGTGTGCTTGAAGCACCGTATGCCTCAAGTGCCCAAACCTCCATCTCTCCAAAACGCTGACCACCAAACTGTGCTTTACCTCCAAGAGGCTGCTGCGTGATAAGCGAGTAAGGACCAATAGAACGTGCGTGCATCTTATCATCTACCATGTGACCCAGCTTAAGCATATAAATTACACCTACTGTAGCCGGCTGGTGGAAACGCTCTCCTGTACCTCCGTCATATAAGTACGTATGACCAAATCTTGGTACACCTGCCTCATCAGTAAGCGCGTTGATCTCATCAAGAGAAGCACCGTCAAAAATTGGCGTTGCAAATTTCTTGCCTAAGTTCATACCTGCCCATCCAAGTACAGTTTCGTAGATCTGACCAATGTTCATACGCGATGGTACCCCTAGTGGGTTAAGAACGATATCTACCGGAGTTCCGTCTTCAAGGAATGGCATATCCTCGTGGCGTACTATTTTAGCAACAATACCTTTGTTACCGTGACGACCTGCCATTTTATCACCCACTTTAAGTTTACGTTTCTTAGCGATGTAAACCTTAGCAAGTTTTAATATTCCTGACGGAAGCTCATCTCCTACAGTGATAGTGAATTTCTCTCTTCTTAATGCACCCTGAAGGTCGTTCAGCTTAATTTTATAGTTGTGGATAAGGTCGTTAACCATTGCATTGGTTTCGTCATCCGTAGTCCACTGTCCTTTTGTTAAGTGAGCGAAATCTTCAACAGCATAAAGCATTTTCTGAGTGTATTTTTTACCTTTTGGTAAAATTTCCTCACCCAGATCATTCATTACTCCCTGAGAAGTTTTTCCGTTAACGATATTAAATAACTTATCAATAAGTCTGTCTTTAAGCTCAGTGAACTTAACTTCAAACTCCATTTCAAGTTTAGTTAAATCGTCTTTATCTTTTGTACGTTTGCGTTTATCTTTTACGGCTCTTGCAAATAATTTTTTGTCAAGAACAACACCATGTAATGATGGAGAAGCTTTTAACGAAGCATCCTTAACATCACCTGCTTTATCTCCAAAGATTGCTCTAAGTAGTTTTTCTTCAGGTGTAGGGTCTGACTCTCCTTTTGGAGTAATCTTACCGATAAGGATATCACCAGGTTTAACTTCTGCACCAATCCTGATCATACCGTTTTCATCAAGATCTTTAGTAGCCTCTTCACTTACGTTAGGAATATCGTTAGTTAACTCTTCGTTACCTAATTTAGTATCCCTTACCTCTAATGAATAATCGTCTACGTGGATCGATGTAAAGATATCATCACGAACAACTTTTTCAGAAATTACAATCGCATCCTCAAAGTTATACCCTTTCCAAGGCATGAACGCTACTTTAAGGTTTCTACCTAAAGCAAGCTCACCATTTTGAGTTGCATAACCTTCACAAAGCACCTGTCCTTTAGCAACCCTGTCACCTTTTCTAACGATAGGTTTAAGGTTTATACTTGTACTCTGGTTAGTTTTTCTGAACTTAATTAATTTGTATGTTTTCTCATCCGTATCAAAGCTTACACTTCTCTCACGGTCTGTACGGTCATACTTAATAGTAATCTCGTTAGCATCTACATACTCAACAGTACCATTGCCTTCGGCATTAATAAGTACTCTTGAATCTGAAGCTACCTGACGCTCTAAACCAGTACCCACGATAGGAGATTCAGGACGTAACAATGGTACGGCCTGGCGCATCATGTTTGATCCCATCAGTGCACGGTTCGCATCATCGTGCTCAAGGAAAGGAATCAACGAAGCTGAGATAGAAGCAATCTGGTTAGGAGCAACATCTGTATAATGTACAACGTTTGGCTCAACAACCGGGAAGTCACCTTCCTCACGGGCAATTACTTTCTCTGCAGTAATAGTACCGTTATCGTTCATCTCAATATTTGCCTGAGCAATCAGTTTACCTTCTTCCTCTTCTGCACTTAGGTAAATAGGTTCGGAAACAATATCAACTTTACCGTCTTCAACTTTACGGTAAGGAGTTTCGATAAAGCCCATTCCGTTTACCTTAGCATAAACACCAAGAGAAGAGATCAAACCAATGTTTGGACCCTCTGGTGTTTCAATAGGACATAAACGTCCGTAATGCGTATAGTGAACGTCTCGCACCTCGAAACCTGCTCTCTCTCTCGAAAGACCACCAGGTCCTAATGCAGACAATCTTCTTTTGTGCGTAATCTCAGCAAGTGGATTGGTTTGATCCATGAACTGAGAAAGCTGGTTTGTACCAAAGAAAGAGTTGATAACTGACGACAATGTTTTAGCATTGATAAGGTCAATTGGTGTAAACACCTCGTTATCCCTAACGTTCATACGCTCTCTAATGGTTCTCGCCATACGAGCCAAACCTACGCCAAACTGAGCTGAAAGCTGTTCACCTACAGTTCTTACACGACGGTTTGATAAGTGATCGATATCATCAATCTCTGCTTTAGAGTTGATAAGCTCGATTAAATACTTAACAATAGTAATGATATCCTCTTTGGTAAGCACCTGCTTATCCATAGGGATGTCAAGACTAAGTTTTTTGTTCATTCTGTAACGACCTACCTCACCTAAGTTGTAACGTTGATCAGAGAAGAACAATTTATCTATGATGCCACGAGCAGTCTCTTCATCCGGCGGTTCTGCATTACGCAGCTGACGGTAGATGTGCTCTACAGCTTCTTTTTCTGAGTTTGTTGGGTCTTTTTGTAAAGTATTGTGGATAATAGCATAATCTGCCTGATTATTATCCTCTTTATGAAGCAGAATTGTTTTTACATTAGAATCGATAATCTCCTCAACATTATCCTTATCAATGATAGTATCCCTGTCTAATATAATTTCATTACGCTCGATAGAAACAACTTCACCTGTATCTTCATCCACGAAATCTTCGTGCCATGTATTAAGAACACGTGCAGCAAGTCTTCTGCCTATATACTTTTTAAGACCGGTTTTAGAAACCTTAACCTCTTCTGCAAGGTCAAATATCTCTAGGATATCTTTATCCCTTTCAAAACCTATTGCCCTAAATAATGTTGTAACCGGTAATTTTTTCTTTCTGTCAATGTACGCATACATCACATTATTAATATCGGTTGCAAACTCTATCCAAGAACCTTTAAAAGGAATTACCCTGGCCGAATATAATTTTGTTCCGTTAGCGTGGAACGACTGACCGAAGAAAACACCCGGAGACCTGTGTAACTGAGATACAACCACACGTTCTGCACCGTTGATAACAAAAGTACCGCTAGGAGTCATGTATGGTATAGTACCTAAATACACGTCCTGTACAATTGTTTCAAAATCCTCATGTTCTGGGTCTGTACAATATAACTTAAGCCTTGCTTTTAACGGCACGCTGTAAGTTAAACCCCTATCAATACACTCTTCAATTGTATACCTTGGCGGATCAACAAAGTAATCAAGGAACTCCAGTACAAACTGATTTCTGGTATCAGTAATCGGAAAGTTTTCCATGAAGGTGTTGTAAAGACCTTCGTTGCCTCTTTCGTCAGATTTGGTTTCCAGTTGAAAGAAATCCTTGAAAGACTTCACCTGGATATCTAGAAAATCCGGATATGCAGGAATGTTTTTCGTAGAGGCAAAATTTAATCTCTCAGTCTGATTTGTTATCATCAATGGACAAAATTTTGATTAAAAAAGTTTTATAAGAAAACGTATAAATGTTAATTATACGAAAAATGGTTTAGGCCTTTGAGAGTCTTTCTCAAGGCCTAAACCTGGGTTTTTTAAACCGAAGAGTATGCTTATTTAAGCTCTACTACTGCACCAGCTTCTTCTAAAGCTTTCTTAAGACCTTCTGCCTCATCTTTAGCAACGCCTTCTTTAACGTTAGCCGGAGCAGAGTCTACCATGTCTTTAGCTTCTTTAAGTCCAAGACCTGTAAGTTCTTTAACAGCTTTAACTACTGCTAATTTAGAAGCACCAGCTTCTTTAAGAACTACAGTGAACTCAGTTTGCTCAGCAGCAGCTTCAGCACCAGGACCAGCTGGACCAGCCATAGCTACAGCAGCAGCTGCAGGCTCGATACCATACTCATCTTTTAATATTGTAGCTAGTTCGTTAACTTCTTTAACTGTTAAGTTAACTAATTGTTCTGCGAATTGTTTTAAATCTGCCATTTTCTATCGTTTTAATAATTTTGAAAAATATATAATTTATTAAGTGCGTACACGCTGTAAATATTATCCTTCTTTCTCAGATAATGTTTTAATAATTCCTGCAAGTTTACCGCCGCTTGATTTAAGAGCAGACACAACATTTTTAGCAGGAGACTGAAGTAACCCGATGATATCACCGATAACTTCTTCTTTAGATTTAAGTGAAGCAAGAGCCTCTAGTTGCTCATCACCAATAAATACTGCTTCATCTATATAAGCTCCTTTTAAAACAGGTTTGTCTGATTTTTTACGGAACTCTTTTATTACTTTAGCAGGAGAATTTCCTATCTCTGCAATCATGATAGACGTATTTCCTTTTAAGATAGTAGGAAGGTCACCATAATTGTTTTCAGAAGTTTCCATCGCTTTCTCAAGCAGGGTGTTCTTAACAACCTCTAGCTTGATACCCGCTTTAAAGCAAGCTCTTCTTAAGTTTGAAGTAGTTTCTGCATCAAGACCTGAAATATCAGCAACGTAGATTACGTTTGTTCCGGCTAATTGTGCAGTTAAATCTTCAATAACTCTTGATTTTTCTTCTCTGGTCATAATAAAACTTTTTAACTACCAATTATACCGCTTTAGGGTCTAAAGCAATAGCAGGACTCATAGTACTAGAGATGTGAATACTCTTGATATATGTACCTTTTGCTGCAGTTGGTTTTAATTTAACTAATGTTTGAATTATTTCGTGAGCGTTTTCAGTGATCTTCTCAGCATCAAAAGATACTTTTCCGATAGCAGCGTGAACGATACCAGTTTTATCAACTTTAAAGTCAATTTTACCAGCTTTCACTTCCTGAACCGCTTTACCTACTTCCATTGTTACAGTACCGGTTTTAGGGTTAGGCATCAAACCTCTTGGACCTAAAATACGACCTAACGGACCTAGCTTACCCATAACGCTTGGCATAGTGATGATAACATCAACATCTGTCCAACCGTCTTTGATTTTCTGAAGATACTCATCTAAACCTACGTAGTCAGCACCAGCAGCTTTAGCCTCTTCTTCTTTATCAGGAGTTACAAGAGCAAGAACTCTTACATCTTTACCTGTACCGTGTGGTAGTGTTACAACTCCTCTTACCATTTGATTCGCTTTTCTTGGATCTACACCCAAACGAACTGCGATATCAACAGACTCATCAAATTTTGCAGAAGAAACTGTTTTGATTAATGCAGATGCATCTTTCAGAGAGTACAGTTTGTTCTTTTCAATTTTTGAAGCAGCCTCTTTTTGCTTTTTTGTTAATTTTGCCATGTCTTTTTTTTCTTAATTAGATTAAAAAGGAGCTGTTCCTGATACTGTTATACCCATAGATCTTGCAGTACCGGCAACCATACTCATTGCGCTCTCGATTGTGAAAGCATTCAGGTCAGGCATCTTATCTTCAGCGATAGCTTTGATTTGATCCCAGGTAACGCTAGCAACCTTTTTACGGTTTGGCTCCCCTGAACCTGATTTGATTTTAGCAGCCTCTAATAACTGAACAGCTGCAGGTGGCGTTTTAACAACAAAGTCAAAAGACTTGTCTTTGTACACAGTAATTTGAACTGGTAACACTTTGCCAGGTTTATCTTGTGTTCTAGCATTAAACTGCTTACAGAACTCCATGATGTTAACCCCAGCAGCCCCCAAAGCAGGTCCAACCGGTGGCGACGGATTCGCAGCACCTCCCTTAACTTGTAGTTTAACTACTTTACTAATTTCTTTAGCCATTTCTTTAAAAGATTTAGCACATCTTCATTGGAAGCGAATGATGTGATTTTATATTAGTGTAACAAAAATTATACTTTTTCAACTTGCATAAAGCTTAACTCTAACGGTGTTTTTCTTCCGAAAATTTTCACCATTACCTCAAGCTTACGCTTATCCTCATTTACTTTTTCAACTGTACCGTTAAACCCGTTAAAAGGACCATCTATAACCTTAACCGTTTCACCAACAGTGTAAGGTATAGCAACATTATCTGTTTTAACAGAAAGCTCATCAACTTTTCCAAGCATCCTGTTAACTTCAGACATACGTAAAGGTACAGCATCTCCGCCTTTAGTTTCACCAAGGAAACCAATAACTCCGGAGATTGATTTTATAACGTGAGGAACTTCTCCGGTAAGGTTAGCTTCAACCATAACGTACCCCGGAAAATAAACTCTGTCTTTGCTAATTTTTTTACCATCTCTAACCTGTACCACTTTTTCTGTAGGCACAAGAACCTGAGAAACATAGTCAGACATCCCTAACCTGCTTATCTCAGTTTCGATGTAGTTTTTAACTTTATTCTCCTGACCGCTTACCGCTCTAACCACATACCATTTTTTGACATTGTTATCAGTCATCGTAATAAAATTAATTTTTTAAGAAACTATAAATATTCGCAATAACAACCTCAAACCCTCTATCAACTCCAAATGTTGCCAAGGCAAATATAATCGAAAAAAGAGCAACAATAATGGTCAGCTTTTGAACTTCTGCCCACTCAGGCCACGTTACATTTGTCTTTAATTCTGCAAATGCCTCTGATACATAATTGGTAACCTTTGCCATATATTTTTAGTTTTTGCACGGGTGGAGGGATTCGAACCCCCATCAACGGTTTTGGAGACCGCTATTCTACCCTTGAACTACACCCGTTTGTTATAAAAGCCGGTGAACAAAAAAGCCACCGGCTTTAATTTATTTATTTAAACTAATAAATTAGTCTAGAATTTCAGTAACCTGACCAGCACCTACTGTTCTACCACCCTCACGGATAGCGAAACGTAAACCTACGCTAAGAGCGATTGGGTTAAGTAATTGTACGTCGATAGTTAAGTTATCACCAGGCATTACCATTTCAACACCAGCTGGTAAGTTAATAGTACCAGTTACGTCAGTTGTACGTACATAGAACTGTGGACGGTAGTTGTTGTGGAATGGAGTGTGACGACCACCTTCTTCTTTCTTAAGGATATAAACCTCAGCCTTGAAGTGAGCGTGTGGCTTAACAGAACCTGGTTTACAGATTACCATACCACGACGGATGTCAGCTTTATCAATACCACGAAGAAGTAGACCTACGTTATCACCAGCCTCACCTCTGTCAAGGATTTTACGGAACATCTCAACACCTGTAATAGTAGAAGTTAATTTATCAGCACCCATACCGATGATTTCTACAGGATCACCTGTGTTAGCAACACCTGTTTCGATACGACCTGTTGCAACAGTACCACGACCTGTAATTGTAAACACGTCTTCAACCGGCATTAGGAATGGCTTCTCGATATCACGTACTGGCTCTTCGATCCACTCATCAACAGCGTTCATAAGCTCCATTACAGTATCTACCCATTTTTGCTCACCGTTAAGCGCACCTAGAGCAGAACCTTTAACTACAGGACCATTATCACCATCATACTGATAGAAAGATAATAGATCACGGATTTCCATTTCAACAAGCTCTAAAAGCTCAGCATCGTCTACCATGTCAACTTTGTTCATGAATACAACGATTCTTGGAACACCAACCTGACGACCTAATAGGATGTGCTCACGAGTTTGTGGCATAGGACCATCAGTCGCAGCAACAACAAGGATAGCACCGTCCATCTGAGCAGCACCAGTTACCATGTTCTTAACGTAGTCAGCGTGACCTGGACAGTCAACGTGAGCGTAGTGACGCTTAGCAGTTGCATATTCTACGTGAGATGTATTAATAGTAATACCCCTTTCTTTTTCTTCAGGAGCATTATCAATCTGATCAAATGATCTTGCTTCAGAAAGACCAGCATCACTTAATACTTTAGTGATAGCTGCAGTCAATGTAGTTTTACCGTGGTCAACGTGTCCAATAGTACCAATATTCAAGTGCGGTTTGGAACGATCAAAAGTTTCCTTTGCCATGATTTAATAATTTAATCTTAGTTATATAATTAGTGTTCAAATATTTACTAATATCGAGCCAATGACGGGATTTGAACCCGTGACCTCTTCCTTACCAAGGAAGCACTCTACCCCTGAGCTACACCGGCTTAACCCTGAAGGCTCGTTACCCTCAATTTAGTGGGGAGAGCAGGATTCGAACCTGCGAAGGTTTCCCAACGGATTTACAGTCCGTCCTCGTTGGCCGCTTGAGTATCTCCCCTAACCTTATTTTCAGTTGCTTTTCAAAAAAACTTTGAGCCGATGGAGGGACTCGAACCCACGACCTGCTGATTACAAATCAGCTGCTCTAGCCAGCTGAGCTACACCGGCAACTTACAATAAAAAAGTCCGCTATTTCTAACGGACTGCAAATGTATAGATTTTTTATTTTAATCAAAACATTTTTGAACTTTTTTTTCAGTTATGAGTGCGCTCTGATTTTTTGCTTCCTCTTTACTAATAAACGCTCCATCGAGTCAGCCGCCAATTCTACAGCCTCTTCAAATGTTTTACACTGCTTTTTAACTATAAATTCATCACCCGGCACATTAATTTTGAGCTCTGCAATTTTATTCACTTTTGCACTCGTATTATCCAGCTTAAAAAACACATCAGAATGAACTACCCTGTCATAATACTTATCAAGCTTATCTAACCTTGCCTGTACATAGCCAATTAGCTTTCTGTCAACATTAAAGTTGACTGCATGAACATTTACTTTCATAAACATAACTTTTAAATAGTTAAACATTATGAATTATTTCGGTTACGGGGATGCGCATCCTTATACACTTTTTTAAGTTCCGATAAACTGCTGTGAGTATATATTTGAGTGGAAGACAAACTTGCGTGACCTAATAATTCTTTTACTGAGTTTAAATCTGCCCCGTTGTTAAGCAAATGAGTCGCAAAAGTATGCCTAAGCACATGCGGACTCTTTTTTACTTTCACAGAGACAACACTAAAGTAACTATTTATTAACCTATAAACAAAAGATTCGCTCACTTTTTGACCCCTCTTATTTAAAATTAACACATCCCTGTCTACAAAGTTTTCAAGCTCACTTCTTTCTGTAAGATATTTAGTAATAAGTTCAGCCGTACAGGGCAATACAGGCAAAATCCTTTCCTTATTACGCTTCCCTAAAACCTTTAAAGTACCCGCATTTTTATCATACGACGAAAGCTTTAAACCAATAAGCTCTGCCCTACGTATGCCGGTAGTATAAAAAAGCTCAATAATAAGTCTATCTCTTACCCCTTCAAAATCATCAGAATACTCCACTTCAGCATACACCTCCTGAAGCTCTTTTTCTGAAAAAGGAACCTGGACTTTTTTTTCGGTTTTGAGTGATTTGTGTTTCTGTAGCGGATTGGCAGTTATCTGCTTTGAACGCAACAGAAATTTGTAGAATGATTTAAGCGAAGATATTTTTCGGTTTACAGAACGATTAGACAACCCCTGCTCTACCAGAAAAACAATCCACCCCCTTATATGCGCATACACTACTTCCTCAAGCACAATACTCCCATCCTCCTGTTTTATAAACTTTTCAAAATCAGAAAGATCATTAGTATAAGCCCGAAGCGTTAAAAGAGAATAATTCTTCTCCTTTAATAAATAATCTGCGTATGCCTGTTTAGAATTAACCATAAAAAAACCGTTAACAGCAAAGTTAATCAACTTTTCTGCTAACGGTTATTATTTTTAGTTCAAAAAAACTACTAGCTCTCTAGAGCGTCTTTTAGTCCCTGAACATAAGCTGCTTTCTGGATTTGAGCTCTTCTTACAACAGAAGGTTTCGTAAATTGCTGACGACTTCTTAGCTGTCTAACAACTCCTGTTTTATCAAATTTTCTCTTATAGCGCTTTAGAGCTCTATCGATATTTTCTCCGTCTTTAATTGGTATAATCAACATATATAACACCTCCTCTCGTTAAGGGTGCAAACTTATAAAATATTTTTTGATTACCAACCAATTAATTTCGATTTTTATTTTACCGACCATACCGTGTATCCATGCGGCGGTGCTTCTACCTTAACCCATGTATCAGCCTGAGTAGTTGGCTCCCATCCTGAATTACCTGTATAATCTTTAATAACGGTATTAGCCCAATTAGTATCTACCCATCGTTCCCGCCATGAATCGCTGTTATTGATATACACTATAAGCCCCGGACTTCCGTTTCTCCTGGCAACATATTCATCATTATCAGCATACAGATATGACGTAGTACCCGACGCCTTATTGTTATGTATCCAGATAAGGTTATTCATTTTATTTTTATCAAGCCATTCCTCATAGTCCCTATAGAACACACAAGGATAACCTTCATGAGTCATTATATATGCATAAGCTAATAGTTTATGGTTATAAATTTCATCGGTATCATGGTTAGCTACAAATGTAACCGCCTTATACGAATTTCGCTTCAATAGCATATCTCCGTTAAGCTGCGTAAGATCGTTCCCCATAAAAGCATCACGCATCCTGTAATAACAGGCAAAGTCAAACGCACTGGCTTCAGCCTGATTAGCCCAGGACTCCAGTGTAGCAGCATTACCATCCCAATACTCTCCCACCGTAAAGCCACCTACAGCGTTTTTAAAATTTTTCACTACCCATGGCTCAAAACCTTTCACATAATCAAAACGCCAGCCATCAAAACCCATTACATTTTTATAATACTTAGCAATGGAGTTAGAGTTATTATAGAGCCAATCCTGAACATACTGCTTATCATGACACAAGTCAGGGAAGCCACCGAAAGCCCCTGCATCAGCCGAATGATAATCGTTAGGATGGAAATCATAGTATGACCTTGTAAACATACCGGACGCAGGCTGAAAATCAGTCCAGGTATTACCCCCCGTAAAAGGATTGTACTGCGACGCCCCACCACTGTTATGATTAACAACTATATCGGCAATTACATCAAGATTGTTAGTATGCGCTGCCGATATGAGCGCCTGTATCTCACTAAGCGAACCGAAGCGGGTCTCTACACTTCCCATTTGGTTATAACTACCAAAATCGAAATAATCAAACGGATCATATCCCATTGAATAACCTCCGTTTTGTGCCTTGGTTGCAGGCGGAAGCCAAATGGCATCAAAACCTGCACTACTCCAGGAAGACACCTTCCCCTGCACAGTATTCCACCATGTTCCTCCGGCAGGCACATCCCAATAGAAAGCCTGCATCATTACTTTACCCCCCGCAGCCTTGGTATTAAACTCGGTCGTCGGGATTTCATTGTTGGTCTGGATGTCTTGCTCAACATCCGCTTCCTCACCACAGCTTACAAAAGCCGCAGCAAGCAATAAAACAGATATGTACTTCATAATTAAAAGGGTTAAGTTTTATTTAATCTAAAAAATTAACCTTAATTTTTTACGAAGTTTTTATTTAAAACACAACTACAACGTTGTAATGTTAATAAATTAAACAAAAAAAGAGCAACCTTATATAAGTTGCTCTTTTTTAATTATTTAAATTATAAATAACTACTCTTTTAGAATGTTACGGGAAATTACAAGTTTCTGAATCTCAGTAGTTCCTTCCCCTATGGTACATAATTTAGAATCCCTGTAGAATTTCTCAACCGGATAATCTTTAGTATAACCATAACCTCCGTGTATCTGTACTGCTTCGTTAGAAACCTTAACACAAACCTCTGAAGAATACATTTTACCCATTGCTCCGGCAAGTGTAACTTTTTGGTTTGTATTTTTAAGATAAGCCGCTTTATGAAGCAACAGCTCGGAAGCTTCGATTTCAGTTGCCATATCGGCAAGTTTGAAAGCAATACCCTGGAAGCTGCTTATTGGCTGACCAAACTGGTAACGCTCTTTAGAATATTTTAAAGCCGCCTCATAAGCTCCTTTAGCAATACCTAATGATAAGGCTCCAATAGAGATTCTTCCGCCATCAAGCACTTTCATAGCCTGAATAAAACCATCTCCAACTTCACCTAGTCTGTTAGCATCCGGTATACGGCAGTTATCAAAAATAAGCTCAGCAGTCTCGCTGGCACGCATACCCAGTTTATCTTCTTTTTTTCCGCTGGTAAAACCTTCCATTCCTTTTTCAAAAACAAAAGCTGTCATACCTCTTGAATCACCTTTTTCTCCGGTACGAACAATTACTACAGCTACATCTCCAGATTTAGCATGCGTAATAAAGTTTTTAGCACCATTTACAATCCAATGGTCACCATCTTTAACAGCCGTAGTATTCATACCACCGGCGTCTGACCCTGTATTGTGTTCAGTAAGACCCCAGGCACCTATAAACTCGGCAGTAGCCAGTTTAGGTAACCATTTCTTTTTTTGCTCTTCGTTACCAAAAGTAAGAATATGGTTTGTACATAATGAGTTATGTGCCGCCACAGATAATCCTATTGAAGGATCTACTTTTGATATTTCTTCTATTACTGTAATATATTCGTGATAACCAAGACCAGATCCTCCGTAAGCTTCAGGTACCAAAACCCCCATATAGCCCATCTCACCAAGCTTCTTAAAAAGATCTACAGGAAAATGTTGTTTTTCGTCCCATTCCATAATATTAGGACGTATGTGCTGCTCTGCAAAATCTTTGATAGAGTCAGCGATCATTTTTTGCGTTTCGTTATATTCAAAATTCATTTTGACTGATTATTTTTTTAGAATTCCAAATATAACGCAATTATTTTTTCTTTTTGAACAGGAAAACCATTTATTTTTAACAAATCCTCAATTTTAACGAATTTTCCCAACATACTCCTGTGAGTAATAATAGCACGAGCCAGATCTTTATCAAAATAAGGAAATCGGGACAGCTGATTCAATGAGGCATTATTTACATTTATCTTTAAGGTTTGAGGTACTTCTATAACCTGAAAATGTTCTTTAAGAAGTATTATAGCCTGCTGTGGAATTTGAGAAAAATCATCCATTTGTTCCATACTCACATAGCCTCCTAATTGTTCTCTTCTCTCTATTATAAGTTTAGAATAATAATCCCCTATACCGTGTATTTTAATTAGCTCTTCTCTGGTAGCCTTATTAATATCGACAATAACTATTTCGTCTTTGTGAGTAACTGTAGGAACAACATGCTGTTCATTATCACTTTGCTTACTAATCGGTTTAACGGGAAACCTGAAATAAGGAGACAGTTTTGCCAACACAGTATCATGAACACCTGTTACATTTTGAAATTCCTGAGCCGAATTTATAAATGCACCGCTCTGCCTGTATTCGTTTAGCTTATTTAATTGTTTGAGGTTAATCCCTAAAACATACGCTTTGTAGTCTGAAATATAATTGGGATTGAAAGGGAATATAGTATCACGTTTTTGAGACTTTTGTGACTGGAGCCTGTCTATTTCCGTTTGATGAGAGAGCCATTCTTTCTCTTCCTGTGAAGTAAATTTATCCCCGGTAAATAAAACCGATGCACATATATAGTAACCTAATTGAACTACCAAAATTAAAAGCAGTAATGCAACAACTCCTTTTTGCTGCTGTTTGGTAAAACGCAAAAAGAAATCGTAAGGCTTTTTCATTCGGTAAAATTTAAAGGAAAGTTTTGTTTACAAATCAAACACCGAACTGCGCTTGGTATAAACAGCATCTTTCAGCCTTAGCCAAAATGCCAGTGTTAGGTACACACCAAACCAAAGTCCAACGGTAAAAAAGGAGATATAAATAAAAAACAGTCTTACATTAGTCACCCTCATACCTAACCTGTCGGAAAGGCGTGCGGAAACATGAAAGCCGTTCCTTTCAAAAAAATGCCTGATGTTTGTTACAAATGACATAGCTTTAGTTTAGATTCCAAATTTACACAATTAACTTTTAATAAGCTCTAGCCCTAAAGCACATTGCATACATTTTTTATGGTCGCAATATTCTTTTTTTAACTGAAGTAACGCCTGACTGTCAAAAGCCGACTCTACAGCTACTTTATAAAACCTGAACTTATCAATTACAGCATTTTTCTCAGGCTTTAAAACAGTTAGTAAATCCAACACTTCATCATCAGTCTCTTTACCTATATAGCGGTTGTATGCAAACTTAAACGGCACTATGGTATTAATGATAAGTAAATCGATAAAAGCAGGCGACAAGGCTTTTCGTTTTTTGGTACTTTCCTTATCAAACTGATAATGCGTTTTCCAATATTCACTTACCTGTAAGGTAAATAAATCGTATATCTCCTGAAGCGTATTAGCCTCTATAAGTTTAGAGAACAGATTTTGATGCAGGTGATACAATTGTGCCAATTGCGACAATCGTATGGTTGGGAAATTATCAGGCCTTAGTTTAAAGAATTGGAGTTCGTCCAGATATACTTCCGGCAACCTGTGTTTGTGTGTAATATAATCGAACCTTGTTTTTAAATCTTTAAAATACACATCCTCCTTATCTCCTTTAAGCAAACCTGCCCTACCCATAAAAAGAGCCTCGAGGTTTTCGGCTTCAAAAGCCTCTTTTCGTATCACAGTAAACGGAATTGATTTTGCAAGTTTATAAAACACCTCACCGTTAGTATTAAGTCCGAAATTTTTTGCCAGAAAACAAAACAACACCGCTTCCCAGTCGTTAGCCGTTTCAGAAGCCAGTTCCAATATAGGTTTTGACTTTCGTTCCAGTCGTTCAAAAAACAACCTGTCTTTCCAGTTAGACATTACAAAACTATTTATTGAAGCCAGTTCCTTTTCGCAATAAATCCATGTTTTAGGAGTAGTAAGCATCCTGTAATTCTCAACAGTTGCTTTATCAGTAAAATCTTTAAGCTGTAAAACAGGAATCTCGGTATTATCTTTCCTGTATACTTCCGTATCATGTTCCCATACTACATGTAGTACCACATTATCGTAAGCCGAATCATTTTCATGATTGTGTATATACCAGTCGGACGACTTTAAATGTATCTCAACATTACCTGCCCATTTTTGATTACCAATAGTAAGCCGGGCATTAAAAAAATCAGGACCGGCCTGTTGCAGGTATTGTCCGGAATTAATAATCTCAATTTTTTCTCCTTTAACAGTTTGCAGGTTTAGTACATCGAACTTTTTAAACTGCCATAGGTAATGCAGGAAGTCTTCTTTCATGAGGGTGTGGTTATATAAACCCCTAAAATACAGAAAAAACTTAAAAAAGCTTAATTTGATTGTGTACCAGTAAATATAATTTAGCACAGGCACGTGCATCAGACAATGCTTCGTGGTGTGTAAGTTCTATACCATTACGCTCACTGCAGTATTTAAGGTTAGCCGGCTTGTATCCTTTTTTCCTGTAAATACGGCAGGTACACTCCCATCTTTCCGCTAAATTAAGCTCGTCATAATCCAAACCATAAAACCCCATTGTTTTAGAAAGCACGTTACGATCAAAAACCTCATTATGAGCCACCAGTTTTTTACCCAACAAACGTTTTCTTATTTCTGGGTAGAGTTGGTAAAACGTTGGTTCTTGTAAAGTATCGTTTGGCTTTATACCATGTACCTGAATATTCCTGTACCAGTATTCGTTATCGGGTGGCTGGATAAGAGTATAATACTCCTCTGTTATCACTCCGTCTTCAACTGTCACGATACCCACAGCACAGGCACTATAAGGATGCCCGGTTGCAGTTTCAAAATCTATAGCTGTAAACGTACTCATAACAAATAAAAAAGAGCCATAAGGCTCTTTTCAAATATACTCAATATTATTTTATTGAACTTATAATGTCGTGTTTGGTTATAATGTGGTGTCTCCCGTTACCAAGATCAACCAGTACCGCCTGATTATCTTTATTGATAAGCTTTGAAACTTCCTCAATAGAAGTATTTGCTGTTACCACCGGATAAGGTTTACCCATAACCTCCCTAATAGGTTTTTCGGCTATATCCTTGTCTTCAACATAGCTTCTAAACAAATCGGTCTCATCTACCGATCCTACAAATCCGTTTGTGTCTATAACCGGGATTTGTGATATTTTATATTTACGAAGGCGCTCTATAGCATGAGATACCAACTCTTCAGTCCTAACTACTACAAGAGGCTTATCAGCATGGTCTTTAATCAGGTCTTCTGCTTTAGTAAGTTCCTCATCAAGGAAGCCTCTTTCACGCATCCAGTCGTCATTAAACATTTTACCTACATAACGGCTACCGCTGTCATGGAATAATACTACAACAACATCCTCCGGTTTGAAGTTTTCTTTTAACTGAAGCACTCCTTTTATAGCAGCCCCGGCAGAGTTACCTACAAATATACCTTCCTCTAAAGCCAGTCTTCGGGTAAACACTGCGGCATCTTTATCGGTAACTTTAGTAAAACCATCTATAAGCGAAAAGTCTACATTTTTAGGAAGAATATCCTCCCCTATACCTTCTGTGATATAAGAGTAAATTTCGTTCTCATCAAATACCCCTGTTTCGTGGTATTTTTTGAAAACCGAACCATAGGTATCAATTCCCCAAACCTTAACATTAGGGTTTTGCTCTTTAAGGTATTTAGCAACTCCCGATATAGTACCACCTGTACCAACACCAACAACAAAATGCGTTATCTTACCTTCAGTCTGTTCCCAAATCTCCGGACCAGTTTGCTCATAATGTGCTAGAGTGTTAGAAGGATTATCATACTGGTTTACATACCATGCATTAGGTGTCTCTTCCGAAAGTCTTTTTGAAACCGAATAATATGAACGCGGGTCTGTTGGTTCAACATCTGTAGGACAAACTACAACTTTAGCTCCAACTGCCCTTAGGATATCCATTTTCTCTTTAGACTGCTTGTCTGAAATAACACAAATAAGTTTATACCCTTTAACGATTGCTGCAAGAGCAAGGCCCATACCTGTATTACCCGATGTACCTTCAATAATAGTACCTCCCGGTTTTAGGCGACCGTCTGCTTCGGCATCCTCAATCATTTTTACAGCCATCCTGTCTTTTACAGAATTACCCGGATTAAACGTTTCTACCTTAGCCAAAACCAAAGCATCTACCTCTTTAGTTATTTTGTTAAGCTTCACTAAAGGTGTGTTACCAATGGTTTCAAGTATATTTTTTGCGTATTTCATTTCAATAATTAATGTGTCCTGAATATGAGGACAAAGATATACAGATAATGTTAAAAAAACAGTTAATGTAAAGATTCTTAGGAGAAGAAGTCCCAAATCACACCAAAGCGGATAACCGCATCCCTGTATGGGTAGCTTGGTGCCGAAAAATAGTTATAGCCCGAAAATGACGAATTGAAATGTTCGTATTTAAGAAACACTCTAAAAGTCTTGATTTTCGCATTAAGGAAGAAATCCATTAAAGGAAAATCACCAATCTTTTTCTTATCCTGAACATAAAACTCTCCCAATAAAGGATTGTAATCATTAGCATAGTACTTTGTAAAATACTGGAAAGTAACACCTGTTTGGATAAATAAAGCTTTCTTGAAAAAATGATCAGAAAAATAGAATGTATTACGGGTAATAAAATCAGGCACGTTAAGTATTTTATCACTTTGAGTAACATTTTGATAAAGCACTGTATTATCCAGTCCAAACTTGCCAAACTTAAACTCTTTAGCCGCCTTAATGGAAAGGTAGTTTATAGTACCATCGTACTGTGCAGGACTAACAATAACAGGTTCAATCTCATCTTCATCAAAAGCCACTTCATTCCTTTCAAAATACAAATGATCATTAAGCACAGTATACTGCATGGAAGCATCAAGCCATTTGGTTTTTGCTTCAAACTCAAAACTGTTTATTTTTTCATTCTTAAATTCATTGAACCAGTTGTAGTTTATATAGCCACTTTGATATAACCTGTAATTAAGATCAGGCAGCTTATTCATGTTTTGATACCTGAAGCTTAAAACATTTTGTTCATCAAAAGTATATCTGGCAGATGCCTGAATATTTGCCAATGATTGATTGGTTATAGAGTTTGAAAATAAAACCGAACCCTTTAGTTTATCTTTATGATAAGTGTAGCGTGCACCATATGTATTAATCCTGTCATTAATAGCATTTGGTATAAAATTATCACCAAAAATGATTCTCTTATAAAAGTAATTATAGGTATAATCTTCAAGGTAAAACTCAATCATGCCAATATCCTCATTGCTATAAGCAGCCCCAAGCATATTATACAACCTGTTGTAACGCGTTTTATTATTAATAGATGAAGTATAAAAATCACCAAATCGTTGGTTAGCCGTAGGCTGGGTATACAGAAATGATTTATTTTCATAATTAAACTGATGGTGAAAAACCAAACTATTTGGGTTTGACTTACTCAGCCTAAAAGTATGATCTACAAAAAAACGATTACCTTTCATTAAAGATGTAGCATCTTTATTATAAACATCCAGTCGCTCTCTGTCAGTATAAAGCGGATCTCCGCTTTCAAAAAAATCAACATCAGTAATACCACCGTTCTCCTGATTAGAAATATCCTGACCTGTAAAATGTACTTTCAAAACATACCTTTTATCACTGGTATTATAACTTGAAATAAACCTAAAGTTTCCGCTACTTGAAATAGAATTTATGTACTTACCTATAGAACGTATCCCTTTGTATGCGACAGTAAAATTAAGATTATCTGAAGTATTAACACTAGCCAAAGCATCAAGTATTTGCCCTTGTGATAAAACTGACTTATAGAACAAATCAGTATATGGGGTTGGCACATGATAATAGTTTATGTCATTTACCTCCATATAAGCAGCATGTTTTGCTTTAAACCCAAAATCAGGAAAAGCATTATATTCAGTAAGTCCGTAATCCAATACATTATAGGTTTGACCTTCATTAGGAAAAGCTAATAATCCAAAATTGTCTTTCCTTAAATAGTTAGCTTTATAATCGTTTTGAATCGTTAAAGTAGTATCTACGTAGGTGGTATCTCTATCAATAGTGATTATCTTATACATATCAACATTAGCGATAGAATCTGAAACTTTACTACCCGCTTGTTTTGAAGCTGTGGATTTATCACCAGACTGAACTGACGAACTATTACCGCTTAGCCTAGGTTTTACAGTGCCTTTTTCCCTGATTTGTGAAAACATCATAATCGGTAAAAAAAACAATAATAAAATAAAATGTTTCTTCAACATTGAATATTAGAATTTTGACAAAGATAATTTTTTAAAGATATATAAACATATAAAAAAACCCGCTATATAGCGGGTTTTTAACTTATATAAATAAGTTTAGTATTATTGCTTGATTAACTCAAGTGTATTATCAGCATAAACAGTAGTAGCACTTCTTAATCTAAAGTTAAGAGAAACAGAACCTCCATTTAAACAAGTTGATAAACCATCAAAACCTTCAACATAAATACTTGTACTACCATTTACAAACAAGAAGTTACTTGTATACTCAGGGAATGAAATAATTCCACCCTCATTAACGTAAATAGTAGTTTGAGAGTTAGGATCAATACCATAAATATTGTTAACAATTAAAGAGTTTGGCTCTTCTCCTAAAACAATACTACACTGATATTGCTCCTGCCCATCACGTAATGCATTATAAGTACCTACCATTGCATTTAAATCATAAGCACCTACAAGAAATTCATGAGTAGGAATATCATGATCTTCAAAACCAACAGTAACATTAGCATTACTAGTAGATGTTAAAGTTACTTTGAACTGAGTACAAGAAATTTGAGCTGTAGCAGGAACCGTAAAAGTGATATTAGCACTTAATTCACCTTTAGGTATATAAACTGACCCAGGTATGTTAATAAAAGATGATGAACCATCAATATCTTCAACAGTATAATAAACTGTAAGCCCATCATTTACTGGATTGTTCTCAAATTCATTACCACCTAAATCAATAATATCAAGCGATTTAATAACAACAGGAACACTTGCAGTTATTGTTGACTCAGCTCCCGGAGTCGCAGTTCCATAACTTATATCTTCACTTTTAAATTGAACCCATCCAATTGAAGGATCGTTACCGAATTTATCACCATTAGGATCATGGTAATCACAGCTAGTTAAAGATATAGCTGCAAAACCTAATAAACCGTATATAAATTTTTTCATAATTTAAATTTGTTTTTACTATATCTTAGTTAGTTTTTGTTAATCTGAATCTACTACTAGTTGCTGAACTACCATTACCACAAGCATTGGCACTATCTTCTGTAAAAGAAACATTGATTATAGCATCATTAGTTGTATCATAAGAACTAGAATTATCACTAGCTCCCCATACTATAGTTCTTGTTCCATTTTCAACACAAATAAGCTCTGAATCAAAAGTACCACTAAAGTCAAGAACATCACACTTAAAGCTTATAGCAAAAACAACTTTATCATTTAAAATAGTAGGGTAAGGACTTGCTCTAAAAGTACGCTCGTAAGCATTTACACCTACATTAAGCACAACATCTTCTGTTGCAAATATTGCTGCATTATTAAACATTGATGTAACAGGAGTAAGCACATAATTACCAGTAAAATCTGCCTCAAGTGGACAAACCTCATAAACTCTAACTTCAGCTTCAGCAAAACCTATAGATTCATCACCAAAATCAGAATCTGCAATTTTGATTTTAAAAGTCTTAACCTCATCATCAACAAGGTTATTATCCTGACCTGTAATATCAATAATACCCTGATATTGACCTGCAGGAATAGTTATAGTAGAAGGAACACTATAAGTAGCAGCATTAGCTGTACCTGATATAATTTCAACATTATAAACTCTATCAGAATTAGATACAGTACTTGAATTAAAAGTTACAGTAGTTACTCCATTTGCATCTCTTTCAACAGGTAGTGAATAAACATCACTAGAGAATGATAATAAAGTTAAATTTGATGGATCTTCACCATGGAAAATCGTTGGCTCAACATCGTCACATGAAGCAACAATGGCAGCCAGGCAAAATATTTTTAATAAGTTCTTCATACTCTTTCTTTTAAATATTAGTAACCAGGGTTTTGCGCAATCGTTGGGTTTGCACTAATCTCTGAGTTAGGGATTGGCAAAGTAAACTTATAGCTGGTTGGAGCTAAATCACAATCTGCACCAAAAGAAGCACAGTCTACACTTTCTCTATTAATACCAACACCAATTTCAGTACCAATTCTTTTTAAATCAAGATATCTGTGACCTTCTAGAGCAAATTCCTTTCTTCTTTCAAGAAGGATATCTGTAAGTGCCGCGTTAAGATTAGCGTAAGAAGGTAAAGGAGTATTACCACCATTATTAGTTGCAACCCTGATATCTCTTAAAGCCTTAATATCTGTAGCTGCTGCATTTAGGTTACCTAAACGCGCCTGTGCTTCAGCTCTGATTAAAACCATTTCTGCAGCTCTAAACACTTTAACATCATTAAGCATCGCACCATCTTCAGTTGCACCAAGATATTTACCCTGAGGTAAAATATTATTAGGCGAATTTAAACCTACTATTTCATTATCAGTGTTAAGAATAATAAATCTTCTAACGTCACTAGATGGCAAAATATTAAGTAGTCCATTAGATATTTCAAAGAAAGGACTACCATTTACACCTGCACCATTTGCAGACCAAAGACTTGTTATAGTATTATCTCCCTGACGACGAGACAAAGCAAAAATTAGCTCCTTTGCTGCAAGATTATCACTTTCATAAAGAGAACCAAGCTCTACATAACCAGATAATCCATAATTTTCGTTCTGAAGTAGAGAATTAGCAAGAGTATATGCTTCAGTATAATTACCTTCAAAAAGCTTAACTCTAGCTCTCATTGCCGTGATAACATCCGGGTTAATATAAAACTTACTTTCTTCTGCAACTGTTGTATATTCTCCTAAAGAATTAAATTCAGTCCCCATTAACTGAGCTGCCTGAGTTAAATCAGATTCGATTTGTTGGAAAACTTCACCTACAGTATTACGTGGAAACACCTGATCTACTTCAGGTACAAAATCCATAACAATTACACCTGGCGCAGTTAAATCCTGATAATTTGTAGCAAAATACTGAATAAGTTCAAAATGACAAAAACCTCTAAATGCTAATAATTGAGCTTTAATCTCATTTGCATCATCTCTTTCCGCCTCAGTTTCAAGAGTAGGATATACTCTATCCCATGCTCTCAATACTCTATTAGAAAAGTTAATAACTGCATATCTACTATTCCAAAGTGTAGTTGGGAAATTACTTCCCGGCTGAAGGATAAAATTATAAGTTTGATTACCCTGACCTGAGCTACTTATACCTCTTTTTAGGTTATCAGTGAAAAGGTCATTAAATAAAATCTGATCTCCACTACCATTTCCTCCTGCATCAGGACTATATACAGCATAAACACCAATCAATCCCCCACGTAAATCGTCTACGGTTTGAAACGCTAACTCTTCAGATAATTCTGATTCCTGAATTATATCTGTTGCATCCTCACAGGACATCATTCCAATAAATGCCGCAAGTAAGCTTATTCTTAATATTTTTTTCATAGTTGTCTTTTTTAGAAATTAATTACAGCTCCGAAAGTATAAATTTTAGGAGTTGGATAGTTACCCCTATCCGTTGAACGGAAACCAGCTTCAGCATCCCATCCTCTGTAAGAAGAGAAAGTTAATAGATTCTCACCTTGTACATAAAGTCTTAAACCTGATATTGGTAAATCCTGTAATATTTCTTTACTAAATGAGTATCCGAATAATACATTTCTAAGTCTTAAGAAAGATGCATCTTCTAAATATCTATCAGTTGAATTGATATAATCAACAGCACCATAAGGGTTACCTACTCTAGGAACTGAAGTAATATCACCCGGATTTTGCCATGCAGTTGCTGTACTTGCAACCCTGTTAGAACCATCATCAATCACGCTAGTCTCCTCAAGCTCACCATAATCAAGGTTATTTCTGTAAAGATCTGCAAAGTAACTCCATTGAGTACTAAACTCAAATCCTTTGTATTTCACTAAAGTACCAAAACCACCTTGCCAAGCAGGATAGCTTGATTTACCTGTATTAACTCTATCAGAATCATCAATAGTTTCTGTTAAACCACCATCAGCAGTATAGAAAAGAGCATTACCATTAGCAGGGTTAACACCAGCATATCTTACTACATAGAAAGTCTCAACAGAAGAACCTTCGATTAATGAAGTAGAACCATTGCTAAATACTATACCGTCATAACTTTCAGGTAAATCTCTAATAAAGTTTTTATTGTAAGATGTATTAGCGTTAAGAACGATAGTCCAATCCTGGTTACGGAATACATTATATTTTAAGCTAACCTCAACACCTTTATTCTCTAATGAACCAATATTTGTATCAAGAGTAGAAGTACCGTTAATTGGAGAAATTGGAGTTGGCTGGAACAGGTCAGTAGTACGTTTTCTATAAACATCTACACTACCTGATAATTTGTTATTCCAGAAACCGAAATCAACACCAATATTACTTTGAGCTGTTTGTTCCCATCTAAGATCAGTATTACCGATTTGAGTAGCCACTGTACCAACAGAACCATTATAAGTAGCACCCTGACCATACAAGTTACGTGTACGATTTAATGCACTATATTGAGCATTGTTAATACGCTGGTTACCTGAAGTACCATAAGAAGCTCTTAACTTAAGTTCTGTTTGTGGGAATCTTTTACTAAAAAATTCTTCTTGATCAATATTCCATCTACCACCAACAGACCAGAAAGTACCCCACTTATTATCGTCAATAAAACGGAATGAAGCATCACGTCTAACAGTTGCAGAAACACCATATCTACCTTTATAATCGTAATCAAAGTTACCAAAGTAAGAGAACAAACCTTCTGAAACCTTAGTTGAACCAACTGTAGGAATATAAGGCTGAGTACCATCTGTATGTAAAGTTGTACCTGGGATGAAAGCAGCACCTGTACCAACTAATCTAGAATCAAGTCCTAACTGTGTAAAGTTAATACCATCTAAGTGAGCTTTATTATACTCAACAAAAGCTGTAGCATCAATAGTATGATCACCAAAAGTATTGTTATAGTTTAATCTTGTTACAGAGTTAAACCTAAAATCTCTACTTGTAGCTTCTTGTTGAGAACCTCCGTATTCAGTCTCGTTAGTACCATTAACCTGGAATGGACCTAAAATACTGTTAGGATGTAATATTTGAAGAGCTCTAGTACCAGAAAAATCAACACCCATCTGGAAACCAGCAGTAAGATTTTTAGCAAAATTCCAATCAGCAGCAAAGCTTGTAAGAATTTTTATTTCATCGTTAACATTAGTATTCATGTCAACAGAGTTAAGCAATACATAAGGAGCTTTATCAACTGTAATACCCGATATATCACCAGGAGCAATACCTCCATCAGTAGTCACACTACCATCTGGAGCATATGGATTAAGGTATGGTAAACCATGTAAAGCAGCTCTAAACGGAGCAAAGTAAATTTGGTTAGAACCAGCACCATTCATACCGTTTGACCTAGAGAAGTTACCACTAAAATTGAACGAGTAGTTAAATTTACCATCTTCTGATTTACCAGAGAAGTTATTTCTAACACTAAAACGTTTAAAGTTTGTACTTTTAAAAATACCATCTTGCTCAAAATAACCTAATGAAGTAAAATTATTAGTATTTTTTGAACCTGTAGTAATAGCAAGGTTATGAGACTTAGTAACTCCTTTTCTAAAGAAGATATCAGACCAGTAAGTATTATTTTGTCTTGATACTAAATCAATTTCAGTATCAGATAAAGCAGCTCCATAACCTACACCAACTCTTTTCTGGAAGTTTAATAACTCATTAGAGCTCATTAACTCCATATTTAGAGGCTGAAGCTCACTGTAACCATATTGAGAAGTATATCTAAACTCCATCTTTTCATCATATCCACCTCTTTTAGTAGAAATAACGATTACACCATTAGCACCTCTGTTACCATAAATAGATGTTGCAGCAGCATCTTTATAAACCTGAACAGAAGCAATATCATTCTGGTTAATACTTCTAAAACCATCTTCATCTACCGGCACACCATCAATAATAAATAACGGCTCAACATTACCATTAATAGTACCAACACCACGAAGAATGATTGTACTATCAGCACCCGGCTGACCAGATCCTGTACCAATGTTAAGACCAGCTATCTGACCTTGTAAATTTTGAAGAACAGAAGCATTAGCTCTATCTTCAATAGCTTCTGCCGATATACCGGCAACAGCCATAACAGATTTTTTCTCTGTTGTTCTACGATAAACGTCTTTCTGAACAACATCAAGAATTTGTCCTTCAGCAAGAACAACATCATAAGAATTTTGAGCACCTACAACTCTAGATTGAGGCTCAAATCCTACATAGGTAAACTCAAGTGTTTCACCAACATTAACTTTGATAGAGTACTTACCATCAAGGTCAGTTTGAACACCACGCTGAGTCCCTTTTACAAATACGTTAGCGCTTGGAAGAGGGCCGGTCGCATCTGACACCGTACCACTCACTACTTTCTCCTGCGCAAAAGAGAAATTAATTGTCAACGCCATTAAAAGCGTCATAATCCAAGTAAACTTCGATCTCATACTTTATTAATTTGAGTTAGTTAACCGCAAACTTCTTAATAATTTATTAATAAAACAAATATTACTTCGGAATAATAATGTTAAATAGAGGCTAAATTGCATTATCAAGAATTTGCTAATCATATAGTTATTAGATACCTTTTTTGTTAAAAGGTTGCGCAGGATTTTCATAAAAACAAAAAAAACTGCCTAAAAGGCAGTTTTTCAGATATTAAGATATTTTTAACCAGTTAAATACAATATTATTTAACTATTACTTTTTTAACCTCTGTATAACCATCATAATTAATATTCAAGATATACATACCAGCATTAAGCGAAGAAACATTAACCGTATTAACTACAGAATCAAATTGCCTTACAATACGCCCCTGTAAGTCATACATAACTACACTTCCTTTTGTTGGCTGACCTAACGACCCCATATCAATATTAATCACATCTGTAGCAGGATTAGGATAGATCGTTACTTTATTAAATTCATTATCATTAACATTAAGCGCATTTGTAATCCCTCTTACAATTAAAGAGTACGCCTGCTCACCACCAGAAAGTTGTGTATTTGGTTTATGAGTAACTGTTATAGTATATACACCTGCAGATTGAGGCTCAACTTCAACAAACTCAACATTATCCCTATCATTATCACCCTGCGAAACACCAACAGTAACACTTTCACTCATTCTCCATGGGAAATAAGGAAAAATATTACCTGGCTCAGTAACTCTCACATCAATATCGTTAACAAGTCTATGAGTATCATCCTGAGTAGAAGTTTGTACTGGTCCGGCAGGATCTGTCCATACAACAGTAACTTTTAAAGTTTCTGCACCAGTAACAGTAACCTGTTTAGTATAGGTTTCTCCCTGACCCAATACATTCTCTTCAATAATAGAACTAACACCAACTCCATCAATTACATCAACAGCTGTTTTAGCATTAATAACACCCCAACCAAATCTAAAATCAGGACCCGGTGCACTTCCTGCCTCATCCGCACTATTAATCATCAAAGCTTTTAAGGTCGCAGCACGCATAAACTCATCATTCACACTGTAGTAATATTGCTGTAACAAAGCAAGAGTACCCGCTACACCTGGCGACGCCATGGATGTACCATTCTCATATTTATAATCACCCACATAATTACCTCCCTGAAGCACAGGCCAAGTAGAATAAACATCACTACCTTTCATAGCGATATCCGGTTTTATCCTCAAGTCATCAGTAGGACCTTTACTACTAAAAGACGAAAGAGAGAAATCAGATGCTGCTCTTTCAAGCATATCATCTTTTGCGCCAGTTATTGATGCAACTATAATTGGGTTTTTCGCATTTTTATCAGCTGTTAATAAAAAAGAATTCCCTTGACTTCCATCATTACCAGCAGCCATTACAGCTTGGTAATAAGCTGAAAAATAATGAACATCATCCCAAGTTTTGGCATCATTAGTATACCCACCTTTCATTAAATCTGAAGCATTCTCATAATAAACACCATAAGAGTGGTTTGAAATAAGTAGTCCATAATCCATAGATGCATCTAAAGCCTCACCTGCATCCTGAACTATATTATACGCTTTAAGTTCGGCGTTATAAGCCATACCTCTAGCAGCTATATCACCATCTCCAGAACCTATAAGGGTACCCGCCACGTGTGTTGCGTGAGCAGAATTACCAAAAGAATCACTATCACCAGCAGTAAAACCAACTCCATCCATAGACTCAACCCTACCGATTAAATCCTGGTGAGTATTTAAACAACCGCTCAACTCCCACATACCAATTATCATACCTTCGCCGTCAAGATCAACACCTAAATCACCTCCAGGCCAAAGATGTGTAACCATTGCTGTAGCAGCACTACTTTTAGGGCCATCATTATTATAGTTCCCCTTATAAACAGGAAAACCTGTTTCTGTAACACCTGTTAAATAAGAAACCCCTTCCTCGCTTTTAAGTTTTAGAGGCCATCCGTTTTGCTCTGCCATTTGAAGAGCTTTTTCATAATTTTCAGATGCTTCTTTCTTTAAAGCTTTAGCTAACTTATTACCTTCTTCAAGATTGTAGTGACTTAAAATCTTAGCTTTTTGTTCTGGTGTAACCTGAGCAGAGGCATTAAACCCTGCCGCCAGTCCCATTGCCAAAAGCAAAAAAGCCGATACAGTATTTTTTTTCATAACTGTTTTAATAAAATTAATAATAAACAACCAATAGACCTTTTCTTTACAAAAACCTCAAAACCAAAAGATTTTGAAACCTTTTTTAAAAAGAAAAGCAAAAATATAAATAATTACAAATTAACCTATATTAATTTTAATTTTAACGCAACTAAATTACATTTGCGTATAAATTTTTACGTAAAAATTAGATTTTCAGATTTATGTTATCTCTAAAATTTTCAGAATTCTCTATTGAAACCGGCACTGACGAAGCAGGCCGAGGATGTCTTGCAGGCCCCGTAACCGCAGCAGCAGTTATTTTACCTGATAATTTTGAACTAAAACTCCTGAACGATTCCAAGAAACTAACCGAAAAAACCAGAGAACACCTAAGACCTCTTATTGAAGAAATGGCGCTATGTTATCATGTTACAAATATTGAGCCAGAAGTGATCGACGAAATAAACATACTAAATGCTTCAATTAAGGCAATGCAAAACTGCATCACAAAACTAAACCCCTCACCTGAATATATTATAGTAGACGGAAACAGATTTAAACCTATAAACAACATCCCCTATAGCTGTATTATTAAAGGTGACGGAAAATACCTTAGCATTGCAGCAGCATCAGTACTGGCAAAAACCTACAGAGATGAGTACATGAACAAAATTCATGAAGAATTCCCTATGTATAACTGGAAGAAAAATAAAGGCTACCCCACTGTTGAACATCGTGAGGCCATTAAGAAATATGGCATTACCAAATACCACCGTAAATCCTTCAGATTATTGCCTGATCAACTTGAAATTAACTTCGAGGTTTAATTAAACCTTTAACAACAGCTCTTCTTCTGCATTAACTATTTCTGCTTCAAACAGCTCTGTAAAATATTTAAGTATTTTCTGTTTAATCTCCTCTTCATCCACCTTATCCACTCTTAATTCCACATTAAGAGAAGTTACAGCCTTATCTTTTATTCCACACGGAATAATATTATCAAAATACCCTAAATCAGCATTTACATTAAAAGCAAAACCATGCATGGTTACCCAGCGTGAAGCTCTTACACCCATAGCACATATTTTACGGGCAAACGGAGTACCCACATCAAGCCAAACTCCGGTTTCTCCTTCACTCCTAACTCCGTTAAGACCATAATCTGCCATTACCTTTATAATCACATCTTCTAAAAAACGAAGATATTTATGTATATCGGTAAAAAAGTTCTCTAAATCCAGTATAGGATAACCTACCACCTGCCCGGGCCCGTGATAAGTTATATCACCTCCTCTGTTTATTTTATAAAAAGTAGCTCCTTTATCTGCCAGTTGTTTTTCATTAAGCAACAGGTTTTGCATATCTCCGCTTTTACCTAATGTATAAACATGAGGATGTTGGGTAAACAACAGGTAATTTGGCGTATCGTCATTTTTTTCCTCACGCCTGTTTTTCACCTTTACATCAAGTATACCGCTAAAAAGGGTTTCCTGAAAATCCCAAACCTCTTTATAGTCTTTCATCCCTAAATCAAGGAACTGTACCTGCTTATTCATAACTGTAATATATAGTTCACTACAAAATTACAAAACTTCTCTCGGTTTAACCCTATAAAAAAACCGGACACCTATTAAGGCTGCCCGGTTTAACAATATCATTTCAGTCTTTATTAAAATTTAACTTCAAGTCCCATATCTTCCGGCTTGTCAAAATAATCCAACAAAGAATATTTAATCGTTACCGTTTTTTTATCATCACTTATCACTGCCGATTTATCTGAAACAGATTTAACGGGCTTTGGAAACTCATAAATAACTGTATAAGTAGACTCTTCAATCATTGCCTTCATCATCTCTTCACTTGCGGCATCTTCATCGTTTTTTTCTCCCTCTTTTGCTTTAGCAGGCTTTATGGTTTTCACAAACTTTTTACCATCATAAAAATACTTAACATCAGACTCTTTTTTCTCCAAATTCATCCCCGACTGAGCAGCTCCAGGTCTATTCATCTTATTAAGCTCACTAAAAGCCTGCATGATATCTGTAATATCTTCTGCCTTTTTAAAATCGGTAAAGATATCCATCTTGAACTCTGAAGTTTTAGGATCCATCATCATATGTACCTTAAAATCCTCCAGCTTTTTTAACCTCTCCTGATCTGCCTTAGGCAATTTTGCGATACTGTCCCTTTTTTCATCCAGAATTTCCTTAAAGGTAAAAGTAGAATCTTTTCTCTCCTCCCCTTGCTTAGCCATTTCATCTCCGGCCATAGCCATTAACTGAGATGCATCTACCTCAAGGCTCATTTGCCCACTCCCATCATCTTTAACTGTAACTCTTTCGGTAAAATTACATGATGTGGCAAACATCAGCATTAGCAGGCTTAACCCATAAAAAAATATTGTTCTCATAATTGGTGTTTATTTTGTTAATCTTAGCTCAAATATAATTTTTTAAAACCTAACAAAAAGCACTAATGCCGTTAAAAATGCAAATTGATTATTTGTTAATAATCACTATCTTTGCAGGCTTAAAAAAACATTAATAACATGCAGCTTTCAGAACAAGAAATCATTCGTAGAGAAAAACTGGACACGCTGAGAAACCTCGGCATCAATCCGTATCCCGCTAACCTATTCCCTGTAGACCATACATCTAAACAGGTTAAGGAAGATTTTGCTGAAGGCAAGAAGGTTGTTATTGCAGGCCGTGTGATGTCTTTCCGTATCCAGGGAAAGGCTTCTTTTGCCGAAATTCAGGATAGCGAAGGACGTATACAGATATACATAAACAGGGATGAAATTTGCCCTGGTGAAGATAAAACCAAATACAACGAGGTATTTAAAAAACTTATTGACCTTGGTGACTTTATAGGTGTAAAAGGTACACTTTTCACTACTCAGGTAGGAGAAAAATCAGTACGTGTAACCGACTTCTCCCTGCTAAGCAAAACGCTTAGACCGTTACCTATGCCAAAAACAGATGCCGATGGTAAAGTATACGACAGTTTTAATGACCCTGAGCTTCGTTACCGCCAGCGTTATGTAGATTTAGTGGTTAACCCTCAGGTAAAAGAAGTATTTGTTAAGAGAACAAAACTTTTTAACGCAATGAGGAGCTTCTTTAACGACAAAGGTTACTTTGAAGTTGAAACTCCAGTATTACAACCAATACCGGGTGGTGCTGCCGCAAGACCGTTTGTTACTCACCACAACTCTTTAGACATCCCTCTATACATGAGGATTGCTAACGAGCTTTACCTTAAAAGACTTATAGTAGGTGGTTTTGACGGTGTTTATGAATTTAGTAAAAACTTCCGTAACGAAGGGATGGACAGAACCCATAACCCTGAGTTTACGGCTATGGAAATATATGTAGCCTACAAAGACTACAACTGGATGATGGAGTTTACCGAAAACCTGCTTGAGCATTGTGCAACAGCAGTAAACGGAACTACAGTAGCCACTTTTGGCGAACACACGGTAGACTTTAAAGCTCCGTATGCCCGTGTTACTATGACAGATGCCATTAAACAGTTTACCGGATTTGATATTACCGGAAAAACTGAAGCCGAAATATTTGAGGCTGCAAAAGGCATGGGTATCGATGTAAACGAAACCATGGGTAAAGGAAAACTTATTGATGAGATTTTTGGAGAGAAATGTGAAGGCAACTTTATTCAGCCAACATTCATTACCGATTACCCTAAAGAAATGAGTCCGCTTTGTAAAGAGCACCGTGACAACCCTGAACTAACCGAGCGTTTTGAGCTTATGGTTTGTGGTAAGGAAATCGCCAATGCTTATTCAGAACTTAACGACCCTATTGACCAGAGAGAGCGTTTTGAAGCGCAGCTTAAGCTTGCCGAAAGAGGTGACGATGAAGCAGGTCAGTTTATTGACTTTGATTTCCTTAGAGCTTTAGAGTACGGTATGCCTCCTACATCAGGTTTAGGTATTGGTATGGACAGATTAATTATGTTCTTAACCAACAACCAGTCTATACAGGAAGTATTGTTCTTCCCTCAAATGAGACCCGAGAAAAAAGGACCTGAACTAACCGAAGACGAAAAGCTGATTACCGAAATACTTAAAGCCAACAATTCTATTGAACTGGGAGCTTTAAAAACCGAAGCCGGACTAAGCGGTAAAAAATGGGATGCTGCCATGAAAGGTTTATCTAAACACGGACTTGTAAAAGTTGTTGTTGAAGGTGATGTAAAAACTGTAGAGTTTAAAGCATAATACACCTATTATATATATGTATAAAAAAAAGGAACCTTAATAGGTTCCTTTTTTTTATAAGCTATAATTAAGATTTATTGCCAACCTGTAATTTGCCTCAACCTTACCTCCTGTAAGGTTTTGATTCACTGGGACCATAGCATTAACTCCTAAAGAAAACTTACCCATACCGGCCTCTACCCCTGCCTTAGCAAAAAAGATATCACCTTTAGTATCGGGAACATCTTCGCCATACTGCCTGTTTGTAGCATACACTTCACCAGCCACACCTACCTGAGGTACCGTTATCATTTTCTGCCCTTTTATCATATAAAACAGGGTTCCGCCATAATTAAACTGGTTACCAAACTGATAGTTTTGATTGTTTTCGGTTTTAAAAGTATAATTAAGCATGGTATTAAAACCATAATTCCCTTTTTTGAGAATGTATTCGGCAGCTAACATATAATCCCAGCTACCTGTACCTAACTGGAAACTAGGGTTTACACTCCCGTTATTACTTCCGTTATATTCTCCGGTTGGAGCTTTCACTCCTACACCTGCCTGAAGCGTGTGTTTATAGGTTACCGTATCTGTTTTGGTTTGATATACCGTATACATACCCAGCACAGTAATATCACCTAAACCATCAATAGTTTGTTTTCCTGTTGATGGCGCACGGTTATTAAAATGGTAAGGCACCAATGCCGTTACCTGAAAATTTCTAAACACCGGAATCCTCGCCCATGCCTGTATGGTATTAAAATTCTCATCTATCCACGGTGAGTTATTAAATATACCCTCACGGCTTGAGTAGCTTTGATACATATAACGCAAACCGACAAAGTTTTGATCGAGCATAGAACTAAACCCCATACTCCCGCCACTGGCAGAACAGCCACAGGCATCACAAAAATCTTCAAACTCATAGGCATACTGCCTAAAGTTTGGATAAAGCGTATCTCTTACTGTCCCTGCATAAAAACACTGAGCAACCAAAAGCAATACACCTATTATATATTTTTTCATTTTAATTAAGTTTGATAGTAAAACAGAGGATTATTGATATACTCCTCATCAGTTAGTGTTTTCAAGAAAGCAATAAGAGCATCTTTCTCTTCCTGTGTAAGCGGGATACCCAAAACATCTTCATGTCTTAGCTCATCATCCAGCGTTTCAGAATCAGTAACTCCGTTTGCGTAAAAGTTAAGCACCGACTGTAGCGAACCAAAGCGCCCATCGTGCATATAAGGAGCAGTAAGCTCCACATTACGCAGGCTGGGAACTTTAAACTTATACCTGTCGGATACAAAACCGGTTACTATTTCCCTACCCAAATCATTAAGATTAGGATTAGGCGGAAGTCCGTTATTCCTGAAAGCACTATCGGTAAACAAATCGGTTTTATGGCATACGGCACATTTTTGCTGAAACAGTGCCATACCCTGCTCTTCCACGCTGGTAAAGTCACCTCCCGGTTCGTTGCGCACATGCTTATCATATCGCGAATTAGCCGAAACCATCATAGCCATGAACTGCCCAAGTGCCTTTAATATATTACCCGACGAAACCTGTTTATCTTCAAAAGCAAGTCCGAAGAGTTTTACATATTCGGCATCCTGCATAAGCTTTTCAGCTATACCCTGCAGGGTCTCACCCATTTCCTTCGGATTATGAATAGGCACTATAGAAAGCATCTCGATACTGTTTGAAGCTCCGTCATAAAAATATTCACTTTGGAAAGCCATATTTTGAACCGCCGGAGCATTACGCGTCCCTACCTGATCGTATATCCCATGACTGAAATCGTGTCCATGATGCGTAAAAGCATATCCCTGCTCATGGCAAAAAGAGCATGAAATAGTATTATCGGCAGATAATCGTCCGTCATAAAAAAGTTTCCTCCCAAGTTCAAAGCCTTTTTCTGTAGGCATGTTATAGGATACATCCTGTGCTAAGGGTGGAAAATTTGACGGAACCTGAAAATCTAACGGTTTATCAACTTCGGTATACTCCTCTTCTTTAGAACACGACACGAAAAAACACCCCATTAAAAAGGTTAGAATAATTGTTCTCATATTAAAAAAGTTAGCCTTGCCACACCCAATGCAGCAAGGCATTAACAATTAGTCTTCGTGGCTTGAGTTACCTCCGTTATGAACGTGATCTACAACAAACATATCCAGCGTGTTTTCAGCAATAGTTATAAGATTTTCACCTCCCATAATAGCCGTAGCTGTTTGTGCCTCATTGATATTATCTGCCAGTTTTATTTTATTTACCCCGTCAAGAATCACATTAGCATCGGTCTTAAGGTGTATGTTAGGCATTTCACCTTCTCTAACTCTTGCAGTAGTAGGTAGTGATAAGGTAACTTCCCTGTAATTATCGGTAGCTGTGTTACTCCCCTGATGCACCTGGAAAGCTTTTTCACCATCAACCTCAGGTGAAGTATAAGTCCCTTCAAAGTTTATGAAACGGTACCCTGTAGACCATGTCCATGTTAAGTTATATTCTGTAGCTAAATCCCAAAAACTCTGCTGAGCCGTTTCTCCCTGCAGGTAACGTTGCTCATCTACACCAATACCAAACTTAAGCTGAGCATAATCTCCGGCTGGTACATTTTCTAAATGAGCGGTTAATAAATCACCTTCGGCACTAATAATAAAATAGCTTTCTTCTTTTGGGTAAGTATATTCGGCACCGTCTGCCTTAATAAGCACTATGTTACTTATTATATAGTTAAGCCTGTTAATTGTTAAACTCTCTCCGTTAGAGTTTGTATAGGTATTCCCTAATATAAGAGCATCACCATTTACTCCGTTATCAAAATATAATTCTACATCACCCATGGCATCTTCTGCAACCGGAGAAGAATCGTCATCACTACTACATGATACAAAAAGGAAAGTAAGTGCCAATATGGCTATGGTGTTTTTTAACTGAAATTTCATTTTAATTTATTTGTTACGTTTATATATGTTTCCCGGTCACGCATAAAAGTATACGCAAACCAATTGTACTACTACAGTTATAATATAACCGCAAAGCACCTTAAGCACACACAAAACATATTGTGTTGCCTGATTACATAGTTATTTAACCAATAAATGTGGGTGGATGAAATACAGCTCCCGTATTATTATGAGAATACAGATTTGTATAAGGAATTGTAACTTTCTCTATAGGCTGAAGCACTACAGCATTGAAAGTAAAATCAAATGAATCCTGAAAAAATAACACTTCAGTTTCCTGATGTGAAGTTTTTTTGTTTGATACCGGCTTTTCGCCTTCGGCAGCTTTGGCAAGCTCCTTCATTAAGTGGCATTTACCGTTACAGTGAAGTTCGGGCTTTGCTTTGTTTTCACAAAGCTCATTAGCAATATAATCATAGTTAAAAATATATTCAAAAACCGGCATAAGCGGCTTAAAGAATATTACCATAGAACATATGATTACTAATTTTTTCACGACACAAAAGTACTGCCAACAGGCTTATTGAAAAAATTTTTACGTAACATTTTAAACTTTTTCTTTTTACAAATGTCTTAACAGTATGTAACTTAAAAAAATAAGATTATGAAAACATGGATTTTAGCAGCAGTATTATGTGTTAGCACAAGTGTATTTGCACAACCGGGAAGAGGTGAACATCATGAAAAGAGAGAAAAACTAACTGTAGAACAACGCACCGAACTTCAGGTTAAAAAGATGACTCTTGAATTAGACCTTACTGATAAGCAAAAAGCTGACATACAAAAACTGGTTTTAGACCGAAATAAAAAAGCAGAAACTGAAATGGCTAAACATAAAGCCGACAGAGAAGCAGGTAAAGCGCCAACTAAAGATGAAAGGTTTGCTATGCAAAGCAAAAAACTGGACGAACAGATTGCCATAAAAGCCGAAATGAAAAAGGTATTAAATGACGAACAGTTTGAAAAATGGCAAAAAATGCACGAAAAAAGAAAGGATAATTTTAAACACTATCGCAAAAACCTGAAAAAAGAAAAGAGAAGATAATTTTTTTTCTGTTAAAGTTTTGAGTTGTTTTATAAATTAATTAGATTTGGCGTACATAACACTAAACAAAAACCAGTTTAATCATGAAAAAAATAATTGCTTTATTCGTTGTAATGCTGGCTTTTGGTCTTAACGCCAATGCCCAGAAAAAAGCTCCGTCTAACCAGGTAGTTGCAGCTCAAAACCAAGAGAGTTACAAAGTATCTGCAGAGAAAGATTTAAAAGCTCTTAAAGAAGTTGTTGAACTACAGGAAGGTCAGGAAAAAGCCTTTAGAAACCTTTTTAAGCACAAACATGAGATTTTATCAATAAAAGACCTAAGCCAGGAACGTAAAGATGTACTAGCTCAATCTGTTGAGTCTAAAATCTCTTCTACGCTAACGCCAGAGCAAAACAAAAAACTTGCTGCTGCACCGGGCTTACTTAAAGTTTTAAGTCATTAATAGTATATAAAATACTAAAATAAAAAAGCTCCCTTTTCAGGGAGCTTTCTTTTTATAACTCTTTTGCTACTTTTTCAATAGCGTTGATTGTAAAATCAAGATCGTCATACGTAAGAGCATCGGTAATAAACCAAGTTTCATAGGCCGATGGCGCTATATACACCCCTTCCTTAAGCAAGCCATGGAAAAACTTCTTAAACGTTTCATTATCACCGTTTGCAGCGGTTTTAAAATCAGTTACCGGATTAGCATCAAAGTGAACCGAAATCATAGAACCTCTCCTGTTTATAGTATAAGTTAAATTAGCCGTTGTAAGTTTTTCACGAATACCTTTTTCAAGGTAAGCAGTTTTCTCTTCAAGCCTGCTGAATATTGCCTCATCACTATTTAAAGCCTTAAGCATTTCAAGTCCGGCAGCCATAGCCAACGGATTACCCGAAAGTGTACCCGCCTGATATACCGGTCCAACCGGAGCAAGGTAATTCATTATTTCATTTCTTCCCGCAAAAGCACCTACCGGAAGTCCGCCACCTATAACCTTACCAAAAGTTACAATATCAGCCCTAACTCCAAATAGTTGCTGAGCACCACCTTTAGCAAGACGGAAACCGGTCATAACCTCATCAAAAATTAAAAGAGCACCGTTAGCATCACATACCTCTCTTAACGCCTGCAGGAAACCTTCTGCCGGAGGTATACACCCCATATTACCCGCTACAGGCTCTATGATAATAGCTGCAATCTCATCTTTATTAGCTTCAAACAAATCTTTTACATTTTGTAAATCATTGTATGTAGCAAGCAAAGTATCTTTTGCTGTTCCCTGAGTTACACCCGGGCTGTTTGGCGAACCAAAAGTTACTGCACCACTACCCGCCTGTATTAAAAACGAGTCGGAATGCCCGTGGTAACATCCTGCAAATTTTATAATCTTTTCACGTTTTGTATACCCCCTAGCAAGCCTTACAGCACTCATACATGCCTCAGTACCCGAGTTTACAAAACGAATCTTATCAATATTAGGAACCATACTCACTGCCAGTTCGGCAATTTCGGTTTCCAAAGCTGTAGGAGTACCAAACGAGGTTCCTTTTTTAGCCCTTTCTATAACTGCATTTACTACAGGCTCATAAGCATGACCTAAAATCATAGGTCCCCATGAGTTAATATAATCTACTAATCGGTTACCATCTTCATCATACAGGTAAGCCCCTTTTGCCTCTTTTACAAAAATTGGGGTCCCCCCTACCGATTTAAATGCACGTACCGGAGAGTTTACACCTCCCGGAATCACTTTTTCAGCCTCAGCAAAAAGCTGGCTGCTTCTTTGATATAACATGTTTATTTAACTTTTAAAATCTGTCCTATAGAAATTGCATTGCTTGATAAGTCATTCAATTTCTTAAGCTCGTCTACTGTCAGGTTATGTTTTTTTGAAATGGAATACAAAGTATCTCCCTGCATTACCTTATATGTTTTTGAAGAACGTGAAGGTGACGATGTTTGAGCCACTGCCTCTTCCCTGTTCTTTTCAATTTCTTTCTCAACTTCCCTACGATGCTTGCCTTTTTTACCCAGCACCTCCGCATCAAAAGCATCAAGGTTATAGCGTTCAATAAGGTCAATCAGTTTATTAGGATATTTAGGATCTGTAGCATAACCGGCTTTTTTAAGTCCGTGTGCCCATCCTTTATAATCATCAGGATCTAACTCGAAAAGCGAAGCATAACGCTTTCTGGTAGTAAGGAATAATGAGTGATCTTCATACGAGCCCGCAGGGTCATCATATTTCCTGAAACATTCACCTTTTGCATCATCATCATGATATACTTTATCTCCGTCCCAATCGGTATGACATTTTATACCAAAATGGTTATTTGCAGTAACACAAAGTGTACCCCTACCAGCACCAGACTCCAATATACCCTGAGCCAGCGTAATACTTGCCGGTATACCGTGACGCCTCATATTATCTTCTGCTGTTCCCTTAAATGTATTAATGTAGTTACTAACCACATCAGCATACACTACTGTTTTTGAGCTTGACTCAAGTGTTTCGGTTTTAGATGAATTTGAAGCCGTAGCCTTACGCGAATCAGTAGTACTTATTTTAGACCTTGATTTTTTGTCTTTTTTCCTGTGCTTTACAGTTCCGTCTTTAGTGGTTTGAATGCGCGACTTGTGTGAGCCGCAACTGGCCACTAAACCAAGTAAAAATAAAACTAAAATTTTCTTCATCATTTGCATCAGGTTTTAATTGTAAGCAATCCTTTTTTATGTAATTGTTTATTCATTCCGTCTATACCCTGCAGCCCTCCGGTATGTATAACCAGTATACGGGAACCTTCCGGGAAATATCCGTTTTCAATCATATCTATAACGCCAAAAACCGTTTTCCCCGTATACACAGGGTCTAAAGGTATGTTTGTTTTAGCATAAAAATCATTAATAAAAGCTATAAGGCTTTCATCGGTTTTGGCATAACCGCCAAAATGATAATCTGTTATCAGTTGCCAGTTATCCTTTATGGCAAATTTAGCAATATCGGCAGATAAATCTGCTTTTAAAGCCGAAAACCCAAGCACTTTTTGATGGTCTTCGGCACTATTTGCAATACCCGATATTGTCCCCCCCGTACCTACAGCACAGGCTATGTAATCAAACTCGGTATCATCGGGTGTCAGTATCTCTTCGCATCCTTTTACAGCAAAGCTGTTTGTCCCACCTTCGGGCACTAAATAAAAATCACCAAACTTCTGTCTTAGAGTCTCAATAAACTCATCTTCAGTTTTTTGTCTGTAAGCCTCACGCGTTACAAACTCAAATTCCATTCCGCAATCTCTTGCAAAACTCAGCGTAGGGTTATCATTAACCTTCTCAGCAAGCTCTTCCCCTCTTATTACACCCATTGTTTTAAGTCCGTACTCTTTCCCTGCCGCTGCTGTAGCCGCAATATGATTAGAGTAAGCTCCGCCAAAGGTAAGCAGCATAGTTTTACCCTGCCTTTTGGCTTCCTGTACATTGTACTTAAGCTTTCTGAATTTATTACCGGATATATAGGGGTGAAGGAGGTCTTCCCGTTTTATGGCGAGATGTATATTCTTTGGAAATCGAATTTGTACCGTTTGGTTCATAAAACAAAAAAGACACCACAAAATAAGCACAAAATATCTAAAAAACATCATGAAATGTGTTAAACATAGTCTTTTCTAAACTGTATCTTAAAATTTTGTAACTTTGATGTACTTTTTACACACATGAAAATGGACTGCTCAAAAGAAATATGTACCCCTTTAATTGCGCGGATATCCTTTCATAAAGTACTGGAAAAACTCGAAGAAATAGCCGAATCGGACGTTGATTACAGATCAGACTACGCTAAAGCCTTACTTAGACACACAGAGCCTTTCCCGGAACTTCGCGAGGGTATTACCGACCTTGCGCTTCTTGAAAAGCACAAGCTACTTATAAAAAACCTGCTGGCCGACCTTTTCCCAACAGCCCTTACTCATAATGAGATAAAAGCGGCTGCAATACCTTTTTTCAACATCACCTTTAATCATACCGAACGTTTTAATAAAATACTTGAAAATGCCGGTGAAGATTTTGACATTGAAATAAGAAACTTTGACGACCATCAGTTTTATGTTTTTTGCTGTTGTTTAATCTTAAACATGTATTATGGTTATGATTTTGACTTCAGCAGACCTTTGTTCTATGATATACCCAATGCCGAGGGTATAATGAAACATTACCGCATTTTGTACAATGCGGATTTCCTTGAAATTATCCCTACAGACAAAGCCATAAAAATAACACAGGAAGATGTAGATATCCTTATAGATAATTTTGACAATCTGGAGTTATGGAAAGAGAAATTCCCACAAAACAGCTGGGTCTCTAAAGGGTTTGGTATAATATCATTATTTGACGCTACTGTTGAGAGCGCCATATCAAACCTTAAATCAAACTTATTATTGCCTCATGAGTTTAAGGAAGTAATTAAGGATGATATTGAAAGTATTTTTAAGTCGATATACAAAATTCCCGACCTGAAAATTGGTTTTACCGAAGTAAACGAAAATGACCAGGTTTTCACTATGGCTTCCTTTAAGGACATTACCAGTCACATTCTTAAAGATTGTGAGGAAATGAACTGTAATAAACTGTTTTGTGATTCTACCCTAAAAAGTATGATGGGAGAAAAACAACAGCTTATCATATCAGACGTGGAAGTTTATAAGGCTAACAACCCTGACGACACCCGTTTTGCCGACAGGTTACTGGAACAGAATATAAAAAGCTGTATACTGGCTCCTATCATTAAAAATGATAAGATGCTGGGCTTTATTGAGCTGGTTTCCTCTACTCCTAAAGAGCTCAACAGTATCAATGCCATTAAGCTTGATTACATCCTTCCGTTCCTTACCGATACGCTTGAAAGATATTACTCTGAGCTTCAAAACGAAATTGATGCTATTATCCAAAATGAATACACCGCTATACATAACAGTGTATACTGGAAATTTAGAGAAGAAGCACTGGCACACATTAAAGCAGGCAACAGTCCTGACTTAGCCTATAAAGAAATTATCTTTAAAGAGGTATATCCGCTTTACGGACAAATTGATATTAAAGGTTCATCTACAGCACGTAACGAATCGACCGAGAAGGACCTTATCCGTCAGATAGAAAAACTGATAGTACTGTTCCACTTCATTAATGAGATCGAAAAGCTTCCGCTTATCGAGCAACATACTTATGAACTGGAAAAAATACAGGAAGATCTTAAACACGAGCTTAAAGCCGATACCGAAGCGGTAGTACAGGGATATATAATTAATGAAATCCATGTACTGCTTAAACATTTTGACACCACTAACGCCAAGATACACGAAAGAATTTCGGAATATTTTGAAAGCCTTGACGGTAAGGTAAAAATGGTTTATGAAAACCGCAAGGACTTTGACGATGCTCTTTCTGTAATCAATAAGAAAATGGCCGAGGTGCTGGACAAAAAACAAGCCGAAGCACAATCGTTCTTCCCACATTACTATGAACGTTTCAAAACCGACGGTGTAGAACATAACCTGTACATAGGCGCGTCTATAGCTCCTAAGTTATCTTATAATCCGTTATACCTAAACAACCTTAGGTTATGGCAGTTACAGGCCATGTGCGAAATGGAGAACGAATATTACAAACTTCGTCCTACCCTGCCATATGACCTTGATGTTACTTCACTGATACTGGTTTTCAGCACCCCAATATCAATACGTTTCAGGATGGATGAAAAACGTTTTGACGTAGACGGCACTTATAATGCCCGCTATGAGGTAGTTAAAAAACGTATTGACAAGTCGTACATTAAAGGCACTCAGGAAAGGATTACACAACAGGGTAAAATCACTATAGTGTACTCCCAAAAACAGGAAGAAGCCGAGTACAGAAGGTACATTAAATACCTGCAGCATAAAAATATGCTGGGCAAGACCATTGAAAATTTTGAGGTAGAAGACCTACAGGGTGTTACCGGACTAAGAGCCTTAAGAGTAGAGATTATCTATGATGAGACTGATGCATCGGGCACATACAGCTACCAGGACCTTTTAAAAGAAATGACTACGAAATAATTTTACGCTACATCATTTTAAACGCATATATAAATAACCCTACCGACACTATTATCCCAATCATGAAAATAGTATAGGTCATTCTTAAAAGCTTGTACTTTCTGTGGAGTACTTTCCCCAGGAAGTACAGGTCTTTAATCATAGAGTTATACAGGTAATCCCTGTCTTTCATTAACTCATTTACTGCCCACTCATACTCATTAAGAGGCATTTTATAAAAGTTACCAAAAAACAACAGGTTTACTTTTTTATCTTCTATATCCTTACGGGTAAAAGTACCACTGGTCACCTTTGGTCTTGTAGACAATATAGCAAACACGATAGAAACCACTGCAAACAGCATCATTACCAATGTAGGAATAATAAGGTGAGCATTACTTGGACTATCAAGTTTAGGAATTAAGGTAGACAGCGAAATCGATATGATAATAGCATTAACCGAAAGCAGGATATTCGCCTTGCTATCGGCAATATCACTTAACCTTGTATGATTATTAAGCGTCACCCTAAACATAGTATCAATACCACGCTCAGGCCTGTCCATTTTTTCGAGCTTCTTCTGGTTTATTTTTTCTTTAGCACTCTTTTTATTGCCTTTTTCCAGCTTATTGATTACGTTTTGCAATTCTGTAATATTAGCTTCTTTTAACGGCTGAAGTTCCCTTTGGGCATATGCCGTAAAAAAGCGGTGTTTATTTAACAGTACTCCCCTGTTTATTGTAGCCCATTCTAAATCAGAAAAACTTTTATTGTGAGTTAACTTCCATTCGGCCCTAAGCAGTTCCGAAAGGCTACAGTAATCCTTATAGGCAAAATGCGAACAGTCGGCATCCTTAATTATTTTCTCTAAATGGGTTTGAGGTTCTACCCCAAGTTTAGTCACCTTAATAAGCGACTGTATTTTAGCTATTTTAGACTCATCATAGCCATTCTCCTTTAAAAAAGCTTCGGCTATTTTAGCACTCTCTTCCTCATGATCCAGGTCGCTCACAATGTAGCCTGTATCATGAAGCCATGCTGCCAGCAAAAGCATTTCTTCCTCTTCTCCTGTTACATTTTCATTACCGGCAATAACTTCTGCATTGTTTACTACACGTAAAGTATGGATGAAATTATGGTAAATATAATCGGGAGATAGTTTATCTTTGAATAAGTTAAAAACGTAGCTTTCGGCTTTTTGGACAACATTCATAAGTATGCAATTAACACTACCAAATTATGAAATTCTTTTTGGTTAACATTATAAGGTGCAAAAATATTAAACTCCTGTTACCTGTTTTTATTGTGTTCACCCTTTTTTCATGCGCTTCCTATGAGGCTAAATACGGGAAAGAAGCTTTTAAATTCCCTATAAAGGATACACTTAACTATAAAATATCTCACCGCTTTGTACTTATAGGCGATGCGGGTTATGCTGCACGCCCTAACTCACAACAAATACTGGCTTATGCCAAAGAAAAACTACAGGAAACAGGCGAGAACACTTCCCTGTTTTATCTTGGCGATAATATTTATCCGCATGGTATGCCTGCAAAAGGCGAAAAAGGAAGAGAAGCTGCCGAAGAAAGCCTTACCTTTCAGCTAAAACTATCTGAATCTTTTAAAGGAACAACTCATTTTATACCGGGTAATCACGATTGGTACAGCGGATTAAAAGGCCTTGAAGAACAGGAAGATTTTGTAAAAGACTATCTTGACCAGAAAAAAGCTTACCTGCCGGGTAACGGATGCGGAATAGATGACCTTAAAATAAACGACAGCCTTACCGTTATAGCCATAGACAGCGAATGGTTTATTGAAGACTGGGACCACTACCCTACCATTAATGACGATTGCGATATTAAAACCCGCGACGCCATGCTAAATGAACTGGAAAGCCTGTTAAACAAAAACCAGAATAAAACCGTTATACTTGCCATTCACCACCCGCTAATGAGTAATGGTTCGCACGGTGGATATTTCTCATTACGAAAACAACTTTTCCCGCTGGAAAGCAACATTCCGTTACCTGTACTGGGTTCTGTTCTAAACTTCATCAGAAAAACATCGGGGGTTAGTCCGCAGGACCTACAGGGAAGACAGTATAATGCACTTACTAAAAGAATAAAAACCCTTGTTCAGGGTAAGGACAATGTAATAGTGGTTTCGGGCCACGACCACAACCTACAATACATCTATAAAGACAATATTAACCAGATTATAAGCGGCGCAGGATCTAAAGCTGAAGCGGCTACAACTGTAAACCCTCAGGATTTTTCTTATGGAGGCTCCGGTTATGCAGTATTAGACGTGTATGACACTTACACCTCTAAAATAACTTACTATGCCGTTAAAGAGGGTGTAGAGAATAAAGTATTTGAAAAATACATTACACGACCAAAACCAAAGAAATATGTAGCCGAAAAATTTGACTCTAATTTCCCTTCTAAAGTAAAAGCATCGGTATATACTCCTGAGATGACCCAAAAAAGCGGATTTTATAAATTCCTTTTCGGCAATTACTATCGTAAATACTTTAGTATGCCTATTGAGGCAAACACGGTTAATCTGGATACGCTACACGGCGGACTTACACCTGTTAGGGAAGGTGGCGGACACCAGTCGCTTTCGGTAAGACTACAGGACCCCCAAGGCAGGGAGTATGTTATGAGGGGACTAAAGAAAAGCGCCGATCGTTTTTTACAAACTGTTGCCTTTAAAACCAAGTATATAGGCAACGATTTTAACAATACTCTTACTGAGGCTTTCCTTATGGATTTTTACACCTCCTCTCACCCATATACTCCGTTTATTATAGGAGATATGCAGGAGGCATTGGGTATTTACCATACAAACCCTGAGTTATTTTACATACCTAAACAGGCTGCCTTACAGGAATACAATGCTGATTACGGTAACGCCCTTTACATGGTGGAAGAACGACCAATGGGCGAGTTTAAAAACCTAAAAAGCTTTGGCAGTCCTGATGACATTGAAAGTACCGATGATGTATTGGAACATATAAGAAAGAGCCCAAAATACACTATAGATGAAAAAGCGTTTATCCGTGTAAGGCTATTTGATATGCTTGTTGGCGATTGGGACAGGCATACTGACCAATGGCGCTGGTCGCGTTTTAACAGGAATGACAGTGTAATTTACAGGCCTATACCCCGTGACCGTGATCAGGCATTTCCTAATTATGGCGGCACACTATTACCTCTTATCATGAGCGTACCCGCGCTTCGCTATATGCAGGATTACAAAGACCACATCAGAAGTGTAAAATGGCTTGCTTTTGAGCCTTACCCAATGGATATGGCGCTTATAAGAAATGCCAGCGAACAGGAATGGCTGGAAGAAGCCCGCTACCTTAAAGCAAACCTTACAGATGAGGTAATCGATGAAGCCTTTAGCAAACTTCCGCCCGAAGTACAGGATGAAACCATCGAGGAAATTAAATCTAACCTAAAGAAAAGACGGGAAGATGTAGAAAAATATGCACTGGAATACCGTGCTGTTTTGCTGAGAACCGTACTTATTACAGGTACCGATAAAGACGAACACTTTGTAATTACCCGACTTCCGGAAGGGCAAACAAGGGTACAGATTTACAGCATTAAAAAACACCACGAAGAACTTATTAGCGACAACACATACAATCGTAAACAAACCAAAGAACTTTGGATATACGGTCTTGATGACGATGATGTTTTTGAGGTAAAAGGCAAACCCGAGCAACCTATACTTGTTCGTTTACTTGGCGGTCAAAACAACGACAAATACATTGTAGAAAACGGTAAAAAGGTTAAGATATACGACTTTAAAAGCAAGAAAAACACTTATGAAGTAGACGGTAAAACCAAGTTGTTATTAACCGATGATTATGAAACCAATACATACAACTTTAAAAAACCGGCCTTTAACGCCTATACTGGTTTACCAACTGTAGGTTACAACCCTGATGACGGATTTAAATTAGGGCTTATAGCCAATTACACTGTAAACAGTTTTAACCGCAGGCCTTTTTCGCGTAAGCATACCGTTAAAGCCAACCTGTACTTTGCTACAGGCGGTTTTGAGCTCGATTATACCGGTCAGTTTATGAATATCGCCAGTAAGTGGAATTTTGGGTTTAATGCCCACTTTACAAGCCCTACTTATAGTATTAATTTCTTTGGTTACGGAAATCAAACTATTAACGACGACGACAAATTGGGTATGAACTACAATAGGGTAAAACTACAAACCTTTAGCGTAGCTCCTGCCCTTTTTAAAGAAACTCCAAACGGCAGTTACTTTGAAGTACACACCATGTTCAGGACTATTGAGGTGGAAGAAAGCAACAACCGCTTTGTTAGTTGGCCCGGTGTAATACCTGATTATTTACAGGAACACAGGCAATATGCCACTATAAACGGTAAGTACAAATTTGAAAATTATGACATAAAATCACTCCCTGCTATGGGAATGTTATTCTCTATATCGGGTGGATGGACCATGAGTTTAGATCAGGCCGAAAGGAATTTCCCGCATGTACAAAGTGTTCTTGGCTTTACCCACAGAATTACCCGTGATGAGAACTTAGTATTTGCCACTACTTTTAAAGGGCATGTACTGTTTAATAATAATTTTGAATTTTATCAGGCGGCTACTCTTGGTGGCGATAGTGACTTACGCGGTTACAGAAATCAACGTTTTACAGGTAAGGAGTCTTACTTACAGAGCACTGATTTAAGACTTACCCTTGGAAATTTCAGGAGTAGTATTATACCTTTCAAATATGGAATATTTGGCGGATATGACTATGGACGTGTATGGATAGAGAACGATAGTTCAAGAAAATGGCACCAGTCTGCCGGTGGCGGTTTATGGATAAACGGCGTAGATGCCCTTACAGCAAAAGCATTTTATTTCCACGGGTCAGATGGTGGCAGGGTAGCCTTCGGGTTATTATTCGGATTTTAATAACCTTTCCAGACCTACCTCATATAAGTAACCTCCTGCCTTGCTGTCTTTTTCATCAACAATATAAAGGGTATACTTATCCTTAAAACAAATACCTTCCTTTTGGGACATATGTCCCAAAGGGTATTGTGTCATGTTTTCCTGTTTAAAATTATCATTCTCAAAATCGGTAATCAGCCATACTTTGTCAGACGACAAAAGCGCTACGGTTTTTCCGTCAGGACTAATATCTGCAGATGTAATAGCACATTTGCTGTATACTTTACAGCTGTTTAGCTCAGCAATACGTTGCGCAGCATGCTCTCCCTCTTTATTAGGTACTTTGTACACATAAAAAGTTCCGTCAAATTTTGCACTTCGGTTTTTGGTAAATAAGTAGAAATTTCCGTTAAGCTCAAAAAAGGCTTCCACATCAAAAAGCATTTTAGACCGCTTTGGAGGAAATTCGTTTTGCTCAGGGTAATAAAACGAAACCTTGTAAGATGATTTTGCTTCTTTCTTTTCCAGTTCTTCTTTATCTACCCTATAGATAGCAAGGTCTTTCCTGTCGTTATCATTATTACCGAAATCACCTATATAGATGTTTCCTTCCTTATCAGAAGTTAAATCTTCCCAGTCCTTGTTTTTGGCATTGGTGATTTTTAGTTTCTTTTCGGTTTTCCCATTCTCATCTATACTGTAAAGACTGTTTTTGTTTCCGCTATCTTCAAGCACCCATAGTTTTCCGGTTTCGTGTATATACTCAATACCCGAAGCTTCTTTAAGTTCAAGCTTACCCTTTTCCTGCAGGACATCATTACAATTACAGGAAAGTAAAAACAGGGACAGGAGGTAAAACACGATTTTCATAAACTGTATACTTTATTAATACAGTAAAGTTATAAATAAAAAACCATCGGCTAAAAAGCCGATGGCACAACTACTAAAAAAATCAATGTGTCCTATGATTAAATCAAATTGGAAAAAAATAATTCTGCGTAACTAACCTGTCACAAACATACACTTGTAATTTATACAGACCGAGTATTCCACAAAAAAAACGTTAAAAGGTAATTTTTTTGGGATAAAATGTTACAAAAACACACAACCTGTTAATGATGAGTTAATTACAAAAATATTACCATTTAACCCGTAAAGCTTTTGGTAACTTTATAGTAGCAATCATAGTAAGATTGTACTAAAAATTAATAACCATTAAAATTTGAAAGTTATGGCAACTGATGATAAAAAAAGGGCAAACAAACCCAACAATGCACTAAACAATCCGGATGAACAGTTAATCCCTACAAACGATCCGGCAATTATAAATCCGGTAGAACTGGCTACTTTCCCAAAACAGAAAAAAACTGAGAATCCTGACTTGGAAGAGGAAAGAGAAAACCATATGACTAACAGAAAACAGTCGGCTGTAAGGAGCGGGCGTAACATTACAAATACCAATGATAACCCTGAAAGAGACAGTTATATGTAGAAAAAAGCCCTTATCGGGCTTTTTTAACACTTTACTATTAAAATATTATTACTTTTTATAATAATTATATTACATATATACATTCTTAATATTGAAAAGTTGCTAAATCGTTAATTTTTTATTATATTTAACTAATTAAATTTTAAGCGATTATGGCAAATGAATTTTTCGGGCGTCAGGATCCAGGCAATCAGGGCGCACCAAATGAAGGCGTAAACATGTATGGTAAAATGTGGGGTTATGAATATTTACCATACGAAGACCCGGCAAAAGTAAATCCACAGGAACTTTCGACCTTCCCTAAACAGGTAAGGAAAGACATTGCTCATCACCATCCACATCATCATCATTATTGCGATCAGAGTAAACACATTACACGAACTGATAACCATCCAGATAAAGACGGTTATATGTAAAGGTAACAAAACTCATTAACCATGTAAAAAGGCTGTTTAAACAGCCTTTATTTTTGCCCATAACCTAACATCCTGAAAAATGAACTATACTCAAATACTCGGACTCATTGCTGCTATATTGACTACCGGCGCCAATATACCCCAAGCGATTAAGGTTATAAAAACAAAATCTACAAAAAGTCTTTCGGCAGCTACTTATGCCCTGCTCTTTGCCGGAATGATATCGTGGGTTATCTATGGCATATTACGAAAAGACATCCCCATTATACTGGCCAATGCTGTTGCCGGTAGCCTGTGCGGAATAATACTGTTTATGAAACTGTTTGTAAAAAGTAAGTCAGGTTAAGTATGTATTAATATTCAAAACCAACATAACTCATTAAAAATAAATTCATTACCTTATGCTTCCAAAAAAATATCACCATGAACCAACCAGACAAAAACCACAACAGCTACCCACAGGAAGAAGGTATTTCAAATCCGGGCAAAGAACAGATTCATACCGGTAACGAATCAAGACACAGGAGAATAAAAGAAAAATTCAGTCCGGGTCTACAACACGAGTATAACCCCGAAGATTTTTGCACTGACTAATCTAAATAGCTTAAGAATAAATCCTTGACTGCTTCTTTTTAGTTTTCTTTATCCTGCCGGTTTCCATATAGCTTTTAAAGGCAGCTATATCATCACGTATAGTTTTCTCAAAAGCAGGCGTAAGTAATTTTGCTATTTCCTGCCCCATGGCACCAAACGGAGCATGATAGGAAAAGGTAATATGTATAAGCGTCCCTAATTCTCCGGCATCTTTAAACTGTACTTTCCCGGCATTCCTAATTTCGGCTCCCGGTAATGACTGCCAACCTATAAAACGGTTAGTTTCCTCACCTACAATCTCTGCCTGCCACTGTACAGTACCCAGCCCGCCAGGCAGTACAGCAACCCATTGAGATATTGTATTACTTATTGTTTCCACACTTTTAAGGTGCTCCATAAAAAGGGGTAAATTGTTTAGGTTTCGCCAAAAATTAAATACCTCATCAATAGGTTTATCTATCACCATTCGGGTATGAATATTTACGTTTGAATTATGCCTGTAATTTTTATCCAACAATCGATGTCCTAATTCACTTGCCGGACAAAAACCACTAATCCCCCTAAACAGCATAAAGGCTGCTGCTCCATATTCGGCCACTCCCCTTTTGTGTCTTAGCGAATCATACAAAAGATAACTACCTCCCAATACTGATACCAACTGTTCCATAACACTAATGTTCTTTTTAACAGCAGGCAGGTTTATTTCATTTAGCTTTTTCATAGGTATATTGTTTACCTTAAAAATACTAAAGCGCAAAACAAACTCTTATCACTTTAACACAACCTTAGTAGCACCAAAAAGCAACTACAAGCCAAGTAATTACCTCATTGTTAATTATTAACACTTTTTAAGAGGTGTTTTTTACACAGTTCATAAATATCCCTAATAAAATATGCTACATGTTTAAATTTTATAACGAATTGATATTATAATACATGAGCAAATGGTCATTTTTACCTACATTTACTTTCTTATAAAAATTACCATGCAAATACTACAAAAAACACTTTGTTTACTATTGGTTTCTGCATTAGCATTATCTGCAGGAAAACCTACTTTAAAATCCAACTTATACATTACACAGGGACGTACTGATAAAACCGAGGACAACAGAATAATACTGGCAGGACCGGGATCATCTGTTACCTTCAGTTACAAAGGCTCTCAATGCACCATTAACGCACAGTCGCTTAACAACTACAACCAGTATGATTATATTGCTATTGAAGTTGACGGTAAATACATAGGAAAAGAAAAAGTAAACATCAAACCCGGTAATGTTTCTATAAACATACCAAGTGGTGAAAACGACATCCATAAGGTAACGGTTTACAAAGCTACCGAAGCCGGAAACGGAAGTATTATCTTCTCTGGTGCCGAAGGAAATATTGTAAAAACCAAAAAAGAAAAAGGGAAAAAGAAAATTGAATTTATAGGTGACTCCATTACCTGTGGTATGGGTAACGAAACCGAAGAGATTCCGTGTGGTACAGGCGAATGGTTTGACCAGCACAATGCTTATTTTGCATATGGTCCTGTTACTTCAAGAGCGCTTAATGCCAATTTCGTTTTAAGTTCGGTTTCAGGCATCGGTATTTACCGTAACTGGAATGACGAACATGAAAAGGAAAAAATAATGCCCGATGTTTACGAGAACATCTACCTTAACAATTCAGACAAAACAGTTCCTTATAAATTTGGGTTCAACCCCGATATTACCTGTATTGCTTTAGGTACAAACGATTTCTCTGAAGGAGACGGCAAAAAGGAAAGGCTTCTGTTTAATACCGATAAGTATGTGGAAAGCTATGTAAACTTTATTAAAACCGTTTACAACCACTCCCCTAACACACAAATTGTATTATTAACCAGCCCAATGGTTAAAGGAGAAAAAGCTAAAATATTTGCTAATTGTCTTAAACGTGTACAGGCAGCTTATAAAGACGACAAAAAACACAAACCGGTTCAGGTTTTTGAATTTAGCGATATCACTCCTCACGGTTGTGGCTACCACCCTGATGTAAAAGATCATCAGGAAATGGCAAATGAGTTAGCTCCATTCTTAAAATCACTTTTAAATGAATAAAATCAGCTTTTACTTATCGCTTTTCATTCTGTTAATTACAGGAGCAGCAAAAGCAAACGTATTACTGCCTTCCTTTTTTTCAGACAACATGGTACTGCAACGCAACAGCGAAGTTACCATTTGGGGATGGGCAAGCCCTTTTGAAGATGTTACCCTTACCGTAGGATGGTCTAAAGAGGAAATTAAAATCAAGCCCGATAATCAGGCACACTGGGAAGTAAAACTTAAAACTCCTGAAGCAGGCGGACCTTACACTCTGCATTTTAAAGGATACAACGAACTTACCATTAAAAACATAATGATTGGTGAGGTATGGTTCTGTTCGGGACAATCGAACATGGAATGGTCAGCCTCAATAGGAATAGACAATGCCGAGGCTGAAATTGCAAAAGCCAATTACCCTAACATACGTTTCTTTACAGCTCCAAAGGTAGCAGGTACTTCTCCTCAAATGAACATTGTGGGTAACTGGCAGGAATGTACTCCGGAAACCATGAAATACTTTAGTGCTGTAGCTTACTTTTTTGGTGAGCGCTTACAAAAGGATTTAAAAGATGTTCCGATAGGACTCATTAACTCCAGCTGGGGTGGTACTCCGGCTGAGATATGGATGCCTGAAGATTATATTGCCAAAGATGCTGTAATTGCAGAAGCTGCTGCAAAAATTACTCCGGTTGCCTGGGGTCCTACAGAACCAGGTCGTACCTACAACACCATGATAAATCCGTTTGTTGGCTTTAAACTGGCAGGTGCCATATGGTATCAGGGAGAAAGCAATGTAGGTAGTACTGTGTACGATAAAACACTGGCAGGACTTATCAAATCATGGCGTGAGGCTTGGGGAGACGATTTCCCTTTCTACTTTATACAAATAGCCCCGTTTAACTATGAGAACGATACTTACGGCGGTGTAATAATACGCAACTCACAACGCAAAGTACTTAACGAAGTTCCTAAAACCGGAATGGTGGTTGTAGGCGATGTTAGCCCTACCGACGATATACATCCGCGTGATAAGAGAACCGTAGGCGAAAGATTGGGTAACCTTGTATTAAAATCACAATACGGTATTGATACAGGAGTAGTTTACGGTCCGCTTTATAAAGACATCACTATTAATAAAAACAAAGTAACCATACGTTTTGATTATGCCGATGGACTGCATTTTTCTTCAAAGAAATCAGAACTGTTTGAGGTAGCCGGAAAAGACGGCACGTTTTACCCTGCAACCGCAACCATAAAAGGCAATACTGTAGTGGTTTCATCCAAAAAGGTAAAAGAACCTGTTACTGTACGTTATGCTTGGCACAACACAGCTAAGCCCGATTTATTTAACGGTGCAGGATTACCGGCATCATCTTTTTTAAGTGAATAATTATGAAACGAACCTTATTGATGCTTGCCGTGCTTACTGTTTGCACCGCTAATGCTCAAAAAAAGAAATCAATGGATAAAAAACAGGATATAGAACAAAGAATTGACGAACTGTTGACCAAAATGACCCTTGAGGAAAAAGTAGGCCAAATGAATCAGTATAACGGTTTTTGGGATGTAACAGGCCCATCGCCAAAAGAAGGCAACGCTGCCACAAAATATGAACACCTGCGTAAAGGATGGGTAGGTTCTATGCTTACCGTTCGTGGTGTGAAGGAAGTGCGTGCCGTACAAAAAATCGCTGTTGAAGAAACCCGCCTGGGAATTCCGCTTATTATAGGTTTTGATGTAATACACGGTTATAAAACATTAAGTCCTATACCACTTGCCGAAGCTGCGAGTTGGGATATGGATGCCATAAAGAATTCGGCTAAAACTGCCGCATCAGAAGCTGCTGCTTCGGGTATTAACTGGACCTTTGGCCCTAATGTAGATATTTCACGTGATGCCCGCTGGGGTCGTGTTATGGAAGGTGCCGGAGAAGATCCATTCCTTGGAAGTCAGATTGCAATAGCCCGAGTAAAAGGATTTCAGGGAGACGATCTTTCCAACCCGCTTACCATTGCAGCCTGTGCCAAGCACTTTGCTGCTTATGGTTTTGCCGAAGCCGGTAGAGATTACAATACGGTAGATATTGGTAATGCCACATTATACAATACAGTACTTCCTCCGTTCAAAGCGGCTAACGATGCAGGTGTGCGTACTTATATGAACTCATTCAATATTCTTAACGGAGTACCTGCAACAGGAAACAGCTTTTTGCAAAGGGATATCCTGAAAGGAAAATGGGGTTTTGACGGTTTTGTTATTACCGACTGGGCTTCTATAAGGGAAATGATTGCCCACGGATTTGCTCAGGATGGCGCCGAAGCCAGTGAAAAAGCCGTTAAGGCAGGTGCCGATATGGATATGGAATCTCACCTTTATGTTTACGAACTTGTTAAACTAGTTGAAGAAGGCAAAGTGGACGAAGCCCTGATTGATGATGCAGTAAGACGTATTTTAAGGGTGAAATTTGAACTTGGTCTTTTTGATGATCCATACCGTTACTGCGATGAAAAGCGCGAAAAAGAAACCATATACAGCAAAGCAAACCATGAAGCCGTACTGGATATGGCTAAAAAGTCGATTGTACTTTTAAAGAACGAAGGCAACCTGCTTCCGCTTAAAAAGAAAGGTCAGAAAATTGCACTTATCGGTTCGCTTGCCAATGATAAAACGAGTCCGCTTGGAAGCTGGAGAATTGCTTCCGATGATAACACGGCTGTATCAGTACTGGAAGGTATGCAACAGTACAAAGGCAACACATTAGTGTATGAAAAAGGCGCCGACCTGACTATTGGAAAAACCACTTTCCTTGACGAACTGGTTTTCAACACTACCGACAGAAGCGGATTTGAAGCAGCTAAAAAAGCAGCTAAAGAAGCCGATGTTGTGGTTATGGTTCTTGGGGAGCATGGTTTCCAAAGTGGTGAGGGTCGTAGCCGTACAAGCCTTGACCTACCTGGATTACAACAGGAGTTACTGGAGGAAATCTATAAAGCAAACCCAAACATAGTACTAGTACTTAACAATGGTCGTCCATTAGCTTTACCTTGGGCAGCCGAAAACATCCCAACCATAGTTGAAGCATGGCATTTAGGTACCGAAACCGGTAATGCTGTAGCACAGGTACTGTATGGTGATTATAACCCTAGCGGTAAATTACCTATGAGTTTCCCACGCAATGTAGGGCAGGTACCTATTTATTATAACCAACATAGTACAGGAAGACCAACCAACAGTGACAATAATGTTTTCTGGTCTCATTACACTGATGTAGAAAAAACTCCATTATTTGCATTTGGCCATGGGTTAAGCTATACAACATTTAAATATGGAGCTATTAAGCTTGCTAAAAAAAGTTATACTAAAGGAGAGCCTATAAAAGTATCTGTTGAAATTACCAATACAGGAGATTACGACGGTAAAGAAGTGGTTCAGTTATACATAAGGGATATAGCTGCAAGCCTTTCAAGACCTGTAAAAGAACTTAAAGGATTTGAATTGGTTCCACTTAAAAAAGGTGAAACCAAAACAGTTACCTTTACCCTTACCGATAAAGAGCTTGGTTTCTTTAATAACGAAGGCGAATATCTGGTAGAGCCGGGAACATTTAAAGTATTTGTAGGCACCAGTTCTGCTGACAATCAGGAAACTGAGTTTGAACTGAAATAAAATTCATTTTCAATAATAAAAAAGCGCGGTAACTACCGCGCTTTTTTATTTACTTCTTCCACTTTTCTAATTGATAAGCACTATCCCAAAACAGGTATTCCAAACGGCTGGCATCTACAAATGCCGCAGTCATTTGCTTTCTTTGAGTTTCAGTACAGCTATCGGCTGCTTCATCACAAAGTGTAATAGCTTTTTCTACCAACTGACCGAACTCCTCTCCTCCGTAAGTATTTATCCAGTCGGCATAAGGGTTATTCTCTTTCGTTTGTATTTCCAGTATATAATCCCCTACCTTTTTATAAATCCAAAAACAAGGTAATACCGCAGCCATACCTACCTCAACCTGTTGCATGTATACCGTACTTTGCATATAATGTACATAGTGATGGCAGGTAGGCGACATGGGCACCCTCTCCCCTACATTAAACTGTTTGAAGTAAGAATCGTGTAAAGCCCTTTCGACCACTATCGCACCTTCAGAAAAACGTATAAAATCCAGCATGGTATCCACACTTTGGGCTTTAGCACCAATCACTGCCAGTGTTCGTGCAAAATATTCCAGATAGTGAGCATCCTGCTGCATATAGTATTTAAACTTTTCTAAGTCCAGTGTTCCGTTTGCCAATTCGGTTATAAAAGGCATCTGGATAATATCGTTATAAATAGGCAGTATTTCCTGCCATGCTTTTTCACTCCATTTCATTTTTTATCATGGTTTGTGGGTTATAAAAATGATTTAAAGGTCCGTTAGCGTTACCTATAAGCACATCCCTGCCGTGGTATATGGCACCGTTAATGTATTCCTGAGCCAGGGCAACCGCTTTTTGCAACTTCTCTCCCCTTGCCAGATAAGACGCAATAGCAGACGACAGTGTACAACCTGAACCATGTACATTATTGGTATCTACCTTATCTGAAACATAGGTATTCACTATCCCATTCCTATCCATAAGGATTGAGGTAAGTTGTTCCGTTTGCAGGTGTCCGCCTTTCATTAAAAGAGCCTTACAGCCTGTAGTGCTTATTACCTGTCCTGCCTGCTGCATTTGTGCTACGGTTTCAATAGGCATATTAGCCAATAAGGAAGCCTCATCCATATTTGGGGTAATTAGTGTAACCAACGGAAAAAGCTGTGAAACGATTACCGCTATAGTAGCATCTTCAATGAGCTTATCACCACTGGTAGCTACCATAACCGGATCGAACACTACCGGAATATCAGGGTACTTTTTAAGTGTGGCTGCAATTACCTCAACAAGCTGTGAGGTATGTACCATTCCTATTTTTATGGCATCGGGGCGTATGTCTTCCATAACGGCATCCAACTGCTGTTCTACAAATTGTGCAGGAACATTATGTATATCCCTTACCCCGGTAGTATTTTGTGCAACCAATGCGGTAATAACCGACATGCCATAACAGCCCAATGCCGAAAATGTTTTCAAATCGGCCTGAATACCTGCTCCACCACTGGGATCTGTACCTGCTATAGTTAATACTGTTGGGTATGTATATTTCTTTTTCATGCTGTTTCTATTAAGTTTCGTAATGTCTGAGCAGCCATAGCAGGATTGCTTGCTGCACATATTGCCGACACCACCGCAAGGCAATCGGCTCCTGCCTGCATTACCTCTTGAACATTTGTTTCATTAATCCCTCCTATTGCTACAAGTGGTTTATTTGTAATGCTTTTTATTTTGGCAATTCCCTCCAGCCCCCATTCGGTAACCGTATCGGTTTTGGTTGGGGTACTAAATACCGGACTTACACCAAGATAATCGGCAAATTCGATTTCGGCACCTGTTAGCTGTTCCAAATACTCTACCGAATAACCCGTCATATTACAATCAGGCCATTTCTTTTTAATTTCAGACGGAGGTACATCCGAATTCCCTACATGAACCCCATAAGCATTACAGTTTACTGCTACCAAAGGATTATCGTTTATAATAAGCGGTACGTGATACCTGTCCAGCATTTCCTTTAGTTTTAAACTGTTTTCCAAAAAATCAGGATAGCTTTTATTTTTCTCCCTTATCTGTACCAAATCGACTCCGCCTTTCACCGCCTGTTCGGCAACCCAAAGCATATCCCTGCCACAGCAGGCCTCTTCGCTTATTACCAGATATAGCTTATATGGAAACGGCTTAGTCATTCTCAATGGTGACTTTTAGATAAGTGTTGAACTCATCTTCGGTAATGTTATACAACTTATCCAACAGATGCATTTGCAAACTACCCGGTCCTTCAGCCTTTTGTACAGCAATCTCTCCTGCAATACCCAGTAATGCCATAGCTGCCGCTGTAGCCTCAGTAGCATTATCAGGTTCACTAGCCACAAAAGCACCAATAAGAGCCGTGGCAATACAGCCAAGACCTGTTACTTTTGTCATCATTACATCTCCGTTATCGATAAGTATTTTTTGATTTGCAGAAACAATCACATCGGTAGCACCCGATATACAAACTACCGCTCCGGTATTTTCATTAAACCATTTGGCAGAAGCTACTGCCTCTACAGACTGATGTGTACTGTCTACCCCTTTTGTTTGTCCTCCGGCATTAGCCAGTGCCATAATCTCTGAAGCATTCCCACGAATTACTGTCGGTTTATACTTCAGTAGTTGTGCCACTGTAGTATTACGAAGATTACTTGCTCCCGCCCCTACAGGATCCAACACCCAGGGCTTACCCAATTGTTGGGCTTTTGCGGCTGCCTTATACATGCTTTCAATCCAGTATTCATCAAGCGTACCTATATTTATAACCGTGGCTCCGCAAATGCTCACCATCTCTTCAATCTCAGCATGGGCATGTGCCATAATAGGCGATGCTCCTGCTGCCAGTAGCGCATTTGCCGTATTGTTCATTACCACATAATTGGTAATATTATGTACCAAAGGGGAATTTTGCCTTAGTTGTAAAACAGATTTCCAAAGAGACTCTCTCATATTTAATTTTTTATGGTGCGTAAATATGGCTTAAGAGTTTCCCGAAAAGAAATCAGGATATAGAAGTGTATACAGATACGCTTTTCCCTACGCCGGTATAAACCGAATCAGGTTCAAAGGGACTCTCTCAATTCTTTACAGAATACCCCTAAAGCCAGCATCAAAGATACATATAGTTATGGTGTGAATAAAGCACTCACTGTTAAAATAAAAAAAGGGCTTAAAAAGCCCTTTTGTATATTATGATAATTATTATTAAAATCTGTTATCTCCGTCAAGCAGATTACCCAATCCGCCCAATATGCTTCCTTCACCTCTTTGCTGACCTCCGCCCTGTGGGGCCGATGCGTAAATTCTGCCAGCAAGCCTACTAAACGGTAACGACTGTATATATACCACACCCGGACCACGAAGTGTTGCATAAAACAATCCTTCTCCTCCAAAAATGCTGTTTTTAATACCGCCTACAAATTCAATGTCATAATGCACATCTTTAGTAAAGCCTACAATACAACCTGTATCTACCTTTAGTACTTCGCCAGCCTGTAGTTCTTTACGAGCCAGTGTACCCCCGGCGTGTACAAATGCCATACCGTCGCCTTCCAGCTTCTGCATAATGAAACCTTCACCTCCAAACAGACCTCTGCCCAGTTTTCGGGAGAACTCAATTCCTACAGAAACGCCTTTTGCAGCACAAAGAAAAGCATCCTTTTGGCAGATAAAGCGTCCACCGTATTTGTTTAGGTCAATAGGTACAATTTTACCCGGATAAGGAGAAGCAAAACTTACTTTTCGTTTGCCGTGGTATTGGTTTAAAAACACTGTCATGAACAGGCTTTCCCCTGTAAGCAACCTTTTACCTGCCGAGAACAGTTTCCCCATAACACCTTGTGTTTGGTTAGAACCGTCGCCAAAAATGGTATCCATATGTATACCGGTGTCCATCATCATAAAGCTTCCTGCCTCAGCCACTACAGCTTCCTGCGGATCTAACTCTATTTCTACATATTGCATTTCTTCACCATATATATGGTAGTCAATTTCGTGTGATGTCATTTTAAATTTATACTATTTGATTGATTATTATTAGATGTAAAAACATATATTTTGTTACATTTAATTCAAACTTAAATCTATACTATATAAATTACCATTCATTACAAATTTAATTTCATTTTTAGTCTTGATTTGTATTTCTACGTCTCCAAAATCAAATTCTTTATGATGATTAGGACACAGTAATAATATATTGTCAGGAGATTCCGGTCCTTTCTGTCTCTTTGGAATTATATGTGCTGCCTCTATATATTTAGTACCATCTTTTTTACGAATATATGTTTTACATATTTGGCATTCAGAGTTTCTTATAAACTTAATTAAAGCAATAATCTTATTATCTCTTTTATATACTTTATTATTAATAAAAACTGTTTCCGGCTCTTTAATATCTATTCCTTTAAGCTCTTCAACTATTTCCTGTTTCGTTCTTGTTTTGTTTAGGTAAGACAATATCTCATTCTGTTCTCTATCATCTTCTCCAGCATTAACCATATCTTGATTAACTATTAGTTCTTCGTACCTCTTTATAACCTTTCTCAAGGCTATTTTTGGGTCATTCTTAGTTGCACTATAATCTATATGTAAAACAAAAGCCTTTAATGCAACTTTTAACTGCTCTACACCAAAATCTTTATATATACCATATAAAAAAGTATTAAAATCTGATATTTTTAAAGTTCTAGTAAATTTTTCGCCTGCCATAATTTTAAAAAAAACGGACACCACAATTTTAGCAGAGCCTAATTTCATTCCAACTTCCTGATTGAGTTTATCTTCTCCTTCTTTTTTTGAAAATTGACCTTCAAAAGTATTTTTTAAAATTTCATAAATCTTAATCTGTTTTTCTGTAATTGTCATAATAGGTAAGGTTTAATTTTAACAAATATACAAAAGCTTTTAAAGCAGAGTAAAAGAAAAGGGGGCTTTCGCCCCCAATAACTAGTAACTATACACTTAAACACAATTTATGAAAACAATTTTGCTACCTGGACATACATCCAGTCGTAATTCCGTTCACGCCCCAGGCTTACCCAGCCTTCTTCTTCCCATAATTCCCACCATTTATTCTGCACTACCTCTCATGACATAGTAGTTAAAACATTTACTGAAATAATCGTGAACTTTATTTAATACACGTAGCACGCTGTCTTTAACTTTGACATGCGCCGTGATTTTAGTAACTTTTTTTGAAGTATCCCATGTGAGTGCAATAGGATAGGATATGGCAAACGTAGTAAGGTTTTTATTCCCTGTTGGTTTGGCTTTGCCATAAAACTCCTCTAATGACAACTGGGTGCATTGTCCCCATAGTCCGTCTATTGGTCCTGGGTCAAGTCCTTGCTCTTTTGCATACAATTGTATAGCACCTACCAGTTTTCTTTCGTCTTTCCAACTTTTAGGAAGATCTTTAAGCTTATCCAGCGCGGCATAGGTTTTTTTACCTGCAATGCCATCAATAGCTCCTGGATTAAGCTTTTTAAAAGTAAGGTAACGCTGTACAATCCTGATTATTTCGGGTGTGGACTCCATAATCTGTGGGATTTATATCTTAAAGTTAGGTTTTTTGTTTTTAAAAACCCTATTTAATTGATAAACAGCATAAAAAAGCGATAAAAAGCAAATTAATACTCCCCATCTACATAAAACCAGCTATCTCCCTGTTTTATAAAATTTGATTTTTCGTAGTGTATTTGCCCTTCAAGATTATTATCAATATAATACGCTTTGAACTCCACAGTAGTTTCGGTAGCTTTTAATAATTCAAGCTTTATCCACTGGTTGCTTCTGGACCATTCCAGCATAGCCGATTTGCTATGATGCCTTCTTTCTTTTGGCGCAGTGGTTATCCATAAATAGTCGGCATTTTGCACCACATACGCCGAATAACGGGAACGCATAAGCGCTTCGGCTGTCGGCGCTTTTTCGATACCAATAATATAAGGCTGACAGCAGTTAACAAATAACTTACCCGAACCACAATAACAATTTACTGAAGACATATTTTCCTATTTTGTACAAAAATAAAAAAAGGGCCGAAGCCCTTTTTATTTATTTTACTTTCAATTTCAATATTACCTATTGCTTATTGTATTGGTTAAACTTTGCTTAGTGTTTGTTTTTATTTCCACACTCATACCTTCCTGACTTATATTTAAAGTCATAGCAAGATCATTAGACAAGGAAAGAGGATATTTACTCGCAATATCATAAACCATTTTCCCTGTTCCGCCACCTTTTCCGTTAAAACCACCTTCGGCCAAATCAGCTCCAAGAGAAATATCATGTGTAACATCAAAATAAGCCTTACCTGCTTCAATCTTTACAAGCTTATAGGTTCCCTTATCCAACATATCAATCGCCCCTCCTCCAAAAGGCACAGAAGTAGGAATCTCTGCAACAAATGACTCCCCTACTTTTAATGTTTTTTCAGGAAAAGATATGTTTTTCATCATTTTTGTTATCAGGTCAAAAACTTGACCTTTCATATCTTCAGTCATATCCTCTGATTCAACAGATGTAAATACAGGAACAAGCTCACCCTCTTTAACAGTACCAGCTAATTTCATAGTGATTTCATTACTACTGGAATCCATTCCTTCCATATCCACACTTACACTTACTTCTGACTGCATCGTTAACGGAATACTACCTGCTTTAACCCCATCGGTTAAAATCAGATTATTAAAACTCATTTTCATTATCATGTTAGCACCTTCACCTCCATATGACATTTCCATTTTAGTGTCGTTACCAACTACCTGAGTATACTTTTTATTAGGCATATACTGTAAATCAAGTGTTACAGAATCCTGTGCTTTCATGGCTCCTGCCATAAGGAAAGCGGCAATAAATAATGTTGCTTTTTTCATGGTGTGTTTTAAGTTAAAGCTGCAAATATACATTAAAAAGGGCCTGAGCCCTTTTGTTATTTCTGTACTGCTTTATTGTACTCTTTTATAATGTTAAGTGTAGTAGTATCTGTCGCAAAAACCGAATTAAGCCCCTGTGGTTCCTGCGGAGGATCGGTAGTAAAATCATCTCCTTTATTCCACTTACCGTTTTCAGGATTGTTTTTACCTATACCGCCAAAACCCCAAAAGTTAAGTCCGGCAAAAGCTTCCTTATCTGTAACGCTTTGTTCTAATCTATCGAAAACCGACTTATAAAAAGTGTCCCTGTTTGCTACAGATGCCTTTTTATCAAGACTCTCCCCTTCACGCGGAAGTCCAAACTCCTCAAGCACTACAGGCTTGTTCAGCTTTTGCGCCACAGCGATATGGTCGTTAATATACTGTTGGGCATTAGTAATGGCAACAGGCAGGGTTTCTTCGGCATTTTCATACTTAAACCATCCCCAGTTTTTAGGCCATATATGCATTGTAAGATAATCTATTTTAGGATTGTTGTGCGTACGTTCATAAATAGCAATATCATCTGCCGAACCAGCCTTACCCTCAGACCCTGTACATATTAAATGATAAGGATCCAGTTCATCTATAAGGTTCACCACATCGTTAAGCCACAGGGTAAATTTCTCCTCATTATCTGCAGTGAACACCCTAGGCTCGTTTGCTACCTGCCACGCCATAATAGTATTGTCTTGGGTATACTTCTTATCGTTATAAGCGTTAGATCTTCCCAATATGAATTTTATATGGTTTTTAAAGGCTTCCATACAAGGCTCACAGCTATGAAATTGCTTGGTATACTCCATAAATTCAGGCCATGTGTGAGGCGGAACATTAGGATTAGGAAACTCCCCCTTACCGTTCCATTCAAGATACTGCGCCATACCACCGCTCCATTCCCAATTATTGGTAAGGTATAATACGGCATGCATATCGCGTTTTGCCATTTCGTTAAGTAAGTAATCCAGTCCGTCTAACAAGTTATTATCATATTGACCCTGTTCCGGCTGCAGTGCCGGGTTAACCGTAAAATCCTGAGTACCGGCTTCTGCCCCAACCAAAATACGAAGGTTATCTATACCGTACTCCTTCATCATATCCAGCTCTTTTGCCAGTCGTTCCCTGTCTCCGCCTTCTTTAGCAGCAATCAGCGTTCCGTACCAGTAATTGGTTCCTATATAACGATAAGGCTTTTCACCTTTGTACAGTTCAGTCCCTTTAACAGTTATTCTTTCGGGTGTAACAATCTCGGTTGTAGTGGCTGTGTCTTCGTTTTTTTCCTTTTTGTCTCCGCAGGAAAACAATAAAGGCAACGTAAGCAAGCCTGCCAGTAACTTATTCATATTATGGTTTAGTTTAGGTTTTTAAGTATTTGTGCTGCCGATTCGGGCGTTATGTCCCTTTGTGGCGTAGCCAGCATTTCATATCCCACCATGAATTTTTTTACCGTAGCCGAACGTAACAATGGCGGATAGAAAGCCATATGCCAATGCCATTCGTTATGTTCTTTACCATCGGTAGGTGCCTGATGTATACCCGCCGAATAAGGGAATGAAACATCAAATACCTTATCATATATCATGGTTAGCCTTTTATAGGTTTCGGCTAAAGCTGTTTTCTCATCATTGGTCATATCGGTAATTCTTGCCATGGCACGCTTAGGGATAATCATAGCCTCATAAGGCCATGTTGCCCAAAAGGGTACTACAGCAACAAAATGGTTGTTTTCAAAAATTACACGTTCGTCTTTTTGAAGTTCCTTTTGCAAATAGTCTGACAGTAATGTACTCCCGTGCTTTTCAAAATATTCCTGCTGCGAATGCTGTTTTTTTGAAGGCTCAACCGGAAGTTTTTGCGAAGCCCATATCTGTCCGTGCGGATGCGGGTTACTACAGCCCATTATCTCGCCTTTATTCTCAAATATCTGTACGTAATTAATTTCGGGGTCACTACCCAATGTTTGGTATTCCTCAATCCATAAATCGACTACTTTCCTTATGTCTTCCACCTTCATTTGCGGAACCGTCAGGCTATGATCGGGCGAAAAGCATATTACCCTGCAAATCCCTTTTTCTGATTCTGCTTTAAAAATATCGTCTTCAACAACATCAAAATCAGGTGAATGTTTTAATAGGGCAGAAAAATCGTTGGTAAAAACATATACGTCCTTATAATCAGGGTTTTGTTCTCCTCCCAAACGGGAATTACCCGGGCATAAATAACAACCGGGATCGTACTGAGGTCTTACCTCTGCCGAATGTTTCTCTACCTGCCCCTGCCACGGGCGTTTGCTCCTGTGTGGAGAAACCAGTACCCATTCTCCGGTTAAGGCATTATATCTTCTGTGTGGGTATTCGTTTAAATTCTTATCCATTTTTTATTACAGTAGCGCCATCCCCTATACTTACAGGATATACTTTCAGTTCTTTATTATATTGTTTATGATAACTTTCTCCTACCTGTTGGATTACCTCATCAACAGCATCTGTTTTTATAAGGTTAATGGTACAGCCACCAAAACCGCCTCCCATTAATCGTCCACCTAAAACATTAGGATTATCGCTTACTGCCGAAACCAGAAAATCTAATTCTTTACAGCTTACTTCATACAGGCCTCTTAATCCTGCGTGGGTTTCAAACATTTTTTGTCCAACAGCTTTAAGGTTCCCTGCTTCAAGAAAAGCAGCTACCTGCTGTACACGCTGGTTTTCTTCTACCACATAACGACAACGGTTATATACAACCGTATCATTTGGGTATACATACTTATCAAGCATTTCGAGAGATACATCACGAAGGCTGTCTACCAACGGTACATATTTTTTTACCATAGCCACACCTTCCTCACATTGTTTTCTTCTCACATTATATTCTGAAGATGCCAGGGAGTGCTTAACATCACTATCAAACAGCAAAAGACTTGCTCCTTCAAGTTTTAAGGGCTTGTATTCGTGTTCCAGCGAGCGACAGTCCAGTTTTATTAATGCATCTTTCTTACCGAATACACTGGCAAACTGATCCATTATACCACACTGTACTCCTGCAAAATTATGCTCGGCCTTTTGGGCTATTTGTGCCAAAGTGCTTTTATCCAAACCTGCATTAGTATAGGCATTTAAAGTTACCGCAACTGCACACTCTAAAGCTGCCGAAGATGATACCCCAGCCCCAATAGGAATATTGCCTGTAAAAACGGCATCAAACCCCTTAACCTGCAAACCTTTTTTAATAAAACCGTCTACTACACCTAAAATGTAATTAGCCCAGGTTTTATGGTCTGTTTTGGCTAGGTTTTCAATTGTTATCGAAAAATCCTGTTTCATGTCCAGGCTTTTCAGGTTAATGGTACTGTCCTCCCTTGGGGTAAGTACAAAGTACATTCTTTTATCTATAGAGGCAGGCATAACAAAACCGTCATTATAGTCGGTATGTTCACCCAAGAGGTTAATTCTGCCCGGAGCAAAAGAAACGATACTTGTTTCTTTAATAAACTGTTCTAACGATGCCGGAAGCATCTTTGTCTCTGTCATATCCATTTATTACTGTGGTAAAGTATACATATCAGGAATATCGTTTTGTAATACGCTTCCTGCTTTGTTGGCAAAAGTTACAAAATCCTGAGTATCTGTTTGTCCCGCCGGCGGAACATAATACCCATCTTGTGAATTTGCCCAAAACATTACAAACGCCAATTCCACATCATTGCTAGTCATTGCGCTGTAAATATAATCAGAAAAGAAATGGTCAATAGGACTATTTGAAGAATTTATTTGAAATCCGGTTTCTGTCATTGCTGCGATTTTAACCTTTTCTTTCGCCAAATCAGAAATCATTTTAAGTTTAGCATTTGCTGTTACTGCTCCTGCTGTGCCCTGATTGTTAAAATCACCATAGTTATCCATACCCAGTATATCCACATAGGCATCGCCCGGGTAACGGTTTAAATACTGACTCTCTGTTGTGTAGGAATTATCGGGAGAGTAGGCATAAATCACATTATGCACCTGTTTTGTATCTCTTAAATATTCTACCGTAAACTGCCATACCTGCTGGTATTGTGCCGGAGTACAGTAAGCACTCCCCCACCAAAACCAGTTTCCGTCAAACTCATGGAATGGCCTGAAAATTACAGGTATAAGTTTATCATTATTATCCTTTAGGTTAGAAAGTACACTGGCAACCTTATCCAGTTTAGCCTTGTAATAGTCGTGATTTAAACCTCCCGGAAGTAAACTGGGGAAAGCATTGTACTTTTGATAGTCGGTCATATCACTGGTATAAAAGCTCTCACCTTCAAAAGGTTCCCTTAAATGCCAACTGAAAATATTTACCATTCCCTTACTGTAAGCCTCCTTAACATCATCTGTAATCAGGATTTCCTGCTGATAGAACCAGTTATCAGGCTGTTCATTATTCTGATCATCAGTAATAAACATAAAATCAGACCCCAGCAAAGCCGGATCATTGCCTGTTGCCTTTTTCATGTCTGAATCTCCCGCATCATTATTATAAAAACCATTAAAAGCATCCTGCTGCCCTACTAAAAACTGTGTTTTTGAAAGGTGAAATAAATTGTAAAATAAAGCTACGGTTTCATCGGTAGCATTAGCATCCACCATATAACTGCGCACATTAGCTACGGTAAGTTCATCAACGGTTTCAACGGGCTCATCAATTGTTCCTTCTGTAGTTTTATTGTCACCGTCTGACGAACAGCTTATAAAAGTAATACATGTAAGAAACAATGCCGCAAGTGCTGAATTGTAATTCGATTTCATAGTAGTTTCGTTTAGGAACAAGTGGTTTTTCAGGGCAGAAAAACCACTTATTTTATAATGTGTTAGGTTTTTGAAAATTAAGATTTCAAACGTTTTCGAACTACTTGTTTTTTGTCAAAAAGACGTACTATTCCTTCAATTAAGGCAGTCTTTTAATAAGTTCAATACATGCCCTTGAGTTATGGTACGGGCATTTCCAAAAACCGGCCTTATCTTTTTCTATAAGCGAATAATCTTTATTCACGCCCCAAACCCATTCTCCGTTGGTTTTATCCAGTATATACTGCTGAACGAACTCCCAGTTCTTTTGGGTAAGGTCAAGGTATTTTTTATCGCCTGTTAGCTGCCATGCATTTACCAGTCCAATCCATAATTCTGACTGTGGCCACCAGTGTTTTTCCTCAATCATATGGTTGTTGTGCATTTCCAGCTCATACCACAAACCACCGTCAGTATCCAATCCTTCAAGAGCACCTTCGGTAAGTACCATAGCGTGTTTTTTATAGATAGCTGTAAGGCTTTCATCTTCTATAGCTTCAGCACACCATTGCAGCAACCAGGCTGCCTCAATATCATGTCCGTAAGAAACAACATCTTGCTTCTCTACCCATTCTTCATTAAAAAATAATCGGAGGTGTTTAGTATCGGTATTGATAAAATACTTATCTATGGTTTCGAGAAGATTTGCAGTTACCTGTTTCAGTTTTTCATCCTTCCATACCCTGTACAGGTTAGCATAAGCCTCTACAATATGCAGGTGTGTGTTCATGGTTTTCTTCTCATTGGCATCCTTATCACTAAGGCGCAAATCATCTATTGGCTGCCAATCCCTTGTAAAGGCTTCAAAGTAGCCTTTATGTAACGAATCAAAGCTGCATTCTTCTATTTTTTCATACAATGCTATTGCCATTTTAAGCGCCTCTTCATTTCCGGAAGCAGCATAAAATTCAGATAAGCCGTATATGGTAAATGCCAATGCATAAATTTGGTTTTTGGTATCGTTTGGAGTTCCATCATAATTCAGGCTCCAAAAAATCCCTCCATACTCCCTATCATAAAAATAACGGGTAATATAATCAAAAGCCCTTTCGGCCATTTGCAGGTGTTCCTTATTTTGAGTGATGGGATAAGAAGCAGAAAATGCCCATAAAATACGGGCATTTAGTACTGAACCTTTCGGGTCATTATATTGTTTAGTCTCTGTATAGTCAATGGTTCCAATAAAGCCTCCGTTCTTTTCGTCTATTGCATTGTTAACCCAATAGTCTAAAATTGAGCGTAGCTCATTGTGCATTTGTGACTTTAATTCCATTACAAAAACTTTTTGTTGTTTTCTACCTGAGTAATAATTGTATTTACCGATCCTGCTGATGTAAAGGTATCTTCCGGTGTGTTCATTACATAATCCACCAGCTTATCTACTGTAGAAACCGCCACGTGCATACGTGTATCTGAAGATGCATAGTATATATATACCGTACCGTCTTCATCTGCAGCCCAACCGTTAGAGAATAACACATTAGAAACATCCCCAACTCGCTCTTCTCCTTCAGGCCCCATAAAATGACCTGCCGGCATATGTGTTACTTTAGAGATATCGTTAAGATCGGTCATGAACATATATAGTGTATAGCGCAGTCCGGCAGCAGTGTTACGAACACCGTGTGCTAAATGCAGCCAGCCTTTCTCTGTTTTTATAGGTGCAGGTCCAAGTCCGTTTTTAAGCTCATATATTGTATGGTATACTTTACCACAAATGATTTTCTCATCCTGAACAACCGGATTTGTCATATCGTCAACAAAGCCAAGACCTATTCCGCCTCCGCTACCTACATCAATGAAACCGTCCTGAGGACGGGTGTATAATGCATACTTACCGTTTACAAACTCAGGGTGAAGCACCACATTACGCTGCTGCCCTGTATTTGACACTAAATCAGGTAATCTTTCCCAGTTTACCAAATCTTTAGTCCTTACAATACCCGCATTAGCAACTGCTGCACTGGTATCACCTTTTGGAGCATTAGGATCTTTTCTTTCCGTACAGAAAATACCGTAAATCCACCCGTCTTCGTGCTCAATAAGCCTCATGTCATACACATTGGTATCCGGCTCATCAAGCTGAGGAATTACACATGGTTTTTCCCAAAACTTAAAGTTATCTACACCATTAGGACTTTCGGCAATCGCAAAAAACGATTTCCTGTCTACTCCTTCTGTACGTACAGCCAAAATATACTTACCGTTCCATTTCATGGCTCCGGCATTAAAAGCTGCATTCATACCGATGCGCTCCATGCCAAACGGATTAGTTGCCGCATTAAGGTCATACCTCCATTCTACAGGAGTATGGGCTGCCGTAACTACAGGGTTTTTATATCTTGTATAAATACCATTAGTATCATCTACCGGGGTATTTTTTCTTTCAATCAATTCCTGATGTTTTTTAACCAGGGATTCATAGTTAGGTATTCTTACCTGGTTATTTGTAATCATCTCGCTAGCCATATAATAATCTATATTAAATTCAAGTTTTTGTTTTTTATTTTTAGAAGTCGGTAAGCCTGTTCCACCAGGTACGTTTCATTATCAGTACTATTACCATCATTAGTACCAGCACTATGGCAAATCCTGTCCATTTTGAAAGAATAAAATACATAGGGAGTAATGTTAACAGTATCTGTCCGGTAATACCCATGGCTACATTTGCCATGTTGATACCAAAGTTTTTATTTTCTACAATAGTTGGATCCTGAGCCTGAGCCGCCTCTTTAATTGGCTTCCAAAAGCCCCATGGCCTTACCGTTTTGTAGAAGTCTATAAGTGTTTCCTGATTTGTAGGAGGCGCAGCATAAGAACCTGCCACACAAGCCACAAACTGAATAATGATAAACACCGGGAAGTAATACAGCATACGGGTACCGTCAAAATAATCGGTCACACCGCTTACTGATAATGCCGGAGGGATGGCGCTGGCAATAATACCCGCAAGCATACCCCAAAAGAATCCGTTTGCATTAAAGCGCCACCAGTACCATTTAAGCACATTGGCACATACAAACCCACCATAAAGTCCGGCAGTAATAATATTAAAGATCATGTTTACATCTTTAATCAAAAGCCCTAGTCCAACACCCAGTATAACCATCACTGTACCCGACAGGTAACTCATAGTGATGATTTTTTTCCTGTCGGCATCAGGTTTTATAAATTTCAGGTAAATATCGTTTACTAAGTATGCCTGTCCCGCATTAAGCGTCCCCGAGAAGTTACTCATAAATGCTCCAAGGAAACCTGCCAGTACAAGCCCTACCAAGCCTACAGGAAGATACTTGTTAATTACAGCCGGCATTATACTTTCAAAGTTAATTCCGTCGGCAGTTTGCCCAAGGGTTAAATCTTTAAAGTAAAGTATACCCAGTATACAAAGTCCCATTGTCATAAAGTAACGGATAGGAAGCAGGATAATGGAAATGAACCCACTCATCTTACTGGCTTCTTCCGGAGACTTGGTACTTAATATCTTCTGGCAGTCGTAGTTTGGCGCAGGCCCGGCTAAGCTTTTAAGCACTCCCGAGAAGAACATCATCCCTACAATAGCCGAGAATAGTTTGTATCCGTCTTTTTCCAGTTTTACCTGTGCATCGGCAAGAATGTTTTGCCATTCAAGACCCAATTCCCAGCCAAACATAGGGCTATCCCACCCTACAGGCATCATATCTTTAATTGCTATTCCTGAATCAGCCAGATGCATCATAGCGATACTACCCACAAACAGTGAACATACAATCATAATCATGTACTTTATAAAATCGGCCAAAACGATACCATGCATCCCTCCTACAATACTGTAGAATGTAGCCACAAGACATATACTTACACCATAAAATTTAGCTGTAAGATCTTTTGCTTCATAAAGTGCTGTTTCGTATGCCGGAGTTCCAACCTGGAAAGCATCCACATGCTGATCCAGGAACGGGAATACCTCTTTTACACTTTCATAAGGAATAAATATCTCCAGAAACTCACCCACACCCACAAAGGCATAAGCCATATAGCCCACACATAGCATAAGCGCAAAAACAACTACCACAGCATGGCTTTGTTTTACCCCCTTATCACTAAGCCCAAAACGGGTACCCAGCCATTCGGCTCCGGTAGTAGCGTTACTTCTCCTTAACCACTTACTAAGGAATACCATAAGGAACACCTGATTGAAAACAGGCCACATCCATGGTATCCAAACACTTTTAAAACCATATAAAAAGGCCATACTCACTAAAAGCATAGTACCACTAATATCAAACATATCACTGGCATCACTTAGCCCAAGCATGTACCAAGGGAGCTTTTTACCTCCCATAAGGTAACTGTCTTTACTTCTCTTTGCACGGTTTTTCATGACAATACCTATAACGATCATCATTAAAAAATACAGTGCAATTATTGTTAAGTCTATCGCTGTTAATCTCATATCTAGAAATAGCTGCTATTACAGCTTTAGCTTATTGGTATAAATTCTCTTTAGTCACTTCTTTTTGGAACAGCACGCTATCCTGATTGTAGTATTCTACAAAATCGGCTTTGTATGCATGTCCGCTATATGGTGCATAGTAATGCATTCTTGGTGGATCCATATACTCGTTCCAACCGTGGTTTCTCCATAACAGCACATATGATATTTTATAATCACCTATTGCATTGGTTAAGATTTCTGTCCACCATTTTTCATAAGGTATAGCCTCATAACCTGTCTCGGCAAGAGCAGTAAGTTTACCGTGTTCATCGGCTGCCTCCTGCATTACACCAATTAAACTGTGTACGTTATCTGTATACTCTTTAAGCTTTTCGCCTTCACCCATTTGGTAAGCATCAAAACTCATCATATCCACATACTCATCACCAGGGTAGTACTCTAAAAAGTCGGCTTTTGCTTTCACATTAGCGTCCGACGTATTGTATACATATATAAGATTATGCACTCCTTTTTGCTCAAAATAATCTACCGTAAATTTCCACAATTCCTTAAACTGCTCAGGACTAGTAGTATTTTTACACCACCAAAACCAATCGCCTGTAAACTCATGGTATGGCCTGTATAAAATTGGCACTAAATTACCGTCACTACCTTTTAGAGAAAGGAAAAATGTTGCCGCATTATCCATCCAACCTTTGTAAACCTCATGTTTAGATCCGCCGGGAAGTACCGATGCTACCGTACCTTCAGGATTATCCCACGCATCTCCATCACTTAACGGGTTGTTTACATGCCAGCTTACGGTATTAACACCACCCCTGTCGTACACCTCCTTTATAAACTGCCTCATTTTATCAAAAGGCACTCCGTCAAGGTTTTTATCGGCATTGTTTTCTATCCTTCCTATATCCCATCCGTATACGGCAGGATAATCTCCGGTAACATCTTTCACATCGCTTCTACCCTCTTCATATTTCCACTCTACACCATAAGCAAGGTCGTCCTGATGACCGAACATATATCCCTTCTCCCTAAGTTTGAAAAGGTTTTTATACAAAGCAACCGTTTGTGCTGTAGCATTTTTATCTGCTAATACACCAACAGCCATTTCTTTTTCTTCCTGACTAGCCGTTACTTCTTCCTTATTGCCTGATTTCCCGCAGGAAACTACAGCTAAAGCCAGTAACAGTATTGATATCTTATTTTTCATTTAAATTTGTAGTTGGTTTAAAGAGAATGCTTTAAACTTGATAAATTCTTAATTTATTGACCTTAATATTTAACAAAGCACAATTTTAAACGTACTTTTTTGATAATGTCAAAGATAATTTTAGTCTTAAATTTAAGTTAATATTATTTTATCAATATTATATCATATAATTGCAAATAAAAACATACAAATGAACACTCAAAAATTTCACAGAGAAATTCCGCCACTATCAAAAGGTGATAGTTTCCTGGTTTTTGACAGGATTAAAGATAGTTTTGACTTCCCTATACATTATCATCCGGAGTATGAAATTAACTTTATACTTAATGGCAAAGGTGTAAAAAGAATTGTGGGAGATCATATAGAGGAAATAGATGATGTAGAACTCGTACTGGTTGGTCCAAACCTGCATCACGGATGGGAAATGAATACCTGCAAGAACAAAAAAGTACACGAAATAACCATACAGTTTCACAACGACCTGTTTAGCGATTCGTTATTATCACGACGTATAATGATGCCTATTAAGGATATGTTTAACCGATCTAACCACGGTATACTGTTCTCTAAAAAAACAGGCGAAGAACTGGCTAACAGACTTATAAGTATTTCTAAACTTGACGGAATGGATTATTTTCTGGAAATTATTTCCATACTCCACGACATGGCCAATTCCAGAAACCAGCGACTGCTCTCTACTTTTACCGTAGATCACGATACTTTTGAAGATGACGATAAAATGAAACTGGTATACGAGCACATACAAAAAAACTTCTCTAACAAGATTACCTTAGACGAAGTGTCTGATATTACGAGTATGAGTCCTGTATCGTTTAACCGTTTTATAAAAAAGCGAACCGGAAAAACATTTGTTAACTACCTTAATGATATAAGAGTAGGTTATGCTGCAAGATGGCTTATAGAGAAAGATTTGAGTATTTCTGAAATTGCATTTAAGTCGGGTTTTAACAATATTGCCAACTTTAACCGCATATTTAAAAGCATAAAGAACACAACTCCAAGCCAGTACAGGGATGAATTTTATGGCATGAAACGCTTTTTATAAACTAAAGCTGACTAAAAAATACACCTCAAAACCCTCGCTTTACGATATTTTAACCACTGACAGTCAATACATTAATTATCCTTATAAAAGTAAGTATATTTTTATGATATATTATTTACGCAAACGTTAGAGAAAATATTATCATTAAATGATAAAATAATATTAACAAACGCTTAACATCTCCCATAAATTTGTTTTTATCAATAAATGAACTCTAAAATTACCGAAAGCAAAATTAAAGTGTTTATTTATTTAGAAATTAGTAACTAACCTAACACAAATTAATTATGGGGATTACATTACTTTATTTTACTAATTGGCTTAAACGAGGCAATACATTGCTGTACTTGCTTTTATTTTGCTCTTTTAGTGCGTTGCAGGCGCAAACCACTGTTACCGGTACCGTGACAGATAACACTGGCTTTGGTATACCGGGAGCCAATGTTAGCGTTAAAGGCAGTAATACAGCCATCGCTACTGATATTGATGGAAATTATGCCATCGAAGCGCCTGAAAATGCTGTTCTAGTATATACCTTTATAGGATATCAAACTCAGGAAATAGCAGTAAAAGGACGTATCGTACTTAACGTTACCCTTGAAGAAAACTCACAACTTCTTGACGATGTAGTCATAATTGGTTATGGCGCTCAAAAGAAAGATGATGTAAACAGTGCGGTATCCAGTATTCGTACAAAAGACATCGAAAACCTAAAACAAACTACTGTAGACCAAATGATTCAGGGTAAAGCAGCGGGTGTTTCGGTAACAAACAACAGCGGACAGCCGGGTAGTGCTGTTTCAATCAGGGTTCGTGGTACAACATCGATTTCAGGTACTAACGAGCCTTTATACATTATAGACGGTGTGCCAATTTCCGGTGACGGTACTAACATTTCTACCAGCGGAAGACCAATATCAGGTAGTGATTTCTCATCAAACGGAGGCGCAGGTAACAACGCTGTGAGTCCGCTTTCTATGATTAACCCTAACGACATCCTTTCTATAGACATCCTTAAAGATGCATCTGCTACAGCTATCTATGGTTCGAGAGGAGCTAACGGTGTTATCATTATTACTACAAAATCAGGTAGAAAAGGTGAAGGTAAAATCTCCTACGAAGGTTACACTTCTATCCAGAATATTTACAAAAAACTAGACGTACTTGACCTACAGGGCTATGCCAGACAGCAAAAAGCATTATGGCTGGCTTACGGTTTTAACGAATCTGACTTTCGTCCTGAATTTCAGCATCCTGAACTTTTAGGTTCTGGTACAAACTGGCAGGATGAGATATACCAAACAGCCTATTCACACAGTCATCAGCTTTCATTCTCGGGAGCTAAAGATGCTACCAGATACTATATATCAGGTGGTTTCCTTGATCAGGAAGGTGTGCTTTTAGGATCAGGATACAAAAGATACACCATGCGTATTAATCTTGACTCACAGGTTAAAAGCTGGTTAAAAGTAGGTGTAAATGCAAATACAGGTATTACTAACGAAAAGCTTACAATTAACCAAAGTTATGGTGGTATAATAAGTAATACGTTACTACAAGCGCCAGATATACCGGTTAGAAACCCTGACGGAAGCTTTGCCGGACCTACAAGTAATGAACTGAACTCCACTTACTTTAACCCGGTTGCTGAGGCTCTTATTAAAGAAAACAAACTGGTTCGAAAAAATTTCCTTGGAAATGTTTTTGCTGAAGCCGATATTATTGACGGACTGAAATATAGAATTGAACTTGGTGCTAATACCGAATTCTCTGAAAACACCGATTTCACTCCTTCTTACAGTTGGGGTGTACAAACTAACCCAAGTGCCGACTTAATGGAGAGAAGACAAAACTGGTACTCTACAAACATTAAAAACCTTCTTACTTACACCAAAAGCTTAGGCAAACACAACTTCACGTTACTTGCCGGACAGGAAGCTAATGACAGCCATTGGGAAGGTATTGTGGCAACAGCTACAGGTTTTCAAACTAACAACGTTTACGGTTTAAATCTTAGCGACCCTGCACAAAGTAAAGTAACGAGTTACAAAGGCAGCCAGGCCTTATACTCTTTTTTCGGTCGTTTAATTTATGACTTTAACGACCGTTACGGACTTTCAGCTTCATGGAGAGCAGACCGCTCCTCTAAATTTGACCCAACTACAGATAATCAATGGGGATACTTCCCTGCAGTTGCTGTTTCATGGAAGCTTTCTAATGAGTCATTCATGGAGAGTACACGTGAATATATAGACAACATTAAGTTTAGGGTAGGCTATGGAGAAACTGGGAATCAGCAAATACCTAACAATAGGTATACAGCTTACCTTGGGCAACAAAACTCAGGCATTGGCCCAGGCTTCCTGCCTTCTAACTTTCCTTTCCCTGGTTTAAGATGGGAATCAATGCGTCAAACAAACTTTGGTCTTGACTTTACACTACTTGATGGCAGACTATCGGCAAACCTGGATTACTACGTTAAAAAATCTGACGGATTCCTTTTCCAAACGCCTTGGCCTTACTATTTAACTGGTGGAGGTGCTCAGTATGGAGGGGTTGACTCGCCATATTCTAACCTTGGTGAAATGCAAAACAAAGGTTATGATATAACCTTAAACTATAGTACAAAAGGTGCAGGTGACTTTTCATGGAACTCTACTCTTGTATTCTCACACTATAAAAACGAACTAACACGCCTATCTAATGGTTTATCACTTACTCAGGAAGTAAACACTAACGGTTACCAGCCTGTTGTTGTAACAAATACTGAGGTAGGGTCTCCTATTGGTATGTTTTATGGATATGAGGTAGTAGGACTGTTCCAAACTATGGATCAGCTTAACAATGCTCCTATACAGTTTGAACAGCCTGTTGGAGAAGGCGTTGGTCAAACATGGCTGGGTGACGTTCAGTACAAAGACGTAAACGGTGATGGTGTGATTGATCCTAAAGATAAAACTTTTATAGGTAATCCTCATCCGGATTTCACTTTTGGTTTTACCAACAATTTTAAATACAAAAACTTCGATCTTTCTGTTTTTGTACAGGGCTCTTATGGAAATGACGTAATGAATCTTACTTACAGGAACGGAACACAAAACGGCCAACTATATCAAAATGCACTTACTGATGCTGCAAACTTCTGGACTCCTGAGAATACAGACACTAATATTCCAAGAGTAGTTTCGGGTAATGCTAATACTAACGTACAAATATCAAGCCGTTATGTTGAAGACGGGTCTTATGCCAGAATTCAGAACCTCACTTTAGGATACTCACTTCCTCAGGATGTAATTTCTAAATTAAAAATGTCAAGAGTACGTATTTACGGCTCTGTTCAAAACCTTCACACTTTTACCAAGTATAAAGGGTATGATCCTGAAATTGGCTCATTCAACCAAAATCAGCTACTTACAGGTATTGACAACGGACGATACCCATCACCAAGAACTTTTTCTGTAGGAGTTAATGTAGAATTTTAAAAAAAATGAAAATGAAAAGATTTTTAAATTTATACAAAATATGTAGTTTGGCATTTGTGCTTACAATGCTTACCTCTTGTTCAGAAGAGTTCACAAACCGCCCTCCGGAAGACTCTATCGCGCTTGACGATTACTACAGCACTAACGAACAGGTAGAATCGGCTACAAACGGTATGTATGCCAGAACCTGGTTCCAGTTTAATAATAAGTTTTTCTTTGCTGTTGCCGAAGTAGGTTCAGGAAACATGTACACAGGATCGAGCGATGTTAATGCCATGAGGACTTTTTCTCTAAATGGCAGTGACCCCGAACTTGTTAACGGATGGAGCTCTCTATGGGCAAATATTGCACAGGCAAACCTTATTATTAATTTCTTACCAGAACGTGTTGGTTCTGCTGTAAGTCAGGAAGTGCTTCAAAATACCATTGGAGAAGCATACTTTATGAGAGCTACTGCTTATTTTTATCTTGTTAGGCTATGGGGAGATGTACCAATTATTGAAAATAATGGTGACTTTGCAGACAATCCTGTTATAAATAAAAACAGAATTGAAGATGTTTATACATTAATAGAGATGGATTATCAGGCTGCTATTGAAAACCTATACGACAAAACAAGATCTTCAAACTATACTGCTAATGCCCGTGTATCTAAAGGTTCTGCTAAAGCTATGCTTGCTAAGGTGTACCTGTATCAACAAAGGTACAGCGATGCAAAACAAATGGCAGAAGAAGTAATAAACAGTGGTGAGTTTAAACTATTGGGCGGAGAATCGCTACCTGATAAAAGTTTTGCCGACCTGTTTACTTATCCTAATAACAATAACGAAGAATCTATTTTTGCCATCCAGTGGGTAACCGATGGTAATTATGGTTCTGCCAACAACTGCAACACTCAGTTTGGAATTAGTACTGCTGCATTAACAACTTCAAACGCTTCTTATGGTGGTGTATTTGCTCCGTCTCAAGACGCTATGTACAACATATATACAGAACCTGGTGATTTAAGAAGAAAAGAAACTATTATGTTTCCTGGTGCAGAGTACCCTAATATGACTGTTCGTATTAACAGTGGTACTGAAATACAAGCAGGCTTCGTTGTCCCTGAAGCCGAGCAAATTGGCGGACAGGGAGCTGGTGCGGCTATTAAAAAATACTGTATAGGTATTGCTAACGGCGATGTAACAGGTCCTGTTGATTTATGGAACATGATGGAAAATAACACCTACATTATGAGATATGCCGACTTATTACTTATACATGCTGAAGCTATTCTTGGCGGAGGAGGAAGCACTTCAGATGCTGCTGCATTAAGCTCATACAATGCTGTAAGAAACAGAGCGGGTTTACCTAGTGTTACCTCATTTACTTTTGACGAACTTTTCCTTGAAAGAAGACGTGAACTTTGTTTTGAAGGTGATTTTTGGTTTGACCTTGGAAGAATTCCAAGAGCCCAGGCTATTGCTATGATTACTGCACAAAACAGAGGTAATAAAGACCTTGAAGAACATTTTACTCCGGATGAATCTGATTTCTACCTGGATTACCCTGATAACGATGTGGCTAAAAACCCTTTATTGTTAGAAGATCCGGTACCATATTCATTTGACTAATATTAAAAAAACAGAGTTATGAAGAACTTTAGATTAAAACATATATTGGGCTTACTTTCTGTATTCGCAATATTACTTGTAGTCTCATGTAGTGATGACGATAGTACAAAACCCGGAAAACCAAGCATTGAAAGCGTTAGCTATGCAGAGAATGACTCACTTGTTGAGTATGGTTATGCTAACAATATGTATATTATTCGCGGTAGTGGGTTTACAGGTACACAAAAAATTTACTTTAATGAAGTAGATACTTATTTCAGTTCGACACTTGTTACCGATGAAGTTATTTTTATAACAATTAATGAAGATACTCCTTATGAAAATGCTTCAAACGAACTTAAGGTAGTTACCCCGCGTGGCACTGCAGTATATCCTTTTATAGTTGCACCACCTGCCCCAACTGTAAAAAGTTTCCAGCCTATAAACGCTGCCGAAGGAGAAGAGATTACTATTTATGGTAAATACTTCCTTAATCCTGTAGTTACTGTTGGTGGTGTTGAAGCAGAAATCGTTTCAAGCAGCATTAACAAAATTGTTGCTATTGTACCTGCCGACTCTAACGGAAAATATGTACAGGTTGAGACCATTTCGGGCTCTTCTGAATGGGATACTGCTATTGGCACTGCTATTTATGATGATGCTTTTTATGCTCCTTGGGACATACAGGGAGATAGCCATGAGTACATCACTAATGAGGCTGACGCCTATCAGGGAACAACTTTTTTCACAAAAGAAATCGCCGGATGGGATAACATACAGGGTAACTGGAACTGGGATGATCAAATTTCTCAGTATACAGGTATTCATTTTGCAGTACGTTCTGACGAGGCTGGTAAACTAGTCCTTATTTTTAATGGTAATAACTGGGGAGATGCAAATTATTCATTTGAAACTACCGAAGAATGGATTGATGTCCGTTTCACTTGGGAAGATCTTGGCGGAATGCCTGAAGCGCTGCAAAACATTTCATTCCAGGAATTTACCGGAGAAACCCACAATTACTATTTTGACAACTTTGGTTATACCGTAGACTAATAAACTCATACATTGCAATTTTGTTTTTTGTGAAACATTCCCTGATTATAAATCAGGGAATGTTTTAATCATTTATAGCCAGCAATAAAACCATACAGTACAGGTTATATAGTCTCCCCTTTTTCTAAAGGAATATTAAATAATATTGGTCTCAAATGTGGCAAACCACAACAAATAACAAATGCGTAAGCAAAATAAACCGCATAATTAATATATAGTACAACCTCGCATAAAACTTTAAGAATGAAAAAAATTATTTACAGCATTTTAAGTTTGGCACTAAGTGCAACGGCTTTTGCTCAGGGAAATGTTTACAAACAGGAACCTACAAAATTTGAGGGACTTGCCATGACTCCGCCAATGGGATGGAACTCATGGAACACCTTTGCTACCAATATTGATGAAGATCTTGTAAAGCAAACTGCCGATATTATGGTTTCATCGGGCATGAGAGATGCCGGATATACCTACATAGTGCTTGACGATGGCTGGATGACACGCGAAAGAGATGAAAACGGAAACTTAGTGCCCGATCCAAAAAAATTTCCAAGCGGAATGAAAGCCCTGATAGATTATGTTCATTCTAAAGGTTTAAAATTCGGGCTTTACAACTGTGCAGGCACTAAAACATGTGCAGGCTACCCGGGTACCAGAGGTTACGAATATCAGGATGCACGTTTCTATGCTTCATTAGGCATTGATTTCTTAAAATACGACTGGTGTAATACAGAAGGTATTAACGCTACAGAAGCATATACTACAATGAGCAATGCTCTTAAAACTGCCGGCAGACCAATTCTTTTCAGCCTTTGCGAATGGGGTGACAATCAACCTTGGGAATGGGGTGAACCACTGGGTAACATGTGGAGAATATCGGGTGACATTTATCCTTGTTTTGACTGCGAATTCAAACACCCTGAAAACTGGTCTTCATGGGGCTTTATGAAAATTGTTGACATGAGAAAAGGTATCAGAAAATATTCGGGACCAGACCATTGGAATGATTTTGACATGATGGAAGTAGGTAACGAAATGAACGATACCGAAGATAAATCGCATTTCAGTATTTGGTGTATGGTAGCTTCTCCGCTTATTGCAGGTAACGACTTTAGGAGTATGAGCAAAGAAACACTGGAGATACTTACCAATAAAGATATGATTGCCATTAATCAGGACAAACTGGGAATACAGGGTTTTAGATATAATAACGATAACGGACTTGAAACATGGGTTAAACCTCTTGAAAATGGTGATTGGGCTGTTGCTTTCCTTAACAGAAGCGAAGACGACAAGAGTATTAACTTTAACTGGAAAGAACACACCATTAAAGACGATATCTTTAATTTAGAAACATCTTTTGATTCTGCCACCTACGATATTTATGACGTTTGGAATCATAAAAAAGCTGGTAACACTAAAAAAGCCTTTAAAGGTAAAGTTGCTCCGCATGACATTGTAGTACTTAGGCTTTCTAAAAAATAAAAAATGACAAACAGAATAAAACATATCGCTTTTTTACTACTGTTTGGCTTTACAGCTTTTGCACAGGTTTCAAAGCATGGGCAGTTAAGTGTAAAAGGCACTAAACTTACAGATGAAAAAGGCAAACATGTAATACTGAGAGGTGTTAGTTTTGGCTGGCATAGCTTTTGGCCCCGTTTTTACAATCAGGAGACTGTAAAATGGCTTAAAGATGACTGGAAGGTAAATGTAGTGCGTGCTGCTATGGGTATTGAAGTTGGTAACGATACTTATATACAAAACCCACAGTTTGCTACCGAGAAAATAATGGCTGTTGTTGAAGGTGCTATTGCAAACGATATTTATGTAATAATAGACTGGCATAGCCACAACATTAATCTTGAAGAAGCTAAGCTGTTTTTTGAACAGGTTTCTAAAAAATACGGCAACTACCCTAACGTAATTTATGAGGTATTTAATGAGCCTGACGATGAAAGCTGGGCTGACGTTAAATCTTATAGCGAACAGATTATAAAGGTTATCAGGAAAAATGATCCTGATAATATTATACTGGTAGGTTGCCCCCACTGGGATCAGGACATTAACCTCCCGGCTACCGATCCTATTAAAGGGTTTGACAACCTTATGTATACCGTTCACTTTTATGCTGCTACACATAAACAGGAATTAAGAGATCGTACTGACAAGGCAATAGAATCGGGGTTACCGGTATTTATATCTGAAAGCGCAGGTATGGAAGCCAGCGGTGACGGACCTATTAACTATGATGAATGGCAACAATGGATTGACTGGATGGAAGAACGCGGGTTAAGCTGGATAACATGGTCTATATCTGACAAGGATGAAACCTGCAGTATGTTACAAAAATCAGCATCTTCTACCGGCGAATGGAAAGAAAAAGACCTTAAAGAAAGTGGTATTAAAACCCGTAATTATTTAAGATCACTAAACAAACAATAAGTTAAGTTGAGTTAGTTTTGTAATTTGAGAGAGCCTCACGATAAGTGGGGCTTTTTTATGAAATACAAAAATAACACACTGATTATTTTTAATTATATTCGCTGAAAAATAAACATTTATGAAAAATTTAATTTACTTATGCCTTGCTTTCTGTATGGCTACAACTGTTGGATTTGCACAAAAGTTAACTGATAAAGATTTACAAGGTTCATGGAACTTAGTAGGTTTAGATGTTCTAAGCAGCCAGGGAATTTATTTTGACCTTGCTAACGATGATGTAAAATTCTCTGAAGAAGTTGAGGCACAGGCTCCGCCGGAAGCTATTGCTCAGGCTAAAGAGAGTATGGCACCTACAATCGCTGCACTAAAACAGATGAAAATGATTGTAAACGGAAACGAAATAAAACAAACCATGCCCGGTGATGAAGAAAAAGGTGTGTATAGTATAGTTAACGAAGATGACGCTCAAAAGCTTAAAATAATTTTTGCTGACGGTACAGGCGACACTGCAAACCTTTATATGAAAGACAAAAAGCTTTATATAGACCTTGGTGAAGACGGCATATTTATATACAGCAAAGAACAATAATTACTTTGTAAGAAAAACAAAAAGAGCTGCCATAAGGCAGCTCTTTTTGTTTTTAATTTTTAATGGACTGATTACAATAAGGGTGTGTTAACTGACAATTACTTGAATCTCCCATTCCTCCTTCGCTTTTCCTTTGTATATGATCATAAGATATTGATTTTTCAGGATCCAAATACCCCTTACATATAGGACACTTCATTGCAGACTTCAAAGCCGTATAAATAAACGATTTACTTTTAGTTTCATCATTAAAAGCAGTATTTGAGCCTCCGACTTCTCCTAAAACTATTTTCCCTTCAAGTTTAGTCATTTTCACAATATCTGCATCAGTAATTAATTCATTCTTATTAATTTTATTCACTAATTCATTTAGTAATTCACTAAAAATCATATTTCTCTTATGACTCAAATGCTTCTGTAATATAGTAGCTATTAAATCCTTAGACCCAATCAATATTTCTTCTAATTTCTCCCTAGCATGTGTAAATTTTACGAAAAAGGTGGAATCATTGTTAATTAATTTCTTAGATAATAATTCTGTAACCCCCATAAACATGGCTCTGGAATGCCTTCCACTTGGTCCATAAAAATAAACCGCTGGGTGTAAACCTAAACTTCCCGAATCGTTGCCAGAAATTCTTTTCGCTAATTTTAAGGATTTCCTTAACACACCTACTGTAGCTTCTCCATCATAATCGTCCTCATAATCATCAACTTTATTAGGTCGACCCAGTTGGTCTTTGTTACATATAACCATAAAATCAATCAATATATCAAGCGCAGTCCTAACTCCTTTAGATCCCCCCAATGGTAAATCCAATGTTTTAATTGGTCTTTTTATTTCTGGTTCAAATAAAGTCTTATGAAAATCTTTAGCCATATTTTCTAAACTTTCCGATTTTTCTATAGAAAAATAGGACCAATATTTATGCCCTGTCCCGGCTCTAATAATTGCCCTGGCAGATATTGGTATCGGTTTTTTTCGATTTTTCAAAAGTAATTCTTCGATACTATCTAAAGGGGTGCCTTGAGTATTAATCTTAAAGAAAGATTGCTCTGCTTTGTCGGCATCTCCCTTTACCCATTGCACTTGTAAACCCCTTGATATCATCTTACTGATTTTCCTTCTCTCTTCAGCAGGTATATCTGTTTTGTCGTTCTTTAATTCTAATTGTTTATAACTACCTATCGAGTTATTAACCAATCTTCTAGTTTTTTCTGCTATCCTCTTTTGTTCAGGTGAAATATCCCTACCAAAATACTCATAAGATAAGGCTCCGTCTCCATAGTCATCTTCTACCCAAGCCCTGAGTGCACTAAGTCGGTGACCTCCATCAATTACAAAAAGATAAGTTGGAGATTTCCATAAAATCACAGATGGAACTAAATCTCCATTAACAAAGCTTTCGAGTAAAGAAAGGACTTGTTCAGGTCTCCAATGATTTGTTTCTCTTTGAAAATCGGGTTTTCTTAAATTAGGTCCTACTAAAGCTCCTTTCGTAAAATCTCTTAAAGATATCGTACTAAAACTTTCAAAAGTTTCTTGTTCTTCTACATTGACCCCAAAATCTTCTCTTTTAATTAATGCATCTAAGTTTACTAGGTTAGATTTTGCCATATAATAATTTTTAAAACCCAATAATAACAAAAGACATCAACTATTAAAATACAGGAAAATACTGAATATAACAACCGAAAACACGTAAACAAAAAGAGCTGCCATAAGGCAGCTCTTTTTGTTTTTTAAGCAGTTTTTTCCTTAACAAAGGTAACAAGCCCCTACAAAAAGCAGGATTACAGAAATAAACAGGTTACAAACACCTATACTCCTAAAGCGTATATTGTTTCTGTCTATCCCCGCCAGGATTAGCTTCCCCGATGCTAATAAAAAGAAGGCTCCAAACGAATAACATAAAACCTGATACATAATCATAGATTTTTAAGTGAAACATTAGGCTTTCTTTTCTTTTTCTCTTAGCGCATTTTTAGTTATTCCCCCAAAACATAACAATTAACAGATGCAGTGTTTAATGCCATGTACAAGGACAGTTACTGATGCCCTGGAATATATCCAGACCTACAGTTATCATATGTGTACCACTGTTATAAGCAAGAAGCTCATTTGTGGTTAACTGATATGAGTAGGCAAAATAGAAATTTGAAACGTTAATTCCAACCATTGGACCAATATTTATTGGATTTCCTAACTGATCGTTAAGAAAACGGTAGCTACCGCCTATCCAATAGTAGTCATCGCCATCCATATAACGAAATTTAAGGTTAATATCTGTAGTAGATCTTCCGTCACTTTCAAAATACTGAACGAATGAAGATGGTTCTACTTCCCAATTACCACTTCCTTTAAACGTATAACCTGTATAAAACTGATAGTTTCTAAGCCTGTTTGGTTCCTGTATTGCAAAAATATCAAGATCCTTATTCAATATATTAGCACCGGTAGCACTAATGTAAAACTCCCCTATTCTATATAATAATGCAACATCAAAGTTGTGATTCACAACATAACGGTTATTGTTTATAGAGGGATCGGGGGTTGTGATATTTTCGATATCTACCTTAAACTGGTTAAGGTTATATGAAATACCAAACGATAGAAACTGATCTGTATACTTATCTAATATAATATGGTGTGCAAAAGATACTTTACCGCCATACTGCCTGGTATTACCATTACGGTCATTATATAAAAACATACCAATACCGGTATTATCGGCTATCCTTAAATCTGCTGCGAGCGACTGCATATCCGGGGCATCTTTAATCCCTACCCATTGTGTAAGTCCGTTAAGCCTTACTTTCACATGGTCACCAATACCTGCATAAGCAGGAGATATAATATAAGGGTTATCTGCCAGATACTGTGTATGTGTTGGTATAGTTAACTCCTGAGCACGCATTACAAATGCTGTAAGTAGTAAAGTTATTAGGAGAAAAGTTTTTTTCATTGTGTGTGTATTTTGGCCTTGTTATTTAATTCAAGCCACAGCTGCAAAAGCAGCCATGGCTATTTATGAATTTATTATCTGAAAATAGTAAAGTGTCCGACAAACTCCCTGTCATCCTCAGGATTATTTAGTTTTACAATATACCAATAATCTCCAGTAGGTAACTCCTGTCCGTTATATCTACCATCCCACTCCTGTCCTTGTCTAAGTGTAGCCAGTTTACGACCATACCTGTCAAATACAAAGAACTCAAGGTTAGGATAATTTTCTGCATGACCAGGTGCCCATGTATCATTAATACCATCGTCATTTGGTGACATAACATCAGGAAGAAGAATATCTACAAATTCATAGTATAATGATTTCTCGGCTACACAGCCTCTGTTATCGGTTACAGTTACCACATAGGTTCCTGTTGAGTAAATCTCAAACACGTTATCTGTTCCCATATCTTCACCGTTTAAAGTGTAAGTATAACCTCCTGAACCACCTGTTGTTGTTGCTGTAATCTCATTAATATCAGATTCTGCAAGTATCATTATCAGTGCAGTAGTATTAGTTACTGTTACAGGTTCAGTACTGTCAATACATCCTGAATCATGAAGCACATCTACCACATAAGTACCATCTACAAGGTTTGTGAACGTATTACTTGTTTGAGGAGCACCTCCGTTTAGTGAGTAAGTTACAGCACCCTGTACTCCTGTCTCAACGTTTACTGTAAGTACATTTTCATCACAGTTGTAAACAAGTTCCGGTTGTGCATTAATCATTATTGGTGCATCAATCCATACATCTATAGAGGCTACACATCCGTTAGCATCCTTAACATAAATGGTATAGGTTTGCCCACCATCAAGATCTGTATACATATCCTTACCTACTTCAAATGGTTCGTCCATATCCATACTTGTTGAGTATGGTGCAGTACCACCTGTTATATCAATAAGAATTGCTGCATTATCATCGTTCTCACAAATTTCCGGATACACTTCAACTTCTGTAAGTATTATTTCCGAAGGCTCATTTACAGTAGCCGTATACTCTTTATAACATCCTGTTTCATCCTGTACTCTCACTGTGTATTGACCTGCTGCAACGTTAAACACGTTATTTTCGGTCATATCAAAGTCTGGAGCAATACCATAAGTAAGTGTTCCTATTCCTCCTGAACCGTTTACTGTAATAGTACCGTTATCTTCACCGTTACAAAGCGCATCTACAACTGTTAATACTCCAAGAATTGGTTTTTCATGTCTAACCATTACGTTTCTTGTAGTAACACATCCGTTAGCGTGCATTACATATACTACATAGTTTCCGTCAGGAAGGTCTGTAAATACATTTGATGACTGATAATTCACTCCGTCAAGAGAGTACATAACATCATCAACAATTACAGGGTTAATGTTAGTAACCGTAAGCATACTTAACGATACGTTGTTTGTACAAATTGGAGTTACCTCAACTACCGGATTAAGTACAACACCGTGCTCTATATTAAATACTATAGGTACAATTTGACATCCTGCCGCATCCTGAACAAACAGTACATGCTGACCGCCGTTAAGGTTTGTATAAGTAAACTGATCCTGGATAAAGGTTACACCATCTAAGCTTGTTGAGTATGGCGCAGTACCACCAGATACTGTTACCGTTATACTACCGTCGTTAGCGTTATAACAAGTCTCTCCGGTCCAATCGGCAGATGCTATAATCTGAGTTTCAGACTGAGTTATAACAACATTGTTTATTATCTGGACACAACCTAGCTCATCTCTTACCCTTATGGTATATGTACCTGCAATTAGTGAAGAGAAGGTGTTGTTTGTTGAATAAGTATATATAGGAGAGATAGCATATTCTAACTGACCTGTACCTCCTGTAGCTGTAACTACAATTTCACCAGTATCGTCTCCGTAACAAATTACATTTTGAGTAACTGTTGCCGTAGCATTTACCGGCTGATGGTCTTCTACATCAAAGTCGACCGTTTGGATACATCCGTTTATGTGTTGTACATAAGCCGTATGTGTACCTGCCACAATATCTATAAATGTATTTGAAGCCTGGTAGTTAATTCCATCTACAGAGTACTGAACATCCCCTAAGTATTGTGCATCAATATTAATTGTTACTACATTACCCGGCATGTTATTCATACAGTTTGCCACAACATCAACATTTGGCTGAGTGTTAATACCCTGCTGAATTACAAAATCAATAGGAGTTATTGTACAACCACTGTCATCTGTTACATAAATAGTATAAGCACCTGCTGCAAGATTTGTATAAGTAAACTGATCCTGAACAAACGTTACACCATCTAAGCTTGTTGAATATGGAGCAGTACCTCCTGTTACAGAAATTGTAACCGAACCGTTTGCATCTCCAATACAAGTTTCATCTACAGCTACATAAGTTGCTGCAAGAGCTTCTGCCGGCGTAGTTATTGTTAAAGTTGCTGTTTCAACCTCACAACCTATACCATCGGTCACTCTTACTGTGTAAGTACCTGCTGCAAGATTAGTGAATACATTTGATGAACCGTAAACAAAGTCTGGAGAGATTGCATACTGTAGCGTACCTGTACCACCTGAAGCAGTTACCATAACCTCACCTGTCTCTTCACCAAAACATAATACATTATTAACTACCGTAGCCATATCAATTGTAATAGGCTGTAGCGTATTAATTGTGAATGTTGTTGTTTCTATACATCCGTTAGCATGCTGCACATAAGCTGTGTAGTTACCCGGTGCTAAGTTGTTGAACACGTTTGACGCCTGATAAGTAGTACCATCTACCGAGTACGTTAAATCGGCTGGATCAAGTGTTTGTGATGAAGCTACACTGATTGTAACTTCATTACCCGGTACGTTATTCGTACAGTTGTCTACAACACTTGCACTCGGAGTCATATCGGCTCCCGGCTCAACATCAAAGGTTAACGGAACAGCAATACTACATCCGTTAGCATCGGTAACATAGATAGTGTGTGTACCTGCTGCAAGACCTGTGTAAGTAAACACATCCTGAACAAAATCAGCAGGGTTATTTGAATCAAGGCTTGTAGAGTATGGTGCTGTACCTCCTGTTACAGAGATAGTAACTGTACCATCCTGAGCATTGAAACATATTTCAGGTGTTACAACATCGATTACTGAAGTTAAGAAGTCTACCGGCTCATTTACCGTTAATGTAGCAGTCTCAACCTCACAACCTATACCATCGGTCACTCTCACTGTGTAATCACCTGCCGGAAGGTTAGTGAACACGTTTGATGAACCGTAAACAAAGGCTGGAGAGATGGCGTACTGTAGTGTACCTGTACCGCCTGAAGCAGTCACTGTAATCTCACCCGTTGCCTCACCTTTACACGATACATCGGCAGTTACTGCTTCTGTATCTATTGTAATAGGCTGTAGCGTATTAATAGTGAATGTAGTTGTTTCTATACATCCGTTAGCATGCTGAACATAAGCTGTGTAGTTGCCCGGCGCTAAGTTGTTGAACACATTTGATGCCTGATAAGTAGTACCATCTACCGAGTATATTAAATCAGCAGGATCAAGTGTTTGTGATGAAGCTACACTTATTGTAACCTCATTACCCGGTACGTTATTCGTACAGTTGTCTACTACACTTGCACTCGGAGTCATATCGGCTCCCGGTTCAACATCAAAGGTTAGCGGAACAGGAATACTACATCCGTTAGCATCGGTAACATAAATAGTGTGTGTACCTGCTGCAAGACCTGTATAAGTGAACACATCCTGTACAAAATCAGCAGGGTTATTTGAATCAAGGCTTGTATAGTACGGTGCTGTACCTCCTGTTACAGAGATAGTCACTGTACCATCCTGAGCATTGAAACATATTTCAGGTGTTACAACATCGATTACTGAAGTTAAGAAGTCTACCGGTTCATTTACCGTTAATGTAGCAGTCTCAACCTCACAACCTATACCATCGGTCACTCTCACTGTGTAATCACCTGCCGGAAGGTTAGTGAACACATTTGATGAACCGTAAACAAAATCTGGAGAGATTGCGTACTGTAGCGTACCTGTACCACCTGAAGCGGTTACTGTAATCTCACCTGTTGCCTCACCTTTACACGATACATCGGCAGTTACTGCTTCTGTATCTATTGTAATAGGCTGTAGCGTATTAATAGTAAATGTTGTTGTTTCTATACATCCGTTAGCATGCTGAACATAAGCTGTGTAGTTACCAGGTGCTAAGTTATTAAACACGTTTGACGCCTGATAAGTAGTACCATCTACCGAGTACGTTAAATCGGCTGGATCAAGTGTTTGAGAAGAAGCTACACTGATTGTAACCTCATTACCCGGTACGTTGTTCGTACAGTTGTCTAGAACACTTGCACTCGGAGTCATATCGGCTCCTTCATTAATAGTGAAGTTAACCGGTGTTATTGAACATCCGTTAGCATCGGTCACATAAATAGTATGCGTACCAACAGTTAAGTTTGTATATACTAATTGATCCTGAGTAAAGTCAGCAGCATTATCAGAATCTATACTTGTAGAATAAGGCGCTGTACCTCCACTAATGGTTAGGGTTACTGTACCATCAGCGGCATTGTAACATACCTCATCAGTAGTAGCTGCATTGTCTAAACTTAACGGAGCTGTTGGCTCATCAACTACTATGTTACCTGTTGTGGTCTCACAACCTATATCATCTCTTACTGTTACAGTATATGTACCAGCAGGAAGATCTGTAAATACATTATTTGTTGTATAGTTACCCGCATCTGAAGAAATAGCATACAGTAATGTACCTGTACCTCCTGAAGCTGTTACCGTAATCTCACCTATTGAATCTCCATAACATAACACATCGGCAGTTACTACAGCACTGTCAATAACAATAGGCAGATGAACATCGATAGTAAAGTCTACCATTTGTACACATCCGTTTATATGCTGTATGTAAGCTGTATAGTTACCCGGAGTAAGGTTTGCAAAATAATTATCTGTCTGGTACGCCACACCATCTAACGAGTATGTTAGGTCGGCAGGGTTGATAGACGGATTCGTTAAAACAAACACTACATTACCCGGTACGTTATTAGTACATGTTGGGTACACCTCAACCACTGGCTGAATGCTAACACCCGGTTCAATATCAAAGGTTAACGGAACCGGAATACTACATCCGTTATCATCGGTCACATAAATAGTATGTGTACCTGCTGCAAGACCTGTATACGTAAACACATCCTGAGCATAATCTGCCGGATTATTTGAATCAAGGCTTGTGTAATATGGTGGTGTACCTCCTGTTACAGAGATAGTCACTGTACCATCCTGAGCATTGAAACATATTTCATCAGTAACTACATCTATAGTCGAAGTAAGTGCATTAACCGGCTCAGTTACCTGTACCGAGTTTAGTATCACTTCACAACCAATACCATCGGTCACCATTACAGTATAACTTCCTGCTGCAAGACCTGAGAATACGTTTGATGAACCATAAATATAATCTGGTGAAATAGCGTACTGTAGTGTACCAGTACCACCTGAAGCAGTTACTGTAATCTCACCTGTTGACTCTCCTTTACATCCTACATCGGTTGTAGCTACTGCCGAAGCAGTTACCGGTTGTAGCACATTAATTGTAAAGGTAGTTGTTTGTACACATCCGTTAGCGTGTCTTACGTAAGCTGTATAGTTACCCGGCGCTAAGTTGTTGAACACGTTTGAAGCCTGATAGTTTGTACCATCAAGAGAGTACTGTAAATCTGCCGGATCAAGAGTTTGTAATGAAGTTACATCAACTGTAACCTCGTTACCCGGTACATTATTAGTACAGTTATCAACTACTGTAGCCGATGGTGTCATATCAACACCTTCGTTAATAGTTATTTCAAACGGTGTGATAGCACAACCATGAGCATCTGTCATATAAATAGTGTGTGTACCTGCTGTTAAGCCCGTGTACACTAACTGGTCCTGAGTAAAGTCGGCAGGATTATTAGAATCTATACTTGTAGAGTATGGTGCTGTACCTCCGCTAATTGTAAGAGTTACTGTACCGTCAGCTGCATTGTAACATATCTCATCAGTAGTAGCTGCATTGTCTAAACTTAACGGAGCTGTTGGCTCTGTAATCGTTAAAGTAACAGTCTCAACCTCACAACCTATACCATCGGTTACTCTTACTGTGTAATCACCTGCAGGTAAGCCTGTAAACACATTAGCCGAACCATATACAAATGCAGGAGAAATAGCGTACTGTAATGTACCTGTACCACCTGAAGCAGTTACTGTAATCTCACCTGTTGACTCACCAAAACATAATACATCAG
>NZ_WOWP01000026.1 GCF_009741375.1 Flavobacterium rakeshii
ATATAAAAATATCGGCTTAAAAATATATTTTTTGCTTTATCAAAAAAATGAAGGAAAATATTTAAAAAGCCATAGGGCAATAATCTTATTATTGTATTTTTGTTAGTGTCGATATGACACTTATTAACCTAAACCGCAAGAAAAATGAGTTACTATCAGATAAAAAGTCTGGAACAATACTTTAAACACTATAATAAGTCTATTAGAGAACCACGAAAATTTTGGGATAAAATTGCCGACGAAAACTTTACCTGGTATCAAAAATGGGATAAGGTTGTAGAGTTTGACATGCAGGAGGCGGAAGTTAAATGGTTTCTTAATGCAAAAGTAAACATCACTAAAAACTGTATAGACAGGCATTTAGCTAAAAGAGGGGAAAAAACCGCTATTATATTTGAACCTAATAATCCGGATGAGGAAGCACAACATATAACCTATAATGAGCTCTATGAAAGGGTTACAAAAATGGCTAATGTGCTGCGTGATCAGGGCGTAAAAAAAGGGGATAGGGTATGTATATACTTACCTATGATTCCTGAACTGGCCATTACCGTACTTGCCTGTGCACGTATAGGAGCAGTACACTCGGTTATTTTTGCAGGGTTTTCTGCTTCAGCTGTAACATCAAGGGTACTTGATTTACAATGTAAACTGGTAGTTACTTCTGATGGTGGTTTTAGAGGAAACAAAACCATCGATTTAAAAGGAATTATTGATGAAGCGCTAGAAAAATGCCCTTGTGTAGAAAAAACTCTTGTTGTTAAACGTACTAACAGTAAAGTTAACATGAAAGAGGGTAGGGATTACTGGTTACAACCATTACTGGACAATGCTCCATCTAACAATGTTGCCGAAATAATGGATGCAGAAGATCCGTTATTTATCCTGTATACATCGGGGTCTACCGGTAAACCTAAAGGTATGATGCATACTACTGCAGGATATATGGTTTATTCGGCTTATACCTTTAAGAATATATTTAATTATGAAGAAAATGATGTGTACTGGTGTACTGCCGATATTGGCTGGATAACCGGACACTCCTATATAGTATACGGTCCGTTATTAAACGGGGCTACAACCGTAATATTTGAAGGAGTACCTTCATACCCTGATTTCGGACGCTTTTGGGAGATTATTGACAAGCATAAAGTAACGCAGTTCTACACTGCGCCAACGGCAATCCGTTCACTGGCAAAAGAAAACTGGGAATGGGTAGATAAATATGATCTTTCATCCCTTAAGATTATCGGTTCTGTAGGAGAACCTATAAACGAAGAAGCATGGCACTGGTATAATGACCACGTAGGAAAGAAAAAATCGCCTATTGTTGATACCTGGTGGCAAACTGAAACAGGTGGTATTATGATTTCGCCTATACCATTTGTAACACCAACAAAGCCTACTTATGCCACATTACCGTTACCGGGAGTACAGCCTGTACTTATGGATGAAAGACGTAATGAGATTGAAGACAATCAGGTAGTAGGTAGTTTATGTATCAAATTCCCTTGGCCGGGTATGGCAAGAACCATTTGGGGAGATCACCAGCGATTTAAGGAAACTTACTTTACTGCGTTCCCTGGTAAATACTTTACCGGAGATGGCGCCCTTCGTGATGAAGTAGGGTATTACCGAATTACAGGTAGGGTAGATGATGTTGTAATCGTATCAGGTCATAATCTAGGCACAGCACCTATTGAAGATGCTATTAACGAACACCCTGCAGTGGCTGAATCGGCTATTGTTGGATTCCCACACGAAGTTAAAGGTAATGCACTTTATGGTTTCATTACCCTTAAAGAATCAGGTGAAGACAGAAACAGGGATAACCTGCGAAAAGAAATTAACGAACATATATCAAGCCACATTGGTCCAATTGCTAAACTGGATAAAATCCAATTCGTTTCAGGTTTACCTAAAACGCGTTCGGGTAAGATCATGAGACGTATATTAAGAAAAATTGCCGAAGGTGACTTCTCTAACTTTGGAGATACCACCACATTGTTAAACCCTGAAATTGTAGATGAAATAAAAAACGAAAGAATATAGAATAACACAAATCCAACTAAAAAACTAAACAACCACCAACCAAACTAATGAACAAACACTTTTTACTGCTATTGCTGCTTATATCCTTCGCCGGATTTGGGCAGCGATACGAGTTTGATACCTATACAGAGTATCAATTCTTAAAAACAGAAAAGGCTGATGCCGAGAAAACTTTTGAATTTTCGAACTCAAAAGATAACAGTTACATACTCTCGGTACTGGATAAAGGCAAGCAGGTAACATTAACGTTCCTGCACGCTTCCGGACAAAAAGCCATTTTAAAAATGGATAAAGTCCGTTTTTTTGAAGAGGAAGATCTTATTGTTAATTGTTCTTCAACAGAGAAACAGGATTTGACATCGGCTAAAAATGCCGTAGTGAGCTTTGATTTTCAAAAGCTTAACGATACTATAATTAAAAAAGATACGCTACAGCATTATGTAATAAAAACTGTAGATAAAAAAGCTGCTGCTGAAACAGGAGAGAGGCACTTTATAATTCAAAAAAGTACCGATTTCCATCTGCCTAATGTAACGCCCGGAACTATTCCATATTTTTGCTGGGCATCGGGTAAAGAGTTACCAAGCGGTTTATTTAGGCAAACCTATATTGTTAAAGACAGTGAGTCTATCGAAAAAATGGTTCTTGTTAAATACGAGAAGCTGAGAAAGATTCTTGTTTTAGAACGGGGATGCCAATATTAAATTAAAATAATAGATTTGTGTTATTCTTTTTAGCTTACTTTTAAGCTATATATAGAATAGAGTAAAAAGAGAGAGTAATGAGTATGGATGATTCCACTATAAATAATTTAAGGGAGGCCTTAAAATATTCACCCGATAATATCCCTTTAAAAATACATTTAGCCGAAAGCCTTTTGGCACTTAACCGTTTTGAAGAAGCCGAAAAGGAGTATAAAGAACTTTTAGGAATGCAGGACAATTCGGTAATACGTTTAGGGCTTGCTACAACCTATTACAGGCAAAAACAATATGCTACCTGTAGTGTTATACTTGAAGATTCATTAAGGTTATACCCAGACAACGTTAACCTACTTGTATTGTATGCCAAAACACTTTTAAAAGAAGACATGCATGCACAGGCAAGAGAAACCTATAAGCATGTACTGGAACTTGTGCCTGCTTTTAGAGACGAAGAACTTGATGCCGAACTGCGTGCAGGGAACATACAGATTACTGAAGATGAAATTGATGATGAGTCTGACTTTCATAAATTTTTAACTAAACCTACTATAAGCTTTAAGGATGTAGGAGGGATGGATAAAATAAAGAAGGAAATAGAACTTAAAATTATTCATCCGCTTAACCACGCCGATTTGTATAAGGCTTATGGTAAAAAAACAGGTGGAGGGATTTTGTTATATGGTCCTCCCGGATGTGGTAAAACCTATATAGCAAAGGCTACCGCCGGAGAAATTAAGGCTAATTTTATTAGTGTAGGGCTTAATGATATACTAGATATGTGGATTGGTAACAGTGAGAAAAATCTGCATGAAATTTTTGAAGTTGCCCGACAAAATAAACCCTGTGTGCTGTTTTTTGATGAAATTGATGCTCTTGGAGCCAGTAGGAGTGATATGAAAAACTCGGGCTCAAGGCACTTAATTAATCAGTTTTTACAGGAATTAGACGGTATAGAGTCTGATAACGACGGTATACTTGTACTTGGAGCTACAAATGCACCTTGGCACTTAGACCCGGCTTTTAGAAGACCGGGTAGGTTTGACAGAATAATTTTTATTCCGCCACCGGATGAGGAAGCAAGAGAATCTATTTTTGAAATTAAACTGAACGATAAGCCAAAAGAAAGTATTGATTATAAAAAACTGGCAAAATCAACTCCCGATTATTCGGGGGCAGACATTGAGGCGGTTATAGATATATCTATTGAAAGTAAACTGGAGGAGTCTTTTAAAACAGGAATCCCCGAACCTATTAAAGATAAGGATATAAGTAAGGCTATTAAAGTCCATAAAGCCAGTACTAAAGAGTGGTTTGTATCTGCCAGAAACTTTGCTTTATATGCTAATGAATCAGGGCTGTATGATGATGTTTTATCTTACTTAAAAATTAAAAAATGATAACCGACGGTTTAATTCAAAAAGCAGCGCTATTATTACAGCAGGGAAGGTATAGTGAAGCAGAAAATATTTTAGGACAGTTACTTACTCAAAACCCTAACGATATTGATACACTTACGCTGTTAAGTGAAGCAAACTTTCAGCAAAAAAAATATGATAAGGCAGAAGAGTTAGTTAATAATGCTATTGCTTTAAGTCCTGATGAGAGTTCCCTTTTTTACCTAAAATCAAGGATTTATCTTTATAAAGATGAATACAAGGAAGCAGAGAAATATGCTAATACAGCTATAAGCTTACTCCCTGAAGATGAGAATAATTATGTTATTCTGTCAAATATATTATTGGCTCAAAAGAAATTTCAGGACGCACTTGATGCCGCCGACAGAGCTTTAAGTTTAGCTCCCGATAATGTATTTGCATTAAACATGAGGAGTACTGCCTTGCTAAAATTAAATAATAAAGATGAGTCTTTCAGAACTATTCAAGAGGCTTTACACGAAAATCCTAACAACGCGCACACACATGCAAATTACGGATGGGGATTGCTGGAAAAAGGAGATAAGAAAAAGGCATTAGAGCATTTTAGTGAAGCATTAAAAAATGATCCTGATAACAGTTTTGCTCAAGCCGGTATGGTTGAAGCACTTAAAGCAAGGTTTGTTTTTTACAGATTGTTTTTAAAGTATTCTTTCTGGATGTCAAACCTTACCTCTAAATACCAATGGGGTGTTATTTTAGGATTTTATTTTGGTACAAAATTTTTACAACGTGTAGCGGCAAACAACGAAACATTAAGACCATTCCTTATACCTATAATAGTACTATTGGCATTATTTGCTTTTTCTACCTGGATAATAGGACCTGTAAGTAATTTATTTCTTCGTCTTAATTTTTATGGTAAGCACCTGCTTAGTAAGGAGGAAAAAATGTCGTCTTCACTTGTTGGTATCTTTTTAGGAACATCAATATTAAGTGTTATAGGTTATTTTATAAGTAAAGATCAGGCTTTTTTAATACTCGCCATATTTACCTTTACCATGATGATTCCGGTTGGTAAAATATTCAATCAGCCCAGAAATATATTTTTTGGCTACAATATTATAATGTTCTTACTGGGAGGTTATGTTGTATTCCAAACTTTTGTAAATCATATAGTACCAGATAATATAGCTATAATATACTTTTTCGGGTTTCTTGCTTTTCAGTTTCTTGGAAACTATTTTTCTATCAATCGTAAAAACTGATTATGAAAGATTTTTTTAACGAGATGTTTGAATATACTTTTCATTTTAATGAAATGGTATTAAATGCTCTTTTGTCTTCTGAAGTTACTTTACCAGAAAAGTCATTAAAACTTATTAATCATACTATTAATGCTCATGAAATTTGGAACCACAGAATAGAGGAGAAGCCCTGTGCAACCACTGTTTGGGCAATGAGAGATTTAACCGAACTTAAACAAATTAATAAAAACAATTACAATACTTCAATTGAAATTCTTGAGTCATATGACTTTTCTAAAGCACTAAGTTATAAAAACTCAAAAGGAGATAAGTATACTAATACCGTTAAAGACATTTTGTTTCATATAGTTAACCACTCCACATATCACAGGGGACAAATAGCCACTGATTGTAAGGAGCATGGCATTACTCCATTAGTAACCGATTATATTTTTTATAAAAGATAGTTAAATCCCAAGTTTAGATTTAAGCTTTAAAAATACCAGAGCGGTAGTATATGCATTACCGGATGCTGTTAACCTATCGCTCTTTTTTATTTTAAGGGCATCACACACTTCATCAAGACTTACCTGAGTATCTTGTACATGATGTTGCCATCTTTGAAAAAGAGCATTGGTATCCATAAACGTATTTTTAAGTCGGCCCAGTTCAAGTCTTTTTAATGCCTGATTAATCATTTCTAAATCAAGGTTGATGTTATGGCTAACTAGTGTGGCATCTTTTATAAAGTTTAGAAACTGAATAATAGCTTCGGCTTCTACAAACTTTTCATCATCATCTTTAATAACATCACTAAATGCTACCGAGTGTGAATTGAATTTTTCCTGTTTTATAAAAATCTCGAAAAAGTCGCCAATCTCAATGGCATTATCATTTATACCAATAGCACCAATGGAAAGAATAACATCGTCTTTCCAGTTTAGTCCGCTGGTTTCCATATCAAAAACTACATAACGTTTATGCACTTCATGATTATCATCCTTCTCAAAATGAGCAAGGTAGTTTTTCCAAAATTGAGGTAAATTAGTTCCTATCAGCCAGTCTAATGCCATATTATATTAGTTGATATATGTAAGAGAAAAACGGTTTTTTAAAAGATCATGTATTTCATTTATAGGCTGAAAACAGTTTTTAAGTTTAAGCCTGTCAGATTTTGATAACTCTTTTAGGTTAAGGTATCTACCGTCAGAATTACTTATTAATCCTTCTTCCGTCCTAAAACGCATTAATACATTAAAAGCATCGGCACAATTAGTATATAGTTCCTCATTTTCGGGTTCAAGTTCAGCCAGTTTTTTAAAACGCTGGTATGTACCGGTAAAATCTACAAGGTTATGACTAAGAGCTAATACTCTGGCCGCATCGCCAAGAGGTTCTAAAGCTCTGTTTTTAATATCAAAAGTATCCTTGTGTTCACCGTCATTCTCTACCAAAAACTGCCTAAAAAAGCCCAATGGGGCCGGATTTTTTAATGCATCAGCCGCAAGATAAGCAAAAAACTTTTTATTCTGTTGTATGCTTTTCTCAATATTATCTGTAATAACCTGTTCTATTTCAGGAGTTCCGTATAAAAAGTCCATATCAAAAAACAGCGTACTTAACTGAACCGTTTTCTCTTCGGGAGAGTTAATCCATATATTATATTGTTTAATCCAGTCGGTTACTGATTTACACCATTTAGGATTATTGGCCATAACATCATCGGGAGACATTTCATAACCTACATTATTAAGCATTCGTACAACCTTATCGGCAAGAACAAGAAAATAACTCTTAACCGTTTCATATTCATTAGAATCTATGTCTTCAAAAATAAGAGCGTTATCCTGATCTGTTAGTAACAACTGCTCTTTACGTCCCTGGCTACCTATGTTTAACCAAACAAAACGGGCAGGAGCAGGGACTCCCATTTCTTCAATAGCAAGTTCAATAGCTCTTCTGGTAATTGCAATATTTATTTCGGCTACTATATTAGTTATATGAGATACCGGTATGTTTTTATCTATTGAATTCTGTATCAGCTCAGTCATCCTGTCACGAACAACTTTTAGCTCTTTGGCATCAAAAGCACGACGGGTTTGTTTTAATAACATGCCCGGAGTATTGGCCTGTGCAGCAACTACATCATGTTCTGATATAATACCTGTTACCTGAGATTTGTCTGTACCGTCTTTTGTAACACATAAATGACCAACATTATACTTGAGCATAAGCATTTGAGCTTCGGCTACAGAAATATTTTCAGGTACAGTTATAACGGGAGCTGTCATTATCTTATCGGCTGTAATTGTTATAGGGAAAAGTCCTGTAGCTATTTTAGAGCGTAAATCTCTATCGGTCACTATACCTATAGGTAATTGGTCTTTTTGTATAATAACACTACCTATAGAGCTGGTAGACATAGTTTTAGCTATATACATAACAACATCATCCAGATTAGCTGTTATTGGGTTTTTAGTATATTTTATAGGCTGAAAATATTGTATATCTGTAGTATGTTCAGCAAATATCATGTTTTCCGAAATCAGTTTTCCGCTATGTTCCTTATCATAAGGATTACGTGTATGAGAAGCAAAACTTTGAAGAAGAAACTTTAAAACCTCCTTGTTTTCTGTTATATAAGGCTCAAATACTGCTATAGGTACAGAGCATATAATTGAGTCTTCACGCGCTTTTGCCGTCATTAAGTAATGATTTTTAGCAAAAAACGGTCTTAATCCCAATATATCGCCTTCGTCGCATTTATCCACTAAAGTTTCTTCAGCGTCTGAGGTTAATGATAAACCAACAGCACCACTCTTAACTACATAAAAATTTTCATGTGTTTCCTCACCACCTTTAAATAGTATCTGATTCTTTTCGAGATAAATTATTTTAGATAGATTAGCTATACTAAACAATTCCTCAAAAGTCATACTACTGAAAGGGGGGAAGTGCTTTAAAAATTTAGCAACATTCTCAGCAACAGGATTTTTCATAAAAAGGCGATTTAGTAACTAAAAATACTACTTTTTAACATTCGTTGCAAAGAAATTACAATCTTATAAATCAATTGTTTGTTAAAAAAATACGCAAAAAGCTTAAAATAAAGTGAAAATAAAATTCATCATTTAATTAATGTTATTAAATTTACAGGATTAACTTTCAAAACTAGTGAACATGAAAATTTCTAAAAAAATTGCAACCGTATTGTTTACTGTATTTTTTACAGTTTTAGCCAGTGCTCAGGATAAAAAACCATTAAGTCCGGCAGCATCAGCATACGGAAAAATAAATGAGGCTAACATCAATATTATTTACAGTAGCCCGTCTGTAAAAGGAAGAGAAATATGGGGCGGACTTGTTCCTTACGGTCAAGTATGGAGAGCAGGTGCAAATGCTCCAACAGTATTTGCTGTTGACAGAGAAGTTACAGTAGAAGGAAAAAAACTTCCTGCAGGTAAATATTCTTTTTACATAATTCCTGAAGAAGGAAACTTCACAATCATTTTTGGTAAAGACAGAAGCATGGCTGCTTCAAAATATGATTCTTCACAAGATCAGCTTCGTGTAACAGTTAAGCCTAAAAAGAAAACAAACCTAACTGAAAGCTTAGAGTACAGCGTTAACAGTAACAATGTAACTTTAACTTGGGAGTATCTTGAAATTCCAATCAGTGTAAAATAATAAAGATTTTTACTTTATCAAAACTCCGCTTAATACAGGCGGAGTTTTTTTATTTACATATCCTTTAATAGGCTAGTCTTATTTATTATTTTATTTTACATAATGTATATTATATTTCAAATGTAATATTTAAAAAAAATAGAACAGATGGTCTATTTCATTCCTTTAATATTATATCAAAAGTCTTTATAAAACAATTATAAAATCTGTTACCTAATATTGTAACGATACTTATTTAAAGTCATTATAAATTTGTAGCACTAATTTAAAAATTAGCATTAGTTAAATTTTACCTCTGCCGAATTTTGGGGGCAATAAACCGGCAGAGGTTTTTTATTTTTAATAATTTACTAATTGTAGTAATTCAGACTCAAATCTGTTTTTTGGTAAATATTGATCTTCAAGCGCTTTTGTAAACGGAATTGCTGTTTCAATACTACCAACACGTTTAACCGGTGCATCAAGATATTCAAAACAGTTTTCCATTATCATTGCAGATATATCACTGGCAATTCCTCCAAAAATTGTATCCTCCTGAAGTATAATTGCTTTACCCGTCTTTTTAACCGAATTATAAATAGCTTCGGTATCTAATGGTTGTAATGTTCTTAAATCCAATAAATCGGCTTTTATATCAGTATTCTTTTCTAAAACTTCCAAAGCCCAGTGCACACCGCTACCAAAAGATATAATCGTAACATCATTCCCTTCTTTAAGTAATGACGCTTTACCAAACGGTAATGTATAATAATCTTTAGGAACATCCTGATAAATACTTCTATATAAGGCTTTGTGTTCAAAGAACATAACCGGATTAGGGTCGTTTATGGCTGTAGCCAGTAAGCCTTTAGCATCATAAGGGAATGCCGGATAAACCACTTTTAAGCCTGGTGTTTTGGTAAACCAAGCCTCATTTGTTTGTGAGTGAAACGGTCCCGCCTGTACACCTGCTCCACAAGGCATTCGTACTACAACATCGGCATTTTCCTGCCATCTGTAATGAACTTTTGCTAAATAGTTTACAATTGGGTTGAATCCTGTAGAAACAAAATCGGCAAACTGCATTTCAATAACCGACTTGTATCCGTTAATGGAAAGTCCCATACCTGCAGAAACAATAGCCGATTCACATATAGGTGTATTCCTGATTCTGTCTTTACCAAACTCGTTTACAAAGCCGTCTGTAATTTTAAATGCTCCACCATATTCGGCAATATCCTGTCCCATTATCACAAGGTTATCATGACGCTCTAAAGACTGTTTTAATCCCTGCGAAATTGCGTCAATCATCCTTACATTATCAACTTCATTATTTGAGTTAACTTCCTGATATATAAATTCTTTGTAAACATCATCTAATTCTTCACTTAATGATACTTCTATAGGTTCTTCGTTAGATGCTAACTGATAATTTTCATCAATTTCTTTTTTAAGTTCGGCCCTTATAGCTTCATCTTCTTCATCAGTAAGTAACCCTTCTTCCTTTAGGTAATTTTTATAATTATCCACCGGATCTTTAACTGCCCACATATCCATCAGTTCCTGCGGAACATACTTAGTACCACTCGCCTCTTCATGCCCGCGCATCCTGAATGTTTTAAACTCCAGTAAAACCGGACGCGGATTTTCTCTTACAGAATCTACTATTTCATTTAGTTTGTTATAAACTTCAAGTATATTGTTACCATCTATAATATGAGATTCTATACCATATCCAACACCCTTATCGGCAATATTCTCACATCTGTACTGCTCATTGGTTGGTGTAGATAGTCCGTAACCGTTATTTTCAACAACAAAAAGTACCGGTAAGTCCCATACAGCAGCGATGTTAAGTGCCTCATGGAAATCTCCCTCACTAGTAGCTCCTTCCCCTGTAAATACAGCAGTTACTTTGCCGTTATCTTTAAGCTTATTGGCAAGTGCTATACCATCGGCCACACCTAACTGCGGACCTAAATGGGATATCATTCCAATAATCTTATACTCCTGTGTTCCAAAGTGAAACGATCTGTCACGACCTTTAGTAAAGCCATTAGCTTTACCCTGCCATTGCGAGAACAATCTGTATAATGGTATATCTCTCCCCGTAAATACACCTAGATTACGATGCATTGGAAGAATGTATTCATCTTTATTAAGTACAGAGGTTACCCCAACAGAAATTGCTTCCTGCCCTATACCGGAAAACCATTTTGATACTTTGCCCTGACGGATAAGAATAAGCATCTTCTCCTCTATCATTCTGGGCTTTAATAGCTTTTTATATAAATCAAGTAATGTTTGATCGGATAAATTTTTTCTGTCGAATTGTAGTGTGCTGGTAATCATAAATGGTTTTGAATTGACTCTTCAAATGTATAAAAAATAACAATACAAGAATTAAATGTTATAATTTTAAAATTTCAATCGTTTTAGTTTAATCAATGTCTGTTTAAACGTGCTTCTTCTAAATCAAGGTTGTGTTCTAATATACGTAACACTTCATCATCATATTTCTTTTCAAGTTTCAGTTTGTGTAAACCGTCTCTTCTTAACGCAACAAGCTCTATCATTATATTACGATATAATTTCCTTACCGATGACAGTGCTTCTCTTTTCTCCTCCTCTTCCATAGTTCTTTCGGTAGCTTCAATGCTTCGTAAAAGCTGTTCTTTAACCCTTGATATAGTTTCAAATTCTTCCATTTCTTCAGCATATCTGTCATCCAAATAAGCTACCGAATCCTTTGCCAGTCGTAATCTAATCTCTTCAATCTGATCATCCAGCGGTACAAAATCATCAACTTCTTCTACTTTTAATTTAAGTAGCTTAATGATGAAAGGTAGTGTTAGCCCCTGAAAAACAAGAGTAATAAGTATTACTACAAAAGTGATAAACAATATCAGGTTTCTGTGAGGGAAAGGTTCGCCATTATCTAAGGTTAATGGTATTGCTAAGGCTGAAGCTAGGGAAACTACGCCTCTCATCCCTGCCCACCCTACCATGAAAGGTAATTTAAGTCCGGGAGATTTTTCTTTTTGGCGTATTCTTTTGGATAATAACCTTGGTATAAATGCCGAACCGTATACCAAAACAATTCGCAATACAATAACCAATAAGGTAATTATAAGTGAATAGTAAATAGCATCTTGCAGAGTATATTGATTTTTAATACCGTCTACAATTGATGGTAACTGTAATCCTATAAGTATAAATACAAATCCGTTTAACAGGAAACCAACTGTAGCCCAAACCTCTGTAGCCTGTATTCGTGTATGGTAGTTAAGAAAATCGTGCGACCTGAACGAAAGAAATAATCCGCCACTTACCACAGCAAGTACACCACTCCATTCAAGCTGTTCGGCAACAATATACATCAAATAAGGAGCTATAAGTGTTATTGGTGTTGTAATGCTTGACGATTTTACCCAGTAACGTAGAATAAGATACAGTATGTGCGCAATAACCAGCCCCACAAATACACCCATTACAGCAAGTGAAAAGAAATCTATAGCAGCTTCTTTAAGCACAAACTGTCCTGTTAGTACAGCTGCCAGTGCAAACCTAAATACCGTAAGTGATGCCGCATCATTAACCAAACTCTCCCCTTCCAGTATAGACAATCCTCTTTTAGGTACACTCATTCCTTTTAAAACCGAATTGGCCGCAACAGCATCGGGCGGAGAAATAATTCCGCCAAGTAAAAATCCTAATGCCGGAGTAAAAAACGGAATTATAGCTACAGATACCAATGCTACTCCAAGCGATGTTGCCAATACAAGTCCAAATCCCATAATCATTATAGAGCGTCGCCATTTCCAAAACTGTTGCCATGAGGTATACCAGGCTGCCTCAAAAAGTAATGGTGGCAGGAATAACAGAAATACCATTTCGGGTTCTATTTTTATATCGGGCATGGCAGGTATAAAACTAATTGCCAGACCACCAATTACAAGAAAAATAGGATATGAAATTTTTAATTTCTGGCTTAACAGGTATAAAATTGCCATGGTAAAAAACAGTACCAGGATGAGCAGTAGGTTTTCATGTATCATGTTATCAAAATTAGTAACTGTTTTATTATTTACCACAAAAAAATCATAGTGTTTATTACTGCTTTTATATTTTTAACTTTTACAGAAATAATTATTTTACCTTTGTTATATGCTTAGAAAAGCGACAATATAAAACATCAATTAACTGAGTTTATGCAAAACATCCCCAGTGTAGATTTGCGTGATTTCCTTTCGGACAACCCGGAACGCAAGCAAAAATTTGTAAATGAAATCGGTAAGGCATACGAAGACATAGGCTTTGTAGCACTTAAAGGTCATTTTCTTGACCAGGAACTTGTAGACAGGCTTTATGCTTCTGTAAAGGATTTTTTCAATCTTCCGTTAGAAACTAAAGAACAGTATGAAATTCCGGGAATTGGCGGACAGCGTGGTTATGTATCCTTTGGAAAGGAACACGCCAAAGGTCGTAAAGAAGGTGATTTAAAAGAGTTTTGGCATTTTGGACAGTATTTGGATCCAAGTTCAAAGTACAATGAAATATACCCTCCAAATGTTGATGTTAAAGAACTGGCAGACTTTAATACTGCCGGAAAAGAAACATATAAAATGCTTGAAAAAACAGGAATTTATGTTTTAAGGGCATTATCCATTTATCTGGGTATTGATGAGTTTTACTTTGACAAGTACGTATCTGAAGGAAATAGTATATTAAGACCGATACACTACCCTCCTATAACCGATGAACCTAAGAATGCGGTAAGGGCTGCTGCTCATGGAGACATCAACCTTATAACACTACTTATGGGGGCTCAGGGACGTGGTTTACAGGTACAAAACCATGATGGTGAATGGATTGATGCCATAGCCCAACCGGATGAGCTTGTAATTAATGTAGGCGACATGCTTTCAAGGCACACTAACAATAAACTAAAATCGACTATACACCAAGTAGTTAACCCTCCAAGGGAGTTATGGGGTACTTCACGTTATTCCATTCCGTTTTTTATGCACCCTGTGGCTGACATGAAGCTTAACTGTCTTGAAAACTGTATCGATGAAAATAATCCTAAGCAGTTTGATGATATTACAGCCGGTGAATTTTTACATGAACGACTTGTAGAACTGGGGCTTATAAAATAAAAGAGATTATGGGAAAGAAATTAAATAGTTTAGAAGATCTTGGCGGATTTGTTTTTTCGACCAATAAGGATTTCGAATTTGAAAACGAAGAAACAACAGAAACTCCCGAAAATGGTGAGCAAAGACTTGAAGCCCATCTTGATAAAAAGAACCGTGGCGGTAAAATTGCCACTGTTATAAAGGGCTTTGAAGGTAATGATGATGACCTTAAAACCTTGGCGAAAAAACTAAAAACGCTTTGTGGCGTGGGTGGTACAGCTAAAGACGGAGAAATTATTATACAGGGAAACTTTAGGGATAAAATAATGGAGTACCTAAATAAAGAAGGTTATAAAGTAAAAAGGGTGGGCGGATAATACCTCTTCCCTATTACTCTAATATATTACGCCCGTTAGCATATTCTGACGGGCGTTGTCTTAATATCCTGTAAAAGGTATTACTAAATGTAGGTAAACTGTTATACCCCACGGCAAGCGCCACATCACTTACCTGCATTTCCTTATTCTGTAATAGTTCTACCGCTTTTAGCATACGGGATATGGTAAAAAACTGAATGAATGACATCCCCATATCCTTTACAAAAATGCGATGTAGTGTTCTTGTGCTTAACCCGAATTGATTTGCCAGTCCTGAAAAAGTAATATTATCACTTAAATGATTAGCTATATAATCGGTAACCTTAATAAGACGACTGTCTTTTGCAATTGGTAATGATAATGACAGGTTAGTCCCCGATACTTCCGGTAATAAAACCTTTAATGCTTTTGCTATAACATAGTTTCGGTTATCAGGCTGTAGATTCCCTTTCCATCTGTTAGTAAACAGTAAAAGACTCAATAATAAGTCGTTTACCGGATATATCCCTTCTTCATCATAAAAATCCAAATCATTTTTCTCTACAGGGAAATAAAGGTTACGCATCATTACATCTTCAGAGTTAGGATGTATGCTGTGCTCTACTCCCGGCGGTATCCACATATAATGCCTTGCAGGTAAAAAGTAAGTGTTTTTTTTGGTTTTCACATACGCTATACCCCCTTCAACATATAAAAACTGAGCCTTGAAATGCGTATGTGGCGGAATAAGTAACTCCCCCATTAAATCATGATGACAATATATACTTGTATTGTCCCTATCTACTTCAGTTATATAATACTTATCTGTAGTCATAAAAAGATACTGTCTTAAATGAATAAATATTTGTCTTTTACAAATATACGGTCAATAAAACGTTTTCGTAAAATTGCCATATACAATTACGAAAATAGAATTATAGCACTATAATTATTTAATTATAATCAATTTTTCGTCTAAATAAATTCGTTTATGCAAATTGACAGAATAAAATATCAGGGCTACAAAGATAAGATTATAACCGCCGAACAGGCTGCCGCATTATTTAAAGATAAGATGACTGTAGGTTCCAGCGGATTTACAAAAGCAGGCGACAGTAAAGCCGTTTTACCTGCCTTTGCCACCAGAGCTGCAAATGAAGACATAGCGATTACACTGATTACAGGTGCATCATTAGGACATACTACAGATAGTGATTTAGCTCGTGCCGATGCTTTATATAAAAGAATGCCTTTTCAGGTAGATTCGGTATTAAGAGAAAAAATAAACAACGGTTCGGTATTTTTTATTGACCAACATTTAAGTGAAACTGCCGAATTATTAAATAATAAACACCTCCCTCCTCTTGATATTGCTATTATTGAAGCTTCTCAAATTGACAGTCAAGGTAATATAATCCCTACTACATCAATAGGTAACTCAGCTACATTTGCAAAACTGGCAAATAAAGTTATAATTGAAATAAATACCTCTATACCTATTAATTTCAAAGGAATACATGATATAGTTATCCCCGGTGAATATCCTGTTAGGGATATATTGCCTATTACCAGCGTTAATACAAGAATAGGAAAAGAGTACATACATGTAGATCCGGAAAAAGTTGCCGGAATTGTATTTACAGAACTCCCTGATAGTCCGGCACAGGAAACATCTTCAGACGATAAAACTGAGGCCATAGCCAACCATCTGATAACATTTTTTGAAAACGAAGTCAAATCAGGCAGGTTAACTGAATCGCTATTACCATTACAGGCAGGTATTGGTAAAATAGCAAATGCGGTGCTTTCCGGCTTTTCAAAAGGAAACTTTAAGCATTTAACAATGTACTCTGAAGTGTTACAGGATAGTACTTTTGAACTTATCGATTCGGGTATTATGGATTTTGCTTCGGCTTCTTCCATAACTGTTTCAAAATCATGTTACGATCACCTTATGGCTAATTTTGATGATTACAAAGATAAGATTATTCTTAGACCACAAAACATAAGTAATGCCCCTGAAGTTATCCGCCGACTAGGAGTTATAGCTATCAATACTGCTATTGAATTTGATATTTACGGTAACGTAAATTCTACCCATATTACAGGTTCAAAAATGATGAATGGTATTGGCGGTTCCGGTGACTTTGCCCGAAATGCATACCTGAGCATTTTTGTATGTCCTTCAGTATCAAAACAAGATAACGCAATCTCTCATGTTTTGCCTATGGTTTCTCACGTAGACCATACAGAGCATGATGTTGATATATTAGTGACCGAAAACGGACTGGCAGATTTGCGCGGACTTGCTCCTCGTGAACGAGCCTTACAAATAATTAATAATTGTGTTCACCCGGATTACCGTGAAGTAATACAAAGCTACTATGAAAGAGCCTGTGAACGTGGCGGACATACACCTCATTTACTGGAAGAAGCATTTTCATGGCATTTAAACTATGTAAATAATGGCACCATGAAAGCGCTTTGTACAGCCGAGAATTCATAATTTCCAAATGTTGCAATTTGTTTCAGTATCCCTAAAAGGCTTTATGCATTTTAGAGATTTTTTATGCCTGTAAAAGTTTTGAGGCATATTATTCTATTATTACCTTTATCTTTTTAATAAAAGTAATAATGACCACATTAAAAATAGCAGGTGTACCGGAACACTTTAATCTACCCTGGCATTTATGTATCCAGAATAACGAATTCGCTAATCACAGTATTGATTTACAATGGACTGACGTACCCGAAGGTACCGGAAAGCTATGCCAGATGCTTCGCAATGGTGAAACTGATATTGCCGTTATTTTAACGGAAGGTATTATTAAGGATATTGCTGCCGGGAACGACTCTAAAATTGTTCAGGTATATGTAGATTCTCCGCTTATATGGGGAATACACGTAGCTGTAGATTCTGCTTATCAAAACATTAACGATATTAAACAGGGTAAGGTAGCCATAAGCCGTTATGGATCGGGTTCTCATTTAATGGCTTTTGTAAATGCCGAAAATCAGGGATGGGACACCTCAAAACTTGATTTTGAAATCGTAAATACCATAGATGGCGCTGTAGATGCATTGACCCATGGAAAAGCCGATTACTTTATGTGGGAACGATTTATGACAAAACCTTTGGTAGATAACGGTATATTTAGGCGTGTGGGCGACTGCCCTACTCCATGGCCTTGTTTTGTAATAGCCATAAGAAATGAGGTGTTACAAAATACCCCTAATGCTATAGGTACGATTCTTGAGGTAATCAATAATAAAACTGCTAGCTTTAAGGAAATTGAAAACATCGATACTGTTTTAGCCGATAAATACAACCAGAAAGTTGAAGACATAAGAGAGTGGTTAAAACTAACCGAATGGTCACAAACGAAACTGGATAAAACTACGTTTGATAAAGTACAGGATCAGTTAGTACGCCTGAATATTATTGAGAACAAAACATCGTTTGAAGCAGTAACCGGATAAAAACCCGGCGTTTTGTTGAAAAAGAAATGGCAAAAATAAATTCCGAATCCATTAGAAAGTTTAAAAGCAAGCTTCAGGTAAAGAAGCCCTGGGATTCTATTATCATTTTTGTACTGAATATACTTATTGCCATTCCGCTTTTTATAATATTACACCAAAACCTTATTGACCCTAACTGGCCTTTACATTTAGACAGGGTTTTAATATTTGTTGTTTTGGTTGTAGTCATTCAGCTTATTTTAAGGCTTTTAAAGACAGTTCTTATTGTTTGTATATTCTTTTATCTTATTGCTCTTGTATATGGCTCTATTTTTGGAAAATATGGTTTTAATGCCGTTTTTGAAGACTACAGATCCATGGTATATGCAATGGCAGACAGCCCTAATCCGCAGGATGTTATTGTATCTAAGCTACTCCCCTTCCCTAATAAATCTAAAACGCTTGATGCAATAGACTTCAATAACCCTAAGGTTAGGAATTTTGCGCTTTCTGCCACCAGAAAATACTTTAACGAGGTAAAAAGTAATAGGAAAGACAGACTGTTAATACAGTGTTTTGCTGTATTTAAGGAAATACGAAATAAGTGGAATTATGTAAACGACCCAAAAGGGCGTGAATACATAGCTTATGCCTCAGAGTCTTTACAGCATTTTTCGGGCGATTGTGATGACCACGCCATATTAATGGCGGCCTGTATAAGAGCTATTGGCGGAACTCCACGCCTTATTCACACGGGAGGGCATTTATATCCAGAAATGCTTGTAGGTAACAAAGCCGATTTAGAAACAGCCAATTACCTTATAAAAGAAGTATTGTTTGTAAATGAAAGTCGTGGCAAGGAAATACATTACCATATAGACGAACGTGGCCAGATATGGCTTAATTTAGACTATACGGCAATGTATCCCGGTGGTCCTTTTATGTCGGAAGAGATACTTGGAGCATTAACTCTTGAATAATTACCAGTTAATCTCCTTTTTAGCCTTTTCCTTTAAAAATTCATTGGTTTTACTGAAATGTTTATTACCAAACCAAAGTCCTCTGTTAGCACTTAATGGCGACGGGTGACCTGTTTCCAGTACTAAATGTCTCTGCCTGTCAATACGTGCACCTTTCTTTTTAGCAAATCCGCCCCAAAGCAGAAAAACAACATCTTTCTTTTCATCTGATATTTTCTGAATAACAGCATCGGTAAATGTTTCCCAGCCTTTACCCTGGTGGCTTCCGGCTTCACTCTGCCTTACCGTCAAAACTGCGTTAAGTAAAAGCACACCTTGGTCAGCCCAACGCTCCAGGTTTCCTGTTTGCGGAAAAGGTTTACCTAAATCGGCCTCAATTTCCTTAAAAATATTGATTAATGACGGAGGCATTGGGATGCCGTCACTTACCGAAAAACACAACCCATTTGCCTGTCCGGGTCCGTGGTAAGGATCCTGCCCTATAATAACCACTTCAACCTTATCAAAGGTACAATGGTCAAATGCCGAAAATATCTGGCTACCTTTTGGGTAACATGTAGCTTGGGTATATTCCTGTTTTACAAAATCTATTAAGGAATTGAAATAAGGTTTTTCAAATTGATCTGATAAAACCCCATTCCATGAAGGATGTATTTTAACCTGCATTATTAGTTTGGATTTTTCACAAATATAACCATTACAGATAAAAGGCTCTATAAAGCTTTTTAAAGTTGTATAAATAGCGTAAATATGTAGTATTTTTGTATAAAATTTGCTGAAGAATAAAATGATTACCATTACAGATAAAACCCTTAAAGATTTAGAATTTAATACCATACTTGAGACTGTTGCCTCTAGCTGCACTACAGAGAACGGCAAGGAAAAAGCTATGAATATTGCTCCCTTTAAAAATGATACGGAGCTTATGCTGGCTTTAAAACAGACGTCTGAGTATGTTTCGTCTTTTGATAATAATAATGCACTACCTAACCACGGATTTGAATCTATTACAAACGAAATAAAATTCCTTTCGATTGAGGACAGTTACCTTGAAGCTCCTGCTTTCAGGAAAATTTCCAATATATCAGACACCGCAAATACTCTTATTAAATTCCTTGAGAAATTTGAGGAATACTATCCTTCACTCTACAAAAGAGCTCTTGATGTTGAATACACCAAGGAAATTGTAAAGAGTATTGATAAAGTTATTGACAAGTACGGAGAAATTAAAGATAATGCTTCTCCTGAGCTTGAGATTATACGCAAGGAAATGAATGTGGTTAAAACCAAAATTAACCAAAGTTTCGCTATGGCGTTAAGTCAGTATAACGGCTTAGGCTACCTTGATGATATTAAGGAAAGTGTTGTTGAAAACCGCAGGGTACTTGCTGTTTTAGCAATGTACAGGCGAAAGGTAAAAGGTACTATTATGGGCAGCTCTAAAACCGGTAGTATAACATATATTGAGCCTGAAGCGACTTTAAGATATTCCCGCGAATTGAACAACTACGAATATGAAGAGAAAGAGGAAATTAAGCGTATTTTAAAACAGTTAAGTGATATAATACGTCCTTTTGTTGCGCTATTGCAGGAGTATCAGGAGTTTTTAACTGATATAGATGTAGTTTCCGGTAAGGCTAAATATGCCCGAAGGATCAATGGACTGTTACCGAAAATTACTTCCGAAAAAAGAATGTTTTTCAGGGAAGCCTTCCATCCTATTCTTTATCTTAACAACAAACAGAAAAAAAAAGAAACCTATCCGCAAACTATTGAACTTACACCTGATAACAGGATTATAGTTATATCTGGACCAAATGCCGGTGGTAAGAGTATCACACTTAAAACAATAGGTTTGTTACAACTAATGCTACAATGTGGTTTACTAATCCCTGTACATGAGCGTAGTGAAACTTTTCTTTTTGACAGAATACTAACAGACATTGGCGATAACCAGTCTATAGAGAACCATTTAAGTACTTATAGCTACCGCCTTAAAAACATGAATTACTTTTTAAGGAAATGTAATGATAAAACACTTTTCCTTATTGATGAGTTCGGTACAGGATCAGACCCTGAACTTGGTGGTGCATTGGCAGAAACTTTCCTTGAAGAATTTTATAACCGTGAAGCCTTTGGTATCATTACCACTCACTATACCAATCTTAAAATGCTGGCTAACGAATTGCCTTTTGCTACAAACGCTAACATGCTTTTTGACGAAAAGTCACTTGAACCTATGTATAAGCTAATACTAGGACAAGCCGGTAGTTCATTTACATTTGAGGTAGCTCAGAAAAACGGCATACCTTTTGGACTAATAAACAGAGCTAAAAAGAAGATTGAAAAAGGAAAAGTTCGTTTTGATAAAACAATAGCTAACCTACAAAAGGAACGCTCCAAACTTGAAAAAACCTCACAAACCCTTAAAGAAGAAGAAGGAAAAGCACGAGAGGAAAGCAAAAAAATGGAGAGTATAAACAGTAAAATTCAACAAAAGCTGGAAAGCTACCAGGAACTGTATGACTCCAATCAGCGCCTTATTTATATGGGGCAAAAACTGGATGACATTAGTGAAAAATACTTTAACAATAAAAACAAGAAAGAGCTTATTGGCGAATTCCTTAAAATGGTAGAGATTGAAAACTCAAAGCGTAAAAAACTTACTACTAAGGAAAAGAAAGCTAAAGAAGTTGTACAGAAAAAGGTTGTTGCCGAAGTAAAAGAAAAGGTGGAAGAAATACGTAAAGAAAAGAAAGAGAAAAAAATAAAAGAACAATCTGTAGTAAAGCCAAAGGCTATTATACGAATTGGTGACAGAGTTAGAATGATTGACGGTAAAGCTGTAGGTACTCTTGATAGTATTGAAAAAAATAAAGCTACCGTAAATTACGGCATTTTCACCTCTAAGGTTGACCTTGATTCTTTAGAGCTTGTAGAAGCCATTAAAAAGAAGTAAAGTGGAAAATTTACCTTTAAATAAAAAGATAATATTGTTTGACGGGGTATGTAATTTATGTGACTCTACCGTTCAGTTTATTATTAAGCGCGATAAAAAAGATATATTCAGGTTTGTAGCACTACAATCTGAATTAGGAGAACAAATTATAAAGCATATTGGCGTAGACCGTTCTAAAACAGATTCTATAATACTATACGAACCTGGCATAGCTTATTATTATAAAGCAAAAGCTGCAATAAAAATAGCATCAGCTTTAGGAGGGCTATTCACTTTAATGAATATATTTAGTGTTTTACCTAAATCACTATCAAACTCTGTTTATGATTATATAGCAAGAAACAGATATAAGTGGTACGGAAAAAAAGACGAGTGTATGATTCCTACTCCTGAAATGAAAGCTAAGTTTTTATAATATCAGCTACGATAAATTTAAAATTAAATAGTTAGTTATAAAAAGAAAAAGCCTCGCAAATTGCGAGGCTTTATTATATGTTATTTATAATTATATAAATAATTATTTTTTAACGATTTTCTTAGTAACAGTACCTTGATCAGAAGATACATTCATTAAGTACATACCAGCTGAAAGATCAGAGATATTAACCTGAGCTTCAGATACACCGTTGAATTTAGCAGACTTAACTACTCTTCCGTTAAGGTCAACAATCTCAACACCGTTTACAAGAATGTTTTCAGCATTAGCAATGTTGATTACATCTGATACAGGGTTTGGATAAACAGAAAACTGAGATGCAAGGAACTCATCAGCACCAAGTACTTCAGCAACCGCTGTAACACTTAGATTATCAATTAAACCTGTTCCTGCAGCTGCATTTGTAGTTGTTTCAGTACTTCCTGAGGTAGTAGTTAAATCTACTTCAAAAGGAACTGTTTCAGTAACAGTATAAGCACCTGCAGTACCTTCTTCAATATAACCATCAACAGACCAAAGAACTAAACCTGTATTGTAGTTGTAAGAAATTTTTAAAGTCACCCAAGTGTTTTCTGGTAACATAACATTTGGCTCTTCTTCTGTACCTAATGAATAAGTGTAGTTAGCAGGCGATGTAGCTCCCTGAGGTTGTGAATAAGCAACTCCTAAAACCTCTAGGTTGTTAGTAGATACAACTATACCTCCCAAAACAGCGTTATAAGTTTCTTCATAAATATAAACACCAATTCTGTTTAAGCTTGTACTAGCTGTACCAGTATAGTAATCATATTCTACTTCAAAAACATCATTCCCTGCAGTTCTGTTAGCCCAAAAAGTATCAGTACCTGCCTGCCACATAAATGCTCCTCCTGCACTTCCGTTAGGGCCAGTAACCTGGATAACATTTCCATTAGCTCCTCCATTATCAACTACTTGGAAAGTATCAGCATTCATGTTTGTAGTTGTAGTTGTAGTTCCATTTTGACCTAGTACATACCAACCTCCCTGACCAGCTGTTGCACCAGTAACATCTGTAGCTACCTGACCTACTGTTAAGTCTGAAAAATCATAAGATGACGTTTGAGCTTTAACCGTTAATAAAGAGCCGAATAAAAAAGCTCCTAAAAGTAATTTTTTCTTCATGATGATAGTTTTATAATTTATCGTTTCAAAAATAATAAAAAAAATATGACAAACAATTTAATTTTAACTTTTATTAATAAAATAAGGGCTATTATTTAATTTACATCATAAGTATTTAATAAATAGATATCTATTTGATTATATTGTTAAGAAAGTAGAAGTCGGCTATAACCATAGCAGCCATAGATTCGACAATAGGTACAGCTCTTGGTACAACACATGGGTCATGCCTGCCTTTACCCTGCATTTTTACAATATTCCCTGAATTATCAAGAGCATCATACTCCTGAATTAAAGTAGCAACCGGCTTAAAGGCAACTCTAAAGTAAATATCCATTCCGTTACTTATTCCTCCCTGAATGCCACCTGAAAGATTCGATTTTGTTGTACCGTCGGGATTAAAAGCATCGTTATGCTCACTTCCTTTCATTTTTGCCCCACAAAAACCACTACCATATTCAAATCCTTTTACAGCATTGATAGAAAGCATAGCTTTACCAAGCTCTGCATGGAGTTTATCAAACACCGGCTCACCAAGACCAACAGGCACATTTTGTATTACACATGTAACTGTACCTCCTACTGTATCACCTTCTTTCCTGATTTGTCTAATATATTCTTCCATTTTAGCAGCAGTAGCCTGATCAGGGCAACGTACAGGGTTAGTTTCCGTTAATGTAAAATCTAAAGCCTGATATGGCTTATCTATAAAAATATCGCCAACAGATGACACAAAGGCATTAATTTTTACATCAGGTAAAATTTGTTTAGCAATAGCCCCTGCCACTACTCTACTGGCAGTTTCCCTTGCAGAACTTCTTCCTCCGCCTCGATAGTCTCTAATACCATATTTCTGTTGATAAACATAATCAGCATGCGACGGACGATATATGTCTTTTATATGTGAATAATCGGCAGATTTCTGATTTGTATTAGGTATAATAAAACCTATTGGTGTACCTGTTGTTTTACCTTCAAATACTCCTGACAGAAACTGAACTTCATCATCTTCCTTTCTTTGTGTTACAATAGCAGACTGCCCCGGCTTTCTTCTGGCAAGTTCTTTTTGTATAGCCTTAAAATCAAGTGATATACCGGGAGGACAGCCATCAATAACACCTCCTATTGCTTCTCCGTGAGATTCCCCAAAAGTGGTAAGTTTATATACATTACCATATGTATTTCCTGCCATTTTATTTATAATCTAAGTTGATTCACAAATTTAAGCTTTTATCTCTTTTTATAACCCATTTCATACAAAACCTAAAGTTAATGTTTAATTAACTGCCAGTTTATGTTAATCAGGCTATTTTGCAATAAAACATTCTGAATGAAAAAAAGAATTGTTGACATTGTTGTCCTTTCAGATGTACACTTAGGAACCTACGGGTGTCATGCTAAAGAACTTGTGGCTTATCTATCTACAATAAAGCCAAAAACACTTATACTTAACGGTGATATAATAGACATATGGCAGTTTAGAAAGTCATACTTCCCTAAATCACATATGAAAGTTGTTAAACGTATACTTGATTTTGCCGCAAAGGGTACTACTGTATACTATATTACCGGAAATCATGACGAAATGTTGCGAAAATTTAGCAATACCACCATGGGAAACTTCTCTATAGTAGATAAAGTTGTTTTAGAAATTGATGGCAAGAAAGCCTGGTTTTTTCATGGAGATGTATTTGATAACTCCGTTAACCATGCTAAATGGATAGCTAAACTTGGCGGAATTGGATATGACTACCTGATACTACTTAATCGTTTTGTTAATTGGTGCTTGGTAAAAATGGGACGTGAACCCTACTCTCTTTCAAAAAAAATAAAATCGAGTGTAAAAAAAGCGGTAAAATTTATTTCTGATTTTGAAGCCATAGCATCTGATCTGGCAATCGAAAATAATTATGATTATGTGGTTTGCGGACATATACATGAACCTAAAATGGTAGTTAAAGAAAATAAGAAAGGTAGCGTTAACTATTTAAACTCCGGTGACTGGATAGAAAATCTTACTTCGCTGGAGTATCATAATAAAGAATGGAAATTATACAGGTACATGAATGAAATTGAGGTAGACACTGAAGAAGAGAAATATAACAACGATATAAAGCTGGAAAATGAATTAATGACTGCTTTACTTTTTAATAGGAAATAATTCGCATTAATAAATTTAATTATCTTAGCCCACAAACTAACTTAATTAAACTAAAATGAGAAAAAATCACTACCTATTATTATTACTCAGCTTATTTATTATTTCCTGTTCAAATGATGACGACAGCAATGGCTCTCAGGTAAACAATGCCATTCCATTATCTACAGGCAACTACTGGGTATATGATGTAAATGTAGCAGGGACTACCGGAAGAGACTCTCTTTATATTGCTAATGATACTGTGATAAATGCTATTACTTATAAAAAATTCAAAACTAAAGATTTCCCTATTGGCTTCTATTCAATAGCTTTAAACAATAATGCTTTAAGAAACGTAGACGGTAAGATTTTACTAAGCGGAGGTATTGACACAGGTATACCTGAAATTCCTGTAGACTTAACTGTTAGCGACTTTGTTGTTTTTGACCCTAACGCTGTTACCGGAAGTATTCTTTCTACATTTAACGGACAAAATGAACAGGAATTAGAAGGTTTTGATGTAAATATTAGCTACGCTCTTACTGCTGAAGCAGGTGATAATTACACCTCATACTCAACTCCCGACGGACAATCATATAATAATGTAAAAGCTGTAGAAGTAAAACTAAGTTTAAAAGTAGCCGTTACCATCCCTGACGTGCCAATTCCATTTACTATTTTACCTACACAGGATGTTTTAATTTCAACTCAGTATTATGCTAACGGAATTGGCATGATTCATACTGTAACCGACATGCAATATGAGCTTGCCGATACCTTTGGAATTGAACTTCCTTTGCCTCAATCTTTTGAAGAACATCAGGAAGAAGCTTTGTCAGTTTATAACATACAATAAGCTCTCATGCCCCTAAAATAAAGATGTTAAATATTTGAAAAGAAACTATTCTTACAAAAATCAACGTGCTATATTTGTTAAATAAATAACTAAAACAACATTATGAAGAAACTATTTTTATCGGCTTTTTTACTACTTGGTTTAGTAATTAGCAGTAACGCACAGGACAGGCAAAATGCACTTGGATTAAGACTAGGAGATAATGACGGTTTTGGGGGGGAAATATCTTACCAAAGGAACTTATCCAGCAATAACAGACTTGAGGCTGATTTAGGATGGAGAAATTCAAGCAACTATGACGCTTTTAAACTAGTTGCACTATACCAGTGGGTATGGAATATTGAAGGCGGTTTTAACTGGTATGCCGGTGTAGGTGGAGGTATAGGTAGCTGGAGTTTTGATAACGACAAACCAGGTTACTATGATGGTGATAAAGACAGTGGTGTTTTTGCTTTATTAGCTGGTGACATAGGTATTGAATATAACTTTGATATCCCACTACAATTATCATTAGATTTTAGACCGGAGCTTTATTTTGCTGATGATTTCCGTGAAGATGATTTCGGTCCGGATATTGCATTAGGTGTAAGATTCAAATTCTAAAACAATCAAAGCATATATAGAAAAGTCCTCTATTTTAAATTATAGAGGACTTTTTTTATTTATTATTTTATATTTGACTTTCAAAAAAACAAATATAAATGAAAGAAGAAATCACCTTACAGCTTGAAACATCTAATGGTAAATCAAAGGAATACAATTTTGAAGTAGACAATGTTGTATTACAAAATGCACAAATTCTTTTAAGCAGTCCCATAACTGTAATAAAGCACGGGGGAAAAGGACTTTTAAAATCAATACTTGTATTAATAATAATTGCTATCATCAACATTTCTTTCTTTTTATACTCCCTGATTAATGTTGCAGAAGGTAAAGCTTACACTCCTATTCTTGTTTTGTTACTTGGTCTTATTTTCACATGCTGGTATACTTATAAAGCCTACAACTATATTTATATAAACGTTACAAGAGAAGCAATTAAGGGTTTAACCCCAATTTTAAAAAAAATATGCGGTATCGCCGTAGATGTTGTAAGTACTAATGCTAATAATGATGAAACTAAACTGGCTAAAGCCCATGTAAATGCTACCGAAATAGTAAACAAAATAAACAACCTGCCCTATCTGGTAAAAAAAATACTTATTTTTCTGTTTAACCGAATACCCTTTTCCGGCATAATAAACGAAGCATGGGATGTGATAAATTCTGGTGATAACGAAAAAGCCACAGATGTTGTTTATGGTAAATTGAGTAGCTTTGCTAATAACAAAATATTTAATAAAAATAAATTTAACTGGATACTATGGTATATCCCGTTAAACATAATAGTATTAGTAGTTTTAATAAAACTACTATAATAAAAAAGGGAGCTTAATAAGCTCCCTTTTTTATTTATCTGATAAGTTTTTTATACTTAATTCGTGTAGGCGTTAAATCAGTACCTAAACGTTTTTTCCTGTTTTCTTCATATTCAGAGAAGCTTCCTTCAAAGAAATAAACTTCAGAATCCCCTTCAAAAGCAAGGATATGAGTACAAACCCTGTCAAGGAACCAACGGTCGTGAGAAATAATAACTGCACATCCGGCAAAATTTTCTAAACCTTCCTCAAGAGCCCTTAGTGTATTAATATCAAGGTCGTTTGTTGGCTCATCCAGTAAAAGTACGTTACCTTCTTCCTTAAGCGTCATAGCTAAGTGAAGCCTGTTTCTCTCACCTCCCGAAAGAGCCGATACTTTTTTATTCTGTTCACTACCACTAAAGTTAAATCGGCTTAAGTAAGCTCTTGAATTAACCTGGCGACCTCCCATCATAATTAATTCCTGACCGTCACAGAAGTTTTCCCAAATTGATTTCTCAGGATCAATGTTTGAGTGACTCTGGTCTACATAAGCAATCTTAACGGTATCTCCTACTTCAAACTCTCCTTTATCTGGTGTTTGCTCGTCCATTATCATTTTAAAGATAGTGGTTTTACCGGCACCGTTTGGACCAATAATACCTACAATACCTGCCTGAGGTAAAGTAAAGTTTAGGTTTTCATATAAAAGCTTATCACCAAAAGCTTTTGCTACACCTTTAGCTTCGATAACATTAGTACCTAAACGAGGTCCGTTAGGAATATATATCTCAAGCTTTTCCTCAAGTTGTTTTTGGTCTTCATTCAATAACCTGTCGTAGTTTTGTAAACGGGCTTTTTGCTTTGTTTGGCGACCTTTAGCTCCCTGTCTAACCCAGTCTAACTCACGCTCAAGTGTTTTTCTGCGTTTAGAAGCTGTTTTCTCTTCCTGCTCCAGTCTTTTAGCTTTTTGATCTAACCATGAAGAATAATTACCTTTCCAAGGAATACCTTCACCTCTGTCAAGCTCAAGAATCCAACCTGCAACATTATCAAGGAAATAACGGTCGTGCGTTACTGCAATTACAGTACCTGCATAACGCTGTAAGTGTTGCTCTAACCACAATACACTCTCGGCATCAAGGTGGTTGGTAGGCTCATCTAAAAGAAGTACATCAGGCTGTTGAAGCAATAAACGACATAAAGCTACCCTTCTTTTCTCACCACCCGAAAGTACTTTTATAGGAGTATCAGGATCTGGAGTACGAAGTGCATCCATAGCTACTTCAAGCTTATTGTCAAGCTCCCATGCGCCTGCTGCATCAATTTTATCCTGAAGCTCAGCCTGACGGTCCATAAGCTTCTGCATTTTGTCGGCATCCTCATATACTTCAGGTAAACCGAACATATCGTTTATTTTATTGAATTCGTCAAGTAATGCAACGGTTTCGGCCACACCTTCACGAACAATCTCAATAACCGTTTTATTTTCATCTAACTGTGGTTCCTGCTCTAAATAGCCTACAGTATATCCCGGAGCAAAAACTACATCTCCCTGATAACTTTTATCTACACCGGCAATAATTTTTAATAACGATGATTTACCGGAACCGTTTAGACCAAGGATACCAATTTTAGCCCCGTAAAAAAAGCTCAGGTATATATCCTTTAATACCTGTTTGTTTGCTCCCTGGTAAGTTTTACTTACTCGGGACATTGAAAATATTACTTTCTTATCGTCTGACATTATATGTAATTAGATTAATTTATTTTGTACTTAACAGCAACAAAGATAGTTTGAAATGTAAAGATTTCAAATTACTTGCGTAGCTATTTATCAATTCGTTATTTTACGATTACTTCCCTAATCTTATCCAGAAGCTCTTCCTGCTTGAAAGGCTTAGAAACATAAGCATCCATACCCAGGTCAAAACACTTTTGCTGTTCACCGATTAAAGAATGTGCTGTAATAGCAATAATAGGAATACTGCTTTTTAATTCGCTCCTTATGTAGGTTGTAGTTTGATAACCATCTTTAACAGGCATTTGCAGGTCCATTAAGATAAGGTCATATTTCTTTTTCTCCAGCATATCAAGGCCTTCCTGACCGTTATTGGCAATATCAATATCAAAACCGAAGCCTTTTACAATATTTTTAGCCAAATGCTGGTTAAGGAAATTATCTTCACATAACAATACAGAAAGTTTCCCTAAAGAATCACTAGGTTTTTTCTCAGCCTCCTGTTCTTTAATTTCCTCATCAACTCCTGCTTTTTCAAAGTCCAGTATAAAATAGAATTCAGATCCCCTACCCGGTTTACTGTTTACACCTATTTCACCATCCATTAGTTCAACAAGCTGTTTTACGATATTAAGACCGAGTCCGGTACCGCCAAAACGACGGGTTGTACTTTCTTCAGCCTGTGTAAAACGGTCGAAAATGGCTTCAAGCTTATCTTTTTCTATACCTATACCGGTATCTTTTATAGAGAACCTAAGTTTACAGCCAACCTCGGTTTCATCTATTTTTTTAACCGAAATGGTAACATCACCTTCTTCGGTAAATTTAATGGCATTACCGGCAAGATTCATCAAAATCTGATTAATACGCCCTTTATCCCCTACTACGGTTTCCGGCATATTGGCATCAAGGAAAAGATTAAACTCAAGTCCTGATTGTTCGGCTTTTACTTTAAGCAGGTCATAAACATGCTTTAAAGCCGACTTTAAATTGAATTTAGAGTGTTCTATAACCAGTTTACCTGATTCTATTTTAGAAAGATCAAGTATATCATTAATAATAAGTAAAAGGTTATCTCCTGCAGTTTGAACATTAGTAACAAACTCACGTTGTTTATCGCTAAGATCTGTACGGGCCAGTAAATCTGTAAACCCAATAATAGCATTCATTGGGGTACGGATTTCATGACTCATATTAGCCATAAAACTGTCTTTTACAAAAATTGCTTTTTCGGCAACTTCCTTTGCTTTAATTAACTCGTTTTCGACAGCTTTTCTTTCGGTAATATCATTAGCTATCTCAACATACTTAAACGGATGCCCGGATTTATCAAGAAAAGGCACAACCACAACTTCCATCCAGTATGGTTTGCCGTCTTTAGTTATGCTTTCAATTTCATTTTTCCACACATAGCCGGCACTAACAGTATTCCATAAACTAGTGTAAATACTCTCTTTATTATAACCCGTATTAGTTTCTTTAATATGAGTACCTATCAGTTCTTCTTTAGTATATCCGCTATAATCACAGGTGGTTTCATTAACAAAAGTAATTATACCTTCTTTATCAAATATTAATATACCCGAAGTTTCATCAAGTGCAGTTTTGTAGCTTTCCAGTTCCCTGTTGACAGATTCAAGCTCTTTTTTAGCCATTCGGGCTACTTCTTCCCTAAGATTTATATTTCTTTTTCGTATCTCCAATTGGTTCATTACATGGTGAGCCAATGTAGAAAGAGCCTTACGCTGATCTTCATCTATTTCCCTAACTACAGTATCTACAACACATATAGTACCTATATTAAATCCATCGTCTGTTTTTAAAGGAACACCTGCATAGAAACGTACCCCAAACTCACCCTGCACATTAGCATTATCCTTAAAAATAGGGTGTTTTGTAGCATCGGGCACCACAACACATTCATCCTGCATAATTACATGCTGGCAAAAAGTGTCCTGTCTCGGCATTTCGGGAACTTCCATTCCTATCCTTGCCTTATACCATTGTCGGTCTTTATCAATAAAAGAAACTAAAGCAATAGGAGTTTTATAGATATAAGAAGCAAGATGAACTATATCATCAAATTCTTTCTCAGAAAAGGTATCAAGTATATTATAACTACTAAGAGCCTCTAACCTTTCCTTTTCGTTGTGTGGTATAGGAAAATCATTTTTTTCCATCAGTAAAGCAATGGGGTATTTTACTTAAACAAATAGGATACAATAAAGTAAAGGTAATAAAAAATATATTCTAACATAAAATGTTAAAACATTAATTTTATTACAAATTTTTACAGGAAAAAATCTATTAAATTAAACCCTGCCTTTTAAAGCATTAAAAGCCCAGGAAATAGCAAAGAAACCTATCCCAACTACCGAAAAACCAATAGCATAATCAGGATATTTTAAAACCCCCAGTAACACAAGCGCCGCCCCAATTAAAAACAATATAAAAGAAGCCCATCCGAAGATGGTGTTTTTATTCATTCCCATTTTGTATATTCTTTAGTACAGGATTAAGCATGCAAATATCGTGCATTTTTATCAATTAAATATCTTAACAAGCATCTCTTTTAACAAATCGGACTGTGATATAGCATTTGCCCCTACTCCTTTACTCTTCACATCAATATCTCTTAGTGCAGCTACAATAGCACTTACTTTTTTCATAGGATAATTACGTAATGCGATATCATAGTCTTTCATAAAGTACGGATTAACCTTTAACACCCTCGCTGCATTAGCAGCGCTTTTGTCTTTAAGTCCGTGATATTGCAGTAACTGAGAAAAGAAACCGAAAACCAATCCCGTTGTCATTACAAGCGGGTTATCTTTTGGGTTTTGAGAAAAGTGGTCGGCAATTCTGTAAGCCTTTAACTGATCTCTCTCCCCTATTGCTTTACGTAATTCAAAAACATTATAATCCTTACTTATACCTATGTTTTCCTCAACATGTTTAGGAGATATAGCAGTGCCTTTAGGCAGTATTATAATCAGTTTTTCAAGCTCATTGTTTATTTTACTCAAATCGTTACCTAAAAACTCAACCAGCATTGCAGCCGCTTTAGGTTCAATAGTATACCCTTTCCCTGAAAGCACTCTTTTTATCCACTCTCCTACCTGATTTTCATAAAGTTTTTTGCTTTCAAATACCAGTCCGGCTTTTTCAAGCGTTTTGGTAACCTTTTTACGTTTATCCAGCGTTTTGTATTTATAAGCAAACACTAATACCGTGGTAGGCTGTGGGTTTTGGGCATAAGCCTCCAGTTTATCTATAGTACGGGAAAGCTCCTGAGCCTCTTTTACAATTACCACCTGTCTTTCGGCCATCATTGGATACCTACGGGCGCTAGACATAACATCTTCCAGACTAACATCCTTACCATATAAAACCGTTTGGTTAAAACCCTTTTCTTCTTCAGTAAGAATATTGTCTTCAATATAATCGGTAAGCCTGTCAATATAGTAAGGCTCTTCCCCCATAAAAAAATAAATGGGCTTAATATTGCCCTGCTTAATATCGTTAACAATTTTAATTACTTCGTCCACCGGATAATAGTTTAATCAGTTAAAAATTAAAAAAACTATACATTTGCCTTATGCAAAAGCTTAATTTTCCTAATTATACTTTCCGATTCAAAAATAGTGAAAATAAAATCGCCATTTTTGATGAAATACGTAAAAAATTCATTCTTCTTACTCCCGAAGAATGGGTAAGGCAGCATGTGGTACAGTATTTACTGCTTGAGCAAAAATACCCAAAATCGTATATTAATGTAGAGAAAGTACTTAAGGTTAACGGACTTACAAAACGATATGATGCTGTAGTTTTTAATCCTGACGGCAGTATTTTTCTTCTTGTGGAATGTAAAGCTCCCGAAGTAAAAATAACCCAGAATGTTTTTGACCAAATTGCCCGTTATAATATGGTTTTAAAAGCCAACTACATGATGGTTACAAATGGCTTAAATCATTACTTTTGCCAAATGAATTATGAAAAGGAACAATACCAGTTCTTACGTAATCTACCTGAATTTACACTCAACCAATGAATAATATAGCTGTAGTAATTTTAAACTGGAACGGAAAAAAACTTTTAGAGGAGTTCCTGCCTTTTGTAATTAAATATTCAGGGAACGCTGCTATATATGTAGCCGATAATGCCTCTACAGATGAGTCTGTTACATATGTAAAATCGGCTTTTCCTCAAATAAAAATTATTGAGAATATCGGAAATTACGGTTACGCTAAAGGATATAACGAAGCCTTAAAACAGGTTGATGAAGAGATTTATGCTTTAGTAAATTCTGATATTGAAGTGACCGAAAACTGGTTACTACCAATTGCCGACTTATTTAAAAAAGACCAAGAAACAGCTATAATTCAGCCTAAAATACTGGATTATTACAAAAGAGACACTTTTGAATATGCCGGTGCCGCCGGAGGTTTTCTGGATAAATATGGTTTCCCCTACTGTCGCGGTCGTATTTTTGAAACGCTTGAAAAGGATAACGGACAGTATAATGATGAAACGGAGATATTTTGGGCTTCGGGGGCATGTTTTTTTATCCGTAAAAATGTGTTTTGGGAACTGGACGGACTTGACGAAGACTTTTTTGCTCACCAGGAAGAAATTGATTTATGTTGGAGAGCCTTTAATAAAAACCATAAAATAAAAGTTTGCGGAAGTTCACATGTATACCACGTAGGCGGAGCTACCTTAAAAAACACTAATCCTAAAAAGACTTTTCTTAATTTTAGGAACTCCCTTTGGATGATGACTAAAAATTTACCAAAAGGAAAACTGATACCGGTACTTTTTATACGTTTATGTTTTGACGGAATTGCCGGACTTCGATTCGTTTTTCAGGGGAAATTTACTCATTTATGGGCAGTACTAAAAGCACATTTTTATTTTTATACCTGCCTGTTTAAATTTTTAAACAAAAGAGAATCAAAACAATACAAAAACTACTATAAAACCAAGAGCATTGTTTACAATTATTTCATTATAGGTAAGAAAAATTTTAACAATAGTTTATAGTCCAACGCGTTAATATTTGCAGGAATATATATAATTTTGTTTCAAATATTAATTTTTCAAATCTTATGAAAAGAACCGTTCTATTACTATCATTGGCAGCAATGACGCTGACATCGTGTGGATCCAAAAAGAAGATTGCCGAGTTAGAAGCACAGAACAAAGAGATCCAGGATCTGCTAAATACAGCTACTATCAAGTTGAATTCTTGTTTAGCTGAAAAAAATGTTTTGACCGATCAGGTTGACTATCTTAAAAAGAACAACTCCGATCTTCATAACACAATGGCAACCCTATCATCTAAAGACGCTGCTAACGTGGAGAAATCACTTGAAATGATTAAGGAGAAAGATCTTAAAATATCAAGATTACAGGATGCTATTACCCGTAAAGATTCTGTAACATTAGCTTTAGTTACCAGCGTTAAGAGAGCTGTAGGTATCGATGATCCGGATATTGAAGTTAATGTTGAAAAAGGTGTTGTATACATCTCTATTGCTGATAAGCTTTTATTTAAAAGCGGTAGCTACCAGGTAAGCGACAGAGCTAAAGAAATTTTAGGTAAAGTTGCAGCTATTGTAAAAGATAAATCAAACTTTGAGTGTATGGTTGAAGGCCACACTGATAATGTGCCAATTAAAAACCCTGTACTACAGGATAACTGGGACTTAAGTGTTAAGCGTGCTACTTCAATCGTAAGAATACTACAACAGGACTTTGGTATTGAACCGGGCAGGCTTGTAGCTTCAGGTCGTGGTGAGTATGTTCCTTTAGAGTCTAATGACACTGCCGAAGGACGTGCAAGAAACAGAAGAACAAGAATTCTTATTCTTCCTAAAATCGATCAGTTCTACGACATGATTGAAAAAGAAATGAAAAACCAGAAATAATATTCAGGTTTCAAAAAATATTAAAGGCTGCCAAATGGCAGCCTTTTGTTTTTGTGATTATTTGTCGTTGTATTATTTAAACTTATTACCAAACCTAATTATACCTGAAGGCAAACTCAGCACAATGGCAGTAATAAATATTAAAAGTAAAATAACCAGCATAAGGAAATACAACACTCCCCCTGCTGTAGTAAGATCAGGAAATTCTGCTACCGCATAAAAAGCAGTAGAGAAAAAAGCGATTGTTGACAATATTAAACTTAAAATCCTCATAATCCTTAAATTTGTTTTGTGGGGTAAAATTGGTTAACTGGAAAAGGATTGTTCTACATGATTCCTTCACTACATTATTTTTGTAACAAATAGTTATAAAATAAATATTACAAAAACATTAAAAAGATTGATAGTCTTTTTTGGATCGTGGTTTGGTTCAACACTAGTAAAATTACAAATAAATTGTTAATCTATGTTAAGTATGACTAAATATTTTGTTATTTAATTTGTTTTTTAACCAAATTTAAATATTAAATATTTAATTTTTAGATAAAATGAAATAAATCCAAACATTTTATAATAAGCAAATAAATACTTATTTTCGTACGCGTAAAAATAAACCGGAAAAATACATACTGATGAAATACGATATTATTGTTTTAGGAAGCGGTCCTGGTGGTTATGTAACCGCTATCAGGGCTTCTCAGCTAGGATTTAAAGTAGCTGTTGTAGAAAAGGAAAACCTTGGAGGTATATGCCTTAACTGGGGATGCATCCCTACTAAAGCGCTTTTAAAAAGTGCTCAGGTTTTTAACTACCTTAAGCATGCTTCTGATTACGGATTAACAGTAAAAGAGTTTGATAAAGACTTTAATAAGGTAATTGAGCGTAGCCGTGGTGTTGCCGATGGTATGAGCAAAGGTGTTCAGTTCCTTATGAAAAAGAATAAAATTGAGGTTATCTATGGTACCGGTAAAGTAAAAGCAGGTAAAAAAGTAGATGTAACCGATAAAGACGGTAAAACAAGCGAAATTAGTGCTGATCATATCATTATAGCTACAGGAGCACGTTCAAGAGAACTTCCTAACCTTCCTCAGGATGGTAAAAAAGTTATAGGATACCGTCAGGCAATGACACTACCGGAACAACCAAAATCTATGATTGTTGTTGGATCAGGAGCTATTGGTGTTGAGTTTGCTCATTTTTACAATGCGATGGGAACTCAGGTAACTATCGTTGAATTTATGCCAAACATTGTTCCTGTTGAAGATGAAGACGTATCAAAACAATTTGAGCGTTCGCTTAAAAAAGCAGGCATCAAAATTATGACTAACTCTTCTGTTGAAAAAGTAGACACTACCGGTAACGGAGTTAAAGCTACTGTAAAAACAGCTAAAGGAGAGGAAATTCTTGAAGCAGATATCGTTCTTTCTGCAGTAGGTATCAAATCAAATATCGAGAACATCGGTCTTGAAGAAGTTGGTATCGCTACAGACAGAGATAAAATATTAGTAAACAGCTACTACCAAACAAATATACCAGGTTACTACGCTATTGGTGATGTTGTTCCTGGTCAGGCGCTTGCACACGTTGCTTCAGCAGAAGGTATTCTTTGTGTTGAGAAAATAGCAGGCATGCACGTAGAACCTCTTGATTACGGAAACATCCCTGGATGTACTTATGCTACTCCTGAGATTGCTTCTGTAGGTCTTACAGAAAAACAGGCTAAAGAAAAAGGATACGAACTTAAAGTAGGTAAATTCCCGTTCACAGCATCAGGTAAAGCAAAAGCTGCAGGTACTCCTGATGGTTTTGTAAAAGTTATTTTTGATGCTAAGTATGGTGAATGGTTAGGTTGCCACATGATTGGTGCCGGTGTTACCGATATGATTGCTGAGGCTGTAGTAGCACGTAAACTTGAAACTACAGGTCACGAAATACTAAAAGCAGTTCACCCTCACCCTACTATGAGTGAAGCGGTAATGGAAGCTGTTGCAGATGCTTATGGTGAAGTGATTCACTTATAAGAACTTAAATAAATAGCAAAAAAGGCTATCCTTATTCGGGATAGCCTTTTTTATTTATATTTATAACAACCAACAAACCCCAACAGAAATGAAATCGAAAATAGCTTATTTCGCATTCTTTATAATTTTCCCTTTTTGCTTTATTAGCGCTCAGGAAAAAGAACAGCAAACCGTTTTTCCTACCCCTATAGGTTATGTAAACGATTTTGAAGGCTTGTATACTCCAGAACAGATTGAGGAGCTTGAAAAGCTAATTACTGACTTTGAAAATGAAACCACCAACGAAATTGCCATAATAACTATTGATAACATAGAAAACTATACTGACTTTTACGAATATGCATTAGACTTATCCAAAAAATGGAGTGTTGGAAAAGCTGATAAAAACAACGGACTCATTATTATCTTCAGTAAAACACTACGTAAAGTCAGAATAAATACCGGCACAGGTACCCAACAGGTTATTAGCGATGAATTCTGTAAAAAATTAATAGACAACTACTTAATCCCGAATTTTAAAGCCAATAAGTACTATGAAGGTGCAAGAGAAACACTTCTTGCTTTGTTTGAAGTCTGGAAATAACCTGTTTGCTAATACTTTCACTTATCTATAACATAGTTACCCATAGTTAATTTGTAATTTTACTTTTGTTAAACTATAAATTGCAATGTAATGGAAAAAGGAAACTACGGAAAGTTTTTGCTCATGCTACTGGTTTCATTTATAGTTATGTATGCCATAATGTATGCTAATGTAGCCAGTGAAGAGCATATTTATTTTAGCCTTAACCGTTTTTATATGACAATATTAATGGTAGTACCCATGGGCTTTATTATGCTTTTATTTATGCAGCGAATGTATAAAAACCGTAAAAAGAACAATGTGATAATTATAACAGGTGTACTGCTTTTTACAGCCGCTTTTGTTATGCTGAGAACACAAACCTATATAAACGATGTACGATATATGGAAGCGATGATTCCACATCATTCTTCAGCTATATTATCAAGTCAGCATGCTGGTTTAAAAGATCCCGAAGTACAGGAATTATCTAAAAAAATAATCGAGTCTCAGCAAAAAGAAATCGAACAGATGAAAGCGATGATTCAACGATTAAAAAACAGTACTGAAGAATAACTCAAGCTGTTAAAAATAGTACTACTCCCCTCCTTACTAAATATCAGATTTTTATTATATTGCGTTCTTTTAATTCGCAAGGCACTTCATGAATAACATACCGGATAAGATTACCAAACAAATAAGCCTTACCCAGGCATTAATTCCAATAATACTACTTGTCGGCTTTTTAGCAGTAAACGTTTACATTTTTGAGAGTGACGCCATTAGTGGTTCCAATCAGTTTGTTTTATTAATGGGCGGAGCTTTTGCTGCTATTGTTGGGTTTATCAACAAAGTACCTTATGAAAAGATGCTTAATAAAGTATCTAAAAACATCAAATCTACAGCCGGAGCCATACTCATACTTTTACTGGTAGGATCACTTTCGGGCACGTGGCTTGTTAGCGGTATTGTCCCTGCTATGATTTATTATGGACTTAAAATTTTACATCCCGAAATATTTCTTCCTGCCTGCGTAATCATCTGTTCTATAATATCAATAGCTACCGGTAGTTCATGGACTACTTCAGCTACAATTGGTGTTGCTTTAATAGGAATTGGAAACACCATGCATATTAATGCAGGTATGGTAGCCGGAGCTGTTATCTCAGGAGCTTATTTTGGTGACAAGATGTCGCCACTTTCAGACACCACTAACCTTGCACCTGCTATGGCAGGAACAGACTTGTTTACCCATATAAAATATATGGCTTATACCACCGTGCCTACCTATTTAATTACACTAATACTGTTTATTATTTTAGGACTCACCCAGTCAGCAGACGGTAGTGCTGAAAACACCCAGGCAACACTTATTGCCATTAAGGAAAGTTTCACTATCAGTCCGTGGTTATTTGTAGTACCCGTAATAGTAATTGCACTCATTGTCAAAAAAACCGAACCGCTTATCGCTTTATTAATAGGCACACTATTAGGCGGGCTATTTGCTTTAATATTTCAGCCTGAGCTAGTTGCTAAAATTGGTGGTGGTGAAAAATTGAATTTCATTTCAGGGTATAAAGGAGTAATGAATTCCATTACCATAAGCAGCACAGTAGAAACTTCAAATGAAACCCTTCAGGATTTGTTTGAATCTAAAGGTATGGTGGGAATGCTTCCTACAATATGGCTAATTATATGTGCCATGGTATTTGGAGGTATAATGGAAGCTATTGGTGCTCTAAAAGTTATAAGTAATGCAATGCTAAAAGTTGCCAATGGTATTTTTGGGCTTTTTGCAAGTACTGTAGGGAGTTGCGTTGTCTTAAACATTACAGCTTCAGATCAATATTTAGCTATTGTCGTTCCAGGTAAAATGTTTGCCGAAGCCTACAGGGAAAAAGGATTAGCTCCTGAAAACCTTAGCCGTGCACTGGAAGACTCGGGTACTGTTACTTCAGTACTTGTACCATGGAATACCTGTGGTGCATACCAGTCGGGAGTACTTGGTGTACCTACCCTTACCTATTTGCCATATGCCTTTTTTAATATACTAAGTCCTATAATGACGCTTACCTTTGCGGCTCTTGGTATAAAAATCAGAACGTTAGCCGGAAAACTGCGTTCAACATAAGTATTCTCTATATTTCAATAGGGATAAATGATGATGTTAGCTATAACCAAAAGCTATTAAGATCTATTTTTGCAACAAATAAAATTTATAAACCATAAAAATTAATTAATAGTATGTCTTTAGTAGGAAAAAAATTCCCAAACATTACAGTTGATGCTATCTCAGAGATGGGTGACAACCTTAAAATCAATGTATTTGAAGAAGCTGTAAACAATAACAAAAAAGTACTTTTATTTTGGTACCCTAAAGATTTCACTTTTGTATGCCCTACAGAACTTCACGCTTTCCAGGCTGCTCTTGGTGAGTTTGAAAAAAGAAACACTATCGTAATTGGTGCTTCTTGTGATACTAACGAAGTTCACTTCGCTTGGTTAAACACTCCAAAAGCTAACGGTGGTATTGAAGGTGTTACTTACCCGCTTATCGCAGATACTAACAGAAACCTTTCAAGCATTCTTGGTATTCTTGATGTTGAAACTGCAGGATACAATGAAGAAACTGACTCAGTTTTACTTGAAGGTTCTAACGTAACTTACAGAGCTACTTACCTAATCGATGAAACAGGAAAAATTTTCCACGAAAGCGTAAACGATATGCCTCTTGGTCGTAACGTAAACGAGTACATCAGACTAATTGATGCTTACACTCACGTACAAACTAAAGGTGAGGTTTGCCCTGCAAACTGGGAAGAAGGTAAAGAAGCTATGACTGCAGACCGTAACGGTGTTGCATCTTACCTAAGTGTAAACTAATAAATATTTGACGAAGCCATGTTACAGGAACTTGAAAAAGACAATCTTGCAGAAATCGTATCGGCTGAACCAATTGTAATAGTACAATATTCAGCAGGATGGTGTGGTAACTGCAGAATCATGAAGCCGAAATTCAAAAAAATGGCTTCAGAGAATGAAAATATAACGTTTGTATTAGCTGATGCCGAGAACTACCCGGAATCAAGAAAACTAGCTAAAGTAGACAACCTGCCTACATTTGCTACTTTCAAAAACGGAAGCCTTGTAAACCAGGTACAAACAAACAAGTTAGACGTATTAACCGATTTAGTCAATGAAGTTACCAGTAATTAAGCATTTAACGCAATTTATAGAAGATAACGATCAGGATTACATAATTGAAACCCTGGACGTACTTGAGGCACTAACCGAAGTTCCTTCTCTTAAGGATGAAGAACTTGATGTAATTGGAGAGCTTATCTCTAACATGTATGGAGCCCTTGAGGTAAATAAATTAGTTAAAGAAGGTATGGATCGTAAAGAGGCATTAAACACATTTATGTCGCGTGTTCTCGGTGCGATTGACAAAAATTAGGTTTATCATAATTTGGATAAATAAGCGCTTCCTGGAAACAGGGAGCGTTTTTTATTTACATTTGTTTAAATATTAAACTACACTATGCAACTCTATATAAAAAATATGGTTTGTAACCGCTGTATCATGGCGGTTAGAACTGAACTCGAAGCCATAAAAGCTCCTGTAAAATCAATAGAACTGGGAGAAGTAACTATAGATGGTGATTTATCTCCCTCACAATTACAACAACTGGAAGAGTCACTTACGCGCTTAGGTTTTGAAATAATTAATGATAAGAGAAGCAGGCTTATTGAACAGATTAAAAATGAGATAATAGCTCTTGTACATCATTCGGGAGAAACCCTTAATCAGAATCTTTCATTCTGGCTCGCCGAAAAAATGCATTATGACTATACTTACCTTAGTAACCTGTTCTCTGATATTGAAGGCACAACTATCGAAAAATATTATATAGCACAACGTATAGAGAAAGTAAAAGAGCTTTTGGTTTATGATGAAATGTCTCTTAGTGAAATTGCCGATAAAATGGGGTACAGCAGTGCAGCTTACTTATCAAGCCAGTTTAAAAAAATAACAGGCTTCACCCCTACTCATTACAAATCAATAAAAGAAACCAAACGTAAAAAAATAGACGAGCTTTAGTCTTTAAACAGTTAGCTTAAAATAGTTTTTTTATACTCTTAATGTATTTATAAAACTACAAGCACATCTTCTTCTTATAATATATTTTCTTACTTTTGTTAGCTAATCAAATCTATTAAAATGGCTAATATAACTTTAGGAGGAAATCCGATAAAAACATCGGGCGAGCTGCCTCAAAACGGTACAGTTGCACCAGAATTTACACTTGTAAAAGCAGACCTTTCACCAGCTTCACTTGCTGACTTTAAAGGTTCTAAGTTAGTACTTAACATCTTCCCTAGTATTGATACAGGAACATGTGCTACATCTGTAAGAAAATTTAACGAGCAGGCCGCTTCTCTTGAAAACACAAAAGTACTTTGCATTTCACGCGACTTACCATTTGCTCAAAAGCGTTTTTGTGGTGCAGAAGGTCTTGATAATGTAATTACACTTTCTGATTTTAAAGACGGGACTTTTGGAAATAACTATGGCCTTACAATTGCAGACGGACCTCTTGCAGGATTACACTCGCGTGCTGTTGTAGTATTAGATGAAAACGGTAACGTAAAATATACTGAACAGGTTTCTGAAATTGCAGACGAGCCTAATTATGAAAATGCTCTTGCAGCACTTTAATAATTCTCTTTAATGAAGGACAACAGGTTTATTAGCGGCAGGATTAAAAGCTTTACCTATGCTTTTAAAGGTGCCTGTAAACTTATAGCCACCGAACATAGTATAATGGTACAGGCATCTATTGGTGTACTGGTAACCATAGCAGGGTTTTATTTTGAAATATCTGCTACCGAATGGCTTTTCCAAACTATGGCTATAGGGATGGTTTTAAGTGTAGAGGGACTTAACACTGCTGTCGAAAAAATAGCCGACTTCATTCATCCGCAATATCACGAAAAGATAGGATTCATAAAAGACATTGCAGCCGGTGCCGTATTTTTTGCGGCACTTTGTGCTGTTATAGTAGGCATAATAATTTATTACCCTAAATTTTTCTGCTGATTTAAGGTTTTATTCTATTTTTACAAGTAGATCAAGTTTATAAATGGCAAAAAGCAACAAAAAAAATACCGATAAAAAAGAAGCTAAACCTGCTTCAGAAAAAAAGAAATTTCAACTGTCAAGATCCCAAAAGGTTTTGTTGGGAGCACTGTTTTTCCTTTTTTCCATAGCATTGTTACTTTCATTTGTTTCCTATTTCCTCTATGGTGATTTTGACCAAAGCGGACTTACGGTTTTAGGTGACAGGCAGGAAAAAGTATATAACTGGCTGGGTAAGTTTGGTGCTTATCTTGCAGATTTATTTTTATACCGTGGCTTTGGTGTAGCATCGTTTATTTTTATTCGCTTTTTCTTTTTACTTGGCTCTTATCTGGTATTAGACTTACCTGTAAGCAAACTTAAAAAAACACTTTTCTGGGATTTATATCTGGCAATAATACTATCTGTCTTATTCGGTTTCTTCAATAGCTATCTTCCTCAATTAGGAGGAGTTATAGGGTATGAAATAAACCTTTACATGCAGGACTATCTTGCTAAAACCGGTACATTACTAGTTTTAATTTTTGGTTTGGTTGTATTTCTTATTCTTAGAATTAAAATCTCACCCGACGCTATTAAAGCTTACTTTGAAAAAAGACAACAGGAAAGAGAAGCCGCCGAAGAAGAAAGAAAACTTCAGGAAATGGCTGCCGAACAGGCAGAAAGCAATTTCACTGCAGCTCCACTCCCAACTAATAATAGTACAGTTTCGGATGAACCTGAGTATGACGAGGAAAATGACCCTGAACTTGAAAACATTCAATTAAAAACTACTGAGACTAAGTCGGCTTTTGAAATCGACAAAGAATCACTAAAACCTACCATCAGCCATTCTTCAGAAATCAACCTTAATCCTAGTGTTAAGGAAAAAGAACCTGAAGCTACAGATGACGATACTATTAAAACCGATGACGATACTTTTGTTATTGAAAAATCGGCAGAGGAAGATGTGGTAGAAGAAAATCTGGCATCAAAACTGGTGGCCGATTTTGGAGAATTTGACCCTACCCTAGATCTTTCAAATTATCAATCACCTTCTATCGAGCTATTAAAAGAATATTCCTCTGGCGGTATAACCATCAATCAGGAAGAGCTTGAAGAAAATAAGAACCGAATTGTAGATACACTTAAAAACTACAAAATTGATATAGCGCAAATAAAAGCCACAGTAGGTCCTACTGTTACCTTATATGAAATTGTACCCGAAGCAGGTATCAGGATTTCAAAAATCAAAAACCTTGAAGATGATATTGCGCTGTCATTATCAGCTTTAGGTATTCGTATTATAGCCCCTATCCCTGGTAAAGGTACTATTGGTATTGAAGTACCTAATAAGAACCCTACTATGGTATCTATGAAAAGCGTTATCGCTTCTCCTAAATTCCAAAATGCCGAAATGGAACTACCAGTAGCATTAGGTAAAACCATTTCAAACGAAACATTTGTAGTAGACCTTGCAAAAATGCCTCACTTACTTATGGCTGGTGCTACGGGTCAGGGTAAATCGGTTGGTTTGAATGCTTTACTTACCTCGCTACTATACAAAAAGCATCCCGCAGAGGTGAAATTTGTATTGGTTGACCCTAAAAAGGTTGAGCTTACCCTTTTCAATAAAATAGAAAGACACTACTTAGCAAAACTCCCTGATACGGAAGACGCTATTATAACTGATAATACTAAAGTTATCAATACATTAAACTCTTTATGTATTGAAATGGATAACCGTTACACTCTCTTAAAGGATGCAATGGTTAGAAACATTAAAGAGTATAACGATAAATTTAGGCAGCGTAAACTAAATCCGGAAAACGGACACCGCTTCCTGCCTTATATTGTACTGGTTGTTGATGAGTTTGCCGATCTTATTATGACGGCAGGTAAAGAGGTAGAAACCCCTATTGCACGTTTGGCTCAGCTGGCACGTGCTATTGGTATTCACCTTATCATTGCAACACAAAGACCGTCGGTTAACGTTATTACAGGTATCATTAAAGCAAACTTCCCAGCAAGGATTGCCTTTAGGGTAACTTCTAAAATTGACTCACGTACTATTTTAGACAGCCAGGGTGCCGATCAGCTTATTGGTCGCGGTGATATGCTTTACACGCAGGGTAACGATTTAACCCGTGTACAATGTGCGTTTGTTGATACCCCTGAAGTAGAAAAAATAACCGAATTTATAGGTTCTCAAAAAGCTTACCCTGATGCTTACCTTCTACCTGAGTACGTAGGCGAAGAAAGTGGCACTAATCTTGATAATGATATATCTGAAAGAGATGCAATGTTCAGGGAAGCGGCCGAAGTTATTGTTACAGCACAACAAGGTTCGGCGTCATTGCTTCAGCGTAAATTAAAACTGGGTTACAATCGTGCCGGAAGGCTTATAGACCAGCTGGAAGCAGCAGGTATTGTAGGTCCGTTTGAAGGCAGTAAGGCCCGTAATGTTTTAATACCTGACCTAACAGCTTTGGAGCAATTTTTTAAGAATGAAGAAAACAACTTTTAAAATGTACAAATTAATCAGGGTAATAATAGTATTTTTTATCACCTTTTCACTTAGCGCACAAAACTCTCAAAAAGCAAAACAATTGCTGGATGACGTATCTTCTAAAATTAAAGGATACGATAATATCGTTTTTGATTTTAAGTACAGTTATACTAATCCAAACAGTAACCTAAACCAGGAAACAAAAGGAAATGTTTGTATGCAGGGAGATTTGTATATTTTAAACTTTATGGGAATTACCCGTATTTTTGACGGTAAAAAAATATATAACATTGTTCCTGAAGATGAAGAAATAACAATTTCAAGCTACGATAGTGAGAAAAAAGATGATCTTACTCCGTCAAAAATGCTTACATTTTTTACTTCAGGATACAAATACTCTTGGGATATACTACAAAACGTAAAAGGGCGTAAAATACAATACGTTAAACTAAAACCTACTGAGGCAAAAGACAATGTTAAAGAGATACTTATAGGTATTGATATCCAAACAAAACATATTTACAACCTTATTGAGGTAGACGACGATGGCGGTAAAACTACATTTACCATAAATTCTTTTAAAACTAATCAGCCATTGTCAAAAAATCATTTTACCTTTACCGAGAGTAAATATCCTAATTATTATATTAATAGATTAGACTAGTTTTTCCGGTGAAAATTTTAGACCGCTATATCCTCAAATCGTTTATAACGACATTTGCCACTGTATTTATAATCCTGTTCTTTATATTTATATTACAGGGTGTTTGGCTGTTTATTGCCGAATTAGCCGGGAAAGATCTTGGTGTTTGGCTGGTAATAAAATTCCTTTTGTTTTATTCTCCAAAAATGATTCCGCTTGTACTCCCCCTATCCATATTGCTGGCGAGTATAATGACTTTTGGTAGTTTTGCCGAGAATTATGAGTTTGCTGCCATGAAATCGTCCGGTATTTCATTAGGGCGTGCCATGAGAGGACTTACCATTTTTATCATTTCTCTTAGTATTGTGGCATTTATTTTTGCTAACAATGTTATTCCAAAGGCAGAATATAAGTTTGTTAACCTAAGAAAAAATATTATCCAAAGACAACCTGCAATGGCTATTGCTGCCGGTCAGTTTAATGCTATTGGCGATGACTTTAATATTAAAGTTAATAAAAAGGATGGTGAAAAAGGCGAACAGTTAACAGGCGTCACTATTCATAAAAGAAAAAAAGGCGAAGAATATGCTACGATAATCAAAGCCGAAAGGGGTTTACTTACAAGTACTGAATCATCTAACCTGCTTCAATTAGAATTGTTTGACGGGTATTACTACGAAGAACTGAAAACTAAAAACATAAAGGATGAGAAAAAAATGCCTTTTGCAAAAAGTACTTTCAGCAAGCAAGTAATGAATATTGATCTTTCCATGCTTAATAAAAACAACATGGACGAAGAGCAAATTTCACAAACAAACAGCATGCTTAATATCAGTGAACTGAATTACACTCTTGATTCTCTTCAAAACAGCTATACTAAAGAAACACAATCAATTCACGACAATATAGTAAAGCGGACTACAAACACACTTTCACGTGAAATAAGCACTTCTGAAAGAGATTTGAGCAATCTTGAAAAAGAAAGAGATACGCTTAAAAAAGATAAAAGTAACTTATTGAGCTTACTTACAACTTCAAAAAAACAAAGAATACTGGATATTGCTACAAATAATACCACGAGCAACATCACCATAATTAAAAACAGTAAAGCTGCTCAAAATGAAAGAATGAAAAACATAAATAACCACTGGCTGGCTTTCTTTGAAAAGTTTGTTATTGCCTATGCCTGTATATTAATGTTTTTTATTGGTGCTCCACTTGGTGCAATTATCCGTAAAGGAGGAATTGGTCTTCCTATTGTTTTTGCCGTTATCATATTTATAATTTTCCACTTTATAAATACATTTGGTAAAAAACTGGCTCAGGAAAACGGTATACCTCCGTTTTTAGGTTCCTGGATGTCATCTTTTGTATTGACTCCGCTAGCCATATTACTTACTTACAGAGCTACCAATGATATTGGTATGATAAATATGGATTCTATAATCCATCAAATAACTAAACCTTTTCAAAAATTATTTAAGTTAAAATCAAACGAAGAATAAAATGTCTGCCGAAAATATAAAACTAAATACTATAGAAGAAGCTATAGAAGATATTCGCAACGGTAAAGTAATTATTGTTGTAGATGATGAAGACAGAGAAAATGAAGGCGATTTCTTAGCTGCTGCCGATAAAGTTACTCCCGAAATGATAAACTTTATGGCAACACACGGTAGAGGCCTTATATGTACTCCCCTAACCGAAAAACGCTGTAAGGAGCTTAATCTTCATGCTATGGTAACTAATAATACCGACAGTATGGAAACTGCTTTTACAGTATCTATAGACTTAAAAGGTAATGGTGTTACAACAGGTATATCTGCACACGACAGAGCCAAAACTGTTGAGGCATTAATAAAGCCGGAAACAAAACCGTATGATTTAGGTCGTCCCGGGCACATTTTCCCTCTTATAGCTAAAGAAGGTGGCGTATTAAGGAGAACAGGTCATACAGAGGCTGCTATTGACTTTGCGAGGCTTGCAGGATTTAGTCCGGCTGGTGTTATTTGCGAAATAATGAAGGAAGACGGTTCTATGGCCCGACTGCCTGAATTATATGAAGTAGCTCAAAAATTTGACCTTAAACTGGTTTCTATTGAAGATCTTGTTGCTTACAGAATGCAGCATGATAGCCTTATCCAGAAAAAAGAGGATTTTGAGGTTGAAACCCGTTTTGGAACCTATAGATTAAGAGCCTATCTTCAAACAACAAATAAGCAAGTACATATAGCTTTAACTAAAGGTAGTTGGAATAAAGGTGAACCTGTACTTACAAGAATAAACTCTACACAGGTAAATAACGACATTTTAGGCACTTTAACAAACGATGCCGACAGAAAGCTTGATAATATGTTTAAACGTATTAACAAGGAAGGAAAAGGCGCTATTTTGTTTATTAACCAGGAAGTCCAACCATCTGAACTTTTAAATCGTATTAAAGAATTAAAAGAATTGCAGTCACAAGGTGTAAATAAAGCTCCTCAGGTTAAGATGGACGTGAAGGATTTTGGTATCGGTGCACAAATTTTACATGATATTGATATCTCAAAAATACGATTACTAACTAACTCTGCACAAACAAAACGTGTAGGTATGATAGGCTATGGCTTAGAAATAAGCGAGTATGTTGAATATTAAGAAAAATATTTTTTTCTTAACTCAAAGGAAATGAAAGGCTTAAAAAATAATGCGATTTTTTTTTATTTTTTTTACCTGAAATGTTTTTGAAAACCGGAAAAGCTTTCTATATTTGCACCGCAATCAGGGAATGAGAGCGACATACTGGAGAAATGGCAGAGCGGTCGAATGCGGCGGTCTTGAAAACCGTTGACTGTAACAGGTCCGGGGGTTCGAATCCCTCTTTCTCCGCAAAAGTTTCAAATGAAACTTAAATCAAAACCTCAAAGTTTAACTTTGAGGTTTTTTGTTTTTAATCTAGTCCTTCCATAGGGGGTGCATCGTTCCCAATCAGTAATAGCAAATTTTATTCTTGATTATTACATTTAAAATTATTAATTTATTCTTTCCAAAAAAAACGAATCACCCCATGATAAAACTCCCCAGGCTTAGAACCACATTTAATAAAGGTGTTACTCTCCCCAGTTTACTTTTTATAATTTTTATAACGCTACTATCTGCTATTTACCCTCAACTAACTGAAAATGCTTTAAACGTTATAAAAGGTTTCATATTTGTTAATCTTAACTGGGTATATGTTTGGGCAGTTACCATATTTGTAATTTTCCTTGTTTACTTAATGTTCAGTAAATATGGTAATATTAAATTGGGAAAAAATGACAGTAAACCTGAGTATAGTTTTTTCTCTTGGATTTCAATGCTTTTTGCTGCAGGTATGGGGATAGGACTAATGTATTTTAGTGTAGCCGAGCCAATGCAACATTATTCTAACGAAATATTTTCAGGAAGCCATTATATTAACAGGGCAAAAAACGCTCAGTTATACACTTTTTTCCATTGGGGCATACATGCATGGGCAATATATGGAATAGTTGGCTTATCGCTCTCCTATTTTGCTTACAGGTACAGGTTGCCTTTATCTCTAAGAAGTTGTTTTTATCCTTTACTAAAAAACAAGATAAACGGAAAACTGGGTAATGCCATTGATATTTTTGCTCTATGCAGTACTTTTTTCGGTATCACTACAACATTAGGGTTTGGTGTGGTACAAATTAACTCAGGACTGCAAACATTAAATATAGTATCAGATAATAGTTTTACCAATCAAATTCTAATTGTAAGTATACTGGTTACTATTTCTATTATCTCTGCTGTTGCCGGAGTTAATAAAGGAGTAAAACTATTAAGTAATATCAATATAATTAGTGTAATTATTCTTTTACTGTTTGTTTTGTTATTAGGACCAACCGTATACCTATTAGGTAGCTTTACCGAAGGTATAGGTAACTACATTAATAACTTTTTTAATCTAACCTTTAGTACTCATGTTTATGAAGAGGAAACACTGCCTTGGTTTTACAATTGGACAATTTTATACTGGGCATGGTGGATATCATGGTCACCTTATGTTGGCTTATTTATTGCTAAAATTTCAAAAGGGCGAACAATAAGGGAGTTTATTTCTGCTGTACTTATCCTTCCTACTCTATTCAACTTTATCTGGATGTCGGTTTTTGGCAACAGTGCCATATGGTTTGATTTACATAATGCCAAAGGAGCTCTTAGCAGACTTGCCGATAATCCTGACGCATTAATGTTTCGCTTTTTAGAATACCTGCCCTTCCCTGCTATTGTGAGTTTTTTAGTCATTGCTATTATAATCATATTCTTTGTAACCTCTGCCGACTCGGGAATATTTGTAATGAACAGCATCGCTACAAAAAACGCAAAAATTTCTCCAAAATGGCAAACTGTATTATGGGGATGCCTGCTTGCAGTGTTATCGCTTTTCCTACTAAATGCCGGAGGATTAAAGGCTTTACAAAGCATGACATTAATAACTGCATTACCTTTTTCGGTTATTATAATATTGTTTATGATAAGCCTTACTAAAGCACTAACAATAGATCGTAATTATTATGATCGGGAATTTTCGGTATCAACTGTTTCCTGGTCTGGGGAGTTTTGGAAAGAGCGCCTAAAGCAAATTATCTCATTTAATGATAAAAACACTGTCGATGATTTTATAGAAACAAAAGTAAAACGTGCGTTCATTGAGCTACAGGAGGAGTTTAACAGCAATGAGATTGAAACCAAAATAAATGAGTATGAAAATCCAAAGAGAGTTGAAATTGAAATTCACTATGATATAGTAAATAACTTTATTTATGGTGTAGAAAACAAATCAAGAAGTGTTTCTGAATATCTTATTAATGAAGATAACTTACCTGATATAGATGAAAACAAAACCTTTTATCCTTATGCATACTTTGGAGATGCCCGTGAAGGATATGATGTTAGACTGTTTACAAAAAATGAATTAATCTCTGATGTATTAAAACATTACGAAAGGTTTATTGAAATTATAACCGAACAGAAAAACGAAATGTTTATTAGTAGTAATAATAACCAAAAAATGAAATAGATTTAAACAGAAAAGCCGGGCTAAGCCCGGCTTTTTAATAGTAAGAATTAAAGTATTACTTTAAAACCTCTGTTTGTGCATAAACAATTCCCTCGTAACAAGCGTTGTAAATTTCTTTTAAATCTTCTACACTCGGAACTCTAGGGTTAAAGCCGGTACAAGGATCTATTAAAGCGTTGTTTGCAATGTAATCCAAGTTCTTTTCCCAATTCTCTCTTGTAATACCAAACTCACTTATTGATGAAATGTTATTTACATTTTTCCTTAAACCTTCAATTGCCTGTGCAAGCTCTTCAGCCGTTTCTAAACCTATAGCTTTTGCTATTAGCGGATATTTATTTGTAGCAGCTGCATTAAACCTAATAACGTTTGGAAGGAAAATAGCATTAGCACAACCATGAGGTATACCATACAATGCCCCTACCTGGTGAGATAAAGAGTGTACAATTCCTAACCATGCATTATTAAATGCTAATCCGGCCATAAAAGATGCATCGTGCATGTTTTGACGTGCTTTAATATTATCGGGGTTATTAACCGCTTCTTCAAGGTTATTAAATACTATTTCAAGTCCGCCTTTTGCAAGTACATCTGCATAATTATCATCTATATTAGATACAAATGCCTCCACGCAGTTTGTTAAAGCATCTAAACCGGTGTTTGAAGTAACATGTGCCGGCATAGAAGCGCAAATTTCACCGTCTACTATAGCAATATCCGGAGTAAGCTCATAAGATACTATAGGATACTTAACACCTTTATCCCTATCAGTTATTACAGCAAGCCCGGTAGTTTCTGTACCTGTACCGCTTGTAGATGGTATAGCGATAAACTTAGCTTTATTTCTTAATGTTGGTACACTAAATGGTTTGATAAGACTGTCAAATTCAATATTTGGATATTCATAAAATATCCACATGGTTTTTGCGGCATCTATAGCAGAACAGCCTCCTACACCTACAATCCAGTCTGGCTGAAATTTTTTCATTACTTCAGCACCTTTTAAACAGGTTGCAGATGACGGGTCTTCTTCAACACCATCAAATATTCTTGATTCAACTCCGGCTTCTTTTAAAAAGGCAACTGCTTTTTCTAAAGTACCATTCTTTTTCATTGACTGTCCGCCTGTAACTATTACAGCTTTGGTACCTTTTATGTTTTTTAATTCAGAAAGACTTCCTGCACCATGAAACACCTCTCCTGCAATAAATAATTTGCTCATAATAAAATTGATTTTTAAATATGAAGCAAAGGTATATTACGGCTATAAGAGCATAGTATACAAACAGGACTACGCGTTATAAATTTGCGCCAATCCCTGTTGTAGCTCAGTAGGAGTTTCGCTTAGTTTTGCTTTCACAAATTTATTCAATGCAGAAGGGGAGCTAAAACCTAAATCAAAAGCAATTTCTTTATGTGAATAATCTGAAAATAACAACTGACGCTTTATCTCGGTTAATATACGGTTATGAATAGCATTTATTGCCGTTTCTCCACAATGCTTTTTGGTTATATTATTTAATTTTTTTGTAGTAATTGATAATGAATCAGCATAATACTGAACCGTTCTTTGCTTTTTATATTGACTGTTTAAAAGCTTTTTAAAACGAATATATATTTGTTTATCGACCTCATTATGCATTAATGGCTGCTGACCATGAACCGCCTCTATTAACCCCAAAAGCATTATCTTGATGTAAAAACGAGCCTGTTCTTTTTTAATAAGGCTTGGATAATTATAAATATCCTGAATTTGTGCAATTAAATTCAGGTTACTTTTAAACTCATCTTCAGTAAGTAATATACAGTTAAGCAACTGCGAAAGATTAACATTGTAGGAACTAAGTTCATTTTTTAATATATCAGAACAAAACAATACTTCTTCAAAAAGTATTATTTTACCGGCAAGGTCATCACTGGTATCACTTATATACTGAACCTGATCTGGGAAAACAATTGCTACTTTACCAGCTTTTAAAAAGTGAACCTTTTCTTCTATATGTAAAGTAGTTTTACCTTTTTCTATAATAAATATACAGAAATGATCTTTTTTATGGGGTACTGAATACTCTTTTAAAGAAGAAGAATTAAACTCAAAAACCCTAAATGAAAGGTTCTTATCTGATGGTTTTTGAATAAAACCTTTTAAATCAATTTTTTTAATGTTCATGCTACATCTACCTCTTTCACTATATTTCCTTAATCAGATAAGTACATCTGTCACCTCCACTTACAATATGTTGTTTTCTTTCAACAGAAAACTTTTCTCCAAATAACTGTTGGAAATTTTTTAATTCTGATTTACAAAAACCCTGACATTGAGTGGCAGCAGCACAAATAGGACAATGATTCTCAATTAGCAAATAATCTTTACCCTCTTTCTTCCATTCTGCCATATACCCTTCCTCTGTTCTTTTTTTAACTACAACAGAAAGTTTTTCCTCTATAGAGTTTGTTTTTTGGGTAGCCTTTTCATATTTACTGTAAACATTAGCCTCCCTATCGTTTATTAATAAATCGAGAGCATTTTCACCAAGCAGCTTTTTTATAGACTGTAATAACTGTACTGTGATTTCGGCATGAGTATCAGGGAAATTAGACAATCCCTTATCTGTTAATGAATAATAAGTAGAAGGTCGCCCTACTCCTTCACTCACAGCAGTAGATTTAATTAAGTTATCACCAGCAAGATTAACAAGGTGTTTCCTTGCTCCTTCTTTAGTAATACTCAATTCTTCTGCAATGCTTTGTGCCGTTACCTGCCCACGCATCTTTAATAACATCAATATTTTATCTGACGGAGTCTTTTTCATTTAGCAACAAAAAGTTGTTTTATATATATAAACTACAAATATACAAAATCATTATTAACTTCTATATTATGTAGATATAGTCATTAACATGAAAGTTACGGAATAAAATAATTAAAAAATAAAACAACTTTTTAGTTGTTTTATTAAAATCAATCTTATAATTTTGCTCATACAAAACGTAATACTATATATCATGAATAAATTTGAATTACCTACATTACCATATGCATATAATGCTTTAGAGCCTCATTTTGATGAAGAGACAATGACAATTCACCATCAACGTCACCATCAGGCATATGTGGACAATCTTAACAAGGCAATAGAAACAAACCAAAGACTGGAGCAAATAATGCCACAGGTAAGTAAGCTGAGTCCGGCAATACGCAATAACGGAGGCGGACATTATAATCACTCATTATTTTGGAAAATATTATCTCCGTCAGCTAAAACAGAACCAACAGGAAAACTGGCAGATGAAATCAATTCAACTTTTGGCAGTCTTGACAAACTTAAAGAAGAAATAAATAAAGCTGGGGTAACCCAATTTGGATCTGGCTGGGCATGGTTATATGTAAAGTATAACGGCACAATAGCTATTACTGCTACTGCAAATCAGGATAATCCTTTAATGGATACACAATTAACCGACAGAGGCCTACCAATACTGGGGGTTGATGTTTGGGAGCACGCCTATTACCTTAAATACAGAAACAAAAGAGCTGATTATCTTGATGCATTTTGGTCTGTATTAGATTGGGAAGCTGTTGAAAGAAACTACGAAGAAGCTCTTGCTAAAATTAAATAATATAAAAATTGTGTTTTTCACCCTTAGCCCTATCATAAATGACAAAAAATATTTTTATCAATAAAGTAGAGGCATCGGGTATTATAGCCCTGGACCTGATTGATTACAAACCCTCCATAATCGTAACTGAGTTTGATATAAAGAATTTGCTTTATATGAACTTAATAGTAAAAGAAAAGGAATTCAGGGCTTTACTTTCTCAAATGGACCTTACTCACTATCAGGGTAAAGCTATTGCCTTTATATGTTCTGTTGATGCTATTATTCCTCAATGGGTTTATATGTCGTTAGCAGAAAAGTTTGATGGGGTAGCTACTTATATCGACTTTAAGGACAAAGAGTCAATCATTGTTGATTTATGGAAAGAAAATCTCAGTAAGACAGATCTTTCCTCATATAACAATCAAAAAGTTGTTGTAAGAGCCCGGGAGGAAGTACCACCAGCTTTATACATGGCTGCCGCTTCTTTATTAAAACCTATTGTTAAAACCCTAATGTATGGTGAAATAGGTATGCCTAAAGTAATTTACAAACAACAATAAGCAATCTTTTATATAAAAACAGTATCAATGAAAGCACTTATATTTAACGGAGCTCTGGAAAGGAGATCACAATCAACGTCGGGTACAATTTCCTTATATCTTGAAGAAAAACTAAAAGAATATGGTATAGAAAGCACTGTATTTAATCTTGATGAAAGTGGGATACCCTTGTTTGATATCACTTTAACACGAACTCCTAAAGGAGCTGAGATAATGAACAGCCTTTTTAGAGAGGCCGATATACATTTTTGGCTAGCTCCTTTATATCACGGTAGTATACCGGGTGTAATGAAAAACTGTATTGACTGGCTGGAAATTAGCTCAAAAAGTAATCCTCCATACTTGACAGATAAAACCATAGGCTTAATATGTTGGGCCGATGGTGTACAGGCGATGCAGGGAATAAATACCATGGATGCAATCGCTAAATCATTACGTGCATGGCCGCTTCCGTTTAATGTTCCCATAACCCGAAATTTACTTTTTACCGAAGGTAATTCATATCAAATATCACAAACCTATAAAAATAAACTGGATCTTTTGGTTCAAATTGCAGCTACTAAAACGGTAGCCTCAAATCCGTTGGTTAACAAGCTATCGTGATTAGCAATACCCCCCAAACTTCTGGTGAAATATCACCTAAATTAAAATCTTATGACCATAGTTGCCTGTACTGATTTTTCTGAAATTGCAGAAAATTCGGTTAATTACGCAGGGATAATAGCCAAAATTACCGGCAGTAAACTTATCCTATACCATTCGTACACCCTACCCCTACATGTCTCTAATACTATTTTACCCGTTACATCATTCGAAAAGCTTATAAATAACACCTATCACAAATTAGAAAAAAGGGCTCAGTCACTTAGTAAGCTACATGATATAGAAGTTGTGGCAGAATGTTCTTTCTCAGGTTTTGAGGACCAGTTGGCCTTTTTAATAAAAAAATATCGTGCTACGTTACTGGTAATGGGAATGGCTCGTAAAAGTCTTGAACAGGACTTATTAGGCAACACCACCTCGTCAGTAATAAAAAATATAAAGATACCTGTATTTGCTGTACCCGGAGGAGTTGAATTTAACGAAGTAAAAAAAATACTTTTTGCCTGTGATACACCTCTTCTTGTTCCTCCTTCAATTTTAAAACGCATTAAAAAAACAGCTCAGAATTTAGGTGCCGAGGTGGAGATTTTAAGCATCGAAGAAGAACTTAACGAGCTGGAAGCTAATACTACCCCTAATGAATCGTTCAATAATACCGACACCTATCTGGAAGGTATTAATTACTATTATAAAAATGTTCGCTCCAATACTGTAATTGAAACCATAAAAAAAGAAATACAAAACATACAGGCAGATATATTAATAATGATGCCCAGGCAATATGGTTTTTGGGAAGCGTTAGTACATCGTAGCAAAACCCGAGTGATGGCTTCAGGCCTGTCAATACCTCTTTTATCCCTACCCGTATAAAAGCGCTCATGTATAAAAAATATATTCTTACTAAATTAAAATCATGATTGAAACAGATATTTTAATTATTGGCGCAGGGCCAGCAGGACTTTTTACTGTGTTTGAGGCCGGACTTCTTAAAATGCGCTGTCATATTATAGACGCTCTCCCACAAATAGGCGGACAGTTATCAGAATTATACCCCAAAAAACCAATATTCGATATACCTGGCTTCCCAAGTGTTTTAGCTGGTGGGCTAATTGATAATCTATATGAACAAATCAAGCAGTTTAAACCTGGATTTACTCTTAACGAGTATGCTATAAACCTTACTAAGATTGAAGAGAATCTTTTTGAAGTCACCACAAACAAAGGTACTGTTCATAGAGCAAAAGCAATAGTTATTGCCGGTGGTTTAGGAAGTTTTGAACCTAAAAAACCTTTAATTGACGAAATAAGTAGTTTTGAAGAAAAAGGTGTAAACTATTTTGTAAAAAATCCTGAAGATTACACCGGTAAAAATGTTGTAATCGCCGGAGGTGGAGATTCGGCTCTGGACTGGGCAATACATTTGTCTGAAATAACATCATCACTTACACTTATACACAGAAGGAATGAGTTTCGTGGTGCTCTTGACTCAGTAGAAAAAGTAAGGTTATTAAAGCAAAAAGGGAAAATAAACCTTATAACTCCTGCCGAAGTAACACAGTTACATGGAAATGAAACTCTTGAAGCAGTTTCAGTAGAACATGAAGGAGAAACAAAAACCATAAAAACAGACTATTTTATACCTCTGTTTGGCTTAGTGCCAAGGTTAGGACCAATAGCTAACTGGGGACTTGAAATAGAGCGCAATGCAGTAAAAGTAGATAATTCGACTGATTATAGTACTAATATCCCGGGCATATATGCTGTAGGTGATATTAATACTTATCCACACAAAATGAAGCTTATTTTATGTGGTTTCCATGAAGCTGCAATGGCATGCCAAAGTATTTATCAGCGTTTAAACCCCAATAAAAAATTTGTATTAAAATACACAACCGTAAGTGGTATTGATGGTTTTGACGGAACCCGAAAAGAAGCCGAAAAACAAGTAGTAGCCAGTATTGATTAATTATTTTGACTGATGAAAAATGAAATCATAATCACTGTTAAGGATTTAAAAGGCAAACATCATATACTGCACTGCCCTACTGATATGGGATTTACGCTAAAAGACATGTGTGTTGCCTATGAACTGCCTATGGAAGCTGTTTGCGGAGGTATGGCAATGTGTGCTACCTGTCATTGTTATATACTTAATGATATAATAGGAATACCTCAAAAGAATGATGCCGAAACAGCATTACTATCTGAAGTAATGACTACTACTGCAAACAGTAGACTAGCTTGCCAAATTCCGTTAACAAATGAGATGAACGGGCTTTATATTGAAATAGCGAGTGAGTAATTTTTATTTAAATTCAATTATAAAATGGCTATAAAAATAACTGATGACTGTATAAATTGTGGAGCATGTGAACCAGAATGTCCTAACACAGCGATTTATGAGGGAGCTGACGACTGGCGCTATAAAGATGGTACTACATTAAAAGGAAAAACTACATTACAGGATGGTGTAACTATAGATGCAGAAAGTTTTCAGGAAGCACTATCTGACGATATTTATTATATAGTACCCGGTAAATGTACCGAATGTAAAGGTTTTCATGATGAACCGCAATGTCAGCTGGTATGTCCGGTAGACTGTTGTGTGGATGATCCGGAACATAGAGAAAGTGAAGAAACACTTCGTGATAGACAGGCTTTTCTTCACAAAGAATAAAATAAAAAACAAGTGGCAACCTAAGGGTTGCCACTCAATAAATTCTTACTTAAAGATTACAGGTTATCATTAAAGAATGTTACCAGTTTATCAAATGGTATATAATCTTTACTTCCACCGTCATATAAATCTGTATGCACTGCATCAGGGATAATCATTAATTCTTTTGGCTCAGCGGCTGCTTTGTAAGCATCCTGACTAAAGTATAAAGAGTGTGCATTTTCACCTGCTATTAAAAGTGTTGACCTTGGAGAAATTTCATTAATATACGTTAAAATAGGCATATTCATTAATGATAGTGGCGTAGTTACCGTCCATGAACTATTAGAGTTTATAGAACGTGGATGAAAACCTCTGTCAGTTTTATAATAGTCAAAATAGCCTTTTACAAATTCCGGCTCATCACCTTTAATTTCACTAGGTAATCCCTGAGGAGCCAAAGCCGGTGTTCCGTTTTTGGCATCTTCCCAACGTTGTAAACTCATTTGTTCCAACATTTGGGTGCGCTGCTCTGGTGTTGTTGAATCAAAGTAGCCTTTTGCATTAACCCTGGACATGTCATACATACTGGTTGTAGCAACAGCTTTTACTCTTTTATCTGCTGCTGTAGCATTAAGGGCAAAACCACCAAAGCCACAAATACCTATTATACCCAGTTTATCTCTGTTAACATTTTCCTGTAAACCAAGAAAATCTATAGCAGCACTAAAATCCTCAGTATTAATGTCGGGAGAAGCTACATTACGGGGCTCACCACCGCTTTCACCTGTGTAAGAAGGGTCAAAAGCTAAAACAGCAAAACCATTTTGTGCCATAACATTAGCATAAAAACCTGAAGCTTGTTCTTTAACTGCTCCAAACGGACCACTAATTGCTAATCCCGGCAAAAGTTCGTTTCCTTTTTCTTTTGGTAAATAAAAATCACCTGTTAATGTAATTCCATATCTGTTTTTAAAAGATACTTTATTACGAGTAACCTTATCACTTAGGTTAAAAGTATATTGCTCTGTTTTTTCTGTATTACTCATAATTATTTTATTTTAATTTCAAAGTTTTTACTATATCAATTTGATAGTACAAAGTTCGGTTAATCAAATACTTAATGAGTTACCATATTTACTTAACTTTTTACCTATATAACTGAATATTAAAACTCTAAATAAAATCAATTCTTTTCAATTTCTACATTTCGTACCCCGGAGCCTTGTACAGAATATCTGTTCTTTTTTTAATGTCTACCGGGTATACTTTGTTTTTCCATTCTTCAAGAGAAAAGTCTTCAATTGTTACCGAATAGGATTCTTCACCAAACCCTATAACACCCTGAGCTGCCTTAACAACTTCTTCCGCCAGTTTTTGTTTCTGCTCTTCGGTTTTCCCTTCTAAAAGCTTAATTTGAAAATGAGGCATATTACTTAGTGTATTGTTCGTTAGATACTTTTTCCATCCAGGTTACAACCTCTCCGTTTACTTCTTCCTGTATAGCAATATGACTCATTGCTTTGTTAGGAGAAGCTCCGTGCCAGTGTTTTTCGTTTGGAGCAAACCATACCACATCTCCGGGACGTATTTCCTCTATTGGACCTCCTTCTCTTTGTACCCATCCTAAACCCGATTGTACAATTAAAGTTTGCCCTGCAGGGTGAGTATGCCAGGCGGTTCTTGCTCCGGGTTCAAAGGTTACTAATGCTCCAGCACCTTTTGTTATATTTTCTTTTTGTCCAAATAAAGGATCAATTCTAACTTCTCCGCTAAACCATTCATCTGGCCCTTTTACAGAGGCCATAACTCCGTTTTTTATAATTTCCATATATCTTATTTATTATTGTTAAAAAATTAACGCAGACATAAAGTCTGCGTTAGTATAAAAGAATCTATTAAAATGTTGCCGCATCGATTACATAGCGATAGCGGGCTTCTTTATTTACAACTTTATCCCAGGCATCATTGATTTGATTTGCTTTAATAACCTGAATTTGGGGGCGAACACCATTGTCTGCACAATAATGTACTACCTCTTGTGTTTCAGGAATACCTCCAATTAAAGAAGAGTTAAAGTTTACACGTGAGCTGGCAAGGGCAATGTTACTAACATTAATATTAAACCCTTCTGGCATACCTACAAAAGTAAATGTACCGAAAGGTTTTACACACGATACATATGGAGCTACATTAAACTGGTATGGAATTGTAGAAATCATGTAGTCCAGTTTTTTTCTGTAAGCCTGCAGATTTTTAAAATCTTTATCTACAACTATCACTTCCTTAGCACCGAATGATTTAATGTCGGCTACTTTATCTGGTGATGTTGTGAATGCATATACTTCAGCTCCTTTAGACACAGCAAGCTTAACAGCTAAATGTCCTAAACCACCAATACCGGCAACTCCTACTTTATCGCCAACTTTAAACTGTGCTCTCATTAAAGGAGAATAAGTTGTAATACCGGCACAAAGTAACGGCACAGCCTCTTCAAAGCTTATGTGCTGAGGTATATGTACCGCAAAATGATCTCTTACAACTATTTTATTAGAATAACCTCCTTGAGTAATACCTGTAGGCTCTGCCTGTGAAGGATAGCCATAAGTAAATACAGTTTGTCCTTTATCACAAAGGTGTTCTTCACCATGCGTACAACTGTTACACTCCATACAACTGTCTACCATACAACCTACACCTGCCCTGTCTCCAACTTTAAATTTGGTAACATTTTTTCCTACAGCAGCTACAATCCCAACTATTTCATGACCGGGAACCTGAGGGTAAACCTGTTTTCCCCAATGTCCTTTTTCCTGATGTATATCGGAGTGACATATACTTGCAAATTTGATATCTATTAAAATATCATCATCACCTACTGGTCTGCGTTCAAATTCAAACGGACTCAGCTTTCCTGATTCATCAGTAGCAGCATATCCCTTTGTTTTAATATTTTTAGTAAAATCTGTCATATCAGTTAAATCTAAATTATTATTTACATTATCGGCTGCAAAAGCTTCCATTTTGCTACCAAGCATTACTCCCGCTCCAGCCATTGCCGAACGTTGTAAAAAAGATCTTCTGGTGTGTTTTCCTTCCTGATTTTTATTCGTTTCTTCCATAAAGTTAGTTTTTCACATTATTATATTGTTCATCAGTAACTGCTTCCATCCATTCCACAATACCTTTCTCGGTATTAGGTACTATATACATTTGTTGTAAATCACTATCTTTACTTGCTCCGTGCCAGTGTCTAACATTAGGCGGACACTTTACAACATCACCTTTATGCATTACTTCAACAGGCTGCCCTTCTATTTGATGATAACCTATACCATCTGTAATTATTAATATTTGCCCTCCCGGATGTGTATGCCAGTTACTTCTCGCTCCAGGCTCAAAATATACATTCCCTACAAGTGTGGTATAAGTTGAGTCCATAGGAACAAGTCCATAGTTATAGGCATTTCCCGTAAAAAAATCAGGTGAACCTTTCTCTCCCTGAGGAAAAATAAAATCTGTCTTTTCTATTGTGTTATCTTTCTGTACTATAGGGTTTTCCTTCGGCTTATTGTTGCAGGCCACAGCAGTAGAAATTAAAGCTACTACACATATTACTTTTTTGATCATAATTAAGTATTTACAAAGTAAAATCTTTCTTTAAAAAACATAACTAATTGATTTTCACACAAATTTACTAAGCTAGTATCAGAAAAAATTATATTATACAAACCAAAAAGTAACATTATCAAACTTTTACAGTTACCAATGCCTTTTTTTAAGCCAGATGTTATTTAACTGTTTATTAAGAATTAACCTGATGCTTAAAACATTATTCCAAAGGAATATCTTTAATAATTTTAGCAGGAACTCCTCCTACTAAAGTGTTTGGCTGGACATTTTTATTTACAACAGCTCCGGCTGCAATAACAGAGTTCTCACCAATTGTAACTCCGGGTAAAATTGTAGCTGCCGCGCCTATCCATACATTATTTTTAATGATGACTTTAGCCGGGACCATTACATTACGTTTGGCGTAAGGTAACGGATGATTCTCTGAAGTTATGGTTACTCTTGGCCCAATCATTACATTATCTTCAATAACAATCCCTCCCAAGTCCAGAAAACTGCAGGCATGGTTAATAAATACGTTTTTACCTAATACTATATGTTTACCAAAATTGGTATGAAAAGGAGGAAATAATGTTGTAGAAGAATCAATATGCTTTCCTGTTATTTCTTCAAGAAGTAAACGAATATCTGACTTTGCAGTAGTATTATTAAGTTTTGATAAAAGAGAAAAAGTAATCTCAACCTGTTCAAATATATGTTTATACTCCGGATCATTTATAGGCACTGATTCCCCTTTAAGTAAACGATCAAAAATTGTAATTGAATTTCCGGTTTCATTACCTGTAGTATATCCCATATTTTCGATTTATTAAATATCACAAAATTATAGGTACTCCATATGATTCCGGTAATGATAATCAAATTAAAAATTAAACTATTCAAACCTGTTCTAAACGAATAGTTTTAGGGTTTGTTCCGGTTTGCTTTTTAAAAAAATTATTGAAGTAAGTAGGATATTCAAACCCTAAGGCATATCCAACTTCACGAATATTCCAATTAGTATGTTGAAGTAAAGCTTTTGCTTCTGTCACAATACGTTCGGAAATATGAACCGAAGTAGGTTTACCTGTTATCTCTTTAACAGCTCTATTTAAGTAATTTACATGAACAGATAATACATCAGCATAATGTTGAGGGGTCCTTAACTTTAAAGGCATATCAGGAGTTTCAATTGGAAATTGACGTTCTAAAAGCTCAAAAAAGACAGATGTTAAACGAGATGTAGCATTTTTATGCTGATCGAAATTAACCGAAGGTTCTATTTTCATAGCTTCATGCAAAATAAGATGGATATAATTCCTTATAAGATCATCTTTAAAGGAATAGTCAGTTTTTTGCTCTTCAAGCATTTTTATAAAAATACTATTGAGAAACTCCCTCTGTTCAGAGCTTATTTTTAATACAGGTGTACCTCCCAATTTAAATAAAGGTGACTGCAATATACTTTCTGAACGCTCTAAAGGTTTAATAAATTCTTCCGAGAATAAACAGGTATAACCTACATAAGTAGTAGATAAGGTTTCCCATGAATATGGAATATGAGGATTTCCAAAAAATAAAATTGTGTCATCGGTTTCAAAACTCCTGTCAGAATAATGAATCTTACTTCTACCGGTAGTTAAACAGATTTTATAAAAATCCTTACGACTGTATATTTTTGTGGCACTATCGTCCTGTTCAATACGAAACACATTAAAACCTTTCAGCTTTAATTCATTATTAAATCCCGAAACACTACGTACAATCTTATCCTTCATATAACAAAGTTAAGAAAATCAAAACACACTATGAAACAAAAAATCCCAGCTTTGCAGGGATTTTTAACAAACTACTAAATTCTATGATTCTATTTATTCATGGGCAATTTTTATTTAATTAATATTTACGCTAATTCTTTTTTACAATAATAAACTCCGATCGTCTGTTTTGAGCGTGTTGCTCTTCAGTACAGTTTTCTTTACAGTCTACTTTAGGCTCGCTCTCACCATATCCCTGTCCGGAGATACGCTC
>NZ_WOWP01000027.1 GCF_009741375.1 Flavobacterium rakeshii
TTTACTATTTCTACTGCTTTTTCTGGTGGTATCATTATTTCATTTTTAATATTGATATATCTAATCAGGTGAGATCAAGATATCCCGATGATGATATTCCATATAGTAAAGTACCATCTTCTGCATTAACTGTTATAAATACATGAGCGTCTCCATAATAACCTTCATAATCATAACATACCGTATAAATTGTTAATTCCTTACCCTCCATAGCGCCATAAGGTATCTCTCTTTTTTGTGTCATCACTTTTTCTGACACTCGAATATAGTTTATTTTATTCCTGTCAAGATAATCTTTTACTATTTCTATTGCTTTTTCTGGTGGTATCATTATTTCAAAACCGTTATTTAGTGTGATTTATTACTTTTAAAGTATTAGTTACATTAACTCAAAAAAACGCAGTTTTAACTGCGTTTTTTTGTTTAAGTATATTCATTCCTCTTTTACTTAAACAAAATATTCTTTTTCAGTTTAAATTAAAAATCAAAGAAATGTCGGACTAATAAAAGATACTTTTTTTGCAGATCCATTTGAATCATATTTAATTAACTCATAACCATGCTCGGTTATTATATATAATGGTTTTAAGGTTTCTGCATTTATTATAATATGTCTTAGATCATCGACAGCTAATCTGGGATCATAAGTCATGAAAAAAGATATTATAAAAACATTAAGTATTTCACCAGTATAAATTTTTTCATTTTCATTATAAACAGGCCTCATAAAGTCCAAAGCTTCCTGACTTTTATCATAGTCATACTTTAATTCATCAAGAACTTTTAATGTGTTTTGTAATACTTCTTTTTCTTTCATATTAAATTTTTCAACATTAGTCCTGTTAACTTTACTGAATAAAAATTATCTGTAATTAAATGTTCCCAAAAAATTAAAATTGTCAGTGTTTTTAACCTCTGCTGTGAAGTTAAAATTGTATAATAAAATAAAACTATTTAAAACTGAAAAATCCTGAGCAGGGATATTGATGAAAAAATTTTCTATATACGAAAAGTCTTTAAATATATCCGATTTAACCCCCGAGATATTAAATAATGCCTCCTGAAATTGTTCATCATAATATTCGATATCAAAATCAGACATGAAATCTGAAACCATATCTCCATCATCGTTATAATCAACTTTAATGTAGTTTTTAAACTGCTCTTGGTTATTGAGCCAACCAACCCATACAGAGACTTTATTTTCTTCTTCCATAAATAAAAACTTTTGGTAAATACTACTTCTCCCTCTAATTTGTGATTTGTTTAATTTACTAATTCTGCCCCCTTAGTTTAAAACTTTCTCAAAGCCTTCCTCCATATCTTTTAATCCAACAAGAAATACTGTAAAGGTGTATCTCACATTGTATTTCTCTTATTAGTGTAAATTACCACACATTCTTTTACCCTAACAATATCGACACTTACTTTATTAACGTACTGCACAACACAACTAAATATAAACAAAAAACCCGCTTATTTACATAAGCGGGTTTTGTAGCCTCTAGTGAAATAAATTCCAACTTTTTAGTAGAGGATTTACACAGCATCACATTAATTAATTCTAATAATTGAGAAAAGGTGTTCAGCATTAGCCCCTTAACTCTACTGAATAAAAAACCTGCTTGGTTTAAGCAGGTTTTTTTATTTTTAAAATTGATATATCTAATCAGGTGAGATCAAGAAATCCGGATGATGATATTCCATATAGTAAAGCACCATCTTCTGCATTTACTGTTATAAATACATGAGCGTCTCCATCATAATCTTCATAATCATAACATACCGTATGAATTGTTAATTCCTTACCCTCCATGGCACCATAAGGTATCTCTGTTTTTTGTGTTCTCACGTTTTCTACT
>NZ_WOWP01000001.1 GCF_009741375.1 Flavobacterium rakeshii
TGTTTGAGGCGATAGCCGAGTTCGGATGGTTTAGCCGAGAGCCATAATTTTTAGCCTAAGGCATCTAAGCCCGACTTTTTCGTTCTTTTGTGTCAGGGACAAAAGAACAAGAATTAATTTTAGATTTCTCCACTCCACTTCGTTACGGTCGAAATGGAAAAAGATTCCTTCCTCCGTCAGAATGACAACACTATTACATAACATACTAAAGCCCGAGTAAGCACATCACAGTGGCAAACGGCCTAAGGTGCTGTGGCGTAAAGAAAATTATAAACGAGGCGTAAAAAAGCATCCGTTGTTTGAGGCGATAGCCGAGTTCGGATGGTTTAGCCGAGAGCCATAATTTTTAGCCTAAAGGATCTAAGCCCGACTTTTTCGTTCTTTTGTGTCAGGGACAAAAGGACAAATATTATTTAATTGAGATTTCTCAACTCCACTTCGTTGCAGTCGAAATAGAAAAAGATCCTTACTCTCGTCAGGATGACAACACTATTACATAACATACTAATACACGAGTAAGCACACAACAGTATCAAACGGTCTAAGATGCTGTGGCGTATAGAAAATTATAAACGAGACGTAAAAGCATCCGTTGTTTGAGGCAATAGCCGAGTTCGGATGGTTTAGCCGAGAGCCATAATTTTTAGCCTAAAGCATCAAAGCCTTGAACTTTTCGTTCTTTTGTTTCAAGACAAAAGAACAGTCTTAGTTTTAGATTTCTCCACTCCACTTCGTTACGGTCGAAATGGAAGAAGATCCTTCCTCCGTCAGGATGACAACACTATTACATAATATACTAAAACACAAGTAAGCAAACCGCTGTAGCAAACGGCCTAAGGTGCTGTGGCGTATATAAAATTATAAACGAGGCGTAATAAGCATCCGCTGTTTGAGGCGATAGCCGAGTTCGGATGGTTTAGCCGAGAGCCATAATTTTTAGCCTAAAGCATCACAGCCTTGAACTTTTGGTTCTTTTGTTTCAAGACAAAAGAACAGTCTTATTTTTAGATTTCTCCACTCCACTTCGTTACGGTCGAAATGGAAAAGCTCTTTCCTTCGTCAAGCTGGCGCGAGCGTCCCGCTCGTGCTGTAAACAGTAAAAAGAGATCCTTCCTCCGTCAGGATGACAAACATACAGACCAAACCAGCAACTACAAACCACTAACCCTAAACTAATAACATCAATACCCATTACAATGAAAAACATAAGTATAAAACAGTACACAGCCCTGCAGGATACCCTTATGTATGATGCCGTACTGGAACACCTTAACCAAAAAAATACCTTTGCCGGCAGGAGCATGGATACCAACAAAATGCCTTATGCTAATGTAAAGTACTGCATTAGGCTATTGCCAAAAATAAACAGCTGGAAGGGTATTTGCCAACTCTTCACTATTTGCTTTGATATTACCGAAGCTGAGTTTTGGGCAAGCCCGATAGCCGAATATTTTCCGGCAAAAAAATACCTGGTAAGTGAGTTTGAAACAATCATTACTACCGAAAGTAAGGCACTCGCCTCTCAGTCAACCGATGCGCATTTGTGGCACATGGCGGGCGCCGACAGGTTAAAGCCTTACAGCGACACACTCCCCCTGCTTCAATTAGGAAAACTGTTTGGTCAATACCCATTTGATTTAGGCAGGAAACCTTATGGCGAAATATTTAGCCTGCTGGTACAAACCAAAACCCAAAACGAAGTGGAACACGACTACCAAAAACTGAATAGTAAGTAGTGTTTAGTAATCGCTAATTCAGTAAATGAGATCCTTCCACCGTCAGGATGACAAACGCACTCTGTCATTTTGAGCGCAACGAAGTGGAGTCGAAAAATCTCAAATTAATCTCAAACAGCCTAAAGCACCCCAGCCTTGAACTTTTGGTTCTTTTGTTTCAATACAAAAGAACAGGTGAGATTGCCACGTCGTTCCTCCTCGCAATGACAGCCTGTATAAACGTAATACAGAAACAACCCGCAACAAAAAACAAGTAACTCAAAACCCAAAACAACATGGACATTGTACGTTTTCTTCAGCAAATAGCCGAAGGCCAAAATCTTATTTACCACTACGGAAAAAAAGCCGCCCTAAACCTACTGGAAGGCAAAGGCGAACCTAACACAACTTATTTCCTTCATGAAATTACCAAACGTAAAAGCGAATACAACGACACCGGAACAAAAATCGTAGCCGATAATTACTCGGGTAAATTCTTCCTTGTAAAACAGTCGGACTTAGACCAGCAGTATTTTGCAGAGCGCGACCCAAACCAAACCGGGAAGTTTACCCAAAACATAGAGCCGTTACTTACAGTATTCCAAACACTGGGTAACAAAATTGCCTGCAGGGGTATTGCCGTACATCAGTGGGAAAACATAGATGTTACCGATGCCCTCGATGCTAATATGGACGGACTGCTTTGCTCCTACTCCGTTAGAATCCCGGTAGGCTATGAGCAGTAGTACAGCTATTTTAAAAGCCGAATTCAACCTTCTTAAAGAAGAACTCATTGCAAAATATGATGAGTTAGGTATGCGTGCCTCCGGAAACTGGGCTAATACACTTAAAGTTGAAGCTGAAAGCTATAGTGCACAAATTACGGGTGCTGCATACAGCGAAGCTCTGGAAAACGGTTACAAACCCGGTAAGCAACCACCCAGTGAGGCCATAGAGCAATGGATTATTGCAAAAGGAATTTCGGCTCAAATTGAAGGCGATATATCCATTAGCAGCCTTGCCTACCTTATTGCCCGAAAAATAGGTCGCGAAGGCTGGGACAGAGCAAACCATGGCGGCACCGAACTGATAAGCAGTGTAATTACCCCACAGCGAATGCAGCTTATTATTGACAAGGTAAGTGAAAATGAACTAATACTTGTAACAAGTGATATTACTAATCTCCTAAACTCTTTTTATGATAGTATTTAAAACCCCTATTGATACCACCCGCCTCAGGATGGCATATAATAACGACGTACTTAGCTTTTACGACAACTTTTTGATAAAGCCAAAGTACTGCGACATCACACTGGGAGAAACACCCATAAGGCTTTTCCCTGCTCCCGACGGGACTTTTTTCCTAAACCTCAAGCCTTATGTTACATCGCTTATAAACACCCGCAATTTTGAAGATACATTGAGTCCGTCAATAGGTGGTATAAGTCCGTCTACTTACGTAAAGGCCTTTAGTGATGGTACCTATTTGGAGCAGGAAATCCATTTTACCATTTACTTTCAAAACGATACCCAAACACAGGCTTCTTATAACCTAACATGGCTCGCAGGGGTTAATCAGCACACTGATTATTACCGCCGTTCAATTACTGATTATTTTCCGCTTACTCCTTCGAAGTCCGACAGTACGAAGCATTTTTACCTTAAATACTGGGAAGGCTATCCGTTTGATATTACCATGCACATGCCAAACACACAGTATTTTACTTTAAAAAATAACACCACTACCCTATCTACACAAATGCTTACACGCGGCAGGGTATCAAGACTGGTACTTAGCGACGGACGTACCGATGAAACACTGGAAAACGTACTCCCACTTATTGAAGGTCATAACGAACTGAGATTTAAGGCCAGTAGTACCGATAGTGATAACGATACTTTTATAACGCTCGAAAAAATTCCGTATAAAAAAGGGGCTTATCTAAAATGGCTCAACTCCTTTGGCGGTTACAGTTACTGGCTTTTTGAAAACACCTATAGTATTGACCGAAGCACAAAATACATGGGCGAAATTGATAACGACTACAGTAATATAGATCGTTCCTTTGGCCGTAACATACAAATAGGAAAAGAAAGTCTTGATACCTATAAAATCACTGCCGAACTACTTAGTGAAAACGAACGCCGTATTGTTGAAGGAATTCTGGAAAGCCCAAAAGTATACTTTTTTACAGGGAAACCTCTTAGCCAAAACAACAAAAACAACTGGGTAGAGGTTACGCTTAAAACAGGCAGCGCCCGCGTTAAAAACCCGAAACAGCCGTTAACCAACTTTACGTTTGATATTGAGCTTCCGCAGCGATATACAATAAGTTTGTAAAGTTGTAAAGTCAAAAGTCATAAAGTCCTTATGTTTTAAACTTAGGAATAAATGAGATCCTTTCTTCGTCAGAATGACAGGCACGAGTGAGCACACAACAGTGAAAAACGGCCTAAGGTGCTGTGGCGTATAGAAAATTATAAACGAGGCGCAAAAAGCATCCGCTGTTTGAGGCGATAGCCGAGTTCGGATGATTTAGCCGAGAGCCATATTTTTTAGCCTAAAGCATCTAAGTCCGACTTTTTGGTTCTTTTGTGTCACGGACAAAAGAACAGTCTTATTTTTAGATTTCTCCACTCCACTTCGTTACGGTCGAAATGACAACAGGAGTAACCACACCACAGTAAAAAGCTAATATTAAAATTACTCCTCTTCTATAAGTCCCGGAACCTTATCCATAATCAAGGGAGGTGGCGGAGGTGGTAGTTTATACTGAAGTATACCACTCTTAAAATCATGGAATTCTATAGGCTTTAAATCACAGTCCTTAAGGGCTATAATATCATATACTACCTGTTTCTGACTATCGGTTTCTAGATTTGGTATATAAAACGTAGTTTTTACACTATCTGCCTGAGTATTAATATCCAGTTGGTAGTAACTTGCATCTGCCATATGTCCATAATCAACTTTGGCATCAAAAACAGCTTTACTACGGTCTAACATTTCATTTATTTTCTTTTTCCCTATAATACAGTAGGAATATTTATAGAGAAAAGTATCTTTAAAAGAATCACGAGGATTAATCTCTTCGCAGTAAAAAAGGGTATCCCCTTTTAGTTCAATCCCAAATCGGGGTTCGTTGAGGTTTATGCCGCTACCCACTGTGAGTACTAAACTTTCAGGCTGCGGCTGTTGCTTTACAGTACAGGATATTACCAAAAACGAAAGTAAAACATATCTCTTCATAAGGGTAAGGTTAAAAAGCTGTAAACCAAATATAATTAAAAATAAACATCATTGTTACTGAAGATTTCTCCGCTACACTCCGTTTCGGTCGAAATGGAAAAAGAGATCCTTCCTTCGTCAGGATGACAGGCACGAGTGAGCACACAACAGTGAAAACGGCCTAAGGTGCTGTGGCGTAAAGAAAATTATAAATGAGGCGTAAAAAGCATCCGCTGTTTGAGGCGATAGCCGAGTTCGGATGGTTTAGCCGAGAGCCATATTTTTTAGCCTAAAGCATCTAAACCCGACTTTTTGGTTCTTTTGTGTCACGGACAAAAGAAGAGCTGAGATAAGATTGCCACGTCGTTCCTCCTCGCAATAACAGTCTCCTTTCTATTCTCTATTATCTCCCATCTTAAAAAAATATTTGACCATAACAAAACAACTTGTCTCTCTTACTTTACATTAACGGGCAGTTAATGGACTTAGACGCAGGCGAGGTTATTGCCCAAACCAAACAGGTAAACGACCTTAACAGCCTTGAAGACCGTCAGTCCAGCTTTACCAACAAGTTTAAACTTCCTAAAACGGCAAATAATGTAAGGGCTCTGGACCACATGACTCTTACCGGAAATGCCTCAAACGTACCTTATAAAAAAAATCAGTGTACACTGTATAATGACTTAGGGGAATGCTTTATAAATAACGGCTATACTGTGATAACCGACTCTGGCGATTACTATGAAGCTGTAGTTTACGACGGTATAGTAGACTTATTTAAGACTATAGAAAACGATTCTCTGGCTAATTTAAGCCTTGAAAATATAGAGCACATTAAAAATATAACTAGTGTAATTAACTCATGGAATCAGGACCTGCCCTATCGTTATATACTTGCTGACTATAACGGGCAATATACTTACCTAAAAGGAAATAACCCTAATCACACCCCTATAATTTTTATAGACTATTTGGTTCCAAGTATTAACGTAGCATGGTTATGGGATAAGATATTTAAAAAATACGGATTTGAATACTCGGGATCCATATTTGAGTCAGATGATTTCAAAAATCTTTGGTTAACCTACCCAAAAGGCTCAGAAAACACTAGTGAAATACTTTTTAAAAGTACGCCCGAAAAATGGCACTGGAAAAAACGTTATAACGCCGAATGGAAAACTTACTCTGCTTCTTATTACCAACCCGAAATTAATGAACTGGAAGTAAACTGGAGTGAAAATGATGACCCCGAGCGTATACGTTACCTTAAAGCTCCGCAATCGGGTATGTACAGGTTAAATATAAGCGGAAACCTTGGCGAAATTAATACAGCCGTAGATTTGGTTGTTTGTAAAAATGCCGATGCTCACGGCGAGTTTCTTGCCTACGATGCTATTCCGATTCCTGAGTTTTATGTAGCACAACAAAACATACAACCTTTTACTGACTTTAGTACCTCAAAAACATTTAGACTTGAAGAAGGCGAAACCGTATGCCTTGTATTTAGAAATGCGAACAATAAATTCAGGTTTTGGAATACCCCCTTGTTATCTGTTACATTTACCCAGCTGGAAATAGGGCAAACTAATTTTACCGATGTCCTTTCTGACTTTTCAATAAAAGATTTCCTAAAAGAAATAATATACCGTTTCGGGCTGGTTTTGTACAAGGATAAAAATGAAAATAAATATGAATTTATAACCCTTACAGAACAATTAACCACACCTAAAAGTGTAGATTGGAGTAAAAAATTTGCCCGTAAATTAAACGAAAAATATATATACGGGAGTTATGCACAGCAAAACTGGTTTAGGTATAAATACAACAGCGAAGGTGCTACACATAACGATCATTATATAAGGGTTAGTAACGAAAATTTAAATGAAAGTAAAGACAGTATAAAATCGAAAATATACAGTCCGGAATCTTACACAAGTCCTCTTAATGGACTCACCAATATTTATAAGTTTTGGGAAAAAGAAGTTGTAGAAGCTACCGAGGAAAACGAGGCTACAGTTTCCTACAAATCATTAGATAAAAGGTTTTATCTTATGCGTTCCAAACAGGTTATTAACACTACAAGAGTATGGAGCATGGCTCTTGCTGAGAATACTTTCACTTCTAAATATTATAAGGAAACCTTTGAAAGGTTATCTTTCTTTGATATTATAAATACCTACTACACTCCACTTAAAAATATACTCGAAAAAGCGCTTATTGTTAATGCCGAAATGTTTTTAAATGATACAGATATAACCAATTTCGATTTTAAAAAGCTGTATTACATAGATGCCCTTTCAGGCTATTTTCTGGTAAATAAAATAAACAACTACATACCGGGTAAACTTACAAAATGCGAACTGGTAAGAGTCAACTATTCGCCACCACAAACCAATTTTGTTTTAGGTCCAATAGTGCGTACCCCGTCATTAACCATAAACAATGTAGTAAGGCTTACACCTACTACTTACCATGTAGGCTATTATACCAATTTCCCTACAAGGTTTGATGTACTGCACCAGTACTCACCCGATGGTGTTAACTGGAAAACAGGCAGAATAACTGTAACGCCACAACAACAGGATGTTTTAACAACCAGTGTAAAAGCAACCCATTTCAGGCTACTGTACAACAGTACCAAAACCTACTCCAATATTTTTAAACTTGACTAACACAAAACAATGGCAAAAAACAAAAAAATTCTGGCCTCCCTGGATATTGATACCAATAGCCTTGTAAAAAGTGCTTCACAAATGGCCGAAGAAATAGAAAGGCTAAAAAATCAGCAGGATAAGCTTATCAAAAAAGGAAAAGAATCTTCGGTTCAGTTTGTAAAAAACTCAGTTGAACTAACTAAGCTTAGGCAAGCCTACAGGGAACAAACCAAAACACTTGCTGCATACACTGATGAGGAAGGTAAAATTCTTTCACAAAAAAAGGCAATAAAACAAGCCATTAATGAAACCAATAAAAGTGAAAACGATTATCTGGAAAATAATAAAAACCTTATTGCTATAAAAAAGCAACTTAACAGTGCTGATGATAACTACCAGAAAAGTCTCGACAAAATAAACCGAAAGCTACAGGATAACAAAATGTGGCTGGAAGAAAACGGTAGCGAAAATACCAAACTTATAGTAACCTTTAACGACTTTAAAGATCAGCTTAGCGAAAGCTACAACTCTATAAATATTTTTAACGGAGGTATCGGCGGACTAATATCGCGCTCACAGGAAATGGGAGGTGCAGGAGCATTGCTAAAAAGTGCCTTTTCGGGGATGACCTCGGGTATTGTAGGGATGACAAAAGCCGCATGGCAATTTGTAAAAAACCCATTTGGGTTAATACTTGCAGCCGTAGCAATTGCAGCATCGGCAGTTGTAGATATATTTAAAACCTTTCAGCCAATTGTAGAAACCGTAGAAAAAGTTACTGCGGCGGCAGGTGCAGCTTTTGAGTCTATTAAAAACTCAATACTTGATTTTATTAATGTATTATCGGGAGCAAAATCAATAGGCAGTTGGTTTTCAGATATGGGAGAAAACATGGCCGAAGCCGCCGCAGAAGCCTACAAACTTAAAGGGGCACAACAGGAACTTGCCAAGCAAATGGAACTACAGGAAATAAAAAATGCCGAGGCACAAAAAAGCATTGAGGCATACACCCGTGCCTCTGAAGATCAAACCAAAACCGAAGAGGAAAGATTAGCAGCTCTTAAAAAGGCTAATGAACTTGAACAGCAAAACCTTAATGAGCGTAAAGACCATGCAGAAGAAGCTTACAGGATAGCAGCCGAAGCCCTCGCTAACGGTGCCAACCTTAATGATAAAGAAAAACAACTGCTAAAGGAACAGGGCTATGAGTATGCACAAAAACTACAAAAAACAAAAAGCCTTAGTGAAGAAGAAATAGAGGCACTCAAAGATGCCCAACTAAAACGTATTGAAATACAGCAGGAAGATGCCGACCTTACCGTAAAAAACCACGACAATATTAATGCCCTTACAGATAAGTTTACAGACGAACAGGAAGACAAACTAAACAAACGAAAGGAACAGTGGGACAAATATGTAGACCATATGCTCCAAAAACAAAAAGAGCTTTTAGACCTGTATGTAGCCCAAAACAATGGTGTGGCAAAAACATTAAATGAGCAACTCGACTATCAGGAAGAGTACATGACAAAATCTATAGCCCTGCTGAATGAAGAGCTGAAACAGAAAAAAATAAGCAGGTTACAGTATGATACTGAAATGGAAAATATAACGCGTGAATTTGAGGCAAAAAGATTTCAGGCTACCGTAAACTTTGCCAATGCCGAACTGGAACTGTGGAAACAGCAAAACCAAAGCAAACTCAATAACGGTAAAGAGTTTACAGCTCAAATGTATAATGAGGAACTCACAAGACTAGAAAAATTAAGAGAACTACAGTTAAATACGTTAGGAAAAGATGCTGAAAAAAATGCAGCAGCAATAGCCCAAAAAAGAGCTACTAACCAGGAGTTAACAAACGCCGAAATTGAACTGTATACCCAGTATTTAAAAATACAAGAGGAATATGATAATGCTAAACAAGCTGCCGAAAAGGCTGCTGAAGATTCTAAAAAACAGGCCAATAAAGACAGTGTAGCAAAAGAGATAGAGGAAATACAAAAAAAGGCAGAGGCCGAACAGTTGCAGTTTGATATTAAAATGGCAACTGCCGAAACCCAATATCAGGAAAAAGTTATAGCTGAAAAGGCGCGCTTTGCTGCCGAAAAAGCTGAACTTGACGAACGAAAAGCACAGGGGTTAATTGATGATGAACAGTATAACACACTTCTTGAGGGGCAAAAAGAAGAGTCTGCCAAAAACCAAAAAGAGATTGAACAGGAAAATACCAACTTTAAACTGGGTCTTGCCTCAAGCACCTTTGGTAACCTTAGTACCATACTGGGTAAAGAGAGCAAAGCCGGTAAAGCTTTTGCTATTGCACAGGCTACTATTGATACCTACCAGTCGGCAGTTGCGGCATACAGATCAATGGCAAAAATTCCATTTGTAGGTCCGGCACTTGGTGCGGCTGCGGCAGGTGCAGCCGTAGCGGCAGGTTTGGCAAACGTAAAAAAAATTAAGTCGACCAAAGCCCCTAAGGCCGAAAAAGGTGCACTGTTTAATATTGGCGGGCAAAGGCACAGTGCCGGGGGTACTATGTTTACCGGTGAAGACGGCACCCGCTTTGAAGCCGAAAAGGGTGAACTTATAGGCGTAATGAACCGCAATGCCGCTCGTCACTTTATGGCATTTAACAATGCATTCCCTGCGGGGGGCGGCAGTACAACAGGCAATTATTTTGAGAGTGGCGGTATAGTATCGCGTGATATAGCCCCTTCACAAATAAACATGCAGGAACTGGCTAACCTCACTGCCGAAGCCGTTAAAAGTATACCACCTCCTGTTGTAGCTGTAGAAGATATTATTACACAGGGTAACAGCTATGTACAGGTAAGAGAAGGAGCTAACTTTTAAGTAAAAACAATAAAGCCTTTAGCAAATGCTAAAGGCTTTATTTATAAACCAATGTTGTAAAGCACTTAGTTTTGTGCCATTCTTTCTTCAATAGTATCTAAACCACACTTAATAATTCCTCTTGCTCTCTCTCCTTCATGAGGTGTAAAATCACTACCCCATTGAGATTTTTCTTTCCCAAAAATAACTGTAGTTATACGGTGTTCGCTAAAAAGCTTTTTATCACTTTCTTTCTCTAACTCTAAATGAGCATGTTTCTTTCCATCCTTTTCTCTATATATCAATGGTTCTTGCGGAAGTTCAATTTTTTCACCATTATCAAAAATAATTGTAAGTCCATAATCGGCCGGGCTTTTCATTTCAAATGACAATCCAACTGCTAGTTCCTGTCCAGTCATGGCTCCTGTACCCAGATGAACCTCTATGTTATAAAAAGCAGCCCATTTCAAGATGTTCTTATTACCCTTATCATAACCATACTCAAAATAATCACAATAAAAATCGTTTGGAAAATCAAGCCCCCCTTCTACTTCAAAATAATAGTAATCAGGATAACCTTTAAGTAGCCTGTAATAAATAACTTCTCCGTCTTCTGCCTCAAGTGTTAGTTTAACAGTATAGTTAGGATCACTGGAAACCACTTTAAAAACCCTGTTTTCCAGAGATTTTGGGTCAGAAGTTTCAAATCCTATTTCATGATAGGTATGTATATTATATTTATCTTTATAAAAATTATGATAGCCTTTTTGTACTTTTATTTCCTCATCAGTAAGCGGTCTTATTTTTACGGTTTTACCCACTAAAAGCTCCGGGCGTTTAAAAGGAAAAATTTCTGGTTTTTTTTCTTCCTGTGCTATTGCAAGCACACTAAATAGTAAAACTAATGCTAATGTAAACTGTTTCATTATTGATGTGGTTTGTTTGTATGATTTTTTTCAAATATAGAGATTGTTTGTTGGCTTCAAAATAAAAAACATGCACCAAAAATAATTTTGATACATCTTTTTGTAAATAGGCTTTATTCTTTTGTTACAAGGCAATTAAAAACTCCTATATGAGTATCTCCATATTCAACTTCCTCTTTAATTCCACCTATAGATTCTTCTACTATTTTATATTTTTTCAAAAGCTCTATATCTTCACTTTTAAGGGTAATATTAGCATTGTACAGATAATTGCCATATTCATTTTTAGGCTCTATTTTTATATTTGGATTCACACCACTAATAATAGCACCATTTTCTAATTTTAAATATACTTCTTTAGCATCAGACAGTACTTTAGAAGGAAAAGTAAAATCTACTATATAAACAGTAATTTCATCAAGTTTCATTTTAAAAAAACTAATTCCTTCCTCTTTTTCAGAGATAAAAAAATGTTTGGTTGGATCCTGACTGCTTGGTTTTTTAGAAATATGATGGCAATAATAATAATCTGGAATTTCTAATCCGCCAATTACCTCAAAAGGATATTTAAACCTATACCCGGGTTCATATTTAAAATATAGAGTTTCTTTATCATCTGTAAGAGTTAAAATAAAGTACCCTGATATCATATCAACCTTTGTTACTGTAAAAATTCTGTTTACTAAATTATCATATTTAGAATTATAACTGTCACAGCAGGCGTATTTAGTTTTTAGACTTTTGTCTTCATAAAAATTATCATAACCATATTTAACCGATTCTGGTTTTTTTTCTAAAACCTTAACTTCTTTATTTAATAAAAGCTGAGGAAAAAAATCAGGATAGTTTTGTGCATTAGCTAATACACTCATAAATACCAATAATAATAATAATGTAAGTTTTTTCATTTTGGTGTGATTTTAATTAGTTATATGATTTTTTTCAAATATAGAGAAAATTTTCTAAGTTTGTAAAACTTTTTAAGTGCCCTTTTTTCAATATTTGACTATATTTTTAACTCATGTTAAATGAGATACTTAGCGGTTGGAAAAACTTTATCCAAAAAAGCGAAGTAACCGAAAACACTGCCCGAAAGCGTGCTGCCCTGTGTGCCGTATGCCCACATGCTACAAAGGGAAAGCTACTTGTTTTTATAAAAGACGACCTTAAAGAAATACAGGGAACTTACTGTAATGTATGTAAGTGCCCGTTATCGGCAAAGGTGCGCTCTAATGATATTTGTCCTGAAAATAAATGGTAAATGACCCGCTATGAAACACTTATAAGCCTACAGGAAAATTTTATGCAGCTTGTGGCAAAAAATATTATCCCTGTGCATGTACTGGACTGGAAAGTATACTATGAAGCCTACCTTAAGGAAACCGAATATCATAAAAAGTACTTTAAGAAAGTGCGTAAAACCCACATGATACAACAGGTTGCCGAAAACTATAACATTACCGAACGTACCATGTTTAACGTAGTTGCCTTTATGGAGGGATAAAAAAAGAGGCTTTATATAAGCCTCTTTTTCTAGTTTTTTACTTGGGTTAAGCCAAACTCTCTGTTATTTATATAGTCTTCAATAGCTATTCTTATATTACCGTTTTCATCTTTTTCCCGATATACCTGAACTGTAAACTTAGAGTTGTCATAAACCCGACTTTCGGTTTCTATACTCTCGTAGGTAACCTGATAATTATCCCATGTATTATTGTTTGGTTCTTTATCATATGTCCAGGGATTTGCTACAAGCCTGCCGCTAAAACTGTTTTTTATGTCTGCTCCATCTTTTTCGGTAAAGGTATAATCAATATAACCGCCTGTTCTTTTTACTTCAAGCATGCAGTTGCAAACAGCTACTGCTTTAAAAGTATACTTTTTACCCTCTTCGAGTATTTTAGGAAAAATCAGTTTTTGTCTTCTGCCTTTATAAAAACCATTTTTTCTTATTTTAAGCTCAATAAACTCCCATAATGATTTATTAATATCAAATTCTTCTACTTTAGAAATATTAATCTGACTTTTCCATCCTCCAAAATGTCCGTAACGCTTCCCATAAGTACGAATACCTTTTACCTTCATATATATTCCCTTGTTAAACGAACTTTTAATGCCTAATCCCATTTTGCCTTCAACAACCACACTTTGTTTAACATCTTCATCAAAAAAAGCCCAGCCTTCTCCCTCATACTCTTTATCTTTAATCCATACAAACGTATGTCCTTCAAACGGACCTGCATAATAACCTTCTTTCTCAAAGTATGCCACTCGCTCTTCATCTTCCTTTAATTCTGTTTTATATACCTGATACTTTTTTAAATAATCTTCCAATAAAATATTAGTATCAACCTCCACAATGCCGTCGACCTCTATAGTATACTTCGTAAAGTAACTTTCAAAAAAAGAACGTTGCTCTATTAATTTCCCTTTCAGCCTAACAAAAGATGTATTTACAAAACTATCTGGAAGCTTATTATTTTTAAGATTTACTATTATTGGCACCTGTACCAGACTGTCCTTTAATGGAAAAAAAAGATTTTCCCTGCCATTTATTTTATAAAATCCTTCAATCTCAACAATACCTTGTTTCTCTTTATCTTTCCTCTCCTGCTGGTAGTTATAAAAAGTGTAGTTTGTATCGATAACTTTTAATTCGCATATATTAAACTGTGTATCATACAAATCAGGGAAACCATAACTACGACCGGTAATTTTAAATCCCGTTCCTTTTATATACACTCCGTCTGCATTATACTTATCAGGGTATACTTCGCTATGTTTACTTGAAGCACGCCCTTCAAAACAAATACCTAAAGTATCTGCAATTTCTCCGTCTTTAAGTTCAACATAATAAAGTTCCTCATAGCGTTCATTGTAAAAACCTTCGCTTTCAAAATATTCAATTCTTTCTTCACCTTCATTTAAAACTTCCTTTTTTTCATCGGCATGTTTTTTTAAAAACTTTTCCATGAGCATAGTGGTGTCAATTAGCGTAACCTCATCAACCACTATTCGGTTTTTCACATAATAGCAATCATAGCCATATTTTGCTCTTGATATTTTTCCTTTAACCCTAACCCGTGCTGTGTTAACAAAACCATGGGGTATTTTATAGTGTTCAATTTCCAGATTAATAGGTCCTTTAACGGTATTATTCACCACCGGAAATAAGGCATGGCCTCCTCCGCCAAGAGATACTTTATAAAAACCTTCAATTACAATTTCCTTCTCTTCCTCCTGTCCGTAAAAACAAACAGAAACCAGTAGCAATAATAACGTAAGATACTTTTTCATGGGGTTTAGTTTTTAATTAAAAGCTCGGTGTTTTCTATCCATACTGCCAGATACGGACTCTCACTATCCCTGCGTTTTAACAGTACCATAAATGGTTTGTTTACAAACATTTTTTTAGGTACAATTTTCTCTTCAGGCATTTCTTCAAGTGCAGCAGCCTCAATTATTGCTTCACTCTCTACAACAGCACCTTCTTCGTCTAACTGAAAGGAAATTCGCTGATAAGCCTCTTTAATTCTATATTCTTCAGGTTGTCCTTTAAGAGTAAACCTGTTATCGGTAAGATCAGGGCAGTTAGATTTTAGGTTAAAGTATATTTTAGGAATAACCAAACGGTCTTCTTCACTAAACGTATATCTCCAGGCCTCACTAAGAGTTGGTTTAAACATTCCTCTTGTTTTAATGGTTTCAATTACCTGTTCTATACCCTGCTGTAATGATTGTGGTTTTTGGGTAGGCATCCATAACAAAATCTCATGCCTTTTATCTTTAGGGTTAAGCCTTACCATAAAGTCGTTATCGCTATTGTAGTCAAGTACATTTACACGATTCTCACCATGACCTCCCAATGTATAAAAAGCCTCTACGTTTTCATTATTAAACAAAAACGGTTCTCTATACACTTCCATAGGTTCACTAAACGGAAGTTGCTTTGTAAAACGGGCAGCAGCCTTTATCTCAAAAGTATTAACAATTATCTGTACAGCGGTTTGATATTCGTTTTCGGTAAGGCAGCCTTTGTAATCTTTATAACCGTTTAGTTTTTCCAGTTCGGGGTAATTACTAGCTACAACAATAGGTTTATTATATGTTTTTACTATTTGCTCCCATGCCATTAATAGAGTTGGACAGTAAATGGCATTTTTATTTTTGCTTAAAGTACCTGCCGGAGTAGTAAAAAAAGTAGTATTTTTAAAAAAGCTGAGATTAACCGCTTCACCAAAGCTTTTTTCACGGCTGTGACCTTCAATAAAATCAGCGATTGGATCACCATTAAGGTTTAAATCGACAACCTCAATAGAGTGTAACGAATTTTGGGTTTCCTTTTTGCACGATAAAAGTAATAAAGTCAAAAACAGAAAAACAAAGCGGGTAAGGTTCATGTTTTGTGTTGTTTTGGTTGCTACCAAATATAACGCAAAATGTTAAAATTTTATTACCGCTTATAAAAAGGCTTTGAGTATAAGGCTATATTTTTACATGATTTTCATAACAGTATATTACTTTTTCTTTTTCTTCTTCTTTTTTTCAATAATTACATCCTCTGCGTTTTCCTCCTCTTCATTATAAACTAATTCAGTAATACCTGCATCATTAACAATACGAGTATCATACCCCCGCGCAATAAGTTTTTGATGTTGCTTTATATAATCATTTCTTTTTGGTGTGAAGTTTTCCATTTTATCAGAACTAAAAAATTGCCCAAAAACGGCAAATATGCCCGATATAATTATAAAGCCAAACCATATAGCTAAAATCAACACACTAATTTCTAAAGCATACAAAAAAATGTATTTAATATCTCCCATAATTACACTTCTTTTTTCTCAATTACAGGTTCATATCCCTTACTTTTTGCCCATGCTAAATACGCCTCATAATTATCATTATTTAGCTTCTTCATTCTTTTATTGTAATTAGGCAAAAGGTGCTCAATAAAATTATAGAGTACGTTTTGCAGCGGAACCCCAATATACCTTATAAAGCAGGCAGCAATAACAATAATGGCTACCCATCTCATTACTATCATAACGATATAATTACTAAAAATAGAACTAGCCAATACAGCCTCATTCTCTATTGAGGTAAAAAAAAATAAAATCATTAGGTGTGTTTGTTGGTTGTCCAAATATAACAATTAACTTTTATCACTGTCATCAAAAATACCGAGTATAACATCAAGCAACCATTGAGTTTTACCTGGGTCCTGTATCGCCTTATAGGTTTGTTGTTGTAGCGAAATATAATCTACCGTTCCGTTTTCTATAGTAACCAAAAACGGAAAACTCCCCTTAAGGCTGTTAATCTCATATAACATAGTAGAGATATTTGCCCGCTTATAATTAAGTGATATTGGCTTTCGATTCTCTACCCATACAACCTCAACCTCCTTAGGCAGTATTGGCAATACATGGGTTTCAATAAAAGCTTTGGTTACAAGCCTGTCGTTATAGCAAAAAAACTTTTTGCCTTCGTTTTGGGCAATAAACTTTTTGTATGACTTCTGTCTTGTATAATAACGTAGTAATACAAAAACCAAAAGGATTGATACAGAAATCAATAAAACGTCTGTAAAAAAAGACATAAACTAAGGTGTGTATTTGTAAAAAACTATTCCTTATCAATAAACTTTATGCCAATATTATTAGGGTAGAATAAAGGCATGAGTATAAATCCTAAAAATATAACTATTAAAAATATATTAGTCCATACATAAACATATTGATTTCGAAAAGAACTTAAAGCCTCCAATCCAAAAAAAATGGTAAAAAAGGCCCACCAATAGAACCTGAAGCGGTTAATGATTTTCATTATTATATAAGTTGTGGTTTGTAAGTCTCCAAATATAAAAACATTTTACTGAAAAAGCCGCTTCAGTAAAACACTAAAAACCCACCGTATCTTTGTACTGTGAAAATGAGATAACAAATACTTCTTATTTAAAGATTAAAACATTTAAGATTTAAAGAATCCACCCTTACATAATCACCAATCTTTATTCAATATTTTAATCTTTCAATTTTCAATTCCCCTCCCCACTGTTTACTGCAATCCTTTTCTGCAATCCTCACTTTTAAATTTTCAATCTTTCAATCTTAAATGAACACAATGAAATGACAGGAAACATTTACATCTCCGGCCAGATAGGCTCGTTTGACGGAACCCCCGGCATAGAGCTTATAGACGTTGTAAGCCAGGTAAAAAAACAACCCAAAGCCACTGCTTTTAACGTACACATCAATTCGGAGGGCGGACTCGTAGATGTGGGTTTCGACATCTACCACTACCTCAAATCGCTGAGCAAGCCCATAACCACCATAGGCAGCGGTATAGTAGCCAGTATAGCCACCGTAATATTCATGGCAGGCAGCAAAAGGCTCATTCGTGAAAATACCCCTTTCATGATTCACCTGCCCTGGGGCGGCTCCATGGGAACGGCAGATGAACTCTCAAAATTTGCCACACAGCTAAAAAGCATCGAGAAAAAGCTCGTTGGTTTTTACAAAAACACCCTAAACATACAAGAGCAGGCCATACTCCCCCTCCTTAAAAACGAAACATGGCTTACCGCTACACAGTTAACTGATTTAGGCTTTACCACCTCGCAGCAGGTAGCCATAGCTGCAAAAGCATATTTAAAACCCAATACTATGACCAAATTTACCGAGAAAGACAGGCACTGGATGGAAAGCCTGTTTACAAAAGTGCTGGCTAAATTTAAGCACAGCCACATGTTTAACAAAGTGGTGCAGGATGCCACCGGAACCGAAATTGATTTTACCGATCTGGAAGACGACGCCGTAATCGAAATCGGACAAATGGCAACTGTAGACGGTCTTCCGGCAGATGGCGAGTTTACAATGCCCGACGGATTTACCTACATTTTTACAGAAGGTGAACTAACCGAAATTATTGAACCCGAAGAAGATGCCCCGGCTGAAGAAGCCGCTGCACTAAGGGCAGAAAACAAAAGGCTTAAAAAACAGCTTAATGTTATTAAAGGTGAGGTAATGGCGCTTAAAAGGCAGGTTACCAGCAACTATAGCCTTGACGGAAAAAGGGCAGCTTACAAAAGACCTGCCGAAAACGACAAATTAGCCGGAATGAAAGAATACTTGAGATCTAAAAAAGCACGATAATGGCATTAGTAAATGCAGACAACCTTACACTAAATCCTCGTGAGGCCGAAACGGTAAGCGGGGTGATTTTCAGCAGAGTCTATAACGATTCAGATCTGCAGGAATTCCACGATATTGAAACCGGAATCGATGTAAGTACACAAATTGCCTTTGCCGGACGATTAGGACTACTGGGCAAAAAAGCCGTAGGATGCACACCAAACGAGGCTGGCGGCTTTGAATTAACCGAGAAATACTGGACTCCGGTACTGGAAGATTTCCGCCTTTCTCACTGTCAGGCAGATATGCCGGCTCTTTTAAAGCTGTTCAAAAAGTCAAAACGCATTAACCCTGATTTCTTTGATGCTGTAGGTACCGAAGAGTTTGGCGTAATCATATCGGCAGTAGAGAGTGCCATGCTCGAAAACATGCACCGTAAAATATGGTTTAACGACACCACTGCCGAAACTGTAGATAACAATGGTGTGTTTACTAACGGAACCGACCTGGATTACTTTAACTCGTTTGACGGACTGTTTAAACAAATTTTTGCCGAAGTACCTACCACAGCGGCAAACTATGTAAGCATCGATAAAAACGCAGGTGTTGACTATGCTTCTCAGGCTCTTGCCGAAGATGCAGCTTTAGACATCTTCGAAAAAATGGTAACCGCCGCTGATGAGCGCCTTGTATCTGCAGATGATGCTTACATTCTTGCATCACGTTCCCTAGCCGATAACTACCGTGCTACACTAAGAAAAAAGAACTTAGGTTCTGGCTTCCTTGAGGTGGTAGAAGAAGGTCGTCCGCGTCTGTTCTTCGACGGTATCGAGGTAAAAGTACGTTATGACTGGGACAGGTACATCAAAACCTACCAGGACAACGGTACCATCCACAACCTTCCGCACAGGGCTGTATTCACTACAAAATCAAACATCCCTGTAGGTACACTAAGCGACGAAGACCTTTATAAACTGGATGTGTTTTACGACAAAACCCTTAAAACAAACATCATGGATGCTGCCTATACTATAGATGCCAAGCACCTTGAAAGCTACATGACAGTAGCAGCTTACTAATCATAAAGCCTAATAATAAAAGTGAAGTGAAGCAACGACATAATACTCTGTGGCGTAAAGAAAATTATAAATAAGGTGTTAAAAAGCATTCGCTGTTTGAGCCAAAGGCGAGTTCGAATGGTTTAGCCGAACGAAATAATTTTTAGCCTAAGGAGTCCAAGCCTTGACCTTTTCCTTCTTTTGTGTCAAGACAAAAGAAGAATACCAAACTTTTATACTTCTAAAACAACTAATTAAAAAAGCCTTTGCCATCACCGCGCCCGCCCGGCATTCCTTACTACACCGTGTGATTGTGCATTGCCTTTTATTTCTCTTTAGAGAAAATCTCTTCTCTATCATCTTACATCTGCAATAATTCAATCTTTAAATCTTAAAACAAAAACATATGCCAATAGATTGCACAGGAAACCTAACAGCCGATATTGTATTTGACTGCGCTAATGCACCGGTAGCAGGTATCGAACAAAATGTTGTACTTATCAAAAAAGAAGATATTGATTATATCAATACAGCAACAAGTACTGACAGTAGAGTCGTAATTGACAACCTTCAGCTAAAACCTGGTACTACGGGTTACCTTTTAACCGGAGTAAAACAATCCAACGGAAAAGCGTGGGAACTGGTTAAAAAAGAAAACGCACCCGATAAGTTTAAACACACCTTTAGCGGCGTGATATTTAACCCTACTGCTTCAAATAAAGAACAGGCTAATCAACTTGCTATGGGAGCTAAATATGTAGTAGTTATTGAGCAGGTATGGAAAGGCGAAGCTAATAAGGATGCCTTTGAGATACTTGGATTAACATCGGGTCTTGAACTGTCTACCATGACAAACAACTCTAAAGAGAACGACAACATGATTATGTTTGAATTAGCCTCTGTAGACGGCTATGAAGAAGTAACCATGCCACAAACACTTCTTGATGTTGACTATGCTGCTACTAAAACAGCATTTAATAACAAGTTCGCTCAGGCAGCAGGATAATGGATTTTACCCAAATGGATATCAACACCATCGCCCGTTCAGTAACGGGTGATGGTGTGCGGTATCTCCGCCTTTTTCTGGAAGAGTATACCTCAATATTTAACGAAAGGGTAAACCCCTCCTGCCCTAAATGTTTAACCGCTTACTTAGATAAGTACAAAAACCATTTTAAAAGCATGGAAAACACCACACCATACAGGCTGCATGCCAAATATGAAAACATTCCGCTGGAGTTTGGATCTCCCATACTGGTAAACAATGCCAACATCACTACAGCATATGCCAAAAAACTGTTACAGCATAAAAACGGCAAGCGCTATTTTGCCCATATCCCGCAGGAAATAACTCAAGAACCGGCAGAAAAGCCAAAACCAAAACGCAAACCAAGAAAAAACAACAACCAAAATAAAGCATAATGAGAACCCTGTTAATAGACGTATGGAAAAGGCTCACCCCGTGGAGTAAGTCGGCCGACGTATACGCCAACGATACTGATAATGCCTATCCTGAACGCATGGACAGGCTCATAAACAACAGTGTAACGGCAAAATCGGCAGCAGCCATAATGGTACAATACCTTATAGGTAAAGGCTACGGGGAGCAAAACGATACCATTATTCTAAACAAAAGCAAAAACACTAAACTTATAGATTTTGCCTGCGATGTGGCCGAAGCACTGGTAAAACAACGCGGGGTGTATATTCATATTAACTGGAACGCCCTGTATCAAATTGCCGATTTTAGCATTATTCCTTACGAATGGTGCAGGCTGGGCAAAGCCGATAGTAACGATTATCACGGTAAAATTGCCGTATGCAAAGAGTGGCTAAAACCTAAAAAAACCGATATTCAGCTTATAGATGTATACAACCCTGATAAAAGGGTTATTGATGCACAGGTTGAAAAAGCAGACGGATGGAACAAATACAAAGGTCAGGTACTTTACATTAGTATGGATACAGGGCTTATTTATCCCCTTTCCCGTATTGACAGTGTAGCTAACGATTGTGATAGCGAGGCACAGGCATCGGTATACAAAAACAGGCTGCTACGCAAAGGCTTTTTCGGGAATACACTGGTAGTCACCCGTCCGCTTATTGGCGATGGTCTCGAACCGGGCAGCAAAGCTCTTATAGAAGCCGAAAGCGAAAGGGAAAAATTCCAACAGGCCATAAAAGATAGTCTGGGTGCCGAAAGTACCGGCGGAGTTTTATGCCTTGAAATGGATTTTGCCGGAGAAAAACTGGACGATGCCATCCTGATAAAACAAATTGAAAGCAAAATAGACGACAAACTGTTTAATTATACCGAAACCAGTGTACGTGAAAATATATTGGTAGCCTTTAACAACCTCCCTGCCGGACTTATAAAAACCAACGAAACTTCGTTGTTTGGCAATTCCGGCGAAGCCATAAGGGAAATGAAACGCACCTACTGGGAAAACACCACAAAAGAGCGTAACCTGCTCACCTCCATAATTAACCAACTGCTACAAAAATCGCAGGACTACCCAAGCCTTAAAGTTGAACCACAAAAACTGATAGACGATGCAGCTGTTAATAACCCGAAGTGATATAGCCCAATACAGGCAGATATCCAAAACCCCAAATACCGATAAACTGAATGAAATGATACTGGATGCCCAAATTCAGGATCTGGCTCCGCTTTTAGGCGAAAAGCTCTATAATAAGATAATTTTTGCCCCTCAGGATTATACCGAATTAATGGATGGTGGCACTTACGATCACAAAGGTGAAACCTATACCAATTACGGACTTAAAATGGTGCTCTCCTATTTTGCTTACGCCAGGCACATAATATTCTCTTCGGTTACAGATACGCCTTACTCAGTAGTAGAAAAGCTTAACGACAGCAGCCGTACAGCAGATACATCGGCAAAAAAAGCCATATATACCCTTAACAGGGACAATGCCTTTAAAATTTGGGAAAATGTAAAAAACTATCTGTTACGCACCTCTCATCCTGATTTTGACTGTAAAGGCAGCAGTACACCTCAACGACTACGATTTACTAAAATTGGATAAAACATGATTATAATAAACAGCGTAAGCAACACCCTGTTTTCTTTTAACGGGATAGAATATTTCAGGAACTACATATCGGTTGTTCGCGGTGAAAGGATAGAGATATTTAACTGCTATGAGCGAGATGATGTAATGCTCCCGTTAACCCATTACAGCGAGGTTAGCCTTAACGGAATAACATACAGTAATGCCACCGATTTACAGTCGGTACTACAAACCGTAATCTATTCCAGAGCCACACTGGGCAGTGACGAAGTAGAAGTTGTAGAACAAAACAATGTAGGCAAGGTTATTTACCTTGATTATGTTAGCGGCAGTGATTTACTAACTCAGGTACTAGGAGATATAAACTCGCAAACCACACTTATTTCGGCTACAGATAACCCGGTATTCTTTACAGCATATAAGTCGGCTTCTACAGCTTCGGTTGCCCAAAAACTTCGTTTTCAGTTTATGGGAGGAAAAGGAACCTGGGGGGCTGGCGGAAGTGCTGTACTTCCCTCACATCTTTATCAGTTACCACCCGAATCGTTACTGCCGGAAGATATTACTGCTAACAGCAAATCTAATGTAATTTCTTTAGGACAGGTTACAAATGAACCCGAGTTCCTAACCAAGGTAAACAGTGCAGTTAGAGATCTTACCGATACATCAAAACTACATTACTTCAGCTATTCGCTTGATAGTGTTTTGTACTTAAAACGTTTTACGGGTCAGCCAGGCGAGTATGACGGAACGCAAACAGTACTTACTGAAACCGACTTTAATGATGCTACTAACAGTAATGTCCAGCCCGGATTATATCTCCCTGCCCTTAAGGATATTACTGCTGTTGATTCATTCACAGATTCCCCTATTACCTTAACCGATAATAATACGGGAGATAATATTACCTTTTCTGGCAGTTCTATAAAACATACTTCGGTAAACGGTGATACTACCACCTTGGATTATCAGCCAAACACTGAAGATGTAACCTACAGTATACCGGCCAAAAGTACTGATGATATATTTGCCATGCAAAGTGATGTTAACGGTATTACTATTGTTGCCAACCAGTCGGCCAGCGAACTATACCTCAAAAATGTAGACGGAACCACACTGGCAACCATTAACCTTGGGTTCCTTAATAATGAAGGAACTACGTTTTTTTACAATGAAACCAGTGAAAAACTGGAATTGAAAAATGACGATGGTGAAGTGCTTAGTGAAGTACCTGTAAGTGCTTTTGTGGCTAACCTAATGCAGTCGGTTAACTTTAACGGATCCACACCACAAACACTTGAATTTAAAGATGCCGAAGGTAATGTAGTTGATTCAGTATCTTTTTCTATTTCCAATATACAAGGGTTACAAAACGCCCTTGATGGTAAAATAAGTACTTCTCATCCCTCTAACAGTATAACGTCAGGTAATCTTACTGACTGGCAAAAAGCGTTTACGGATTATGTTTCAAGACGAGAAAGCTCACCTGCAGTCTCAGAAACATTTAACGGTGACATGAACACTATGAATAAGGGAACATATATGACTTATATGTCAACTACAACAACCAATAAACCATTTACTCAGGTTGGCGGTTTGATTTCTGTAGGATCTACAAATGTAGGCTTTCAAATATTAGGATCGAGAGACGGCAACGAATTATGGTTTAGATCTTATAGTGGCACTTATGGTGGTTGGGTAAAAATATGGAGTAGTGGAGATTTTGAGCATACAGACATTAGTAACTGGAATACAGCTTTCAGTTGGGGGGATTTTAAGGATTATGGATTAGGAACAGATTGTAAAATAAGTTCTAATTGGGATAATATAACACAATCAGGCTTTTATAGAAATGCAAACAGTAGTACTGTTGGTATTCCATTAGCTGTAGGAAGTATCGCTATGCTTCATATGGAAGTAAACGGTAATGCAGTACAAATGGCTTTTAGAAGTGGAGGTTCAAACTACTACATTAGAAGACGTACGACAAGTACATGGAGTTCTTGGGATTCTGTCTTAACGTCAAGTAATATAAGTACTTTGGATATAGCTAATTGGAACAAAGCTTTTGGCTGGGGAGATTTTAGAACATATGGATTAGGTGGTTATGAAAATTTAGGAAATGTCGGTGTTGATGGTTTAGATACTATTAGTAATAATACTGGATTTTATATTGTTTCAGGTATAGATACAAATATTGTTGGTACTAATTCAGCAAAGGTTATTAATATTGGTAATCCTGCTGTGTCAACAGTTAAAGCTCAAATAGCAATTTCTCATGGAGGTTCTAGTGCAATTTCTTTTAGGAATAATGTAACTAATTCATGTCAGAAAATATGGCATGATGGTAACTTATCTCAATCATCTATTGATAATTGGAACACTGCTTTTGGGTGGGGTGATTTTAGAGATTTTGGATTAGGGACTAATGCTTTATCATTAAACAACTTTGATACTATAACTCAAACTGGTTTTTATTATTCTCAAGGTAATACAGTTGGAGCTCCTACAACCAATTCCGGTATAAGCTTAATGCATATAGACCAAGGAACTAATGCCACTCAATTTGCAATGAGAAGCGGAACAGATGAATATTGGTTAAGAAGAAGAGTTGTTAATACTTGGAGTTCTTGGGTTAACATATGGACCAGTCAAAACTTTACAACTACAGACATTTCAAACTGGAACACAGCATATAACAGAGGGGATTATAAAGATTATGGATTAGGAATAAATACTACTTTAATTTATCCCGAAACTGATTTAAACAGCATAACTGTTCCTAACGGTTTTTACACTGTTCCTAATACTATTTTAAATATACCTACAAATGCAGGTGGGGCATTAACCGTTGAAAGATATTCTACATATATAACACAAAAATATCAGGCGGTAAATCCTGGAGATGTTGTAAGAATATTTTATCGCCATTACAAAACCGGTTCCGCATCATGGACACCATGGAGGGAAATATGGACAGATGAAAACTTCAAAGCCGATGACAAAGCCGAAGTTAACGATACCCTATCTTTCAAAGGAATTATCTCTTCAAATGATGATATTAATAACTATATTGTAAATGGTTTTTATTCTACCGAAAGCTCTACTACTGCAAACTTACCGATTGAAGATAAAGGTATTTTAACTGTAGCCAGCAACGGTAATAATCATTCTCAAACCTATACCAATTATAATTCAAATGAACTTTATTTCCGTACTTCAAATCCTTCGGGAGGGGGGTGGAACTCTTGGGAAAGAGTAGCTAAATCTTCTGAGAGAATTATAAATGATACTTTAACCTCTGCTCCTTCTGCTGCTTCATTAAATGCGCTTTACCCATCGGTCAAATCAACTTTTACAGTCATAGCTCCAAATGTAGGAAAAGGCAATATGTATGTAAAAACAAATACAGGATGGCTAGTATTTCTTGGTAGTACGGTATTCTAAATACTTGTAAAGATTTCATCAAATCTTATCATTGTGGAAAAAATATGGATTGCTTTGTCAACCATTATAGCGGGAGTACTTTCCTGTTATACCGATCTTAATCTGGCACTTATTCTGTTTGCCATAGCCACTACCCTTGATACTGCTACTGCAATACACGCACAGGCTACAATTAAAGGCCTTAGGTTTAATCCGGTAAAAGGTTATTTCTGGAAAGAAATATCGAGTACAGGGCTACGAAACTGGATGAAAAAAATGCTGTGGGAATATGGCATTTACCTCATTATGGCTTTTGCTATTGATCAATGTGTTCTTAAAAACATGATTTTATTTAAAGTACTTGGCAGGGAATTAACCCTGCCGGTACTTGCCGTATATCTTTTTGCTTTTATTGAAATGTGGAGCATAGGAGAAAATATTGAGCGGGCAGGCGGAATCAATATTTTTAAACGAATATTATCATTTATTCCCGAAAAATATCAAAAACTATTAAAACCCTAAACTATGAAACTTACCCAAAACTTCTCGCTGGAAGAATTTAACTGTAAAGATGGTACAAATGTACCGGAAAAATACCACCCAAATGTTCTTAAAGTTGCCGAAAACCTCGAAGTACTTCGCGAATACCTACAGCACCCTATCATTATCTCTGGGAGCGGATATCGTACAAAAAAACACAATACTGAAGTTGGCGGAGCACCTAAAAGTCAGCATTTAACAGCATCTGCAGCCGATATTTCGGTACATGGACTCTCCCCTATGCAAATTGCCGAGGCTATTGAAACCCTCATTGAAGAAGGAAAAATGCAACAGGGAGGCATGGGCGTTTACCCTACTTTTGTTCATTATGATATTCGCGGAACTAGGGCTAGATGGTAAAAAATATAGCTCCTTATGCCTTAAGTATTTTATTGCTCGTAATACTTACTGTTCAGTGCAATCATAATAGCAGGAATAAAAGTAATTATCTTAGTAATCTGGACGCACTTACCGATACGGTTAAGTATTATAAAAATAAGACGGGTACACAAACGGCTACAATCAAAACACTTCGGTTAAAAAACAACGAGCTCAACGACTATATTATTAATAAAGATGAAGAATTAAAAGCAGTGACAAAAGAGTTCAGTTCAGTGCAATCTGTAGTGAAATACACCACAGTAACCAAATTCGATACCATTTATATTCCATTGGAAAAACCTATTATTACCGAAAACAGGTTTAAGATGAGCGGAGAGAAAAAAAACAAATGGTTTAGCCTTAATTACACCATTACTAATGACAGCCTTACCATTGCCCCGCTCCTAATCTACACCGATGCCAGTATTATAACCGGAAACAAACGCAAATGGTTTTTGGGAAAGGAGACCATTAGTACCGATGTTACTTTTACAAACCCAAATATTACGGTTACTAATTTAAAATCAATTACCGTTACGGTAAATAATCCCTGGTTTAAAAAATGGTATGTATGGTTAGCTTCCGGAGTAACAGCCGGTTTATTGCTAAAATAATTTCTAATTACTTTTTCAAGTATCTGGCATCAAAAATAGCGCGCATTTTAAGAGTGCTTTCAGAATAATTGTCAGATACGTTAAGTATCTCGTCTTTATCATCAGCAATAATATAAAAACGGTTTTCGTCTAAAACACCAAAGCCGTTTTTTAACCTGCATCTGTGTTGCGCCACATAAAAAGCAACAGCTTTACTATGTCGTAACTCTTCAAGTTTATTGTTTTGATCCTGTCTGGCTTTTATACTTTTATCACAGTTATTAAGTGACTCTTTATACGATTTTAAAAGAAACTCATCAATAATAACGGTATCATTACTTTGTAATTTATTTATTTCACGATTATCCGCATCAATTTCTTCTCTGTATTTTAAAATATCATTTTCATTAATGAGTAGAATCATTTCGGCAAACTCCCCTACGGTTATCGTATCCTGAATAATTGTGAGCATAGGCTGATAACCCGATGAGTTTGTTATGCTGTGATTTATATAATGGCTAATATTCTCTTCAAGTCTTTCCTCGTGGGTTTTCTCACAGGAAACACTGAAAAGTGCAAATAACAAGATATATAATGCACAACGTGTCATAAAAAAGGTAAAAGGTGTGTGGTTGGAATTTTCAAAAATACATCCTTTTTATATCTAAAAAAAACAAAACCATGCTTTTGCATGGTTTTTTGTGTTTATTATAATGGTATGTAAAAATTGCATCTGCTTAAAAAGTATAGCCAATTTTCAGTCCGCCACGCGGAGTCCATTCATCTACATATTTGTTATCAATATCGCCTTTACCTTTTACCTCAATTTTCCACATAATACCAATAAAAGGATCTATAGAGAAATCTCCGAATGCCATTTTAAATCCAACTTCAGGGCTAAAGAATGAAAAGTAACTATAGGTGCCGTCAAACTTGCCAAACATTAAATTTTCATCAAACTTTATATTTCCGTAAGAAAGGTAGTTACCCGTATAAAGTCCTTCGAGTTTAGTGCCTTTGTTGTAATATTTTCGTCCACCTATTTCAATAGCAAATCCCTGTCCGTCTACATCAAAAAGACCAACATCATAGTTCATAACTCCATAAGAGATATTCACAATCTGGGTGTTTTTGTAACCCCATTTAAGACCTTCAAACTCAAATGAAAGCCCAAACTGCGATGGTTCTGAATACATCCCTCTGGCACTAATAGAGGTAATTTGTTATTTTTTTGTCGCTGTTGTTATTATGCGCAAAAATGATTGAAGAAGCCATAATGGCTACAATAGTAAAAAACTTTTTCATGTTGATTTGTTTTAAGATTGACAATTACTTATTAATTTAACATAATATTTTACAAAATGATGTCAAAAATCAAAAACCATAAAAACAAAACCATAAAAAACTAATAAACAAGCAAATACTAATTACAGTACAGAATTTTAAATAATTAGATAATATAAAAAATCATTTGGCTGGCTAGTTTGATATAGAACTATATTATATTCTTAATCAATCTTATCACGTTTCAATTTCCGCTTAAACCGCTTAAGTTTTTTGTCTGTTAGGAAAAATGTTTTAATAATAGGTTCCTTTGAATCAGGAACTCCATATTTATTTACAAGTTCTATATATAAAAGATATTGTTTTTTAGGCAGCATTGCTCTCAACTGCTCTTAACTGCTCTTCCTGTTTAACCATTAATCTCATTAATTCGAGCTCATTTTGTTTTGACTGATCATTAATCCAAATATCGTAAGCCTTGTTAAGAGGTTCATATTCGGCTTTAAAAAGACCTCCAAGTATCTCTCTATCTAGAGAAAAATGTTGAAACTTCACATTATTGGAAACAGATTTTTAATAATAGCATAAGCAGTAGACTCGTTATCTGTAATGTCAGGATATCATGTTTTATTGATCTAGCATGCGAAATCATAAATGAAACTCTACCCGTAGTTGTATTTTCTTCTCCTGTTAAACAATACATACTTTGTGAAAAAGCATAATTTGTAAATAGAAATAAAAACAAGGTTTATTTTTTCATGCTAACTATATTAATTCACTTTTCCGTAGTCGTCAACGCATTTTTTAGCATACTCTTTTGCAATGGCACTAATGCGGCGTTGCGCCTCTTTATCTTCGACTAAATTGTTTTTATGGGTAAATATTTCCACTACCCTTTCAAATTCGGTTTGGATAAGTCCAAAAAAATCTTCCAGCTTCCCGGCACTGTGGTAATGCGTTTTATATTGCATAGACAGTTCGCCTATAGCATCTTCGCAGGCACAGTGAAACCTGCTTTCAAGTTCGGTATAATCAGGAGTACTCATAAGTTTGTTGTTTGGTGGCGATAAAGATAATTATTTTACTCCTTTTATTGCGCTAAAAAAAGGCTCTGCACATATGTACAGAGCCTTTTAAGGTTTATTAAGTTGGTTATTATACTTGTTATTGCGCGCAATCTTAGTTTATGCGCTGTTTTTTAGTTGGGAGCAGGGAACCTTAGTCTTCTACAATCGGATCTTCTTCTAAAGGAATTTGCTTTTCAACCTGAACATCAAAATCTTCAAGCATACCGCTGTTACCTATGCCAAATCTCCACTCAAGTATAAAGCTTTCTTCCTCTTCGGTTTCAGGATCATCTTCCTGAATAACTACCATATGAGCTTTTTCCTGAATATCTTCTTCTTCTTCATTTGCAAAGTAAAGCGTTAGCACATTACCTGTTTTTGTATACGTACCAGAGTCATAAGGCAACTCTTCTCCACAGTTATGCACTACAGTAAACGTATTATCTTCAAAAAAGGTAAACAGTACATCCTGTTCGGTTGGAGTTTCAAGTTCACATCCTAAAGGAAACTCTTCTCCCTGGTAAGATACTCCAATAGCTTTCCATTCTCCCAGTATGCTACCCGTGTAAGGGTTGTGCAAACCGTTGTCTACATTCTCTACGTCATCGTCTGAAGTACAAGCAGCAAAAGCCAGTGCCACAAACAATACGGCAACAAATTTTTTCATAGTTTTTAATTTTTACAGATACAGCCGCTAATCTATAAGAATGGTGTTAAACTATGTATTAATAATTTCTTAAAGTTTAGGTAAAACTACGTTTCCCGCACTAATGTTAAACATACACAAGGCGGGCAAACAAAGGAATTACGGTATTATTTGACTAATTGTTTATTTCGATATACTAATGTATAAATTTAGTGAAACATTAGCTTATCACAATTTTACACTGATTGTTACAAAATTGTGTGAAACACGTAAAACCACCTGTTTTTTTAAAACCCGTAAATACTCCCTTCCAAAAGTGTAACGCAATGACTTATTTTTGAATATTCTGCACCTTAAATAATACTAAATGAATAATCTAAAACTAAAAATTGCGAATACACCCTACTATAACAACGATAACCTGATACTGGAAGAAACTGAAACCGAGATTAACATTAGCCTGAAAAGCGGTGCAAATACTGTAACACTAACCCCTGTTGAGGCAGGACGCATTACAGGAATGCCCACACCTATGATGGCATCATTAACATTTTGGTACAGTTTTGATCCAAGTACAGATACCATAACACTGTGCGGTAGTGATTACGACAGTACCGACAGTACCTATATTACCCTGAGTCCAAAAGGTACACAACAGTACCTTAATGTATATTCATATGGAGAACATGAAAGTGAAAAGCATATTAGTTTTGCTAACGACTCCCTGCTTAAAGGACTACTTAAACAAACTGCTGTAAAAGCTAACGAACTTATAATTAATACTGCTAAAAAGCACTATAATGTAATTGTACGCAGCCCCCAGCCGGGACTTTCTAATATTATTATGGAAGATTTAAGGGCGGTATACCGCAACGGGGTATTTTTAGAACTTCATGATCCTGAAAATGAATATGAAACAGGCGACAAAGTATTTTCGGCATCTGCTGTTTTTGGCGGACTGATAACTTTACGTCCGGATGCTAATTTTGCCAATATTACCAATGCAGCAACCGACCCAAAAATAAGTGGCTACCCCTGGATGCAGCTTTGGAATCACTACTATGGAGAGGCTAATGTTTGTGCTTCAAAACATTATAATTATGGAGAGGGTACTTTTAACTGCAGCAGTACCATTATTGGCGGACATGTTATTTTAGGCAAAAAACCGGGCATTGTACCCCAAGGTAGTAACACAGTATTTATTATACCTATTTGCCAAAGACATAATAAGAACAACGAAGTGTACATGTCGCCTGTTATGTATAACGAAGGTATTGTACTTCATAGTTATTACAATTAGATAGGAAAATCTTACGTAAAAACACCTGTTAGTAAAAAACACGTATTATCACGCTATTTCATATTATACCCCTTACTTATATTTGTCTTAATTATGGGCAGATAATGAGAAGTTCATAATAAATGTGTATTCTAGCTTATTAAAAACCCCTTGTTTGGTCGTAAGGGGTTTTTTATTTTTTTATTCCCTATTAATACTTTTTGTTGTTTAATAATAGATTTAATCAGTAGGTTTTAAAAGCCCTTAGCAATGCTAAGGGCTTTTTTGTTATATGTTAAATAGTACCTAAGTAATACTACGGGTTTTTAAAAAACAGGTGTTATCACGCAATTTCAAACCAACAGGCAGGCGTAACTTTGAAAACATTAAACAGCTACAATTCAATACATTAAAAATATTACACGTGTATTCCCCCAAATGCATGCTTTGAAAATGGAACCTAACCATTTAAAAAAACCGGGGCGGAATCTGAAAAGCCAAAAGAGTAAGAAACTATAACCAACTAAAAAATTAATATCATGGCATGTAGAACTGCATCTGTAGAGCGAGTAGCAGACAAATCTGTTAATGCACAAAAGCAACTCGACAAACTAACCGAATCGGTTAAAGCGCAAAGAGATACTCTTTTAAATGAATTTGACGGTAAAGTAGGCGAAAACCTTAAAAAAGCCCGTGTTAGTGACGGTACACTTTTAGGTTCTAACGACTATATAAAAGTAGAATACAGCTACGAATTTAGCCTGGACAAAATTGCAAGCGTGATTAAAGATACATTAAAGGCCATAGCGGTTAACAAAGATTCAAAAAGTTTTCAGGATGCCTTTAGCGATGAAGCTGTAGAATCGTATACTGATTTGGTTAATTCGGTATCTGAGGCTGCCAAGACAAAATCAACAGCTACAGCCAGCCTTTCTTTCTCCATGAACAGGCTTGCTCCCGGTATATATGCTTTTCTTTCGGCTACATCGGCGAGTTTACTGGAGGAGGAAACCTTTGGAAACGAATCTATCACATCAACAATTATTTTCTATCAGCTTATTTACAGCATAGACGATCTCCAAAACCAAAAACAATTTGATGAGGCTGCCATAGACATACAAAACCTAATGAATATGAAACGTATACAGGCTTCATATACTGATATGCTTGCGAATGGTAAAATGGGGATCCAAGAGTGGATGACAAGAGATGAAGAAGCAGAACTTGCTATACAGCGCCTTTCAGCAAGGGTTGACAAGAGAGGGTTTACCAACAGAACCCGAATGGCTACAAGAGGTATGAGTGAAAATCAACGAATTGTTACCGAATCCCTTGAAAGACTTAACAAAATGGGCCAAGTATACTACCCTGCGGTATCTATACTGGAAAGCCGCTTAGAATTAAGCTACTTTAATTAGTATATTTATGTGTTTAGAAAAAAGCCCCTTAGATGTTCTAAGGGGCTTTTTGATTAACAAATGCAAGTACTGAAATACAATATTATTTTTCTATTCTGCCAGTTAAGCTCTAAGAGATAAACAGTAAGAATGATGATTTGATATGCTTGGTTTAAGCAAATTAATAAATAACTGCTGAATATTAAAATACTTAATATTAGGTATTTCAACACCTGCAATTGATTTATATACTTGCAAGTTAACATTATTACAGGTTTATCTTACACGTATTTTTACCTGTTTTAACAAAACAAGTAGTATTCCCCAAGGTTAAAACAATAGAAATCAGTACCTTTGACACTAGGTTATAATCCCTCACAAGAGTGTAACCACACACGTACCGACTAAAGCTTATTAAGGATGATTTTGACACTAGCTTTTTTAATAAGCAAACCTAATTAGTAAATTTACGTGTACACATAAAAACCCCTTACTATGGACTAAGGGGTTTTTTCTGTTTTACTACATCTGTAAAATACACCTTAATGGGTATTTTAGGAAATATTAAAATTGAATAACTTTACATTATCCAACTAATTATTACTTTAAAACAATGAAAACCAACCTTTATGATGCGCTGTTAAAAGCGAAGGAAGCAAAAACAAAACCCAGTACTATTAATTTTAAATATAGTACGGTTTACAGAGGCGAACCAAAAATGGTAGAGGCCAAAATTGATCTGACTAACAGTTCAAAAATTACTGCAAAAGTCACTAAGTTTTCCGGTTATAATGAAAACTATATCAAAAGAAAATTAAATAGTGAACTTAAGGCTCATCATAATTTTCTATTACCCCTACCTAAAGTAAATGAATACATTAGAGTATTAAACAATCCGGACATACCTACTAATACAACAATATCACAAGGAACCAAGTATTATTCGGTAAGTGATACGGCTAGTGGAGGTGTAATTTTTTGTCAGGGAAGAAAACTTAATAAAAGTTTTCATAGTGAATATGTATCTACTCAAAACGAAACCTGTGAGGGTGGTAATACTTCAATGTGGTATAGTATTTACAAATTAACACAGGAGCTATGAAAAAAAATATTTTTATAAAAAGTGCCATTATTGTTTGTACTGCCATTTTATTTGGATCGTGTGCAAGCCCTAAATTTAGCAACCTTATAAGAGGGAAATACAAGTACAAACCTCTTGATGAAAAAACCTCAAACATAGTAAGTGTAAATGTAGGAGTGCTGCCATTACCAAAACCATCTCAAAAAAAAGAGGAAAAACCTGTATACTTAACCGATTTGAGAGATTCATTACCACATGTATACATGAAATTACTATCTGAAAAAGAAAAAGATCCTAAAAAATTTATAGACTTACTGAAACTACCTATTAGTGATTCTGAAAAAGAAGATAATCCAACAAAATTAGAAACCGATTTTACTACTTTCCAAATTCGTTTTGTTTTTTCAAACACAAAACAATATTATAAGCACAAAGACTTTATGCATCCTAATACCAGACTGGAGTTTTTAGACACCAGTTTGAAAATTACTCAAGGACCTGCCTTTATTTATTCTGTAGATAAAATGGAAAATGAATTTGAAGAAATTGATTTTGGAACCGCTCAGCGTACTCAGGATGTAAAATTCAATTCAAAACTAACAGGAACTGCCGGAGCCGGAACAAATAATACTTATATAGAGGGAAACAACAGTAATACAGACCTGGATAGAAGTACAACTAACGTTAAAAATGTATATGATGAAAACGGGAATTTACTGGGAAGCATTGGCCGAAATGGTACTATAAATAAATCCAAAAGCAGTACAAACGAAAACACTGCATCACAAAATGCAAATTTAGGAGCAGAAGCGAGTTTAGAGTATGTAAATGGTGTAACCATTAACGAAGCTGTCGCGGTTAAATTAAAAAGGTTAAAGACTGGCTTCTCATTAGATCCAAAAAAACTTGTTATAAGTCAGCGCGGTAGGCCTATGGGAGATATATCAGATAATATATATGTCACTGCCACTCTCAAGTTAGATAATAATAATGACCAGCAAATGAACTATGTACAAGACACTGACATTCATAATTTTAATAAATTATTTAATAAAACCCTTTTCAAGCCCGCAAGTGAGATAGAGGTTAACGAAAGAACCATTTCTTATATAAAAAACTCATCAGCAAATAACATAATAATGAATGTACAATATGCCGGAGCAATAAGAGCTGTTGAAACTAAAGCAATACGTATCAAAAGTAGTAATAATGCACTTGAGTATGATGATAAGGTAACCTTTTACTGGTTTGATAAAAAAGCTGCCAATACAATTACAATAAACAAAAATGAATTTACTAAAAAGGAATATGAAATTATCGCAAAAGATAATTATAATGTAAGCTATACCCTGTACATAGAATTAAATGAGAAAAGCAGTAAAAGTGTTAGGTTACTTAGTGGCGAAAACCCATTTGCTTTTTTAAACTGGATACAAAAAGTATTGCTTAATCCTGCAATAAAAAACTTACAGAGTGATAACTTTAATCTCTTTTTTGTTAATGACAAAGATGAAATTATAGATGTAGTTAAGAAAACGGTTGATGATAAAGATATTAAACGTTTAAAAAGTATTGATATAAAAAGTATTAAACTAAATGTGGTAAATTAAAAACAATTAAAAATCCCCTGTAAAAGGGGATTTATTTTACCAGTCTTTACCCTGAGGCATTATGCTGAATATAAAATTAAAGTACTGGTCGTAGTAACTTAGCGAACGGTAGTATCTTTCGCTGTCGCGTATTTCTCCGTTCTTTAATACATAATTGTTAATGGGGTATATTAGTATGCCGTCGGCAGGGTCATAACATTCCAGTTTGAAAATAGTTACCTTATACCTCCCCTCCTTAAACTCAATCATACCGGTACATATTCCACCCTCTGAAAAGAATGACGGATCGAGGATTTGCCTGTAACCGAAACGTTTTAAATCGTCGAGCGTATAGGAAATACAAAAGTCGAGCACGTCGTAATTAAAGTCTACATACTGGCATTTGCCCGTTAGTTTTATTTGTTTCATCATCTCCTCAGGGGTTACCGTTCCCGGAAATACTTTCTCCCAAACCAGGTTTTCTTTTACAATAGTAAATCTATGCTGACCAAAACTCAGTAATGGCAACATCAATAAAAGTAACAGCAGTTTTTTCATAAGGTGGTTTTTAATTGGTTTTCAGGGAATACCAATCAAATAGTTTGCCAAGAAAAGATTGCTTCGTGCCTCGCAATAACGCAGTGAGTTGTCATTTCGATACGCAATGCAATGGAGTGAGAAATCTAATCTATATACAAAGAGATTTCTCCACAAGGTCGAAATGGAAATGGGATTCTTCCTAACGTCAGAATGACAAACCGTAACCATAAATAGATTGCTTCGTACCTCGTAATAACGCTGTGTGCTGTCATTTCGATACGCAATGTAATGGGGTGAGAAATCTAAATACAAAAAGATTTCTCCACAAGGTCGAAATGGAAATGAGATTCTTCCTATCGTCAGAATGACATACAGAACCATAAATAGATTACTTCGTACCTCGTAATGACGTTGTGTGCTGTCATTTCGATACGCAATGTAATGGAGTGAGAAATCTAAATACAAAGAGATTTCTCCACAAGGGCGAAATGGAAATGAGATTCTTCCTATCATCAGAATAATATACAGAGTCTAATAATAGATTGCCACGTCGTTCCTCCTCGCAATGACACAGAGGTATTATAATAGACTACTAAAACAAAACCCCTTAGTGAAAGCTAAGGGGTTTTGTTTATTTTTAAATTTTTAGATATTTCGGCTACACTGCGTTTCGCTCAATATGACAGAAAAATTAATTCCCGAAGAATTCTATTTTCATAGTACCTCCGGCAACCGAAGCTACTTTTGCATATACTTTATCTTTCTTTACCCTTTTGTAAAGGTCTTTATCATTTATTACAGCAAGCTGATCCTGCTTTGAGGTGTCCTGCTTAGCATACACCAGTACAGTTGTACCATCGGGCTGAGGTATCATTTCCAGTTTATCGGCATAACGTAGCCCAAATTTCTCTACAAGCTCCTGTAGATTTGCACTGTATTCTGGTTTATTACCTGGTTTTATATAGCTTGAATTTCTTTTGCTCCACTCGCGGGAAACAAAGTAAATTACAAGAGCCGCTCCCATTACTACAAAAAGTTCCATAATTATAAATTTTCCCAAATGTAAAAATTAAGGGAATACAACAAAGAAAAAAGTACTGTATTTTGAGTTTCTTTACGCTACAGAGCCTAAGGACGGTTCCTTACTCTTATGCTAATACTCCTGCTGTCATTTCGATACGGAATGAAATGGAGTGAGAAATCTATGTACAAAGAGAGATTTCTCCTATCGTCGAAATGGAAATGAGATTCTTCCTATCGTCAGAATGACATACAGTGCCTTTTATAGATTGCTTCGTGCTTCGAAATAACGTGGTGTATTATACTTTATCTATTGTTCTTCCTCCTGCTTTATGGCTAATTTTTCAATAATAAAATCTTTAAGATGAGGATCATCAAAGCTAATGTTGTTTAATGCCAACATAATACTCCTGTCTATCTTCCTGAACAGGGACTTTTTCACATAGTAATACTCATCCTTATATTTAAAGAATATAGATCTTTTATGAAGTTTATCTGATAACGAGAAATTATTGTAAATGGTTAAACCCAGAGTATCAGCAACCACATTTTTTAAATATCCGTTTTCTTCAGTTCGTTCCAGTCTTATATTTTTTTCGTTAGCTTTTAAATCCATATACTTCAGATTTTTATCGCCCAGGTAAATAGCAGTGTCGGGAGTTTTTATATGGCTGTTTTGTATTACAAAACGTGATGTTATTTTTTGGTTATTGTAAACAATATAACCCGAAAGCGTATCAGGATAGTATATTAACGACGGAGCCGGAATACTTTTTGGCAACAGTAAAAAGAACAGAAAAGAATTTCCTTGTTGGGAATACACACACAAAGGAAACAACAGTAGTACTAAAAGAAGCTTAATGTTTTTCATAGCTGTAAGGTGTTAATCACATATATTGTAAAGTTACACTTTTTAGGTATTACTTTTAAAAGTTATGAAAAACAAAAAACCCTTAGATTTCTCTAAGGGTTTCTATTTAGGGGTGAATGATGGGTCTCGAACCCACGACCTTCGGAACCACAATCCGACGCTCTAACCAACTGAGCTACAATCACCATCTGTTTTGCGAGTGCAAATATAGTATAGCTCTACGTTTCCTGCAAATAAATATACAAAAAAAATTGCACTTTTTTACACTAAATCACTTAAGGTATTGACAGCCACATACCTTTCAACCGTAAAGCCTTCGGCATATTCGCTGTTTATTAGCCTTCCTAAGTCCTGCGCGCGGTACAAAATGCTTTCTTTAAAGTTTTTTGTAGCGATTGGTGTAACAGGTTCGTCGCTGTTTGGATCATAAAATTGCGACTTATATGCCATAAGCGAAGCCACTTTTGTATCCATAAATCCGGTAACATCTACAACAAAGTCGGGCGTAAGGTTTTTCCACTGTATGTAATGGTATACCAGTTTAGGCCTGTAAGCCTGCTGAGGTTCTCCGTTAAGCTGGGTCTCTATTTTGCGAAGCCCCGAAAGGAAACACGCATCACTAACCAGTTTACTACCCTTACCGTGATCTATATGGCGGTCGTCTACCGCATTGCAAATAACGATTTCAGGCTGGTACTTACGAATCATTTTGATAACCTCAAGCTGGTGTTTTTCATCGTTTGTAAAAAATCCGTCACGAAAACGCAGGTTCTCCCTTACGGAAACTCCCAGAATTTTAGCCGCTTCGGCAGCCTCTTCATCACGAATTTCGGCAGTACCGCGTGTGCCCAGTTCGCCACGGGTTAAGTCAACAATACCTACGGTTTTACCAAGGGAAATTTCTTTTGCTATGGTTGCTCCACAGCTTAGCTCCACATCATCAGGATGGGCGCCAAATACAAGTATATCGAGTTTCATTATTATTTTTTTGAGTGCTGCAAAGATACGGACTTTGGTTTATATAGAGTAACCTTAGAGATGCTTGTATATACTGAGATTATTTCATCAGTTGGGCTTTTCAGCCTCGTGTTTCGACTCCACTTCGTTGCGCTTAAAATAACATACTGTACTCTATAAATTGCTTCGTGCCTAGTAATAACGTAGCACTTTGTCATTTCGATACGGAATAAAATGGAGTGAGAAATCTAAATACAAAGAGATTTCTCCTATCGTCGAAATGACATAGAATGCCTTATATAGATTGCTTCGTGCCTAGTAATAACGTAGCGTTTTGTCATTTCGATACGGAATGAAATGGAGTGAGAAATCTAAATACAAAGAGATTTCTCCACAAGGTCGAAATGGAAATGAGATTCTTCCTGCCGTCAGAATGACAAGCAGAGCCATAAATAGATTGCCACGTCGTTCCTCCCCCGCAATGACAAATGTCTTTGTCCTTTTGTCTTGACACAAAAGAACCAAAAAGTCAGGGGTAATGCCGTTTGCTTACTCCTGCTGTCATTCTGATTGCAGCGATAGCGGAAAGAAGAATCTAATCTATGCATAAAGAGAGATTTCTCCTATCGTCGAAATGACATAGAGTGCCTTTTATAGTTTGCTTCGTTCCTCGCAATGACGTAGTGCTTTGTCATTTCGATACGGAATGAAATGGAGTGAGAAATCTAAATACAAAGAGATTTCTCCTATCGTCGAAATGACATACAGTACCTTTAATCGTTTACTTCGTGCCTAGTAATAACGGAGTGCTTTGTCATTCTGACGAAAGGAGAATCTCATTTAAAATTTAAAATTCACCATTTAGAATAAAAACAACTAAAGTACCCTTCGCATGGTCATACTCTTGTTTACTGTTTCTATAAATTCCTTTTCGGGGTTACTGTCTTTAGTAATACCACAACCTATAAACAACTGAGCCACATTGCCGTTTACCTTCATGCAACGCAGGTTTACAAACAAATCTGTTTGGGCAGGTTTACCCGTTGCAAAATCACGGTTTAACTCCCCCAGGAAACCCGAATAGTATTCGCGGTCATACTCTTCGTTGTCCAGTATAAACTGCTTAGCTTCGGTTTTTGGGAGTCCGCATACGGCAGGTGTTGGGTGCAGGGTTTGCAGTACTTCCTTTAAAAGGGAAACCTCCTTAAGTTCTGCCGAAATATCGGTTTTAATATGCACTATGTTACCCGCTCTAAAGGTGTAAGGCTGGGTGGTAGTAATCTGGGTGGTGTAATCCTTTAATTCGTTTAAAATAAAGTCGGTCACAAACTGTTGTTCCTCCTTTTCCTTATTTTCCCAAACGGCTTCCTCCCCTTCTCTATACAGCTGGGTTCCGGCAAGGGCTACGGTATGTATGGTATGGTTTTGTGCTTTAAGGAGCTGTTCCGGCGTTGCCCCCATCCACAATCCGCTTACGGGATGGAAAAACATATACTTAAATGCATTGGGATAAGCATACAGTAGGTTTTGGTATACCTTAGTTATATCGGTTACCGAAAGCTGCGCCATCTCACTGCGCGATGCTACCAGTTTACCAAATGCTCCTGTTTTTATAGCCGTAACACATCGGGTAACCAAATCTTCAAAGCCCAACTTAGCCTCAGGGTTTATTGCCACAGGCTGAGGTTCGGCGGGAGCAAACCCGTTTGCCTCTATCGTTACCGTTATCACATCGCTTTCCTGCATTGGGATAAACAGGTATTTATCACCTTCAAACGGAGCGAACACAAAGCCCTGCTGGGTAAAATCGGTTAGGTAATATTCCTCAATATTGGTTTGGAAAATTCCGGTTACGGTAGCACTGCCCGGCTTGCTATAAACAGCAAACGGACGCTGCTCCTGTAACTGGTTTTGTATTTTTAAAAGTAAATCGGTCATTATTTATGTGTATTCGTGGATTTGATTATTTGGTTATTTGATACACTCCGTCCCCCAAGCGGGAAACTCATACATGCATTCAAATAAACAGATAACCGAATTAACAAATCATCGTTTTCTTGGCAAAATCATATTGGTAATCTTGCAAAGCGAAATAAGGCGTCCCTGCTCATCGGTTATTTTAACCTCCCACAGGTGCAGGCTCCTTCCCTGGTGCACTATTCTTGCCGTACCGGTTACCACTCCGTCGCGCTTAGCACGCACGTGGTTGGCACTTATTTCTATACCTCTTGCCTCCTGCACTTCGGGGTTTACAAACAGTAACGATGCCGCACTGCCCACACTTTCGGCAAGGGCTACCGTAGCACCGCCATGCAGCAGTCCCATTGGCTGGTGCACACTTGGATTAACCGGCATTTTAGCTTCCAGAAAGCCTTCGCCGGCATCGGTATACACTATATTAAGGGTTTCCATTAAGGTATTTTTCGCAAAATCGTTGCACATTTTCAGTGCCTTTTCTTTATCAAATGCCATGTATAATAATTTAAAGGGTAAAGTTACAAAAAGCCCTGTACAGTTATATAAATGACATGAGATAATAGACTGAAGAATGTTTTAAGTAATGAAATTTAAATTTTGTGCGGATTATCCATAAACTAAATGACAATTTTCTCCGTTTACCATACAGCCGCTTTTTTACTTTTTAAATTAATGCTACATTTACCAAAAATTGTTATTTATGCGCTATAGCTTACTATTGTTTTTCTTTGGTGTATTTGTGCTTACGTTTACCTCATGCCGTGATGATTTTGAGTTTGAACCAAGCCAGGGCGGACTGGAGTTTTCCAGAGACACTGTTTATCTTGACACTGTATTTACCAATATTGGGTCCAGCACCTATACATTAAAAGTATACAACCGTGGCGATAAAGATATTAGCATACCTACCCTAACCCTTGGACAGGGAGAGGATTCTAAATACCGACTGATGGTAGACGGTGTACCTGGGCGCGTATTTAACAATGTAGAGCTTATGGCTCACGATAGTATGTTTGTTTTTATAGAAACTACTATAAACTATGACGAGTTTGTTAATACCGAAAATACTTTTTTATATACCGATAAGATAGAGTTTCACAGTACACAAATGGCTCCGCAAAATGTAGAACTGGTTACACTGGTGCAAGATGCTGTGTTTTTATACCCTCAGCGTAACGACGAGGGCATGTATGAAAGTATCCCCGTTAGTGAAACCGATGATACCCAGATTTATGGCTTTAACCTTAATGAAGATGAAAACGGCAACGAACTGATTTGGACCGATGCAAAGCCCTATGTAATATATGGATACGCAGCAGTACCAAGCGGAAAAACACTTAATGTTAGAAAAGGTGCACGCGTACACTTTCATGACAATTCAGGGCTTATAGTGCGTGATAATGCCAACCTAAACATTGGTAATATTAACGAACCGGCAACAGAAGCCAACACTGTAATTATAGAAGGCGACAGACTTGAACCTGACTTTGCCGATATACCGGGACAATGGGGCGCACTTTGGTTACAGGAAGGCTCTACCTCCATGATTAACAACACTGTTATTAAAAATGCGACGGTAGGTATTTTAGCCGAAGGTAATAACGGAACCACAATATCACTTAGACTTCGCAATACACAAATATATAATTCTACTAACGTGGGGCTACTTTCACGTAACTCTACAATATATGGAGAAAATGTAGTAATAAACTCGGCAGGACAGGCTGCTTTTGCAGGTACACTGGGTGGGTTTTACCAGTTTAAACACTGTACATTTGCTAATTACTTTAACAGCTTTAATCAGGTACCTGTACTTTTAAGTGATTATTTAGAAACGACAGATGCTATTTTAGTAAATAACTTTAATGCCAGCTTTGAGAACTGTATAATGTATGGCTCAACTAATTTTGGTATACTGTTTGACCGCGTGGGAGATCTTCCTTTTCAATATACATTTACCAACTGCTTTATCAAGTTTATAGATACTGCAAATCGATTTACAAACGACCCTATGTATAACTTTGGCGATCAGTCGTTATTTACAGCTTGTACTATAGCACAAAACAGTACTACCTATAAACCGTTTTTTGAAGACCCTAACAACAATAAACTTAACATTAGTGACGAGTCGGCAGCTAATGCGTTAGGAAAACCTTCTGTGGCAGCTACTGTACCTTATGATATAACACAAAGTCTTAGAGACCTTTCTGCTCCAGACGCCGGAGCTTACGAAAGCGCAGTTTTCGAAGAAGATTAACAATTATACAGAGGAAATAATATATTTTTCATAATTTTGTTCAACAACTCACAAAAACAATCAGTTATGAAAAAAATATTTATTACCTTATCGGCCGTAGCTCTGTGCTTTGCTTCCTGTAAAAAAGAAGAAAAAATGGATTCGGGAGAACCCATTATGAAAGATTCAGTTCCTACTGAAGAACCGACACCTATGGTTCAAATGGATTCTGCTACTATAGCAAATGCCTGGAACGAATATATGACTCCCGGTGAAGCACACAAGATGATGGCAAATGAAGAAGGGAAATGGAACTGCGAAATGACTTTTTGGATGGGACCTGATATGCCCGGAGAAAAATACACTTCTGGATGTGAGGTAAAAATGATACTGGGAGGTCGCTACCAGCAATCTACTTACAGTGGCGAAATGATGGGAATGCCTTTTGAAGGTATTTCAACAGTTGCTTATGACAATGCTACAAATGAATATGTCTCTACATGGATAGACAACATGGGGACTGGTATGATGGTAATGAGAGGTACCTTTAACGGTAATACCAGAACCACTACCCTAAACGGTACCATGGTAGACCCTGTTACCAAAACCGCGAAAGAAGTACGTGAGCTTTATGATATAGTTGATGAAAACACTCGTAAAATGCAAATGTTTGAAACCCCAAAAGGTGGTAAGAAATACAAAAGCATGGAAATTATAATGACAAGAAAATAATCTTTATTTTTTAGAATTATTCCCCCGAATAATTTTAAATCCCCAATCCCGCCCGAAAACGGCGGGATTTTTTTTATAAATTATATTCACCATATTACGGTATTCCGCAATAAAACAAACACAATATCGACTAAGTGTAGGTAAATTCGGTTAAAAAGTGTTAATTTTATTAGTATTATTCAAAACACAATGCCTAATTTTACTAAAAACCAAATCATACCCCATAATGAGCGATCCGGGAACATCATTTTTATTCCTGTGCAGAAAAATGTATTTTGACGGCTATACCCCGTCAAACAAAATCTTACACCCTTCTGAAAGCTACCAAACGCTTTGTAACTTAGCTCAACAACTTATAGCAAAAAGAGGAAACGAAGGCTTTGCTCTATACTTTTGCGAATCACAATATCTGGTAGATTTATGGGCTGCTCATTTTATACTGGAATACGGACGCCCTACTGACATTATGAAAACAAGAGCACTCTATGTGGTAAACAAATATGCCCAAATGTCTATTAAAATAAAACTGGCTCAGGAAGAAAAAGCCTGGCTAAAGGAAAACGGATATGTTTAATACTACAGCGCCCATGCCGTGCCATATCTCACTTTGCTGAAAAGCTCACTTCAAAACCGCTCAAATAAGCATTATTAAATTATCATATTTTTATTATTTAATAGCAGACACAGTAGTTTTTTAAAAATATTATATGTTAATTTGACGTTAACATAAAAAAACAAACAATAATCATTAATTAGTAGTTATCTGGTTAAACAGGTAATTATCTAATATTTTTAATCCTTTCTGTACCCTACCTGCAGGACTAATACCACATGTACATATGAAATCATACACGTTACAACAAATAAACGATGTTATTAACGGCGTAATAGAAGGAAACACTACTAACAATGTAACATCTCCCGAACAATTGGAGCTGGCTAATACTAACCAAATAACTTTTATTGGTAATAAAAAGTATGAAAAGCTGTGGCAAAACTCTAATGCCTGTATAGCTGTAGTAAACAAAGATATTACTATACAACCGGGAGACAACAGAGCCTTTATTAAGGTTAATAATGCCGACTTAGCCATGTCACAAATACTGGAGCTGTTTGCTTCGGCACCTCCGTGTTTTGATAAAAATATACATTGTTCTGCTACCATACATGACAGTGCTAACATAGGAAAAAATGTAAAAATAGGCGCAGGCAGCTATATAGGTGCTAATGTGACTATTGGTGATAATGCTGTTATTTATCCTAATGTAACCGTACTGGATGACAGCACTATAGGTAATGGCACAACAATATGGTCGGGTACTGTGGTGCGTGAACGCTGTATAATAGGCGACTATTGTATTTTACACCCTAACTGTACTATTGGTGCCGATGGTTTTGGGTTTAGACCATGCCCGCAACAGGGACTGGTTAAAGTACCACAAATTGGTAATGTAGTAATAGGTAATAAGGTAGAAATTGGTGCAGGTTCGTGTGTGGATCGCGGTAAGTTTAGCTCTACCATTATTGGTGACGGCTGTAAAATAGACAACCTGGTACAAATAGGTCATAACAGTGTTATGGGACGTTTTTGCATTATGGCAGGAAACAGCGGACTGGCAGGATCGGTTACACTTGGTGACGGAGTGGTTATAGGCGGAAGTGCTTCTATTAAAGACCACGTTACCATAGGCAGCGGTGCTGTTGTAGGAGCCGGTTCGGGCGTTACAGGAGATGTTGCTGCAGGAAAAACCGTTTTAGGTTACCCTGCTGTTGATGGAAGAGTTGCGCTTAAACAATGGGCTATCCTTAAAAGAATGGCAACCTCATAAAAAAAGTTTCCTTATTTATTAAAATAAATACTTTGGTGACGGATACGATTTATGTTCGTCACCAAGGGAAACATATACTGTAAAAGTATCTCCTACTACATGATTCACTAAAAAGTTAACAGGAAGCACAGCCTCACCACTTAACTTAGTACCGTTTTTAGACAGGTAATGATAATTTACTGCTGCTTTTCTTTTAGCTAAAAGAAAGAAACCCGATGTTACAGGTGCTAAATCATATATGGTAGCCTCATATTCCTTTCCGTTTTTATATACCCTGTATATTTTAAGTCCGGGCATCACCCCTATTATAAGCAAAATGATTCCGACTAAAGGAAAAACAAAGAATATGTAAAACAGTTTAAAGGGAAAAACAAAAGGCTCAAGCCCTACCAAAGCAGACTGACCATTGTACACTTTTATCGTTATAGGTTCGTGTATTTTAATTTTATCGTTTAAAAAAGTATTGTACTTGTCATTAAGGTCAAATGTTTCAAACTTATCATGTACCACCTGTCCGTTATCCTTATACGAATAAGATATTAAAACCGGATTTTCATTATTAATAGTCACATTGGTTACAAATGTCATTTTATCTATAACAGCTTCTTTTTCGGTGCCTTTACTATAAATAAGCTCGTAATCATATTTTTGATGAGGTTCTATAAACGATGAAACCATCATAAATGTTGGCACTATTACTACAATAGACAGTAGGGTAAAAATAGCCCCTAAGAGAAATAATTTATTGCCTTTTATAAGTTTAAAAAATAACGGAAATCCAATTTGAGTTTGCATATTGAGGTGTGTTTTTTTAGTAGTGCGAAAGTAAAGATTTTAAATTAAAATCTTTTTGTAAAAAGCTCTAGTGTATAATAATATATGACGGAACTAAAACTGAGTTACTCTCTTTTTTACGATCAACAAATATTTTTACTTTATCACCCGATTCTTTATTCAAAAGTAAATAATCTTTTGAAAAACCATTACCATATGCTACATATCCATCTGTCAAATCATAATGGTAAGTAACCCTTATTCCTTTATTTGGAAAAAGTACTATTGTGTCAATTTCTGCTTCTTTAACAATTCCTGTTTTATATAAATTATAAGTCTTGAAAGGTTTTCCTCCTCCAAGATACAAAAGAAGAAAACTCCATAAAATCAAACCAAAATTTATAAATAAAAAGATATGCCCTATACCACTATACCTATCTAAACCTATAATTACAGACTCCCCGTTATAATACTTAACAGGTACATTACCGTCTTCAAATAATTCCTGTGTTTTTATATGGTCAATAGTTTTAAATCTGTCGGTTATCCATTCACCATCCTTTTCATAATTATAGACAACAACTAAAGGATTTCTTTCATTAATCTTAATATTTTTTATTGTATCAATAGCAACAACATTAGCATTTACCTCAATTCCTTTTTCTAAAATTAGTGACACATCATAGTCATCATAATCTTTATTATTTTTAGAATTTGTACTTATAACAACCAATGAAGTTATAACTATAAACAAAAATGAAAAAGCCATAGAAACAACACCAAAACCAAAAAGTACAGAGTTGGTAATATTCCCGAATAGAATTTTAAAAAAAACAGATAAGCTTACATTTCTTTTAGACATAGTAAGTGTGGTTTTAGTAGTGCGAAAGTAAAACTTATTTACATGTTTGCAAAGCACACACTTGCTACTACTCTTACATTAAAATATTATTTTCATATATTTACTTTTAACCAATTAACAAGTAAATATGAAAAAAATTACCTTACTACTATTTGCATCATTTTTAGTACTATCGTGTTCTGTAAACAAATATGCCGATACCTATTACCCTTTTAGCGATGGTGTGGAGTTTAAAATTAAGTATGTGAACTTTAGCAAATATTCTGATTTGGGCGAAGACCCTAATTATCAATACATAGCAGGAAAAGAGGGACGTATATTACAAACCATCTTCTCACTTAAAAATAATACTCAGGAAGACAAGGAGCTAAACCTTAATGAGTTTTACCTGCTGGACAGCAAAAACCAAAAGTACGAACCAACTGCGATAGTACAATCGGGAAAAGTAGGCGGTATGGCACAGGGACAGCTTGACATCAAACTAAAAGCCAACAAAGAGAAAACATTTACAATGACATTTAAACCTGCAATAAACAAGAATGAAAAAATTACAGGTGTTTTAGTTAACGGAAAAGAACATAAACTATCTCCGTCTTCATAAAACAACACTATTATTTATATGGAATCCCTCAAAATTGCGGGATTTTTATATTTAAAAAAGTAGTCCAAAATAAATATATAATACATTCCTTACTCTATTTATCACTACATTTGAAATTATTCATAACACCTTAATCACAACTGCCAAATGGGAAGACACTCACTGGTATCGGCAAGAATAACAGTACAACCTGAAAATCATGATAAAACAGTCGCGTTTTTACAAACTCTAAAAAACGACGATACTTATCCTTATATACGTACCGAAATGTTTAGCACAGGTACTAAAGAAGTACCCCATCAATACTTTACTTCTATAATTGCTTTTGCTGCCAGCTATAAAAACATAGAAGATCACTTTACAGATTTTGTAATAAAGTTTGAACATGTGTTGCGTAACATTGATTTTGACACCTGTAAACTCCATCTTGAAACCGAATTTCTTGGTGATTACAACTTTATGTGGGTAAATAAAAAAATTAATCACATGAAGAATGATAATGTAGTAAAAAATCAGCTTATTGAAACAGACACTTTTTATTTTGGCTATGGAAACCGTACTAAATATGGAACTCTTAGAGATACACTAAATGATACAGACTGTTTTGATAAATGTAATTTTGGCTTTAGTTACCCAATAAATAAAGAGTAACGTATCATATTTCCTGCTGAGGTTAATGGGAATTATACACTTTCAAATCGACAAAAAACCAAATGTATAAATAGGCATTTATGGTATTGCCAGTTATGGAAAATTAGATTAATTTTGCATTTTCAACAACGTAACTACTTTTTCTAATGATCCATTTCTTCGGAAACCAGACGAATACCGTTTTTGCAGTACAAACGCAAGGCGAACTTTCTACAGAGGATATTTCAAAACTGAACTGGCTTTTTGGCAACGCACATAAGATAGAGAAATCCGTACTGACGGATTTTTTTGTTGGGCCACGCGCCACAATGATAACGCCATGGAGCACCAATGCCGTAGAGATTACTCAAAACATGGGTATACAGGGTATTGTAAGGATTGAAGAGTTTGAAAAAACTACAGAAGACAATACTGATTTTGACCCTATGCTTTCGCAAAAGTATAACGGACTTAACCAGGATATTTATACCATAAACATACAGCCGGAACCTATACTGGAAATTACAGATATAGCGGCTTACAACGAGAAAGAAGGACTGGCACTTAGCCCTGATGAGGTTGAGTATCTTGAAAACCTTGCTACAAAACTGGGCCGTAAGCTAACGGACTCTGAAGTGTTTGGTTTCTCTCAGGTGAATTCAGAGCACTGTCGTCACAAAATATTTAACGGTACGTTTGTGATAGACGGTGAGGAAAAACCATCATCACTATTTAAACTTATCAAGAAAACATCGCAGGAAAACCCTAACGATATCGTTTCGGCTTACAAAGATAACGTAGCCTTTATAAAAGGCCCACGTGTACAACAGTTTGCTCCAAAAACTGCCGATAAGCCCGATTTTTATGACGTTAAGGAGTTTGACTCGGTTATATCGATAAAAGCTGAAACACACAACTTCCCTACTACTGTAGAGCCGTTTAACGGTGCTGCAACCGGTAGTGGTGGTGAAATTCGTGACAGGCTGGCCGGCGGACAGGGTTCCCTTCCGTTAGCAGGTACAGCAGTGTACATGACATCATACTCACGCCTTGAGGAAAACCGCCCTTGGGAAAACGGTATGGATGAGCGTAAATGGCTTTACCAAACCCCAATGGATATCCTTATCAAGGCATCAAACGGTGCGTCTGACTTTGGTAACAAATTCGGGCAACCGCTTATCTCGGGTTCGGTACTAACATTTGAGCACGAAGAAGATGCACGCAAACTTGGTTTCGATAAAGTAATCATGCTTGCAGGTGGTATTGGCTACGGTAAAGAGAGTCAGTCAATAAAACAAAAACCACAAACAGGTGATAAAGTAGTTATCCTTGGTGGTGAAAACTACCGCATTGGTATGGGTGGTGCTGCGGTATCATCGGCCGATACGGGAGAATTCAGCTCGGGTATCGAACTTAATGCGATACAGCGTTCTAACCCAGAGATGCAAAAACGTGCAGCAAATGCCGTGAGAGGTCTTGTGGAGAGCGACGAAAACCCAATTGTTTCTATTCACGATCACGGTGCGGGCGGACACTTAAACTGTCTGTCAGAACTTGTTGAGGAAACAGGAGGTAAAATAGATTTAGACAAACTGCCTGTGGGTGACCCTACCCTTTCGGCTAAAGAAATAATAGGTAACGAGTCGCAGGAACGTATGGGACTTGTTATCGGTCAGAAAGATATTGATACCCTTAAGCGTATTGCCGATCGTGAGCGTTCGCCAATGTATGCTGTGGGTGATGTAACGGGAGACCATAGGTTTACATTTGAGTCGGCTACTACAGGAGCTAAGCCAATGGACTTTGCTCTGGAAGATATGTTTGGCTCATCGCCTAAAACAATAATGACCGATAAAACGGTTGACGCTAAATATGCTAACCCTGAGTACTCTCAGGAAAACATTCACAACTACCTTAACCAGGTACTTCAGCTTGAGGCTGTAGCGTGTAAAGACTGGTTAACTAACAAAGTTGACCGTTGTGTGGGCGGACGCGTTGCTAAACAGCAAACTGCCGGACCTATACAATTACCGCTTAACAACGTGGGTGTTATGGCGCTTGACTTTGCAGGTAAAGAAGGTATTGCAACCTCTATAGGCCACTCGCCTGTTGCTGCCCTTGCCGATGCTGCTGCCGGTAGCCGTACTGCTATTGCAGAGGCTTTAAGTAACATTGTTTGGGCTCCGCTTAAAGACGGACTTAAAAGTGTATCGCTTTCGGCAAACTGGATGTGGGCTTGTAAAAACGAAGGTGAAGATGCAAGGCTTTATGATGCTGTAGAGGCATGTAGCGACTTTGCAATCCAGCTGGGTATTAACATCCCTACCGGTAAAGACTCTTTATCAATGAAACAAAAGTATCCTAACGGTGATGTTATCGCTCCGGGTACTGTAATTATATCGGCTGCAGGTAACTGTAACGACATTAACAAGGTAGTAGAGCCTGTACTTAAAAAGAACGGCGGAAACATTTACTACATTAACCTATCGGGCGATACATTTAAGCTTGGAGGTTCGTCGTTTGCACAGGTACTTAATAAAGTAGGTAACGATGTTCCTACTATTAAGGATGCTGCCAAATTTAAAACAGCTTTCAATACTATACAGGAGCTTATTAAAAACGGTAAAATTGCTGCCGGACACGATATAGGTAGTGGTGGTTTAATTACTACGCTTCTTGAAATGAGCTTTACTGAGGTGAACCTTGGTGCTGAGTATAACCTTACTGCCCTTAATGAGGCCGATACGGTTAAAGCCCTATTTAACGAGAACATTGCCCTTGTTATACAGGCAGATGCAACTGTAGAGGCAGAACTTGCTAAAAACGGTGTTGACTTTACCCTTATAGGTAAGCCGGCAGAAGGTGCTGTAGTTACCGTTAAAAACGGTGAAAGCAACCTTAGCTTTAACGTAAGCGAGGTTAGGGATACATGGTACAAAACTTCGTACCTGCTAGACCAGAAGCAAAGTGGAAAAGTAAAAGCGCAGGAGCGTTTTGACAATTATAAAAACCAACCGCTAACGTATAGCTTCCCTAGCCATTTTGATGGTAAAAAAGTAGCTATAGACAGCAGTAAACCAAGACCAAAAGCGGCTATTATTCGTGAAAAGGGTTCGAACTCAGAGCGCGAAATGGCAAACGCTATGTACCTTGCCGGATTTGATGTTAAGGACGTACACATGACCGACCTTATATCGGGTCGTGAAACGCTTGAGGATATTCAGTTTATTGGTGCTGTGGGTGGTTTCTCTAATTCAGATGTACTTGGTTCGGCTAAAGGATGGGCTGGTGCTTTCCTTTACAACGAAAAGGCTAAAACGGCTTTAGAGAACTTCTTTAAGCGTGAAGATACCCTATCGGTAGGTATTTGTAACGGTTGTCAGCTTTTCGTTGAGCTTGGGCTTATAAACCCTGACCACGAGAACAAACCGAAAATGCTTCATAACGATAGCCACAAACACGAAAGTGCGTTTACATCGGTTACCGTACAGGAAAACACATCTGTAATGCTTTCTACCCTAGCCGGTAGTACGCTGGGTGTTTGGATTTCGCATGGTGAAGGTAAGTTTAACCTGCCTTATAGCGAAGACCAGTATAACATTGTTGCCAAATATGGTTATGAAGGTTATCCTGCAAATCCTAACGGATCGAGCTATAACGTAGCGATGATGGCAAGCAACGACGGTCGTCACCTGGTAATGATGCCACACATTGAGCGTTCTATGTTCCAGTGGAACTGGGCTTACTATCCTGAAGGTCGTGAAGATGAGGTTACGCCTTGGCACGAAGCGTTTGTTAACGCACGTAAGTGGATTGAGAACAAATAATAAGACGTTTAGAATATAGACGTTAGATAATAGACAAGAGCCCCGCAGTTGCGGGGCTTTTTTGTTTATATTTGAGATAAAAGATATTAACAATGAGTGGAACAATTAAAACAAAAGATGTAAAAATTCTTTGGTCAAGAGGAGCTGGACGTTGCTCAATGAAAGAATGTAGACGTAAACTTACAATGGACAGTAGTAAAGAAACTGAAAGTTATGCATTAGGAGAAATGTGCCATATAATTGGTGAAACAAACTCTGACAAGTCGCCTCGAGGTATCAGCTCAATGCCTGAAGAGGATAGAAATAATTATTCTAACTTAATACTTCTATGTTCACATCATCACACAGAAATAGATAAAAACATTAATGATTGGCCAATAGAAATTCTACACCAAGTAAAAGATGAACATGAATTGTGGGTTGAGGAAACTCTTTCACAAAAAACTATTACACCTGCCGAACTTGTGTATTCAAATATTATTGATAATATCAATATTAAACTCCAATTAGACCTATACAACTGGTTTATGTCTAATGCTGTGAGAAATGTTATCTATAATAATTTTATAGATGCCGCTGATTATTTCGAGGAAAGACTAATCGCAATAGATTGGCCAAATACAAATGTAGAACTTGAAAAGTCTATTATTAACCTTATGAAATCATTTACTGATTATATTACTCATTATTTAAAATACTCTAGTCCACAAGAACCTGGTTTTAAATATTATAGAGAAGACACAACATATAAAAAAATATTTCCAAATCCAGACTATCATACAATCAGTGATAGAAATCAGCTATGGATAAAAAAGAATTTTTTTCTACTACAGAAATTTGTTTATTTTTTGAATCTTTTTGTCAAAGAAGTAAGAAAAGATTTTAATCCATTTTTCCATTTGGAACGCGGAAAATTTCTAATTGTAGATGAATATGGCATGTATGGAGGAGGTGAGCCTTACTTATTACTCCCAAAAATAAATGACATTAATAATCATTTAGATACAATTAATAGTGAGATAAACGAATTTGAAGAAAAAAACGCCGACTATATCTAATTTAATCTAAACTTACCAACTTCCACATTAACTCCCCTTGCTGGCTCGAGCGTCCCGCTCGTGCTAGTTATAGATTCCTCACTTCATTTCATTACGTATTCGGAATGACAAAACCTTGCATCATTTCGATATGAAGCGTAGCGCAATGAGGCACGAGGCTGAAAAGCCGACTGATGTAATAAATCTCAAAGATTGCCATTTAAAACAAATAGCTATCTTTACAAAAAACACGCCTTACAATGAAGAAACTCTTACTTCTGCTTACTTTAATTACCTTAGTGTCTTGCAACAATGACGACACCTTACAGGAAACACACGAATTTCGTGATAGCCTTGTAAGCACTTATAAATTAAAGTCTATATATACTGATGTAGCTATCGACCTAAATGGAGATGGTGTACCTCAAACAGACCTTATACTGGAAGCAGAATGCTTTAACAATATAAGTTTTCAAATTTATATGGCTGAATTTATTTATAACGAATGGGGTGATTATAAAACTTTTTGGCTTAATGTTCCTTACTCTGATTATGAACATGAAACAGAAACATATAACACATGTTTACAGGATGCAATGGTTTTTTATGGCTATGACATAGATGAGGAAAGTAAAGAAATATCTATAAATGACAGGAATGAGGAAATGGAAGCCTTATATGGCACTCTTACCGATGTTCACTGGGAAAATAATATTGCATATTTCACACTAACCCACAAACTGTATACTACACAAGGATGGCAAAATGTAACCATTTATATGGAGTATCTTAAATGGGATTTTATAAATAATATTCCTAAATAGGCATAAATACTGTATAAACAAAAGCCCCGCGACTTGCGGGGCTTTTGTATTATAATCGCGACAGGATTCGAACCCATGACCGCCCAGAGATTACTACGTCGTACCTCCTCGCAATGACAGTAGGAACTTTTACATATAATAGATTTCTCCACTACACTGCGTTTCGGTCGAAATGGAAACAACAGCACAGTGAAGCTCAGGCATAAAACGCCGTGACGTAAGCAAATTATAAACGAGGCGTTAATAAGCATCCGGTGTTTGAGGCGACAGCCGAGTTCGGATGGTTTAGCCGAGTGCCGTAATTTGTAGCCTAAGGAGTTAGAGCCTTGAACTTTTCGTTCTTTTGTTTCAAGACAAAAGGACAATTACACTAAGAGATCCTTCCTAACGTCAGGATGACAAACCATTCAAACTTCATAGAGATTGCCATGTCGTCCCTCCTCGCAATGACAATTGAAAGAAGATTGCTTTGCGGTCCACCTGAGAACAAATGTTTTGCTTATATTTGATAGAAACTCACACCTTTTACCTAATGAAAAAATTAATTTATATACTTTTCATTCTCTTCATTACAAGTTGTAGTTCAACAAAAAAGATAAACGGGAAATACTCTTTTAAAAACAATGAAAGGTTAATATCTATTGATTTTAAAAATGATAGTTTATGCGAAGTAAATCAGGTTTTTTATTGTGATAAGATTCCCGAAAAATATCAAAACACAACCTTCATGTGTAAATATTCTGTTAGCTCACTAAAGAAGGCTATAGGATATAACGAAAACTTCAAAAAGAAAAGGATTAAATTCAGGAAGCTGACTATGCAAAATCTGGCAGATAGCATTCCCGATTCGTATATCATAATTCCGGATTACAAAAATTCATGTTTACCTCCCGTCGCTATTAATTCAAAAGAAGCTAAACTTCAAAATAAAATTAAATATGGAATAATATATAATTTAGTGAATGATACATTAGTCATATACGATAGTCATATTACTTTTGCAAACTATAAATTGACAAAAGTTAAAAAGAAACGTAAAGCATCAAATTAGTATTTACTTAGTCCTGATGGTTCGAGTCTTGAATTTTTCGTTCTTTTGTTTCAGGGCAAAAGGACAAAACACAATTTGAGATTTCTCCACTACACTGCGTTTCGGTCGAAATGGAAAAAAATTCTTCTTATCGTCGATGATAGGTTATCCAAAAAATATAAAAAGCAGTATTAGTATAACCACCACATACATCGCTACAAGAAATGTATTATTCTTTTTGGGTTTTATTTCAAATTGCTCAAAACCTTGTGCTTGATTAGTATTACATACATAACAATAAGAGGCTTCCTGAGTAAGCATATTACCACAGCTTAAACATGGCTTCATGGTGTGATTATTTTTAAAATTTCAGGTTTGTAAAAATAACATTCAAAAATTACCTCAGTAATTTATAAAACAATGTTTAGTTTTTATAATTAGCTTTTACTTTACGTTTTTTAACACCGGTAAAGGCATAGTAAAATAATATAAACAGTATTGCTAAATTAAAGTAGCGTTCCAGTAATGGTTGCTGTACATTGTAAACAACACTGTAAATATTATAGGTAAATTTTAAAACCACTAATACTAGTGTAGCGATGGCTATTTGTTTTTTCATAACTTTAAAGATACTAATTAAAGAATTATTTACCTTGTTTTCCCCTTACATATTCACCAAGTTGCAGCATGGTAGGAACCCAAATGTCCTTTTTATGTTTTTTAAGGTACTCCAGTAATTTACGGTGTTCTTCAAGGTCAATGTTAAGCGGATGCCCACCTCCTACTCCGTGAAAAATAAATACAATGCAACTCCCTTTTTTCTCGGCTTCTTCAATTTCGGCAATCATGTGCCCGGCTGTAGTCCCCGACTCCCCAAATGCGCACACATTGTTGAGGTTAATTTCCTTTATTGATGCATAAACCGATGCTACTCCTCTTGCTGCTACAAATTCGTTTTTCACCTCTTTGTAAAACAGGGTATCGTTTATGGTAAGATCACCACACGGGTAAGCAAAAGTGCGCTTATCCTTTCCGTCTATAGCCTTAAGTAGGGCGTTTGTAGCCTTTATCTCGTTTACGGCACGGGCAACAGTGTATCGGGACAAATCGGCTTCGGTTGGCACCCATTCCCTGTTTTCCAGCGAACCATCACACGGGTGGTTTAAGGTATGGTTACCCAACTCATGTCCCCGCTTTGCAGCCTTGCGCCATTCATCCAGCCTCTTTGCCACAACAGGCGAAGCTCCTATAAGGTAAAACGTACCTTTAAGTCCGTAATCGTTAAGAGCAGGTACTACATTATCAAGATGCTCGTTTAATGCATCGTCGTAAGTTAGTACAACGGCACATTTTTTTCCGTTCCAGTCGGTTTGTGCAAAACCAATACCGTTAATGGTTAAGGCGATAGCCAAAACCATATTCTTAAAGCTTATTTTTTTCAAGGTACACTATTAAAAGATGGAACCATAAATGTAAGGTTTTTACAGCTACTGTTAAACGAACTGGTAAAATGATTATTTTTACAATAACCAATTTCAATCACGCCTAATGAAAAAGCTATTACTTACCATTGCATTACTGGTTACTGCATTATGCCAGGCACAAATTGATTTTAACAGTAAAACATTAATGGGTGAAGTTACACCAAACGGACCTGTTTTGCTTATTGAAGAATCTACTCTTGTTACCGAAATAAATAATAATTTTGGCAGTAATGTAACAAAACTTGAAAAGTGTAAAATAGTAAAGGGAGTTACAATGGGAGAAAAAGAAGAGGAGTTTTACTATCTAAAATTCACCACCTCTATCACTAACAAAACATTGGTAAAATACCTGTTTAATTATAACGGTAAACTTTATATTGATCCTGTTAATGAAACCGAGCCCTATCAATACAGCTATACAAGTTGCGAGGGAGTGGAAGACTGTAAACCTCATCTTTTTGTGATAGACGGTGAAAAAGGCTGGACTTGTGGTACTAGTTTAGCATGTGTTGCTGAGGTTACCGAAGAAAATAAATGCATCAAATCGTCATCTGTTTTTATGCCTTAATAAATATAAACATCTAAAAGCTTATATCCCTAAATTTATAGTCTCGATTTAATATTCTTTGCTTACTAAGCATTTTAACATAATAAAAATTAAACAGAACCAGAGCCCATCAGTTAAAACTTGAAAAGTTACTCATTAAAAATGATAATATAATAAAAGAAAAAGAAGTAATCAGTAGTTCAACTAATTACTTCTTTTATCTTTTTATAGGTAAAATACTCTACGTTTACTCACTTCCGCCATTTCGTTCACAATCATGCATACATATATTTAAGTCCATAGGTATGTAGTGATTAATAGCCATTTCGTGATCTTGTATGGCCGATGATGCAAACTCATAATCTCTTAAATAATAAACTGCCAAGAAGAGTTGCTGAACAAAACCATGATTTTCTACATCAATTGCTGTGCTGGTTGCATCCATACATGCCTCTTTACATGCCTCTACATCACCTAGTGGCTCAGGCTGAGGCATTAACTCGGGCTGAAAAATTTGCAATAATGTAGTTGTATCGTTAGCTGCTAACTCAATAAGTTTAAAAAGCTCGTCGTTATTTTGCATTAATAAATCAAATTTTGTTACAAAATCATCATACATATTTTCAAACTGAGTTACTGTTGTAAAACCTGTTTTAGAGATATTTCCCGATATCCAATTCATCCATTCTGACTTACTGGAAAAGCTGACCCTGTTAGGCGCAACTTTACTGTTAAAAGCACTTATAGATGATTTAAAGCCAATATAATCCTGCGTTTGTGTCATTAACACATACATTCTTGCTGCTTTATTGATACTATCTGTAGGCATTGATTTAAGCTGAAACGAAACAGATTCGGGTTGCTGATTATCTGTTGCATTATCAATATCTGAAGAACAGGAAAAATAAAATAATGTCGAAACACAAAAAATAAAGGGTAAGGCTAGTTTTTTCATATAGATAGTTTCTAAAATTAATTTAACAATTTTAGATATAAAAAACCATGTTTATGTTAAATAAAACATAAAACCCTAAAAAATAAACAAAACTACAAACTTAAAGCACCATATACTTTTGTAATACCTGCGTCAATAAATACTATTTGGTTAAGCGTTCCTGTTATTTTTACTATCCTGAGTTTTTTATATCCGCTTTCCTTTTTAAGGTTTTTGAGAAGTTCCTTAAGGGCAGTAAGCTCCTTTTTATCTTTTTCTATAGTTTCTCTTATTTTATATACACTTATAATTTGGCTAATCTCTAAATCAGTCGGATTAACACTTACATCATTTTTTTTGAGACTGGCTTTCGTAAGAATGCCTTTAGCTAACAATAGCTGTTCACACAGTTTTTGTTCCATACAGTTGAGGGATTGAAGTAACTTATTATTCTTTGAGTTTAATACGGAAATATAAATTTACACCTTTTAAATTTATTAATCTACACCTAAAACACTCATTACCCCTATTTTAGCATAATTTAAAGAAAAGCGTCCTTTTTTTAACTTAATAAACAAAAAAGTCCCGCTAATAGCAGGACTTTTTGAAAATATAAATTTAAATCAGTTTAAACTCCTGTATTCTACAGGGCTCATTCCTGTTTTTTGCTTAAAAAGTTTACTGAAATGTTGCGGATACTCAAACCCTAAACTGTAAGCTATCTGGCTAACGGGTGAGGCACTGCCTAACAGCATAGTTTTAGCATTATTAATAAGAAAATCGTTTATGTACTTTTTGAGGCTCTTACCTGTTTCCTTTTTAAGCATGTCGCTAAGGTAATGACCCGACATGTTTAACTGCTCACCAAAATAGTTTACGGTAGGTATCCCTTTTTCGGCTAATTGCCCTGATGTATAATAATCCTGCAGCAACTGTTCAAAACGGGTTACATAGTCCTTATTTAAGTTGGTACGGGTGTAAAACTGCCTGTCGTAATAGCGGTTACAGTAATCCAGTAACAGCTCAATATTGCTAACGATAAGGTTTTGCGTATGCTGATCGATATTTTGGCGGTATTCCATATCAATTTTTTCGGCCAGTCCGGTAAGTAATTTCACTTCGGTTTCCGATATGTGTAGCGCCTCATGCACATCATAGGAGAAAAACGAATAATCGTGTATCTTTTTACCCAGGGGTGACTTTCTAATCAAATCAGGATGAAATGCCAACGACCACCCTCCGTCATCCTCGTCATGCGAACTGTTACCCGGCATAATTATTTGCCCCGGACTCATAAACATAAGAGTCCCATCATCAAAATCATATGAGTTGCGACCATAGCGCATATCATATTTGGCATTTTTATAGGATATATAATAGAAGCCAAAAGCAAAACGCTTCCCTTCAAAATCCATAGTTGCCCTGGTGTCCTTATGATAGCTTATGGATACCAACGGATGCCTAGGGCTCTCAAGCCCCGCCAGTCGATGATAATCGGCTACTGATTTAACATGGATAATTTCGCTGCTCACAACCTTGTAGTTTATACTGTAAAAATAACTATAAATACTTTATGTTACAGCCCTAAAGCCTGTTTCATATTAGCTTTAAGCTCATCGTCACTAAGCTCTTTTCGGGAGTTTACATACTGTATCGCATCCGGTCCGGCGGTGTAACGCAGCCTGTCGGTTCCGTCAGTTGCAGCTTCATAAATAACCTGAGCCACTACAGATGCCGGAGACGATTCGCCCATCATTCTCTCTACAGCCTGCATAATGGTATCTACATATTGCTTGTATTGTGGTAGTTCGTCTCCCCCACTTTTAAAGTCGAATGAACGCCCGGCAAAGTCGGTCGCAATAGCACCCGGCTCAACAATTTTTACTTTAGCACCAATGTTTTCAAGCTCGTAGCTCAGGGATTCAGATATACCCTCTACGGCAAACTTAGTACCATGATACAACGACCCCAGCGGGAAGGTAATTTTCCCTCCTATAGATGATATATTGATAAACATACCATCGTGGTTTTCCCTAAAGTGAGGCAGTACTGCTTTTGTAACATCCAGCAGGCCTATAACATTAGTATTAAACTGCCTTGCTATACTCTCGCGGTCAAACGCCTCCAGCGGACCATAAGCACCATAACCGGCATTGTTTACCACAACATCTATTTTACCAAATTTTGCAATGGTATTGGCTACCGCTGTTTTAATGGAGTCTAATTCTAGTACATCAAGTCTTTCCACCACTACATTATCCAGTTGGTTAAGTTCGGTTTCATTTTGTGGGGTTCTCATGGTTGCCACAACGTTCCACCCCTGTTCATTAAAGTATTTTGCAGTGGCTTTACCTATACCTGCACTTGCTCCTGTAATTAAAACTGTTTTTTTCATTTTCTGTTCGTTTTTAAAATTGTACAAGACAAAATTAGAGCAGTTACTCTAGTGGGATTTAATCATTTTGCAGAGGGTCTAATACTTTTTGCAGATTGACTTACTGAACCAAAAAACAATGTTTGAAAAACGTAATTTATTGTTTGAATTTTGCAAGTTTACCCGTTTACCCTTATCTAAATTTACATGGCTTTAAGGCAGGCATCCGTAAATTAAAAGGAAAGCTTATTGGCTTTTGATTTACTGATACTTATCTTAAAAATTAGCAAAATATTAAAACTTGTTCAACAGGTTTTACCTTCAAAAATGTCTAACTTTAAAGATTACCAAAAAACAAATAGATTATGAGTGTAACAAACGTAAAGGCTTATGGTGCACCAGCTGCCGATGCCGACTTAAAACAACTTAATATTGACCGCAGGGAACCAACTACTAAAGATGTTGAGATTGACATTTTATACTGCGGTGTATGCCACTCTGACCTGCATACAGCACGTAACGACTGGGGCGGAAGTATGTACCCAGCCGTACCGGGACACGAAATTGTAGGCCGTGTAACCCGCGTGGGTAGCGAAGTAAGCAAGTTTAAAGTAGGCGACCTTGCAGCCGTAGGTTGTATGGTAGACTCCTGTGGTGAGTGCCCTAGCTGTAAACAGGACTTAGAGCAATATTGTGTGCCTGGCTTTACCGGTACTTATAATGGTAAAGACACTCACCTGGGCGGACATACCTATGGAGGATATTCTGAAAAGGTAGTGGTAGATGAGCACTTTGTACTTAAAGTGCCCGAAAATCTTGACCTTGCAGGGACTGCTCCGTTACTGTGTGCAGGTATCACTACATGGTCACCATTACGCCACTGGAATGTAGGTCCGGGGAGTAAAGTAGCAGTTGTAGGTCTTGGCGGATTAGGCCACATGGCTATTAAACTGGCTAATGCTCTTGGGGCTAATGTAACCCTGTTTTCAAGAACTCCGGGAAAAACTCAGGATGCGCTTGACCTTGGTGCACACGAGGTGGTTATCTCTACCGATGCCCAGCAAATGAAAAATGTAGCAGGTAAGTTTGATGTTATTATCGATACTGTGCCTTATGTACATGACCTTAACCCATATGTGGGTACACTTGCCATTAACGGTACTCTGGTAGTTGTAGGTTACCTGGGCGGACTTGAGCCGTTACTTAATACTGTACCTATGATTTTAGGAAGGAAAGCCGTAGCCGGATCGGTTATTGGTGGTATTGCCGAAACTCAGGAGATGCTTGATTTTTGTGGTAAGCACAACATCACATCGGAAATTGAGGTGATCAAAATGCAGGAAATCAACGAAGCGTATGAGCGTATGATAAAAAGCGATGTACGTTACCGTTTTGTAATTGATATGGCTTCATTAAAAGCCTAATTGTATTACCATAAAAACACAACAAAAATCCCCGCCTGTGGTGGGGATTTTTTATTCTTTAGAGCGTCGGATTGTGGTTCCGAAGGTTGTAACTATATTAATTGCCGGATTTCCTTGCGGCATATAACCCTCCAGCAAAAAGCAGTATTGCTGCTCCTAAATATATAAAGCCCTGCATTTGTCCTGATTCGTTTGAGGCATCAATTTCAATTCCTAAAAACTTTACCGCTTTAGTACTGTCGGCTACTTTATTCACACCAATATACCCTACTCCCAAGCTTATCACAATCAGTATAATACCTATTACTTTTGATACATTCATAATCTTTTGGTTTTTAATGTTTCTCTAATTTAACAAGAATATTTTGCATGAATGAATCCTGATTTGTAATTAGCTTTTTTTTAGTACATAACCTTAAAATATTACACTAATTTTAAGAAAACCATATTACCATTTCGAGAAGATACAACGAAGCAATCTCAATAATTATATAGATTACCATGCTCCATTTCATTGCGCTCGTAATGACAACCTTCATCTTTAAAAGCTACGCCCAAAAGATGGAAATTTAAACTTAAAACCACTATCTGGTCAATACCTCATCAATCATCCCGAAGGCTTTGGCTTCCTCGGCGGTCATCCAGTAATCACGTTCGGCACTTTTATTAATGGTATCAAAATCTTTACCGCTATGGCGGGCAATTATACTGTACAGGTCTTCCTGCACTTTTAATACCTGACGTACGCTTATATCCATATCGGCTGCCGTACCCTGTGCCCCACCCGATGTTTGGTGTATCATGACTCTGGCATGCTGTAGTGCCGATCGTTTACCTTCGGCTCCTGCACACAACAGTACCGACCCCATTGAGAGTGCCACTCCGGTACAAATAGTAGCCACATCTGGCGTTATGTACTGCATGGTGTCATAAATCCCGAAACCCGCATATACCGATCCGCCCGGGGAGTTGATATACAACTGTATGTCCTTTTTAGCATCCAGTGACTGTAAAAAGAGTAACTGTGCCTGTATAATATTGGCATTGCGTTCTTCCACCTGCTCGCCTAAAAAAATAATCCTGTCCATCATAAGCCTTGAAAAAACATCAAGCTGGGTAATATTAAGCTGGCGTTCTTCCATAATATAGGGTGTTAGCGCCGTAGGGCTGGCATAGCGCTGTGTATTGCTAATGTATTTGTCTACATACAGGCTGTTTACCCTGTGGTGTTTTACGGCGTAATTGCGAAATTCTTTTGCGTTCATAACTGTTCGTTTTTTGATTTGATTAAAGAATAACTATCCTGCCACCGCTATAGCACAGGGTGTTACTGATTGTGATTGTATTTTGTATTTGATTATTTAAAGAAGCTAAATACCTTCTCCCTAAAGGAAACATATTTAGGAGCAGTAAAAACATGATGGGCTACCTGTTCTACTTCGGCTTTAAGCTGTTGCCTGCCATACTGCTGTACTATGGCACGGGTTGTTTTTTGCCAGTGCAGGTTTTCTTTTAAATCGGGTTCAAGCAGCAGGCGTGCTTCAAACAGTACTTTCTCTTCTCCGCTACATTCACCGTTGAGGTAACTGTCGGTTATAACCTTATTATTCCATGAAGTCTTCATACTGCAGCGATTTTTGTTTTACGGTTTCCTTTACTTTTTCCAGGCATTTGTGCTTTTGTACTGTAGCCGATCTACCTCCTGAAAAACCAAATCTTTGCGCCAGTCTTTCGGCATCCAGTTTTTCATAATAAAAAGCCGATAGCAAATCCATACATTTTTTACCGGTTGTACTAAGCAGGTGCATCAGTTTTGGAGTGGCAGCCTCCGTATAATCAGCCTCCGTATCGATAAAAGAGATATCCCCGTTGTACATTTTGGTCACCTCATCAAAGCGTTTACACCACAAATGTTTTGAGATCCCCATTATATAAGCCTGTTCGTTGTTAGGGACTTCCCTCCCGTTTTGAATGTGCTCCATATAAATAACAAGGGCATCATGAAAAACATCTTTAGCCTCACTTGGTGTCGCTCCCCTTTTTGCCACATAGCGTGCCACGGCGGGGAATGCTTTTATATATAAAGCCTCCAGTAATTCTGTACGCGATATTGTTGTATTATTTATAGCCATACTACATGGTGTTTATCTATATGTGCCAAAAGTGATGCAGGTATCACCATAAAAGTACTTCTTTTTTAAAAAGTATTTTACAAAACCGATTTAAAACCCGTTAGACCTTTCCTTTTGTGCCCACAGTGCCATAGCATCAATAACAGGCATGAGCCCTTTACCGGTTTTACTAAGGCTATAGGTTACATATGGCGGAACCACAGGCTTAGCCTTCCTGATTACGAGTCCGTCACCTTCCAGTTGTTTTAAATGCTGTATAAGCACCTTCTCTGTTATAGCAGGTATAGCCTTTCTTAGTTCGCTGTAGCGCTTAGGCCCCTGCGAAAGATGATAAATTATAATAGGCTTCCAATAGTTACCTATTTTTTCCATTACATAAGTTACAGGGCACGTTTCGAGCGCGTACTGTTTGTTTTCCTGTATTACCGAAGTTTCTTTAATCGCGGTCATATCATACATACTTTAGGGTAAGTACTTGTATAAAAGTAAGTACAAATGTAACTTTGTTTCAACAAATAAAAAAGTAAAAATCATGAAAATAACAGTAACAGGATCAATAGGTAACGTAGCAAAACATATTGCAGAAACACTTATTGCAAACGGTCACGATGTTAGCATAGTTAGCAGCAGTGCCGAAAGAAAACAGGATATTGAAAAACTTGGTGCTAAAGCTCTTATAGGCGGTATTAACGATGCTGCCTTTTTAACCGATGCCTTTACAGGTGCCGATGCCGTTTTTGCCATGACCCCTCCTAACCTTGGTGGTGGTAATGTGGTGGAGAACACAACCAATGCCGGTAAAACTTTGGCGGAAGCCATAGAAAAATCGGGGGTAAAAAGAGTGGTAATGCTAAGCAGTATAGGAGCTGATAAACCTAGCGGTAACGGACCCATTGCAGCCCTACACCGCATTGAAGGTTTTTATAACCAGATACCAAATGTTAAGTTCACTTTTGTGAGGGCAGGTTTCTTTTACTATAACTACTTCAACGATATTCCGCTTATTAAAAATGCAGGTATACTGGGCTCTAACTATTCAGCAAGCACTGTCCTACCATTAGTACACCCTAAAGACATTGCAGCTGTAGCCGCTGAAGAACTGGTAAACCTAAACGGAGAAAGCAGTATTCGTTATGCTATTAGTGATGTGCGCACCACTCAGGAAGTGGCAAAAGCACTGGGTAATGCTATAGGAAAACCAGAACTACCTTGGGTACCTTTTACAGATGAACAGCTTATTGAAGGAATGACACAGGCTGGGCTACCTGCCGATATTGCCGAAATGTATACCGATATGGGTCGTGGTTTAAGCGACGGTAGTATACAGGAACATTTCCTGGCTACCACAGGCACTGCAAACGGCAAAATAAAACTGGAAGAATTTGCTACAGAGTTTGCTCTTAAATTTTAATACCTAATAAATGTAAATCCCCCTATATTAGGGGGATTTTTTTATATGTTACTTTTTTAAAAGTATCAAGTTAACCAATCATTAAACATCACTATTGTTTATCTTTTAAACTACTCTTTATACTATTTTACATACGCTTACAGTTATTATAGCTAAACACCAACACTGTAAAATAATGATAACCAAACACTTTACTATTCTCTTTATAACCCTTAGCCTAACTTTTGTGAGCTGTGGTAAAAAAAAGGAAGAGCCCGTAGTTAGTCATGAAACAGCCTTAACCGATACGACTAAAACAAGTCCGCCAGTAAATAATATAGTTTTTGATACAACAGCAAAAACCATTCATGTTTATGTGGCACTGTGCGACAATAAATATCAGGGTATAGTACCTGTACCAAAAGCTATAGGTAACGGTCAGGATCCCGATAATAACCTGTACTGGGGCTGTGGTTATGGTGTAAGGACGTTTTTTAAAAAGAGTACCGAATGGAAGCTTCTTAAAAAAGAGAAAAAGGACACTATAATAATGGAGCGACTGGTATTTAAACACACCTCTAAAAACTATTACCTGATAGCCGATGCTTACAATGGTAAATACATAAAACAGTGTACCAAAGATTTTTTAAACAGTAGCGCTGGTAAACTTAAAGATACTCTCAATGTAAACGGAACAACACTGGGCATTGCAGGAAACTCCAAACTTATTACCTACACAGGTCATGACGGACTAATGGATTTTAACCTGTATGACGATTATACCAATACCGATGGTAAAAAACGTGATGTTATTATACTGGCCTGTTACAGTAAGAGCTATTTTGGTAAACATTTAAAAAAAGCCAATGTAAACCCTTTAGTATGGACTACAGGGCTTATGTGCCCGGAAACCTATACCCTACATGACGCCATTACAGGTTATATTAATGGTGAAAACAATATACAAATACAACAGCGAGCCGCCGCCGCTTACAGCAAGTACCAAAAGTGTAGTGTAAAAGCTGCAAAAAGTTTACTCGCTACAGGCTGGTAGTAAGAAAGTTTAGCGTTTTTTTACTTTACTTTACAGCACAACCAAAAAACAAATCACCACATGAAATTTACTACCAACTTATTGTTTTTCGTGCTAATGTGTATGGCATATAACTTTGAACTTAAAACACACTAAAATCCAGAAAAATATGATAATTATTTTTATACTTTTTACAATTGCCTTAATTGGATTTTTGATTAGGTATTATAATAAAATCAAGAACTTTAATACTGTAAAATGGTCTCCCTTAAGAGAGATGTGCCATTTACTTTATTTATTCATATTTATCTCTATAGCTTTCTCAATATTTACTGCCATACAGGATTATACTTATTCATTAATTTTAATTCCGTTAGGTTTTACAACTTTCTTTTATTTACTGGATATTGCTTTAACCTACTTAATTAAAAACCAAAAAAGGCTATTTATAATACAAAATATAGTTTGCCTTTTTGTACTATTCATAGCACTAAATGAAATAGGTGTATTACTAATGTAAGGCTTGACCTTTAAGTATCTAAAACTTATAATTAAATACTCCTAAAAATCAATATGCTTTACAAATGACATCTGGAAATTAATTCCGGTAAAGTTTAGGTCATTTTCGCCATCAGGGTATACTACTTTATTATTAACCAGTACGGTTGCTGCAAGAGCCCAATCATTTTTATGATACACGCCAGACCATCTTCCTAAAGCTGTTGGGTAAGCTTCCACTTTCCAGTCCTTAAGCATATCGGGGTCGTTACCCACATTCACTCCGGCAGTAAGTATACCCGTAAGCAGCCAACGTTCGTTAATAACCCAAGTGTAGGCGTAGCCGGCATTCACACCAAACTGAAGGTTATCTAAATGATTGGGATCATTCTCCCAAAGTTCGCCCCCCGGATTAATCCTGAAAAGATAAGCGCCACCGCCAAGTATAAAACTTCCTGCCGACTTCAGTTGTATTTCACTTTGCTGAAACGCTGCCTTAGTAGAGAACTTATCTCCTTTAAAAACATAGGCAAATTCGGCTCCTATATTTCTAACAGACATATCGGGAAACAGTTGAATATCGTCATCATTATCGGTATAAAACCCTTTGTATTTCTGATAAAATAAATCCAGTACAAAATACCTGCCATACTGGTGTAATTGTATATCTACAGCTTTAGTATCACCCTGCCTTTTATCGGCTAGAGGCGCAAGACCAAAGTTATAGCTCAGGTTGATTACCGTGTTCTTTATTGCTATACCTGCCCCTACTTTTAAAGGATTGTTGGGCATATACTCTTTATCATCGGTACTCAACTGAATACTGTTTTGCGTTAAAAAGCCGGTAAGCATTATCCTTTGCGGATATTCGGCTACATAGGAGGTATCGGCTTTCGCCTGACCCAAAACCAGATTAGAGAACAAAAACAAAGGAATAATAGCGAAGTATCGCAGCATGACAGATGATTTATGTAAAGTCTTTCTGATAAACGGCACAAATATAGGCTTAGTATTTCCAAAAGGAGATTAACTACCATTTAAGAGAAGAAAATATTTGGGTTAAAAAAATGCATATATTTTAATATGCACGCATATAAAAAGCAGATAATGTAAAACCAAACGTGACTTTTGGTGAATTTAAAATCAAAAAAATGCAGCATTAAACCAACCTATTTATATAGTTTTCAAAAGGTTACTTATTAAACTTAGCATAATCTCAAAAAAATTGCTTTTTATTATATATTTTCATAATTTGCATTAAGCAATTTTTAACCATACACATGAACACTATCACCCGTTTATTCGATTTTCCTTATTACCAGTTGGAAAAGTATAATTTACCCGATGCGCTTGTTACTAAATACGGTAACGAGTGGGTAAAAACATCAACACAGGAATATGTAGATAAAGCCAATGCTTTTTCCCGCGGGCTATTAAGGTTAGGAATAAAAAAAGACGACAAGATAGCTGTTATCTCCTCTAACAACAGAACCGAGTGGCATATTGCCGATATAGGTATATTGCAAACCGGTGCTCAAAACGTACCTATTTACCCTACCATTAGTGAAGAAGACCAGGAGTATATATTAAACCACTCGGGTGCTACACACTGTATTGTTTCAGATCAGGAACTGTATGATAAGGTAATGTCTATTAAAGACAAAACCCAACTAAAGGAGGTTTATTCCTTTAACGACATACCGGGCTGTAAAAGCTGGAACGAAATACTGGAACTGGGTAAAGACGACAGTAACCAACAGGAAGTTGAGGATATTAAAAACATCATTACCGAAAACGACCTTGCCACTATAATTTATACATCGGGTACTACAGGAAGACCCAAGGGTGTAATGCTTTCGCACAAAAACATTGTATCTGATGTTTTAATGAGTGCCGAAAGGGTTCCGTTTGAGGCAGGTAAATACAGGGGGCTTAGCTTCCTCCCTATTTGCCATATTTATGAACGAATGATACTTTACCTTTACCAATACTATGGTGTGAGTACTTACTTTGCCGAGTCTATTGAAAAGGTAAGCGATAATATTAAAGAGGCTACACCCGATGTTATTACGGCTGTACCAAGGCTTCTTGAAAAGGTATATGATAAAATTATTGCCAAAGGCAGTGAGCTTACAGGTATTAAACGTAAACTGTTTTTTTGGGCAGTTGAGGTGGGCCTTGAGTACGAACCTTATGGCGCAAACGGTGCCTGGTATGATTTTAAGCTGGCTATTGCCCGTAAACTGATTTTCAGTAAATGGAAAGCCGGGCTTGGCGGCAGGCTTGGACTTATGGTAAGTGGTAGTGCTGCCATTCAACCAAGGTTAGCCCGTGTGTTTGCCGCAGCCGAGATTCCGGTAATGGAGGGTTACGGACTTACAGAAACTTCTCCTGTTATTGCAGTGAACGATCAGCGTAACGGTGGGTTTAAAATTGGTACTGTAGGTAAACCACTTAACGGACTTGAAGTTAAGATTGCCGAAGACGGTGAAATTCTATGTAAAGGCCCTAACGTAATGATGGGCTATTACAAGGATGATGCAAAAACCAATGAGGTTATGACCGACGGGTATTTCCATACCGGAGATATTGGGGAGATTGACAAAGATGGTTTCCTTAAAATTACCGATAGGAAGAAAGAGATGTTTAAAACATCGGGAGGTAAATATGTTGCTCCGCAGCTTATAGAAAATGCCATGAAACAGTCGCGCTTTATAGAGCAGATTATGGTTATAGGCGAAGGGGAGAAAATGCCTGCCGCGTTTATACAGCCTGACTTTGAGTTTGTAAAAGAATGGGCTTCCCGCAAGGGCATTAAAATTAGCTCTAACGAAGATATTGCCAACAGCAAGGAAATACACGACAGGATACAGGAAGAAGTAAGCGACATCAATAAAAAATTCGGGCACTGGGAACAGGTTAAACGATTTGAGCTTACTCCGGAGATATGGTCGGTTGACGGCGGAGAGATGACTCCTACCCTTAAACTGAAGCGTAAAGCCGTTAAAGAAAAGTACCAAAAACTGTATGACAAAATATACCGCACCGAAGGTGACAGGTAAGATTAAAGCTGCTTTAAAGCAGCTTTTTTTTAAAACGGAAAAACCTGTTATAGATTTTGACAAATATCTTGAAGATAACAAATACAAACTGAGCAAGTACGAGAGGAATGCTGTTAAAATTAACGCCACTCCTATTAACACAAGTCCGTTACAGGATAAGCTGGAATTGAAAAACAGTAAGTTTTTAGGTTTTCCTTTTTTTCCTGAAAGCATGTTATACCCTACGGGTGAAAACGGTAAACCTATGGTTATGGCTGTACAGATTAATTTTGAAGAAGTACCGCATACCGATAACTTTCCTAAAGATGGTATTTTACAGCTGTTTTTCTCTACTAACGGATGGTATAGTGAGGAGCCAAAAATAATTTATCATAAAAAAGAAGATTTAGAACTTCAACCTATAAAAGACTTTTCTTTTCTAAGTAATAAAGATTATAAGGATATACCTATCAACAAACCCCACTACCTATCATTTGAAGCTTTTAAAGATAAAGGTAGTGATGTAGATACACAGTTTGACTACTCATTTGACGGAATGGATTTTTTTGATTTTATGGAAAGGCTAAACGGAACAGATGGTGAAAAAATGTACAACTATTTTAATTCTGCCGGACATAAAATTGGCGGTTACGCTTCATTTACTCAATATGACAGAAGAGAGATGTCGGCTGAAACAGCAAATGACATTCAGTTACTACAAATCGATACAGACAAACATATTATGTTTGGTGATGGCGGTATAGCTCATATTTTTATAAATAAAGAGAATCTGATGAAAAAAGACTTTAGTAAAGCTTACTTTTACTGGGATTGCTTTTAGTATATACTATCATGAAAAAACTACTTTATATATTATTACTCCTACCCTTTGCTACAACAGCACAGGAGACACCTACGGTTAACGGTTACAAAACTTACCTGGACAATAAACAGATAGATATTACCCATTATTTTATAGATCCGGCTAATGTAGCTAACATACGTACAGATAAAACTAACAAAGAAGTTCGCATTACCCGCAAAGAACAAACCGAACTGGTATGCCTTGCAGATATTTTAAAAGAAATTAATAAAGACGGGACAAATGCTGTTATTGTGGTAAACGACAATCTTATTGAAAAGCCTGAAACCTACTATCTTGAAAATAATGCGATAGCTGCCGTGAATATTGACAAAACAGGTAAAGTTGCCCGTATCAACATTACTACTAAAAATACTGGTCAAAATTAGTATAACAAAAAATGATACCTTACAAACGCTACACCATACAATCACAATTAAGCTTTGACGAAATTATGAATAGGCTTAACCGCCTTACGCAAAGTGAAAATTTATGGAAAATCTTTCCGCATAAAAAGCAAAAGCATTTTACAGGCGTGGTTCAAAAAAACAGCTTTAAGATAATGGAAACATCGGGGGCTACAAAAAAGTCTGTTGTAGAGGGCACGGTAACACCAATGGGCAATCATACAGTTATTGAGTTTAAAATTAAACTCTCTTCAGGTCTTATACTACTACCGCTTTTGGTTGCAGGTTGGTTTATTTATCTTAACTACAGGAACGACACATTAACCGACATTTATCTTGCTATAGGCTCATCGATATTAGTATTTATCATATCTGTATGGAGTTATTACAATAATTCATTACTACTTAAAAAAAACCTTGTTACCCTTTTTACCGAAGCAACTCCTGATAAAGAGTAAATTGTATTTTGCAGAATATTTGTTATTTTCGCTAGCCCAAAGAGAAAACCAATCCACACCGCTTAAAATGAAAAAAGCATTATTCGCACTATTCCTGTTTGCAATCGCACTACAAAGCTGCGACACTAAACCGGAAACCGTTTCAAACAACGATATAGACCCAAAACTAAGGGAAGTTATAAAAGCTAAAAACGACAGCCTTTTTGAAGCCCTTTCTAACAGTAGTACAAAAGTATTTAGCGTATTGGGATCTGACAGGTTTAACGAAAATCTAACGGCAAACCTAAGCGATGTAATTTGGCCTTTTAGAAAAGGAATGCTGGAAACAGATCATGAAGTGTATGAGGAGTTTTACAGTAAACACACCAAAGTAAACCATGAGGCTACTATACTGTCATCACAACATAACTACAAGCTACAGTTTATAAACCAAAATTATGAAACCTATGTTTCGCTCTTAAAAAGCACCTATAGGGATGTTACCGATTATCTTGTAACCGTTATTTATGCCAAAATAGATAACAAATGGAAAATAACTCACATAACTATGGGAGCACTTGGCGCATTTAATAAAGATGCTAACAACCTTTTTAGTGATGCAAAAGGCTTCCATAATAACGGTTATGATATAGATGCCCTGCATCATGCTAGTATTGCAAATGGATATCTTGAGCCTGCTAAAAACCTTATTAAGTATAGTTTTGCAAAAGATATTGATGATTTTATCGAAAAATTAGCCAATGAGATTAACAGAACTTACCCGTTACCGGATACGCTTTCCCAAATTCAAAGCAAGCCTGTTATACTGAATTTTAACATTATACAAAATGCCGAAGGTGTTTTCCCGCTTATAAGCTATGAGAGCCAAATAGCACCAAACGATGAAACATCACTAAACGATGAGTTTGAAGTAGTAAAAAAAGAAATTCAAAAAAAATACAAAATAGATTATAGTCAAAAGTTTGTTTACTACAGGGCTTACAACAAAAATGCACAGGGACTACTTTCTGAAAGTAAAACTTTTACCGAGACGAAGTAATGCTTTCAGAAAAAGAAAATACCCATATCAGTAAATTTCTCAGTCTTGTACTGCGACACAAGCCCGAACAAATAGGTATAAAACTTAATGAAAACGGATGGGTAAATGTTGAAGACTTAATTATCCTATCGGGTAAGGCAGGAGTTAACTTCAACTTTAACGAACTAAAGCACATTGTAGATACCAATAATAAAAAACGCTTTGCATTTAATGACGACTGCACCCTTATAAGAGCCAGTCAGGGACATTCGGTTATAATAAACAGTGGGTATGAACCGCAGCAACCACCTGAAGTATTATACCATGGTACTGCAATAAAAAATTTTGATTCCATACTCGCAAACGGACTAAACAAGGCAAACAGGTTACATGTACACCTAAGTTCTGATAAAGAAACTGCAGTAAACGTAGGCAGTCGCCACGGCAAACCCGTTGTATTGGAAATTTTGGCACTACAAATGCATAACGACGGTTTTGCTTTTTACCTGTCAGACAATAAAGTATGGCTAACAGATAATGTACCCGCTAAGTATTTAAGAAGTATAAACAATTAAAATAGGCTTTTTTTAATACTTTTATAAAAGTAAAAACCTTACCATGAAAATACCAACGCTTCACGGTATTATAGACAGGCGTATTTTAATAAACTATATTGCTGATCCTTTTGTAGTTCAAAAACTATTACCCTACCCTTTAAGACCTAAACTCCAAAATGGTAAAGCCATTGTGGGTATTTGTCTAATAAGGTTAAAAAACATTCGCCCTAAAGGCTTGTCACAGTTTATTGGGGTAAATTCTGAAAATGCTGCCCATCGCTTTGCTGTAGAATGGGATGAAAATGGTAAAACTAAAGAAGGAGTTTATATACCCCGAAGAGATACATCATCATTTATAAACGCACTTGCAGGCGGAAGGGTATTTCCCGGTAAACATTACAAGGCAAAATTTAACGTACACGAATCCAGTGGTCATTACGCCATCAGTTATACAACAAACGATACTACTTTTATGAATATAGAAGCCAGTGAAGCCGATGTATTTAACTCAAATTCAGTTTTTGGTAATATGGAAACGGCATCAGTTTTTTTTAAAAACGGAAGTGTTGGTTTTACCCCTTGTAATTCGGGTTTAGACAGCATAATACTACACACCTATAATTGGGAGATAAAACCCCTTGAGGTTACAAAAGTAGAATCATCTTATTTTAACGACACCAATCTCTTCCCTAATGGTTCTATACAGTTTGACAATGCACTGCTAATGCAAAATATAGAGCATGAATGGAGAAGTGCACTAAAACCTATGTTTAATGAGTGAAACCAAATTTGACTTCACCACAAACAAAAAAAGGTATGTTTGGAAAACTGTTGTACCGGCACTTGCAATTCCTTTTGGTACAGGGCTATTTGTATATTGCTTAACGGGTTTATTAAAACCTGTATTTTATGCTGTCGCCCTTTACGGAACATTAAGCCTGTTGATATTTCTGTTACCTTTTTTAATCATTTACTATAATCACAGCAAGCACAACAGGCATAGCATATTTCACATAATAAATCAGGGAAAAGAAGGCATATATAACTATACTAACAACAACATAGAAATAACTTTTACCGATGACGACATAGAAAAAGCTGAGGTAGTACATAGTACACATGCCTACCAAAAAAGAAAGAAACAATTACCCTGGCATGAAATATTCTATACAGTATTCACATTAAAAAACGGGGAACAAATAATTATATCGTCCTTCACCTTTAGCGATATTGATTTCTTGCAAAGTACTACAGTATGTTTCCCTATAACAGGTTTTACACGATCGTGGCCTTTAATTAAAAGCCATAAAACTATTCCTTATATAAAAAGGGCATAACTTTACTTTTACGATTTACATCTTAAAACATCACTACACTCCTAACTGCCAAATATTTTTGCAAAAATAACATTTACTTAACTGATAATATTCATGCATAATAATTAACAATACCGCAGTAATGCGTATATTTAACTCTCCTTATGTGGAGAGTTTTTTAATTTTAGATAAAATTATTTTAAATTTAATATGCATGCATAATAAATTTTTATTACCTTTGAGAAACCATTATTTATGAAAGATAAAACTATAGATTACATTCTCAGGGCAACCTGGCAGGCAGTGGCAAGAATGTACAACGAAGAAGCCGGAAAGTATGGAGCAACAATGTCTATTGGATTTGCTTTGCTTTCTATTGACAAGGAGAAAGGCATCTCGTCTACAGCACTGGGTCCACAAATGGGAATGGAGGCCACAAGCCTAACACGCACATTAAAATCAATGGAAGAAAAAGGACTTATTGTCCGTAAAAAAAACCCTGTAGACGGTCGTGGTGTAATTATACACCTTACTAAACTGGGCAGGGAAAAAAGAGATCTTTCAAAAGAAGTAGTTTTAAAATTCAATGAGGCTGTAAAGCAACGTGTATCCCAGCAAAAAATGGATCATTTTGTGGAAGTGGCCGAAGTTATAAACGAGCTGATTGCCGAAAAACAAATTTTTGCAACCGAACAGCCCGAAGCAGAGATTGAAAACAAAGCAAAATAATAACAGGTGAAACTGCCTTCGCGGGCTGTTTCATTTAACAAACAACTAAAAATACAACTATAAAAAATGAAACGCACTATTAAGAAGGCGGCCGTAATAGGCTCCGGTATAATGGGATCGGCAATTGCCTGCCATTTTGCCAATATAGGTGTTGAGGTTCTTTTGCTGGATATAGCCCCAAGAGAACTTACGGAAGCCGAAAAGAAAAAGGGGCTTACACTGGAGGATAAGGTAGTTAGAAACAGAATTGTAAACGAACACCTTGCCAACTCCCTTAAGTCTAAACCCTCCCCTATTTACCACCAGAAATTTGCTTCAAGAATAGCTACCGGTAATATAGATGATGATCTTCCTAAAATTGCCGACTGCGACTGGGTAATTGAAGTAGTTGTTGAAAGGCTTGATATTAAACAAAAAGTGTTTGAACAAATTGAAAAGTACCGCAAACCGGGTACACTTATCACATCAAACACATCGGGTATACCTATCCACTTTATGAGCGAAGGCCGTAGTGAGGACTTCCAGAAACATTTTTGCGGAACACACTTCTTTAATCCGCCACGATACTTAAAACTTTTCGAAATTATACCGGGTCCTCAAACTTCACAGGAGGTACTGGACTTTTTAAATAACTATGGTGAGCAATTCCTTGGTAAAACATCGGTAGTTGCAAAAGATACCCCTGCCTTTATAGGTAACCGTATTGGTATTTATGGCATTATGAGCCTTTTCCATCAGGTTAAGGAAATGGGCTTAACCATAGAGGAAGTTGATAAACTTACCGGCCCTGTAATAGGTCGCCCTAAGTCGGCTACCTTCCGTACGGTAGATGTAGTGGGGCTTGATACCCTTGTACACGTTGCAAACGGTATTTATGAAAACTGCCCTAACGATGAGGTTCACGAACTGTTTAAAGTTCCGGGATTCATCGACACCATGATGGAAAACAAATGGCTGGGGAGCAAAACAAAACAGGGCTTTTACAAAAAAGTAGACAAAGATATCCTTGCGCTTGATTTAGATACGCTGGAATACCGTCCGCAGAAAAAAGCATCGTTTGCTACACTGGAACTTACCAAAACTATAGACAAGCCTATTAACCGTTTTAAAGTACTTGTAAAAGGTACAGATAAGGCGGGAGAGTTTTATCGTAAAAACTTCTCGGGTATGTTTGCCTATGTGTCAAACCGTATACCTGAAATTACCGATGACCTTTATAAAATAGACGACGCCATGAAAGCCGGATTTGGCTGGGAAAACGGTCCGTTTGAAATATGGGATGCCGTAGGTGTTGAAAAAGGTATCGAACTAATGAAAGCCGAAGGGCTTGAGCCTGCAGCATGGGTTAACGAAATGCTGGCATCGGGCAACAAAAGCTTCTATACTGTAAAAGAGGGGGCTACTTACTATTATAACATTGCATCTAAATCCCAGAAAAAAGTTCCGGGTCAGGATGCCTTTATTATACTTAACAACATTCGCGAGAGCAAAAAGGTATGGAGCAACAGCGAGGCCATTATACAGGACCTTGGCGACGGTATCCTTAACCTTGAGTTCCAGTCTAAAATGAATACCATTGGCGGTGGTGTGCTACAGGGCATAAACAAAGCCATAGACCTTGCTGAAAAAGAGTATGACGGACTGGTTATTGGTAACCAGGCGGCAAACTTCTCGGTTGGTGCTAATATTGGTATGATATTCATGATGGCTGTAGAGCAGGAATATGATGAGCTTAACATGGCTATCAAAATGTTCCAGGATACTATGATGCGCGTGCGCTACTCGTCTATACCGGTAGTGGTTGCACCACATGGTATGACACTGGGCGGTGGCTGTGAAATGAGCATGCATGCCGATAAGGTTGTGGCTGCTGCCGAAACGTATATCGGACTTGTGGAATTTGGCGTTGGGGTTATCCCTGGCGGTGGCGGATCGAAAGAGATGGCGCTGCGTGCTGCCGATACCTTCCGTAAAAACGACGTAGAACTTAACGTACTTCAGGAGTATTTCCTAACCATTGGTATGGCTAAGGTGTCAACATCGGCCTATGAGGCGTTTGACCTTGGTATACTTCAGCATGGTAAAGACGTTATTGTGGTTAATAAAGACAGGCAGATTGCCGAAGCTAAAAAACATGCCAAGTTACTTGCCGAAGCGGGTTACACCCAGCCGGTTAAACGTAAAGATGTAAAAGTACTGGGTAAACAGGCACTGGGTATGTTCCTTGTAGGGACAGACAGTATGGAAGCCGGACATTACATCTCTGAACACGACAAGAAAATTGCAAACAAACTGGCTTATGTTATGGCTGGTGGTGACCTTAGTGAACCTACACTGGTTACAGAGCAGTACCTTCTTGATCTTGAAAGGGAAGCATTCCTGTCACTTTGTGGTGAGAGAAAAACACTGGAGAGAATACAGTTCATGTTAACCAAAGGAAAGCCGCTACGCAACTAATTATTTTGAATGCTGAATTATAAATTTTAAAATGATTCGGCAAATTCAGAATCTAAAATCTAAAATAAAATGAAAACAGCATATATAGTAAAGGCATACAGAACGGCTGTGGGGAAAGCACCAAAAGGGGTTTTCCGCTTTAAAAGGCCTGACGAACTGGCCGCCGAAACCATTCAGCATATTATGAATGAGCTTCCGCAGCTGGACAAATCAAGAATTGACGACGTAATGGTAGGTAATGCCATGCCGGAGGCAGAACAGGGATTAAACTTTGCCCGCCTTATTTCCCTTATGGGACTTAAGGTTGAAGATGTTCCGGGAGTTACAGTAAACCGTTACTGTGCATCGGGACTGGAAACCATCGCTATGGCTACAGCCAAAATACAAAGCGGAATGGCTAGTTGTATTATTGCAGGTGGTGCCGAAAGTATGAGCTACATCCCTATGGGTGGTTACAAACCTGTACCTGATTATAAACTGGCTAAAAACGGTCACGAAGATTATTACTGGGGAATGGGACTTACTGCCGAAGCGGTTGCAAAGCAGTTCAACGTTAGCCGTGAAGATCAGGATGAATTTGGTTACCAGTCACACCAAAAAGCACTTAAAGCTCAGGCGGAAGGTAAATTTGACAAACAGATTGTGCCAATCACTGTAGAGCAGGTATATGTAGACGAAAATGGTAAAAAAGCCACTAAAAGCTATACCGTTACTAAAGATGAAGGTCCGCGTGCCGATACATCGGTTGAAGCCCTTGGAAGACTACGTCCTGTATTTGCTGCCGATGGTAGCGTAACTGCGGGTACATCTTCCCAAATGAGTGACGGTGCTGCCTTTGTTATGGTAATGAGCGAAGAAATGGTTAAGGAACTTAACCTTGAGCCTATTGCCCGTCTGGTTAGCTATGCTGCTGCCGGTGTTGAACCAAGGATTATGGGTATAGGCCCTGTAAAAGCCATCCCGAAAGCGGTACAAATGGCAGGCTTAAACCTTAATGATATAGAACTTATTGAGCTTAATGAGGCATTTGCTTCTCAGTCGCTTGCCGTAATACGCGAGCTTGGGCTTAATAAGGATATTGTAAACGTGAATGGTGGTGCCATTGCACTAGGTCACCCACTGGGATGTACAGGTGCTAAGCTGTCTGTTCAGTTATTCGACGAAATGAAAAACCGCGGAAGCAAGTACGGTATGGTTACCATGTGTGTAGGTACCGGACAGGGAGCTGCCGGAGTTTATGAACTAATGTAATTATTATTTTAAATGATGAATTTTAAATTTTGAATGTATGAAGGATAACATAATAGCCGTAAAGACCTTTGAGTTTTCATTAAGCATTATTAACCTTTATACACAGTTAAAAAAAGAAAATGAATTCATCATTTCAAAACAATTATTGAGATGCGGTACAAGCATAGGTGCTAATGTTGAGGAAGCCATAGCTGCTCAGTCTAAAAAAGATTTTATAAGCAAAATGGCCATTGCTTCAAAAGAAGCAAGAGAAACTAAATATTGGCTTCGCCTGCTTGATAAATCAGATTTAACACAAATTCCTGTAGCTAGTTATCTTACAGATATTGAGCATATAATCAATATCATAACCAAGATAATAAAGACATCACAGGAAAGCGTTTCAAAAATTTAAAATTTAGAATTCAAAATTTAAAATAAAACTAAAGAATATACTATGTCAGAGGTAAACAATATAACAAGAGGAGGTCAGTTCCTTGTAAAAGAAACCAAGTGTGAAGATGTATTCACACCCGAAGATTTTTCGGAAGAGCAGGTTATGATGCGCGACACGGTTAAAGAATTTGTAGACCGTGAATTATGGCCGCACAAAGACCGTTTTGAACATAAAGATTATGCCTACACTAAAGAGTGTATGGAGAAAGCCGGAGAGCTTGGCTTTCTTGGTGTAGCGGTACCGGAAGAGTATGGCGGACTGGGTATGGGATTTGTTTCAACCATGTTGGTTTGTGACTATATATCGGGGGCTACAGGTTCGTTCTCAACAGCATTTGGTGCACATACCGGTATTGGTACTATGCCAATTACCCTTTACGGAACTGAAGAACAGAAAAAGAAATATGTACCTAAGCTTGCCAGCGGAGAGTGGTTTGGCGCTTACTGCCTTACTGAACCGGGTGCAGGTAGTGATGCCAACTCGGGGAAAACAAAGGCTGTGCTTAGTGAAGACGGTACGCATTACAAGATAACGGGACAAAAAATGTGGATTTCCAATGCGGGATTCTGTAGTCTGTTTATTGTATTTGCCCGTATTGAAGACGATAAAAACATTACCGGATTCATTGTAGAGAACGATCCAAGCAATGGTATCTCTATGAATGAAGAGGAGCATAAACTGGGTATCCGCGCCTCCTCTACCCGTCAGGTATTTTTTAACGAAACTAAAGTACCTGTAGAGAACATGCTTTCTGAAAGAGGTAACGGTTTCAAAATTGCCATGAACGCCCTTAACGTAGGTCGTATTAAACTGGCAGCCGCCTGTCTTGATGCACAAAGAAGAACCATCTCTGGCGCTGTTAAATATTCTAATGAAAGAATTCAGTTTAACACTCCTATCTCCAGCTTTGGTGCTATACGTTCCAAACTGGCAGAAATGGCTGCAAGTGCCTATGCCGGAGAAAGTGCGTGCTACCGTGCTGCAAAAAGCATTGAAGACCGTATTGAGGCTCGTGTTGCTGCCGGAGAATCGCATCAGGATGCTGAGCTTAAAGGTGTAGAGGAATTTGCTATTGAGTGTTCTATCCTTAAAGTAGCGGTATCTGAAGATATTCAGAACTGTAGTGACGAAGGTATCCAGATTTTTGGCGGTATGGGCTTCTCTGAAGATACCCCAATGGAAAGCGCATGGAGAGATGCAAGGATTGCCCGTATTTATGAAGGTACAAACGAAATTAACCGTATGCTGTCGGTAGGTATGCTTGTTAAAAAAGCAATGAAAGGTCACGTAGATCTTTTAGGTCCTGCAATGAAAGTTGCCGAAGAGCTTATGGCTATACCATCGTTTGATACACCTGATTATTCGGTATTATTTGCTGAAGAGAAAGAGCTTATCGGGAAGCTTAAAAAAGCATTTTTAATGGTGGCAGGTAGTGCCGTACAAAAATACGGACCGGACCTTGACCAACACCAGCAACTGCTTATGGCCGCTTCTGATATCCTTATTGAAATATACATGGCCGAGTCGGTTATACTGAGAACAGAGAAACTGGCAAAAAGCAAAGGCGAAGAAAACGTAAAAGAGCAAATTGCAATGGCTCAGCTATACCTTTACAGAGCGGTAGATACCGTTAACATTAAAGGTAAAGAAGGTATTGCATCATTTGCTGAAGGTGACGAACAACGCATGATGCTTATGGGCCTTAAACGATTCACTAAATATACCAATATGCCAAACGTAGTAGCCCTAAAGGAAACTATTGCAACAAAACTGGTAGACGAAAACGCATATGTATACTAATACCACTAGTAATCACTAATTTCCGTTTTTAGTTTAGTTTATTCGAAAAATCCCGCCTGTTGGCGGGATTTTTATTTTAGTCCAAGAAAAGATTATCAATATCTTTCTCGAAATTTTCTAAAGCTATTTCAGATTTAAATTTAACCAAATACACTTCTAAATCTTTAGTAGAAATAGTAATCTCAAAATCAGCGTCATATTCATAAATAAGTCGCTTTACCTTTCTTAATAAATAATTTTTCGAATCAGGTAAATGTAATTCATATTCAAACATAACTTATGTATTTAAATTAATTGTTACTGCGGTTACTCCGTCAGATAATTGTTGATAAATATCTTTTACAACTGTTTCATCAATTAATTTATCAGTCATTAATGTAAAAAGTTTTCCTGCTAATAATTGAAACCAATTCTTTTTGCCAAGATTAAAATGCTGTCTTAAAGTATCTATTTCATCAAAAATTATTTCTTGCCCCATCTTAAGAGATGAAAGATGGTCTAGAACTTCATTTATCTTGTTATGCAAGTTTATTTGTTCATCTACAGAAAAATCATCTTCCCTTTTAATTTCAGGCTCAAAATATCTATTGATACTTTCATGTTCCTGTTCAATTACAAAAAGTATAGTCTCATAGTCTTCAACTTCTGTACAACCATTACCTTTACAAACTTTTTCATGATTTACTTTTTTTTGCCTGATTGTTTCTTGTAACACTCTCAGAAAATAAAGTTTGTCTCTATCTCTAGTAAAGCTATAAAGCTTTGAATCTAATTGATTTTTAACATTAGTAACATTAATAACCACATTCATGATTTTGTTTGAATACGCTATCGCTTCTTTTTCTACAACTGTCATTTTTATAAATATTTATGGGTTCACCATAAAACTACATAAAAAACTACAAAACAGATCGTTACATAAAAAACAGTTATTAACTAAATAATCAACCATTTTAGATATAGACATATTTTATATATAACGAATTATTACAAATACTTTTTGATTTTCCCTGCTGCCAGCTGATGTGAGTTTTCAACCTTATTAAGCACCGTGTTGTTTTTGGTTATAATACTAAAGGTTGCTCCACCATCGCAAAACGCATAAATATCGTCACTACTAAATTTTTTAAGGCTGTCTTCATTCCCCTCAATAGGCATAAAGTAATGCTCCCCTTTCCAGTTGTTATCTATAATCCTGGCTGCCCAAAGATTTTTAAGCTCAGCTCTATCAATTCCTATGTACACAATTTGAAGGTCTTTTTCCTTTTGAAGATGCTGTAGTGAAGGGATTTGGTTCAGGATACTACTCCCTGCAAACTCTACCGACCAAAATACCAGCAGTACATTTTTTTTGTTACTGTATTTTTTAAGTACAATATCCAGCTTTTTCTTATCCAGTTGTTTAGTATCGCCTCCCAGATTATACTTTTTATCTATAAGGCCTGTCTCCATAAGCTTTATAAAATCGACCGACTTTTGATAGGATTTACTATTTGCATTGTTTTGAAGGTAATCCAACTGTTTGCTGTACTTATCATAAGGTTGACCCATACTTACTAACCACGAAAAAACTTCGGAATAATACCTGTCGCGCACTTCGGGAGTAAAGTTTTCATTGAGGAATTTCTCTTCCCAATTAATAAAATCCTCTTCGCTTACATACTCATACCAGTTTTCATAGTACAGTTCCTTATCCTTTAGGCTCTTTAAATACTCAACCCTTAAAATAAGGTAAACTATATAGGCAGAATAGCAGTTATTTACGCTAGTAATTTTTTTATACTCACTAGCATTAAAAGATTTATAAACCGGATCAGAAAAATCGATTCGTTTTCCTTCCATTTCTTCCGACTTATATTCTAAAAAAGCACCAATTTCAAATTTTTGCAACTCTATAATCGACTTTAAAAAATCATATTCCTTCTCACTTAACGGAGACTCATTTATAATACGTTCTAAAACCTCCCTGTTTTCTGCATCGGTAATAGCCTTGTTGGTTTTCTCTTTTTTGTATACCGCATTAAGCAATGCCATCTTAGCAGATGATAAGCTATCGAGATAAGCTGCATATTCTGACGGAGTCATATCCTCCATAAACTCATCATCAAACTGCGGCAGGTGCATCATGTTAATTTTCCCTGCCCCTTTACCGGTAGCAAAAAGTGTTTCACCCGGTTTATTGATATCAAAGTTGAGGTTTATGTTATCACCCTCAAACAATACAAGACCTGTAATATTCTTGTCATTAAAAATAATGTAGTACTCACTACCATCCAGTATTTTATCTGATTTAAGCGTAAACTTACCCTCTTTGCTAATTTGGGTCCCCATACTGGTAAAACCTAAAGGGTTAAGCGAGCCTCTTAAAAACGGCCTGTAAATAAGGGTTACTATTTCGCCATTGGCATTTTTAACGGTACCGTTTAGAGTGGTTTGTACAGTATATTGCGCGTTACAGTAAAACGTAACCAATACAAATAGTGTACACAGAAGTTTTCTTTTCATGGTGTGGTTGATTTTGATATAGTAACGAAAAACAATCCTATTTATTTTTAAGTATAAAAAAAGCCGCTGCGAATGTATCGCAGCGGCTTTTAAATAGCATATCGTATTTAACTGAGGGGCTTTTTTCCTCTAAACACATTAACCAGTATAGCGATAAGTGCCACCACCAGTAACAGGTGTATTAAGGCACCGCCTACATGAATTACAAAACTTCCCAGCGCCCATAGTATAACTAACACAATAGCGATTATAAACAACAGATTTTTCATAGCAATTTTTCCCTTCCTGTTTATTTCATTTCCTTAATAAGGTCCTGTAGTCTTACAGCCTCATTGTGGTGTGTTTTAAGCGTAGGTAACATATCGGCAGCCCACATTCTTATTTCTTCGTCATTAGCTTCCTCACTGGCCTTCTCCATCTTCTTAATTGCCTCTTCATGACCATCCACCATCATATCCACATACTTTTTGTCAAAGTCCTCTGTTTTCTCTTTGCTTAGTTTATCATAAGCCTTTTTCCCGTCTTCACTTAAAGCTGTGGGCAGCGATATATTTTTTAATTCTGCATTTTTCTCAAGGTCAGCCATTGCCTTAGTATGGTCGTTAAAAAGTATTTCGGCAAAAGCCCTTACTTCGGCATTAGTACTTTTTTGCTGTGCCAGTTTAGCCAGTTCAATTTCTTTCCTGTTCACATCGGCAGCAAAAACAAAATATTCGGCATCATCTTCTTTAGCCTCATTAGTATCTTCAAACTTGGCTTCGTTTTGCTCCTCGGCAACTTCGGTAGGATCTGTTTCCTTATTATCCTTGCACGAAGTAGCCCCTAATGTAATGGTGATAACTGCTGCGCCAAGCAGCATTTTTCCTAATATTGATCTCCTTTTCATAGTCACTTGTTATTTAGATTATTTGGTTACTTCATGTTTACAATGTCAAAATTAACACATAAAGTATGACTAAAATATTAAGGGATTCACAATTAGTGTTAGGGAAATACTAAATGTAATTTATTCGTCTATAACGTCTTTTCTAATCTTAACAGCATAGGCGCTCGGGGTGATTTTTTTGCCGTGAAGGCGTGCATAGACCTTAGTAAATTCGGCACCGAAGTAGAGTATGATAGCCGAATAATATACCCATAAAAGTATGATGATAACCGAACCCGCCGCCCCGAAAGCCGAAGCAACATCTGAATTAGTTAGGTAGATACTGATACCAAATTTCCCCAGCATAAAAAGTATTGCCGTAGTACCCGATCCTACAAGGGTATCCCTCCAGGTTACATGTCCGTCGGGAAGGGTACGGAAAACTATTGAGAACAATAAAGTGATAATACAAAACAGAAGTCCGAAGTTCAACACATACACCAGGTACACTGTAGTTTCGGGCAGGAGTTCTTTTAACTGACTACGCAGTAAATCAAGCACGGTATTAGCCAGTAAGCTCACTAATAGTAAAAAGCCTATAGCCCCAATCATGGAAAACGACATAAGTCTGTTTTTAATAAACTTTTTAATACTCTTATCGGGCTTTGCTTTTAGCCCCCATATATAGTTAATGGAACTTTGTATCTCCACAAATACCCCCGATGCTCCCACAAACAGTACCACAATACCTATAACAAGCCCCAGTACACTATCGCCCGATAGTTTTGTATTGGTAATAATTTCCTGAATTTGTGCTGCAGCCTTAGGACCTACAAACTCGTTTATTTGTCCGTAAAACTCCCCTTTAACGGCATCTTCCCCAAAGAAGAGTCCGCAAACCGATATAATTATAATGGAAAGCGGCGCAATGGAGAATATGGTATAATACGACAGTGATGCCGCCAGTTTGATGGCATTATCTGAAAAAAATTCGGTAAACGTAGTCTTTAAAAGCGTCCATACTGTAAGGCCTTTATGCTTTATGCTCATGGTTGTAACAGGTAATTTTATCGGTCAAACGAAAACAGGGACAAATCGTTATTCTTTTTGCCCTGCAGCAGGTCACACAGTATTTGTGCTCCCACCACGCTAAAGGTAATGCCGTTTCCGCCAAAACCCAAAGAAAAATATCCGTTTGGTAATTTTTTATACGGCCCAATGTATGGGAGTCCGTCTTTTGTGGAGCCAAAAGTACCTGTCCAACTGAATTCGGGCTTAAAGTTAAGGTTAGGAAACATCTTATTTATGTCGTTAGTAAGCTGTTTGGTTTTCCTGTCTATCAGTTTATCACGCTTTGCCGGATTAGAGAAATTTTCATCCCTGCCCCCTACCAGCACCCTGTTATCGGGAGTTGTGCGAACGTACAGATATGGGTCGGCAGTGTTCCATATAAGTACCTCATCTTTCCAAAAAGGCCTGTCGTTATACTGTTCACTCACCACCGCATAAGTAGACAACAGGTTAACAATATCCTTATCAATAAAATTTACCACCTCATAGCCTGTGGCATATATCAGTTTATTGGCTTTGATAGTGTGCCCCGATTCGGTTTTAAGTACCACTCCGTTTTTGTTGTGTTTAATATCGGTAACAGGACTACGGTCAAAAACATTTAATTCCTCCCCTTTCTTACGGTGCTGTAACAGGCAGTGCGTAAGCATATAGGCATCTACCTCGGCAGCCTTGCTTGATACTATAGCGCCATAACCCTTAAAACCATACTCGTCTTTCAGTTCCTCCTCAGTTAGCCAGCGTACTTTAAACCCTGCTTCCTTTCTTGCTTCATATTCCTTTTTAAGCCAGCTTACATCTTTTTTATAAGCCGCATAGTACAGGCTTTTACGTTTTTTAAATCCGTCGGGCTTAAAACCTTTGGTAATCTCCTCAAGGGTATCTATCGCTTCTCCGCATAACTGATAGGCTCTCTGGGCATTTTCCTTACCTATCATTTCGGTGAGCTTATACAAAGGGACATCTATTTCATACTGAAGCAGTGCGGTACTGGCACTGGTACTGCCCAGCCCAATAGTACGGGCATCTATAGTAGTACATTGTATACCTGCATTTACCAGATAATATCTAACCAACGCTCCCGATATACCTGCACCTATAATAACAACATCGGTTTCCACATCATGATCTAACTTAGGGAATGTAAATGGTAGTCCGTTTTTTACCAACCAGAACGGATAGCCTGCTTTAAGGGTCATATACTTATTAATTAAGGTTTTACTTATAAAGTTATAGCATATTACATTTGTAACGGAAGTGTTAGCCCAATTATAGGATTTATTTAACTCTTGTTAAATTGGTTTTTTAATTTATAAAAAGTCATAGTTTTGCAATACAATTAACACAGTATGATTAACCCTTCTGCCAGCGGATGGATCGATAAGTTTTTTGCCAAGCTTAAAGATAATCCACACATAAATAACAGTTCCCGTGAGTTTTACCTTCGCGTAAGGGAAACCGGGTTTGTATATGGACATGTGGTGAGCTTTAACGACCTTGATGATGCCGAGACCAAAGGATGGACATCGGAAGAGACTACAAAGGCGGCACTGCTTAACACTTTGTATGCCTTATACAGACTGGTAAACCAGAAGGAAAATAAAACCGACTTTATTAATCAGGCAATTGCCTTTTACAGGGAAATGACTCCCGAAGGGTTTAATCCGCTTAAAATAGTATTGCCGGCAGGAGAACCAAGCCATCAGCTGGAAGCTATACTGGAGCAGCGTATTAAAACAAACGACAATATTATAAGCCGTAACTTTTCGCATATACTTACCAATGCTTTACTGTTTATGGATGTGCTGGCTTTTCGCCAATACCTGTTGTACCATGAGCTGCCTGAGAAATACCTGCGCAGGCTCGAGGAAACAGTTATGGGTATTGTTGCTATTGCGCTTACCGAGAAAACCGAAAAATCGTACTATGACGACCTTATCCTTAAACTGTTTGAATCGTCTGTACGTTATACTAAACTGTCTAAAATAAACAACGGCAGTATTACCATGCCCGAACTGGATTTTGCAGAATCGGAACTGGAAAAAAATTACCTGTTGGATATGGCAGGAATGGCGGTATGGAGCGATGCCGTTGAGGAACAAACCGAAATTGAGTTTTTGTACAACCTAGCCGGTCAGCTTAAACTTAGCAGGGATATTGCCAAACAGAGTATAGAGTCGTTTGACCTTTTTATTGAAGAATATAAAAATGAGATTCCGTACTTTAAATACTCCAACCCTATAAAGCATTTTTACGGACATGCGGCAAAAACTGTTTCGCTGCTTATTACCCGTAACAAAAAACGCCTTATCAAGGAGATTTCCAATAATGGCGAACTTATGTTGCTGCTTACCCACTCTACTCACCGCAGCCTAGATGAAGGCGAAAAGAAAAAGGTTAAGAAACAATTGCTTGAAATTTGTAAAACAGTACCGTCTCTTACTATTTTCCTGCTACCGGGTGGTAGCCTGCTGTTACCGGTGCTTATTAAGTTTATACCTAAAATGCTGCCTACAGTATTTAACGAAAATCTCGATGAGGAATAACAACAAAAAAGCCGGAAAACGTATGGTTTTTCCCGGCTTTTCGAATTAACACACCTTCTATAATTATCGATTAACTAAACTCCTTTTTTCTTAGTCTGCATTATACTCCTTGTATCGGTAGTACTCCTGTATTGTCATAATACCCTTGTGTACGCTTTTTCTTTTAATGGCAAGTACCAGCAACACTACTGTAAGTATTGCAACACATGCCAACAAGAATATAAAAAGGGTATTTAAGAGGAAACCGCTAAAGCTTTCGTTATCAAAGCTAAAATTGTTAATAAACAGGTATCCACCTAACAGTACTACAAACAATAGTAGAAAATAGTAAAGCAGTTTCATGATTTTGTTTTTGGTTGATTTTGATACTGCAATTTCTAAATTTATATACTTACATACCAGCACTTTATGAGTATATAACTTTTGTTTAAGAAATATTTAGCAGGTAAAAACCCACACCGTTTTACGGTATATCCCACAAACAAAGGGAAGTGTAAAAAACTTTTAAACAGTTGTTTATCTGTTAAATAAAAACTAAAAAAAGATTAGTCCCTTTTCTCCGGTTTTTTGGCAAACGGATTAAACGAAACACCCACATTAAAATAGCCTGTTGCATTTTGTTGTGTAGAGAGTATATACTTTGAGGTAACCTCTCCCCTTTCGGTAAAACGGGAATTAAACACATTGCTTAACCCGCCTTTAAAATAGGCTATAAACTGATGGTTTAGTATGGTTTCATAAGTAAAGCCTGTTTTTATTTCAAGCTGGCGGTAATCGTATACATCTGCAAAACCAGCGCGGTTGGGGTAGGCATAAAATCCGTTTGAGGTAAGTTCGCTACCCAGCAGTATCCTGCTGTTTTTAAATAGCGGATGTCTAAACAAGAGCCTGTTTGGCAGGAAACAGTCAAACACCCATTGCGAGTTTTCAAACTTATGTTCCAGTGTGAATACAGGTGCAACGGGTACAGGCGATGCCGGATCTATAAAAACAAGCAGTCCCGTACTAATGGTAGTACGGGCATTGCGTTTCAGCACGATTGTCCCTCCTACAAAACCTTTTATCCTTTCTGCAGACTGTTCTGACCCATCGACAAAAACACTAGCGTTATAAATAAACGGCTTATTGAACATTTTAGAAAAGTAAGTAAAACTTAATGCTCCTGCCAGATAATGAAAATCACTGGTATTGTTGTTAACGGGTCCGTTATAAGTACCTGTATTGGTAAGATTGTTTACTGTAAGGCTCTCGTAAGTATAATTAAGCGATGTGGTAATATTCCATTTCGGCTTTCTTATTACAGGAAGGTTAACGGCAAGTTTCAGCCTGCTGTGGTTTTGCAGTGTCCCTTCCTGGTAGTCCTGTTTGTAAAGCTCAGAATCAAAATCAGACGGCAGGTACTGCTGGTATTGCAGGTCGATTATACGAAACGACGGAAACCTGTCTGCCAGTTCCCTCTGGAAACCTTTTTTGATTTCGTCCTGTTCCTGAGCGTTTGCAAAAAGGCATAAGAATGCCGATGAAAATAAAAGCAGGCTTTTTTTCATGGAATAATGATTTTTGATTGATGATTAAACTCCTATAGCTTATCAGGCTGGCTGCGGCCTAAATAGAGTTCGAAAAAGTCTTTGCGATATACATCGCCTACAGGTATCTCTGCTGTTTTTATATATACGGTATGATTGTCAAACGAATCGATATGGCTTAGGTTTACCACATACGACTTGCTTACCCTCACAAACTGCTTAGTGTTAAGGTTACCGTGTATGGTTTTAAGGTTCATGGCGGTTACCATTTTACTCTCGTCAAGATGGATTACCACATAGTCCTTTAATCCTTCTATGTATCGTATATCGGTAAAAAGTATTTTATGGTACCTACGGTCACTTTTTACAAGCATGTATTCGTTTTCAACACCTTCCATTTCCCCTCCCTTTCCTTTAAGCAGGTTATGGTAGGTTAATGCTTTTTCTATGGCGGTTTGTAACCTGTCTTTTTCTATGGGTTTTACCAAATAGTCTATGGCTTCTACCTCATAGCTTTTTAGGGCATACTGCGAATAAGCCGTAGTAAATATGATTAGTGTTTCCCTTGGTACCGATGAGGCAAAATCAAGTCCGTTTATACCCGGCATCTCTATATCCAGAAAAATAAGGTCTACATCGTTTTCATTTAAAAACTCGCGTGCTTTTTTTACCCCGTTAAAACATCCTTTAACCGTTACACTGCCAATATCCTGCAAAAGCAACAGCATACCTTCGCGGGCCAGCGGTTCATCGTCTACAATTATACAGTTCATACCAGTAACGTTAATTTAACCATAAACTGAGTATCAGTTTCATTAATATCGAGTTCAAAAGTCTCGCCATACAGCAGTTCTAACTGCCTTTTTATATTTATTAACCCCAGTCCGCCCTCATTGTTCACGGCTGTAGGTTCTTCGGGTTTTGTATTCACGCACGAAAATACCAGTTTATGATCTACAACACCAAAACCTATATCAATATGCGAAGGATTATCTAAATCCACACTGTGCTTCACGGCATTTTCAACAAAGGTTACAAACAGGTTAGGCGGTAACATAATCATCTTAATCTCATTTTCGCAAACCATATCAATGGTAAAGCTAAAATCATCACGTCTTATGTTTTCCAGTTCCAAAAAGTCATTAAGGAACTGAATTTCTGTAACCAAAGCTACTGCGTCCCTCCTGTTCTGATAAAGTAAATGCCTCAGGAAGCCCGATAGTTTCATAATGACTTGAGAAGCTTTATCGGTATCCTTTTTAACCAGTACGCTTACATTGTTAAGCATATTGAACAAAAAGTGAGGATTAACCTGATTTTTTAATTCTTTAAGCTCTATTTCCAGTGAGTTACGTTCCAGTTCGTTAATACGGTTAGTATTATATACCCACTCCTGAAAAAGCTTTATGGCTGTAGAGGAGAACACCAGCATTATCAATATATTACTCACATTAAGTATTTCCCTGTATATGCCCAAATGATGCATTTTATCGGGCAATACCCTGTAGGGTTCTATATAGGTGGTCCTTACAATTCTAATCATTGCATAACTGCATACTACCATAGCTATAAGCGAAATAAGGTAGGTTACAAAACGGCTTTTAAGCAGGAAACGCGGTATAAGCACATACATGTTTATGTATACCATTAGCAGGAAATAGCCAAACCATATCGTTTTGTTGTAATAATTATATGGTCCCGAATATTCCTTAACCCCGTTTGGGTCATACATTACTAAAAGTAAATAAGTAAGAATGAGCAAATGCCTGTACACCCTGTACCTCTTACCTATAAAAAACTCAACAAACCAGCTCTTATTATTGAAACAAAAGTTATCCAAACCCATAAATTTTACACTGCGAAATAATGCAAATTAGCACTTTAACGCATCAATTTTATACAAAACCGCTAATTAATTATACCAAACTTACTAATTAAGATTTAAGTAATACCAAATATTGGGTTTGTATAATATAACGGGCTGTTTGTATAAAATAATTACCCTGTACTTATATGTAATTTACATTTGAATAAAACTAGTTACTAATGGATTTATATACAATGGGGCAATGGACAGATGCTATTGAAAATCTTTCTGTTAGCACACAAAAAAAGGAAAAGAAGTTACAGGAGCTATCCACTTTATGGAAGTTTGTTTCCACAAGCAGGGAGTTTGTTACTATTAACGGTGACTTTGGACTGAAGTATAATAACGAAGAGATTAACACAGTTGTGGCCGACCTCAACCTTATACAATCGGGCTACAGTGATGTTTTAGAACAAACACTACAGGAAACCGAACTTAACCTGCTCCACAATCAAAAACAGGGGTTTTATACGCTTACGCTCTACAAGCATATAAACAACTTTACCACAAACGGGTTACTGGAACTTCAGGAAGAACTTATACTGTGCAGCGAAGGTGAAATGGTACACTATTGCTATGTGAAGGAATTTAACCGCACACAAGCCCTTTACCATAAAATAAATGCTAACCTAAAGGTTAAAGAAATTGCCCGCGAAGATGTAATAAAAGTATTAAAAAAGGAGGAGATAAAAGCCAGCGGAACCAATAAAAAATGGCTTATACTTACACTGGATAATTACCAGAGTAAGTGTGATCATTTCTTTATTAAGGATGAGGTTTTATACCTTCCGTTTGAAAGCGGATACGATAGGGTTTTTCTGTTCGATTTTTTCAAATCAGAGATTATTGAACTCAAAACCAATTTATAAAGCGAAGTTAAAGAGCGTTAAATAGCTTACCGGTACATTTTGCTTTGATTAATTTTAAGGTAAAATCAAACTAAAAAGCTATGAGTAAATCACTTATTGTAAAAAACAACATTAGGATAAATGCACCCCTTAGCCGTGTGTGGGAGGTGCTTACAAAACCCAGATACATTCGCCTGTGGGACCAGCTTCCCGAAGACTTTGGCGATTATGACATTGACCCTGCCACTGTGATAGAATGGCCGGGATATTCAAGACTATCGGTAATTGAATTTATCCCTAACCAAAGGCTACGATACGAACTATATGTACCTACATGGGAAGAGCGCGTTACCAATATTGGTTACACTTATACCCTAACCGTAGATGATGACGGGAACACATGGCTGGGTGTGGAAATAGGCGACTTTGCCATACTTGCCGAAGGCGATAAATACTATGATACCAGTGTGGACTTTGAAAAAACAGCTTCACAAAAAATAAAGGAACTGGCAGAAAAAAGGGAAATTGTATTTTAATTTCCCTTTTTTAATTATCTATATTTTATCTACTACTTACGTCTGTAGTAAAACAGCATGACTCCGTTACGGAACTCTTTTGTGGCTACCAGTTCCAAAAAATGTGGAGCCATCGATTTGAACAACAGTTTCCCCCTGCCCAGTTTTACAGGATGCACCCATAACTGAAACTCATCTATAAGCTGACTGTCTATTAAATACCAAACCAGTTGTGCACTGCCATATATCATAATAGCGTCACCCTCCTGCTCTTTTAAATTCTTTATATAATTGGCAGGATCATCATTTACCATAATACTGTTATTCCAGGCACTATGAGTTAGCGTTTTAGAAAATACCACTTTGGTATAAGTGTTAATCATTTGTGCAAAGGCACGGTCTTCAACAGGAGAAGATAAATCAACTCCCTTATTGGACCAGTAGGCCGACATGGCATTGAAGGTAATCCTTCCGAAGAGAATGGTATCGGCCTTATTAAGTTCATCAGCAAGGCACTCAGCCATCTCGGTAGTCCAGGTATTAAAATGCCAGTCGAGTTCGCAGTGCGGTCCCGAAAGGTAACCGTCACTGGTTACATTCATGGAGAGTATAAGCTTTCGCTTACTTTGTGTTTCTTTATTTGTGTGTAACATAGCGGTTTAAGGTGATTAACAAAGATATAGCACAGTAACAGCCCCTCACGGTGCAGGTACAGACATTTTAAGGGGCGGTTACCGACATAAATAATTTTATTACCTTAGCCTTTGTTTTCATGTTTATCGCTACCACCTTTACGTTTTACTAAATAGAAAAAGGAATTATGATACATGTATCGATACTGGTGCCAAACGAGGCTATAATGGCAAGCATAGTAGATCCCCGAACCATTTTTACTGGAGCAAACAATTTTCTTGAAGCTGCCGGGCACTCCCCTGTTTTTAATATTCAGTTTGTAGGACTGTCACGCGAGGTGGAATATCACGAAGGACTTTTTGCCGTGCGTACTGATGCCCTGCTGAAAGACATTAAAAAAACCGACCTGATTATTATACCTGCTATTAGCGGGCAACTGGAAAGGGCTATAGATATTAACAGGGATTTTATTCCGTGGATAATAAAACACTACAATAACGGTAGTGAAGTAGCGAGCCTTTGTATAGGTTCGTTTTTACTGGCATCTACCGGACTGCTTGACGGTAAAGAATGTTCCAGCCACTGGCAAACGGCAAACGAGTTTAGGCAAATGTTCCCCGATGTAACACTTGTAGACGGACGCATTGTTACCGAACAACAGGGACTTTACTCCAGTGGTGGTGCTACCTCATATTGGAGCCTGCTGCTACATTTGGTTGAAAAACATGCCGGTCGTGATATTGCCATTGTCGCCTCTAAAGTATTTGCTTTAGAAATTGACCGTAAGAGTCAGTCACCATTCATCATGTTTAACGGGCAAAAAAATCATGATGATGAGCCTATACGCAAGGCTCAGGAGTTTATAGAGCAAAACATTGCCGAAAAAATATCTATAGATGAACTTGCCGATAAGTTTGCCATAGGGCGAAGGCATTTTGACCGACGTTTTAAAAAGGCTACAAACAATACAGCAGGCGAATACATACAGCGCGTTAAAATTGAAGCTGCAAAAAAGCAACTGGAAACCAGCAATAAAAATATTAACGAAATAATGTATGAAGTAGGTTATAATGATACCAAAACCTTTAGAAACCTCTTTAAAAAACTAACCGGACTCTCTCCTGTTGAATACAGAAACAAATACAACAGAGAAACAATAATTGCATAACTATAAAATTTAGTTAAAATTTGCAGTTTACCAGCAACCTTTTTAATACAGTTGCATCTAATAAACAAAAACAACGAAGAAGCACTATGAAGTACCTTAAGTTTTTAGCACTATTTTTAGCAATGACAACTCTTAGCGGATGTTTGAGTGATGATGAAAATTACTGTTCTCAAACAGTTAATCCGTTTGCAACTCAGGTTACCGGTCCTGATACTGTGTTAACCGGCGAGGAAATAACCATAAATGTATCGTTTACTATTGTAGATGGGTGTGGTACTTTTATAGGATTTCAACAAAATGGTGTTTACCCAAAAAGTGTATATCCGGCTGTACAGTATGAAGGCTGTAACTGTACCGGTAACCAACACATAACTACCGAAGGTTTTGTCTTTTCTGAAGATGAGCCGGGTGAATATGAATTAAAATTTGCCAATGGTGTAAATGAGGAAGGAACGGCTTATACTTATATTTATAAAACCATTACGGTAAGTGACCCTGAGTAATCTAAAATAATTTTAGTTTATTTATATTGATGTATGGCCCTGCAATTGCAGGGCTTTTTTGTTAAATATCACTTTGATTTTTGATATATTTGAAGTTTACACGCTTTACTTATGAACGAATTTGAAAAACAATATCAGGAAATTTTAGACTTCCTGAAGTTTGAAGACTATCCGCTTGCCGTTAAACGTATTATTGACTTTACCCTCGATACTCAGGAAATAGGCTTTTACACAAAAACATGCAACCTGCTTAACTGGCTTGACAATAACCCTGATGACAACTCCAAAAAGGAAAAGCTACAGGAACTATTGGCAGAACTACATTCGGCATTAGTAAAGCGACCGCAACAAATAAGGCAAAACATACTTGAAGCCAGTGAGCTTACAAAAAAATACTCGGGCTTTACCCTTGGTCCGGTTAACCTATCGCTTAATGAAGGAGATATTATAGGGCTTGTAGGTGAAAACGGTAATGGTAAAACAACCCTTTTACGCTCCCTGTGTGGTGAGCTTCACCCTACCAGCGGACACATTAGCTATAACTTTAAGCATGAAGATTTGTATGACCTGCGTACCAAGTTGGTTTACATACCGCAGCGAACAGATACCTGGTATGGTTCCATGATGGATAACCTGCTGTTTACAGCCACAAGCTACGGCTTTTCCCCACAAGAATCTCCGCTTGTGGTAGAACTGGTAGTTGCCAGGCTGGGACTTAGAAAATTCAGGAAACATAAATAGAAAGATCTTTCTTCCGGTTATAAAATGAGGTTTGAACTGGCGCGTATGCTGTTACGAAAACCTAAAGTGCTGCTTATAGACGAACCCCTTGCCAATTTAGATATACTGGCACAACAAACCGTACTGGAAGATTTTAAGGCCATAGCTAAATCGGCCTTTAGGCCAATAGGAATAATACTGAGTTCGCAGCAACTGTATGAGGTAGAAAAAACATCTGATGAGGTTATATTCCTGAAACAGGGAATACAAAAAAACCTGAAAGAAAACAATGAGGCTAACGATACTGAAAAACATTTAGTAATAGAGTTTGAAAGTCCCTGGTCACAAAGTAAATTAAACGATTACCTGTTAAGTACAGGCTTGGTGAGCCTACAGTTTAACGGAGGTACTTATATCGCCACATTTAACGGTAGTGTTACCATAAATCATTTTATGAAAGCAGTTATAGACCAAAATATACCGGTGGTTTATATACGTGATATCTCTAACTCAACCAGACGCTTTTTTGTTTCCTAAAAACCACACCAGCCATGTTTAAAAAAATACAAAACTATTTACTGCTTCACCACCCTTTGCTGTGGAATACAAAGTTTATCCCTGTAATAATAATAACCCTTATCATTAATATTTTATTTTTTGCCGGCGGTTACCTTACAGGAGCTGTAGATTTTAATGATCCGCATAGCCTTGATGAATACAGTCATTATGAGCCAATGACTATATTTCTAAACCTGATTATTAGTTTACTGGTTATTATACTATGGCTTACTTTTTACTTTAGGAACAATGGTTTTAAATCGTTTTATCCTAAAAAAAACAACTCCCTGTATAAAGAGTGGCTTATTATATTAACTGTATGTTTGTTAAACTTCAGCAATACTGCGATATATGAATATGCCTTTGATTTAAGGGCAAGGAATTACTACAGTAAAGAAGAAGTAATAAAGAGAACAAACTTATTGAGCAGAGCATCAATATTTGTAGACGGGTCGTTTTATCACTGGGGTCGTTTTGACAGAACACAGTATAACGAGCTTCTCGATTCATTAGAAAATAACAATCTCAGGTATGAATATAAGGAGTATGATGAAGAGGTGGTAGTGATTCCGGAAATTGAACCTGTACCTGAAGTGTATAATGGAGGAAATAAAAGGAATAAAGGAAAGGAATTATACAACCCAGAATGGGATACAGTATGTTATTTTGGGAACCAATACCCTATTACTTCTTTAGTTAACAAACAAAATTTAAAATTCAGTATTCAGGAAAATATACATGATTCTATTAATGAATGGAAAGTAAAAACCTGGATGCTAAACAGGGAAAAAGACTCTATTAAAAAACTGTTAGATGATTTTTTTGTTTTAGTTAACGAACATAACTTACAAGCCAATATAACCTCAAAACAGTGGTTTGATTTTGTTTATAAACCAAATGATTATAATGATTACCAGATAGTAGGAAATGATGAATTTAATGTAATAAATGATGAAAGAAAATCACGCAACAATAAGGAATATAAAACCAGAAACGACTTAGAAAATAACCGCTTAGAAAAAAGTGAAAATACACCCTTTGTATTAGCCAAATATTATGTACCGCTTAAGCGTATGGAAAATGCATACGACAGAATTTCGGGAGCCTACGTTTCACCTATTGATTTCACGGACATTCTTGGCATTATTTATTTTGCCTTTATAGCATCACTTGTTATTTTTTCTTTCAGGATATCTTCAGTTAAAAACTGGTTTATTTCAGTTATTTCATTGGGTATAATGGGGCTTATTACCTTTATTTTTTCGTTTATAATAACTTATAGTTTAACAGGATATTACGATAGCAGTCAATCAGTCACCTTTATTACGATATGGGCTGTAATACTAATAGTATGCCTTATATACTTTGTATATATTAACAGGCAAAAAACATCAAAAAAACTATCGGGTATAGTAGCAAACATCCTTTTATGGATATTGCCATTTAGTTTGGTAATAGTATATTTCTATTTATACACATACTATGATGCCACAGAAATAAGAGATATTAACGGAAGTCGTATATATGAAAGAACCGGATTAGAAAAAATTATACATGATAACGCCCTTGAATTTTTTTATATAAACATGGCGTTTATATTACTATACATGTATCCGTTTACAAAACTTATAAAAAAATGGAAAGGTATTGCAGAGGCTTAGTCCTGCTGCATTTTTGGCAGAGTACGTATATACAGGTTTTCCACCTTTTTACGTGCCCAGTCGGTTTTTCTTAAAAAAGTAAGGCTCGACTTTACACTTGGATTCTCGTTAAAACATTTTATTTTTATCAGTTCGCCAAGGGTATCAAAGCCATAAAAAGCCACAAGGTCTTCTACTATCTTTTTTAAGGTTATGCCGTGTAAAGGGTCGTTTGAGCGTTTTGTTTCCATAGTGTAAATATAGTTAGTATTTTTATTACCACATTGAAGCATAATTACCAACATATTACCCATAAAATATAATTATTACAGGCCGGGCTAACCCCTTGCCGCATTAAACTATTGTACTTACCTTTGCAATCCTTATGCAAAAAACGGTTAACATATTAAACAAAAGAGCCCGCTTTGATTATGAGATACTGGAGCGTTATACAGCCGGTATCGTTTTGGCAGGATCTGAAATTAAATCCATTCGTTTGGGCAAGGCTTCTATTGCCGAAAGTTTCTGTGAATTTCACGGTCATGAGCTGTTTGCCATAAACACCAATATAGAAGAATACACTTATAGCAGAAGCTTTAGCCATGCTCCAAAAAGTGAACGTAAACTACTGCTTAACAAAAGGGAACTTAAAGGTCTTTTAAAAAGTGTACAGAACAAAGGTTTGACTATTGTTCCGCTTAGGCTGTTTACAAACGAAAAAGGACTTGCCAAACTGGAAATTGGGCTGGCACGCGGTAAAAAGAATTATGACAAGCGTGATACCATTAAAGATCGTGATGTAAAGCGCGATCTGGACAGAATCAAAAAAGTATACAAATAAAAAAAGGGTTGACATTAAGTCAACCCTTTTTTTATACGTTAGTTTTTATTTTCCAACAATGGTACAAACCTAAATTCGCCAAATTCATGTTTTTCAAACTGGGTTTCGTTTTTTCTTATCAGCATTGTCATTATCTGTACACCCTGCTCGTTATCAACAGGAATAATAAGCCTGCCTCCTATTTTTAACTGCGCCATTAAAGGCTTAGGTATAAACGGAGCACCGGCAGTAACAATAACACTGTCAAACGGAGCAAAATTAGGCAGCCCTTTGTAGCCGTCGCCAAACGAAAGGTGTTTAGGTCGTATACCCAGTTTAGGCAACAACAGCGATGTGGTTTTAAAAAGTTCCCTTTGTCTTTCCACACTGTATACTTTTGCCCCCATAGTACATAATACAGCGGTTTGATAGCCAGACCCCGTGCCTATTTCAAGTATTTTATGTTCGGGCTCTACTTCCAGTAATTGTGATTGGAATGCTACGGTATAAGGTTGAGATATAGTTTGACCTGCCCCAATAGGGAAAGCCTTATCCTGATAGGCATAATCTTCAAAGCTGGAATCTAAAAAAAGGTGTCGCGGTATCTTTTTAATGGCCGCAAGTACATTTTTATCTGTAATGCCTTTTTGTTCCAAAACGCTTACCAACTGATTACGAAGTCCCTGATGTTTTCCTGTATCTCTCAATGCTGCAAAATGTTTATTTTGTAAAAATAGAAAACATTTCACATAGGGTGCAATAGTAAATTCACTATCATATTAACAATGCAATATTCGTAAAAAACATACATTATTTTTAGTACTGTGTTCTTGCGTTTTACAGCGAAATAGTTTTATTTTTGTTAAAAATTTTTCTTTATGCTTAAAGTAGGAGTATTGGGCGCAGGCCATTTAGGGAAAATCCACCTGCGTTTACTCAACCAATCCCAAAAATATGAACTGGTAGGGTTTTATGACCCTAACAGCGCCAATGCCGATAAAGTGGCAAAAGAACACGGCTACCGTAAATTTGACTCTATAGAAGAACTTATAAATGCTGTGGATGTGGTAGATATTGTAACCCCTACCCTTTCACATCACGATTGTGCCAAAGAGGCCATTACTGCCGGCAAACATGTTTTTGTTGAAAAACCTATATCTAACACGGTTGAAGAAGCCGAGGAGATTATAACCCTTGCCAAACAATATAACGTAAAAGGACAGGTAGGACACGTAGAGCGTTTTAACCCTGCCTTTATGGCTACCCGCGAGAAAATTGCTAACCCTATGTTTATTGAAACCCATCGCCTTGCCGAGTTTAACCCTCGCGGTACAGATGTGCCTGTAGTGCTGGATTTAATGATACACGACATAGATGTTATACTTAGCGTGGTAAAAAGTAAGGTTAAGGATGTAAAGGCCAGCGGTGTTTCGGTTATTAGTGATACGCCCGATATTGCCAATGCCCGTATTGAGTTTGAAAACGGATGTGTGGCAAACCTTACAGCAAGCCGTATATCGCTTAAAAACATGCGTAAGTCGCGTTTCTTCCAAAAGGATGCTTATATATCGGTTGACTTTTTAGATAAGATGTGTGAAGTGGTAAAAATGAAAGATGCTCCCGAAGAACCGGGCGATTTTGATATGATACTGCAAAATGCCGAAGGTCTTAAAAAGCAAATTTACTTTGAGAATCCTGAAATTGTGGCAAACAATGCCATACTGGATGAACTGGAAACTTTTGCCGATGCCATAAACAACAATACTACACCAATAGTAACGTTGGAAGACGGTACCGAAGCCTTAAGGATAGCTTACCGCATTATAGACTGTTTTGAAAATAAATAGTTATGGTAATCAGGTCGAAGTTCACATCTTACATTTATTTTCCGTTTCTGGTATTATTACCAATAGGTTTAATAATTAGTATAAATGTTACTGTAGGAAAGGAAAACATCCCTATTGAGGCTCTAATATTTTTTATAATATCATCGGCATGGATATTACTTTCTGCTTTACTGTATGAAGTACGTTTAAGGATAATTAAAGTAGAACTTAATTCAAGGGAAGTTCTTGTTAGAAAATTTTTCGGATTAGGAGCAGAAAAAAAATACCGACTCAAAGACCTGGAAGGCTTTCATACCTTTACCAGAAAAACAAGAAAAAAGAATGGTTTTAGAAGTGAAATCATTGAATATGATTTTATCCATTTAATGTATAAAGGGAGAATTGTAGCAAGAATTTCTAACCTCTACCACAGTAACTATAATGAAATGGCCGAGTTTACTAAAGAGCATTTAACCTATCTTGGGTATAAAAAGCCTAACATTTTTTCAGAGATAAAAGATGCACTAAGTTTTTAATATATGTCGGTAAAATCTAAGTTTTATATTTCGGTATATTTTGTTCTGATAGCAAATGTTTTTTATATTTCATTTTTCATTCTTTTACTATTAGTCCCAACCTACTCCTTTAATCAATTTTATGAGCTTATAGTATTACTCCCTATGTTTCTGTTCTCCTTAACAATGGGATTCAATATATTTTTCCTCGAAGGGATTCTTAAAATCAATTCAATAAAAATAAACAACCATGAAATACTTGTAAAGAAAGGTTGGGGGCTGCTCAAAGAAAAAAAATATAGATTAAAGGATATTGAAGGTTTTTATAATTATACAAGAAAGGTAAGGAGAAAAAAAGGGTTTGTTTACACAATAGACGAATACAAATACCTACTACTTGTACAAAACGGAAAAATTGTTGCTCGAATATCTCAACAGTATCATAAAAATTACAGAGAAATAGCTAACTTCACACAAAAACACTTATTACATTTGGGACATAAAAAACCCGGTTTATTATCCGAGATAAAAGATGCAGTAAAATTCTAACCAAACCCTTACCAACCATGAAAAAACTGTTTTTACTTCTGTTATTAGTTGTTACTACAAGTGGTATTGCACAAAACCTTTTAAAAGGCACCGTGAAAGACCTCTCCACACAGGAAAACATGGAACTGGTTACGGTTAGTACAAAGGATCAGCAAAACAACACTATATCAAACACCGAAGGGAACTTTCAGTTAAGTTACCCCGATGGTACTCAAACCATAGTACTTACCTATTTGGGATATGCTCCACTGGAGGTGAATCTTACAAACCTGCCACAGGATAACATTTTTTATCTTGAACCAACAGATTTTGAACTTGAGGAAATAGTAGTTATCAGTACACCACTTAACGAGTTTGTAGAACAGTTGGTTAAAAACTCATACAACCATTTAAATGCTCCGTTCCTGTTAAGTACCTATTACAGGGAGTTTGTAAAAATAAACGATACTTACAGTAAATTTTCAGACGGACTCATAGATTACAACGTAGACAAAAGCCGTAAAGAGATTAAAAGTAATGTAGTAGTAAAACAAAGCCGTGCCTTTAAACTTAATACCGATGAGGAAAGTATGCTTGCTGCCGAAATGACCTCTCCACTAGACCTGCGTAAAGCAGTTTCAAGAGACTGCAATTTTGGGGTACTGGACCATGTTTTTGGCAAAAAGGAATTTAAAAAATATTCTTTTATTGTTAAGTCACAAAAAGATGCAAACGGTAATGATGTTCAAACCATTTACTACGAGCCATTACCAGAGATAGAAGAACCGTTATATGCCGGTAGTGTTACTTATGACCCTGCCAAGAACCTTATACTTGCCATGGAGCTTTACATGGCTCCGTCACACAGACAGTATTCTAAGCTGAGAAATTTTCTGATTATCAAAGCAAGACTGGAAAACGTAGGCTATAAATGCCTGTTTAAGCTTACTAATGATAATTACATGCTATCTTACTCCTGTGTATATGGTGATATTTACATCAAAAACAAAAAAAGGTTTGACGATAATATCATATTTAAAAGCGACCTTATCGTAACCAACTTCACGAGTGACCTGAGTTCTTTCAACAAAAAAGAAAAATACAGAGATAAAGATCTATATCAGGCGGGAACAAATTATACCGAGGAGTTTTGGAAGAAAAACAACTCCATACTTTTAACTACCGAAGAAGAAGAGATTATCAGTTCGCTAAAGGATGTAAAATAAACAGATTAACAAATCCGTTTATATGCCATGAAAAAACTCCTTACTCTTTTTTTAATGGCAGCAGGCGTTACTGCAGCGTTAGCCCAAACTCCCGTTAAAGGAATTATTAAAGATGTCTCTACCGGGCTCACTCTCTCCCTTGTAAACATTACTACCGATGACGGAAGGTATGGTACAATATCCAATAGCGAAGGTAACTTTAGGCTCTATTACGGGCCGCAAACCAAAAAAATAAAACTGAGCTATTTAGGGTATTTTGATTATGAAATCCCCCTTAACGACCTCCCTAAAGACGGTGTGTATTTTCTTGAACCAAAGAGTTTTGATTTAGAGGAAGTAGTTATAACCAATACCCCTATTAACGAACTGCTGGAACAGTTAATAAAAGAATCTAAAGCCAGGTTAACTTCACCACTGGTGCTCAATACCTACTACAGGGAGTTTGTAAATTTTAATAATGAGTACGTTCAGTTTGCCGATGGTATTGTAGACTACAGGCTTCGTAAAAAAGGGAACAAAAACAAGATAAAAACCGATGTTTTTATAAAACAAAGCAGAGCATTACATTTAAAAGACTATAAGGAAGGGATGATGTACCTTCGCCCTGAAGACGTAAGGAAATCGGCAGCTAACCGATGTGAGTTTGACCTTATCACTACCGAACTACTTAAGGGCAATACCTATAAAAAATACAGTTTCAGTATCAAAACACAACAGGATAGCGAAGGGCAAACCTTAAACACCATATCGTTCACTCCGAAAGAAGACGATGGCGACGACTATGTGGAAGGGACAATAGTATACAACCCCGAAACCAACCTTATACTAAGCATGGAAGCAAGGAGGTTCCTTTCAGACAAGGAAGCACACTCCTACAACATGCTAATAGCCCGTATACAAATGGTTGATTTTTATTACAAAAGCATATTTACAACACAGGATAACGAGTACCGACTGTATTATGCTTCACTTCACGTTGCGGCTAGGATATGGAAGAAAAACGGATATGATAACACCTATGTATTTAAAAACGACCTTGTGGTAACTAAAACCGGTAAAGATGAATCGGTTTTTGAAAGCGGAATCAAAATGGATAAAAGATCTATTTATGAAATGGGGCAAAACTACAGCGAAAAATACTGGGAAACAGGCAATGTATTACCACTAACCGATAAGGAGCAGCAAATAATAGATTCACTGGAGTATTAACCTTATAAAACTATCATATTAGCCTGTATAACCATTTATTATTACGAATTTGAAAAGAAATTCATTACAAAAACGTTTTCTGTTGCAAATTTGCCATTATTGTTGCTAATTTTACCGTCAAATTTTCATAAATTCGGCAAACTTTAAACAAACAGACTTTATAATGAAAAACATAGCAGTAATAGGTGCAGGAACAATGGGTAACGGTATTGCCCACACCTTTGCACAAAGCGGATTTACAGTAAAACTTATTGATATATCAGAAAAATCACTGGATAAAGGTATGGCTACCATAGCCGGTAACCTGGACAGGATGATTGCAAAAGGCACTATTACCGAAGAGGATAAAGCTAAAACAATAGGTAACATTATTACCTATACCGATATTAAAGACGGTGTTGTAGGGGTTGACCTTGTGGTTGAAGCCGCTACCGAAAACGTAGACCTTAAACTAAACATATTCAAACAGCTTAACGAGTACTGTGAGGAAAACACAATTTTGGCAACAAATACGTCGTCTATCTCTATTACTCAAATTGCAGCTGTTACAACAAGACAGGACAAAGTAATTGGTATGCACTTTATGAACCCGGTGCCAATTATGAAACTGGTAGAAATTATTCGTGGTTACAATACTTCTGATGAAGTTACCAAAACCATTATGGACCTTTCGGTTAAACTAAGTAAAGTACCTGTAGAAGTTAACGATTACCCTGGCTTTGTGGCAAACCGTATACTTATGCCAATGATTAACGAAGCTATCGAAACACTTTACAACGGTGTTGCGGGTGTATATGAAATTGACACGGTAATGAAACTGGGTATGGCTCACCCAATGGGGCCGTTACAACTAGCCGATTTTATTGGTCTTGATGTATGCCTTTCTATCCTTAACGTAATGTACGACGGATTTAAAAACCCTAAATATGCACCATGTCCATTATTGGTTAACATGGTACGCGCCGGTAAACTGGGCGTTAAATCGGGTGAAGGTTTCTACGATTATTCCGAAAGCAGAAAAGCCGAGAAAGTGGCAAAAATGTTTGCAAAGTAATATATTAAAAGACGGGTTTTTCAGCCCGTCTTTTTTAACTCTTTAAGTCATGGAAATTAATTGGGATAGCCAGTCGCTTTTGGTATTGGGCATGTCGGGGCTTGTATTCATTTTAGTGGGAGCAATAATGTATATTTTTCCTCCCAAAAAAATTAACCATTTTTATGGTTACCGTACCCCAAGATCAATGGCATCACAGGAGCGATGGGATTTTTCACAAAAATACTCTTCGGTGTTACTTATTATAAGCGGAGTTGTTTTGGTTCCGCTGGGAGTTATCATATCTTTACTTTCTATCAGTCACAAAACTGATGTCTTATTAAGCATCCCACTCCTACTGCTTTCAGTATTATTATTTTTTATTAAAACCGAACGCGAACTGAAAAAGCGTTTTGGTAAAAATTAAACTTTACACAATTGGCAAAAATAGTTCCATTTAAAGCTGTGCGCCCTACGCGCGACAAGGTGAGTTTGGTTACATCGCGCTCATACGAAGAGTATACTCCTGCCGAACTGGCATCACAGCTTGATTATAACCCTTTTTCATTTTTACATATACTTAATCCTGCTTATGTAAACCTGCACAAAATATCTACCGCTACAAGGTTTAAGGGGGTGCAGTTAAAGTATCAGGAATTTAAGGAAGAAGATGTTTTTAAAAAGGAACTTAATCCTATATTCTTCCTATATGAAATACACAGCAAAAACAACACCTTTACAGGTATTATTGCAGGTACATCTATAGAAGATTACAAGAACAATGTGATAAAAAAACACGAGGACACCCTTGCCTACCGCGTGGAACTGTTTAAGGATTACCTACACCAAACGGGCTTTAATACCGAACCGGTGCTTATTACCTATCCACAAAACAACGAACTCCAGCAATGGATAGACAAACGTAAACAGAAAAGGCCGTTATACCTGTTCTCTTCCCTTAATAAAGACAAGCATACCATTTGGCGTATTAAGGAAGATGAGGAAATACAGTGGGTACAGGAACAGTTTGAAAAAATGGGTAACCTGTACATTGCCGACGGGCATCACCGTTCGGCTTCGGCAGAAATGCTGTACGATCAGGACAAAGATTCGGGTAACGCAAACCTGAACCATTTTATGAGCTTCCTGATATGCGAAACTAATTTAAAAATATACGAATACAACCGTATAGTTAACGACCTTAACGGACTTACAAAACATGCTTTCCTTAAAGCTCTTGAAAAAGATTTCACGATAGTGAACAAAGACCAGGAGTTATGGAAACCAAAACAAAAATATCAGTTTGGTATGTATCTGGACGGTGATTTTTATGCGCTTACATTAAAAAACACTAACTTTAATTCGGTTATGGAGTCGCTGGATGCTCAAATTCTTTACACCAAAGTACTTAACCCTTTACTGGGAATTGGTGATTTGCGTAACGATGAGCGCATTGCCTACATACCGGGCAGTAAACCTGTTACCGCCATTAAGGAAATGGTAGACGGTGGTGATTTTGAAGTGGGCTTTATGCTCTACCCTGCCTCTATAAACGAGATTAAGGAGCTGGCAGACAACAACCTTATTATGCCACCTAAGAGTACGTATATTGAACCAAAATTCAGGAGCGGACTTGTAGTGTATGAAATTTAAATTTCATATCTTCATATAACACAAACAGTACTTTTTCTTAGCAAATAGTATTAAATTTGTTATTCGGGACGATGCCTAAAGTCAGCCCTAAATACCACAATTGAAAAAATGTCGATAAAAGAAAATTTACTTTCCATAAAAGAGGCACTGCCATCACATGTAACCCTTGTGGCAGTAAGCAAAACCAAGCCTGTTAGCGACCTTATGGAGGCTTATAATTCCGGACAGCGTATTTTTGGCGAAAACAAAATACAGGAAATGACCGATAAGCATGAGCAAATGCCTAAGGACATTGAATGGCACATGATAGGCCACGTACAAACCAATAAGGTAAAATACATGGCTCCGTTTGTTAACCTTGTGCATGGTGTGGACAGCCTTAAACTGCTTAAAGAAATAAACAAACAGGCTAAAAAAAACGACCGAGTTATAAACTGCCTGTTGCAAATGCACATAGCCGAAGAGGATACCAAATTCGGGCTGTATGAAGCCGAGCTTAACGAGATACTGGAGTCTGGCGAGTTTCAGCAAATGGAAAACATAAAAGTTACCGGGCTTATGGGTATGGCTACTTTTACCGATAGCGAACACCAAATTGAAAAGGAGTTTGGCTACCTTAAAGGTATATTCGACAGGCTACAGGAACATCCTGAAAGATCTAACTTCAAACCCGAAACACTTTCCATGGGCATGAGTGGTGACTATAAGCTGGCTATTTCCGGCGGAAGTACCATGATTCGCGTGGGTAGTAGTATTTTTGGCTCAAGACATTAAATTTTGGGAATTTTATCCGAAATTTGCATCTTTAAAACTTTAAATAGATAAACACACTTTTTGTACGCAATACTTGACATAGAGACGACCGGAGGTCAGTATAATGAGGAAGGAATAACCGAGATTGCCATATATAAATACGACGGGCATGAGGTAGTAGACCAGTTTATCAGTCTTGTAAACCCCGAGAAACCCATTCAGCCTTTTGTGGTAAAACTTACCGGTATTAATAATGCCATGCTTCGCAGCGCGCCTAAGTTTTATGAGGTTGCCAAGCGTATTATTGAAATTACCGAAGGCTGTATTATAGTGGCACACAACTCCCAGTTTGATTACAGGGTACTGCGCACTGAGTTTAACCGACTGGGATATAACTACGAGCGCCAGTCACTATGTACTGTAGAGCTTTCACAAAAACTGTTACCCGAACAAAAATCACACAGCCTGGGCAAGCTGGTTCGTGCACTGGGAATCCCTATGAGCGACAGGCACCGTGCAACCGGAGATGCTATGGCAACCGTGCATTTGTTCAAATTATTACTGTCTAAAGACACTACTAAGGAAATTGTAAAAAGCCTTATTAAAACCGATCAGAAAAAAGGAATTCCGCCTAAGTTGTTTGATATACTGGAAGGCATCCCTGCGGTTACAGGACTTTATTACATATATAAAGAAAACGGCGACCTGATATACATCGGCAAGAGCCGAAACATAAAGAAAAGGCTGCACCAGCATTTTACAGCAACATCGGGCAAATCAAAACGTATTCAGCGAGATACCTATGCTGTTAAGTATGAAGAAACCGGAAGCGAACTTATTGCCCTGCTTAAAGAGTGCCAGGAAATTAAGGTGAATAAACCCGTGTACAATCGTGCCCAGAAGAAAACAGTTTTCCCGTGGTCTGTGTACGTTGAAAAAAACAGTGAGGGTTACCTGTGCCTTAGCCTGCAAAAAACCGACGGACGTAAAAAGGAAATCATTTCGTTTTCAAGTGCTACCGATGGTAAAAATGCCCTGCACAGAATTGTGGAGCAGTATAACCTGTGTAAAAAAATAAACGGACTTGAGAGTCCGTCGAAACCGAGTTGCTTTGGTCTTGAACTCAATACCTGTAACGGTGCCTGTGTAGGTAATGAATCTGTCGAAGAGTACAACAAACGCGTACAGGAATTTGTAGATAATAACAGCTTTTATAATCAAAGCATGATTATTATAGACCGTGGGCGTACCGTAGAGGAACGCAGTGCCGTACTTATTGAAAAAGGCGAATACAAAGGCTATGCCTTTTACAACCTTAACTACCAGATTACTAAACCCGATATTTTAAAAAACATCCTTATCCCTATGGATAATAACAGGGATGCCAAAAACATTATTAAAAGCTACATAAGGAAAAAGAAGGCTTTAAAAATAGTGCGTCTATAAGAGTTTTAGTAATTTTGATAGGAATCAAACCCTACTGCATTGAAAAAAGGCATTATCAGCGACGATTTCAGGAAAAAACTACACGTTATAATTTACGAGGCCGACACTCCGGCGGGTCGTTTTTTTGACCTTGCCCTGCTGTTTGTTATCATTATAAGTATAGTGGCTGTAATGCTGGAAAGCGTAACATCTATAAGACTGCTTCATGGTAAGGAACTTGCCGTTACCGAGTGGATTATAACCATACTTTTTACGCTTGAATATATTGCACGTATTGTTGCACTCAAAAAGCCTTTAAACTACATTTTTAGCTTTTATGGTATAATCGACTTACTCTCTACCCTGCCTAAATACATTGATGTTTTATTCCCTGGGTTAGGCTTCCTAATATCTATAAGGGCACTGAGACTGTTAAGGGTTTTCAGGATTTTAAAACTGAGTCAGTTTGTAGGGGCATCAAACCAATTATTAACAGCACTCCAAAAGAGCCGTGTAAAAATTGCCGTATTTTTGTTTACGGTCGTTATACTCTGTATCATTTTAGGTACACTTATGTTTATAATTGAAGGCCCCGAGAGTGGCTTTACCAATATACCAGTTAGTATTTACTGGACTATAGTAACCCTTACTACCGTTGGTTTTGGCGATATTACACCCGTTACTCCTTTGGGGCAGTTTGTATCGGTTATAATCATGATTATGGGTTATGGTATTATAGCCGTACCTACAGGGCTGGTTACCGCACAGTTTATACAGGAACGTAGCGAAAACAGTAATACACAGGTATGCCCTAACTGTAATGCAGACCATCATAAGGATAATGCCAACTATTGCTATAACTGCGGGCATCATTTACATAATTAATACATGAATAGTACAGATAAAAAATATCTTATTACCGTTATAGGTCCTACAGCCATAGGCAAAACAGCTATGGCTATTGAGCTTGCCAGGTATTTTAAATGCGAGATACTTTCGGCAGACAGCAGACAGTTTTTTAAGGAAATGAATATTGGTACTGCTGTTCCAAGTGAAGAGGAACTCGCCGCAGCACCACACCATTTTATACAGAACATTAGTGTTTTCGACGAATATAATGTAGGCGACTTTGAGCGCGATGCCATAAATAAACTCGACGAACTGTACACGCAAAATGATTTTGCTGTATTGGTAGGAGGTTCAGGACTGTACATAGATGCTGTTTTAAAAGGTTTTGACGATTTCCCGGATGTAGACACTGCTGTGAGACAGGAAATAATAAACAGCTATGAGGAAAACGGAATTACATGGCTACAGCAGGAACTGGAAAAAAGAGACCCTGTACATTATGCCAATGTAGCCAAAGAGAATCCGCAACGCATGATGCGCGCCCTTGAGGTGTGTATCAGTTCGGGGAAACCCTACTCCTCTTTCTTAAATATCAAAAAGAATTCAAGACGCTTTACTCCTATTGTTATTGGACTGGATGCCGAGAGAGAAGTGATGTACGACCGCATTAACCGCCGTGTGGACATCATGGTAAACAACGGACTTATTGAAGAGGCAAAAGCACTCTATCCCCACAAAAAGTTAAATGCTTTACAAACTGTGGGATACCGCGAATTATTTAGTTACTTTGACGGCGATTTTACCAAAGAATTTGCCATAGAGGAAATAAAAAAGAATACACGACGCTTTGCCAAAAGGCAAATGACATGGTTTAAGCGTACCGAAAGCGTACATTGGTTTGATTTCAATACTAATCCGCAAGAAATTATTAATTACATAGAAAACTCACTATAATGCCAATATCACCACAATTCACATCGGTTTTTACACAAAACTGGGAAATTAATTTTTTACAGTGCCTGCCCAGCGGACACTTAAAACATACCGAACTGTGCAACCTTATGCAGCTTACTGCCGGTGCACATGCCGAACTGGGTGGTATGAGCTTTACCGATATGCAGGTACACGACCAGGCATGGGTACTTAGCCGTATGAGGGTTGAAGTGGATGAACTACCTAAATGGCGTGATACGGTTACTATAAAAACATGGATTTTGGACCTGCAGGGATCACGATCTGTAAGGGCACTGGAAATGTATATAGGGGATAAAAAAGTAGCGGGAGCCCTAACCTACTGGGCGGTTATAAATACCAAACTACGTAAGGCCGAAGCTTTGGTTTTACCCCATGAGCATTTTGAAAAGTATCCCGACAGGATGCCTACACAGGAGCCGTTTAAAAAGGTGGAAATTACAAGAGAAAGTGAAGTGGCTACTGAGAGAACAGTATTATTGTCTGACCTTGATATTGTTTTCCATGCCAATAATGTAAAATATTTGGAATGGTGTCTTGACACGGTAGATTTTAAGCCTTTACTAAAACAACAGCTTAAAAGTTTTGACATGAACTACCTGAGGGAACTTAAGCTGGGAGATAAAATATCAATTAGAAAAGGACAGCACGATAATCAAACTTATTTTACCGTACAAAAAGACGATAAACCTAGTTTTGCCCTGGAGCTTAACTGGAAATAAAGCATAAAAAAAGACTGCCTGAAAAACAAGTATGAGATCGAATTCATAAATTTTTCAGGCAGTCTGCAAAAGTGGATTACTTAGCTTTTATTTTTCTTCTACTTTGTTTTTAACCACTAAACGGAAACCTTCTCCGTGAATGTTAAGAATTTCAACATCCTCATCCGGTTTAAGGTATTTTCTAAGTTTAGCGATATATACGTCCATACTTCTAGACGTAAAGTAGTTATCGTCTCTCCAAATTTTTGTAAGTGCAAGCTCTCTTGGCATCAGGTCATTTTCATGAAGCGCAAGCATTTTAAGCAGCTCGTTTTCTTTTGGTGAAAGTTTTATTGGTTCTTCATTATCAAACGTTAGGAAACGTAGTTTTGAGTTAAGGTGGAACCTTCCTATCTGGAACTCAAACTTAGCATTATCTGTTTTAGTTTCAGATGCCTTTCTTTGAATGATAGCCTTAATTTTCATTAAAAGCACCTCACTGTCAAAAGGTTTGTTAAGGTAATCATCTGCCCCAACTTTGTAACCTTTTAATACATCTTCCTTCATAGACTTAGCTGTAAGGAAAATAATAGGCACTTCTTTATTTTTTTCTCTAATTTCTCTGGCAAGTGTATATCCGTCCTTATAAGGCATCATCACATCAAGGATACAAAGGTCGAAATTGTCCTTTTTAAATTTTTCGAAGCCTTCCATACCGTTTTTGGCTAGTGTAACTTCAAAATCATTAATTGACAGATAATCTTTTAAAACCGCCCCAAAATTTGGGTCGTCTTCTACTAAAAGAATTTTTTTGTGTGTTTCTTCCATATCTCTTTTTTTAATTTATTAGCGGCATCTTTATAATAAAAGTACTGCCTTTACCTTTTTCACTTTCTACGTAAATGTGACAGTTGTGATCATCTATTATCCTCTTAACGTAGGCTAATCCTAATCCGTGTCCTTTCACATTGTGCAAATCTCCTGTGTGCTCCCTGTAAAACTTCTCAAAAATTCGTTTTTGAGTGGTTTTAGACATCCCCAAGCCTTTATCGGTAATTTTGATTAAAACAAAATCCTTTACGTTCTCAGTGTAAACATCTATTTCGGGTACACCTTCAGAATATTTAATAGCATTGTCTAGAATATTCACTATTACATTAGTAAAGTGCACATCGTTTAACAACACTGTTGTTCTGGTTGCATGGAAATGGCGGGTTAACTGCCCTTCCCTTGCTTCAATAATTAAATGAACGTGCTCTATAGCATCTTCAATTATATCGTGTATATCGGCCTGATCTTTACTCAGGTCTAATTCTTTTCTGTCCAGTTTAGAGATTTGAAGTACATTTTCTACCTGAGAGTGCATCCTTTTGTTCTCTTCCCTTATCATTTGCAGGTACCGTTGTACCTTTTCGGTATCGCCTAAAATTTTTGGGTTCTTAATCGCATCCAGAGCAAGGTTTATTGTTGCAATAGGCGTTTTGAACTCGTGTGTCATATTATTAATGAAATCGGTTTTAATTTCCGATATCTGCTTTTGTTTAATAAGCTGATTAATAGCACTTAAATAGGCAATAATAATAATGAACGTAAATACTATTGATAATGATGTTATACCTAAAAGCTCTGTTAAAATAAACTTTTGCTTATTAGGAAAGCAAATCATTAGCCTGTAAACGGGCTTATCTCCAATACGACTACTACCCGGAAACAGTGTTATACCATAGTTATCCTGATTGAAACTAAATCCTTTGGAATGCATTTTTGTTGCAAGCCCATCTTTATAAACAACATATTCAAAATAGGTATCAATACCACTGCCTTCCATCTCGGCTTTAAGTGTGCGTACCAAAGTCTCTTCAGAGATACGGCTTTCTATAGGCCTGCCCTCATTATAATACTCAAAAAGCAGCTGAATTTTAAGGTTTTCCTTTTTTTCATTCTCCTTTTTTACATTATTCATTGACTGCTTAACAGCATCAATAGTCATGCCATTTTCACCCGAATTTTCTGTTAAAGAATTATTATTTAAAACCGATGCATCTTCAATAAACTCCAACTCTTCTTTGTAGCTCTGAGCCACTATGTCTGAGTATATTATATTGTTTCGCTCTCTTATATTTCCCTTATAAAGATAATTGGCAAAATCAGCCTGATTTGGCGGATGTCCAACACTATCTCTTATATGACTATATAACCTGTAAAAATTTTCTTTTTCGGCAGTTTCCAGCCTTAATGAAACTATATTCAACACCTGCTGAACATCAGATTTAAATCGTATCTCTCCGTTTCTAAATGATGAATTGATCCAGGATAGCTGTACTAAAATGATACCTATCAATGACAGGCTCATAAAAAATACTAATAACCGGAATCTTGTTTTATTCATCATTACAAAATTAACATTTTAACAATTATACTCTTAATATATTAACCAAAGATTAACAACAACAACATTTTTTACATTATATTCAATTCTGAATAAATTTTATGTGCTTCATTTTTAGCTACATCCCTGTCAATATTGTGTATTACATAGTCACTTAGACTAATCTTTTTTTCTTCGTCCCACTGATTTGATATTCTACTCAAAACCTGTTGTTCGGTCACATTGTCACGCTGCATGACTCTTTTTACTCTCAGATCTTTAGGAGCCGTTACCAGTATTACTTTATCGCAGTCTTTATAACTCCCGCTTTCAAATAATATTGCGGCTTCCTTTATCACAAAATTTTGCGAATTATGCATTTTCACCCATTCCAAAAAATGTTCTTTTACTTTTGGATGAATAATACTATTTAATATGGTAAGCTTTTCGGGATCATTAAAAACAACTCCTGCCAATTTGGCTTTATCAGGCAAACCATTTGTAAAAACTGTTTCGCCAAATGCCTCCTTAACTTCTGCAACGGCAGCAGGCAGGAATAATATTTTTTTTGCTTCTTCATCGGCTATATATACCGGCACACCTAATGAGGCAAAGTAGTTTGCCATGGTGCTTTTACCGCTACCTATACCTCCCGTTAAGCCAATAATTTTTGTGCCCATATTATTAAAAAAATAATTTAGGAAATGCTGTTTCCGGTTTTTGCTTTAACAACTGTACTTTATATAGTGACAATGCATAACCGGTGCCGTAACCATAAAACTGAATAAAAACTGCCACAACCGAAAGTAAACCTATTTTAAGGCTTTTATTTTGTATGGCCGACAGTACAAACAGTAAACAGAAGTACAAAATATAAACATCTATAAAAAAATGCACATTAATTAACAGTACTATAAGAGAAAGCAGTAATCCAAACATAAAAAGTGACGGAAATAAAAATACCGGCTTTTTATATTCAGGATGCCAAACATCAAGTATTGGTCTTGCTTTTCCAAACTTATTTACCTGTATATAAAACTTATTCCAGTCTATACGTCGTTTGTGGTATACATAACTATCTTTAAAAAGCATGGTGGTAAATCCCTGTTTCCATAGCCGTATTGAAAGATCGGGGTCTTCACCCGGGTGAATGTTCCCAAAACCTCCCGAAGCTTTAAAGGCTTTTTTGGAAATCCCCATATTAAAACTGCGGGGTTGGAATTTTTCTATTTTTTCTGATTTTCCTCTTACTCCTCCTGTAGTTAAAAAAGAAGTCATGGTGAAGTTTATAGCTTTTTGCACATCACTAAAAGAATCAAGTGCTGCATCGGGTCCGCCAAAACAATCAGTATATTGCTTTTCAAGATTATCAGCAACACTTTGCATGTATTGAGGTGGGAGTATACAATCAGAATCCAGGATAATAAAATAATCTCCCTTTGCTACCCTCATGCCGTAATTACGGGAATCTCCGGGACCACTATTTGGCTTAAAATAATAGGAAACACTAAGCCTGTCGCTGTAATTATCAACAACATCTTTACAGGTAACAGTAGAACCATCTTCTACAATTACAACTTCAAACTCTGATTTAAATGTTTGGACTGTAAGGCTTTCCAGTAATTCCTGTATTTCGTCTGGCCTGTTGTAAACAGGTATAACAAGAGAGAAAAACATTAAGCTAGCTTTTTTTAACAAAGTTAGTCTTAAAAAAGTAAAAAGCCACCATAAAACTGGTGGCTTTTCTATTTTTTTTAAACAAATGTTTAAAAGGTATGCTTTATAACAGTTTTACTGTTTTTTAATCACCCTTATAGTTTTTGTTGCAGTATCTGTAGCAACATTCACAAGATAAGTACCGTCTTGTAGAGCACTCATGTTAATTGTACCCTCAAGAGCGTTTACTTTTTGTGAAAGCACTTCCTGTCCTACCATGTTATACACTTTAACTGTAGTGATTTGTGATGAGTAAGATACAGTTAATACATCTCTAACCGGGTTTGGCCAGTAAGTAAACTGTGCTAAATCAAACTCTTTAGAATCAAGTGTAATTGTTACCGTTACAGCAAATGGGTCACTACTACAACCGTTTACAGTTTGCACTGCATAGTAAGTTGTTTCGCTCTCTACCTCTGTACCTTCTGTAAGAGGGTTCTCTCCTGCAAGGGCATCTTCTTCGCTTGCATACCAGGTAATTTCACCGCCTTCTACACCTGTTACTTCAATATCTTCAATGGTAGCAACATCTTGATCATCTATTTGAATAACCTGCACCTCATCTCCCTGTGGAGCCGGAGTTACATTTATTGTAACTGCAACTGCTACTCTTTCACTTTCACAGCCGTTTACCAATTGAGATACATAGTATGTTGCTGTCTCTAAAGCCGTCTCTTCTGCAAGAACTTCACCTTCTGTTTCGTTTGCATACCACTGTATATCATTACCATCGGCAATAAGATCTGCTACTGTAGCACTGTTACAAAACTCCTGCTCTGCATCTACAACAGGAACTGCTGTTACATTAATCGTAACATCAACTGCTACTCTTTCACTTTCACATCCGTTAACCAGTTGTGATACATAGTATGTTGCAGTCTCTAAAACTGTTTCTTCTGTAAGAGCTTCACCTTCTGTTTGGTTTGCATACCACTGTATATCGTTACCATCGGCAACAAGATCTATTACTGTAGCACCATTACAAAACTCCTGTTCTGCATCTACAACAGGAACTGGTGTTTCTATTGGGGTGAGCTCAACGGTAGCCGTAGCTGTACATCCAAACGGACTCGTTACTGTCGCTGTATATTCTACAGTATTTGCAGGAAGTGTATACACAACCTGTGCATCTGTACCTTGAGTATATGCAATAGTTGCATCTTCATCAAGATATAGGCCTTCTGCCGGTTCCCATACTACAACACCTTCCTGACTACCGGAAATATTTACATTATCTATAGCCCAGAAATATCTCCAGTTTCCTTCAAATTTAAATCTAACATATACTGTTTCCTGATCTAAAAATGCTTCTGTTAAAACTACACTCTCTGAAGCAAATTCTGTATAATTACCTGTATTACTATCATATGTTTCAAGAATAGTCCAGTCAGTACCGTTTAATGACACCTCAACCGTACCTTCTGAAGAACCTGCTGATGGTTCCCTAAAGAAATGACTAAATGCTACCGAAACATCCACGTATCCTTCTGTACTAAATGCCGGTGACTGAAGAATTGTAGAAGTTGAACCTCCTAAGCCCTGTGAATCACTATTTGACAAATAGAACTGTGAGTTATCATCGCTGCTTACAGCTGAATAACTTGGTACTGTATAACCGTCTTCACGCAGTGTCCAGGCTGCATTTGCAACAGTACCTCCTGTTGAGTTGTTTATAGTTGTCCAGTTATTTGTTGATTCATTAAATCCTTCTTCAAGAATAACTCCAAGTACATTACCTCCCTGAGCAGTAATTGCTACTGGACCGTTATTAATACAAACTTCCATATCTGCTCCTAAATCAAAGTTTTGCGGTAGCGGATTAACATTTATAGTAATTGTTTGTGATGTAACACATCCTGAAACTGCATCTGTAGCTGTAACAGTATAAGTAGTAGTTTCTGTAGGAGTAACAACCTGCTCTGATCCTTCTAAATTACCAGGCATCCAAACATAAGTATACCCTTCGTTATCACTTGTTACGGTTAGCGTAGTATTTTCACCTTCACAAATAGCATCGTTTGAGGCTGTAAGAACAACCTCTGGAGCATCGGTTACCGTAACTTCAACAGCTACCCTAGGTGCAGCACATCCGGCAGTAAAGTTCCAATTATAGAAATAATAGTAGTTTGGAGATGAACCGGAAACATAGCCATTTGTAACAGCCCCGGCATCACCAATTGCATATGGGAAACCGCCTATTCCTAATTCACGCACCATATTCGGTCCGTTTACAGCCATAATTCTATATCCAGTTCCTGTAGGAATAATCCATCCAAGCTCTATTGTATGCTGTACCGGTGTAGTAGAATCACCTGCAGGTAGTTCTACAGTAATAGTTTGAAGCTCCTCGCTTTGGCTATTAAATAATTTAATAGTTAAATCATCTGCTGTATCATCTGTAATATATACATCTACAGAGTTAAGCGTAAAATCATTGTAAACATCAAACACTAACCCATAGTTAGATGGAGTTGTAGAGTCTGTAGAAGCGGTAGAAACCCTAGCTCCGCCACCCTGAGCAATACCTTCATTAACTGCTGTTACATAGTAAGTAGTAGTTTCTGTCAGTTCCGGTGTTTCAAACGTTGCACCTGTAGCTATTACAGGACCTCCAACTTCCTGAGTATACCATTTTACAGTACCTCCCGAAACATCTGCTGTTATAGTAGAAGTACCCACACCACATATTGGTGTTGCATTAACTGATTCAATATCCGGAGAATCACATAAAGTAGCTACTTCAAACGGACCAACCCATTCACTGAAAACACTTACCGCACAAACCGATCTTACCCAAAAATAGTAAGTCTCACCAGCGTTAAGTCCGCCAATAGTAGCTTCAGTTTGCTCTGTATTATCTACAAGATCAAAATCCGATGCTGGAGCTGTATCAGTATCAGCAATAAAATATTCGTATCCGTTTTCAGGAGCATTCTCTGGAGCTGACCATGAAACAGAAACAGAATTTTCTGTAGCGCCGGTAAATACTAAACTTTCCGGTAAAGCACAATCAGGCTGTACATCTACCTTAAAATTGTCTATATAAAATCTTAAATCAGGAGCGTCATCATCACTATGTCCGTAAAAACCTATTCTAACAACACCTGTATATCCTTCTAAAGAGATAATTTGGTGTACGCCGCCTGCCGGTATATTATCATTATCAAAAGTAGTAAGTACATTAGCCTCATCCCATGTTAATCCGCCATCAGTTGAAACAACTACTTTTGCATATTTATCTTCCATATCTGTAACAGCATCACTACCACTCCATGGGATTACGGAAGCATCAAACTCCAACTGGTAAGTTACAGAACCGTCTCCAAGATCAAGAGCCGGAGAAATTATCCACTCATCATCTGTATCATAAAGGTTTATATAAGCCGCAGTACCGTTAGAATTGGTCGAATTGTTATAATTATTACTTGTCCAGCTACTTGAAGTACCTGTTAAAGTTACAGCAGTACCCAACTCACCTGTTTTTTCTTTCCAACAAGTACTTCCTGTACTACCTGTATAATCAGTAAAGTCAAACATATATGGCAGTGTGGCCGTTTCACATTCTGTACGGAATGAACCTCCGCTAACCCATTCGCTAAAACTACCCCCACAATTGCTTCTTACCCAATAGTAGTATATTGTATTACCATCCAGCTCATCAAGTAAAATACTTGTTTCTGTTGAATTTCCTGTAGGTGTAGTAGCTGTATTAGGTGCTGTGTTTTCTGTAGAATAGTAATAATCATAACCTGAAGCAGGAACAGGATCTGCAGCTGTCCATGATAAAGTAACATTTTCTGTGGTTACAACATCTTCAAGTTCAGAAGGAGGAAAACATGTAACCTCTTCAATACTGATATTATCTACAGCGGCTGATGGGTTTACACCACCACTACCGTCATTTCTCCATTCAAATATCAATCTTAATGACTGACCTGCATAATCTTCAACATTTACAAAATATTCTGCAAGCTGAAACGCTTCACCGTTACCGGATAGATTACCTGAAACGGCAATTCCGTTTGAAGTTAAAATTGCTGATCCCGGAGTTGGAACAAACGTTACCGGAACAGCCCATACTTTTAAGTAATCATAACCGTCTTCACCTCCGGCTTTCCAGTCAAAAGAAACTTTTAACTCAGTAACACCTGCAGGCACACTAATATCCCTAAAAGAGTGTACTCTTGTAGTTTGGCTATTAACATAACCATTTGTAACATTATCGTCAGAAGATATATATAACGAATTAGATCCGCCGTTGTTCACAACCGAACCAATGTACCATTTATTGGTTTCATCACCATTAAAAATTGCCATGCCTGAAACATCTTCAAAATCTTCCTCAAACGGTAACGTTGCCGGTACCTGAGGCGCATAGAATGTAAGCGGACCAATCCATGGAGACAACTCGCCTTCACAGTTGCTTCTTACCCAAAAATAATTATGTACACCCGGTGTTGTGGTCAAGGTTGCAGAAGTCTCTGTAGATGCACCTGTAGGTACTGTTGCAGAATCAGGAGTTACATCTGTAATTGAAAGATAGTAATCATATCCTCCCGAAGGAGCTGAATCAGGAGCTGTCCACGACACTTCTCCTGCAACCAAATCATCTAACACTAAACCTGAAGGTGGTATACATGTAGTTTGAGTAATGGTTACGTTATCAAAATAAAAATACAAATCGGCATCACCAATTGCAGTTCCTACAAACCTAACATACACCGTATCGCCACTGGCTGGTGTAAATGTTACTGTTCTTTCGGCACAATCTGTAGTAGATACATAATTGGAGTTATCAATAGTCTCAAGAGTTGTCCATGTACCATCAAGATTATTAGTCCATTGTACATCGATAGTAAATTCTCCACCTAAAGCAGGATCTGTAGAAGGAAAATATTTAGTTAATTTAAAACTGTAAGTAAAGGTAGCTTCAGACCCGTCAGATTGTAATAATTCAGGTGATCTGAAATAAGTATAATTTTCATTATAAATATTAGCCCTTGCCGCCTTAGCACCTGAACATGACGATGCAGTAGTTGTACTAAAGCTACCGGAAGTACCGGAAGATTGCCATCCACTTAAATTATCTTCCCAATCTGTGTGATGATAAATTTGTGATTTTGCTGTATAGCCCATTAACAGCATTACGAAAAAGAGTAAAAATCGGGAATACCGATTTACGACTACATTTCCGTGATAAGGCCGGAAATTAGCCGGTAAGGTAATTCTTTTCATGAATAATTTGGTTTTAATTAATTAGTTTGCTAAAAATATAAAAAACTACTTACAAAAAGTTTTATTTTTAACATTTAGCAAGTTTTTTATCAAAATAATCACGATTACCATATTTTAATAAAAATTAACTGTTAAAGTTTATTTTTAATTAAAAATTCAATTAATCAATAATCATAAAATGTTATGAATTTAAGCAAATGTTAAAAAAACATTAAATTGTTTAATTTAAAATACAAAAAAGCCACCTAAAACTAGGTGGCTTTTACAGTAAATTCATAAACAACCCCTCTACAGAGGTTGTTTAATCAATTTAACAAACTATTGTTTTTTGATAACTTTAATAGTTTTTGATGCATTATCTGTTTTTACTATTATTATGTAGCTACCGTCTGAAAGACCACTCATATTAATAGTTCCCTGTAATGCATTTATTTGTTGTGACATAACCGGTTGTCCTAATAAATTGTATACTGTAGCCGATGTTATGCTTGACGAGTAAGAGATATTAAGTACATCTTTTACCGGATTTGGCCAGTAGCTAAAGTTAGCTGCCTCAAAGTCCCTTGCATCAAGTGTTACAGATACCGTTACTGCAAACGGTGCACTACTACAATCACCTATAGATTGTACAGCATAATAGGTATTCCCTGATGTTAAAACAAAATCAGAAGAAAGTGGATTTTCACCGTTCATTGCATCTTCCATAGAAGCATACCAGTTCACCTCGGCACCTTCCTGAGCAGTTACTACTAAGTCTCCTATAACAGCATCTACTCCCGGGTCTACAGCTACTTCCTGCGTTTGCTCGCCTTCAAGCTCCACAACAACAGTAATTGTTACAGTAACAGCAGCTCTTACAGCACTTTCACATCCTTCATACATCATGGCTGCATAGTACATACCGCCATCCATTAATTCTGTCTCAGCAGCAAGAGGCTCACCACCAGTTTCATCTGCATACCACATAATATCATCACCATCAGCCATTAAATCGGCTACAGTAGCGCTTCCACAAAAAGTCTGTTGAGCATCGGCCATTGGAGTTTCAACAACATTAACAAACACAGCTACCGGAGTTCTTATAAGGCTTTCACAACCATCTATAGTTTGAGACGCAAAGTATAGAGCAACACCTGCCTCAAGTTCTGTTTCTGGAGCTAAAGGTTCGCCACCTTCAAAATCTGCATACCATTGTACATCTGTACCTGTTGCCATTAAATCGGCTATAGTACCTGAGTTACATATCAATTGTACATACTCATCTACAGCCGGAGATGGTGTAGTATTTACTGTAGCTGTTACTGCTACCCTTTCAACACTTTCACATCCGTTAACTGTTTGTGTAGCATAGTACATTGTAGCATCGTTAAGCATTACAGTTTCTGCCAATGCATTTCCGCCAGTAGCAGAATAGTACCAGTTAACCATTTCACCTTCTGCAGTTAAATCTGCCACAGTAGCACCTGCACAGAATATTTGAGAAGCCTCGGCTGTTGGAGCCGGAGTTACAACAATTGTAAGATCTGTTGATGTAGAAACCGAACAACCAAATTCGCTTGTTACAGTAACTGTATAGTTAGCATCTGCCGTAGCATAATAATATACTGTAGCTGCAGGCTCACCCATATAAGGTACTGTAGCTGCCTCATCAGAATATAATCCGGCTTGTGGTGACCAAATGTAATCTACAGCATTAGTAGCACCTGTAATGTTTACATTATACTCTTCATACTCACCAAAACCTGTCCATGCACATGATGATGTTGCTAAAGATTGGTTATCATAACTACATAGTACTCTCATTCTTGTAGTACCGTTAAAAGCTGTAGTAGGTATAGTTATATCTGCAGTTACAGTTGTAGATGAAGTTACACCCGATGTGGTTGTAAATACACTTTCGTCTTCGCTGTAAACACCATCTTGGTTGTAATCAATCCAAATTCTTAGATATTGACTCCAGTTTGCACTACCTGTTTGCATTGATACTGTATAAGTATCACCACCGGTAACGTTTGCTGTAAGCGCACTGTAATAGGTATAATCAGCAGCTGCATCGCCCGAAGCATTATTAACAATATTTGCAAACGAGAAGTTGTTTAGATAATCACCAGATGCACCTGGATTGTTCATTGAAATTTCACAATATTCCTGTGCAATAATTGTACTACCTCCTGTAGCAGCAAGCGCAACTACTGAGTTTTGACAAACGTCTGCCATATCAGGAGTAACAGAAACTGCTGAAGGAAGCGGATTAACCACAATTGTTATCTCTCCTACCTCTACACAACCAGAATCAGGATCTGTAGCTGTTACCACATAAGTAGTAGTTTCTACCGGAGATACTGTTTGCATAGCACCAGCTAAGTTACCAGGCATCCATACATACTCGTAGTTCAGGTTGTCACTGGATACCGAAATATCTGTACTCTCACCCTCACATATTGATGGCTCACTAGCTACAAGAACAACATCTGGAGCATCAGTTACAGTAGCTGTAACTGCCATTCTTGGGCTTGAACATATAGCTGTACCATTAATTATCATTTGAGCTCTGTTTGAGCTTGTAGTTGTATTACCAGATTCACCTACACTACCTGTAGTTGCTGCACAAATATCGGCAGCAGTTTGGTTATCTGCATAAGTATAAGTTGTACCGGTATATCCTGCATTGTCATACAATACTGTTGATGATGTACCTCCGAAGTTTACATTGCTGTAACAAACCTGTACCACAACGTTGCTTGAACCATCCCAAGCAAACGGAGTAGTAAATGCATACGTATTAACACCTACAGTTAATGGTTGAGCCGCATTAGTATACACCTGTGTTAAACCATCAACATGAGTTGTTGTAGCTTCACTTTGAGTTGTAGTACCTACACTTACAGCGAAGTTATTGAAAGTAGGAGTACCTAAAGAAGTAATAGTAAAGGCTATCGAGTTAATAGGTCCGGCAGATAAACCTGCTGCCTGTAAATCAGAAGCTTTAATTATATATTGTGTTTTAACACCACCCCAACCATGATAGTATGGAGAGCTACCACCACTTGAACTAGTACTTCCACCAGCTCCAAGAGTTGCATCTGTATCGGCAATTGGAGAACCTGCACTTACATAAAAATCAGTAGTTTCTGTAACTAAAGGAGTTGTAAATGATTCGCCCTGCCCTAACATAGTACCGCCTTCGGCACTATCATACCAGCTTAACACACCATCAAGCTCAGCAGTTGCAGAAAGTTCTGCCTCACCCTGTCCGCAAACAGAGCCTCCTTCTGTAGTAAGCACTTCAGGGTAATCACACATAGTAGTAAATACCTGAGCCACACTCCAGTCACTATAAACATCTGTACACTCTGTTCTTACATATACATAGTACATTGTAGACGGTGTAAGCCCTGTAACATCTACAGAAGTTTCTGTAGTCATATCTCCTGAAGCAGGAGCAGTATCTGTAGTAACAACTGCATACTCATAACCAGTAGGAACGCCTACCGTAGGAGCTTCCCATGAAAGTGATACTCCATTTTTAGTAACGCTAGCCGGAGCTGCCACTACAGGAACATCACAAGACGGAGTTTCCTCTACAAGTATGTTTGTAATATGGAAATCATAATCCGGTGCGTCATCCGCAGGTCCATCTGTACCCTGGAAACCTATCTGAATTGTTTGTCCTACAAAATCAGTAAGTGGTAAAGTAAAATCAGTAAGTGAGTTACTTAAAGTAGCTGTATTAGCTGCTTCAAAGACATAAAGAGAAGTCCATGTAGCACCACAGTCAGTACTAACAAGTACGTTAACTTTATCATCAGTACCCTGCATTCCTTCCGGATCCACGCCACCACTGTTATAGTTACTAATAGCCGCTTTAAACTTAAGTCTTGAATTTACAGTAAGTGCAATTTTAGGACTTATTATCCATGAGTTTCTGGTATTAGTATATAAATTGATTTTTGCTGTTTTAACACCTAAACTAGTACTACCTGTCCAACTTGAAGTTACCCCAGAAGGGTTAGCATTTGTTGGCGCTGTACCACCAGATGTAGTAATTGAAGCCTCAAACCATCCCGGTACAACAGCACCAAGGTTAGCATCAACAAAATCAGTAAAATTATTTACAACAGGTAAAGCCGCAGCAACACCCGGTACATTTACTGTTAAAGCATTAGTATCAGTAGATACATTAATTAAAGTATTGTATGGATCAGCACCACAGCGGTTGTATTCATACACTTTAGTATAATACATTGTACCACAAGATAAACCTGAAACAGTTACTGATGTACCTGTACCATCATAAACAATTTGCTGACCAGCACCGGCAAAAGTACTGTTTGCAGCATAAGCAGCAATACCTACACCATCTGTTGGATCTGTAATTGGTGTATCACTAACTACAACCATTCTGCGTCCGCCATCACCATTAGTCCAGCTAAGTGCCATAGAAGAAAAACCAATATTTCCTGTTACTAAAGCAGAAGCCTGTGTAGCAGGAGCAATTTGTGGAGTTAATGTTACTGCTGTAGAGTAAGCCTCTTCGGCACTGTTTGTACAGGTAACTTTTAAACGGTACTGAATATCTGCACCTGCATAAACTGCCGGAGTATAACTAGCTGTGGTTGCACCTGTACCTCCTGTAGCGTTAGCCCAGTTAGCACCGGCATCTGTAGATTCCTGCCACTGATAAGCAATACCAGGCTCTACTAATCCAGACGCACCAGATACAGTTATAGCCGATGGCGTAGCACCTGCACATACATAACGTACAGCAGGATCATTAGCTGTTCCACCATCAGGAACACCTGTACATGGTGGCGGAGGGTTAAAAGTATAAGTTAATCCACTTGTAAACCCTAAAGCTCCATTAAACGATGCTATAGATGAGCCACTAACTCCTGTAGTAATTTGAGAAGGAGCGTTCCAGTCACCATCAGTAGCAACAGTTAAGCAAACATAGTTTGATGTAGAACTTTTAATTCCAAGCTGTGGTTGATAATCAGTACTAGCAGCATAAGGAGGAGTACCATCATACACAAATTTTATAACACCTGTTACAGTGTTTAAACGTGCCTGAAAGTTAAAACTCTCTGATTTAAGGTATCTCCTAAAATTTGTCCACTGGATTACAACCTCATCACCTACCTGTTCCCAACGTATAGTTGCAGAACCGGATGCACCAGCCCCTAAATCTCCTGAGAACGGAGCCAAAAACACGTTATTACCAGTATTACTGCTTATAACACGATAATTAAAACTAGAAGGTGCACTGCTTCCCCCTAATTGTACCTGACCATTACTGGTTACATAAAAGGTGGAGTAAGATGTGCCTGCAAAGTTAAAAGCTGTTGGCAGGGTTAGCTCGCCTGAAGAATAACTATCCAAAGAAGGTGAATAGTCTGTAGCGGATGTAATAAGCGTACCTCCCGTTATTGGGGTGTACACACCGTTAGATTGAACAAACGAATATAAATCCGCCTGAGAAAAAGTTTTTGTAGCTCCTAACATAAGAAGTAAGTAAGTGGCAGACATAATCCACCCTTTACAACCTCTTTGCCAGAAGCTTTTGAATGTAGTTTTTTTCATGTAACATCAAGTTTTAATTAATTGTTAATAAAATTATAATTTTTTACCCTAAAAAATTAACAATATAACAATAAGTGACATTTTTATTAAAAAAATTGATTTTGTTACATTTCATTACATTTTTTACACAATATCCCTTTTATTTCTAAATATTTATTTTTTAAATAATGTTTTTGTGTTAATTTTTTAACAGACATTTTTATTAAAAACTAAATAAAATAACAAAAACAACAAAAAAAAGTCCCACTAGGGGACTTATTGTATAATATACCATAAAAGGTTAAAAATTATTCATGTTCAGGATATAACATATCCATAACTTTTGCACTTACTCCGGTAGAAGAGTACCCTCCGTCATGAAATAAATTTTGCATGGTTACCATCCTGGTAAGATCTGAGAAAAGTGTTATACAGTAATCTGCACACGATTCGGCATCTGCATTACCCAGCGGAGCAATAGCATCTGCATAATCATAAAAGTCGTTAAACCCTTTAATACCGGTACCTGCCGTTGTTTTTGTAGGTGACTGTGACACCGTATTAATACGTACTTTTTTCTCTACTCCATAGTGGTAACCAAAGCTTCTGGCAATAGATTCGAGCATAGCTTTAATATCTGCCATATCTGTATAGAAAGGATAAGTTCTTTGAGCTGCCATGTATGTTAGTGCTACCACACTACCCCCTTCGTTAATAGCATCCAGGTGTTTAGCAACACTAAGCATTTTGTGTAGTGATAGTGCCGAAACATCTACACCTTTCATAAAATAATCATAGTTAGAGTCTACATAAGGTATGTTTTTACGAATGTTTACACTCATACCTATAGAGTGAAGCACAAAGTCTATTTTACCTCCCAGTATCTCCTGAGCCTTAGTATATAAGTTCTCTAAATCCTCAGTATTAGTAGCATCTGCAGGGATTATTTGTGAACCGGTTTTTTCGGCAAGCTCGTTAATCTCTCCCATTCTCATGGCTATAGGAGCATTAGTTAACACAAAAGTTGCTCCCTGTTCATGAGCCTTTTCGGCAATTTTCCATGCAATAGAATTTTTATCTAAAGCTCCGGTAATAATACCTCTTTTACCTTTTAACAGATTATTCATAATTTAATTTATTTTGGTTAGAAACAAAAAACCCTGCAAATTGCAGGGTTTCCCATATGCTTTATTGTATACTTTCAATAGGCACAACCTCATTTACATCGGCTTTATAATCTACTCCTTCGTAGTCAAAACCAAACAGGTTGTAAAAATCTTTTCTGTATCCTTCAAGATCACCAATTTCATTTAGGTTCTCGGTTGTAGCCTGTTCCCAAAGTTCGGCAACTCTTTGCTGAATATCATCTCGCATTTCCCAGTCGTCTATTCTAATACGTCCTTTCTCATCTACAGGAACAGCACCATTTGTATAAAGTCTGTCGGCATATAAACGCTGCATTTGCTCTACAGTACCTTCATGAAGACCTGCTTCTTTCATGGTTTTGTAAAGTAATGAAATGTATAACGGAATTACCGGTATAGCCGAACTCGCCTGAGTTACTAATGCTTTATTTACCGATACAAATGCTTTACCGTTTATATCTTTAAGCGCATCTGAAATTTCGAATGCTGTAGCTTCAAGATGATCTTTTGCACGACCAATAGTACCTTTTCTGTAAACCGGTTCTGTAAGTGCAGGCCCTATATAAGAATAAGCCACTGTAAGTGCTCCATCGGCAAGTGCTCCGGCATCTTTAAGTGCTTTCATCCACATAGCCCAGTCTTCACCACCCATTACGGTTACCGTGTTTTCAATATCATCGTCCTTACATGGCTCGATAGAAATCTCTGAAACCTTACCGGTATGGAAGTCTACCGTTTTATTACTAAATACTCCGCCAATAGGCTTAAGTACGCTACGGTGAGTTACACCTGTATCAGGATGAGTACGTACCGGAGAAGCAAGGCTGTATATCACTAAGTCTACCTGACCTAAATCTTCCTTAATAAGATCTATTGTTTGTTTTTTAATTTCGTTTGAGAAAGCATCACCATTAACGCTTTTTGCATATAAACCGGCTTTGTGAGCTTCTTTTTCAAAAGCTGCCGAATTATACCATCCCGGTGATCCCGGTTTACCTTCGCTTGGTGCTTTTTCAAAGAACACACCTATTGTAGATGCGTCACTACCAAATGCGCTGGTAATTCTTGATGAAAGTCCGAATCCGGTAGAAGCACCAATAACAAGTACTTTTTTAGCACCGTTTATGACTCCTTTAGACTTTACATATTCAATTTGATTTTTTACGTTTTGCTCAGCTCCCGTTGGGTGGGCAGTTAAGCAAATAAATCCTCTCATTCTTGGTTCTATAATCATACCCTCAAGTATTTTTTATCAAATGCAATTATTTCACTACAAATATAACCTGTTTTTTCAGTTGAGCAACGCTCTGGCGTGGTTAAGAGCCGAATCGGTAATATCTTTACCCGAAAGCATTTCGGCAATCTCCCTAATCCTTTCATCCTCAGACAAAAGCTTAAGTTCAGATACTGTGGTATCTCCCTGTATACTTTTAAATACTTTATAATGCTGAGCACCTTTCCCGGCAATTTGAGGCAGGTGGGTAATAGCAAATACCTGCATATCACTACTCATTACCTTCATGATGTCACCCATTTTATTAGCTACCTCACCCGAAACTCCGGTATCAATCTCATCAAAAATAATAGTGGGAAGCTGAGAATAATCGGCCAGTACTGCTTTTACCGCAAGCATAATTCTGGACATTTCCCCTCCGGAAGCCACTTTTTTAAGCAATCCAAAATCAGTTCCCTTATTAGCTGAAAACAGCAGGTTTATTTCATCCTTACCATTTGGCTGATAAGTATCCTTATGGATAATATCAAAATTAAAGCGTGCGTTTGGCATTCCAAGTTGTGCCAATATCGCCATAACCCTGTCGGTTAACACAGGGATAGCTTGTTGCCTGTTTTCAAACATTACAAGTGCCGTTGCATCAGCATTAGCTTTTGCTTTTTCCAGCTCGGCTTCAAGCCTGTTGATAGACTCGTCCAGCTCATCTGCTTTAAGCACTTTGCCATCTAAGTCTTCACGAATAGCAATAAGCTCTTCAACCGTAGCTACATTATGCTTTTTTTGCAGGCTGTATATTAACTGTAATTTTTGGTTCACCAGTTCCAGTTGCTGAGGGTCGTCTGCCAAATTTTCTGCATCCTGAGACACCTCGTTGCTTATGTCATCAAATTCTATAAGCAGACTAGAAATACGTTCGTGAAAATCGTTATACTGCTTACTGATTCCACTTATTTTTTGCAGGGCGTTTTTAATCTCTTTCAGATTTTGCAATGCTCCAATTTGCTCCTCGTTAGCAATGGAAAGCACTTTAGAAAGCGATTCCTTTAAAAACTCAACATTGCTTAGCTTTTCCAGTTCAGCTTCCAGCTCAGCCTGCTCTCCTTCTTTAAGGTTAGCCTCAAGAAGCTCATTAAGCAGAAATGTATTATAGTCGGCCTCCTTAGCAAGTGCTTCTTTTTCCTCTTTAGCTTTTTTGAGTCCGCTTTGTGCCTGTCTTACTGCTGTAAGCTGTTTTTTGTATACTGCCAGATGCTGGGCATTTTTACCAATAGCATCCAGTATTTGAAGCTGGTATTGCTCGTCTGACAGTTCGCGGGTTTGCTGCTGCGAATGTATATCAATAAGGAAATCACCCAGTCCCTGCAACTCCTGCAGGTTAACCGGACTATCATTCACAAAAGCGCGCGATTTACCAGAAGGAAGTATTTCCCTCCTGATTATGGTAATATCCTCATAATCGAGGTCGTTTTCCCGAAAAAATTCCTGAAGACTGTATCCGCTTATTTTAAAATGTGCTTCTACCACACATTTTTGTTCTTTATCTTTAAGCGATGTCAAATCGGCGCGTTTACCCAATATTAAACCAAGTGCACCTAAAATAATAGATTTACCGGCTCCTGTTTCACCTGTGATTACAGATAATTTACTGGAAAACTCGATATCAAGATGCTCAATAAGAGCAAAATTTTTAATAGATAATGATTGTAGCATATTAAACGGCGGCTGTGTTTTGCTTACACAAATGTACTATTTAATATTACTCCATTTAGAAGAATTAAGTGGAGAAATTTTATTTAGCGTATCTACAAGGTTTGTAAGGGTTACCATAGGTCCGGCAGAGAAGATTGATACAACCTCGTCTGACTTGGCATCAAAAAAAACACGGGTTAAAAAAGCATTAGGTCTTGCCTTGTTCACTTTTGAAAGCGTATTAATAGCTTCTATAATTTTTTCTTTGCCTTCCTTGCTACTATCAGCCATTATATCCATACCTAAGCGGTGATAGTCATATAGTGCCTGCCTAAAATCCCTGTAGGTGTTAGAAAGCATATCGTTTATTAAAAAGTACCTGTTTTGATTACCATCCTGCTGACTCCACCCCTTATAACCGCTTTGCTGTGCAGCCGATGCTATACGTTGTGCTACCTCATAGTGTGGTGTTCCGCCTTCAAACTCATAAGTATCGGCATCCATACCAATAATCATATTGGCATAAAATGAAATAACGCTTATAAGGTTTGATGTATAACTTTCGGGATTATATACCATATTTTGGAACTCGGTATATGAGAATCCAAAATTTTTGTCGTTAAAGTTAAGTACAGGAGAAAGGTAAGATGAGTTAAAAACTGGTCTTGACGACTGCACCTGTAATGTAGCATCAAAACTATTAGACTGATATGCTGTAATATTTATAAAAAAAACACAGTCAATACGCTCATTACGCTCAAAATTTCTGTTAGTAAAACGGGTATTGTTTATAAATTCGGTAACCGAAGTTTCCAGTGTTTTAAATATTTGGGTGTTAGCATCGGTAATCTGGCTGGAATTCACCTGAACCGTTGCATTAAGCTCCTGCCCTTTTACAGTAAAAGATAATAACAGCAACAATAATCCTAAATATCTATACATTGTACCTCGTTTTAATTTTATTAACTATATCCTGCGCCACCTGTTCTTTAGATTTAAGCTCCTGTGGCTCTATATTAAACTGTGCATCGATAAAGGTAACCTTATTTGTTGGTTTACCAAAACCTGCTCCCTCATCATTAAGAGAGTTTAATACAATCAAATCTAAGTTTTTTTTCTTAATCTTTTGCTTGGCGTGCTCAATTTCATTTTCGGTTTCAAGTGCAAAACCTATCAGATACTGATGTTTTTTCTTTTCTCCGAGTGATGCAAGTATATCTGTAGTCTTTTCGAGCTCCAGCACTAAATTATCGTCGTTCTTCTTTATTTTCTGGCTGGCAACCGTTTTAGGTCTGTAATCAGCTACTGCCGCAGCTGCGACAGCCACATCTGCACTTTCAAAATACTCATGGCATGCGGCATACATATCTTTTCCCGAAACAACCGGAACAAGTTTTATACCGTCACCCTGTACTTTTAAATGCGTAGGACCGCTTACCAATATTACCTCTGCCCCCTCTTTTGCAGCGGCATGGGCAATATCAAACCCCATTTTACCGGAAGAATGATTTCCTATAAAACGCACAGGATCTATAGCTTCGTATGTAGGCCCGGCAGTAATAAGTATTTTTTTTCCACGGAGCGGAAGTTTCCTCTCTATATCCTTCTCTATAAAAGCTACTATATTTTCGGGTTCTGCCATACGCCCCTCGCCCGAAAGACCACTTGCAAGCTCGCCGGATTCGGCAGGTATCATAATGTTACCAAATTCCTGTAGGGATTTAAAACTGGATAGCGTAGACGGATGCTTGTACATATCAAGATCCATAGCCGGAGCGAAGTATACCGGGCATTTTGCCGATAAATAGGTTGCTATAAGAAGGTTATCACTGTTGCCCGATACCATTTTTGCCATGGTATTTGCAGTAGCCGGGGCTATTAAAAACAAATCGGCCCAAAGGCCCAATTCTACGTGATTGTTCCAAACCGCGTTTTCATCCTCTTCGTTATAGAAAGTAGAATGAACCGGGTTTTTAGATAATGTGGAAAGTGTTAGCGGAGTAACAAAGTCTTTAGAAGCAGGTGTCATGACAACACGTACATCGGCACCTGCTTTTATAAGTAACCTTACCAGTGAGGCTGTTTTATATGCGGCAATCCCTCCTGAGATTCCCAGTAATATTTTTTTGCCGCGTAAAACAGACATGGTAAATTATTTGTTTGATTCTCTGTAAGCTACTTTTTCTTCAAACCATTCCTGTAAAGCCAGTGCGTGAGGCTTAGGAAGCTTTTCGTAAAATTTAGACACTTCTATCTGCTCTTTATTTTCAAAGATCTCTTCAAGACTGTCGTTGTAAGTAGCAAACTCCTCAAGCTTCTCAATAAGTTCTTTTTTGATCTCTGTATTGATCTGGCTTGCTCTCTTAGCTATAATAGTAATAGCTTCGTAGATGTTACCTGTAGGCTCTTCAATTTTGGTTCTGTTGTAGGTAACAGTGTTTACCGGAGCAGTTGTCTTCTTTAAATCCATCACTCGTTCTTATTTAGAAAATTTTTGTAATTCGGTTTCAATAGTGGCAAACATTTCGTCTACCTCTTTTTTGTATTTGGTTTCACCATTAAATTTAACCAGCGCTTTGTAATTAGATATAGCATCTTCTAAACGCTCTTGTTTCTTACTGGCAATACTGTTCATAGCAAGCCTGTATGAAGAATCAAATTTATAGTAAAGTGCATCCTCTTTTAATTTTGTACCCGGAAAATCAATCAAAAAGTTATCAAAGGTTTTGATTGCTGCCGCATAATCACCAAAAAAGTCTGCCGTTAAATGATATTGCTTAGCAATCTCAAAAGCTTTTTTCTCTAACTTTTCCCTTAACTCTTTTGCTAACTGGTTAGCTTCGTCCATATACTGGGAATCAGGATAAGTATCAATAAAACTTTGTAAAGCAGAAACGGCAACATAAGTATCGGCCTGGTCTTTAGAATAAACCGGCGATAGCATATATCGGCTTTTTGCTGCTAAAAACGCAGCTTCTTCTTTCACATCACTTTTTGGATATGTACTTACAAAACTACCAAATTCGTAAGCTGCATTATAGTATTGCTTTTTAATATACATTGACTTAGCATAAACATAAAACAGCTTTTGTGCAGATGGCTTTCCTTTCAAAACAGGTTTAAGTTTTTCTGCCAGTGTTATCACCTTGTTGTATTTTCCTTCTTCATATAATTTTACCGCAACATCATACTGATACTTAACGTCATCAGATTTAAGTGCTTTTTGGTATTCATTACATGAGGAAAAAAGTACCGCAAGTAATAGTAAATAAAAGTATTTGCTCATATTTTTTTGTTTACGCCGATGCCCGGCCGCAGTTTTCTAAAGCAACTGCAAATTTAGTTAATAATTATAGAATACAAAATCTTTTTTTACAATGCTTAAACCCCATAAAAAAAGATGCCCACAGGCATCTCTTTAAACTATAATTATGATGTTTTATTGTACAATATTGTGGCCTGAGGAAGAAAAAACCTTCATATCGTTATCAAAAAGATACAGTCCTCCTTTATCGTTACCTATTAAATCTATTTTATCCAGTATCGCTTTTGCAGTCGCTTCCTCCTCTATTTGTTCGGAAACATACCATTGCAGGAAGTTATGTGTAGCATAATCTTTTCCGGTTAGTGCAATATCTACAAGCTTATTAATACTGGCCGAAACCTTTACCTCGTGGTTATACAACTGGGTAAACAGTGTTTTAAACGAGGTGTAATCAAGCTTAGGTTCATCTAGCGATGATATAATCGCATGTCCTCCCCTTTGGTTTACATATTTTACAAGCTTAAGCATGTGTGCCCTTTCTTCGTCAGACTGCTTAAACATAAACGTGGCTATACCTTCAAACCCTTTCACTTCCGCCCACGATGCCATGGCCAGGTAAATTTGGGAAGATTCTGCCTCAACTTTTATCTGCTCATTAAGTGCAGACTGCATTGCATCAGATAACATGGCTCTTTGTTTTAATGGTTTACACCACTAATTTAACGAATTTTCTCAACAAAAGCGTTAAGCCTTCCTGCTAAATCTTCGTTAACGTTTACAAGCGGAAGCCTTACAACATCTTCACAAAGTCCTAATGCTTTAAATATGTGTTTTATACCTGCCGGGTTACCCTGCTCAAAAATCATATCGATAGAATCGGCAAGAAGATAGTGTAGCTCATAAGCCTCATCTGCTTTTTTCTCCAGTCCAAGCTGAACCATTTTAGAGAATTGTTTAGGGAAACCTTCACCTATTACAGATATTACCCCTGCACCACCTGCAAGAACCATAGGCAGTGTAATCATATCGTCACCCGATATTACAAGGAAACCTTTTGGCGCCCCCTGAATAAGTCGCATTGCCTGCACTATGTCACCAGCTGCCTCTTTAATAGCAACAATATTTTCAAAATCGTTAGCAAGACGTATTACCGTTGCAGGAAGCATGTTGCTTGCTGTTCTTCCCGGTACATTATATAGTATTACAGGTATAGGAGAAGCTTCTGCCACTGCTTTAAAGTGCTGATATATTCCTTCCTGAGTTGGTTTATTGTAATATGGTGAAACCGATAGTATTGCTGTAAAAGCACTTAGGTCACGGTTCTTTAACTCTTCAGTAACTTCGTGTGTATTGTTCCCACCCACACCAAGCACTAAAGGCAACCTACCTGCATTAGCCTCTATAACAGTCTTTATAACAAGCTCCTTTTCATCCTTGTTTAAAGTAGCTGATTCGGCCGTAGTACCAAGAACAACAAGGTAGTTTATACCGTTCTCCACCTGGTAGTTTACGATTTTCGTAAGCGCATCGGTATCAACTGAAAAATCTTTTTTAAATGGGGTTACAAGTGCAACACCCGTACCTGTTAATGACTGCATAGTTTATATTATGTTTAGTATTTTCAAATATTTAAAAAGTTCGGCCATATACTCTTTATACTTTGCAGGCTCTACTGCAATAGTAAAATCGTTAAGCCTTGAGTCGGCACTTGCCAACCCTACTTTAAATTTTGCCTGAGACTCAAGTGTAGCAAGCATCAGTAATGGGTTATCTGCATTATAGTAGCTTATAAGCAAATCAAACGGAGCAGTTACGAAAGAGGCGACAGGTTCTTTTACAAAGTTCCCTCCTGCCGAAACAAACTTTCGGGAATACGCCCTGTATTCCATTTGCGCTTCATTTTTTGGAGATACTCCCTTACTATAAACAAGCAGGCTTATGTTTTCTTCTTTTATACCATATTTGGTAATTTCGGATAAAGCATTCTTTTTACCCATAAACAGAGCCTCATCCATTAATAATCCTACTTTAACTACCTTTTGAGGCATACCTGTAGGTTTATATTGAGCTAAACATTTCTTAATGTTTTTTTTCAGCCCAAGGCCCTTAATAAACTTTAAAAACATAGTACCTTTACTTGTTGAGTGCAAAATTAATTTAAATAACTATCAGTACAATGGCATTCCATAAAAAGTATAACACACCTGCAGGCTGGTTTGTTTTATTTTTAACTTTCTCTTCATTACTGTCATGCAGCAGCAGTAAACTGTATAATAGTAAGATTGAAGGCAAAAAAATAAGCATCACTTCCGACTATAAAGACGACTCTAAAATCGAGACTTTTATAGCGCCCTATCGCAACCATATAAACAAGGATCTGGACAGCATTTTAGCCTACTGCCCTGAAACCTTAGACAAGAGCCAGGGCAAATGGCAAACCACAATAGGTAACCTGCTGGCCGATGTTACTTTTGAAAAAGCCGATAAACTGTTACAGCAACGCGAAAATAAGCATTTAGACGTTTGCCTGCTTAATCATGGCGGAATTCGTGCGATAATTCCGAAAGGAGATGTTACAACCCGTACCGCTTATGAGATTATGCCTTTTGAAAACAGCCTTATCATTGCCGCCCTTAAAGGTACAGAAATAAAGGAAATAGCACAGTATTTAATTGCCGGTAAAAAACCGCATCCGCTTAGTGGAATGCAAATTTATATTGACAGTAATAACAACATAAAAAACATTACTGTTAAAGGCAAACCTGTAGTTGACAGCCAAACGTATTATGTAGCTACATCTGACTACCTGTATAATGGTGGAGACAACATGAATTTCTTTAAGAAATCAACCGCTACATACGACATGGACTATAAGCTGAGAAACCTGCTTATAGATTATTTTAAGGAAACAGATACACTACCCGTTATTACAACACAACGCATAATTACCGAATAGTCATGAAAAGGAGAGATTTTATACATAAAACCGCAGCCGGATCGGCATTAGTGTTAGGCGGACTTTCCCTTAGCAGTTTTACTACTGCACCTGCCAAAAAAATTACCATACTGCACACTAACGATGTGCACAGCCATATTGACCCCTTCCCTGCCGATGACCCAAGAAACCCCAACATAGGTGGCGTAGCTCGAAGGGCTACCTTAATAGAAAGTATAAGGCAGGAAAACGAAAATGTACTGTTACTGGATGCCGGTGATATTTTTCAGGGTACGCCTTATTTCAACTACTATGGCGGCGAACTGGAATTTAAACTGATGAGCATGCTTAAGTATGATCTTGCCACGTTAGGCAATCATGATTTTGACAACGGTATTGACGGATTTTACGCTCAGCTGCCACATGCACAGTTTGATTTTGTATCTGCCAACTACGATTTTAAAAACACCCTACTGGACGGTATCGTAAAACCGTATAAAGTTTTTGTAAAAAACGGTATTAAAATTGGCGTTTTCGGGCTTGGTATTGAACTTGCCGGACTGGTAGACCAACGCCTGTACAAGGAAACCGTATACAACGACCCTATTGAAGTTGCTAAAGATATTACCAAAACACTTAAACAGGACGAAAAATGCGACCTTATAATTTGCCTTTCCCACATTGGGTTTGCCTACAGAAACAACCCTGAAAAGGTATGTGATATTACACTAGCACAAAAAACAAGACATATAGACCTGATTATTGGCGGACATACGCATACTTTTTTAAGCAAACCTCATATTGAGAAAAACCTTGACGGTGAAGAAGTGGTTATCAATCAGGTAGGGTGTTACGGACTAAACCTTGGGCAAATTGATTTTTATTTCGAAAATGGTTCTAAAACCTTTAACGGAAGAACAATAGTAGTGTAAGCATTTAGTATATTTGCTGTAAACCACTCCTACTTATGAAAAACCTTATGGCTATTGCAGCAGCCACATTGCTGATTGCGTCTTGTAACGAAAAAGATAACAAAACAGAAACTGTTACATCTAAAGATATTACTAAGCTAAAAAAGCAACTCAATTTTAAACCCGCACAGCCCGATTCGGTTCAGTATAAGCTAACCATTAACAACAATTCCTTTGGTACGGTACCCGGTCCTTCTGATTATTATCTTGAAGCTGTGCTTTACTACAACGACAGTATTTTTAAAAAAATAAAGGAAGAGTATCATAACGCTGATTACAATGATCCCGGCTTTAAAAAGGAGGCTTTTGATTTTAAATGGCTACCCGAAAGCATTAAAAACGAACTGAATAGTTCTCCCGAAAATTACAGCGGACACCCTGACCTGTTTTATAACCGCAACAGAAATACCCAGCTTTGGCTGTTAAAGAATAAAGTACTAATATTGTCGTATACCAACTAACCATATTATGGAAAAGCAGTATTTTAAGTACAGCACAGGCTATGTAAATATAGACGACAAAAACCTGTACCTAACCAATAGTGGTAACTGGCAGGAAGCCCGTGATCTTAAAGAAAAGAGCCCAAAAACCAAAAGACAGAACAGCTCACGTATTGCCGGTAACAACCTGTTTTTATTTATTGTTTTTGGCGGATTAACATTAGGAGCCTTTTACATGCTGAACAAAGCAAGTGATTTTAATATTCTTGATTTTTCAACTGTTGGTTCAACCGTTAAAAGACTTGGGCTTTTAGCCGCAATAGGTTTTGTTATATACAAATACTTCGCCCCCGAACTAGGGAAACGTTACAAAATACCACTATCAAAAATTGAATCTATTGAGTACTGGGAAAAAGGCGTTAGAATCAACTTTCGCAACGAAACAAACGAGCCCGACAGGGAAAATATAGATGGCGTAGAAATGAAAGGTTTTGACATCTTAAAACAAAAGTCTTTACTAAAAAGTTAAACTCACTGCTTATTAAGTAAACCTATAACCCGTTTCACTTCAGGAATATTTAAATCGTTTTGCTGTAAAACATAGCTACCCCTGTAATAGTTAATTTTATCTTTAGCATAACAGCCTTCTACTTCGGCATCATTATCTAAAACCTTAAAAGTTTTAGCATCCGCATCCTTTATAAGCCCGAAGCGCATTTCATATACATGGTTTTTATCTTTAGCGTAGCAGTCGTTTAAAATCTTGAAGGTCTTCAAATCCGCTTCATCCTGCACAGAGAAATTTGAACCTCCCGTAGTGCCAAAACTATGATAAACATGACCTTTATCTTGATAATAAGCACCAAAACCTCCCCCTGCCAATAGCCTAAATGTGTTCAGGTCAATAACCGAGTTTAACGGAGTTTGATTTTCATCGCTAAAACAAGTCTGATAATATACATAACCATAATCAGGCGGATCTAACAACCTAAACGACCATATACCAATCTCCCCATCCTTATTGACATACAAACCATCGGCTATTTCTTTCCATTTTAATGCCTGATTTATACTATCTGCCTGCATTTTCCTTTCTACCAGTTCGGGAGAAATCTTATTGACTGTATCGTTATCTACAAGCTGTTGTTCTTCTTTGTACACCCCAGTTGAGTTACACCCAAAAGCAGTAATAAAGGTTAGTAAAAAGAATGTTTTTTTCATAAAGGTAAGGTTAAAAAAAGGCGCTGAATATATAACTCAGCGCCTTTCATTTTTATTTTATAAGCTCTATAAAATCGTCTTCACTTATTATGGCGACTCCCAGCTTATTGGCTTTTTCAAGTTTGGCAGGCCCCATATTATCTCCGGCAACCACATAATCGGTTTTAGAGGAAATAGAACTACCTACCTTACCGCCATTGTCTTCAATAGCCTTTTTGAGTTCGTCGCGCGAAAACTTCTCAAACACACCCGAAACCACCAGTGTTTTACCCGCCAGTTTATCACTTACCGATGTATCTTCTTTAGCCACAGCTTCAAGCTGAACACCATAGCCTTTTAAGCGTTCAATTAGCCTTACATTCTCTGTATTAGCAAAGAAATCAACTACACTTTGCGCTATTTTCTCCCCAATTTCATCTACCAGAATAAGATCGGTTAACGATGCTGTTGCCAGGTTATCGATAGTCTTATAATGCTTTGCCAGTTTTTTAGCCACGGTTTCCCCTACATAACGGATACCCAATGCATACAGCACACGCTCAAACGGAATCTCTTTAGATTTCTCTATTCCGTTAACAAGGTTCTCTGCCGATTTATCTGCCATACGCTCTAACGGAACAATCTGATCCTTTTTAAGGTCGTACAGATCGGCATAGTTTTCAATAAGCCCTGCATTGTACAGTAAAGCAACCGTTTCTCCGCCAAGACCTTCAATATCCATAGCCTTACGGGAAATATAATGCTGTACCCTGCCTATAATTTGCGGCGGGCAACCATAAAAATTAGGACAATAATGCTGTGCTTCGCCCTCTTTGCGTTCCAGTGGTGTATTACACTCCGGGCAATGGGTTATATATTGCGTAGGTTTTGAATCTTCAGCTCTGTTGGATTTATCCACCACATCAATTATCTTAGGAATAATCTCTCCTCCTTTTTCCACAAAAACCATATCCCCTACACGCACATCCAGTTTTTCAATCTGGTCGGCATTGTGTAATGAGGCACGTTTTACGGTAGTACCGGCAAGCTGTACCGGCTCCAGGTTTGCCACCGGAGTGATAGCCCCGGTGCGCCCTACCTGATAGGAAATAGAGTTTAATTTGGTAGATACACGTTCTGCCTTAAACTTATAAGCAACAGCCCATCGAGGTGATTTTGCCGTATACCCCAGTTCTTCCTGCTGATGGATACTATTTACTTTAATAACCACACCATCGGTCTCATAAGGAAGCTCATGGCGGTGTTCATCCCAGTAATCAATAAAAGCCATTACCTCGTCAATATTTTGGGCAAGCCTGGCTTCTTTAGGTACTTTAAAACCCCATTTACGGGCACTTTCAAGTCCTTCAAACTGGGTCGTAACCGGCAGGTTACTGCCAATTATGGAATACAGCAGGCAGTCTAACGGACGCCTTGCCACTTCGGCACTGTCCTGTAACTTTAAACTACCCGATGCCGTGTTACGCGGATTTGCATAAGGTGTTTCGCCAATCTCAATCAAATCCTGATTCATTTTGGCAAACCCTTCTAACGGAAGTATAATTTCCCCCCTAATGTCAAACTTTTCAGGATAATCACCCTTCAGCTTAATAGGCACAGCGCGTATGGTTCTGATATTACCGGTAACATCATCTCCCTGAAAACCATCACCACGTGTCACAGCCCTTAGCAGCCTTCCGTTCTCATAGGTTATACTTATGGATGCCCCGTCATACTTAAGCTCACAGGTATACTGTACATCTGCAGTACCCAGCCCTCGTTGCACACGCTTTTCCCACTCCAATAACTCTTCTTTGGAGTACGAATTATCAAGCGAATACATACGATGCTCGTGCTGTATGGTCTCAAAATTTTTGGTAACGCTTCCTCCCACACGTTGTGTAGGCGAATTTTCGTCAAAATATTCAGGATGTTTAGCTTCCAGTTCCTGTAATTCTTTAAGTTTTACATCAAACTCAAAATCAGTAATGGTTGGGGTATCAAGTACGTAATAGCTGTAATTGTGTTGATTAAGCTCTTCCCTAAGCGCCTGAATAGTCTGAAGGATATCCATTGAATAAAAAGTTAGTTTACAGTGCTAATTTAGCCAACTTTTAAATAACGGAAAATGTTTATGTATGCTAATTTGAGAATTAGCAATCAAAAACCATTTCATGACATAATAAAAACAAAAAATCGCCCTAAGGCGATTTCTTAAAACATATCTTCAAATTGCTTATACAGGTCACCATTGGTTAAAATAGCACCCTGCTTAAGTATATCAAACACCTCTGCGTTTCTGTCTTCACCAAAAGGTTTTTTACCACGTTTAATTTCTACCTCTTTTGAAAACAGGTTCTCATTAAGCCATTGTAGTCCGCCTTCGGTTAAAAAATCAGCGTGCGCCACGTGTGAGTGTATTACTATGCTTTCCATTTCCTCTTTACCCAACTTAAATAAAAAAATGTGGTTTTTAGAGTAATGCTCCATATATTCTGTTTGGGTAAGTACACCTTCCCACACAAGATCTGAAAAAACATCCAGTTCCTGCTCGGCAACTTCGGGCTTTTCTGCTTTTATCTGATCCCACTCAGCCTTGTCGATTTGCTGAGAAGCCAAAAAGTTTGCAAATTCCTCGTGTAACTCTTCCAGTTGTTCTTTAGTTAACCTGATATATTTCATAGTCCTTTTTTAAGTGTAAAAAAAAAGCCTTCCGTTACCGGAAGGCTTTAGGTATAATTTTAATAATTATTGTACCTCAGCTACGATTTCGTAAGGAAGCTCAACAATTACTTCTCTGTGTAATCTTACAGATGCAGTGTATTTACCTACACGCTTAACGATACCACTGTTGATGAATTTCTTCTCAATAGCCTGACCGTTTTTCTCTAAAGCTTCAGCGATATCTGCATTGGTTACAGAACCAAATAGTTTCTCACCACCTGCTTTAGCAGTAATTTTAATCTCAAGAGCTTTAATAGCCTCAGCGATTTTCTTAGCGTCGTCTACTAATTTTTGCTCTTTAAATGCTCTTTGTTTTAGGTTCTCAGCTAAAACTTTTTTAGCTGTAGGAGTTGCAACAATTGCAAAACCTTGTGGTATTAAATAGTTACGACCATATCCTGGCTTAACTGTTACAACATCATCTTTAAAACCTAAGTTTTGTACGTCTTGTTTAAGTATAAGTTCCATAATACTGCCTCTTTTTTATTTTAATAAATCAGCCACATATGGCATTAATGCTAAATGACGTGCTCTTTTAACTGCAACAGACACTTTTCTTTGGTATTTTAAAGAAGTACCTGTTAAACGGCGAGGAAGAATTTTACCTTGCTCGTTAACGAATTTCAATAAAAAGTCAGGATCTTTATAGTCAATATATTTGATACCTGATTTTTTGAAACGGCAATACTTTTTAGTCTTGTTCGTCTCTATGTTTAAAGGCGTTAGATATCTGATATCTCCGTCTTTTTTTCCCTTAGCTGACTGTTCTATACTTGACATAATTAGTTTGCTTTAGTTTTTAGTTTCTCTCTTCTTCTTTCTGCCCATGAAATAGCGTGCTTGTCTAAAGCTACAGTAAGGAAACGCATGATTCTCTCGTCACGTCTGTACTCAGTCTCAAGACCGATTAAGATATCTCCTGATGCTTTGAACTCAAGCAGGTGGTAAAAACCACTTTTCTTGTGTTGAATTTCGTAAGCTAATTTTTTAAGACCCCAGTCTTCTTTTGCTACGATCTCGGCCCCTTTAGAAGTAAGATAATCTTCGAACTTACTTACTGTTTCCTTTACCTGAGTTTCAGATAAAACGGGATTCAAGATGAAAACAGTTTCATAATGATTCATAATACAATATATTAGTATGTTATAAAATTGGGTGCAAATTTAGTCAATAATATTTATCCTGCAAGCGCAAAAATTAGTTTTTTAAAAGTTAAAAAGTAGATTTTTTATCTATATTTGTATTTATCCAAACTAAAAAACCAAAAAACATTGCTAAACGTTACAAACCTAATTGAATCATGAAACTAAACTGTGTTGTTGTTGACGATAGCACAATTCATAGGATCACGATTGCCAAGCTCGTAAATGATCACCCAGATCTTAACCTGGTAGGTGATTTCTCTAATGCATCGGAAACACGGAATTGTATTCTAACCAAGCCTGTTGACCTTTTGTTCCTGGATATTGAAATGCCGGTTCAAAGCGGGTTTGATTTGCTTGACGGACTTAAAAAAAGACCGCAGATTATTGTGGTGTCCTCCAAGTCAGACTATGCCCTTAAGGCTTTCGACTATGCTGCTATCGATTATTTGCATAAACCCATAACCAAAGATCGTTTTAACAAGGCAGTACAAAAAGCACTCGACCTGCAAAGCCTTAAAAAAGAAAACACGGAAGACGACGGAGAGTTTATCTTTATTAAAAGTAACCTTAAAAACTTCAAGATATTTATTTCAAAAATCAAATGGATTGAAGCCTATGGTGACTATGTAAAGATTATTACCGAAGAGGAAAACCACCTTGTACTCTCAACCATGAAATCTTTTGAAAACGAACTTCCTGACGACAAGTTTATGCGTGTACACAAGTCATTCATTATAAACATTGACCGTGTAGAACGCTTTAACAGTAAATTTGCCGAAATAGGCCCTGTGAAAATACCACTAAGCAGGAACAAAAAAGAAGAACTGGCTAAAGCCCTTAACAAGGCTTCTTCTTAATAAGGATCTACGTTAACCGAAACCCTTATTGACTTATACTGAGGTATTGCGTCAAAACTGTCCAGAATTTTTACTATTGCTCTCTTGGTGCCCCAAATTGAATTACCCTGTGGCAATTTTATCATTATAGTACGTATGTACTCATTCCTTATTCTGCTTATAGCAGGCTCCTCGGGCCCCAACACCGGGATATTAAGGTTTTGCGACAATACATTATACAGCCACAACGCCCCATTTTTTAGTTTTTCATAATCCCTTTGCTTTAAGGTTAGCCTTATTAACCTATAAAACGGCGGATATTTAAAGTTATGCCTTTCATACACCTGCTCTTTATACATGGCAGGATAATCATTATCTGTTACCTGCTGGATTATATTGTGTAACGGATTATAGGTTTGTATAAGTACCTTCCCCCTTACATCTTTACGCCCTGCCCTGCCGGCAACCTGTACCATCATTTGGTAAGCTCTTTCAAAAGCCCTGAAATCAGGCTGATACAGCATATTATCGGCATTTAGTATTCCTACCAGGCTCACATTATCAAAATGAAGCCCTTTGGCAAGCATTTGCGTACCTACCAGTATATCTATCTCCCTGTTTTTAAAGGCATCTATTATTTTTTCGTAACCAAATTTACCACGCGTGGTATCCTGATCCATTCGCCATACATTTTTTGTAGGAAATAAACCTTTCAGCTCCATTTCAATTTGCTCGGTACCGAAGCCTTTAGTAGACAAATCGGTTGAATGACACTGATGGCAGTGTGTAGGGTTAGCAATATTATAACCGCAGTAATGGCAACGCAACTGGTTTTTAAACTTATAGTAGGTTAAACTCACATCACACTGCGGGCATTGTGGCACGTGTCCGCACGCCATACATTCAACCCAAGGAGAATACCCCCTCCTGTTCTGGAAAAGTATAACCTGCCTGCCCTCACTAAGCGCTTCGGCAATAGCCTCATTTAGGGTATCGCTAAAATGCCCCGTCATTCGCTTGCGTTTGTACTTATCCTTTATATCCACCAAAACTATTTCGGGCGGTAATACCTTACCGTAACGTTCGGTTAGCTGTACATAACCATACTTACCTCCTGTAGCATTGTAATAGGTTTCTATACCCGGTGTAGCCGAACCCAGTAGCACTTTAGCATCATACATACCTGCAAGCACTATGGCTGCATCGCGAGCATGATAACGCGGCGCCGGATCCTGTTGTTTAAACGTTTGCTCATGCTCCTCATCAATCACAATAAGCCCAAGGTCATTAAACGGCAGGAATAAAGCCGACCTCGCCCCTATTATTACACGGGCTTTCTCTGAATCTTCCAGCACCTGCTGCCAGGTCTCTATACGTTCGTTATTGGTGTATTTGGAGTGAAATACCGCAACCTGATTACCAAAGTAAGCTGTTAGCCTTACTACCAGTTGGGTTGTAAGTGCAATTTCGGGTAAGAGGTATAGCACCTGTTTACCACTTTTTATAAACTCTTCAATGAGTTTAATATATATTTCGGTTTTACCGCTGGAGGTGATACCATGCAGCAGTGTTACCTGAAAGGTATCAAAACTTTGTTTAACCGACTCAAAAGCTTCCTGCTGTTTGTCACTCAACTGAAAGCCCGAATTATCATCTTTCTCAAACTGAATACGATCTTCCTCAAGAATATATTCTTCAAAAACACCTTTATCTACCAGTGATTTTATTACAGCTGCCGATGTGCCCGACTCCTCGGTAAACTGTTTTTTGCTTATCGGTTTTTTATCTCTTGCCTGCAACTGGAAGTAATACATTACCGCGTCCCTTTGTTTTTGAGAACGCGACAGCAACTCCATAAGTCCGCTTAACTGATCCTGCTGTAAAAGTTCCTGTGGCATCCTGATATAGCGAATGGTTTTAGGCTTATACTTTTCGTTTATTTCCTCCTGTAGTGAAATAGCATTTTTAGCTATCAGCTTATTGATTACCGGAAGCGTTGTTTTTTTATTAAGGATAGCCGACACTTCCTGCACTTTTAATGCCGATTGTTTTTGCAATGCTTCATACACCAGGTATTCGTCGTCAGAAAGTTGGGTATCGCTAACATCAAAATCCTTTTTAGAGGTAATAAGCGTTTCACTCTCCAGTAAGAAACCACTTGGCATAGCCGACTTATATACATCACCTATATTACACATGTAGTAAGAAGCTATCCAGTCCCAGTGCTTTAGTTGGGTTTCGGTAACAATAGGAAAATCATCCAATATTTGGTGAATTTCTTTTGCCTGATATAACTGTGGCGGATTTTGGTGTAGGTCGGTCACCAGTCCGGTATAAATCTTATTACGTCCAAACGGAACCGCCACACGCATCCCTTTTTTAATAAAACCATACTCAGCCTCGTTTATGGCATAGGTAAAAGGTTTTGGCAGAGATAATGGTAAAATTACTTCTATAAAAAAGGGCATACAGGCTTATAATTAGATTTGAATACAAATATAAAACAACTGGATATATATTAAGCCTTTCGGTATTGAGATTCCTCCCTCCGCATCAGAAGAACAAATTCAGCGTCATTCACAGATGAAACAAAACATCATTAAATAAAAAAACACTCCGTTATGGAGTGTTTTTTTATTGTATTTGTTTTCAATATTATTTTACTCTGTGCCATGTTTGAGAACGACCTATAAATGAAAATCCAAGATACCCTCTTACATCAAGCTTATCGTTTCCGTCAAGCTTAATAGTACAACTGTATGTTTTACCTTTATTAGGATCCAGAATATCGCCATCGGTATATTCATCACCGTCTTTCTCTAATCCTTTTATGATTACAAGTCCAAGTATTGGCTTGTCTTTATCACTGCCTTTACACTTTGTACACTTGGCATCTTTTTTTGCCGGGTTAAGTATTTCTACCACTTTACCGTAAACCTTACCGTCTTTTTCATAAATCTCAACGATAGATTTTTCTTCACCGGTTTCATCGTCAATGGTTTTCCACTTTCCGGTTACCTGAGCACCAGCCGAAAATATTCCGGCAATAGCAACAAACAATACTGTTAAAAAGTACTTCTTCATAAAAAACACGTTTAATTTTTACTAAATATATAAATTTTTCCTTTTTAATTTATGAATTAACGCATTTAATTCGAATCCTAATAAAAGAATAAAACAGTTAATCCATATATACAGCATAAGTACAAGAAGCGTACCAATTGCTCCATACAACTGGTTGTACTGGGCAAATCTTATAACATAAATACCAAATACATAAGAGGTTATAACAAACAGTATGGTTGTAAAAACCGAACCATAACTAAAAAAAGCAGCTCCTTTGGTTTCTTTTGCAGCAAACTTAAACAGCATAGAAGTAATGGTTAGTACCATAAGCACCAGGAAGATATACTTACCTATTTCAAGATATATCACATCATCACTAAGCAACCCTCTGCTTTTAAGCTGGGCTATAATTACCTGAAGGATAACAATTGCCGCTACCGTTACTAAAAGTATTGTAGAAAGCACAAGCGACAGCCCTATAGCAAGGGCATACTGCCTAAAGAAACTACGTTTAATGGTAATGTGCAGTGACGACTGAAATCCGCTTAATATAGCGTTCATTCCGTTTGACATAAGCAGTATAGCCAAGAGTATACCCGTGGAAAGCAGGCTACTATAACTGTTTTGCATAATATCTTCCAGTATGGACTCAACAGCACTAAAGGTATTAGGCGGTACGTTTTCGCGTACAAAATCCATAAAGTCGTCCCTAAAACCCTCTATTGGAATTTGTGATATAAGATTAAGAATAAAAAGAGCAAACGGAAACAGCGACATAAAAAAGCTGAATGCAATAGCACCGGCACGGTAAGACACATCGCCTTTTACAATACCGGTTATATAAAGCTCTGTAAGGTGATAAAGCGTTAATCCCTCTCCCCATGGCAGCTTGATACTTTTACCAAGCCTTACCAAATATTTAAGAACAGGGATACGCTCCAGTTTATGTTCCAGTTCTACCGACATTAAAATGCTTTTAAACTAAGGTCTAAATTGTAAATTGAATGGGTTAATGCACCCGATGATATGTAGTTAACACCACAATCGGCATAATGACGCATGGTGTCTTCGTTTATACCTCCCGATGATTCTGTTTGGCAATAGTTACCTATAAGCTCTACCGCCTCACGTGTTTGTTTATAGTCGAAATTATCCAGCAATATACGATGCACTCCCGGATTAGATATTATTTCGCGAACCTCATCAAGATCACGAGCCTCTACAATTATTTTCAGATCAAGATTATTCGCTTTTAAATACTCGTGTGTTTTGGTAATTGCCTGAGTGATTCCGCCAGCAAAGTCAATATGGTTATCTTTTAGCATTACCATATCATACAGCGCAAAACGGTGGTTTTCACCTCCGCCTATTTTCACGGCCCATTTCTCTATGGCGCGTATTCCCGGAGTGGTTTTACGGGTATCAAGCACCTTGGTTCCTGTACCCTCCAGTATATCTACATACTTTTTAGTCTTGGTAGCAATGGCACTCATACGCTGCATGGCATTAAGCACCAGTCTTTCAGCTTTTAAGATAGACTGTGAACTCCCCGAAACATGAAAGGCCACATCGCCATATTTTACAGGTGTACCATCCTGTAAAAACACCTCTATTTCAAGGTTTGGATCTACATAGGCAAATACCTGCTTAGCGAAGTCTACCCCTGCCAGTATACCGTTATCTTTTACCAGTAGTTTGGCACGCCCTGTAGCGGTTGCCGGGATACAGGCAAGCGAACTGTGGTCGCCGTCACCTACATCTTCCCTAATGGCATTGGTAATAATTATATCGAGTTCTTTTTGAAATTGAATATCCGAAATCATGTGTATTTATTATAGTATTGCTAAAGTAGTGGTTTTTTTCGGGAAATGGAAAGGAATGTTTGCAGTGGTAACGTAAGGGTAATTTTCTATATTTGCTTTATAACCATACTTACCACACCAAATGCAAAACCTACTTAACGAGCAAGACTTTGTAAAACCTGTAAAATACAACCCGTGGAAATGGTTTATTACCTGCTATGGGATTTTATTTGTTTTAGTAGCTGCACAAACTTATTCACGATATATTATACCATATAGCAGCAAATGGTATGGCTTTTATACCGTTAGTATGATGTTTGTGGTATTAGGTATTATTAGCGCTCCGTTTATTATGGTTTTTGGTAAAAAAGATACCATTTATCATACCAACTACCCCACACTTATTACTGCCATTACCATAATGCTGTTTAACTCGTGGTTTTTTATTGTATTACGCCGAAATATTCATGAAGCTTTACGTAGTGAAGATTTCACACCCATACTACCCGGACACTTTTTAAAATCAGATGATTTTCGGGCATTACTGGTTTTTATGATTTATGCCGTAGTGTCGTTCATTATTATTTTCTTTATTGTAAGACACAAACGTAAAAAAGCATTAAAAACTGAAATGTAAAAAATGGAAGATTTAATTAAAGAAGAAGAGTTTACTAAAGATTCCGAACCCAGCTTATGGAATCAATATAAAACTTTCAACATAATAGCTGCTTCATTACCTTTTATAGGCATTTTAATTGAGTATATCCTATATAAATCAAACCAAACTTCTGATATTGAACTTACTAGTTATTGGTCGGTTTTACTATTTATCTTATTGCCGTTTGTTGCTGTTTTTTCAAAAAAATACAGTTTAAAACTCTCTTACTCTAAACTGTTGCATGTACTCACTAACTTAGCTATTTGCTTTTATGTGCCGTTTATAATTTTAAAAATAATAAGTTATTATTTGGGTAACGATTCGTTTATTCAAGTTACAGGATCTCTTTTATCTGAAATAATTATAAATGTACTGCTTATGCAGTTTATTGCATTTTTTGATTCGTTAATCCTTCATTTGATTATTGCTTTTATAAACACTGTAACCAAACCAAAAAACTAATCGCTTTATGAACGATTTAATTAACGAGCAAGATTTTGTAAAACCTGTAAAGTACAACCCGTGGAAATGGTTTATTACCTGTTATGGGATTTTATTTGTTTTAGTCGCTGTACAAACTTATTCACGATATATTATACCATATAGCAGCAAATGGTATAGCTTTTATAGAGTTAGTATGATGTTTGTGGCATCAGGTATTATTATTGCTCCGTTTATTATGGTTTTTGGTAAAAAAGATACTATTTACCATACCAACTACCCCACGCTTGTCACTTCCATAGCCATAATGCTGTTTAACTCGTGGTTTTTTATTGTATTACACCGTAATATTTATGAAGCTATTAAACTAAATGACTTTTCTCTACTCCTGCCGGGATACTTTTTTAGAAGATTAGATTTTACAGGATTACTATTTTTAATGGCTTATGGAGCTGTGTCGTTCATTATTATTTTCTTTATTGTAAGACACAAACGTAAAAAAGCATCAAAAACATTTAAAGCACATAACTAAGTTTTCTCATCTAAATAACAGCTTCGGCTTAACTTTGTATCTTTGCCGTTTTAAGCCATATACCCTATGAACATTAAGCTACTCGCTATAGGCAAAACCGATAACAAATCCCTGCAAACTCTTATAGACGATTACACTAAGAGGTTATCGTTTTATGTAAAGTTTGATTTGGAAATTATCCCCGACATCAAAAACGTAAAGAACCTGAGCGAGGCACAGCAAAAGGAAAAAGAGGGCGAACTTATACTATCCAAACTTTCGGCTACCGATCAGCTTATATTACTGGACGAAAACGGAAAAACCTTTACCAGTATGAAGTTTGCCGACGAATTGCAAAAGAAAATGAATTCGGGCGTTAAGACTTTAGTATATGTTATTGGCGGACCTTATGGTTTTTCAGATGCCGTTTACAGTAAGGCTCAGGGTAAAGTGTCACTATCGTCCATGACCTTTAGCCATCAAATGGTACGTCTTTTCTTTATAGAACAACTATACCGTGGCTTTACCATTTTAAGAAATGAACCTTATCATCATCAGTAATAGTTAATTTGTTTATTTGAACACTCTCCATAAAGTTTAACCCAGTGTTTTAAACAGCTTCACTGTTTCTACCGCTTCCTTCACATCGTGTACCCTTAAAATATTGGCACCTTTGGTTAGTGCAACCATGTTTAGTGCTGTAGTTCCGTTTAAGGCTTCCTGCGGAGTGATCCCCAGCAGTTTGTATATCATGGACTTTCGTGACAGTCCTGCCAGTATAGGCAATTCAGTCATTTTAAACAGTTCCATTTTATTAAGTACTTCATAGTTTTGCTGTAATGTTTTGGCAAAACCAAACCCGGGATCTATCACTATATCATCAATACCATAACTACGGGCTTCGGCTACCTTTTGGGAAAAGTACAACAGCATTTCCTTTATAATGTCATCATAGTCGGTTAGCTTAACCATATCCTGCGGAGTACCACGCATGTGCATCATAATGTAAGGTACTTTTAGTTCGCCTACCGTTTGTATCATTTTATCGTCCAGGCTACCGGCAGCAATATCGTTTACAATAGCAGCACCCGCCTCAACCGCTGCTTTGGCTACCTTAGCCCTAAACGTATCTACAGAGATTATCGCCTCCGGAAAATGCTTTAAAACCAGCTCTACAGCAGGCACCATGCGTGCCAGTTCTTCCTCCTCACTTACAAACTCGGCATTAGGTTTAGTAGAATATGCTCCTAAATCAATAAAATCGGCTCCTTCACTCAAAATACGGGCTGCCTGTCGGGTAAACTCGGCTTCAGCCTTATACTTCCCTCCGTCAAAAAACGAATCAGGGGTACAGTTTAAAATCCCCATAACTTTGGGTTGTGTCAAATCTATTAGCCTGCCTTTGCAATTGATGGTCATATTTACACGGTATTATTAAAAAAGCGCCTTTGGGAGTTGGGGGCTTTTTAGTACATTTGAAAAAATTTCAAGCAAATATACACCGAAATGAGGAATACTTCTCAGGAATACGACAACGTAATTGCCCACTGCAGGCAACTGTACATAAACAAAATGAAGGATTATGGCAGCGCATGGCGCATTTTACGCCTGCCTTCACTTACCGATCAGATTTTTATTAAGGCGCAACGAATCAGAAGCCTTCAGGAAAATGAAACCCGTAAGATAAACGAAGGGGAAGCGTCTGAATTTATTGGGATTATCAACTATTCCATCATGGCACTTATCCAGATTGACCTTGGCATTGCAGAGCAACCCGATCTTGATGTAGATACAGCTACCAGGCTATATGACGAAAAGGTAGCCCTTACCAAAGAACTGATGGAAGCCAAAAACCATGACTATGGTGAGGCTTGGCGTGATATGAGGGTAAGCTCCCTAACCGACCTTATTTTACAAAAAGTACTTCGTGTAAAGCAAATTGAAGACAATAAAGGTAAAACCTTAGTGTCTGAAGGGATAGATGCCAATTATCAGGATATGATAAACTATTCGGTTTTTGCCCTAATCCACATGAAAGCACACCAATAACAACTCATTAACAAATAGAAGGAACATATCTTTTATTTTTGAGGAAAACTATACCATACTATCATGAAAATAATTACACACATTTGCAGGGTACTCGTAGGAGTATTATTTATCATATCGGGACTTATTAAGTTAAACGATCCTATGGGATTCTCCTTTAAACTGGAAGAATACTTTGGCGCCGGTGTGCTTAATATGGAATTCCTTATTCCGTTTGCTCTTGCCATTGCTGTGTTTGTCGTGATATTTGAAGTGATTTTAGGCGTAATGCTACTGGTAGGTTTTAAATCGCGTTTTACCACTTGGAGCCTACTGCTCATGATAGTGTTTTTTACCTTCCTTACCTTCTACTCTGCTTACTTTAATAAAGTGACCGACTGTGGGTGTTTTGGTGATGCCTTAAAGCTTACCCCTTGGGAATCGTTCACTAAAGATGTAGTGTTGCTTGTACTGGTATTAGTACTGTTTTTCAATAAAAACCTTATTAAACCTATAGCAAAGCCAGCAGTAATCAATACTGTAGTGCTAGTAAGTTTTGTGTTTTGTGCCTGGTTTGGTTACCATGTGCTTAACCACCTTCCTGTAAAAGATTTCAGGGCTTACAAAGTAGGAACCAACATACAAAAGGGTATGGAGATACCTGAAGGTGCTCCAAAGTCGGAATACGAAATGGTATTTGTTTATAAAGTAAACGGTGTTGATACCGAGTTTACCGATAAAGAACTGGATAAAATTCCTGCTGATGCCGAGTTTGTAGACCGTATGGATAAACTTGTAAAAGAAGGTTATGTTCCGCCAATTCACGATTTCTCTCTTGAAAGAGACGGTGTAGACCACACTGCAGAGTTACTGGAAGATCCTAAAGTAATACTTATCATATCGTACAATCTTGATAAAGCAAGTGCCGACGGACTTGCAAAACTGAACGACTTTGCTAAAAAAGCAGGCGAAAGAGGTTACAAAGTAGTAGGTGCAACAGCATCTGACGAAACAGTTATTGCTGACAAAACAGCTAACTATAACCTTAATTTCGACTACATGTTTTGTGATGCCACTGCTCTTAAAACTATTATCAGGGCTAATCCGGGTATAGTGGTACTAAACTATGGTACTATAGTGCAAAAAGCACACTGGAATGATATTGACGAAGTTTCACTACCATAATACCACAACACTATGTCAAACTCTAAACAACCCAATACTTTAAAACCATTTTTAGGTATTGCTTTCTTTTACTTTTTGGGTTTTATGCTAACCCGTAAAGGATCGACAGATACTACCATAGGCACTATAATGATGGTTCTCGGATGGTTGTTGCTTGTAATCTCTATGGTACTTGCTATAATTTTTATTTTCCGGGTTTTTAAAGACGCTTTTAATAAAAAGAAATAAAGTTTGAGATGAAAATTTTTAAATCATATCTGAGTTTTTTACCACTATGCCTCGGCTTGTATCATCTATTTATAGCAAAGCATGATTTAAGCACATACAATGGGGGGTTCATGGTAATAATAGGATTACTGCTTACAGTAAATTATGGGTATAATTTTTCAAAATGGCTTTACTCAAAACTTTATCCAATAATTAATAAAAATAATTGATAAAATACCTTCTATACAAAACAGGATATGCACTGTTAACCCTTTTTGGGGTTGTTACAGTGATATTCTTTTTGTTTACGGTATTACCCGGCGATCCTGCCCGCATGATGCTGGACCAAAATGAAAACAGCGAGCAACTTGCCATTATCAAAAAGAAGTACGGATTTGACCAGCCTGTTTCAAAACAGTACCTGTATTATTTAAATGACCTTTCTGTACTGTCATTTCACAGTAGAAACCCAAACGATTACACTTACCTTACGGAAGGAAAATACAATGCAGCCAAACTGTTTATCATAGGCAACACTACTACCGTACTGAAAACACCCTACCTAAGGGAAAGTTTCCAGAAAAACGGAAAAAAGGTAACTCAGGTTATAGGCGATACATTACCCAATACCGTAGTACTGGCAACTTCTGCCATTATTATTGCCATAATAATAGGGATAATACTGGGTATACTCTCTGCCCTTTACAAAGACACCTGGATAGACAGGCTTATTGCTCTTGTAAGTACACTGGGTATGAGCGTACCTTCTTTCTTTGCGGCTATATTATTTGCCTGGGTATTTGGTTTCCTGTTACACAAATACACCCATTTAGACATGACAGGCAGCCTTTATGAAGTTGATGACTTTGGCGAAGGCAAATACATAAAATGGAAAAACCTTATTCTCCCTGCCATAGTGCTGGGTATACGCCCGCTTGCCGTAGTAATACAACTTATGCGTAACTCCCTGCTTGAAGTTTTCAGTCAGGATTATATCCGTACAGCAAGGGCAAAAGGATTAAGCGAAATACGTATTATAAGGAAACATGCCCTTAAAAATGCGCTTAATCCGGTAGTTACAGCTATTTCGGGATGGTTCGCCTCCATGCTTGCCGGAGCCGTTTTTGTGGAATACATTTTTGGGTGGAACGGATTGGGTAAAGAAGTTGTAGAAGCCTTAAACACGCTCGATCTTCCGGTCATAATGGGATCAGTACTGGTAATTGCAGCTACTTTTGTTGTTATCAATATCCTTGTCGATATTATTTATGCCTACCTTGATCCAAGAATACGATTAAGTTAAGGCTAACTCCCTTTTTACGAAAACGATATAATAGTTTTTCCTGCTTAAATCCTACCAAATATTTCATTTTTAAACGATATTTGTTCGGTCAGTTATTGTAAATTTGTTACTCTTAACAACAAAAAAATGAAAAAACTACTGATATTACCAGTGCTTTTATTCGGACTTTTTTCATGTGCGCAAAATACGCCTACAAACTTTAGTGAGCAGGCTTTAAGCGATAACATGAAATCGACCGACGGTACAGAAGTTACCTTTAAGCAAATACTGGAAAAACATAAAGGAAAAACCATAGTAATAGATATTTGGGCATCATGGTGCCCTGACTGTATTAAAGGAATGCCAAAGGTACACGACCTGCAAAAACAGTTCCCGGATGTTACATACCTTTTCCTATCGTATGACAGAACTGAGGAAGCATGGCTAAAAGGCATTGAGAAATACAATGTACAGGGAGACAACTACCTTATTGGTTCAAAATGGAAAGGCGGCGCTTTTAGCGAGTCGGTTAAACTGGACTGGATTCCGCGTTACATGGTAGTAGACAAAAAAGGAAACATAGCACTTTTCAGGGCTATTGAAGCCGATGACGAAAAACTTATATCGATATTAAAACAACTGAAATAATGAGAAAAAAAATAGTTGCAGGTAACTGGAAAATGAATAACGACAGCCAGCAGACCCAAGCTTTGCTAAGCGACATTTTAAACAAAAGACCACAAGATACAGCTACTAAAATTGTAGTAGCGCCAACATTTGTAAACCTACAAAGCGCTGTAATACAAACTAAAGGCAGCAATGTAATTGTAGCAGCACAAAACATGCATCAGGCAGAAAGTGGTGCCTTTACAGGTGAGATTTCTGTAGGGATGCTAAAAGGTATTGATGTAAACACTGTTATTTTAGGTCACTCTGAAAGAAGGGCTTACTTTGGTGAAACCAACAGTATACTAGCCGAAAAAGTAAATACAGCTTTAAAACACAACCTTACTATCATTTTCTGTTTTGGTGAAGAACTTGCCGACAGACAAAGCGGAAACCATTTTAACGTGGTAGAAAGCCAGTTAAGAGAAGGTTTATTCCATATTGGTGAAAGCCAGTGGACCAATGTTGTATTGGCTTATGAGCCGGTATGGGCTATTGGTACAGGCGAAACCGCTTCTCCGGAGCAGGCACAGGAAATGCACAACTTCATCAGGACGCTTATTAAAGAAAACGTAAGTGCCGATGTATCTGAACATACTTCTATCCTTTACGGAGGAAGCGTAAAGCCGGACAACGCTCAGGAGATTTTCTCTAAGCCTGATGTTGACGGCGGACTTATAGGTGGTGCAGCGCTTAAAGCTGACGACTTCCTTGCTATAGTAAACGCTATCTAATTATAATAAACACAACAAACATGTTTGAAAAGCGGTAACAATTGTTACCGCTTTTTTATTAAAAACAACTATCAAAACACTGCTAATTAACTTTTACATTACCTTGTTTACATAAAATTTACTATTTATAAACACTACAACGATATAACTTAATGTTAGGTTGTTCCGCAATTAATGGTAAAGTAAAAACTGACATAGATTTTTGCACGTGATAACAAACCACCAGAAAAAAATCGTATGTCTAAAAATTACTTCTCAAAACTTATGCTGCTATTAGGGTTCTCTCTGATATCTCAATTATCAGGAGCACAAACCCTTATACACTACTGGAACTTCAACGACAACGCGTCTGAAGCGGCCATCACAGCCCCATCCCTGTCTTACGTTACAGGAGCATCGATAACTGCATTTGCAGGAACCGAAAGTATAATTGACTACTCAGGAGGTACAGGACAAAATTTTGATGTACAAAACCTAAACGCACAAAACGGCGATGTTGCCGGTTCTCACCTTCGTTTTAACGACCCCATAGGCGGTTCGCTTGAATTTGCCCTGCCAACAACAGGTTTTGAAGATATAATGATAAAGTTTGCTACCCGCCGTTCGGGTTCAGGAGCAGGCACACAAAACTGGTACTATTCTACCGATGGTACTACCTTTACCCTACTTACCACAGTAGCTCCTAATAACGGAGATCCTGCACTAGCTACATTAGACCTTACAGCTATCACTGCTGCTAACGATAATGCTAACTTCAAACTTAAAGTAGAGTTTGAACAGGGTGACGGAGGTACTGGTGGTAACAACCGTTTTGATAACTTCACTGCCGAAGGTAACGTAGTAGGTGGCGGAGACCCAATTGCTCCGGTTGCAACTGTAACACCTGCTAACAATGCGGTAAACATAACAGTAGCTACCCTACCTACCATTTCGTTTAACGAAGATGTAAGACTAGCCGATAATACAGCTATAACAAATACTAATATTGATGCAGTGGTAGAGCTTAGGTTAAACAACGAGTCGGGAACAGCAGTTCCGTTTGACGCTACCTTTACCGATAACACAATCACCATCACTCCTGCTGTTGCATTATTAAACAGTCAGCAGTACTATGTTGCACTTCTTGCCAACACTATTGAGGATATGAGCGACAATGCCATAACCGAAACACAATCTTCTACCTTTACAACTATATCTCTACAAACAGAATTTTCTGCCGGAGATATGGCTTTTGTAGCCTACAGGATGAATGCCAGTGGTACAGAGGATGAAGTAGCCCTTATGACTTTTGTAGATATCGCAGCGGGTACATTTATCACCCTTACCGATTCTAAATATACAACTAACGCACAGCCACAATGTACCGATGGTGTTGTATGGACAGCTACAAGCTGCGTTCCTGCAGGTTCGGTTATAACCATACAAACTTCTGCACTTATTACCAGTACAGGTACTGTAACAGGTGGTGATTTCGGACTAAGCTCCGGTGGTGACCAGGTAATTGTTTATGCCGGTACTGCAGAAGCTCCAAACTACATTACAGCCATGTCGTCTAACCAGTGGCTTACAGAAAATACAAGCTGTGGCGGTAGCAACTCTATGCTTCCTGCCGGTTTAACAGATGGTACAAGCGCTGTTAACCTAAGCACTGCACCGGGTAATGAAGCAGGTAATACTGCTAATGCTTACTATAACGGTACTCAGGAAGGTACTCCTGCCGAACTTAAAGCTGCAATACTTAACCCTGCAAACTGGGTGGGTGCTGCTGCCGGAACCGATGCTCAGGAATGGCCTACATGGAGCTTCCCTAGCTCGCCAACAGTTCAAAATGTAACTGTAGTAAACGCAACAACTATAGAACTTACTTTCAACCATGAGCTTAATGCTACAAGTGCTGCATTAATAACAAACTATACAGGTATTAGCGGACTTACAACTGCTGTTGCAAACGGTAACATGGTAACGCTTACTTATGCTACTGCTTTTGAAGCCGGTATGGAGTACTCTCTTATGGTTAACGGTATTGCCGATGTGAATGATATTGTAATGGCATGTGAGTATACTTACACTTTTACATACAACACACTTATCTCTTTTGATGAGACATTTATCATAGTAAACGAAGATGCAGGCACACTTGACCTTGTACTTAATCTTGAAGGCCCTGCTACTGCTTCGGTTGACTTAGTGGTTAAAGCGGCTCCGTTTAGCACTGCCGATGAGAATGACTTTACCTTTACCACTCAAACCCTAAACTTTACAGGTAGTAGTGATCTTACTCAGGTAATATCTATCGCTATAACAGATGATAGTATTGAAGAGCAGGCTGCCGAATATTTTGTACTTAGCCTGGAAAACCCTGTAGGTGTAGAAATTACAGGAGATAGTTTTGCTACTATCTATATTAAAGATAACGACAGAATGGCTCCGGTGCCTAACCACAGCATTGAGCTTGACTATATAGGAAGTTTTGATCCTTCAGGGACTAACGAGAGTACCTGCGAAATTGTAGTACACGACCCTGAAACACAAAGATTATTCACTACAAGTGCTGTTGCAGGTTTCCTTGACATTGTAGATTTTTCAGACCCTACTGCTCCATCGGTAGTATCGTCTATAGATATGAACTCTTATGGCGGAGTAACCAGCGTAGCAGTACACGACGGTATTGTGGCTGTAGCTTCTCCAAACGCTGAAGAACACCTTGACGGTAGCGTGGTATTTTTTGATACCGATGGTACCTTTATCGCTCAGGTAACTGTAGGGGCACTACCGGATAATATCTCTTTCACTCCGGACGGCACTAAAGTACTTACGGCTAACGAAGGTCAGCCAAAAAGTGATTACTCTGTAGACCCGGAAGGTTCGGTAAGTGTTATTGACATCTCTGGCGGAGTTGAGTCGGTTTCACAAACTAATGTGACTACACTTTACTTTACTGATTACAACGCTCAGGAAGCTGAACTTTTAGCAACAGGTGTTAGAAAAGTATATGCAGGCAGCACACTTTCTCAGGATTTAGAGCCGGAATATATCACATCGAGCGCTGATTCTCAAAAAGCTTGGGTTTCACTACAGGAAAACAATGCAATTGCAGAGATTGACTTAGTTAATATCGCTGTAGCAGACATCTGGTCACTGGGTACTAAAGACCTTAGCATTCCTGGTAACGGTTTTGATATTTCAGATAATAATGATGAAATACTTATTGCCAACTGGCCAATACAGGCATACTACATTCCTGATGCCGTGGCAAACTATAATGTAAACGGTGTAAACTACATCATCACTGCAAACGAAGGTGATGAGAAAGAGTACGACAACTTTGAGGAAAGAACAACAATAGGTAACAGCGGTTACAATCTTGATGCTACTGCATACCCACAGGCAGAAATGCTTAAAAAGAGCTTCAACGCAGGTCGTATGAGAGTAACTAATGTAAACGGTAATCTTGATGAGGATACGGAATTCGAACAGATATACTGCCTTGGTGCACGTTCGTTCTCAATTTTCAATGCAGATACTAAAGCGATTGTTTTTGATAGTGGTGACGACTTTGAAATGTATACTTCTACAGATGCTTCAATAAGCGCCCTGTTTAACTCAGACAGTGAGGAAAACGAACTTAAAGGAAGAAGCCGCGCTAAAGGTCCGGAGCCGGAAGGTGTAACAGTTGCACAAATTCAGGACAGAACATTTGCCTTTATAGGTTTAGAGCGTATAGGTGGTGTTATGGTTTATGATATAACCGACCCTAACGATGTGAAATTTACAGATTATAAAAACAGCCGTAGCCTTACAGCTTATGAAGGTGACCACGGCCCGGAAGGTATCACTTACATTAGTGAAGCCAACAGCCCTGACGGAAAAGGTTATGTGATTATTGCAAACGAGATAAGCGGTACATTAAGTATATATGAGGTGAATGCCGAAGCTCTTGGAACAGGTGATTTCACTTTAGCACCAAAAACCTTTGTGGTATTCCCTAACCCGGTTGCCGATGGTACAGCTTACTTTAACCGTGCTGCCGATGTTGAGGTATATGACCTTAACGGAAAACTGATACATTCTGCCAAACAGGCATTAAAGATAGATACAACAAATATGACTTCGGGTATATATATCGTGAAAACATCCGAAGGCATTGTAAAGAAACTGGTAGTTAAGTAGTGTTAAGTAGCAGTTAAGTAGTTTCGTGTTTTTTTTCAAAAAAAAATCCTGCCGGTGGGCAGGATTTTTTATTAGTAGTAAACACAATTAATTAAATATGGTTAAATACCTATTTCTACCTGAAAACGTACTAACCAAACCTGTTTTGAATCACCATTATAATAACTACGGTCATCCATAGAAACTTCCATTTGGGCTTTAAAAGTATGTTCCCAAATATATTTTGTTACACCAACACTGTACTGGTTAATGTTTGGTGTAAACGTTTCAATATCCTTATGCACCTTTTGTGTAGAGAAACGACCTATAATCTCATAGTCAGACGGGAAAAGGTGACTTAACTGGTAGTCAAACCCATGCCCTGTAAACACATAGTTAAAGTCGGTCACATCATCAGGGTTGTAAGTCACCGGGTTTTTAGCTGTTCTTTGCATGTAAGCCGTTTGGAACGACCATCCATCATACTTAAACATAGCGTCTAAAAGTAACGACTGCATATCCCTTTTCTCAAACAGGTAGTTACCTAACTGTCCCTGTGTTTTTCTTGCTTTGTTATTAAACTGGTAAGCTCCCGAAACCATTACTTTTGGTTTGTCTTCTCTTTTAAGGTCCCCTTCAAAAAAGGTACCGTTATTTTTAAAGGCACCAAACGGATAAAGTTCTACTTTACCTGTGTAGGCAAGTCCGTTATCAGGTTCTTTGGTAGAGTTCCTACCCTCACCCATACTTATAGCTCCTTTAAAGTTGTATGAAAATTTATCAAGGAATTCGTTTAGGTTATGCACCTGAAAACCAAAATCCCTGTCTATTGTAAATCGTGCATTGTTTATAGTACGGTCTGTTAACTGTAGCGCTCCCGATGAGTTAATACGCTGGCGGTTACCTGGTAGTTTTGTTTGACCGAAACCAATATTCCAGTGTTTGTTAGGGCGATAAAATACAATCGCATCACGTATAATGTTTACGTTTTCACCTTCGTGTGCCTGGCCTACATCGCCCGGAGCAAAAGAAAGCTGGATAGCATAAAGGAATTTTGGATCCCCTACATAACCGTCAAAACGAAGCCTTAATCTACGAATCTGTCCGTCAATGGTACTCTCTCCTTCAGATTCTACATAAGACATCCTGTTTTGCATCCTGAAACGGATATTAAACTGGAAAAGACTATCGGGCGTAGTTAAACCTACTCCCTTACCATAACTGTAGTATGGAAGAGCCGAAAGTTTTAGGTCATTATTATTTTTGGTCTTCTCGATTGTCACCTGTGCCGAAGCCGCAAGACCCACAAATAATAAAAGTGTGATTAATGTTGTTTTCATTTCTGTGTTTCGTGTGTTTTTTTCGTGTTTTTCTTAACCTTACATTAATGCATATTTTGCTTTTTTATTAGCAAACATTTGGTAATTTTAGCGCTAATTCATTACCATAAGGCACGTTTGTAAAGTTTGCGCAAACTTAATATTAATTATCACTGCCTTGTGTTATGTTAATGTTACCTTTGCGGAAAATTAAAGTTATGTCAAACATATATATAGGTTATCATTTTTCGGTTAAACCGAAAGAAACCGGAACAGAGATTTTACTTGCCGAACTTGGCGAAACTCCCTTTGAAAGCTTTATAGAGACTGAAGAAGGTTTATCTGCTTATATCCAAAAACAGTACTGGAACGAGAACGTTCTTGATGACATATTCATCTTAAAATCACCTGAATTTAAAATTGAATATACGTTTGAAGAGATAGAACAGGTGAACTGGAATGAGGAATGGGAGAAGAATTTTGAACCTATTGAAGTAGGCAACAGCTGTTATGTAAGAGCACCTTTCCACGAAAAAACCAATGCTCAATATGATATTGTAATTGAGCCAAAAATGAGTTTTGGTACGGGACATCATGAAACGACTTTTATGATGATACAGCACCTGCTGGAAACCGATCTTGAAAACAAAAAAACACTGGATATGGGTTGTGGTACTGCCATACTGGCAATACTTGCCGAAATGCGCGGCGCTAAACCTATTGACGCTATTGATATAGATAACTGGTGTTACCTTAACTCTATTGAAAACGCCGAACGCAATAACTGTGAGCACATTAGCGTTTATGAAGGCGACGCTTCACTGCTTAACGGTAAAAAGTATGACGTGATAATTGCTAATATTAACCGTAACATACTTTTAAACGACATGCAACAGTATGTGGACTGCCTTAACGAAGGTGCTACCTTGCTTTTAAGTGGTTTTTATGAGGAGGACATCCCGGCCATCGATGCTTCGTGCACCGAAAAAGGACTTAAATTTGTTAAAAAATTCGACAAAAATAATTGGGTTGCCCTAAAATACGTAAATTAGCAACCGGAATTAAAACATTGAATATGAGTACAAAAGAAAAAGTATTAGAAGAAGTATTAGTTGAGGAAGCCGTATCGGCAAACAACGAAATAGTTTTGTATAATGACGAAGTAAACACTTTTGACCATGTTATAGACACTCTTGTAAGGGTTTGCGACCATACACCGGAACAGGCAGAGCAATGCTCTCTTATTGTTCACTATAATGGTAAATGCACCGTAAAAACAGGAGAACTGGATAAACTAAAGCCACAATGCACCCAGCTACTGGAAGCGGGCTTAAGTGCCGAAATTATATAAAACGTTACTTATAGAAACAAAAAAGCACGATATAAATCGTGCTTTTTTGTTTCTAGTATATCTACTACCTACCTTGGTGAAGGCTATAGCGTGTTCATAAGGTCGTCCAGTTTTACACTTTCACTTTTTTGCCTTGGCGGATATTCTTCCAGTGATTTCATAAATTCCATTACATGGCCTAAAGCCGGCTTTAATGTCCATGATCGGTTTTCCTGCCATTCGTCAAACCCGCGTGAATCATAAAAACGCTCAAACGGATCGAGTTTCAGGTTGGTAATAATAGGACTGGTTAAATCATTTTGTACAGCGTTAAACCATTTGTCCTGAGTTTTAAATAAAAACTTCCAGTCGCCATAACGCAGTCCGTGTAAGGTCGTTTCGGTAAAATAATAAAACTCCTTACGTTTGGATTTACCCTTCTGCATTATCAAATCACTTTGGTCATAGCCATCAAGGTGTACCTTATAGGTCATATTCCCTACTTTCTTACCTTTAAGCAGTTCCTCTTTCAGGTTTTTATCGCCAAGCTGAGCCATAATGGTAGGAATCCAGTCTTCCATTGTCATGAACTCACCCGTACTGGTTCCCGGCGGAATAACTCCCGGCCATTTAACTATTACAGGCACACGGAAACCTCCTTCATAACCACCTACTCCTTTTTGACCATGAAACGGCTGATTACCACCATCTGGCCAACTGTTTGAGGCTGCACCATTATCTGTTGCAAACATTATAATAGTGTTGTCCTCAACACCCAGTTCCTTTAACAAATCCAGCAGTTCACCAACAATATCATCCATTTCCATCATACCATCGGCATAAATACCATAACCGCTTTTACCTTTATATTTCTCGCTCAGGTTTGTTTTATAGTGCATTCGTGTAGTATTGTGCCAAACGAAAAACGGTTTATCGTCTTTAACCGCATCTTTTATAAAGCGTTTGGACTCTGCCAGTATTTCCCATTCAAGGTTCTTTTGCCTTTCTGACCCAAACTTACCTTTATCCTCTATTTTCTGTTTTCCGTTTCCTGTAGCCCACGAATGAATTACCCCTCGTTGCGCAAACTGTTTTGCTACTTCGGGGTCTTTAGGAAAATCATACTCTTCTTCATATTCCCCTGCATTAAGATGGTAAAGAATACCAAAAAACTCATCAAAACCATGTGCAGTAGGTAAATGTTCGTCCCTGTCTCCCAGGTGGTTTTTACCAAACTGCCCTGTAGCATAACCCATAGGTTTAAGCAGTTCGGCAAGTGTAGGGTCTTCTTTTTGTAAACCAATAGGAGAACCCGGTAATCCCACAGTACTAAGCCCTACCCTTATAGGATATTGCCCTGTAATAAATGCTGCCCTACCGGCAGTGCACGATGCCTGGGCATAATGGTCCATGAAAATCATACCATCGTTAGCAATCTTATCGATATTAGGCGTAGTACCTCCCATCATACCACGGTGATAAGCACTAACATTCCACATACCTACATCATCTCCCCAAATAATGAGGATGTTGGGTTTCTTTTGCCCGTATGAAACCAGCGTAAGGCACAAAACAAAGCAACTTAAGTAATGTTTTAATTTCATAATAATTGGTTTTTAAAGGTTGTAAGAATAAGTTAAAAACTCATACCTAAACCTAAGTTACCCAAAACCAACACATTACAATCTTAAAAAAAAGTTAATACATAAAAAAAGGGATGCATAAGCATCCCTTTTTTAGTGCATCCAACTTCATTATTTCACATACAAATACTCCACTGCACCAAATGTTAAAATGGCTCCACCTGTATCTTCATCTCTGTCTGGGTATGATCCAAACTCATCAGTAATAGTAATCTCGTTACCTGATTTTACAAGGTTAAGTACTACATCATCGTCATTGTTATCCTGATAAGTAGCTCTTACAATCACATCGCTACCAGATCCGTTTAATATTTCCCATGTACCGGTATAAGTAGCATCTGTACAACCCGAAGTTCCTTCATCGGTATTTACCACAACCCCGTTTTTATCAAATGTAAAAGTGCTGTCGGCATTTAAAATCAGTTTGCTGCCGTCATAACAATCTGTTTCCTGCATCTGATCAATGTGAGCAGTACCATCTTCATCAAAGTCGGTAGCTTCTGCTGTGTTAACCGCCGTTAGGTTGTATGTACCGGCTATTTGTGTTTCGTTGTTAACATCCCCTGCATCGTCATCACTACTACATGAAGTTAAACCAAATCCTGTTACTAATAATGTACAGGCTAATACTCTAAACTTTTTCATTTTGCTATTTTTTTGATAGGTTAATAACCCAAAACTAAAAAGCAGGTATCGAGATAATGTTAAGAAAACAGTTAATTAAACTTTGTTTAACAACGCTTTATGGATTTCAAATATCATAAAGCGTTGCTTTATAAGACCTTTGAGATTTATTGCGTGTTTTTTGTTAAATTGGCCATTCATACCATAATTAACACCTATTTAATAAATCACTGTAAAAACGCATACTTTTCGGTTATTTTAACGTGGCATGAAATATTTATTTTGTAATCGTATCTTCGTAATAAACTAACAAACTTCCCTTACCCTTCGTGAAAAAAATTATACTACTATTAGCAGCATTATATACGCTTGCAGGTTTCTCTCAAGACCTGCCCCCTATTCTTAAATACAGTACAAACCAGTACAGTGCCGGTAACCAAAACTGGATGATGAGCCAGGATAAGGACCACTTTATGTATTTTGCCAATAACGGCGGACTACTGGAGTACAACGGCACAGCATGGACGCTTTACCCTTCCCCTAACGAAACCATTATACGATCGGTTAAAGTAATAGGTGAACGTATTTATACCGGATGCTATATGGAGTTTGGTTACTGGACCCGAAACGAAGACGGAAGTCTTAGCTATACTTCCCTAAGCGAAGGCATACGTGACAAAATTTTAGACGATGAGCAGTTTTGGAATATTGCTCAATACGACCACTGGGTTATATTCCAGTCGCTTAACCAGATATTTATTTACGACACCCAAAAGAAAACTTACAACATACTGAAACCTGATACCGGAGTAAATAAAATTTTTAGGGTGGGTAACAGGATTTTGTACCAAACTTTTGGCACAGGATTGTATGAAATTGAAAACGGAGTAAGCAAGGTGGTGAATAACACTCCACAGCTAACCGACAATAAAATAATAAGTATATATCCTTATAATGAAGGACTGCTTATCCAAACACAGTACAATGGTTTACTGGAATTAAAAAACAATACTATTACCCACTGGGATACTGATGCCGACAGTGAGCTGAAATCAAGTAGTATATACAGCGGGCAGAAGCTTAGTGACGGTAGTTTTGCTTTAGGAACGGTATCAAACGGTATTTTTATACTATCGCCACAGGGAAAAGTACGTTACCATATTACCCAAAACAAAGGACTTAGTAACAACACAGCACTATCGCTGTTTGAGGATACTGATAAAAACCTTTGGATTGGACTTGATAACGGCATTAACTGTATTAATTTACAGTCGGCAGTAAGGAGTTTTGTAGATGATACCGGATTTTTAGGTACTGTATATGCCTCTGCACTATACAACAATCATTTATATATAGGTACTAATCAGGGATTATTTTACAAAACATACAACTCTGAAGAGGAGTTCCGCTTTGTTCCGGGTACTAAAGGTCAGGTTTGGTCATTATATCAATATGAGGGTACATTGTTTTGTGGTCATGACTCGGGAACATTTATCATAAACGGAGGTCAGGCTAATTTACTGTTTAACGGATCGGGTACCTGGAAGTTTGAACCTCATCCTACAGACAGCAACAAACTTATACAGGGTAATTACTATGGTTTATCTATACTGGAAAAGGTAAACGGAAGCTGGAAGTTTAAAAACAAGATAACCGGATTTGATTATTCCAGCCGCTACTTTGCCCTTTCGGGCAATAATGAAATATATGTGAGTCATGAATATAAAGGTGTTTTCAGGATTAAAGCCGATAACAACTACACACGAATAACCGACTTTGAAGCTTATAAAACTCCGGCAAAGGGTAAAAATGCGTCCCTATCCCGCTTTAACAACACTATATATTATGCCTCAAAAGAAGGATTGTTTGTTTTGAATAATAAAACCAAACAGTTTGAGAAAAATGAAAAGCTATCCAAATTGTTTAATCATGATGAGTATATGTCGGGTAAATTAACTGCCGATAAGTCGGACAGGCTTTGGTTTTTTACCAAAAACTACATCAATTACTTCTCACCCGGTAAACTTAACGCCGAACTGAAACACAATGCCATAGCTATACCCTCATCACTTACCAACTCCATGCTGGGATTTGAAAACATTACCCAGATAAAAGACAACATTTACCTGGTAGGTACTACAGACGGTTACTACACGCTAAATATAAACGAGCTCAACTTTAAAAGTAATACCATTACCATTACAGGGATTACCAATAATGTACTAAACGGAAAACCATCGCCCGTAACCATACAAAGCGATGGCGAGTTTAAGTATGCCGAAAATAACCTTACCTTTTTATATACCGTACCGGAGTATAACAAATATGCCAATACCGAATTTCAGTACATGCTGGAGGGGATGCAAAACGACTGGAGTGAATGGAACAATAAACCCATTACTACTTTTAAAAACCTTCCGGCAGGAACCTATACCTTTAAGGTAAGGGCTAAAACGGGAAGTTCGTTATCTGTAAATACAGCGAGTTACACTTTTGTAATCCTCAAACCATGGTATGCTACAAACCTTGCCGTGGTAATTTATATCATCTTAGCCTTTATAGCTGCCTTCCTTATTAACAGGGCTTATAAAAACTACTACCAACGCCAAAGTGAAAAGCTAATAGAGGAAAACAACAGGCTGCTTGAAATTAAAGAACTGGAAAAAGAACAGGAGCTTATGAAAATTAAAAACGAACAGCTTCAGCAGGATTTTGAAAGTAAGAACAGGGAGCTTGCCGCCTCTACCATGAACCTTATTAAAAAGAACGAACTGCTTTCGCTTATAAAAGATGATTTGAAGAAAACAGGTACGGGTGGTGCCGATAAAAATATCAAATCGGTAATTACAACCATTAATAAAAATATTAATGAAGATGACACATGGGATATGTTTAAGGATGCATTCAATAATGCCGATAAAGATTTCTTAAAGAAGGTGAAATCTGTTCACCCTTCCTTAACACCAAATGACCTTCGATTATGTGCTTACCTCCGTCTTAATTTATCGTCTAAAGAAATAGCCCCTCTACTCAACATTTCGGTAAGGAGTGTGGAGATAAAACGATATCGTTTGCGTAAAAAAATGGAATTACCTCACGAATTAGGGCTTGTAGAGTACATATTGTCGCTTTAGTGCACCACATCATTTAGTAAATTTACCTATACATTACCTCAACAACAACGTTGTAATAGTGTATTTTTTGAATTTTATTTAAAGATTTTTAAGCAGTTAACTTACTGTTAACACCCACAATTAGGGCAATGTCATAAAGTTTCTTTAAGTTTTTTAGGAATGTATAATTTTTGTTGAGGCTAATTTTATTCTTCGTAATTTATTGTGACATAATTTTAGATAATCACAAAAAACAATTTAATATATGAAGTCTAAATTACTCTTAATTACTTTTATTCTGATTTCATCTTTCTGTTTCGCACAGGAGATTGAAGTTAAGGGTACAGTAAGTGAAGTGGGCACCGGTTTGACTATACCGGGTGTTAACGTCATTGTAAAAAATGGTACAGCCTCTACGGTTACCGACATGGATGGTAATTACATCATTAATGCTCCGGTAGGCTCTACCCTTTCATTCAGTTTTATTGGTTATGAAACTGTAGAACAAACCGTAACCGAAGCCGGAGTTATTTCGGTATCACTTAAAGAAACTTCTCAAACACTGGATGAAGTAGTAGTGATAGGTTATGGTACACAACGTAAAAAAGAAGTAACCGGTGCAGTAAGTGTTATTGGTTCAAAAACACTGGAAGACATGAAGCCTGTTAAGATAGAGCAGGCACTACAGGGTACTGTAAGCGGTGTGAATGTTACTACACAGTCAGGTAAGCCGGGAGCAGCGCTTGATATAAGAATTAGGGGTGTAGCCACAAATAAAGATAATGCTCCTTTAGTATTAATAGACGGTTATATAGGTAGCCTAAGTGATATTAATGCTAATGATATTGAGAATATTACCGTATTGAAAGATGCTCAGGCTGGTATATATGGTACCAGTGGTGCAAACGGTGTTATACTTATTACTACTAAAAAAGGAAGAAAAAACTCAAAAGCAACTTTCTCTTATAACGCATATACCGGTTTTCAGGAAACTACAAGAAAACTACCATTGCTAAACGCTTCGGAATATGCTCTTTTACTTAACGAAAAATATGCTAACGGCGGACAGCCAATTCCTTTCCCTAACGTTTCTAACCTTGGTGAAGGAACAAACTGGCAGGATGAAGTATTTAGTAGCGGAGTACCTATTATTAATCATGACCTTTCTGTTTCAGGTGGTGGTGAAAAAGTTACTTACCGTGTGAGTGGTTCACACCTTGATCAGGAAGGTATAATAGGAGGTGCCGATAAATCACACTTTGAACGTAATACTGCACGTGTTTCCCTTAATGCTGATTTAAGCGACAAACTTAAAATGTACACTAACGTTATTTTCCTTACTACAGATTCGCAGGGATTTAACGAAAACGTACTTGGATCAGTACTATTTAACGCTATTAACACACCTGCAATCTATAATCCTTATGATGCTAACGGAGACTTTACTGTACTTCCTACAGGTAGCTCTACCGTACCGGGAAGTAACCTTGGTAACGAGATTATTAACCCGCTGGCACAAATCGCTAATACTTATAATGATTATAACCTTAAAAAGTTAAGCGGTACTTTTGGAGCCGATTATGAAATCATTAAAAACCTTACTGTTACAGGTCGTGTTGGTTTTAATACCCAAAACAGAGACGAAAGAATATTTAACAAACAAATTTCTTACGGAGGTAAAGTATTTGATAATGTTAGAAGTAGTGTTAATCAAAATACTTTTGACGATAACGATTATACTTTTGATGCATATGCTAACTATAAGTTTGATATTAATAAGGAACACAACTTTACTGCAACGCTGGGTACTACGATATTCAAAACATGGGGTAAAGGTTTATATGCTACAGGTTTTGATGTACCAAACAATGCATGGGAATTTGCAGACATAAGTCTTACAACAGGTTTTGCAGATAACAAAACTGTAAACTCTTACTCATTTGATGACAGAAGACTATCATACTTTGGTAGAATTCAGTACGACTACAAAGGGCGTTACCTTGTATCAGGTATGCTTAGAAGAGATTCGTCTACTAAATTCGGAGCAAACAATCGTGTAGCTTACTTCCCGTCTGTTACCGGTGGTTGGGTACTTTCAGAAGAGTCTTTCTTTAAACAAAATAACATTCTTAACTTCGCTAAAATCAGGGCTAGTTATGGGGTTCTTGGTAGCGACAGGTTTGATTCAAATCTATACTTAGGCTTACTTAATGGTGAGGCTACTTATGTATTTGATGGTGCACTGGCAAATGGTTTTGCTATTGGTGCATTACCAAACCCAGACCTTAAATGGGAAGAATCAAGGAAGTTTGACCTAGGTATTGATCTTAATTTCTTTAATGATAAACTTGAATTTGTTGCCGATTATTTTAAAGATACAAGAGCTAATTTATTAATAGCAGACATCCCAATATCGGGTATTGTAGGAACTTATGGTCCAGGTGGACAAAACCCTACACTTAATGCCGGTAATGTGGAAAACAAAGGTTTTGAATTTGCTCTTACTTACAACGACTACATAGGAGATGATTTCCATATCAAAGCAAGCTACAATGTTACATTTATTAAAAACAATGTAACAGCTGTTAATAATGGAACCGGATTCTTTGCAGGTGGTGAGTTTGGGGTTGGACAGCCACAAATTACAAGAATGGAAGTAGGACATCCTATGGGATACTTTTATGGTTATGTAACCGACGGTATTTTCCAAAATGCTGACGAGGTTGCCGCACACCCAAATCAGTCGGCTCTTGGAGCAGCTGCACAGCCGGGTGATATCCGTTTTGTAGATGTTAACGGTGATGGCGTTATTAATGCCGATGACCGTACAGATATTGGTGACCCAATCCCTAATGCAACTATGGGTTTCAACCTACAGCTTGATTATAAAGGATTTGACTTTGCTACTTACCTATTTGCTTCTGTAGGTAACGATATGGTAAGAAATTACGAAAGAAACCTTACCGACGTAAACAGAATGAGCTATACGCTAGACCGATGGACAGGCGAAGGCACCAGTAACAGTGTACCTAGAACAACTACAGCTGCTACATCAAATAACATTTTCTCTGACTTTTTTGTAGAAGATGCTTCTTACCTTAGAATACAAAATGTACAGTTGGGTTATACTGTTAATCCTGATTTTACCGAGAAAGCAGGTATTACTAAATTAAGAATATATGCAGGTGTTAACAACCTATATACATTTACTAAATACAGAGGTTTTGATCCCGGTGCTTCAAGCGGTGCTCCGCTATCTTCGGGGATAGACTTTGGTTTCTACCCTGTTCCGAGAACATATCTAATCGGTTTAAACCTAAACTTCTAAAAAAATGAAAAGAAAAATTATTACAGCCATTTTGGCTTTCAGTATAGTTGCAACGGTAAACATATCGTGTAGTGACGACTTTGTGGAAAGAGATCCAGTTTACAGTATATCATCAGACAATTACTTTAACTCAGCAGAAGAATATAATTATGCACTTATCGCGGCTTATGATATACTACAGTCAACCTATGTAAATGTAATATTAGGCGAAATCGCTTCAGATAATACCCTATCGGGTGGTGAGAGTGCTAACGACGTTATAGGGTGGCAACAGGTAGATGAGATGACTCATACTCCTGTTAACTCAAATCTTAAAGATATATGGAACTGGATGTTTGCAGGAGTAAACAGAGCAGCTTACATACTTGAATTTAAAGACAAAACCGATTTTGAAGGAAAGGCACAAATTGTAGCCGAAGCCCGTTTTTTACATGCTTACTACAACTTTGAACTTCTAAAATGGTTTGGAGGTATCCCATTAAAAGGTGACGAAAGATTTGCGCTTGGTGATGAAACTGTTATCCCAAGGGCTTCTACTGATGAGGTATATGCCTCTATTATAAGCGACCTTGAAATGGCTATTGCCGATTTAGCCGTAACAGCTCCGCAGATAGGCCGTGTTACAAAAGGTGCTGCACAGGCATTACTGGGTAAAGTATATCTTTATAAAGGAGATTATGCCCTAGCTGCTTCAATGCTGGACAACGTTATTACAAGCGGGCAGTATGCTCTTACTCAGGGAGACGATTACCTAAACCTTTTTGAACAATCTGCTGAAAACGGAACAGAATCAGTATTTGAAGTACAGTATACTGATGTTAAAGGTGCCGGTTTTGAGTGTCTTCAATGCAGTGAAGGTAATGTAGCGGTAGGTTTTAGTGGACCACGAAACTATAATGGGCCTATGTTTGCCTCTGGTTTTAGTTTTAACGTACCTACAGAAGAAGCTGCTTCTATTTATGAAGACGGTGATATGAGAAAAGAAGTTACTATTCTTGATATGGAGCAATGGATAGCTGCTCATCCAAACGACAATGTTAGTTACGGTCCCGGTTATAAAGATACCGGTTACTTTAACCGTAAATACATACCAAGGGTAAGAAGCGACGAAGCTGCCAATGACTTAAACCTTACTAACCCTAATAACTACCGTGCTATACGCTATGCTGATGTACTGCTTATGGCTGCCGAGGCATATAGCCGTAGCGGTAATGCTGCACAGGCATTAGACTATGTTAACGAAGTTAGAAGAAGAGCTTTTGGCGATGAAAACCACGACCTTGCCGGTGCTGGTGATGCTTTAACAAGCGCTATCCTTTTAGAAAGAAGAAGAGAGCTTTTAGGTGAAGGGCATCGTTTCTTCGACCTTGTAAGAACAGGTCAGGCTGCTTCAAACATACCTGGCTTTACAGCTAACAAAAACGAAGTATTCCCTATTCCAATCGAAGAGATTCAGTTCTCCGGCGGACTTTGGGAGCAAAACCCTAACTACTAATACGCTACAGATATGAAAAGTTTAAAATATATATTTACACTAGTATTTGTTACGGCTTTGTTTACAGCCTGTAACGACGACGAGTTTGACTCGGGGTTTCTGGATAATGCTCCTACCCCGGCAAACCTTTCCGCACTGTTCACCATTACTCAGGATAATAGTGGCCTGGTAACCATCCAGCCCAATGGTGAAGGTATAGGTAACTACAGCGTTTATTTTGGAGACGGTACTCCAGATCCGGCTACGGTAATGCCGGGGCAAAAAGCGCAGCACAATTATGCCGAAGGTGTATATGATGTTACGATTGTAGGTTACGGTATTACCGGAAAACAAACTGAAATAACAGAACAATTAACAGTTACATTTGTAGCTCCAGAAAACCTTACAGTAAACATTGCTGCTGTAAACGGAGATCCATTTAGTATTAATGTTAGCGCTACTGCCGATTATGAAACTTTTTATGAAGTTACTTTTGGTGAAGACGAAAACGTTGCTCCGGTTCAGTTTAATGAAGGTGATGAGGTACCATACACTTATGCTGCCATTGGTACGTATGATGTAACAGTAACTGCTTTTAGCGGTGGTGTAGCTACTACAACAGTAACGCAGCAGGTTACTATCACAAACCCGCTTTTATTACCTATAGAGTTTGAAAATAACACTTTAAATTATGCTTTTGGTGACTTTGGTAACGCTACAACATCTGTAGTAGAAAACCCAGATCCATCGGGTATCAACACCAGTTCTATGGTGGGACAGCAGGTTAAAAATGCAGGTGCCGAAGTGTGGGCAGGTACTTCCCTACCGCTTGACGCTCCTATTGATTTTACTTCGCTAAATCAAATTAAGCTTAAAGTTTGGTCGCCAGTTGCAGGTGCTACCGTTAAATTTAAACTGGAAAACCTTGATAATGCTGATATTAACTATGAGGTAGATCAGGTAACTACAGTTTCTAACGAGTGGGAAGAACTTACTTACGACTTCTCTGAAATAAGCCTTGATAACGAGTACGGACGTATTGTACTGTTCTTTAACTTTGGTGTTAACGGTGGTGGTGAAACTTACTACTTTGATGATATCAGACAAGCAGCTCCAGAGCAGTCGGTATCACTTCCGTTAAACTTTGAGTACGATATTGAGTACACATTTAACGGTTTTGGTAATGCCTTTGGTTCTAAAGTAGAAAACCCGGATGCATCGGGCATCAACACAAGCGGTTTTGTAGGACAGGTAGTAAAAAACAACGGTGCCGAAACTTGGGCAGGTATAGCTATGCCTCTTGTAGCACCTATTGATTTCTCTACTCAACAAAAAATAAAAATGAAAGTATGGTCGCCTCAGGCAGGTATTACAGTGCTGCTTAAGCTAGAGAATAACGGAGCTGAAATAACTACAGAACTTCCTGCTACTACTACCGTAGCTAACCAGTGGGAAGAACTTGAGTATGACTTTACCGGAATTGATAACTCTGCCAACTTTCAAACCGTAGTACTGTTCTTTGACTTTAACCAGCCGGGCACAGGTGCAACCTACTATTTTGACGATATAGAACTTACAAACTAAAAAAGAGCTTATGAAAACATATATAACTAAAATAGGAATCCTGTTTGCCTTTGTAGCAGTACTATGGGGCTGTCAGGATGACGATTCAACCTTTGGGGACATCACAGCCCCTACTAACCTTACGGTTAACTATGATATAGTAGGACAGGATGCCGAAAATCCTGACGGAGACGGTAGCGGTTTAGTAAACTTTACTGCTACTGCAGATAATGCTATTAGCTATAAATATTTATTTAGTGATGGGTCTTCTGCTGTTTCGGCATCAGGAGTATGTACAAAACGATTCACTCAAAATGGTGTTAATACATACACTGTTACAGTACTGGCAAACGGTACAGGTGGCGTAACTACAAGTACCAGTATTGAGGTTACCGTATTTAGTAACTTCTCTGACGAAGAAGCTGTACAGTTTTTAACAGCCGGTACATCTAAAGTATGGTACTGGTATGCAGCAGCTCCGGGTCACCTTGGTGTGGGCCCTAACGACACATCAGAAAATACAGGTACACCTAGTTACTATGCAGCAGCTCCGTTTGAAAAAGCAGGAGATCCGGCAAGCAGTTGTTTATACGACAACGTACTTACTTTCACATTAAACAATGGCATTATCAATTATACGCTTGATAATGGCGGAAATACTTTCTTTAACGCTTCATTCAACAGTGTAGGTGGTAGTACAGCTACAACAGACCAGTGTTCGCCTTACGATACATCTGGCGAAAAAGTGGTAAGCTTAGGCCCATCAGGTTCTCTTGTACCTGATGATGAGAAAAGAGGTACTGTAATGGACTTTAGCGATAACGGATTCATGGGATACTACATTGGTACTTCTACTTATGAAATTCTTTCAATTACAGAAAACGAAATGCATGTAAGAGCTGTGATGGGTGGTGATGATGCACTTGCATGGTATCATATATTCACTACTACTCCTGTAGATGAGCAGGGGAACTCCGGTGGTGAAGAACCTAGCTATGATACACTTATGTGGTCTGACGAATTTGATGTAGATGGTGCTCCAAATCCTGATAACTGGACTATGGAAATAGGTAATGGCGAAAGCGGATGGGGTAACAATGAAGCGCAGTACTACCTTGCAGAGAATGCTGTAGTTGAAGATGGTATGCTTAAAATTACCGCTAAAGCAGAAAATTCAAACGGATTTGATTATACATCGGCAAGAATGAAAACCGAAGGTCTTTATGACTTTACTTATGGTAAAGTAGAAATCAGGGCTAAACTGCCTACAGGTGCGGGTACATGGCCTGCACTATGGATGCTGGGTTCTGATTATGCTACAAATTCATGGCCGGGTTGTGGTGAAATAGATATTATGGAGCATGTAGGTAACGACCAAAACACTATTCACGGTACCCTACACTACCCTGGTAACTCGGGCGGTAATGCCAATACAGGTTCTACTACAGTAGCCGGAGTATCGGATGAGTTCCATGTTTACAGTGTAATTTGGAGTCCTACAAAAATTAGGTTCTTTGTAGACGATGTAGAGTTCCACAGCTATGATAATGTGAGTTCATCACCGTTTAACAGCGATTTCTTCATTATACTAAATGTTGCCATGGGTGGTAACTTTGGCGGAGAAATAGATCCTGGATTTACCCAGTCGACTATGGAAGTTGATTATGTAAAAGTATATCAGTAGTGTTTTCTCATAAATAATTTACTTCAAAATTAGTAATTACTAAAGGCTGGCCCGGCCGGCCTTTAGGATTACTATTATCCAAAATTTATAATGAAATTAAATTTACCAAAATATGTTTTGGCAGCCACTCTTATAGCCATAGGCTGTAGTACTGCAAAACAGGATATGGTTTCCGTTAAGGAAAAACAACTTCCCATAGACCGTAAAGTAGACTCTGTGCTTAACCTTATGACACTCGAGGAAAAAATAGGACAGATGAACCAGTACAACGGTTTTTGGAATGTTACCGGCCCTGCCCCAAAAGATGGTGATGCTGCTGTAAAGTACGAGCACATTAAAAAAGGATGGGTAGGCTCTATGCTCAATGTAAGAGGTGTTAAAGATGTAAGAGCATTACAAAAAATTGCCGTAGAAGAAAGCAGACTGGGTATACCTGTGCTTTTTGGCTATGATGTTATTCACGGATATAAAACAATAAGCCCTATACCTCTTGCCGAAGCTGCAAGCTGGGATATGGAGGCTATAGAAAACTCTGCTGCCATTGCTGCTGCCGAATCGGCTGCATCAGGTTTAAACTGGACGTTTGCACCAATGGTAGATGTAACACGCGATGCCCGATGGGGGCGTGTTATGGAAGGATCGGGCGAAGATACTTACCTGGGCAGTGCTATTGCTGTAGCCAGAGTAAAAGGTTTTCAGGGCGATTTGGGAGAATTTAATGTAGCGGCCTGCGTTAAGCATTTTGCCGGATATGGTTTTGCCGAAGCCGGTAAAGACTATAATACCGTTGACGTAAATAAAAGCACCTTACATAATATAATACTCCCCCCTTTTAAGGCAGCTGCCAACGCAGGGGCGCTAACATTTATGAACTCTTTTAACGATGTAGACGGTATTCCTGCAACAGGAAACACCTACCTGCAAAGAGAGGTTCTCAAAAAAGACTGGAACTTTCAGGGCTTTGTAGTTTCTGACTGGGGTTCGATGGGTGAAATGGTAAACCACGGCTATGCGAAAGACCTGAAACAGGCGGCAGAATTTGCTGCTAATGCGGGGTCTGACATGGATATGGAATCACACGGTTATGTGATGTACCTTGCCCAACTGGTTAAGGAAGGAAAAGTATCTGAAGACAAGATAAATGATGCGGCTCGCCGTATCCTTAGGGTTAAATTTCAGCTTGGACTGTTTGACAACCCATACAAATACTGCGACGAAGCCCGTGAAAAGGCTACCGTAGGCAAAAAAGAATTTCACGATGGTGTGTTGGATATGGCAAAAAAATCTATCGTGTTGCTTAAAAACGAAAACAACCTGCTTCCGTTAAAGAAACAGGGACAAAAAATAGCTGTTATCGGGGCACTGGCTACCGATAAAACGAGTCCGCTTGGAAGCTGGAGAATTGGTGCAGATGACGGTACAGCAGTATCGGTAATGGAAGGGCTTTCACAATATAAAGGCAATGAACTGGTATATGCAAAGGGTGCCGATGTTGCATTAGGCGCCCCTGCATTTACCGTAGAGACCAAAATAAACATGACCGACAAAAGCGGTTTTGAAGAAGCGGTAAACGCTGCTAAAAATGCCGATGTGGTGGTTATGGTACTGGGTGAACACGGTTTACAAACAGGTGAAGGCCGTAGCCGCGTAAATTTAGGTTTACCGGGCGTACAACAGGAACTGCTTGAAACAGTTTACAAAGCCAATCCAAATATTGTTTTGGTATTAACTAACGGAAGACCTCTTGAAATTGTGTGGGCCGATGGTAACATCCCTGCTATTGTAGAGGCTTGGCACTTAGGTACCGAAAGCGGTAATGCTATCGCACAGGTACTGTATGGCGACTATAACCCAAGTGGTAAACTACCTATGAGCTTCCCTAGGGCTGTAGGACAAATGCCTTTGTACTACAATCATAAAAGTACAGGAAGACCTAACTATAATGGCGGAGACAGTGTTTTCTGGTCACATTATACCGATGAAAGTAACGAAGCTCTTTATCCGTTTGGGTATGGGTTAAGCTATTCGTCATTTGAATACAGTAACCTTAAACTTAGTAACAATACCCTTAACCAAAATGGAAAAATCACTGTTAGTGTAGATGTAAAAAACACAAGCAATGTAAACGGAAAGGAAGTTGTACAGCTGTATTTAAGAGACTTATTTGGGTCGGTTACAAGGCCTGTAAGGGAGCTTAAAGGTTTTGAACTGGTTGCCATCAATGCAGGGCAAACAAAAACAGTAAGCTTTGAGATTGACGAAAAAACAATAGAATTCTATACTGCCAATAACCAGTGGGAAGCCGAACCGGGAGACTTTAAAGTTTTTGTGGGCGGAAATTCAAAAGCATCACTTGAGGCAGGATTCACCTATTCTAAATAAACCAGTATGAAAAAAACAGCTATAGTATTCCTTTTTTCGGCTCTTGCCCTATCGTGTGGTAAAAAAGAGAAAGAGCGCGAACTTTTGTGGGAAGAGAATTTTGACGGATCGGAACTTAACGAGTCGGTTTGGAATTTTGAACTTGGTAACGGTTGTCCTAACATTTGCGGCTGGGGCAACAACGAGCGCCAGGTGTATACAAAAGACAATCACAGGCTTGAAAACGGTAACTTAATAATTACCGCAAAAAAAATAAACGATTCTACTTACACCTCAACTCGCTTAACCACAAAGGGTAACAAAGAGTTTAAGTACGGATATATAGAAGCAAAAGCAAAAATTCCTACCGGACAGGGAATTTGGCCCGCTTTTTGGATGTTAGGTTCTAACATTGACCAGGTAGGTTGGCCTATGGCAGGAGAGATAGATATACTGGAATATGTGGGTAAAGAACCACATATGGCTTTCACTTCTCTTCACACGCAGGACAGTCATGGTAATACCATAAATACAAAGAAAACTGAGATTAAAAATATAGAAGAGGGTTTTCATACCTATGCTATAAACTGGACAGAAAACTTTATTGAGTTTTTTATAGATGGCAATTCGGTTTACAAGTTTGAACCGAAAGACAAAACAACAGAAGTTTGGCCATACAACCAGCCGTTTTACTTTTTAGTAAATGTAGCGATAGGCGGAAACTTTGGTGGCCCCGAAGTGGATGACAGCATATTCCCTCAGGAATTTATAATAGACTATATTAGGGTTTACTCTAATTAATAATTAGTTTATGTTTGAGTTAGTTAGTTAAAAAAAAGGAAGCTTATAGCTTCCTTTTTTTATTTAGTTTATGTATTCAAATGTTTTTATATTTTTTAGAAAATCATCATAGTTCTCCTTTTTCACATTGAATAAAATAATATTGACATCTGAATTTGTATATAGCTTAGTTAACCGATTAGAGTTTTTAGATTCCAATTTCTTATCAATATAGTTTTCTGATAGTCCAAAATCGTTCATTATATTATAAAAATCCCTTTTGGAGTCGACATCATCAAAACTTTCAAAGCTCCAAGCTCTTTGTATATTATTATCAATAAAACCTGCCTGAATAACCAGAAACTGATTGTTTTCAAAATTAAACAGATAAGTATTATTACTTATATGCCAGTCTTTAATATTCTTGGGTAAGTTAATTTTAAACTTTCTGGGATAGTATATTTCTTTATCTGCCGTTGCGGGTATTCTGTGTTTTACTTCAAATACATTATGATCTCTATAATAGTCAAAATTCAACATTTCATTTTTCCCTATAGATTTATATTTTTCATTATCTAAATAGGGTTTACATGATATACAACTGAATACTATTAGAAGAAAAAATGTTTTATACATACAGATTTTTAATTCTAAGATAATAAAAAGGAAGCTTATAGCTTCCTTTTTGTATTTATTTCCAATCGTAATAAGCTATTAATGCCCCAATTATACTAAAAAACAATATTGCCAGATTATAATAATCAAACTTATTATCAATAACTGATTTATGAGGCTTTTGAGGGTTATAATACACCTTTACTTTTTTCCCTTCAACAAATCTTTCATTAGGTACTATCTGATATTTTAAGGAACTGCTAAATATTAAGTTTTGAGTATGACTGTCGTTATTCTGATAATGTTTACCATCTACTGAATATTCATAAACAACATAGTTTCTCCAATATCCGTCAGTATCTTTTTTATCCCGTTCTACGGTATTTCTTATTATCATGCCTTCGGTAGTTTTCCATTTCTTTATAGTAACTTCATAAAAATAGAATATTACTCCCAGAACGATAAAAGGAAATATTATAAATGCCAGTCCGACATAAAGTTGCGGTTCCTGTTCAAAAAACACTAATGCGGTAATTTATTCCTTAATAGTCCATACAGGTAAGTCCCTACAAGAGCGCCAAGCAGCACTACCCCTATTCCGTAAAAACCTGCTCCTATAAGTATGAATATTGGGCCCGGGCATGTACCTATAAGTCCCCATCCTAAACCAAACAGTATACCCCCTGTCATGTAGTTAGTAAAACCTTTATCCTTATTAGGAATTACAATAGGCTGTCCCGTTATATCTTTTACATTATTGCGTTTAATAAGCTGTATGCCCACTACCCCAACGACAACGGCTGTCATTATTATGCCGAACATGTGGAACGACTGAAAGTGGAACATTTCGTATATACGGTACCATGAAACGGCTTCTGATTTGGTAAGTACAATACCAAATACTAATCCAACCAGTAAATATTTTAGGAATTTCATGTTTCTGTTAGTTTAAAATTAATGGTAACAGCAGCCACGACATTATAAGGCCACCAATAAAAAATCCGATAACAGCAATAAGCGAAGGCAACTGCAGGTTACTTAACCCCGATATGGCATGCCCCGATGTACATCCGCCGGCATAACGCGTACCAAAACCTACCAGTATACCACCCAGAAGCAGTATTAAAAGTATTTTAGGCGACTGCAGCGCTTCGGGACTAACAAGCGCATCGGGCAATAGTTTACCATTAGGCTCATCTATATTCATTTGCCTCAGCTCTACCACTGTTTGCGGGTTAAGGCTTACGCCACTGCCATCACTAAGGTAATGTGTAGCTATAAATCCGCCCAGCATGGCACCAAGCACTACTGTAAGATTCCAGCGTTGTGTTTTCCAGTCAAACTTAAAGAAATCGGCTGTTTTGCCTGCTCCCATTACAGTACACATAGTACGCAGGTTAGACGACATCCCGAAGTTTTTACCAAAATAAATAAGAGCCAGCATTACTGTCCCAATCAAAAAGCCGGAAACATACCACGGCCATGTACCATAAAAACTATACATAATGGTGTTTTTTCAAATTTTTACAAAAATAGCAATTTAGAGTTTTTAACCTACATATAGTGTATAGCTTCTTAAAACATAAAATTTCCCTTACCTTTGGGGTGCATTTCAACTACTTTTTATGAAAAAAATATTCCTTACCATAGTATTGGCTGCCTTTGCCGCATCGTGCATAAGTACGCGCAATACCATAAAAAATATTGATAATACTGCCAGGATGCCTAACCTCTCTAAAGAGCGTACCTTTATTATTACCGAAACGGCACAAAATAACAAATACGGTTACGACCAGGACTGGCCTGTTAACCTTGGTTTCCTTCCGGTACAAACTGCCGAGATTAACGTAAAGCGCTATTTTGACGCTCTTACCGGACCAAAGGGACAAAAAATAACTTATACAAAACAGGAAGCCTGTTGCCCGTTCCCGTCTGAAAGGAACAGTATGGGTGCCGGACTACTGGATGTGTATGAAGTAACCTGGGACGGACTGGCAACTCCCGTAAAAATATACATTAACCTTTATGAAAAAGGGAAGATAATGGCCCCTGCCGGATTTGGCATAAAGGAATTAAAATAACCGTAAAAGCCTTAGTGTACTACTAAGGCTTTTATTTTTTATCTTTGCACCACAAATTTCAGTATCTATGAACTTACAGAATATACCTCAGATAAAACATACCGACAGCGGCAACTTTTTTGTACTTGCCGGGCCTTGTGCCATTGAAGGTGAAGATATGGCGCTTCGCATTGCCGAAAAACTGGTTGGGATTACCGACAGGCTACAGATTCCTTATGTGTTTAAAGGATCGTTCAAAAAAGCTAACCGTTCCCGCATAGACAGCTTTACAGGCATAGGCGATGAAAAAGCCCTTAAAATACTTCAAAAGGTATCGCAAACTTTTGGCGTACCTACCGTTACTGATATTCATGAAAATGAAGATGCGGCAAAAGCTGCCGAGTATGTGGATGTACTGCAAATACCTGCCTTTTTGGTTAGACAAACTGATCTTGTGGTTGCTGCTGCCGAAACCGGTAAAACAGTAAACCTTAAAAAGGGTCAGTTTATGAGCCCGGAAAGCATGAAACATGCCGTACAAAAGGTATTGGATTGTAATAACGAAAATGTAATGGTTACAGACAGGGGAACTATGTTTGGTTACCAGGACATGATTGTTGATTACAGAGGCATTCCTACCATGAAACAGTTTGCCTCTACTGTGCTGGATGTTACTCACTCCCTACAGCAGCCTAACCAGTCTACCGGAGTTACCGGAGGTAGGCCTGACATGATTGAAACCATCGCAAAAGCCGGTATAGCGGTTGGTGTAGATGGAATTTTTATTGAAACTCACTTTGATCCTGCTAATGCAAAAAGTGATGGTGCTAACATGCTGCACCTTGATTACTTTGAAGGTTTAATGGAAAGGCTTGTAGCGATCAGAAAAACGATCAACAACTTTTAATACCTTATTTTTTTAATTATTTTATCGTGAAACAACCATTATTACTGGTTGTACTATCTTTTTGTGTTTTTTCACAGTACACCTTTTCCCAGGAACTAGCAACAGCCCCTGAAAAATACACAGCTCACAACAAAGGAAAATTTTTCGTCCTTTGGGGAGGAAACAGAGAATCCTTCTCAAAGTCAGACATTAACTTTTCGGGACCGGGGTATAACTTTACCCTACAGGACGTAGAAGCGCATGACAAACCTAAAGGATGGCATGTAGACTATGTTAACCCTACTAAAATGACAATACCGCAAACAAACCTGCGCGTGGGTTATTTTATTAGCGACCATTACAGCATTTCACTTGGTGTAGACCACATGAAGTATGTAATGAGCCAAAACCAGGTAGCCAATATTAACGGTTATGTGGACATGGACGAAAGTCAGCCGGGTTCAGCATTTAACGGTATATATAACAATGTACCGATTACCCTTACGGAAGATTTCCTGACATTTGAACATACAGACGGACTAAACTATGTAAACGTTGAGTTTGCCCGTGTAGACGATATTTCAAAATATTTAGGCATTACCAATACTGATAAGTTTCAGGTAAATATTACCGAAGGTATTGGCGGAGGTATTTTATATCCTAAAACTAATGCAAAGGTACTTGGTATGGACAGGCACGACGATTTCCATATCTCAGGTTATGGTGTAGCGGCTAAAGCAGGTATTAATCTAACCTTTTTTAAATACTTTTTTATACAGGGAGAATTTAAAAGCGGTTACATAGATATGCATGATATCCGTACTACCCATTCGGGTGCCGACAGGGCTTCACAACATTTTACATTCTTCCAGAGAATAATAGCTGTAGGCGGTATCTTCAGGATATAAAACCTATACTATTTATAATACAGGCGCTCCTTTTACAGGAGCGCTTTTTTTATTCCCCTACCTCTCTTAATGATTTTTGAATATTTATTTGGTAATTTCAGAAAACATATTAACTTTGTATTTCAAAGTACTTTAATATGGAAAACTACATAAAGGACATTCAGGATATAAAAAAGATGATGGACAGGTCGTCACAATTCCTTTCCCTTAGCGGAATATCGGGAATTATGGCAGGAGTTTATGCACTGGCCGGAGCTTATTTAGCACATCATGTTGCCGAAGAAAAATATACTCTTGAAAGTTTAACCTTTAAGTACATGCTGTTAATTGCTGCTTCAGTATTAATACTATCTGTTACAACAGCACTATTGCTTACTTTGAAAAAAGCCCGTAAGAGCGGGGATTTGATTTGGAGCTCTACGTCAAAACGACTGTTGGCTAACTTTATGATTCCGCTTTGTACTGGAGGTATTTTTGCACTGTTATTAATTAAGAATCATTACTATGGTCTTATAGCTCCTATTACACTGATTTTTTACGGACTATCGTGTGTAAATGCCAGTAAATATACATTGAGAGATGTACGCTATTTAGGTTTAACAATGATAATTATAGGCTTATTTGCCACGTGGTTTATGGGTTACGGTATTGAGTTTTGGGCACTGGGTTTTGGAGGATGCCATATAGTATATGGAACCGTGATGCATTTTAAATATGACCGAAAACAGTAAGTTTGAAGAATATATTACAACATATAAATAAGGCTTTTGACCACAGGATACGTCTCGGCATCATGTCGGTACTTGTGGTAAATGAGTATGCCGATTTTACAACGCTTAAAGAGTTACTGGGGGTTACAGACGGTAACCTTGCCAGCCATGCTAAAGCACTTGAAAGTGAAAACTATATAACTATTGAAAAGCAGTTTATAGGCAAAAAACCTAATACCCGCTATATAGCAACTAAAGAAGGTCGTAAGGCTTTTAAAGATCATATTGATGCCCTGGAAAAATTAATCCAGAAAAAATAAACCATATTTTTTTACCCATTCACTTTGAAAAACAAAGTACTTTTAAAATAAGAAAAATGAAAACATTAAAGTCGGTAATTAACGATCAGTTCAGGAACAACGCCCTCCTGATAACCATGGCATGCTTTGCCGTTTGTTTATTGATAACCAGAGTAGCCATTGCACGATCTGAATTTTATTTCTTTTTAGCCTGGAACATCTTTTTAGCTTATGTGCCATTAGGAATAACAGGATACATGATAGACAGGCCACACCTTATAGAGAAGAGACACTATTTTTACCCCCTTTTCTTTGCCTGGCTCATGTTCCTGCCTAATGCGCCTTATATAATTACAGATTTTATCCATCTAAAAAGAGAAACAAGTATACCGGTTTGGTTTGATGTACTGTTACTGATAAGTTTTTCCCTTAGCGGATTGCTTTTTGGCATCAAGTCAATGAAACATATGTTCCTAATGCTTGCCGTAAGGTTCAATTATTTTATGACTTGGGGGCTTATGCTCGTAATTAGCTTTTTAGCAGGCTTTGGTATCTATTTGGGGCGCTTTTTACGCTATAACAGTTGGGATATATTACATAAACCTTTAGAGCTTATACAATGTATATTTGAGAGTTTAACGGTTTGTCCTGAATGCAAAACGTCATGGGGAATGACAGTAGGCTTTGGCGTATTTATGTTTCTGGCTTTTATTATGTACCCCGAGGCAGAATAAAAAAATTTACAAATCTACTTTGAATTTCAAAGTAAAAAAAGACACACTATGAAAACATTAGCACTAATAACAGGCTTTACAGAAAAGCCGAAACACGATATAACACTGGAAGATTTAATAAGCTACCCAAAAGGCAGTTTAGGTAACACCCTTGGCAGGTTTCTGTTTGACAACAGCAATGAAACCTACCCTATACCTGAGAAACAGGATATACTAAGGATACTCATAAATAAAGATGTAAACAATAGGGAAGAGATTGCCATGCATTACTACCTGTTAGGAAACGGAGATCTAAGTATTGTTACTGTATTCTCTGCCATTACAGGCTTATTGTTGAGTCCGCTGGCACTACCCTATTTCATAAGGAGATACAAAGAAGGTAAGCAGGCATTAAGGTTTTATGACCTTGATTATTTCAGGATGCTGCATTTGCCGTTACAAAGGATAAAAGACACATTTTTAATACAGTAATTAATGACAACCACACCTTCAACCAAAACCATAATAATTGTAATACTGCCAATGGTTGTCCTTACCGCAACCCTTAGTATTGGTACTACCCTACTGTTCTACTCGCTGCATTTGGATAAAGAGAGTTTTAACGAACATTATCGCAGCGGGTTCCTGTGGGGAGTTGCTATGCTAAACACAGTGGTTGTATTGTTGCTCTTAATCCTTTCGTCCTTTTACAGGCCAACAGTAAACCTGTGGCGAAATGTGTTAACACTGGCAAATGTACCTCCGGCTATTGTTTACCTGCTTTATTTCTCTTCAACATTTCCTTATAAGCCATAAGTCATGCAAACAGCAAGTACAAACCAAGTGCTCGAAGCAGTACAACTTATATGCGAACTCTGTAAAAAAACAGCAGCAATAACGTTTACCATAGCCGTACCATTATTCATAACCAGCTTTATAACAGCACATAACCCAATAATATCAGTAATACAAAACAGTAAAGCAAGCCATAATAACGATATATCATTAATACTAATAACCGTAAGTTTCATATTCATAATAATTGCAACACTAATAAATGGCATTATACTTTTTATAGCGCTAATAATAGCATTAAGCAGTAAAGGCTATAGTAAAAAGGTATTGTGTTCAATGGCATACATGCTTATAAATATTCCAATTGCAGTAGCATATGAAATACTGATAACAGAACTATTATAATAAAATGACTTGTAATAAAAATATACCCGATGAAAGTGAGCAACTTTTAAGGCTAACCAAAAAAGTATACCTCATAACATTGGTTACCGGACTAATAGCCTTTACAATTTGTATGACAGGCAATTATTTCACAACAATGATAACATTGTTTATATACATGCTAAGTGTAGCCTTTTTTAATATGGTAATGATAGTAAACAACCTAATAAACATAAGCTATTACACAAAAAACAGAACAAAACTGATATTAAGAAGCCTTATGCTGTTATTAAACATGCCAACAGCTCTATTAATATTATTCATAAACAATTAACCCTAACAAAATCAATTATGGAACAAAATGTAAATACAACACAAAACAACGAAAAACCTCAGGGCTTTTTCCAGTCTAACACCGCAAAAATAATCATGGTGGGACTATTGGTTTTTATCCTCTTAATTCCGCTTCAGTTTGTAAAGAGTTTAATATTTGAGCGTGCACAACGTCAAAAAGAAGTGATACATGAAATTAATGAAAAATGGGGAGCTGATGTGTACTTTTACGGACCTATAATTAAGGTTCCTTATACTGTATACGAAAAAACAAAAATAGTAGACGAGAAGACTCAAAAAGTAACTTATGAAATCACTCCATATACAGAGTATGCTTATTTCTTTCCGGATGAGTTAAAGGCTAATATTGATGTAAATGTTGATACCGAAAGTAAAAAAAGAGGTATATACAAATCGGCGGTATATACTTCAGATCTGGACTTTAAAGGTACTTATTCCCTACCCGATTTCTCTTCTAAAAAAACTTCAGAAAAAGTTGAAGATGCAGATATACACTGGGATCAAACCCGCTTAACAATAAAAACCACAAATATAAAAGGCATACAGGGCAGTGCAAACATTACCATAGGTGGTACAAAGCTTGCATTTGAACCTATTGCTCAAAACACAAAAAGAGAGCGCGAATCTGTAATGGAAACCGCTCCTGTAAACATAAAGGAGCTGCTAGCTAATAATAGCGCTCCTTTTTCTTTAAATATAAAATATCAGGGTAGCGAGAGCCTTAGCATTGTCCCAATAGGTAAACAAACCGAAGCTACCATGACCTCAAACTGGCATTCGCCAAGTTTTAAAGGAAACTTCCTTCCTAAAACATCCGGTAATAAAGCACAAAGTTTCCCTGCTCACTGGAGTATCTCTTACTTAAACCGTCCTTTTGCACAACAGTATTTTAATGCACTGCCTGATCTTAGTGACTATACGTTTGAAACAGGTTTTATTACACCTGTAGATGAATATCAGCAATCTGAAAGAGCTGCAAAATACGGCTTCCTTGTAATAGGACTTACCTTCCTGGTTTTCTTCCTAATTCAAACCATAAGTAAAATAAGTATTCATATTTTCCAGTATGGCATGATTGGGCTTGCGCTTATTATGTTCTATACGCTCCTTATTTCCATAACAGAACACAGTAGCTTTATGTTGGGTTATTTTGTTGCCGGTGCAGCTGTTGTGGTCATGATAGGGTTGTATTCTGTTTCTATATTAAAAGGAATTAAGTTCCCGCTGTTTATCGCCATTTCACTCAGCGCACTGTATTCGTTTATATATGTAATCATACAACTGGAAGACTATGCATTACTTGTAGGCAGCATTGGCCTGTTTGTAATACTTGGGGCAGTAATGTTTGTCTCAAGAAAAATTGACTGGAACAACAGTTCATCATCAACCGCCAAAGCCTAACAAAAAAGCCCCCGCAAATGCGGGGGCTTTTTATTTATATCATTAAAGTAACTGCCTTAAAGTAATTTTGTCCTTCCATTTCCCAAAGCGTACCGCTTACGGTAATAATGTCATCTTTTTTAACCTCCCTGTACATATCAGGTTCCTTAAGGTTTGGTATACTTATAATGATTGAATACTCAATTCCGTCATCATCTACCGCCTTTGCAGTAACACCATCCTTACCATGCTCTACAGAAAGTACCGTAGCTTTTATGGTTACTCGTTTTTCTTCTGCATTTTCGGGAACTTCAGGCACAACTATTTCTTTCATTTCAGCCTCCTGATTTGTTGTTTCCTCGCCGGATTTCTTATCGTTACAGGCTATTAAATTTACAGCAACCGTAAGGGCAGCTATAATTACAATTCTTTTCATAATGTTTTATTTTTTAGTTGACCAAAGATAATCAACCTCATATCAATAACAAAAAAAGTCCTGCCACTTGGCAGGACTTTTTTAAAGCCTAAGCTTTATATGTTTTAGTGGGCTCCGCCACTTACTTTAGTATTTAAATCAATACCCTGGCTTTTAAGAATACCCTGTACTCTCCAAGCATAAAACACAAGGTAAGCAAAACAGATTACACCTACAATGTAGCTTGTGTGAATACTTGTTGCATCAGCAACAAGACCCTGTATCCAGCTTACAATACCACCACCCATAATCATCATGATTAGGTAGTTACTACCCTGGTTGGTTTGCTTACCAAGTCCGTTAATAGCAAGGGCAAAAATACATGGCCATAATGTACTACAAAATAAACCTATACTTGTAAATGCGTAAACACTTACCATACCTGTTGTAGACATACCTATAATACTGGCAATAATACCAAGTACAGAGAATAATAAAAGCATTTTTGCAGGGTTACCTTTACTGGCAATATCAGCACCAATAAGTACAAGGATAATTACTGCATATACATAGAATGGCTGTAAGTCATGTTCTGCAATGGCATTTACTCCTAAAAATACACCAAAGGCTAAATAAGGAGCTACAAACTTAAGCACTTTCAACATTTTTTTATTTTGAGTAAACACTTCTACCGCACCAGTCCAACGGCCTATCATAAGGCTGGCCCAGTATAACGATACATAAGGAGCTACTTCTTTTGTACTAAAGCCCATTCCTTTTTCAAGGTAAGCAGGAAGGTTACTTGCGGTTGCAACCTCAACACCTACATAAAGGAAAATAGCCACCATACCTAAAACCAGCTGTGGGTACTTTAAAGCCGATTTACCTTTAGAAGTTGTTTCTTCAACAATATCTTCTTCTGTAGCAGGGTGGTTAGGCAGTGATGATACTTTTAAAAGTATAGCTGCCAATAAAAATATACCTCCTAATATAAGGTAAGGAGCTTTAACACTTTCTACACTAACCTCTGTTGAAGGAGATGAAACCGAACCGAAAATCGCAAAACTCACGATAAGCGGACCAATTGTTGTACCAAAATTATTGATACCACCGGCAAGCGTAAGCCTTTGTGAACCTGTTGAAGGCGAACCTAAAGCAATAGCCAGCGGATTAGCAACAGTTTGCTGAAGTGAAAACCCAAGTCCCACAATAAACAGACCAGACAGCATTAATGGAAATGACCCTGTATTAGCAGCCGGATAAAATAATAATGTTCCTAAAGCCGATATTACTAAACCTACTGAAAGGGAATTTTTATAGCCTAATTTATTAACTATATCCTGTTTCATTAAATAAGAAATCCCTATATAAATTAATGAACCTACAGTATATGCTACATAAAATGCAACAGCTACCAGCTGGCTTTGACTTTGAGAAAGCTCAAAGGCTTCTTTGAATACAGGAATTAAGATGTCGTTACTTGCGGCAACAAATCCCCAAAAGAAAAATACTGACACTAAGGGAATAAACTGACCCCAATTTGTGGTCTGTGAATTAGTTGAACTCATAAATGTACTTATTATTAATAGTTGTTATTCTGATTTTTTGATCTCGGTACGCGGACCGATACCGTTATTATTAAATGCTTCTATTTGAAAATAATATGCGTCTGTCCTGTCAAGGCCTGAAAAATAGTATTCGTTTTTACCATATACCATTATAGAGCCATACATCTTATCGGGTGATTTACCAAAGTATATCACATAACCATCGGCATTAGGTTCCTGCTGCCATTTAAACCATACATTCCTTCTCTCCCCTTTCTTTCTTGGTGCCGATCGTAACGGAGCGAAATTTTTAACCTCACCCGGTTTTACTCCCTGCCCTTTACCGAATATTCTTAGTCCGCTAATAGCAAACTTGCCTGTTGGCATTTGTATATTTTCCAGTTTAATGTAGCGTGCTGTTGCTGCTTTTTCAAGTTGTATGTAATCGTGCGGTACATCTTTAGTGTTCTTACTTTTATCTACCAGTACTTTCCATTTCTTACCGTCGTTAGAGCTGTAAATAATATATTTATGCCCCGTAGTGCTTTCGGGTTTCCCCATAATATCCACATCCTGATCGGCATAATTAATCTGGATGGCGTTAATGGTACTTTTTTCGCCAAGGTCGGTAATGATGTACTCTCCTTTATCGGCACTTTTTGCACTCCAGTAGGATTTTATGTCTTCATCAACCGCATAGTTAGGCTGAAAACCTCCCAGTGTAGACGATACCTGTACCGGCTTGTTGTAGTTAAGTAACATCCATCCGGTAAATGAGTTCAGTGCAGTATGATCTTTATGCTGTGAAGGCAGATAGGTTGGATAATCGCCATAAGCCGTATTAGAATACATAACGCCATCGGTATCAAAACCGGCAGGCCAGATACCTACGCGTCTTTCAAAGTTATTTTTTGTAGAGATTACTATGGTAGAAACATGCCAGTAATCGTTGTTATGATCCTGATAGGTAGCACCATGCCCTGCTCCCCTTGCAAAACCTCCAGGTTTGTATGAAAATGGGTTGAACGACTGATATTCAAAAGGTCCAAGTGGCTTGTCGCTCACAAAAACACCATCGGCATATCCGCTAAATTCAGTCCCAGGGGCACCATATTGCAGGTAATATTTTCCGTTATGTTTGGTCATAAAAGCACCTTCCATAAACGGTTGCATAAAAGTATTATCGTTGTATTCGCCAAAACGCTCCCATCCGTGTTCGTCGTCATTAAGGGCTATAAGCGGAATTCGCTCTCCTTCCGGCTGGAATGTTTTCCTGTTAAGCTTTACACCATATATAGGATACAGGTTGCTTGACCCATAGTACAGGTATACCTCGTCGGTATCTTCATCCCAAAATATTTGCGGATCCCATGCACCGGCTTCAAATTTATGAACCAGTTCTTTCCAGTCATCTGTTTTTGGATTGGTACTCATCCATATAGGAAATTCATTACCGTGTGTAGAACCAACAACCAAAAGCGTATCGTTTACATAAGATACCGATGGTGCACAAAGCTCATCATAAACCTTATGTTCGGGTCTTAAAAATTTTCGTGGTATAAACTTCCAGTCAACCATGTTGTCACTATGCCAGTAACCCCATTGGTTAGTAGAGAATAGGTAGTATTCATCCTCAAAAAATGTAATAACGGGATCGGCAGTTGCACGATGCTTGCCCTGAGTTACAAAATTAGGTATAGGGCAATAGCCGTAATCTACATTTATGGGATTACAGTATGTTGTTTGCTGGGCATAGCCCGCAGATATTATTAATAGCGCGATAACTAATGTTACAAATTTCTTCATGTTGATTAATTAACCGGAATTAAATTACGGCTGTACTCTTCTACCCGGTATTGAAGGACAACCGGAGGTACTTAGTTTATAACTAAACGGTAATCGCTTCTGGAGCTAGTGGAACAGCCATACGGCCGATTAAATTTTCCCGCAGTGAACCCTATGGGATAACGTGAATTTTTGTTCGTTAAAAATTTCATAAATATACATATAACACGTTTCACGATAGTAAATTAATATGCTAAAAATTGTGCTAATTTTTGACCAGTATATCAATATTACTTGGCATTATACTGCGTAAATTGCATTTTTAATAAATTCAAAGGTTTTCGGAAGTCGCAAACCTGTATAGGTTATCAAAAAGTTATGGTGTTAAATACCTTTTAATCAATTTTAGCCTTTACCGTGTAAAAACAATACTCCAAAAAGGAATCAGAACCTGGTTTATAATCAAAAGGCTGCCACAGGGGCAGCCTCTTGGTTAAGCAAAAACAAAGTCTAAATTACCTAACTAACACAAATTTATCTTTGGTTTCTGTAGCAGAGCTTCCGCCAACGAATACTTCAAAATCGCCCGGTTCTGCAACAAAATCCATATCTATATTGTAAAAACGAAGATCGTTTGATGATATCTCAAACTCTACCGTTTTCTTTTCTCCTTTTTTAAGAGCTACTTTCTTAAAGCCTTTAAGTTCTTTTACAGGACGTGTAACCGTACCTACTTTATCTTTAATATAAAGCTGTACAACCTCTTCACCATCATAGTTACCTGTATTACTAACCTCTACCGATATTTTTAGCGTATTGTTAAAGTTAATTTGGTTTGAAGATAGTTTAAGGTTAGAATAATCAAACGTAGTATAACTTAATCCGTAACCAAACGGGTAAAGCGGACTGTTATCTACATCTGTATATCTTGATTTGTACTTCTGCTCAGGATCTGTTGGACCTAAATAAGGTCTACCTGTGTTTTTATGGTTATAATAAATTGGCACCTGACCTACGTTTCTAGGGAACGTCATAGGTAGCTTACCACTTGGGTTATTAATACCATAAAGAGTTTGTGCAATAGCTGCACCACCTCTTGTACCAGGGTACCATGCTTCAAGTATGGCATCCATGTTTTCGTTTTCCCACTCAAGGGTTAACGGTCTACCGTTTAGTAATACTAAAACAATAGGTTTGTTTAGTTTTTTCAGTTCTGCAAGAAACTCCTTTTGGATACCAGGCAGATCAATGCTTGAACGTGATGCAGCCTCACCTGTCATGTTTTCAAACTCACCCATTACAGCTACAATAACATCGGCGTTACGAGCACTTTCAACAGCTTTAGCAATCATGCTTCTGTCGTCTTTAAGTATCTCAACACCTTTGTCAAAGCTTACATTTTTCTTGTTTGCCACTTCCATAATACCTTCTTCCACACTCGTTGCATAACCGTAACGGTCGCCCGTTGCAGCCCACGAACCAATAATGTTCCACTCGTCACTTACAAGCGGACCAACAAAAGCTACCTTTTGGTTTTTGTTTAAAGGAAGTACACTGTTCTCATTTTTAAGCAATACCATTGACTCGTTTGCTACATGTAGAGCAGCATCAAGGTATTCTTTTTTATAGATAGTCTGTTTTTCTCTTTTATCGTCACTGTAACGGTAAGGATCTTCAAACAAACCTAAATCGTATTTTGCATTAAGTATTCTGCGGCAGGCATCGTTAATTTGTGCTTCGGTAACGTTACCTTCCTGTAATGATTTTTTAAGGAATTTTAAGTATACAGCACCTACCATGTCCATATCAACACCTGCTTTTAAAGCAAGCTCTCCGGCATGAACAGAATCTTTAGCTACACCGTGAGGTATAAGCTCATTGATAGCCGTATAATCGGTTACAACAAAACCGTCAAAGCCCCACTCTCCTTTAAGCACATCTCTTAAAAGGAATTTGTTTGCTGTAGCAGGCACACCTGCAATCTCGTTAAACGATGTCATAAATGTAGCTACACCCGCATCTACAGTAGCCTGGAATGGTGGCAGGTATGTTTCCCTAAGCACACGTTCGCTCATATCTACCGTATTGTAATCACGACCAGCCTCGGCAGCACCATAAGCTGCAAAGTGTTTTGTACAGGCTAATATGGTATTAAGGTCGTTTAGGTTTGTTCCCTGAAACCCTTTTACACGGGCTATAGCAAGCTGAACACCTAAATAAGTATCTTCTCCCGAACCTTCAGATACCCTACCCCATCGTGGGTCGCGTGTAATATCTACCATTGGGGCAAATGTCCAGTGTACTCCTGAGGCAGCTGTTTCCTCGGCAGCTACGCGGGCAGAAAGTGCAACCGCATCGGTATCCCAGGTAGCGGCTTCCCCTAATGAGATAGGGAATATAGTTTTATAACCGTGGATAACATCGTACCCAAACAGCAACGGAATTTTAAGCCTTGAATTGTCAAGGTTCATTTTTTGAAGTTCTCGTGTATACTTAACACCGGTAGCATTAAGTATAGAACCTACATTCCCTTTTTTAATTTCGTCAATATAATTAACCCCCGCTTTTGGACCTGTAACAGTACCATCGGCAGTAAACTGTACCAACTGACTTATTTTCTCGTCAATGGTCATTTTACCCATCAGTTCGGTAACGAACTCCTCACGGGTTTGTGTTTTTTTGGCATTTTTTCCCTTTTGCGCATAGGCAGTAAGTGAAAAAGCTAATAGTAATAGAGCGGTTTTAGTGTATTTCATTTTAAAGTAAAATTGCATGCTTCTTTTTCACGAATGCATTTTATTGTTTTTTCTGCTTTAGCATCCATTCATAAATTTCGGGGTTATCATAAACCCTCGTCCAGCTGTCATGATTAGCATCATCAAAAATGGTAAGCTTAATATCTTTACAGCAAGGCTTTAGCTTTTTGTAAATAATTTCAGAATAGCTTACATCAACCACATCATCCAGCAGTCCGTGAAATATGCGAATAGGAATATCTTTCACTTTACAGTTCTCAATCATGGGAACCCTGTCTACAAATCCGGCAACGGGTACAAGTGCAGCAAACATATCAGGATGTGCAAAAGCCAGATTCCAGGCACCCCAGCCTCCCATACTAAGACCTGTTAGGTAAATTCGGCTACTGTCTATATCATTAGCCTTTTGTATGCTTTTTATAAGCGAATATAACGCCTCGCTGTTCCAGTATTCCCCTTCAGGACATTGCGGAGCCAGTACATAGGCATCTAACTCGTGCGTTTTTAAATACTTAAACGGACCATGAACCTTTACTTTCTCTAGGTCATTACCCCTTTCGCCCGAACCGTGAAGAAAAACAATAAGCGGTTTAGCTCCGTTTGTATCTTGTGGTTTATATAATAGATAATCCAGCTGTTTTTCCTGCTTTATTTTAATAGAAAACGAACCCTCTTCCGTCTTTTGGGCGAAAGAAGGCACGTTTATTAATAATGCGATCACAGCTGCTTTAAGTAAGCTCTTCATTAAAATCCGTATTTACCTGAATGAAACCCTAATTTGTTTAATCCTTCCTGTACTTCAGGAGCGTTCATGAACAAATCCCAAAGTAACCCTGTACGGTAGTTTTCTATCATTGCTACCATTGGTCCCTGGTCTATAGCCAGGTATCTTTGCGCTGCCCAGTTATCATACTCAGCACTGTGTGCATCATAAAATCCTGCCGGACCCCAAATGGTAGATTTATAGTTCTCATAAAAATTACGCATTGCTGCAATAGACTCTTTAGGTGTATATACTATAGAACTAATTGCTGCAGTAGGAGAAATAACTCCCCTGTCATTACTTGGCATGTGTGCTGTATAGCCTACAGTACCGTCTTCACTACGGGTATATGAAGCCGTAAGCCCCCAGTAGTTTTCACCATAACCTTTATATCCCTTAGGATTTTCAACACAGTATAAATAGTCAATTTTTGTTTGGTTGTAATTTACATCCCAGTAATTAGCATATTTATCGGTTAGCTTATTAGGATCAAGCCCTACATAAGAATAGTGCGCCCAAAATAAAGGTCCGCCAAATTCTTCGGCACCGTTGTGTTTTAAAATTAAAGGCAGGTCGTATTTTACATTATCTGATTTTATTCCGCCACCGTTTCTTGCCCAGCACTCATGATAAACCTCCGGCTTAATAGCATGATCTGGCGAAGAAGCTCCTAATACATAAGTAATAAGGCATTCATTATACCCTTCAAGAGCAAAGTTCATTTCCCAGTTATATTCGGGAGACCAGTGCCAAAAAAGTTTATTCTGGTTATTAGTATACCAGTTCCACTCTACACCTTTCCATAGTTTATCGAATTTTTGAGATAGTGCTTTTTCTTCATCAGTACCATCTTTAAAAAATTCTCTAACACAAATAATTCCTTCACATAAAAATGCGGTTTCCACAAGGTCACCACCATTATCTTTTTTACCAAAAGGCTGTACTTTACCAGTATTACCATTCATCCAGTGTGGCCATGCACCATGAAAACGATCGGCTTTATCAAGAAAATCAGCAATTCGGGTAAGCCTTTCAACACCCTGTTCACGGGTAATGTATTCCTGATTGATACCTGAAAGTATTGCCATTAAACCAAAACCGGAACCTCCTGTAGTTACTACATGAGCATCGTTTTGAGGATAATTACCATCCGGATGATAACGCTCGCGCGCCAACCCTGAGTTAGGTTCGGCATAATCCCAAAAGTATTTAAACGTTTCCTTTTGTACTACATCAACCAGTTGCTCATCTGTTAGTTTTTCTGTAGTTTCTTTCTCTGCAGCGGCTTGTTCTTTCTCTTCTTTAGAACCTCCCCCACAGGCAACAAACAACAAAGCCGGTATGGCTATTACTAAACTTTTAAGACTTGTATTTTTTATTTTCATAGTAAGATATCTTCCCCTCATATCACTATGAGAGGAAGATGTAATTTTATTTATTAATAACCAGGATTTTGAACCATTTCAGGAGTTTGTATCAACTGATTGTAAGGTATTGGGAATAATTCGTGTGTACCTACAATAAACGTTTTACCGTTTGCCTGCATTGCAGCTTCTGCCTGACCCGTTCTAACAAGGTCAAACCATCTGTCGTGCTCAAAAGCAAGTTCAAGTCTTCTTTCTTTCCATATTGCCTGTCTAAGAGCATCGCCCGAAACCCCTTCTACAGGATCAAGACTAACTCTTTCTCTAACAATATTTAAGTTTGAAAGTGATGCACCTGTGTTACCTAGTTCGTTTGCAGCTTCGGCAGCGATAAGGTATATTTCACCAAGTCTAAGTACACGGATATTTTTATCTCCGTCGCCATCTCCGGCATTAGCGCTTGAGTACGCTTTTTCATTATACATTGGGTTTTCAACCGATGCACTTACTTCACGACCGTCAAATAATGTTTCACCGGCAAAAATAATGGTAGCATCTCTACGAATGTTATCACCTTCGGCATTAAATGCATCAAGAAGGTTTTGTGACGGAGTATTGAAGCCCCATCCCCATCCGCTGGTACCACGGGCTCCCTGAGTTTGAGAATATTGCTGTACACCATGAGCTACTGATTCACCTCTAGCCTGTACTTCAAATATAGATTCTGTACCATTTTCGCTGCTTGCTCTCCAAAGCACTGAATAGTCGGTTTCAAGTCCGTACTCACCTGAAGTGATTACAGTTTGAGCCATATCATAAGCTTCCTGCCATTTTTCCTGATACAGGTATACTTTAGATAATAGTGCCTGAGCAGCACCTTTTGTAGCACGACCTAAATCGGCAGCAGCATATTCGCTTTTTTGTGGCAATCTATCGATTGCATCCAGTAAATCCTGCTCTATATAATCATAAACCTCCTGTTTAGAAACCCTGTCTACAAGGCTTATGTGTTGTAAAGGAACATCGCCCCATCCTCTTACAAGGAAAAAGTAGTTGTAAGCTCTAAGAAATTCTGCTTCACCTATTAGGCGGCTTCTGTGCTCATCTGTTATACCTTCATAAGTTTCTGTCAGTTCAATCGCTGCTGTAGCACGACCAATGGCTTTATACCAGTTTGCCCACATAGCACCAAAAGATCCCGAACTACTTGTAAACAGTAACTGATCCAGCTCCTGCTTGTCACCTCCCGTATCTGAAGGTGAACTTCCTTTATCTGCGTTATCAGATAAAATTTCGGTAATTCCAAGGTATGAGAATGCATAATCCCACTCAGTAAGCTGCCCGTAAACACCTATAACAAGTGCGTCTGGAGTAGCCTGATCTGTTGTAAGATCTGCTCTTGAAGTTACATCAAGATAATCTTCACTACAGCCCGCTAAAAAAGCTGCTGCAAAAAACATACAAACTATTTTTCTATATTGTTTTTTCATAATGCCAATTTTATAATGTTAGAGATACTCCAAAGATGAAACTCTTAGTATTAGGATAAGCCGAAAGCTCTATACCTGTAGTTTCTGCCGGTAAACCATTACTGTTAATCTCTGGTGTAAATCCAGAATATTTAGTGATAAGGAACGGGTTTTGAGCTGTACCATAAATTCTGATAGACTCGATACCGTTAAATACCTGGTTAAATGTATACCCTACTGTAATATTGTTGATTCTAAAGTAATCTCCGTCTTCAAGATAATAGCTTGATGCTCTTGAATCTCTGTTAGCACCCGGCTTAGAGTTTGAAGTACCAGGACCTGTCCAACGACCGTTATACATCTCTGTAGAGAAATTCTCACCTCCGTCAATACGTGTACCATTAAGACCATTGTAAACTTTGTTACCACCTACTCCATAACCATCAACAGAGAAATCAATATTTTTGTAGTTGAACCCTACGTTAATACCATAAGTAAATGTAGGTATGTATGAACCGAAATTCTTTTTATCTGCATCGTCAATTTTACCATCACCATTTTGGTCAACATATTTTAACTGACCCGGCTGTGCTCCTGCAATGTGTGGATTAGCATCAATCTCATCCTGAGTTTGCCATACACCGTTTGCCTCATACATCCACCAAGAGTAAATAGGTTGCCCTTCTGTAATCCTTTTAGTTATCTGTCCATTAGCTAAGCTACCACCTGTGTAACCATCGTAAGCAGGTTTAATATTTTGAACTGTGTTTTTGTTGTTAGCAAACGTACCTCCAATAAAGTAGCTAAAGTCATCACCAATAGTATCTCTCCAGTTAAGACCAATTTCAAAACCTTCGTTTAATATATCACATGCCTCATCATAGAAAGAACTACCATAAGGAGAGTTAAGTACAGGAGTGATTAATAAATTAGCACCATCTGTAAGCCTGTGATAATAATCAAAACTACCTGTTAACCTTCTGTCAAGCACTTCAAAATCAAGACCTGCATTCCATTCTTTTGTAGTTTCCCATGATATTGGGAAAGCAGGAGAGCTGTAATAACCACCAAAAACAAGGTCCTGATTTGGCCCGAATACATAGTTGTATGCACCACTAGCATTTCCGGTTGTAAGGGTTTGTGTATTAAATTTAACAGCTGCATTACCAAGCTCACCGTAACCACCTCTTACTTTAAGGAAGTTAATAAAGTTAACATCGCTTAGGAAGTTTTCTTTTGAAAGCACCCATCCGGCAGAAAACGAAGGGAATGTACCCCAGTATTTCCTATTTTCTTTAAATATACTATTACCGTCTCTTCTTATATTACCTGTAAGAAAATACTTCCCGTCATAGTTATACTCAATACGCCCAAAATAAGATAACATATGAGTTGGTGTACTGTAGTTTTGACTAGTTTCAGCTGTATAAGCTGTAGAGCGGTCTATATTCCAAAACTGCTCTTCATAAGGAACATTCCAGTCTTTCACTCTTATAGTGTAAATGTCGCCTCTTTTATCTTTTGTAATACCCCCAATTACTGTGAAATTGTTATTTCCAAAAGACTTGTTTACTGTAAAGAAAGTATCCCAGTTGTAACGGAAACTTTCAACGTTTTCATATTGTAATGAGTTGTTAGCCCATGTTACAGATTCAGGGTTATTTTCCTGATTATCTAAAAACTGCTGTTCCGTTCTTGTAGGATCAGCGGTTAACCAACGCCCTTTAATATCGTTAAATATTCTTGTTTTAGCGAAACTCTTAGTAAGTCCCAGTCTTGAATTAACTTTTAACCAGCTAGTTATTTTAAGCTCTGCATCAAACATCCCCTGTAAATAGTCCATGTTTGTTTCCTCATTTTGATAGTAAACATTTGCTAAAGGGTTACCTATAGAGTTTAATCTACCTATACTCTCACCATCACCTGCCTCATAACCAACAACACCTGTTGTAGTGTTATAAAACGACTGACCAAAAGCACCATTTGCATAATGAGTAGGTACTATAGGAGCCTGTCTGTAAGCATCATTAAACGCGCTAAAAGGTTTTGGGTTTGTTTTAGTGTGCGTGTAAGTAAGATTTTGACTTAACTTAAGTTTGTTATCAAGCAGTTTAAATGAAGTATTTGAACGTAATGTGTTTCTTGCAATTTTTTGTTGGTCAAGAATACCGTCTTCAGCATAATTATTATAGCTAAAGTAATAATCAGCATTATCACTACCTCCTGAGATAGCAATGTTGTTAATTGTAGTTTTACCCAAATCAGTCGTTTCATCTAACCAATCAGTATCATATGGTTGGTTTTCCTGTAAAAAACCTGAAGTTCTTCCCTGGAAAGTAAGGTTTTCGTTAAAGTAAGTTACATACTGGCTGGCATTAGCCATTTCTACTTTATTAAGTAATGATTTTACTGCATATGATGAATTTGCAGTAATATTCATTTTACCTGATTTACCTTTTTTAGTAGTAATAAGGATTACACCATTTGCTGCATTAGATCCGTAGATAGCTGCAGATGAAGCATCTTTTAATATATCCATAGTAAGTATATCACCAGGATTAATATTATCTATACTACTCAAAACAATACCATCTACTACATATAGAGGAGTACTACCACCTACAGCAGTACCTAATCCCCTTACTCTTACAGTTGGAGAAGCTCCCGGAGCATCATTATTAATAATGTTAACACCGGCAATTTTACCCTGTATGGATCCCATAGCGTTATACTGCGGCTGTTTAGTAAACTGCTCAGCTTTAACAGTACCTACAGCACCGGTTAAGTCAGATCTTTTAGTGGTACCGTAACCTACTACCACCACCTCTTCAAGAACAGAGTCTGAACTTGGCTTCATAGCCACACTCATATTAGCAGTAGCATTTACAGTTAGGTTGTCATAGCCTAACATTGAAAAAGTGATAGGCTCACCCTCTTTAGCCTCAATGATAAATTTACCATCTAAATCGGCTGTGGTACTTGTGTTAGATTGTGTAGCCACAATATAAACATCAGGAATCGGTAGTCCGCTTTCATCGACAACCGTTCCTGTTATTTCCTGCGCGTAGGTTATGTAACCACCCAGCATAAGAAATAGCCCAAGAATAAAGTTTTTCATAAATCGATTATGTTAAAGTTAGTTGAGACTAAATTACCAACTATAACGATGTAGTGTTAGCTTTTTAAGTATATCTTAACTACATCATACTACAAAAAAATCAATTTAAAACACTTAATAACAACAAGTTAACATTAAACAAAGTACATCACTAAAACTGTTAATGATGTAGTATTGATGAGTTATAATATGATAAAATAGACCCTTTAAAATTAGATTTTAGATAAAAAAACATCCTCAATTATAGATTAATCATAAACCTATAGAGACTTTCCTCCTTATCTATGTCAAGTTTTTTTCTCAAACGGTAACGATGTAGTTCTACCCCGCGGTAGGAAATATTCATTAACGGAGCAATTTCTTTTGACGATAAATTCATCTTTAAGTAGATGGAAAGCTTAATATCTTTTGGGGTAAGTGAAGGATATAACTTAGACAATTTATCTACAAATTCTTCATGACTTTTAAATAGGTTTTTCTCAAAACTTTGCCACTCATTTTTACTAAGCGAACTCGTTTTTATAATTTTCCTGATTTTAGATTTAAGGTCATCCCCCTCTGCTTTGCTTTCCAACACCTCCTGTATGCTTTCAATCATTTCACTATGCTTGGCTATAGATAATGATTTACCTGCAACTTCAGATGCTTTATTTTGCACCTCCATTTCAAGCATATGTTTTTCATGTTGCTGCTGCCTAAGTTTGTTTTCGGCATCCATCTCTACCTCCAGTATTTCCTTTTGGTGTTTTAGTTCTTCCTCGTGTAACCTGATTTTTTGCAGGTAGCGCACTTTATTCCATCTGTAGTATAAAAAGAATACGGTAGACACTACAATAATATATACCAAAATCATCCAGCCTGAAAAATACCACGGACGGGCAACTATAAAATCAAAAGAAGCTGTTTCAACATATTCCTTACCATTATTATAGTATACCTTGAAATCCTGACTTCCGCTACTAAGGTTGTTAAGAATTACACTTCCGTTTTTAATTGGTATATAATCACCCGAATCATTAAGTCTGTAAAATAAGTCGGGTTTACTGTAACCATAATAATCGGCCACCACATTTATTTCTACCGGTAAATTGTATTTTACTTTAGCTCCTGAAGTAAGAAGTTTTCCGTCATAAAAGCCTTCCAATAATACTACAGCCGTTTTTTTAATGGTTTTTGCATCATTAAAGGTTAGGAATCCGTCATCAAGATTAATAACTAATCTTCCTGTATCTTTAAATACACGGGTATCTTCCATTATCAGTTTACCCTGATAGTACTTTTCAGGCAACAGATGCCATACAAACCTTTCGGCTTCACGTGTTATCAGGTATAAAAGTCCATCCTTAATAACTAAAAACCTGTTATCATCAATAGCCGAAACATCTGAAATATCTTTAAAAGATGCGTTAAACACCGGATTTTGTTCCAGTTTTGCGGTTATACTATTATAGGTATACCAGGTATTATCTATATAAAAGAGTATTTCGTCCCTAAACCTGAATATTTTAACCGCATAGTCATTGTTGATGTTGTTCTTTTTAGAAATATCAGTAAATCGTATTGTATTAAAACCCGAATCGTAAGTTATACGATATAAGCCCCTGTAATTATCGGCTGCCCAAATTTCACCGGGTTTGTTTTGGGCCATATTTTTAAGTGGCTTGCTAAGGCTGTCTATACGTTTATAATCTGATAGATTATTAATATCCCTGTAAACGGCTACCCCTGCATAATTAGCCTGAAAATAAGCATTATCATAATCACTTTTTATAAAACGCCAACCACCGTTTATTGGGCTTTTTTTAATGAAAGAAGTTCCGTTATACACAAACGTACCTCCGTTATGACCTATAATATACTCATCTTTGTGCTTATAAATATCCCAAACCTGATCCTGAGAACCCGGTATAGCTTTTAAACTATTATTCTTATACTCAAACAGTCCGTGATTTGTAGCAAAAAGGTAGTAATCTCCGGTAGCCGATAGTGAATATACCGATCCTAGTACTCCCGAATTGTCCTGAAAAACCGATATGGGTGAGTTTACCTCAATATGGGCAATACCATTATCCAGTCCAAGCCATAAATCGTTTTCCCTGTCAAGTGTTATACTAAGTACAGCATTATTTTTTAAGGTATTTTGCCTGTTAATATTATAATACTCTCCTGTATTTACATTTACTACATAAATCCCTTTAAGTGCAGTACCTATAGCCAGCCTGTTATCATCAATAAACTTTGCACATAGAATTACATTTTGTTTTAAAAGATTGTTTAACGGAGAGTTCCATGCTGTAATACCATTTTCATTCCCTGTAAACACTCCTTTATTTTTGGTAAATACATATATTTTACCTGAAGCCTGATTAAGCCCCATACCATGAATAACATTTAAATTAAGCTCATGCCAGTTTTCAATATGTATAAACTGCTCCCCTTCCATTCTATACACTCCGTTTTGAACAGAGGCTGCATAAACTGTATTACCAAGTAAGTAGCAATAAGAAACTAACGACGGAAATTTTATTCGCTCAATAGTTTTCCCGTTGCTTACATACAAAGCATTAAATGACTGAAAGTATAGCTTATCATTGTGTTTAAATATTTTCCAAATTTCCTCATTATCCCAGCCTCCGGCAAAAACATCTTTCCCTTTAGAGAGAGATACATACTCCATTTTCCCTTCTACCCTATGCCAATAACCAAATTCACGGTATGAACCACTATATATCCTGTCGCCATCAGGATAAATAGACCGTATAATAGTTTTATTAGGAAGTGAATATTTTTCCCATTTTACACCATTATATCGTAAAAAGTAATGATTATTTGCAAAATACAGGGCATTATCATCTCCCTGACAACTGCTCCACACCTGATTATCTCCGTTATAGTCTGACTTTGTAAAGTTCTCTACAAAAGGAAGTAAGTCCTGGGCGGCAAGTTTAATTGTAGTAAATAATAATAGGGTAAGCAGTACTCTTACTTTCATTATGAGGATTGTTTAGCTTACCAAATTTAGCAAACAAATATGTTATAAAAAAAATGCCCCTTAATTATGGGGCACTTCGTTATTCTCATTTATAAAGTCTTCAAGATATTTAAACCTTTCTGTCAGGCTTCCGTTATGTGTTATAAGTGCCCTTTGCAACACCCCGTTAGCATCACCATTAAAGAAAGATGGTATTACATACTCAAGGAACATATGCCCAAAACCTTCGCTTGCGTCTTTTGGTAATTCGCATGGCAAATTATCTACCGCCATAACCGCTATAGCACTTGGATGGAACAAATCGACCTCTTTTTTTTCAGACGGTAAGTAACCGTAAAACGGATTTGCAATAGTAGATGAGCGTATGGTACAGGCTACAGGACCATCTATATCACAGGAAATATCGGCAACTACTTTTATTTTGTTGTCCTTATCTGTAAGCATAGTATTGGTTAATATCGCCGGAGCTCCATTACCATAAAAATGACCTGCTATAAAAATATCGGCCGCTTTAGCATATTTCCCAAAGTCAGACTCATACTTATCGGGGTTTACATAGAAATCCTCCTTAGTAATCTCTTTACCGTCTTTCCTTTTATTATAATCGGTCACATCAAGCTGTGTATACACTGGCTCTGTATAGGTTTTTGTAAGGAAATTTTCAGGCGACACCTCTTTTATCCTAACAGCATCAAGTATAGCCTTAGCCCCTTTACCCACTTTACCTTTACCGGTAAGAACTATTTTTACAGGAGGTAATGTAAGCCTTTTAAGCTTTGTTATCAGCGCCTGTTTATCTGTTAATGTTTCGGCTTTTGGCAAATCAAAAAGTTCATACTTTACCCCAAAAGCTCTAAAACAATTGTAAGCTCCTACTATACCTGCATATTCACCAAAACCTATAAGCCTTTTGTTATTAGCATCAACAATAGTTTCATGATCATATAAATCAATATGCTTATTAATAATAGCCTGTAGTAGCTTTTTATTATACTGTTGTTTTTTGATTGTATGCGAAAAGAAAAAATATTTTTTACCCGGTATAAGTGCATCAACCGGAACTTCTTTAACACCTAATAATATATCACAGTCGGTCAAATCGTCACTTAACTCAAACCCAAGGGCTTTGTATTCCTCATCTTTAAACACCCTTATATCAGATGGTTCCACCTTAATTTCTGCATGCGGAAACCGATCTTGCAGCTCTGCCAGCTCCTGAGGTGAAAAAACTACTCTTCTGTCTGGTGGAGACTTCCTTTCTCTTATTATCCCGATTTTCATGATGGCTCTTTTAACAATGAATTATGTTACTATACTACCCACGAAAACGTTTTTCATGAAATAATATAACTTTATATCCTAAACAGTGTTCAAATATAACAAAAATAGAATGTATGGACAATGGGCAGATTAAAATAAAATTCGTTAAATTTGCAGTCTGTTTGGTATTGTTTTTGACAGTATTTATACAGAAAACTTACTGGGGTCGACTGGTTTTGACAGCAGGTCGAATTGAACAGTAAGCACGCCGAGAAGGAGACGATTCTCGTTAATCCCAAGTCTCAACTTTTTATAAACGGCGAAGAAAACTACGCTCTTGCTGCTTAATCTGAATTATAGTAAGATTTTAAGCCTCGTTCCTACTAGGTAGGAAGGCGGGATTCTCCTGAAAAGCCCTGGTTTATGGCGTTTCGTATAGGAGAACCGTAAAAATAGACCTGGAGACCTTTTTGCTTCGCGGAGGTTTCGAGATTTAAGAAGCTAAGTGGTTTGTGGCAGTTTCCGGCCTTGCAAACTGTCGAAAATCCAAGCGGAAACTAAGCGTGTAGAAAGCTCTTTAATTGCTTGTTTGGACCCGGGTTCGATTCCCGGCGATTCCACAAACAAAAAAAGCCTGCAAATTTTGCAGGCTTTTTTATGATTTAGGTTTTTATTTAAAACTTAAAAACACTGTATCTAAGTTTTACACCAAAAGCCATGGTTTTAATCTTGTCTACGTATTCTGTATTCAGTACACTGTTGTATTTAAAACCTGCTCCACTGTCGTTAACGGTATAGTCTGCCAGCCTGTTCTTTTTATCAGCTATATCGTTTAATCCATAATCTAAATAAAATCCTATATATAGATTACTTTTTCCTACAGACTGTTTTATACCAAGCTCAACCGAGGCAATATAAGTAGGCTTTATGTTTAAATCTCCATTAGCCTGCACATTATTAAACTCCCCAAACCCCATAAAAGCAGGGTCAAAAAGTTCAGCATTATACTGCGGGTAATAACCGCTTGTATAAAGGTTATAGCCAGATTTAAATTTACCCGATAACGGCAGTCCAATCTTGGCTCCAGCTCTTACATAAAAATCATATTCCTGATTTTGATAAACAAACATAATAGGAATATTTATAAAACCTACTGTTTGCTCTTCCTTAAAGCTTCTCATTGAATAACGAAACTCAAAACTCTCCATCTCAAAGTCAGTAGTCTGATAATTTCCCGAAATAACAAAGGCTTTAACTTCAGATTTAAAATGCTGGAATTCGGTACCTAATGATATTCCAAGATTATTATTGAAATTATAGGTATACTCTATTCCAAAGTTAAAACCTGGGGATTGGCTAACATCAGCTCCTTCAACTCCATAATTTAATGATGATCCCGGTCCTCCGGCTATGATTGCTATTTCAGAAAAAGACTTAACCTGAGCTTTCATCTCTCCTGAAAACACTAACCATAACCCTGTAAAGAATATGGCCAATATTTTACAAGATGTTATTCTATGTTTTTTGATATTAAATAATAAACTCATATGATTAATTACGAACTATAATTTTGAATGATTTTTGTAAATTTTCTGTTGTACATATTACTATATACACTCCTTCCTGAATGGTTCCGGGAAGTTTTACAGATGTAAGTTTACCATTTGATTTAACAGTATGAACTATTCTTCCGTTTAAGTCATAGATCTCAATTTGCATATCATCTAACTCAAAACTAGGGAAGTCGACATCAACTATAACCTCTCCTCCTATTCTCGCCGGGTTAGGATATACTCTCATGCTGGAAACATGCTGTAGTACTATATTTGAAACACATGTTTGCAATACATCACCCTCAACAGTGGTAAGCTTTAAATAATATTCGGCATCCGGGTCCAGTAAATCATTAATAGTTTCCCCTTCAGAAAAATACTGCTGATTACCTACAAGATTACCGTTTTTATACCACTCATAAGCTACAAATGAATATCCACCGTTAGTTTCTGGATTATTATTGGCAAGCAAAAGATTATCAAACTTCTGTACAACTACATCAAAAAAGCTAAATCTTTTCTCTACAACAATAGTATAGGTTTGTGTTAATGTCCCGTCCTGAGAAGTAACTGTTACTGTTGCTTCATAAATACCTGGCTTTGTTGTATTTATCGTAAATGTATGCGCTGGTGTTACTATTGCTCCCGGATCAGTTTCTAAACTAACCGTAACAAAATTTTCGGTATCCTCACAGTCAATAAGATGATATATTTCATTAGCAGGATTTTCATGTACTATATCACCCACTGTTATGATACTGATAGCCGAGTTACTACTTGTAATAATTTGCTCCTGTGTAACTGGTGTAGCCGGAAGATAGTTAGCATCACCATCCTGGTGCGCTGTTATTTGCAACACGCCCGAAGTAAGCATGTCTACCCATCCATCGGCAGTAACTGTTGCAGGAGGGTTTGGCGCAGTATAGCTGTAGGTATAATACACTGGCAGTCCTGAAGTAGCTATAGCAGTAAGCTGGAAATCTGGGTCAGTCTCAAGGTTTTTAACCGGAAGAGCATCGAAGATTATCTCTTGTTGAGCCTGTTCTATAGTCAGGGTAGCTGTTATTATAATCGGGTTACAGTTTGGTGCATTCGGAGCCGGAGTTACCTCTGCTGTTAATGTATAAACACCTGTATTAATAGCCGCATTGCCTAAACCGGTATCAGGAGATATAGCATATGCTACGGTAGCGCCTTCCGGCAGGTTGTCTACAGTTATGGCTTGTTCCTCTGTATTGTAAACTAAGGTCTGACTTGTAAACGTTACAGCGTTAATAGCCGACTCGGTTACAATTACATCCTGTGTTTGTGTGGTAATGTTACCATTGCCATCGTCATAACTCCAGGTAATAATATAGTTACCTACTTCGGTATACAGTAATGGGTCGGTTGTTGTAGCGGTAAGTGCACCGGCACAGTTATCAGTTGCTGTTGGCACAGGTATATCGGTAGTAAGCACCTGACACTGCATTGTAATAGCCGGAAGATTTGCTACATCTGCCACTGGTGCTGTGGTATCTTCAATCACTACATTTTGCATTTGTGTGCTGTAGTTCCCGATTTCATCGGTATACGTCCATGTGATTACTGTTGTTCCCTGAGCTGTGATTGGGAAAACAGTATCATTAGTTACCGTTACTATTCCGCCACAATTATCGGTTGCCGTTGGAGCGGTTACATCACTTTCAAGTACCTCACATTGCGCTGTAATATCGGCTAAAGTAGCTACATCTGCTACTGGTGCTGTAGTATCTTCAATTACTACATTTTGTGTTTGTGTGCTGTAGTTGCCGTTTTCATCGGTATACGTCCATGTGATTACTGTTGTTCCCTGTGCTGTGATTGGGAAAACAGTATCATTGGTTACCATTACTACTCCGTCACAGTTATCGGTTGCTGTTGGCGCGGTTACATCACTTTCAAGTACCTCACATTGTGCTGTAATATCGGCTAAAGTCACTATATCTGCTACTGGTACTGTGGTATCTTCAATTACTACATTTTGCGTTTGAGTGGACTCATTTCCATTTTCATCAGTATACGTCCATGTGATTACTGTTGTTCCCTGTGCTGTGAT
>NZ_WOWP01000028.1 GCF_009741375.1 Flavobacterium rakeshii
TTCTCACGTTTTCTACTACTCTAATATAGTTTACTTTATTCCTATCAAGATAATCTTTTACTATTTCTACTGCTTTTTCTGGTGATATCATTATTTCAAAACTGTTATTTGATGTAATTTATTATTTTTAGAGTATCAATTACATTAACTAAAAAAAACGCAGTTAAAACTGCGCTCTTTTCTATTAAAAATGCTCATTTTGAGATTATAACTAAACCTCTAATTATAGCCTAAACATCTTTTATAAAATATTTACCATTAGCATCTTTATCTATTCCATAAATTATGGTATTAAAATTTTGATAATATAAAGGTTCTCCTGTCTCATCTAAAATGGTTAAATAATCAGCATTATCACAAATTGCTATGATGCTAACTCCCCAACACGGCATTATTTTACCTTTATTTACCCCTTCATAAATTTCTTCGTTTTCAATATAAAAGACATTTTCAATCTTATCTACATTAAAAGTATTCTCAATATCATTCAATACTTTTATTGCTATTTCCCTGATTTGTTGTTTAGTGTGGTTCATTATTTCATTTTTAAAATCGATATATCTAATCAGGTGAGATCAAGAAATCCGGATGATGATATTCCATATAGTAAAGCACCATCTTCTGCATTTAATGTTATAAATATAGGAGTTTCTCCATAATAACCTTCAAAATAATACGCTACCGTATAACTTGTTAACTCCTTCCCCTCCATAACACCATGAGGTACCTTTTCTTTTTCTGTTTTCACTTTTTCTGACACTCGAATATAGTCTATTTTATTCCTGTCAAGATAGTCTTTTACTATTTCTACTGCTTTTTCAGGCGAGATCATTATTTCATCTTTAATATTGATATATCTAATCAGGTGAGATCAAGAAATCCCGATGATGATGCTCCAAACAGTAAAGTACCATCTTCTGCATTTAATGTTATAAATATAGGAGTTTCTCCATAATAACCTTCAAAATAATACGCTACCGTATGACTTGTTAATTCCTTACCTTCCATAACACCATAAGGTATCTCTTCTTTTTCTGTCATCACTTTTTCTGACACTCGAATATAGTCTATTTTATTCCTGTCAAGATAGTCTTTTACTATTTCTACTGCTTTTTCTGGTGGTATCATTATTTCATTTTTAATATTGATATATCTAATCAGGTGAGATCAAGATATCCCGATGAT
>NZ_WOWP01000006.1 GCF_009741375.1 Flavobacterium rakeshii
CCGTTAGCATCCGTTACATCAACAGTATAAGTACCCGCAACAAGACCCGTAATAGTACTTGTTATCTCACCATTACTCCATAAGTAAGTATAAGGCATTATACCACCTTCTACGTCAATAGTAGCTTCTCCTGTTGCCGTACCGTTACAAGTAACGTTAGACTGCATAGTAGCATCTGTTACAACAATAGCATCAGGCTGGGTAATTTCAAACTCAAGGTTAAGTACACAACCGTTATCATCGGTAATTTCTACATTATAAGTCCCGGCTGTAAGTCCGCTTAATGAAGCTGTTGTTTGTCCGTCATTCCATAAATAAGTATATGGTGTTACACCACCCTCAACAACTAAATTTATTTCTCCTGTAGCAGCACCGTTACATAAAACATTTACCTGAGTTGTAGCAGCACCTTCAATTAATGCAGGTGGTTCACCAATATTAAAGTTCTGAATAATGATACAACCGTTATCATCGGTTACCGTAACAAAATAAGTCCCGGCAGCTAAGCCTGATATGGCATCGGTAGTTTCGCCGGTACTCCACTCAAAAGTATAAGGAGCAACACCACCTGATACAACTACCGAAGCTTCACCGTTATTCTCACCGTTACAAACTACATCTGATTGTGAACCAATTGTAGATAAAGCAGTAGGCTCATTAACTGTAAACGATTCTGTTAAAACACAACCGTTAGCATCGGTTACATCAACAGTATAAGTACCTGCTACAAGACCTGTAGCTGTAGCTGTAGTTTGACCATTATCCCATAAGTAACTATATGGAGCTATACCTCCCTGAACGTCAACTGTAATTAACCCACTCGCGCCGCCGTTACACACTGCATCATTTACAACGGTAGCAGAAGTAAGAGCCATTGCATCTGGTTGGGATATAGTAAAGTTTTCTGTTAAAGTACAGCCATTAGCATCACTAATAGTAACAGTGTAGTTACCTTCTGAAAGTCCGGTTGCTGTAGCAGCAGTCTGTCCGTCACTCCATGCATAAGAATACGGAGTAACACCCCCCTGTATTACAACAGTAATCTCTCCATCGGCACCACCGTTACACGATACATCATTATGAGTAGATCCTGTAGCAGCTTCAAGAGCATCGGGCTCATCTATTGTAAAGTTCTGTACTACTAAACAACCATTAGCATCGGTAACCGTTACGGTATAATCACCAGGTGCAAGCCCTGTAGCCGTAGCAGAAGTTTGTCCGTTATCCCATAAATAAGTATAAGTACCTGTGCCACCTGTAACAGCTACGGTAGCAGTACCGTTACTTTCTCCATTACATAACACATCTGTGAAAGAAGAAGTAACTGCTAAAGCTGTAGGTTCGTTAATGGTAAAAGTATGAGTATAATTACAACCACTACCACTATCTGTAACAACTACTGAATAAGTTCCTGCTGTTAACCCACTTATTGTAGCAGTAGTTTCATTTGTATTCCATAAATAAGTATAAGTACCTGTACCACCTGTAACATCTATTGTAGCACTACCTGTAGCAGCACCATTACACAATACATCAACCTGAGTGGTAGCAGCTGTTGCTGTTATAGTATAAACTTCTGTAATTGTAAAGCTATGTGTATAAACACAACCGTTAACATCGGTTACATCAACAGTATAAGTACCTGCGGTTAAACCGCTTATTGTAGCAGTAGTATCTCCTGTATTCCATAAATAAGTATAAGTACCTGTGCCACCTGTAACATCTATTGTAGCACTACCAGTTGCTTCACCATAACATACAACATCAACCTGTGTAGTACCTGCTGTTGCTGTTATAGCATCTGGCTCAGTAATAGTAAAATTATGTGTATAAGTACAATTATTAACATCGGTAACAACTACTGAATAAGTCCCTGCGGTTAAACCTGTTGCAGTTGCTGTAGTTTGTGCATTACTATCATCCCATAAGTATGTATAAGCCCCTGTACCGCCTGTTACATCTATAGTAGCACTACCTGTAGCAGCTCCATTACAAAGTACATCAACCTGGGTTGTAGCTGCTGTTGCTGTTATAGCATCTGGCTCAGTAATGGTAAAGTTATGAGTATAAGTACAGTTGTTAGCGTCGGTAACAACTACTGAATAAGTCCCTTCGGTTAAACCTGTTGCAGTTGCTGTAGTTTGTGCGTTGATATCATCCCATAAGTATGTATAAGCACCTGTACCGCCTGTTACATCTATAGTAGCACT
>NZ_WOWP01000029.1 GCF_009741375.1 Flavobacterium rakeshii
CCAACAGCCGAAGAAGTAAGGCAACATTTAGAAAAAATACTCAACTAATACAGTTAAAAAGACCTCCCTTACTCAGGAGGTCTTTTTTATTAAAATCATTTCCTTTTTAAGTTTTTTAAAATCTGTTTATTTTAATAACATATTCAAAAAGTTAAGGCGTTTTTGAAGAGAGATAAAAGCATTAAATAAGTATCCATACCGTAATGTAGTACATCTGTAAAAAACAATAGGATTAATCCTATCATAATATTTTGTCTATTTGAGTGTTATCATTGTAAATAAAATAATTTGTTATAAAAATTATAGGTTACCTGACTGAAGAGGAATATACAGAAAAAATCAAATTAACTTATAAGAAAACCCCTATTTTTGACATCACACTTTACAAAACCAACAAAATGAAATTTTCAAACCAATTAGTATTACTATTTACGGCATTATTATTAATTAACTGTTCTAAAAAAGAAGACGTTTGCCATATACACGGTACTGTTGTTGACACTGATACTAAAACCATTCTATTAGCACGTCTTAACCAGGATATAGTACATGATTCTGTAATTGAAATCCCTGTAATAAACGGTAAGTTTGATTACAAATTACATGTTGAGAAACCCGAAGCTTATGAACTTGCATTAAAGGAGTCGGTAAAGTCAGGAATGTATAGGTTTTCCACTGTTTTTATCGAAAATACAGATATCAATATCACCATACATCCTGATGACAAATTTGATAAAAATACCATAGAAGGAGGCAAACTCAATAGCGACTTTTTTAATTATAAAAAAAATAAAGACCAAAAATTCAAACCAAGGTTGGAAGCTATTAATAGTTTATCTGAAAAAGCAAATACACCAGAGCTTGAGAGAGATTTTCTTGATAGTATAAGCAAGTATTATAATGATGAACAAAAATGGAAACAACAGTATATAAATAAAAACAATACTTTAGTATCTTACTACTTACTTATTAAAAGTATTATTTTTGATAAGGAAAATATTAATGTTTCAGAAGTAAAAAAATCTTTCGAAAAACTTTCCAAACAGTTCCCCAACCACCCTTATAACGAACTGGCGCTTAATCTTATTAACGCTATGAGTATTGAAGCGGGTAAAAAGTTTATCGACTTCACAGCACCTGATTTGAACGGTAACCCCGTAACACTATCTACACAAATTGATGGAAAAGTAGCTTTACTTGATTTGTGGGCAACATGGTGTGGACCTTGCATTGCAAAAAGCAGAACTATGGTACCTGTATACAATGATTACAAAGACAAAGGCTTTACCGTAATTGGCGTTGCAAGAGAAAAGGATAACACAAAAAGACTTACTGAAT
>NZ_WOWP01000030.1 GCF_009741375.1 Flavobacterium rakeshii
CATGTTGTAATCCTTTTGACTACGCTTTATGCGTGTAATTGCTTTGTCTTTCATAATAAGTCGAATTTGTGTCAACTTATTTCAGGACGAGACACGTTTAATAAAAAAGCCCTGCATTTTTGCAGGGCTTTTTCTATATTCTAATATCTCAATTCTCAATACTAATTTCTTGAAATTAAAACTCAGCATTTTGCGGAGTCCTTGGGAAAGGAATAACATCGCGGATGTTACTCATGCCGGTAACGAACAGTACTAAACGCTCAAAACCAAGTCCGAAACCGCTGTGTACAGCAGTACCGAAACGACGTGTGTCAAGATACCACCATAGTTCTTCCTCGTCGATACCAAGCTCGGCAATTTTTTGCTGAAGCACGTCAAGACGCTCTTCTCTTTGTGAACCACCAACAATTTCTCCAATACCAGGGAAAAGAATATCCATAGCACGAACGGTTTTGTTGTCGTCATTAAGGCGCATATAGAATGCTTTGATCTTAGCAGGGTAATCAAATAGTATTACCGGAGATTTAAAGTGTTTTTCTACAAGGTAACGCTCGTGCTCACTTTGCAGGTCGGCACCCCATTCTTCAATAATATAGTTAAACTTCTTATTCTTGTTAGGTTTAGAGTTTTTAAGGATGTCAATGGCTTCTGTATAGCTAACACGCTTAAAGTTGTTTTCCAGTACAAACTGAAGTTTCTCTAAAAGCCCCATACCGCTACGCTCGTTTTGTGGCTTCTGCTTTTCTTCTGCCGCAAGGCGTTCATCCAGGAATTTAAGATCATCCTCACATCTTTCCATTGCATATTTAATAACATACTGGATAAAATCTTCAGCAAGATCCATGTTAGCGTCAAGGTCGTTAAACGCAACCTCAGGCTCAACCATCCAGAATTCGGCAAGGTGGCGTGATGTGTTAGAGTTTTCAGCACGGAAAGTAGGACCGAATGTGTATACCTGCCCTAAAGACATAGCGTAAGTTTCTGCCTCCAGCTGACCCGATACGGTAAGGTTTGTTTCTTTACCGAAGAAATCTTCTTTATAATCTACTTTACCTTCCTCTGTACGTGGTGTGTTATCAAACGGTAATGCGGTAACCTTGAACATTTCACCTGCACCCTCGGCATCACTACCGGTAATGATAGGTGTGTTTACATACACAAATCCTTTTTCCTGAAAATACTGGTGGATTGCAAATGATAGTACCGAACGTACCCTCATAATGGCTCCAAAAAGGTTAGTACGTGTTCTAAGGTGCGCGTTTTCTCTTAAAAATTCAAGAGAGTGTTTTTTAGGCTGCATAGGGAATTTCTCAGCGTCGCTGTCTCCTAAAATTTCAACCTGCGAAACTTTTATCTCATATTTCTGTCCTTTACCCTGGCTTTCCACAAGGCTACCTTTAATGGCAACTGCAGCTCCGGTAGTGATACGCTTTAACGTCTCTTCCGGAGTGTTTTCAAAGTCAACAACGCATTGGATATTATGTATAACCGAACCATCGTTCAGTGCTATAAACTGATTATTTCTAAAAGTTCTTACCCATCCTTTTACTGATACTTCATCAATCGTGTTGGTGCTGTTCAACAGGTCTTTAACTTTTGTGTGCTTCATTTTTGTTTAAAATTAAATATAGTATAAACTAATAAAAACGTGCATTTTACTTATTACAAAATACAAATGCCTGCAAATGTAGTAAAAACAACAGGAACTATAAAAGCTTTTTAGGGAGTGTGAGAATCTTATACGGTTAAATTTTAGTAATATTGCGCAATTGCGCCTAACCTTAAATTAACATTGCTGTGAAAAAGTATTTTTTTGTTCTTCTTTTATTATTGTTTTTTGCGCCTTTTGTAAACGGGCAAACACTTGTAATTAATGAGGTAGTTACATCTAACTCACAAATAATTACCGATGAAGATGGTGATTATGAGGATTGGATAGAATTGTATAATGCAGGTTTAGAAAGTATTAACCTTCAAGGGTATGGATTGTCTGATAATAATGATCTTTTTCAATGGGTATTTCCTTCTAAAACAATAGCGCCGGGAGAATATCTTTTATTATGGTGTTCCGGTAAAGATAAAACGGACCCTTTAGCTCCTATGCATTCTAATTTTAAAATTAGTGCTGATGGTGAGACTATAACGCTTACCAGTCCGGAGGGGGGTGTGGTTGATAGTCAAGATGGGGTTATTATACCTCAAAATTTTTCTTATGGACGACAACCTGATGGAGGTAATGATTTTATGATTTTTCCTGTGCCTACACCCGGAGAGAGTAACACTACCGAGGGTTATTCGGAAATTTTAGAAGCACCATTATTTTCTGTTGCTTCGGGTTTTTATAATGAAGGATTTAATCTTGTTCTTACAGCTAACGAGCCTGATGCCTTGATTCTATATACACTGGACGGATCTGAACCTGATGAGAATAATCTTGGAGGTACAACTTACCAGTATAAAAACCAATATCCGCAAAATCCGGGGAATCCCGTTGGTGTGTTTTTGTCGCAAAGTTTTATAACATATTCTTATAACGGGCCTATTGTAATATCAAATCGTAGTGATGAACCTAACAAAATAGCATCTATATCCAGTACTTACGATTTTAATCCGGCCTATATTCCTGATTTTTTGTTAAATAAAAGTACTACAGTACGGGCAAAGGTTGTTAAAAACGGCGCTATGTCCAGTAGGGTGGTAACGGCAAATTATTTTGTTTCACCACAGGGAGGGAGCTGGTTTTCACTTCCTGTAGCATGTATTAACCTTAGTGAAAACTTATTTTTTGATTATGAAGAAGGTATTTATGTAGCAGGAAAGGATTTTGACGACTGGAGAGCGGTAAATTTGAATGCCGGACTTGGATGGTGTGATGCTAATTTTAAACGAAACGGGAGTGATGCAGAGGTAAAAGGAAATTTTAGCTATTATGAAAACGGTATGCAAAAAATAAATCAGGATGTTGGTATACGAATTCATGGCGGTACAACTTCGGCCTACTCTAATAAATCATTAAGACTTTATGCAAGGGCAGAATTTGGAGAAGACAGGTTGGATTATTCCTTTTTTGGAGAAGATAATGATGGTAGTTTCAAGAGGATAATTTTGAGAAATTCGGGTAATGATTTTGCTACTACTTATTTTTTAGATGCCTTTATACATAACTCTGTAAAGCATTTGCATTTTGATACACAGGATTATCAGCCTACAGTTACTTTTATTAATGGTGAGTACTGGGGTATGCTAAATTTAAGGGAGCGATATGATAAATATTATTTTGAAAGGGTTTACGATATTCCTGAAGATGAGATTGATTACCTTGAACTTGCAGGGCAGGTTGAAATAAAAGAGGGCGACGCAAATCATTATAATGCATTGATCGATTATTTGGAAGGAAATACACTTGAAGAAGATGAAAACTATAATTATGTTATAACACAAATTGACCCTGTTAATTTTGCTGATTATTATATTACCGAAATTTACATAGATAACCTGGACTGGCTTGATAATAATGTTGAGCTTTTTAGACGAAGAACAGCAGTTTATAATGAACAGGCTCCCTATGGTAGTGATGGAAGATGGAGATGGATTTTAAAAGATACCGATGTTGCTTTTGGACTTGCGGGTAGTTTTTCTCACAATACCCTGGCTATGGCAACAGAGCCTAACGGTACTTCACACCCTAATCCGTCTTGGGCTACACTTAGCTTTAGGAGAATGCTTGAAAATCAAAAATTCAGGAATTACTTTATAAACCGGTTTGCAGATTTACTTAATACTGCTTTTTTGCCTGAGCGCATGCAGGGAATATATGATGGTATGAAACAGGTAATCGTACCTGAAATTGAAGATCATTCTAACCGATGGTTAGCTATACCATCGGTTCAGGATTGGGATAACTATACGGGAGCTATTATAAATTTTGCTACACAGCGTCCTGCTCATCAAAGAGAACATATACAGCAGGAGTTTGATATTTCAGGAACTGTGTCTGCAACACTTAATGTGTCAGATACAAGTATGGGGTATATTAAAATGAATACGATAAATATTAATGGGTCTACACCCGGAGTAGAAGAACTTCCTTATCCTTGGAACGGAATTTATTTTTATAATATTCCGGTAACTATAAAGGCATTGTCGTTGCCGGGGTATGTGTTTAGTCATTGGACAGGTGATATAACCGGTTTTGACGAAGAAGTTGTATTTACTCCTACACAGGATTTTTCTGTTGTGGCACATTTTATTCCTGCGGTACAAGAGCCGGAAGCGGAAGTTATTTATTTTTGGTTGTTTGATGGTAATATTCCTAATGATACTCCTTTAACAGAAATAAATACTACTTATCCAGTTTCTCAGCAAGGGGTTTTTGTGTCATATGTTTCCTGTCTTGAAGGCTATCCGTTCAACGAAGGGCACCCTGAATGGAGAATCGCTTCTATGGAAAGAAGAAATAAGCCAACAGAAATAAATTATCAGTCTCAGGTAAATAATGATAAGTCATTTGAGGAGTCGGGTATGAAAGCTATTCAAATAAAACAACCTTTTCAGTTTAACGAAAAGGAAAATGCTTTGCTATTTAATATTTCTACAATAGGATATAAAAAAATAAAATTTGCCTTTGCTGCTATGGATGAAGGGGCGGCAAATAACTTAGTCGTTGATTACTCTCTTTCAAATGAAGTAGAGTGGATTACAACCGGTATGGAAACTTCCTCTTTTTTGTTAACAGATGCTTATCAGCTTTTTGAAATTGATTTCTCAACGATTCAGGGGGTTGCAAATAATGAGAATTTTAAAATGAGGGTACGGTTTGAAGGTGATGATATGACTGTTGATAATGGTAAAAGAGTAACTTTTAATAATATAGGTTTGCTGGGAGTACCTATTACGGCAGAAATACCAGAGAATAAACCCCGATTATTTACTGTTTACCCTAACCCGGTTTCAAATTTACTTTACATAAAGTCTGTAAATAATCTAAATGCTGTTTTTAGCCTATATGCTTTAGACGGAAAGCTTGTAAGTAAGGGAGATTTAACAAATGGAAGTATTGATGTAAGTTTCCTTGAGAAAGGTATGTATATACTTAACCTTTCAGCAGGTGAGACCAGGAGTGTTATAAGGATAATTAAAAAATAGCCGTTCAATTTGTAGTATCTTTGGCTTTACTTAAACAATAGTGCCATGAACTGGATTTTACTTGTTATAGCAGGGCTTTTTGAAGTGGGCTTTGCTTCATGCCTTGGTAAGGCTAAAGAGACTACCGGAACTGCCTCTCAATTATGGATGGGTGGTTTTTTTGTATGCCTTGCTATCAGTATGTTTTTATTGTATAAAGCTACCCAAACACTGCCTATTGGTACTGCTTATGCCGTGTGGACAGGAGTAGGGGCGGTAGGAACGGTTTTAGTAGGGATTGTTGTGTTTAAAGAACCTGCCGATTTCTGGAGGCTTTTCTTTATCACTACACTTATAGCTTCTATTATTGGGCTAAAATTTGTTTCGCACTAAAACAGGCTGAATACAAAAGACAGCTTGATGGATATGTTACGGTCAAACTCCGGTAAATGATATGGGCCATAACGGTAAAAGGCGGTTAACCCAAGTCCTTTAAATATCTCATTAAATTCCATACCACTTTCATAGTAACCTTTTTCGAGTGTGTTATAGGGTTGTCCTATATGTTTTTCCGGACTTTCCATATTACCCCAAACGCCTCGGGTTACCAGTACCGGGCTAAGCTTAATGTCGCCAAAAAGATTTAATCTTCTAAAAGCATGTTTTACCTGGAACATGGCATATTGGCTCGAGAAGAACTCGTTAAAGTACATGGTTTCAAAACTGTTTTTACCGGCAAAGGTAATACGGGCTATAACGCCGTTTTTATCCAGGTTGTTTGGTGAGGTGCTGTACAGGTGGGTGATAGGAGTGTCACCCATAGCTAAACCTCCCTGTATAACCAGCGATGTTTTTTGTCCGTTAATGTATTTTTTCTCATACTCGGTCCTGAAATCGAGTTTGCCAAAAGTGAAATCACTGTCAAATAATCCAGTAACTGCCTGAGTGTACTGGAATGTAAATTTAGGGAATCGTTTTTCTACCTCAATACGTCCCTCGGGTGTCTGCATAAAATCACTAAGCGGATTCCATTGCAGGGCTGCCTCAAAGGTGCTGAGGTTGTATTTTGTGTATAACTCTCCGTTAGTGTTAAAGGCGTAGTCAAAACGCGGCTCTACACTGGTGCGGCTAAAGCCCCATCGGCTTTCCGTTTTTGGGATTATTTTGGTTTCTATATACCCGTGCCATTTTCGGTATTTGTAAAAAGTGGAAACGTTTATAGGGCGGGGGTCATATATTTTAAATACCCGCTTATCGGTAGCAAAATTTGTGCTACCAATTTCCTGTACATCTTCGGTAAAAGAGCCTCCAATCCATGAGTCTGAAAAACGTCCCAGTCGTACTGCTCCGCCAAGGTTGTATTTAAACTGTCCGTCTTTAGTACCATAAGCCCCATAAGTACTGATTCGAAATACTTCAGAGAATTTATTATTGGTTATTCCGCCTACGCCAAACCTCACGCCTTCATAGTTGTTGTACTTTACAATCTGTCTCAGGTCAAAGTCAAAAAAGCCAACAGGCAGGTATCCGGTAATAACCCTTTTACCTAAGTTGATAAATTGTTCTATTCTTTCCTTGGTTAAAATACTATCCAGTGCAGGGTAGGTTTTAATGCTGCGTTCGTCCAGTGTATCGGCTCTGTGTTGTGTCCAGTAGCTTTCAGGGCGGGTAATGGCTTCTTCATTTATCTCTATAGCAATAGCCGGCCTTCTTATGGTTAGCGGGATATTGAATTCCTTATCAGAATTAATGGATTCAGAATATACATATACAAAGTCAGACGGCTCTTTATCCCTGTCGGGACTTGTGGTGTTTATAGCGTCAAATTTGATGGTTTCACCCAGTATATTTATGTCTTCGCGGTTGTTGCCTTTTACTATTTTAAGGGTTTTTCTGTCGGGAAACCAAATACCCTGTTCTTCCTCAAACTTAAACAGGTGGGTAGAGGTTATGTCCAGTACGTTTTTTACCCTGAATACCGCTTTTGCAACGCCAAAGGTATTGCTGTCTATGTATACCAGTCCGTCAAGCCTTTTTTTCTTATTGGCTCGCTTTGGGGTAAAATAGATCATGAATGTTTTACGGTTGTCTATGTATACCGTATCGAGTATTCTGTATTTGTATTCTAAAAGTGCGTTGTATGATAAAGGTCCTCTGTATTTTGTTTCCAGTAGGTCTACGTCATTATAGACCGAATAGGATTGAAGGCTTAATCCTATAAACTCATATACAGGTTGTTTGAAGCCTGCCATACGTGCAGCAAGTATATTTTCTTTAAGTCCGTCTTTTTTTGTATAGCTGAATTCCGATATCTTTTCGGTTTGATACAGGTGTTGCTTTTCAATCAGCTTTTTGAATTTGTAGTCGGTCGAGTCTATTTTTAATATCCTGCGTCCTGTTTTTTCATACAGGTAAATTGAATCCAGTTTTGAACTGATGGAATCGGGGTTTGCAGTAACAATAAGTTTGTTGTAGGTTTTGTATTTAAAACTGTTTAGTTTTAACTGCGGATCGTTGCTTTCCTTAATGCGGATAGCATGTTTTATTATGGTTGTAGCCTTGTTGGTTTGGTTAATAACCAGTTCTTCCAGTTCGTTTGCTTTTGCTTTTAGGGATACGGTATAAAATCTTTTTCCGCTGCGTGTTTTAACGGTTTTGGCTTCATAACCGGTGTAGGTAATGGTTATGTTTTGTTGCCTGGTTTTGCTTTCAATTATAAATTTACCGTCAAGGTCGCCAATAATGGTGTTGCCTTCCTGTGTTTTTATAGTAGCAAAAGGTAGTGGTGAGTTGGTACTGCCGTCCTTAACTATCCCGGTTATTGTAAACTGGGCGTTGGCAGCCATGCTGAACAAAAAAAGCAGGACGGTAATAACTCTCATAGGGGTTTTTAAAGCTAAACGCGCAATACGTAAAATTGTTACAAAGATAGGTATAAACAAAGAGTCCGCTGTTACCAGCGGACCTTAAAACTTATACTTTCATGATCTCGGCCTCTTTGTGAGCCAGTAGGTCATCTATTTTCTTAATGTAAGCATTGGTAAGCTCCTGTACATCATCTTCTGCTTTTTTACAAACATCTTCCGATGTGCCGTCTTTTTCAAGTTTCTTGATTTCGGTGTTAGCGTCTTTACGTGCATTACGTACACCAATTTTAGCATCTTCTGCTTCTGCTTTAGCCTGCTTTACAAGATCCCTTCTTCTTTCCTCAGTTAATGCCGGTATATTAATGATGATGTTTTCACCATTGTTCATTGGGTTAAAACCAAGGTTAGCAATCATAATTGCTTTTTCAATTGGTTGTAACATAGCTTTTTCCCAAGGTGTAACCGTTAAGGTTCTTGCATCGGGAGTATTAACGTTTGCAACCTGAGAAAGAGGTGTTTGAGCACCGTAGTAATCTACTTTTACACCACCAAGCATGGCAGGGCTTGCTTTACCTGCACGGATGTTAAGGAATTCTTTTTCAAGGTGGCTAAGAGATCCTTTCATTGACTCTTCGCTACTATCTAAAATAAAATCTATTTCTTCCATAATGCTGTTTCTTTTCAGTTTTTAATTAAACGCTTACTGTAGTTCCTACAGTATCACCTTCACATACTTTTACAAGGTTGCCTGCTTTGTTCATATCAAACACTATAATAGGCAGTTCGTTTTCCTGGCTAAGTGTAAAGGCAGTTGTATCCATGACATTAAGCCCTTTTTGAAGTACGTCTTCAAAAGTAAGCGTATCATATTTAGTCGCGTTAGCGTCTTTTTCAGGGTCGGCAGTATAAATACCGTCAACACGTGTACCTTTTAATATTACATCGGCATGTACTTCCACACCTCTTAGTACTGCAGCTGTATCGGTAGTAAAGTATGGGTTACCTGTACCGGCTCCAAAAATTACAATTCTTCCTTTTTCAAGGTGGCGTACAGCACGTCTTTTAATATAAGGTTCTGCGATAGCTTCAATTTTAAGGGCGGTTTGTAGCCTGGTTTGCATACCGGCATCTTCAAGAGCTCCCTGTAATGCCATACCGTTAATAACGGTGGCCAGCATTCCCATATAATCTCCCTGAACCCTGTCCATACCGTTGCTGGCTCCGGATACACCTCTAAAAATGTTACCGCCTCCAATAACGATTGCTATTTCAACACCTTTATCGTGTATTTGTTTTATCTCGTGGGCATATTCGGCAAGTCTTTTAGGATCAATGCCATACTGCCTGTCGCCCATAAGGGCTTCGCCGCTTAGCTTTAACAGGATTCTCTTATATTTCATAGGGTAATATTTGACTGGTGCAAATATAGTAATTATTGTTTTTCTTAAAACAGAATTTTAACCCCTGCTTATGATAGGTATTTACGCAATGAGCTCCTCGTAGGATTTTTTAGCCGATTCGTACCCAATATTGAAAATCTCCTCCATTTTTTGCTTGTTGGTTTCAAAGGTACTGTATAGTGCAAGCTCATCTGGGCTGATAACCCAATCGCAAAGGGTAAACTTTTGCATATTGCTGTTTGCCGAAAGTAAATCGTAAGCACGGGTGGTTACTGCTTTGATGGATTTCAAATCGTCAGCACCAATTTTTTGTATAGGGCTAACGTATATTCCTATCAGGGTTTCACAACGTCCCTGCAATACATCGGTAGGAAAGTGGTTTATAATACCGCCGTCGCTGTATATTTTACCGTCTATTTCATAAGGTGATATAATACCCGGAAAAGCAGATGATGCCAGTACGGCATCGGCAATTTTGGTTTCCGGGCCAAAGATTTTAAGCTTACCGGTAACCAAATCGGTTGCAGTAATGTGCATGCGGTATTTCATTTCCCCGATTAGGGTTTCGCCAAAGGCCGAATGAAAATAGCTTTTAAAAGCTTCAGAATCTATAAAACCTGCCTTGCGGAAGGTAAAGTGTTTCCAGTGGAAAAAGTATATGGATTTAAAGAATTCCAGTATCTCTTCGGGCGATTTACCGTGAGCGTATAAGGATGACACAATAGCACCCGAACTGGTGCCTGCCAGATGGGATGGTTTTATCCCTATTTCGTCAAAAAATTTTAGTACCCCTGCATGGGCTAAGCCTTTTGAGCCTCCCCCCGAAAAAATAAGGCCTATAGTGCTGTTGTCAAATTTCATGGTGTGATTAGAATTACCTGACTAAATTACAGTTTTTTATTGGATGGCTTCTTTTTTGCTATTGCAAAAAGTAATTTACTTTTACACAAATTTATATTTATGAGTACACTAATAGAAAAAAGTCTGGATAACAGTTATTCTTATTCAGAGTACCGAAACCATATAGGTTTGCTTCTTCAGGACGGATTGTCTACAGGGGCAACACAATCGGAAGATTTAACCAATTACAGTTCGCTTAATGAAGTGAGAATGAATCGTCTTGACAAGACCATTAAGTTAACAGATGATATTAAGGCCAGGCTGGGCAAGCTTAAAAAAGAGCATGTACTGCTTGTAATATCTGAAGGCTGGTGTGGCGATGCGGCACAGATTGTACCTGTTATAAGCAAAATGGCTAATGAGACCGATAAGCTGGAGCTGGAAATAGTACTTCGTGATGATAACGATGAACTAATGAACGAATATTTAACTAACGGGGCAAGGTCAATACCGAAGCTGGTGTTAGTGGAGAAAGATACCCATATTGCCCGCGGAAGCTGGGGTCCAAGACCTCATGATGCGGCAAAGTTGATAAGGGATTATAAAGAACAGCATGGTGTTATTGACCAGGAAGCTAAAACCGAACTGCAAAAATGGTATTTGCACGATAAAGGTGAAAGCACCATGAAGGAAATAACACTACTGCTTGAAAATGCAGAGAATATGTAATAAAAAAGTCCGCTCATCGAGCGGACTTTTTTATTTTGTCATCCTGACGGCAGGAAGGATCTCTTATTCCTTTTCCAGTATTTCATCTATTTGATCGTAGCTTAAGTTGTATCCTAAAAAATTACCGTTTTTATCAATAAGTATTTTTGATGGTATTGATGTGATTCCGTAATAGTCACATATTTCAGAATCCCAATCGTTCTCGGTAATATAGTTTTTCCAAATCAATCCGTCTTTTTCAATAGCTTTTTTCCATTCGTCTTCTTCATCATCTATCGAAATGGTTATTATTTCCAGCTTATCGCCGTATTTTTTAGCCAGTTCAGGTAATTTTTTATTTTCTCTTCTACAGGGGCCGCACCACGATGCCCAAAAATCTACAATGGTGAATTTGTTGTTTGGAGTATAAAAGTTTTCTGTTTTACCCTCAGTATTCTTTAGTGTGAAGTTTTTTACCGGAGTGCCTTTTTGTGTTCTTTTTTTTGTGTTTAATGTAATGTTGATAATTCTTAAGTCATTGCTATACATTGTGGTAGTGTCAATGAGGTTTTTTATTTCTTTAATCTGAGAAGTGTTTAATACACTGTCTGAGTTTAAATGTAAAATTCTGCCATGTATAGGAGATTCGGGGAACGAGTCTATATTCTTTTTAAGCTGTTGCATTATAAGGTCTCCATAGTTGTTTTTTTTATGGTTTTTCCGCCAAAAAGCAGTATAGTTATCCCATATTTTATGGTTTAATGAACCTTCTATTTTCTTGGTTTGCAGAAATGTATAATTAATACTGTCAATTTCTTTAGTGATGTAGTCAAAGTCAACAGTGATATCTCCTTTATCTAAAAAAATAACACCTAAGTTTCCCGGGGTTTTTAGGTGAAGAAAAGCTTCTCCCTGATCAACACTGTCAAGTGTGCCTTCAAATCTAAAAGTGTTGTTTTTTACAACGGTACAGTCTTTTTTGCTGCCGTATGATAAAAATATAGTATCGTTATATGAGGTTAAAAGTTTACCTGTTAAAGTGAATTTTTCACCTATAGGTTTTTGCTCTTTTTCATTGCAGCTTATTAATGTTGTTGTAGATACAATTAGTAAGGCAAGGATTGTTTTTAAGGTGTGTTTCATTATGGTTTTTGATTTGGTTTCTATCTTATAACGTAGAAATCACCTTAATCTTGTTAGAAGTTGATATTCCTCCCGGATTACACCCCGGTAACCCTTCGGGTATATCGGCATTAATGCTTTTGTAGTATTCTATCCAGGCAGGGAAATAATCGTTTGTGCCGGGTTCTTTATAGGTCATGGGTTGTAATTCAAAAAACGGAGTTCCGTTATTGGCAAACTTAAAAGCGTCATAGATAAGTTCACTACAATAGTAGGCACCGTTATCATATACATATTCATCGTCATATGGAACGCCAATTTGCTCCAGTGAAAAGTTGATAGCCTTAGTGATAAGCTTACGGTATTTTCTTTTTAGCCTTCCTACATACATTGGTTTTGAAGTATTTTTTGAAAACTTTTCCAGCGTAGTAAGGCGAACGGCACTTCCGGCAGCCTCAATAACATAAATGGTGTCGTTACGGTGATACACCATACCCATGTGGCTAAAGTCGTTTCCGTTATAGCCTTCGGTTACGGCTTCTATGGCGTCACATAACGGACCGCAATCCATATCCTGAAAAATAAGGTCGCCGTCTTTAAGTTTTATGTTTTGTGCAAAAAGGGAGTTTGCAGCTAAGAGTAAAAAGAATATTGCTTTTTTCATGCTGCAAAGATACCTAAAGCTATTCGTTATTCAGGCCTCTCACCATAGTTTCAAAAGCATCGGGTAGAATGGCATCCTCTACCGAGAATTCACCTATTTTGGTTCGGCGTAGTGCTGTTAGGTGCGAACCACTTTGCATGGCAACGCCAAAATCGTTAGCAATAGAGCGGATGTAAGTTCCTTTACTACAAACAATTCTGAAATCTACTTCGGGTAATGCTACGCGGGTAATTTCAAACTCATGTACGGTAACCTTGCGGGAAGCAATTTCTACCTCTTCGCCTTTGCGGGCGTGTTCGTACAGGCGTTTTCCGTCTTTTTTGATAGCCGAGAATACAGGTGGTTTCTGGTCTATCTCACCGGTAAACTGTTTTGTGGTTTCCAGTATCAGTTCTTCAGTTATATGTTCGGTTGGGAAAGTAGCATTTACTTCTGTTTCCAAATCATATGAAGGGGTAGTGGCTCCAATATGGAAAGTTCCGGTATATTCCTTTACCATGCCCTGTAGCTCAGGGATGCGTTTGGTGAATTTTCCGGTGCATATAATAAGTAGTCCGGTAGCCAGAGGGTCAAGAGTTCCGGCGTGGCCTACTTTAATCTTTTTTAAGCCTAAGTTTTTTTTAAGGGCCCATTTTACTTTATTCACTGCCTGAAACGAACTCCATTGCAGTGGTTTGTCAATCAATACTACCTGTCCTTCCTGAAAACTTTCTGCCGTCATTAAATAATAGTAAGTGGGTGAATAAAGTAATGTATTATAATTACTGCCAGTCCGGCAATAATCCTGTAGTAGCCAAACACTTTAAAACCATGTCGGCTAAGATAATTAATAAAGGTTTTTATGGCCAGTGTGCCTACAATAAAGGCAACTATGTTGCCAATGATAAGTAGGTTTACCTGATCTCCGGTAAGTTCAAATCCGGCTTTATAGTAATCAAATGATTTTTTTGCTGTTGCGCCAAACATGGTAGGTACTGCCAGGAAGAAAGAAAATTCGGCAGCAGCCTTACGCGAAAGCTTTTGCGACATACCACCTACAATACTGGCACCACTCCTTGATACACCCGGTATCATGGCAATACACTGAAAGAATCCTATTTTTAATGCGGTAGCGTAGCTTATTTCGGTATTCTCAGAATCGCCAAAATAGTCGTCTACCTTTAAAAGGATAACCCCGCCTATAACCAGTGATATGGCTACCGTTAGCGGACTCTCCAGCAGGCTGTCTATAAAGTCGCTTAATAATAATCCAAGTACTACGGCGGGCATAAAGGCTACCAGTAGTTTTAGGTAAAAATCTACCGTTTGGAAAAAACGTTTAAAGTAAAGTACAATTACCGAGAGTATAGCGCCAAGCTGTATAACTATGGTAAACAGTTTGGTGAAATCGTCGCCTGCAATCCCAAAAAAGGAAGAAGCGATAATCATGTGTCCGGTAGATGAAACAGGTAAATACTCGGTTAAGCCTTCAATGATGGCTATAATAATGGCCTGTAAGTAATCCATTAGGGGTAATTATTTTTTGAAGTTCTTAATTTCGGCGTCTTCCGGAAAATTGCTGTCTTTTTTAGCATTCGGGTTTTTAAGTATGGCATAAATAGTAACACCAAAACCAATAAGCACTACAGTAGGTGCAAGCCTTATTCTCCTAAAGTTGAAAATAGCATCGTTAAATACTTTAGGGTCGTCGCTACCGCCACCTGCCATAAGTATAAAGCCCAGTAAAATAACGCCAAGGCCTATTAAAAGTATTTTGTAGTTTACCTTTTCAAAAAGGAAATGTGTTTTTATCTCGTTACCCATAATAATTGTTTCAGGTTTAAAATTTCAGGTTTTGCGGTTTGCTTAATATAAATCGTCTGTCCTTAGGTTAAGGAAACGCTGCGTAGCAAAGAACGTACTTATGGCTGCGATTATTATACCAAAGCCCAGTACACCGCCCATTACAATAGCTGTAGGAACCCAGTCTTTCCAAATGTCCAGGAATGGTAGCTTACCGTCTACATAGTTAACCAGCCATAATAAAGCTCCTATGGCAAGTAGTGCGCCTATAAGCCCCAGTTTAATGCCTCTCCATATAAACGGCCTCCTGATGAACGATTTTGTTGCACCTACCATTTGCATGGTTTTAATGGTAAAACGGTGTGAATATATGGATAGCCTAAGCGAACTGTTTATAAGCAGCATGGCTACAAAGGTAAGTCCGCCGCTAATAACCAGTATCCAAAAAGTTATTTTCTTAATGTTTTCGTTAGCCATTTCTACCACTACGGCATCATAACTTACATCGGCAACCATTTCGTTTTTCCTGAACTTCTCATCAATTTTCTTGATGCTGTCCGGCTGTACGTAAGCACTTTTGAGGTGAATGTCGTAAGAATCAAATAACGGATTTTCAATAAGGCTTTCAAAGTCGCCTAAAATATCCTTGTTCTTTTCGGCTGCTTCCTTTTTGGAAACATAGTGAAAGTTTTTAATGTAGTCTGCCGTTTCAAGCTCTTTACCAAAAGCCTTGATGTTTTCGTCTTTGGCTTCCCTCTTAAAATAAATCGTAAGCGGAATATTCTCCTTAACATAGCCCGACAGCTTTTCTGTATTAATAACAAAAAGCCCTAATGCCCCTAAAAGGGTAAGTACTATGAAAATGATTAATATAACCGAGAAATATGAAGAAATCAACCGCCTTTTTTGAAATTTTTCAAAAGATGATGCCATACACACATTAATTTTAGGTGTAAAAATAAATAAAGTATTTGTTTATACATAGTTTATAACGGGCAAAGTTTTGACTTTCGTACAATAAGCGTAAATTTGCCTTCCTTAAAGACTTTCAAACTTTTGACTTTAGACTGATACAATGAAATACAATCCTAACGAAATTGAAGCCAGATGGCAAAAGTACTGGGCAGAGAACGGTACTTTTATGGCAGAAGATGTTTCTGATAAGCCGAAATACTATGTGCTTGATATGTTTCCTTACCCATCGGGGGCAGGATTACACGTAGGGCACCCACTGGGTTATATCGCTTCAGATATTTATGCACGTTACAAACGCCACAAAGGTTTTAACGTACTGCACCCACAGGGATATGACAGTTTTGGACTTCCGGCAGAACAGTATGCTATCCAAACCGGGCAGCACCCTGCTGTAACTACCGAAACCAATATTGCGCGTTACAGGGAGCAGCTGGATAAAATAGGCTTTTCTTTTGACTGGGACAGGGAGGTGAGAACATCTAATCCTGAGTATTACAAATGGACACAGTGGATATTTATCCAGCTGTTCAATTCGTGGTTTGATATCGATGCTAACAAGGCAGAAGATATTCGTACCCTTGTTATTGAGTTTGAAGCGAATGGTAATACAAAAGTAAATGCGGTTTGTGATGATAACATCCCTACGTTTACTGCTGCCGAATGGAAAGGTTACAGCGGAGAGGAGCAGCAAAAAATATTATTAAAATACCGACTTACGTATCTTGCCGAGACCGAAGTGAACTGGTGTCCGGCTTTGGGTACTGTATTGGCAAACGACGAAATTGTAAATGGTGTTTCCGAAAGGGGAGGGCATCCGGTAGTGCGTAAAAAAATGACGCAGTGGAGTATGAGAATTTCCGCTTATGCCGAAAGGTTACTACAAGGTCTTGATACTATTGACTGGACCGATTCGCTAAAAGACAGTCAGCGTAACTGGATTGGAAAATCGGTTGGGGCTGCGGTTACCTTTAAAGTAAAAGACAATCATAATAAATTCCTTCACCTGTTAACGGGAGATGATACCGGAGAGTTTGCGATAGATGTTTTTACTACGCGCCCTGATACTATTTTTGGGGTTAGCTTTATGACACTGGCGCCGGAACACGAACTGGTAGCAAAAATAACTACTCCGGAACAGAAGGAAGCGGTTGAGGCATACATCGAGGCTACTTCAAGAAAGAGTGAGCGCGAGCGTATGGCCGATGTAAAAACCATATCAGGGGTATTTACCGGTGCGTATGCCGAGCATCCTTTCACTAAAGAGCCTATTCCGGTTTGGATTGGTGACTATGTGCTTGCAGGTTATGGTACAGGAGCTGTTATGGCAGTACCTGCCGGAGACCAGCGTGATTATGATTTTGCGAAGCACTTTAATATCCCAATCAAAAATATTTTTGACGGAGTTGATATTTCCGAAGAGGCTTATGGCGCTAAAGATGGCGTGAAGCTACAGGATTCTGACTTCCTAAACGGACTTGATTATAAAAAAGCGACCAAAAAAGCTATTGAGGCGCTTGAAGATATAGGGCAGGGTAAGGGTAAAACCAATTACCGCCTTCGTGATGCGGTGTTCTCGCGCCAGCGTTATTGGGGTGAGCCGTTCCCGGTTTATTATGTAAACGGGTTGCCGCAAATGATAGAGGATAAGTACTTGCCAATACACCTTCCGGAAGTAGAGAAATACCTTCCTACCGAAGACGGACAACCGCCGTTAGGGAACTCTAAAGAGTGGGCATGGAGCGTTGCAGAGCACAAAGTGGTAAGCAACGACCTTATTGATAATGTATCGGTATTCCCGCTTGAGCTAAACACTATGCCGGGTTGGGCAGGTAGTTCATGGTACTGGTTAAGGTATATGGACCCGCACAATGATGAGGAGTTCGTATCTAAAAAAGCACAGGAATACTGGGAGAGTGTAGACTTATATATTGGCGGTAGCGAGCATGCTACTGGTCACTTGCTATACAGCCGTTTTTGGAATAAGTTTTTAAAAGACCGCGGATTTATCGCTCAGGAAGAGCCGTTTAAAAAGCTGATTAATCAGGGGATGATTTTGGGAACTTCGGCTTTTGCATTCCTGAAAAGAGATGCTGGTAAACTTACTTTTGTAAGTAAGGAAGAATTTAAAAAACATGCTGAAGCTGAAAATACAGATGGAGCTACATACCAAGCACTTCACGTTGATGTGTCGCTTGTAAATGCTTCTGATGAATTAGATGTTGAAGGGTTTAAAGCACATCCGTTAAGTCAGGATTATAAGAATGCCGAATTTATTTTAAATGAAAACGGTAAGTACATTGTAGGTCGTGAAGTGGAAAAAATGTCCAAGTCAAAATACAATGTAGTTAACCCTGATGATATTTGTGAGCAGTATGGTGCCGATACTTTAAGGCTGTATGAAATGTTCCTTGGTCCGTTAGAGCAGGCCAAACCATGGAATACTGCCGGTATAACAGGAGTTTCGGGCTTCCTTAAAAAACTATGGAAACTGTATTTTGATGATAACGGACTTATTGTTAATACGAATCAGCCAAGTAAGGAGGCATACAAAATACTTCATAAAACCATTAAAAAGGTACAGGAAGATATTGAGAACTTCTCGTTCAATACATCGGTAAGTTCATTCATGATTGCCGTTAACGAACTTTCAGCTATTAAATGTCATGAGCGTACCATACTTGAGCCGTTTACCATACTTATTTCGCCTTATGCGCCACACATTGCCGAAGAACTTTGGCATAAGTTAGGGCATCAGGATAGTATCTCTAAAGTGCCGTTCCCTAAATTCAATCCGGAGCACCTTGTGGAAAGCAGTAAGGAATATCCGGTATCGTTTAACGGAAAAATGCGCTTTAAAATTGAATTACCTATGGATATGCCTGTCCCTGAAATAGAGAAAACTATTTTAGCCGACGAGCGTACCGTACAGCAACTTGACGGACGCGCACCTAAAAAGGTGATTGTTGTTCCGGGTAAGATTATTAATATCGTAGGATAAACCTTTTTTAAGGTTATAAGTTATGTTAAACCGCAGCTCTGGCTGCGGTTTTTTTATATGTATTCCTGTCATTCTGAACGGAGCGCAGCGTAGTGAAGAATCTTTTTCTATAACAGATCCTTCCTCTCGTCAGGATGACACTCGTGAGTACTAGGATTCGCTTTGTCATTCTGAACGAAGCGTAGCGTAGTGAAGAGTCTCTTTTTATAATAGATCCTTCCTCTCGTCAGGATGACACTCATACGAGTAAGGCTGTGTTTTGTCATTCTGAACGAAGCGTAGCGTAGTGAAGAATCTCTTTTCTATAATAGATCCTTCCTATCGTCAGGATGACACTCATACGAGTAAGGTTGTGTTTTGTCATTCTGAATGGAGCGTAGCGTAATGAAGAATCTCTTTCTATAACAGATCCTTCCTGTCGTCAGGATGACACTCATGCGTGCTAGGATTCGCTTTGTCATTCTAAATGAAGCGTAGTGTAATGAAGAATCTTTTTCTATAATAGATCCTTCCTATCGTCAGGATGACACTCATACGAGTAAGGTTGTGTTTTGTTATTCTGAATGGAGCGTAGCGTAGTGAAGAATCTTTTTCTATAACAGATCCTTCCTGTCGTCATGATGACACTCATGTGTATTGGGCTCTGCTTGTTATTCTGAACGGAGCGCAGCGTAGTGAAGAATCTATTTTTATAATAGATCCTTCCTATCGTCAGGATGACACTCATACGGGTAAGGTTGTGTTTTGTCATTCCGAATGGGCGCAGTGTAATGAAGGATCTTTTTCTATAATAGATCCTTCCTGTCGTTAGGATTACACTCATATAAGTAAGGTTGTGTTTTGTCATTCTGAGTGGAGCACAGCGTAATGAAGAATCTTTTTCTATAACAGATCCTTCCTCTCGTCAGGATGACACTCATACGAGTAAGGCTGTGTTTTGTTATTCTGAATGGGCGCAGTGTAATGAAGAGTCTCTTTTTATAATAGATCCTTCCTGTCGTCAGGATGATACTCGTACGTGTTGGGTTCTGCTTGTCATTCTGAATGGAGTATAGTGTAGTGAAGAATCTTTTTCTATAACAGATTCTTCCTGTCGTCAGGATGATACTCATGTGTATTGGGTTCTACTTGTCATTCTGAATGAAGCGTAGTGTAGTGAAGAGTCTCTTTTTATAATAGATCCTTCCTATCGTCAGGATGACACTCATGTATATTGGGTTCTGCTTGTCATTCTGAACGGAGCGCAGCGTAGTGAAGAATCTTTTTCTATAACAGATTCTTCCTGTCGTCAGGATGATACTCGTACGTGTTGGGTTCTGCTTGTCATTCTGAACGGAGCGCAGCGTAGTGAAGAATCTCTTTCTATAACAGAT
>NZ_WOWP01000031.1 GCF_009741375.1 Flavobacterium rakeshii
CCATTTCATTGCGGTCGAAATGACAAAACGTTATCGTTTATAATTTTCATAATGTTAGAGCTTCTATAGCCAGAGCCTTACTGTCATTCTGAACGTAGCGATAGCGAAGTGAAGAATCTAAATTAGATTATAAGAGATTTCTCCACTCCATTTCATTGCGGTCGAAATGACAAAATGTTATCGTTTATAATTTTCATAATGCCACGGCTTCTAATGTCCGAACTTTACTGTCATTCTGAACGTGGCGATAGTGAAGTGAAGAATCTAAATTAGGTTAAAAGAGATTTCTCCACTCCATTTCATTGCGGTCGAAATGACAAAACGTTATCGTTTATAATTTTCATAATGCGACGGCTTCTATCGCCAGAGCCTTACTGTCATTCTGAATGCAGTGATAGCAAAATGAAGAATCTAAATATTATCATTAATATTTACTCAACAATAAGTCCTAAGCCTTCAATGTAACCTTTGTTTTGAAAACAGTTTTCATATAGGCAGTTTTCAAGAAACTGGTTTAATGCCTTTTGTACCAAAGTCCTGTCGGGCATGTTTTCGCGTATTTTTTCAAACGAGCTGCGGTCGCTTTGTGAGTAGCGTGAAATAGCTGCATAATCTTCGGGCATAGTGAAGTTCATAATACCTTTAGTGTTGTCCATTTTTTTGTATGGCCAAAAGCACCAGTTAATATTGTTTTGGTCCAGCAGCAGCCTGAAATCCATTACCCATTCGTCTGTATTTTCTCCGGTTTCACCAATGTAAATAGGTACGTTATGCTCATCACGAAAATCAACATATTTTTGAATAGCTCCCTGTTCTACATCAAACCAGTATTTGTGGAACTCATAAACAATGTTATCGTCTAAAATAGATTCGAACACACCAAAATCTCCTGCCCAAACCGATCCGTTTAGGAAAATAGTATGCTCTTTATCAACCGAACGAATATCTTTTACCATACGTTGATACAGCATAAATAGCCTGTGATTATAGTCGGGAATCTGTTCTGTAAAATAATGGGCAATAGGTTCGTTAACCACGTCGTAGCCTATAATGATAGGATCTCCTTTATACTTTTTGGCAATCTTCATCCACACCTCGCTCATTAAGTCCTGAGACGATTTACTGAAAAATAACCAAGGGTAACCGTAACTGTCATCAATGTTATCACCTGTCTGTCCGCCCGGAGCGCAGTGCATGTCTAAAAGTACATACAGGTTTTCCTGCCTGCACCATTCAATTACACGGTCAAAATATTTAAACCCTGCGTTTTGGGTTCCCATATAGGTTTCATTGGTAAACATTTTGTAGTGAAATGGCAGCCGAATGTGATTGCAGCCTATTCGTTTAAGGTACTTAATATCGTTTTGGGTAATGTAATTGTCCAGGTATTTGTGCCAAAAGGTGGTTAGACTATCCGGACCTATCATTTCATGAAGTAACTGGTCTATTTGCCTAGGGGCAGCTACCTTACCGGTTTTAAACATATAGCCTTCGGGAACCAGCCAGTTACCCAGGTTTGTACCTTTAAGGGTTATGGGGTTTCCGTTTGGCTCAATAATTTGTGAGCCGTTTGTTTTTGCTACTTTACTCTTTTGTGCTATGGCAGGAGAGGTAAACGCCAGGCATAAGGTAATTGCTGCGAGCAGCAGGTTAGAGGGTTTCTTTAAAATCATTTAGATGCGTATTTTTAAATGTGCCCTAAAGATAAAGAATAAAACAAATTAATGGGGTTTTACTATTACTCATCAATAGTAGATATTTTCACTTCACCAATATCGGGTGTAGGTGCAAATACCATTTCTATAACAACATTTTCATTGTTAGTTACAGTAAACTTTTTTGTTTCGTTGAAAATACATACTATTTCAATCTCATCATTTTTAGAAGCTTCTATTTCATAAACTCCATTTTGATTTTCAGATGTTCTTATATTTTTTGTTGTGTTTATTACAGTAGCATCTTCTATAATCCCATTGCTGTTTTTAACGGTTATTTTAATTTTAGGACTTTGTTTTTCAATTTGTGGTTCTGTTTTTTTAACCTGTATACTATCGGTTTGAACAACAGTTTGCTTTTGCTGAGTTTTATTATTATTACAGCCAATAGTAATAAAGCTAATTATTGTCGCAGCAATGGCGCTCCAAATAGTGCTTTTTTCTTTTGGGATAACTAAACTCCTGCTTAGTTGGGCAGGGTAGAGTCGACCGCAAACTTTATCGTTAGTTTTAAGAGCTTCGGCAATTTCCCTATCGGATGCCTTTGTGAAGTCGATAACGTTTTTTTGGCAGGCGGCACAAAACTTTCCTTTATCGGTAGGCGTCATTTCATCCCATTTTTCATGGCATGGCTGTGGGATTGTTATTTGGATTGGTTTTCTCATTATCTGAATATATTACCTATGGAATGAAATACACGCCCAAAGAATGATCTTTTGTAAATTACTTCTCCAAGAATAATGTCTTCTGATTCTAAATTAATATTTAGAATTTTTTGATTTTCAATTGTTATATCTTTTGATTCATATCCTATAAAAGAAAAATTTAAGACATCACCTTTCCTTACTTCAATAGAATAGTTTCCGTTTATATCCGCCTCTGTACTGGTTTGTGTACCTTTTATAACGACATTCGTACTAGGGAGAGGACCTATTTCATCGTTTACAGTCCCGTGTATAATGAAAGATCCTGTTTCCTGCTTCTGTTCAATATAGTTTTTATCCTTTTTAAGTTTAATGTTTTTTCGGGAACTAGATTTTACAGTTATGGTTTGGGTTATATATCCTTCAAGATAAAACTCTATAATATCGCCTTTATCAGCAAGTATTTCATAATCTCCGTTTAATAGGGAAACGGTGGTTTCGTTGTTCGTTTTATTAATAATAGTAACATCTGCAAGGACATCGTTTTTATCACGAACAATACCTGTAAGTATTCCAATAGTTTCGTAGCTGTTGGTATATCCAGTCTGTTCTGTTTTTACAGTTTCCTGTGCTGTGGCTTTATGTGCCCCGAGTGTAATAAAACTAATTACCCCGGCAGCAATAGCAGTCCATGCTGTACTTTTTTCTTTCGGTACAATTAAATCCCTGTCCAGTTGAGAAGGAGAGAAGCGTCCGCAAAGGTTTTTGTTGCCGTTAATTAACTGTACGATTTCCCTGTCGGATGCCTTTGTAAAGTCAATTACGTTTTTTTGGCAGGCGGCACAAAACTTTCCTTTATCAGTAGGCGTCATTTCACTCCATTTTTCATGGCATGGTGTAGGTATGGTTATTTGTACAGGTTTGTGCATGAAGTAAATATAAATAAAAAATGTAAGAAAAAAGCAGGCTTTTTAGGCCTGCTTTACATTTAAGGTAGGTTATTATAATTGGTTAAAAATGGTTCTGGCAAAAAGGGATAAGCTTACTATACATATCTGTAAGGGTAGCCAGGTCCCAGTCAAAGTGTCCTCCGTTTGGATAAAGGGTATATTCGTTATACACTCCGGCATTATCAAGTGCTGCTTTAAGCAGTGGTCCCTGAGAGCTTGGTATTAGTTCGTCCTGACCTCCATAAAAACTGATTGTTGGCGGAGCCATGCCGGTAATAAAATTAACAGGATTTACTTCCTGTAACTGTTGCTGAGTAGGAGACGCTGTACCTACTAATGCCAAGGCTGCATTTTCATATTGCGGATGATCAGTATAAGCTTCATCTGTAAAGTCGGCAGGACCAACAATGTCACAAACGGCTTTTACGTTGTGTTCGGTATCATATTTATAAGCATACAGCATTGAGAGATGTGCGCCTGCGCTAACGCCTACCAGTGCATAATTGTTTGAAATGGTGTAATCACTATTTTCCAGATGCTGAAACATTTGCTGAATGTCCTCAATCTGTTTAGGATAAGCCGGACTGTTTACATCGGCTAATCTGTAATTAATATTTACAATAGCATAATCAGGGAAGTATTGTTTAATGATGGGCACTGCCTGATTAAAGTCCTCTTTACTGCCGGCATACCAAAAGCCCCCGTGTATTAAAACAAATACCTTGGTATCCTCGGTTCGGTTAGCAGGCAGGTATACATCCATAGTCTGCTCTGGGTCATCACCATATGCAACATCAAGATAGGTTGCTTCCGTTAAAGGTTGTTCGGTTTGTGTTACCTGTAAATCATCGTCTTTACTGCAGCTTACAAGAAACAGCAGCATAAAAGGTAAGAATAATAGTTTTTTCATGTGGTTTTATTTAGTTGCCACAAACTAAACAAGCATCGTGCCTAAAATGAAAAATCCTGTTAATTGAAACAGGATTTTATTTTATATTGTTCATAACCAATGTTATATTATTTTCTTGATTACCCTTAATTTATGCGTATGCCTGCGGGTTTCGTTGTTATATATACCTAAATGGTCCAATCGGTCAATACGTACTTTACCGTGCCCGTGTATAATATAGTTGTCTTCCATTATAATACCAACGTGGATAATATTACCCTCGTCGTTATCAAAAAAGGCAAGATCGCCCGGCTCACTTTCCTCAATAAAACTTAGAGCTTCACCCTGTGTTGCCTGTTGTGAGGCATCGCGTTTTAGGTGGTATCCGTTTAGTTTGTATACCATTTGTGTAAAGCCCGAACAATCTATTCCAAAAGGTGTTTTTCCGCCCCAAAGGTATGGAGCGTTAAGGTACATAAAGGCTGTTTTAAGCAGGTTTTCTTTTGCAGTTATTCCAGATGTTTTTAATCCTTCAAACGAAAAAGTTTCAGTATTGATTTCAGGGAAATCCATGAAAGATAACGAAGCTCCCATAGGTATGGGAATAAGTAAATTGTTTGGTGTAGTTACATACTCTACCAAATCAGAATTTAATACGGCAGGGCAGGAGGATAGATTTTTATAATCTTCCTCGGTAATTGTTTTGTACTGTTTATTGTCTATCCATCCTTTATAACCATCATAAGCAAGTTGTATGTGTGTCCATTTTGCCTTTTGCTGTAAAATTTTAAAATGTTCACCAAATAAAACCTGTGATGTCATTTCGCTTCTGTCATTCGGTTCTAAACGAAGAGGGACAATAGCAAGATTACAAATACCAAACATTTATAGTAATTAATTATTTGTTGTTTATTTTGAGTTGGTTGTTAACAGCGTTTAAAAAAGCAACGCTGCTCCAAGCATAACCACAAATATAAAGGTTAATTCTGAAGCAGCGTTACAAGGTTTGGCTGTTTTCACAAAAGTTAATAACAGCCTACAGTATAATAACCAATTATTATGAACGTTCAATAACGATTGCAGATGCACCACCACCACCGTTACAAATAGCAGCAGCACCGGTTTTAGCATTGTTTTGCTCTAATACATTGATAAGCGTTACTATGATACGTGCACCAGAGCATCCCAGTGGGTGACCCAGTGATACAGCACCACCGTTTACGTTTACCTTAGCAGCATCAAGGCCTAATATTTTTGAGTTAGCGATGCCAACTACCGAGAAGGCTTCGTTAAACTCAAAGAAATCTACATCGTCTTTAGTTATACCTGCTTTATCAAGCGCTTTTGGTAACGCTTTTGCAGGAGAAGTAGTAAACCATTTTGGCTCCTGTTCTGCATCTGCATACGATTTGATGTAAGCAAGTGGCTTAAGTCCAAGTTCGTTTGCTTTCTCTTCGCTCATCAATATAAGTGCAGCAGCACCGTCGTTAATAGTAGAAGCATTTGCAGCAGTTACAGTACCATCTTTAGTAAATACAGCGTTTAGAGACGGGATTTTATCTAACCTTACGTTAGTGTACTCCTCATCTTTAGTAACCATAACAGGCTCGCCTCTTCTTTGCGGAACCGCTACCGGTACAACTTCGTTATCAAACTTACCTGCATCCCATGCAGCAGCCGAACGGTTGTATGATTCGATAGCAAAGGCATCCTGCTCTTCTCTCGTAATTTTATATTCTGTAGCACAAAGATCAGCACATACACCCATTGCATTATTGTCATAAGCATCTGTAAGTCCGTCTTTCTGTAATCCGTCAACCATAGTAGCCGGGCCAAATTTCTGACCGTTTCTCATATGTACATAGTGAGGTATAAGGCTCATGTTCTCCATACCACCTGCAACAACTACATCGGCATCACCACACATAATGCTTTGTGCACCCTGCATAACAGCTTTCATACCAGAGGCACATACTTTATTTACAGTAGTAGCGATTACGTTATCAGGTAAGCCTGCAAACTTTGAAGCCTGTCTTGCCGGAGCCTGACCAACACCTGCCTGTACCACATTACCCATTAACACCTCGTCAATATGCTTAGGGTCTAAGTTTATTTTTTCTAAAGCGCCTTTAATGGCAGCACCACCAAGGTGTGCAGCAGACACGGTAGAAAGAGATCCCATAAAGCTTCCTATAGGAGTTCTTACAGCCGATACGATTACTACTTTTTTACTCATTGCTATTGTCTTTAATATATTTGTTGAAGTTGCGAATTTAATGATTTTTTAGACTAAAAAAAACAAACTATTTAAAAATAAACAACAAATAACGTGTTTTATTGGGAATGATTTGAGGATATGTGGTTTTTGTATAAAAACACTGGTATTTGCACACATTGACTATTTATTTTTACACTTTACCGATGAGGTTTTTTAATTTTTTTGATAACTAAATCGTTGTAAAAAACAGTTTTTGTAAGAAAATACGTTTTAATATTATATTTGTATGCTGATTTTACGTAATTTCTTACGTTGACTACGTGTTTTCCACATGGTAAAATCAGTATTTTGTGGTATTTCACACATTGAAGAAAGAAGGGATATTTGCATGTGTATTCTAACGAACAGGTAGTACCTGCTCAATATTTGAGTTTATGGTGGGAAAATCCCTCCGAAAGGAGGGATTTTATTTTTAAACTCAATTCCAAATTTTTGAAAGTAGTTTTTTATTAATAGATGCAGGATTAAAAATTGCTAAATTCCCCCCCTTACCGGGGGAATTTTCGTTTTTAGCCCTGTTCTTTTTTTATACCAGTGTTACATTTAGGCTAATAGCGGCATTAATAGCTTTTGATATAGGACATATTTGTTTTGCCTTATCGGCTATTTCGCTAAACTGTTGTGCTGTTATACCCGGTACACTTCCGGTAAGATCCAATACTATAGTGGTAATGGTTCCGTCTTCAAAAGTTACTTTAGCTTCAGTATCAAGATTATCGGCTGTAAATCCGGCTTCATTAAGCAGGAAGCTCAGTTGCATAGTAAAACATCCTGAATGTGCTGCTGCCAATAACTCTTCGGGGTTAGTACCCACACCGTCTGCAAATCGGGTTTTGAATGATAGCTGAGTGTCGTTTAATACTGTACTTTGTGTAGATATTTTACCGGTACCTTCCATTCCTGTTCCTTTCCAGTTTGCTGTTGCTTTTCTTGTAAATTTCATGATATTAAATTTTAAAAGTTGTTGTTATTATTTGTTTGTGATAATTAATTCAGTTTTTCTTTTAGGGCATCAATAGCTTGTTTTATTGCTGCTCTTGGTGCCGGTGTATTGGTAATAGGGTTTAGCATTACAAAATCGTGTATAGTACCTATGTATCTTGTAGCGGTTACTTTAACTCCGGCTGCATTCAGTTTTTTAGCATAAGCTTCGCCTTCATCTCTCAATACATCATTTTCGGCTACTATTACAAGTGCTTCCGGTAATCCTTTTAATTGTTCAATATCGGCTCTTAACGGAGATGCGGTAATATTATCTCTGTCGGCTTTGTTTGGAGCATAAGCATCCCAAAACCAAACCATAGCATTAAGGGTTAAAAAGTGCCCGGTTGAGAATTGCTGATATGAAGCGGTATCAAATTCGGCATTTGTGACAGGGTAGAACAGTAACTGAAAGTCAATTTGAGGACCTTTACGCTCTTTAGCCATAAGGGTTACGGCTATTGCCATATTACCACCCACACTGTCACCACCTACGGCAAGTTTTGTAGTATCAAGCCCTATGGAAGCTCCGTTTTGTTTAATCCATTTGGTTGCAGCATACGCTTCTTCATTAGCCACTGGGAATTGTGCTTCGGGTGCCGGAGTGTAGTTTACAAATACCACAGCTATATTAGCGCCTACTGCCAGTTCCTTAATTAATCTGTCGTGAGTAAAAGCGTTACCTAATATCCATCCGCCACCGTGAAAATACATTAGCACCGGTAGTTTTTCTTTACTTCCTTTTGGTTTTACTATTCTAATGGATACTGTTTTTCCGTCCTGGGTAATGGTGCGTTCTTCCACATCGGCATCAGGTCTTTTATAATCGCCTGTTTGTGCATTGATAAGTACGTTGCGGGCATCTGCTATAGGCAGCTCATAAATTTGTGGTCCGTTACCGCTGTGTACTGCTTTTAAAAATTCTCGGGTGTTTTTTTCCACGCTGTAGTTCCCTGCAAGGGCAATGTCTGTTTGACTCTGTGCAACTGTTACTCCTAGTAACATGATTGCTGATAAAAGTATTGTTCTCATCGTATTTAGTTTTAAATTTATATTTCGTTCGATTTGATGAGTCAAAATTATTGCAGTATGATTTATAAATCAAATTAATAATTTTTTACCTTTATAAAAATATTTTATAATTATGACGATTCAGCAATTAAAATATATAGTCGCACTTGACGAGCACCGTAACTTTGTTAAGGCTGCCGAGGAGTGTATGGTAACCCAACCCGGACTAACCATTCAGCTTAAAAATTTAGAAGAGGAAATAGGAATTAAGATATTTGACCGAACCAAAGTGCCTTTAAAGCCTACTACACCCGGAAAGGAAATTATAAACCGGGCCAAAAAAATATTGCGTGAGGTAGATGATATAAGGGATTTTGTGATTCATGAAAAAAATCAGTTGGAAGGGGAGTGTACCATTGGGGTAATCTCAACACTGTCGCCTTATTTGGTTCCGCAGTTTATTAAGAAGATGAAGGAGGTAGCTCCAAAAATGCACTTTACCATAAAGGAACTCCCTACAGGGTTATTAATAAACGATGCTCTTACAGGTGATATAGATATTGCCCTTATGGCAACACCTACAGGGGCTAACGGTTTAAAGGAGCATCCTGTATTTTATGAACCGTTTGTAGCTTATCTTAACAGTGATCACCCAATGGCAGGGGCTACTCATTATGAGTTGCAACCACAGGATAAGCCTCAGTTATTATTACTGGAGCATGAATACTGTTATAACGCACAGCTGCTTGATATTTGCGGACTAACGGGCAGTGCTGATAAGCACGACGGATTTACTTATGATATAAGTTCTATAGAAACTTTAAAGAACCTTGTAAGGGCTGACTTAGGTTTTGCTATACTGCCTTTATTGAGTGTTATTGATGAAAAGGAAAATCCGCTTTACAAGGAGTTTAACGATCCAAAGCCAGTAAGGGAAATAAGCCTGGTGGTAGTCGAAACCTTTTCACGTAAACTTTTACTCCAAAAAATAAGTGAAGCCCTGTACAGTTGCCTTCCCGATAGTATGAAGCAGGAGTTTAAATACAAAAAGATACAATGGAACGACTCGCCTTACTTTGTAGAGTCGGTTAAGGGGTTATTTTAATTCCAGTTCCATCTGGATATTGCAACGCTCATAAGGTGTCGCAGCCCTTTCAACTTTTACAAAGCCTGTTTTTTCGTATAGTGTAATAGCAGGAGTTAATATGGTATTACTTTCCAGGTAAAGCCATTTGGCTCCTTTGCTTTTAGCTTTGTCAACTACAGCCTGCATTAGTTTTTTGCCAATGCCTTTTCCCTGTATATTGGGCGATACGGCCATTTTAGCCAGTTCAAAATCATATTTCTCATCGTCCATTTTAATAAGGGCACAGGTGCCTACGGGTTCATTATTATAGAGTGCCATAATAATGTATCCACCCTTATTAAGTATATAACTTTCAGGATTATCAAGCGCTTTATAGTCGGCTTCTTCCATTACAAAGTATTTGGAAATCCATTCTTCGTTAAGTTGTTTAAAAGCCTGTTTGTATTCGGGAGAGAAATCGGTGATTATTACAGTATCAGTAGTCATTTCGGTAATCAAATAATTCTGTTGCAAAGATAATGAATGACCTGTTTAAAAATCTACATTTTATACAAAAAGGCAAGAGGAGGCAAATGCCCCCTCTCTGGTTGTTTATTAATATTTAAGGATTATGGATTATGCTGTTTCCTCTTTAATAAATTCGCCATCGTTTTTAAAGTATGCAGTAAGGTCTTTACCGTCTTTAGTCAATATAAACTTATAGTCGGTACCATCGGCAGCTACATAAGCGTTTACTAATGAATATCCTCCGTATTTGTCTACTGCACTTTTAAGCACTTCGGGTGCAATGTCGCCCTGTTCAATTACTTTATACTCTTTTTCCTGATGGTTTGCTACCGCTGTACATTCGTTAATGTTTGTTGTTGGGTTAACGGTTGTGGCGTTTAGTGCTAAAGCCAGCATTAAAGCGCCCGATAAAAATAGATTTTTCATAGTCTTTTTATTTATATTTCTTGGTTACGCTTAGTATAATGAAATAACTGTGCCGTTAGGGTTTTTAAGGGAATACAGGTGCTTTTTGACTGTTTTTGTGGGGAACTGACAGCTGTGGTGTGTAGAGGTTCTACAGTTTTTTTGCAGAGTATATCCAAATTTAAGATTGGCTTAAGATTAGTTTTGGTGTTCAATTTTTTTAAAGGGCTGTCCGTTAAAGAGATAAATACCGTACTGTAAAATGAAAAGGATAATACAACTGATTTTACTTTTACTATTTTGCCCTTACATAGTAAAAGCACAGGAAACCCAAACCGACACGATAACCGATTCGACAGCAACAAAACATTATCGCTACAATTTCCGCCAACTGGTAATACCCGCAGCGCTGGTTGGCTATGGTGTGATAGGGCTGAATAACGGACAGGTTAAAAAAATTAATAACAGTATACGTAATGAAGTAGTTGAGGATATTGACCAAAAAATTACTGTTGACGATTTTATGCAGTATGCCCCTGCACTGTCGGTTTATGCTCTTAACCTGGCAGGAGTAGAGGGGAAGCATAATTTTAAGGGCAGGACTATTATTATGGCTACATCTTACATTGTAATGAGTAGTACAGTACTTTCCCTTAAATCGGTTACACACCAGTTACGACCAGACGGCAGTTCGTATAATTCGTTCCCGTCGGGGCATACTGCTACCGCTTTTGCAGGAGCCGAGTTTTTATGGCAGGAGTATAAAGATGTATCTATATGGTATGGTATATCAGGCTATCTTGTGGCGACCGGTACCGGTATGTTCAGGATGTATAATAACAGGCACTGGCTTACCGATGTGGCTGCCGGAGCAGGTATAGGGATACTGAGTACTAAGTTTGCCTATTGGGTTTATCCGTTTTTAAAAGATAAAGTTTTTAAAGGTAAAAACGGTGAAAAAAAAGTTTCTGCCATGGCGATGCCTTATTATAACGGAGAACAACTGGGGGCTGCCGTAACCATAAGATTTTAGTTTTGTTTAATAGGAATTTATTTCCTTATTTTGGCGCCTTACAGATGTTAATACGACCCCTATACTATGATAAAAAAGCTGTTTTTACTGTTAGTTTTTTTTCCGTTGTGGCTTACAGCACAGAATAATAAGTTTGCTAATGATACGGTTAAGGTAAACGATTTTTCGGATGCTAAATATCACTTTAATGTAAAACAGATTATAATTCCAAGTGCGCTTATAGCTTATGGGGTAATAGGGTTACATAACGACGATATTAAAAAACTAAATACTGATATTAGGGATGAGGTTTTGAAAAACGGACATAAAGAAAACAGGATAGATGATGTTACCCGTTTTGTGCCTATGCTTTCGGTGTACGCCTTAAATTTAGTTGGGGTAGAAGGGGAGCATAACTTTGGCGACCGCACTATTATACTAACCACATCGTTATTGGTAGCTTTTACAAGCGTACGTAGTATAAAGAAGCTTACTAATGTACAGCGACCTGATATTACATCATACAATTCGTTTCCGTCAGGGCATACGGCTACTGTTTTTGCAGGGGCTGAGTTCCTGTTTCAGGAGTATAAGCAAAAATCGATTTGGTATGGTATATCGGGCTATGTGGTGGCTACCGGAACCGGACTTATGCGCATATACAACAACAGGCACTGGCTTACCGATGTGGCTGCCGGAGCGGGTATTGGTATATTAAGTACTAAAATAGCTTATTGGGTGTATCCTTTTTTAAAGAACAAGGTGTTTAAAGGAGGTAATACAGAAAGTAAGGTAACCGCTATGGCAATGCCGTTTTATAACGGAGAGCAGTTTGGCGGTAGTGTTGTAGTAAGGTTCTAGATTACTTAGTAATCACATTTCGTAACCGTTCTTCATTTTTATCGCCCCATTCACCCATAAGTGTAATAACCGGGAGTAATGTTTTGCCAAAATCAGTTAGGGAATATTCAACTTTTGGCGGAACTACGGCATATACTTTTCGGGTAATCAATTCATGTTTTTCCAATTCCTTTAACTGCATACTTAAAACCCTGCGTGAAGCATCTGGGATTTTACGTTGCAACTCACTCGGACGTTTATTACCTTCATTAATAAACCACAGTAAACGGATTTTCCATTTACCATAAAGGACTTCTCCAATTAAATCGAGTCCGCAATTTAGGTTTAAAGGTATTTTTCTCTCATGCATATTACAAAGTTACCCTAATGTTCCAAAATGTACAATAGGGGAATAATTTATCCCTATGCAATTCGATTTTCCGTACTTGTACAAATACTACATACTCCTGAACTTTGTATAAAAGTAATAAACGATGACACAGGAATTTAATTTTAACAAAGAACTTACAGGTAAGGTAGCTTTAGTAACAGGAGGTACTAAAGGAACCGGGAAAGCAATAGCAGAAAGGTTGTATGCTGCAGGTGCAACGGTAATTATTACTGCCAGGAACAGTCCTGCTCAGGAAAATAAAGATTTGTTTTTCATTGCGGCTGATTTAAGTAAGGCAGATGGAACTCAAAAAGTTGTTGATGAGGTTATGGCTAAATATGGCAAGCTTGATATTTTGATTAATAATCTGGGAGGGTCTGATACTAAGGGTGGTGGATTTGTTTCGCTTAATGATAATGATTGGGAAACAACCATTCAAACCAACTTGCTTGCACCTGTCCGTTTAGATAGGGCTTTCCTGCCTCAAATGATAACCCGAAAGAAAGGTGTTATTATCCATATTGCCTCTATCCAGGGGAAATTACCCTTATACGATTCTACCTTACCTTATGCAGCAGCAAAAGCGGGATTGATTAATTATAGTAAAAACCTGTCTAATGAGGTTTCGCCAAAGGGTGTTCGTGTATTAACGGTTTCTCCCGGCTGGATTCAAACAGATGGTGCTACATCCATGATGAATGAAATTGCCGAAAGGACAGGTGTTACTTTTAACGAGGCAGTACAAACAGTAATGGACAGCCTTGGAGGGATACCTTACGGAAGACCGGCTAAGCCAGAAGAAGTGGCAGAACTAATAGGTTTTTTAGTTTCACACAAAGCGAATTATTTAACAGGAACTGAGTTTATAATTGACGGAGGTACGATACCTACCGTTTAAAATTTTTATATCATGAATACAACAGATTTACCAAAAGTAGTATTAGGTTTAGTAAAAGCTCAAAATGATTTTGATGCTGTAGCGTATACAGATTTTTTTTCTGAAAATGCTGAGGTTTTTGATGAAGGAAAAACATATAAAGGCAAAAAGGAAATTAAAGCCTGGATAGAGGATGCGAATAAAAGATATCAGGTTACCATGAGTCCTGTTGCTTATACCGAAACAGATACTGATACAAGTATTTTAAGTGCAGAAATTTCAGGTTCTTTTCCCGGGAGTCCTCTTGTATTACAATATCATCTTAATATTAAGGAGGAGGAAATACATTCGCTGGAAATAACGAGCTAAATTTTTACATACTTATATAAACCAAAAAAGCCTTTGATTTCTCAAAGGCTTTTTGTGATCGCGACAGGATTCGAACCTGTGACCGCCTGCTTAGAAGGCAGGTGCTCTATCCAGCTGAGCTACGCGACCGAAGTCTGTGTTAGTCTTTTTGTCGGGGTGGCAGGATTCGAACCTGCGACCTCCTGGTCCCAAACCAGGCGCGATGACCGGGCTACGCTACACCCCGAAAAGAAGCGGAGAGACAGGGATTCGAACCCTGGCGACGGTTACCCGCCGACAGATTAGCAATCTGCTCCGTTACCACTCCGGCACCTCTCCTCTTTGCTCAAGGCGTTAAGCCTTTTTTGCGGTTGCAAATGTAGATGATGATTCTGGTTTCTGCAACTATTTTTAAAGGTTTTTTTAATTTTTTTGAAACTTTAATTTAAAGTATTTAACACTCAGCATTATAGCAACATTAAAAAATTGTAGTTTTTTACTTAATACATTTGAGGTATTGAATAAAATAGCTATCCGGCTTGTAATTTTTGCCCATAGTTTCTGATTCAAGGTTGCTTCTTAAAGGGTAATCTACGGTTTCAGCCGAGTAAAGTACCCTCATAAAAAGTATGGGAGATGCCTCTAAATCTTCAATTGATCCTTTGGTAAACAAAAAATGTCCGTTAAGCATTCTTAAATTTTTCTTTTCGGCTTCGTCATACAACAATTGTGAGCATGCATCTTCATCTATACAATACAGGGTTATAACTTTTCCGTTGGTAAGCTGCAGGTGTATGCGTGATTTTTTGGTAAAGCAATATGCTTTAGGGAAATCATCACTTTTTGCCAGCAACTGGAAGTTTAGTACCGGTATGTCGTCATGTAGTGTCATGGAAAAGAATACAAAGCTCGATGTTCCGTTAAATACCTTTTCGTGCATTAAATATTCGGGAGTCGATTTTGTTTCTCCGGTATCGGTAGTTACAACAGTAAAATTGCAGTCGTCCTGCTGAGCCTGCGCTGTAAGGCCTGAAGCCAGCAATAGCATCAGTAAGTATTTTTTCATGTATGCGGTGTGCTTTAAATTAATGAGATAAGAGCCAAATATAATTAAAATGCCATAGCTATGCTTTTAAATTTTAGGTTTAATTTAATAATAGCCTTTTGGTTTTGCATTGCATGAGCCACTATGTTTTTGTACTTTGACAGCTTAAAAATCTGCATCATGACTATTAAAACATTTGTATTTCCGGTAATGCTGGCTGCCAGTACTGTATTGTTTTTCTGTAAGGACAAAAAGGAGGCTTATACAGTGACTAAGGAGGTCACAGTAACAGGCAATCAGGACAGGGCTGCACAAAACTACCAAAACTACTGTAGCGGCTGCCACGGCGAGAAAATGGATATGTTTGTAGACAGGCAATGGAAACACGGCAGCGAACTAAAGGATTTGATTTTCGGTATAAAAAACGGATACAGTAACGACGGTATGCCGGCTTTTGCGGCAACCTTTAGCGATGAAGAAATTAAAGAACTGGCTCAATACATCCTTACCGGAATAAAAAATGTGGAACAGTATTATTTTGACGATTCTCCCAAGTCCAACATATTTAAAAGCGAAAAAATTACTGTAAGGGTAGACACTGTAGCAACCGGGATTGCTGTTCCCTGGGGTATTGCTTTTTTACCTGATAATGAGCTACTGGTAACCAATAGGGGCGGACAGCTTTACAGGGTTAAGAACAGAAAGAATACCAAAGTTAACGGTGTGCCGGAAGTGGTTGCCGAAGGGCAGGGCGGACTACTGGATGTGATTTTGCATCCTGATTATGCAAATAACCACCGTATTTATTTTTCGTATTCCAAAGGGAAAAATGTAAACGGACGAAAACTGGCTACCACAGCGGTTATGACCGCTATACTTGACGGTAATAATTTAAAACAGCAGAAGATAATTTTTGAAGCCAATCCGTACGCGTCTACACGCCATCATTACGGTAGTAGGCTGGTGTTTGATGATAAGGGCTATCTGTTCATATCGGTAGGGGAAAGAGGTAATGAAAACGGAAACCCGCAAACACTTGGCGATAACCAGTTGGGTAAAATACATCGCATAAAAGAAGACGGAAGTATACCTGCAGATAATCCGTTTAAGGATAAAAACGGTAAGCCTACCAGCTTGTATTGCTATGGTAACCGTAATCCGCAGAGTTTGGCTATCAATCCCTTTACGGGCGAACTATGGGAAACCGAACATGGTCCGCGTGGTGGCGATGAGATTAATATAATCACTCCCGGTACCAATTACGGTTGGCCACTGGTAAGCTACGGTATCAATTATAACGGAGAGGTAATAACCGATAAAACAGAAGCGCCGGGCATACAGGATCCGTTGCATTACTGGATACCTTCTATCGCGCCAAGCGGAATGGCATTTGTAACTTCCGATGTGTATAAACCATGGAAGGGAGCTTTGCTTGTAGGCTCATTACGTTTTAAATACCTTAACCTTTGCTACCTTGACGGAAATAAGGTTACCCACGAGGAAAAATTACTTAAAAACATAGGCCGACTTAGAGATGTAAGGCAGGGACCGGACGGTTATATTTATGTAGGTGTTGAAGATACCGATGCAAGTGTACTAAGGCTCGTGCCTGTACAGTAATTAGGCTTTACTGCAAATAAGCATAAGTTTGTTGTTATCCTTATCGGTAGTAAAAAAGGCGTAAGTAACTCCGCCGTCCTTTATTTTCCATTTTTTACGGATTTCTTCTACCGATATAGGGAAGTTACGCACGGTAATGTTCATTTTTTGCCCTGTAGCGTGTTTTTTCATCTCGGTCTTACCATAAGATACAATTTCATTAATAATGAATTTACGCCCCGGAAAATCAATCAATGTATCACTTGTATAAAGCTGTGTATGCCTGTGTAGTTTGTATAAGTTAAACTGTTTTGCCACATCGTTAAAAGCGCCCGATTTCATTATGGCGCTATTAGGCTCATACAGGTAACTGAGCGGTAGGGAATAAGAGGCATCAGGTTCGTCTTCTACCGTGGTAGTGAATACTTCCGGCTCACCATCCTTACTAAGGTTTACTGCATGTATGACAGGTATTCCTGTAAATCCTTTTTCAAGATGCCAAAGCAGCTCTTTAACTTCGTTATTAAGGGCTGTAATGTATATTTCCTTAACCGAATGCAGTTCGCCTAATCCGGCAGCTATATCCAGTAACGGAGCTGTTTTAATGAGTATATTGCTACTATAGTTAAAGTAAGTGTCTAAAAGTTCCGGTACATTAGGCAGGCAGTCCTTCAGCATAAAAACCTTTCCCTTAACATCACTTCGGCGGGATGGATCTATGTAAATCCAGTCCCACTGTTGTTTTAGTTCGGTTAGGGTTTTAAGGCTGTCACCCGTGTAACATTGTATATTGCTAACTCCCATATTGCTAATATTATGAGCAACAATTTGCGAGAGTTGTTCGTTCATTTCACAATGGGCTACTTTGCTAACGGTTTTAGCAAAATAATAGTCGTCCACACCAAAACCTCCGGTAAGATCAATAAGGCTTTCGCCTGATACCAGGGAAGCTTTGTACTGTGACGTGATTTCTGATGAGGTTTGCTCTACTGATACTTTTGAGGGGTAAATGATATTACTGCTCTCATACCAGGTAGGGAGTTTGTCCTTCGCTTTTTGCCTCGCAGCGATTTGGTTTAATACCTCGGTCCACTCCACATCGGGGAACGGATTTTTCTGCAATGCGAGTTTGGTCACATCGGTATTGGTATTCTCTAAAATAAATTCCTGAACCTGCGGACTTAAAATGGTAAGAGGCAAACTATAAATCTTTCGTTAGTATTTTTACTATCGGGTTTTGCGGGAAAAACTCTTTGGCAACCACTTTAATGATGGTGTACATTGGTACGGCTATAATCATACCCAGTATCCCGAAAACAAAACCACTGCCCAAAATTACTATAAATATTTCCAACGGATGCGAGTTTACACTGTTAGAAAATATAATTGGTGTGCTTACATTGTTATCAATTACCTGAGCAAGGCTGTAACCTATAAGTACATAAATGGTTGTAGATAGCATTTCGCCCTGAGCCTCGGGACCTATGTGTCCTAGCATGGTAAGCACTATAACCAGTACGGTAGCGATTAATGGACCAATGTATGGTATAATGTTTAACAACGCTGTGATAAAGGCAATGATAAAGGCATTTTCTACACCAAAAATAAGCAGTACTACAAGGTACATAACAAACAGTATACTCATTTGCAGTATAAGCCCTATAAAGTAACGGCTTAGCAGATGGTTTACTTTGCTTATGGAGTGCAGTATTTTTTCTTCATGCTCGTCCGGAAGTATTTTCCTGAAGCTTTTGGTAAACAGTTCGGTGTCCTTTAAAAAGAAAAAGGTAATAAACAGTACCGATGCCAGCCCAACACCAAATCCGCTAAGTATACCTACCAACGAGTTAATAAAGTTAGGTATAAATGTAAAGTTGATACTCGAGGTAATATCGGCCTCTTTCATCAGTTTACTGGTATCTATATTATAATCAGAAAAATAGCTTTTAACCTGCATTACAACGCTGTTAAGATCCTGTTGCAGTTGTGCCGTATCAAGCAGTGAAAGGTTATGACTCTGCGTAATGATAAGCGGAACAAAAAGCATTATAAACCCTATTAGCAACAGCAGGAAAAAGGCAAGCGTGGTTATCACGGCAAGGGTGTGTTTAAACTTTAGCCTCCTTTCAAAAAAGTGTATAACCGGCGATGCTATAAGGCTTACAATAAGGGCTATAAAAAGATAAACAAACAATAGTTTTATCTTGTATATAAACAGTAAGGCTACAAATATGGCAGATAGTATAAGTACAGCCCTTACAATTCCGTTAGCTATAGTTTTTGATGTGATCATTGTTTGATGATTGATTTGTTAGCGTGAATGTAAGAAAAAAAAGGCTAATGCCGATGGGCTTTAACCAATTTTTGAGGTTATGTCATATAGTGCTATACCTACAGCCTGTACTACATTCATGCTGCTGTTATCGCCAAACATTTCTATATGTACTGCCTGATGTGCTACGTTTAAGAAGCTTTCGCTAATGCCTGATATTTCACTCCCGGCAATAAGCACTATAGGTTTATCTATGCTAAACTTTGCTTTGGTAAGGGGTATGCTTTTATCGGTAATTTCCAGTGCTACAATGTGGCTGTCGGTTTGAGTGATGAAGTTAATGGCATCTTCGGTTTTTTCAATAACCTGATGTTTAACCATATTGTGTGTACTACGGGAAGTACGGTTTATTTTGCGCGGAGTAAGGGCAATATCTTCACCTACAAAAATAATTTCGCTTACGCCGAAAGCCTCTGCTATACGGAACAGCGAACCGATATTGGGCTGAAATACGATATTATCGCAAACCAGTGTTACGGGAAATGTTTTTTTACTGAAAATAGATTCGTTGTGGCTAAGCTGCTGCGACATTAATTATTAAAAGCGTAGTTAACAATGTTTGCACCCATTTTAAGCGCCTTTTCCCTTACTTCTTTAGGGTCGTTGTGTACTTCGGGGTCTTCCCATCCGTCACCAAGGTCGGTTTCATGAGTATACAGTAATACCAGTCTGCCCTCTATAAAAATACCAAAGGCATCGGGTTGCTTGTTATCGTGTTCGTGTATTTTAGGCATTCCGTTAGGGAAGTTAAACGGACCTTTAAATATTTCGTGTGTTATGGGTACGGCAATCAGTTCCTTATCGGGAAAAATACGTTTTATCTCCCGGCGTATGTACTGATCCATACCATAGTTGTCGTCAATGTGTAAAAAACCGCCCGAGGTTAGGTAATTACGAAGGTTGGTAATATCATTATCGCTAAATACTACGTTACCGTGCCCCGTCATGTGTATAAAGGGGTAGGAAAACAAATCAGGGCTTCCCGGTTCTACAGTTGCTATTTTGGTATTTATTTTGGTATTGATGTTCTGGTTACAAAACTTGGCAAGGTTAGGAACCGATGTTGGGTTACCATACCAGTCGCCACCACCCGAATATTTTAATACCGCAATATCCTGCGCCAGTAACAGGGCAGGGGACAGCAATAGTAGTGTAAGGAGTTTTTTCATGATGTAAATATATCTAATATCATTTAAAATTTTATAGTAAAAAAATGTAATCTTTTTTTTATTTTTGATTTTATTACAAAATATATTACATATATGTCAAAAGCTTTTTTATCACACAGTAGTTCAGACAAAGAGTTAGTAAGAAAAGTTGCTAAACAATTAGGAGTTAATAATTGTACTCTTGATGAGATATCTTTTGAACCAGGTAGAAAAACATTAGACGAAATATTTTTTGAATTAGAAAAAACAGATTTATTTGTTTTATTTATTTCTGATAAATCATTGTCTTCAGCATGGGTTAAAAAAGAAATAATAAAAGCTAAAGAACACTTGTCGAATGATATTATTGAGAGGATTTTACCCATAATTATTGATAGAGATATAAAGTATTCTGATCCTCGTATTCCAAAGTGGATAGCCAAGCCATACAATCTAAAGTTTATTGATAATGAGGTTATTATATTGAAGAAAATCAGGCAGGGATTAAGAGAAATAAACTTTAAAAAAAATAGGTTTAATGAAGAAATTGAAAAAAATTTTGTAGGCAGAAATGAACAAATGGAACGGTTTGAAAATGATATTAATAATCTTGATAACTGGGTTCCTACATGTATAATTGCATATAATTTTTTTGAAGGTATAGGTAGAAGGACATTCCTGAAAAATGCATTAAGAAAGACTTTATTGATTGATTCAATTTATGATCCAGTATATATATCAATAGATTCTAAAGAAAGTATTGAAAATTTTATATATAAATTGAATACTATTGGAAAAATTAATGAAGTAAGTCAATACGACTTTTCTGAAGAAAGTGTCGATTCTAAAATTGAAATAGCTAAAAAAATTGTAAAGCAATTTATTTCTTTTAATGAAAAAATTTTTATTATTGATGATGGAGGTATTATACTTCCTAATACTCAGATGGTTGAGTGGTTTGAAAGGCTGATAAATGATGAGGAATTTTCAAATCAGTTATCTATATGCTTAATTTCAAAATATAGACCAAATGAGGTTAGATTAAGAAAATATAAAAAATCATTGGTGTTTAGAATTCCTGAATTGTCAAAAGTTGATTCGAAAAACTTATTTTTAAAATTGTTAAATATCCATGGACTGAGTGACATCAATAGAGAGGATAAAGAATTTTTTATAAACAATTTAAAAGGAATTCCTTCACAAATTATTTATGCGGTTAATCAGATTGATATTAATTTATTAGAAGCTAAAAAAAATATTAATGATATTGTAGAGTATTCAGACACATTCACTAGTACTATATTAAATCAAGTAAAACAAAATGAATTATCATATCAAATATTGATATTGTTGTCAAAGAGTGAAATATTTAGTATTGATTTAATTAATAAAATTTTTGGGGAGACTTCACAAACTTCTGAAGCAATACAAACACTTTATGATCTATCTGTTTTTAATTTTGTTTTTTCAAGTTATGAGTATGTACGATTAAATTCATACATCTCTGATTATATAAATAGATCAAAATTAAGTTTAACACAAGAGTATCAAAGTAGGTTTGACAATATACTTAAAGATTTATTAAGGCAAGATTTAGATGTTGTTTTAGAGAATGACTATACGGAGTTTATAATAACAATTCAAAAAATGTTAGAGGAAGAAAAGAAAATACCTAAGAAATATTTTATTCCTGCTTTAATAATAAAAAATATAATTAAAGAATATGATAAGGGAAATTATGATTATGTAATCAAAATTTGTCTACAATTGCTTCAAAATACTAATTATGATGAACAAATAATTTGGGAGACTAAATATAGATTAACATTGGCATATGCAAGAAATAAAGATGAGAATTTTTTTGAGCATGTTAATTATTTTAAAAATGAAAAAAACAGTTTAGATTATTATTTTCTATTAGGTTTTTATTATAGAATTGTTAATAATAAAGAAAAGGCTTTAGAGTATTTTTACAAAGCATTAAGTGTATATTCTGAGCATTCAATTTCTAAACGTGAAATTGTAAATATTTATCTAAGTAAAGGGCAATATAGAGAAGCTCTTTCATTAGCTAAAGAAAATTACGAGAAGAAAAGAACAAATATCTTTCATCTACATTCTTATTTTGTTTGTTTAGTAAGACAGAATGTAAAGTTTTCGAACAGAGACATTCAAATAATTCACGGGTTAATGGATGCTGTTAGAAATAGTCTTGATATTAAAGCTGAAGATATCTATAGATGCATGGAAGGAGAATATGAATTCTATGTAAATAATGATTTGCCAAAAGCAATTGAAATATTAAAGAATGCAATAAAACTAAACGAAAATAAACTTTTTCCTAAAAAGTCTTTATTAGAAATATATAGGAAAAGAGATATGTCAGATGCATATGATAAATTATTAGCAACCAATCTCAATGGGAATTATGAAGAAGAAAATTAGTATGTTACATTACATTTTTGTTAAGTAAAATTATTTTTTTACTCCCTCAAAATCTTTTCCATAGCCTTACCTCTTGCCAGTTCGTCTATTAGTTTATCCAGATAGCGTATTTGTTGCATTAGGGGTACTTCAATATCCTCAACACGGTAACCGCAAATTACACCTGTAATTTTTGATGCGTTTGGGTTAATGGTTGCCTGCGTGAAAAAATCCTCAAAATTGGTTTTATTGTCAAGATGCTGTTGTAGTGTTTTTTCATCGTAGCCCGTTAGCCAGTGTATAATTTGGTTAACCTCTTGTGTAGTACGTCCTTTTTTTTCGGCTTTGGTTATGTAGTGCGGGTACACACTGGCAAACGACATTTTAAGTATCTTTTGGTAATTCTTATCGTTCATTTGGAATGTGTTTTCTTGTTTAAGCTAAGGTACATATATTTTTATAGTTCTTTTGTCTTGACACAAAAGAACCAAAAAGTCAAGGCTGGAACTCTTTAGGCTACAAATTACTGTATAAAGCTAAACCATCCGAACTCGCTATGCTCAAACAGCGGATGCTTATTAACGCTTTATTCTCTAATTTGTTTACGCCACAGAGTTTAATGCCAAGTACCTCACCTGATGTATGTGTTTATTTATTCGTTTGTAAATGCTACACTGTGTGCGGCTACTACGGCAGCAGTTTCGGTACGCAGGCGGGTATTACCCAGTGATACCGGTATAAAACCACGACTTAGCGCAAGCTGTATTTCCTTTGGTGAGAAATCTCCTTCGGGGCCTATAAGTATGGTAATCTTTTCCTTTGGGGAGAGTTCGTTTTTAAGAAGTTTCTTCTCGGTTTCCTCACAGTGTGCTATGTATAGTTTACAATCCTTTTCGGTAGCTTCCACAAAATCATTGAACGATATAGGCTCGTTTAGTTTCGGCATATAAAACTGCACCGACTGTTTCATGGCACTATGCAGTATTTTTTCAAACCTGTCGGTCTTTACATTGGTACGCTCACTATGCTCACAAATAATTGGTGTAATCTCGTTGATACCAATTTCGGTAGCCTTTTCCAAAAACCATTCATAGCGATCGTTCATCTTGGTAGGTGCTACAGCAAGATGCAGGTAATAAGGCATAGGTTCAAAAAACTCCTTTTTGGTTATTTTAACCTCACATTTCTTTTCGTTAGCAAAAGCAACTTCGGCAATAAATAATATACCTTCTCCATTGGTAATGTTAATAGTATCGCCTTCCTTTTTACGTAATACTTTAACTATATGACGGCTTTCGTCTTTATCAAAAGTAAAGGAAGTATCTTCTGCTGTAAGCTGTGGAGTATAAAATAACTGCATATTAAAGTTCTATCCTTGCTTTAGATACCACAGTGGCATCGTTAAACTGGTTTTTAAGGTATTTATGGTAGCCTACAATGCCTATCATGGCAGCATTATCGGTAGTGTATTCAAATTTTGGAATAAAGGTTTTCCATCCGTATTTCTTTTCGGCATCCTTAAGTGTTTTTCGTATACCGCTGTTTGCCGAAACTCCTCCGCCAATAGCAACACTTTTAATTCCGGTTTCCTTAACGGCAAGTTTTATCTTATCCATCAGGATATTGATAATGGTGTACTGTATGGATGCACAAATGTCCTGTAGGTTTTCCTCAATAAAGTTGGGGTTTTCCGCAGTTTGTTTCTGTACAAAATACAGGATTTGGGTTTTTAGTCCGCTAAAACTGAAATTAAGTCCGGGTACTTTCGGTTTGGTGAACTGAAATGCTTTTGGATTACCTTCCTGAGCATATTTGTCAATTAACGGTCCGCCCGGATAAGGCAGTCCTAATATTTTGGCACTTTTATCAAAAGCTTCGCCCACAGCATCATCTGTAGTTTCGCCAATTACTTCCATGGTAAAATAATCGGTAACCTTAACAATTTGCGTGTGTCCTCCGCTAATGGTCATAGCCAGGAAAGGAAACTCAGGCTTATCAAAACCTTCTTCGGTAATAAAATGCGCCAGTATGTGTGCCTGCATATGGTTTACCGCTATAAGAGGCACGTTTAATGCCATAGCCATCGACTTGGCAAACGAACTCCCCACAAGCAGCGATCCCATTAACCCGGGTCCCTGTGTGAAAGCCACTGCACATAGTTCTTCGCGCTTAACTCCGGCTTTTTTTAGGGCTACATCTATAACGGGTACAATGTTTTGCTGGTGTGCCCTCGAAGCCAGTTCGGGTACTACACCACCATATTCTTCATGTACGGCCTGTCTGGCCACAACATTAGAGAGTACTTTGTCGTTTTTTAATATAGCGGCAGCCGTATCGTCGCACGAGCTTTCTATGGCTAATATATATGTGGGTTTTTCCTGCATAATTTAGGCACGGATTTTGAATTACAAAATTGGGTTAAAGCAATTTAAACAAAGGTTAAAAATTCCTACTTTTGCATTAAATTGCACAAATCCCTTTTCAGACGCAAAATTAAAACAAATAGCAGTATCAAAAAATTTAAAAAAATACTTATTCGCACCATAATAGGAATAATCCTGTTTTTGTTGCTGCTCGCTATTGCGTTATCGCTTCCTTTTGTACAAACACAAATAGGGCGTATAGCTACTAACAGCCTTAATAAACAGTTTGGTACACACATCACTGTAGATAAGGTTGCTATTACTATTTTTGGTAGTGTTAAGCTTAAAGGCGTGCTTATTATGGACCACCATAATGATACGCTTATATCGGCCAACAGATTACAAACAAACCTGCTTAGCTTTAAAAATGTAGCAAACAGCAGGCTGGAATTTGGAGAGATAAAAGCCGATGCCCTTAACGTACACATGAAAACCTACAAGGGGGAAGACAGCTCAAGCCTTGATATTTTTGTAAAATCGTTTGATAATGGTCAGCCGGGGTCGGGTAAATTCAGGCTTAAATCGGGCAAGGTATATGTGGAGAACGGAAGATTCCGTCTTACAAACGAAAATACCAATACGCCAAAAGCCCTGGATTTCCAAAAGCTTAATGGCGAATTAAAAGACTTTTATATTAAGGGTAGTGATATATCGGCAGATATTCAAAAGCTATCGCTACTGGATCACAGGGGGCTTTTTGTAAAGAACTTAAAGGCGCAGTTCTCATATACCCTAACCAATATAAAACTTAAGGAGCTGGAACTAGTAACGGCAGAGTCGGCCTTAAAAGGTGATGTGACCCTTACCTACACTCGCGAGAAAATGCGCGACTTCCTTAATCAGGTAGAGTTTGACTTTAAGGTAGACAGGGCTAATGTATCGTCTAACGAGCTTAATTATTTTTATGATGAGTTTGGAGACAACCAAAAGTTCTATTTATCAACCACATTAAAAGGTCCGCTTAACAACTTTATACTATACAACCTTAAACTGCTGGATGCCCAGCAATCGGAAATTATAGGTACGGTAAACTTCAGGAACCTGTTTGATAAAACAGGACCGGGCTTTTATATGAATGGTGATTTTGACCGTATCACATCAAACTACCTTCACCTTAGGGATATAATGCCCAGGATACTGGGTAAGAGTTTGCCTCCGGTATTGGAAAATCTGGGGATGGTAAATCTAACAGGTAACGTGGTACTTACCAAAACCGACCTGACCACAAACCTTTATATGGGTAGTGAACTGGGTGAGGCTACCACAAACCTATCTATCAAAGATTTTAATAAGCCCGATATTGCTACTTATACGGGTACTATTGATACTGACAGGCTGAACCTTGGAAAACTATTTGACCAAAAAGGATTAAAAAGTACCACAGCACATTTAGAAGTAGAAGGTAGAGGCTTTAATAAGCAATCGCTAAATACTATTGTTAAGGGAGATATAAAACAAATGGTGTTTAACGGCTATAACTACAAGAAAGTAGATATAGACGGGCGTATGAAATGGCCATACTTTAAAGGGATAGTAAACAGTAATGATGAAAACTTACGCATGTCGTTTAACGGACTTGTTGACATGAGTAAGAAAACTAAAGAATATGATTTCCACGCTGCTGTTGATTATGCCGACTTAGCCCTGCTTAAACTGGTTAAAAACGATACTATATCCATATTTAAAGGAGACTTTAATTTTAAAGCAAAAGGTAATAATCTGGATGATCTTGCGGGCAAGCTCGAAGTTACCCAGTTGTCTTACCAAAACAGTTATGGTAATTACTTTTTTGAAGACTTTCAGTTAGAGTCAGTTTTTGATGAAGATGCTGTAAGAACTATTACCATAAATTCACCCGATATTATAGAAGGTAGAGTAAGAGGTAAGTTTTATACTAAGGAAATACCTGATTTGGTAGAAAATGCATTGGGTAGTCTTTATGCTAACTATTCGCCAAATAAAATTAAATCCGGTCAGTTTTTAAACTTTCATTTTAATATTTACGATAAAATTGTAGGTATACTGTTGCCTGGGGTTTCCATTAGTAAGGATACGCATTTAAAAGGAAGGATAAATGGGGATGAAGGTATATTTAAACTTGATTTTGATTCGCCAAACATTGAGGCGTTTAAAGATGTTTTCTATAATATAAATCTTGATGTAGATAACAGGAATCCGCTTTACAATGCTTATGTAAATGTAGATAGCATGAGAGTAAAAAGGTACAAAATTTCTGATTTTGAACTTATTAACATTACTCAAAACGATACGCTACACGTAAGAACTAAATTTAAAGGAGGTAATAAAAATCAGGATTTCTTTAACCTTAATCTTTATCATACTATTGATGAGGAAAACAAATCGGTTGTAGGTTTAAAAAAATCAGAGGTTAATTTTAAAGAATACATGTGGTATCTTAATGAGGATGATACCCGAGACAACAAACTTGTATTTAATAAAAAACTAACTGATTTCACTATTGATAAGATTTCTTTATCTCACAAAAATCAAAAAGTTGAGCTTGCAGGTGTGATGAAGGATTCTACCTATAAAGATTTAAGGTTAAGTTTTAAGGATGTAGACCTGCATAAGGTAACACCAAGTATTGATAGTCTTGATTTTGGTGGTAAGCTTAATGGTCAGGTAAGTTTTAAACAGCAGAAAAAGATATATGAGCCATCGGCTAAAATAAATATAGACACATTGTCTTTAAACAAACACAAGCTGGGAGATCTTAGTCTTAATGTTATGGGTAACGAATCGTTGAGGCAGTTTAAGGTTAACACTTCCATAGTTAAAGATTATAAGGAGACTTTCTTTACGGTAGGTACGCTTGATGTTGTTGAAGGACAAACACAAATGGATCTTGATGCTACGTTTAGTGATTTTGATTTAGAGCCACTTGAGATATTCCTTAAATCCATATTTCCCGATATTAGAGGGCAGGCATCGGGTAGGGCTACCATTGCAGGTCCGGCAAAAGAACCGAAGATTGACGGTAGGCTATACGTGAAAAACGGAGGGCTTAAGGTAGGGTATCTTAATACCGATTATAATTTTGAACAAAATGCCGTTGTAGATATTACCGAACATACCCTGTATTTTAGGGATATGGAGCTAACAGATACCAAGTTCAATACTAAAGCTATACTTAGAGGGCACATAAACCATACTTATTTTAAAGACTGGAAACTGGCTCTCGATTTACAGGCTCTTGATAATGTATTGGTGCTTGATACCGAAGATAGCGAAGGAACGTTGTTTTACGGTCGTGCATTTATTAGCGGCAAGGCAAGTATTAGCGGACCAACAAGTGCGCTGGTGATTAAGGCAAATGCAAAATCAGAAAAAGGTACAAATATTAAAATACCTATTACCAATGTGAACGAATCATCTGATGGAGATGTGCCTTATATACATTATTACAGTCCGGAAGAGAAAAATAATCTTAACAACGGTACCTATGTAAAGACTAAAACCTTTAATGGTATTGAGATGGATTTTGACTTTGATGTTACCCCCGATGCTACTATTGATATTATTATTGATAAAGATAGCGGGCATAGCCTTTCGGCGCAGGGATATGGTACATTACTGCTTAAAATCAATACGCTTGGTAAGTTTGATATGAATGGAGATTTCTCGGTAACTAAAGGTAAATACTTCTTTAAATACGGAGGGATATTTGATAAAACCTTTACTGCAAGACCGGGAGGTACCATTGTTTGGGATGGCGACCCTACTAGGGCACGTATTAATATAGAGGCGGTTTATACCACATGGGCAAACCCATCGGTACTACTGGAAAATCCGGCTTATAACCGTAAAATACAAATTAATGTGGTTACACTGCTTACGGGTAATATAATGAATTTTGACCCTGAGTTTAATATTGAATTCCCTAATGTAAACTCTGTAATGAAAGCCGATTTAGATTACAGGTTGAGTGATCCTAACAACAGGAAAACACAGGCACTGGGATTATTAACTACAGGTAGCTTTATTAGTCCTAGTAGTGTAAATGCCTATGGTGCGTTGACTGAAACTGCCAGTGGTATGTTTAGTAACCTGTTTAAGGAAGATAACAGTAAGATTAATGTAGACTTTAGGTATAACGGTGCCGAACGTAACCCTTATGCTGATACCTATTCTACATTGGGATTAACGCTTAACAGCCAGATAAACGACAGGATTACCATTAACGGTCAGTTGGGTGTACCAGTAGGCGGGGTGAACGAATCGGTAATTGCAGGTAACGTTGAGGTGCAGTTACGCCTTAATGACGACGGTAGTCTTAAAGCCCGTGTGTTTAACAGGGAAAATGATATTAACTTTTTAGGTGAGGGTATTGGTTATACCCAGGGTATAGGTTTAAGTTACTCGGTAGGATTTAATACGTTCAGTCAGTTATGGAAAAAGATATTTACTGCTCAGGTAAAAAAATCGGGCGACGATAATAATTCTAATGATATACCTGATTCAGAAATGAGCCCTGAATATCTAAACTTCATTAATGAAAGAGATAAGAATAAGAAAAAAACGAATGTAGAAGAAAAAGACCCTGAAAGGGTACCAGACCCGTATTGATTGTAAATTTTCTTCCATAAAATTTTATATTTCGTAAAAAGCGGATGATTTTTCAGAATTATCCGCTTTTTTCATTTTCGCAATGTTGAAATGTAAAAAAACTTATTAACGAAAACGATTGAAATCTTGCATATTTAATAATGTAATATATATTATAGTGAAATAATGGTATAAAATTGTTAGTTTTACAATTAAATACTAAAAAATGTCTAGTAATATTAAAAAAATAGGTGTGCTTACATCGGGTGGTGATTCACCGGGAATGAATGCCGCCATCAGAGCCGTTGTTAGGGCGTGCGCATATCATAATATAGAATGTACCGGTATTTACCGTGGTTACCAGGGAATGATTGAAGGAGATTTTAAAGAAATGGGTGCCCGTAGTGTAAATAACATTATTAATAAAGGAGGAACTATTCTTAAATCAGCAAGATCTAAAGAGTTTATGACTCCTGAGGGTCGTAAAAAAGCTCACGAAAATCTTGTAAGTAATAATATAGATGCTCTTGTAATTATAGGTGGTAACGGTAGTTTTACCGGAGGACTTATTTTTAACGAAGAGTATAACTTCCCTGTAATAGGAATACCAGGTACTATTGATAACGATATTTATGGTACAAGCCACACTCTGGGTTATGATACTGCACTTAACACCGTTGTAGAAGCGATTGATAAAATCAGGGATACGGCGAGTTCTCACAACAGGCTTTTCTTTGTTGAGGTTATGGGGCGTGACGCAGGTCACATTGCTCTTAACGCAGGTATTGGTGCAGGTGCCGAGGAAATACTAATTCCGGAAGAAGATATGGGTCTTGACAGGCTATTGGACTCTTTAAGAAAGAGTAAGGCATCGGGTAAATCTTCAAGCCTTGTAATAGTGGCAGAAGGGGACAAGATTGGTAAAAACGTATTTGAACTTAAAGATTACGTTGAGGAAAACATGCCGGAGTATGATGTTCGTGTATCTATACTTGGGCACATGCAGCGCGGTGGTTCGCCATCATGCTTTGACAGGGTACTGGCGAGCAGGCTGGGCGTAAAAGCTGTAGAAACGCTGCTTGAAGGCAAATCAAACTATATGGTAGGTCTTATTAAAGATGAGGTAGAACTTACACCGCTGGATATGGCTGTTAAAGGTAAATCTCACATTGATAAAGAATTAATTAAAGTATCGGATATTGTTTCGATATAATTAATAATAAGTGTATCTATAAACAACAAAAAACAATTTAATTCAAAATGGCAACAGTAAAATTAGGAATTAATGGTTTCGGAAGGATCGGCCGCATCGTCTTTCGTGAAACTATTAACCGCGATAATGTTGAAGTAGTAGCTATAAACGATCTTCTTGATGTTGATCACTTAGCATATCTTTTAAAATATGATTCAGTTCACGGTAACTTTAAAGGAACAGTTGAAGTAAAAGACGGTAACCTTTATGTGAATGGTAAACACATACGTGTAACTGCAGAGAAAGATCCTGCTACCCTTAAATGGGATGAGGTAGGTGTTGATGTAGTTGCAGAATGTACAGGTATATTCACCACTTTAGAGAAAGCTCAGGCTCACCTTGACGGTGGTGCTAAAAAGGTAGTTATCTCAGCTCCGTCTGCAGATGCTCCTATGTTTGTAATGGGTGTTAACCACGATAAAGTAACAGCTAACGATAAGATTGTTTCAAATGCATCTTGTACTACTAACTGTTTAGCTCCTCTTGCTAAAGTGATCAACGATAACTTTGGTATCGATGAAGGTTTAATGACAACTATCCACGCTACTACAGCTACTCAGCTTACTGTAGATGGTCCTTCAAGAAAAGATTTCCGTGGTGGTAGGGCTGCTTTACTTAACATTATCCCTGCAAGTACAGGTGCTGCTAAAGCAGTAGGTAAAGTAATACCGGAACTTAACGGAAAACTTACAGGTATGTCTATGCGTGTTCCTACTGCAGACGTATCGGTAGTTGACCTTACAGTTAAACTTAAAAAAGAAACTACTTACGAAGAAATTATGAGCGTACTTAAAAACGCTTCTGAAACTGACCTTAAAGGTATTCTTGGTTTCACTGAAGACGATGTAGTATCTCAGGATTTCATTGGTGATTCAAGAACAAGTATTGTAGATGCTAAAGCCGGTATTGGTCTAAACTCTACTTTCTTTAAACTTGTATCATGGTATGATAACGAATATGGTTACTCAAGCAAGCTTATAGATCTTTCTGTACACGTTGCTTCGTTGTAATAACTTTTATATTATCCCGTCTTTTTAAGATAAAGACGGGATTTTTTTATTTTTACATACTCAAACTTAACGCTATAATAATATAAGGTAGGCTGAGTACATAATAACAAAACTCAAACTTAACTCAAAACACACTTAATTTTTAAAGATGAAATTACTAGTAGACAGCGGTGCTACAAAAGCCGACTGGATTGCTCTTGATGATAATGGCAATCGGCTTTTTACAACGCAGACTTTAGGACTGAGTCCTGAGGTTATTGGTAAGGAAGAAGCCATACAAAGGCTTGAGGCCCGCTTTGATATTTCTAACAACCGTAAAGATGTAACTCATTTATATTTTTATGGTGCCGGTTGTGGTACAGACAGGATGAAAAAATTTATGACAGATATTTTTGTTGAATTTTTTCCAAATGCCGAAGTGTCTGTACAGGAAGATACTTATGCTGCTGCCTATGCAACAAATCCTTCAAAAGAAAAATCTATTGTTTGTATATTAGGTACAGGTTCTAACTGTAGTTACTTTGATGGTGAAGTACTTCATCAAAAAGTACAATCATTAGGTTATATCGCTATGGACGACTGTAGTGGTAACCGTTTTGGTAGGGATCTTATCCGTGCTTATTACTTTAATAAAATGCCGGAAAACCTTGCAAAACTATTTGCTGCAGAATATAATCTTGACCCTGATGTAATTAAGCATAACCTGTACAAGGAGCCAAATCCAAATGCTTACCTTGCTACTTTTGCTAAGTTTTTAATTCAACATAAAGATGATAGTTTCATAAAAGGAATTATTGTTGATGCTATGCAAACTTTTGTAGATTGCTACATCACTCAGTACGACAACGCACATGAGGTGCCTGTACACTTTGTTGGTTCGATTGCATTTTACCTTAAAACCGAACTGGGAGAGGTATTATCTAAAAACGGACTTAAACTTGGTAATGTATTGAGAAGGCCTATTGACGGTCTTATTGAATTCCACAAGTTAAACTAACAATATATATATACTCTATACTATGGAAATTGCTATTATTGCCCACGATGGTATGAAAGCCGAAATGGTACAGTTTTTAAACAAGAATAAGCCTCTTTTGGATAAAGAGCATATTAATCTTGTTTCAACAGGTACTACGGGCAGTAAGGCAGAAAAAGCCGGGTTTAAAGTAAATAAAATGCTTTCGGGACCACTGGGCGGTGACGCTCAAATTGCCGCCAGGGTAGCCGAAGGGAAAACACAAATGGTTTTCTTTTTTAAAGATCCGCTTGCGAGCCATGCCCACGAAGCGGATATTAATATGCTTATACGTGTGTGTGATGTGCACAATGTGCCGCTTGCTACAAACTCAGCCACGGCAGAACTGCTTTTGCAGGCTATTTCACAGCAACCATAGAAATTTCTACGTTAACATTTTTTGGAAGGCACGCTACCTGTACCGTTTCTCTGGCAGGGGCAGTTTTTTCGTCAAAATAAGCGCTGTATACGCCGTTTATTTTCCCGAAGTTATTCATATCACTAATAAAGATAGTTGACTTAACCACATCACTAAAATTCATGTCTGCCGCTTCAAGAACCGCTTTCATGTTCTCCATTACCTGTTTAGTTTCGGTTTCAATATCATCAAGTACCAGTTCTCCGTTTGCAGGATTAATGGCAATTTGTCCTGATGTGTAAAGTGTATCGCCGCTAAGTACAGCCTGACTGTAAGGTCCTATAGGAGCCGGAGCCTTATCTGTAAAAATTATTTTTTTCATACTATATGATAATGCTAAATCTGGTTTTCAGATAAATCAGATTTAAGGTTTTAACAGTAAAATTTATATAACGATTATTAGTTACCTACAGTTCTGTCAGGTACCTGGCGTTTATCCCACTTAATATCGCTAAGTACAGATGACTTAATACCGATAAAGAAGCTCCAGTATTTATTATATCCGTTAGGTACCCAGTTAAAGTCCATACGCCAGCTGGAAAGATCGCGTTCAAAGCGAAGCTGTGTAAATGTTATACCGTTATTTACAAAGTCGTAACCGGTAGAAAAGCCCATTTTCCATTTAGGTGTAATATCAATATTACCCGACACCATTAGGGAGTTACCTGTAATTTCCTTTTGTCTTCTGGCGTTATTGTAATTAAGTGAATAGGCAAGCCTTAAATCAAAAGGGATAACGGCATTAAAAAATGTTCCTCCGGCTTTATCCGGTTTATCTTCATCATCTTCGTTAAACATGCTTTGTCTTTGGTCACTCATATCGGTGCCCGAACCAAATAGGTCATCTTCACGACCACCGTTACGTGCTGTTTGATTGTCTGAATTCTTTTTAGAGCCCGAGTCACCACGGCTTGTAAAAGAATATCCTAGTGTAAGGTTAGCATTTGTTAGCCTGAAAAGACTTCCGCCATTATTAATATTGTAAGTATCTATTCTGGTTCCGCTGTTGTCTAATGCATAAGGGTCAAGAGAGGCACCAAAGTTTACGTTAAGCTTTTGGTTAAATAGCGCAGTACCACCTGTTATCCTCAATGGTGACCAAGCAAGCGAATCGGCAGCAATGTTATAGTTTGTTGTAAAATTAAGGTTGTTAAGCAACATTACTTTTTTAGGCTCATCTGATGATTCATCATCATTTCGCATTTTGGCTTCAAAAGTATTATTAAGACCAAGGCCTATACTGTTTGAGATATTTCTTCCGGGAGCACCAAAAAGACCACCTTCAAATCGGCTATAGTATTTTTCGTAATTTTCATTTTGTGTCGCATCAGTATTGTATGTATCATAATACTGATCGAAAGAAGGGGTATAACTATAAGATACCGATGGTCTCATAACGTGGCGTATTGCCTGTATCTTGCCGTCTGGATTAAAGTTAAACGTACCATAAATAGTAGTACCTATACTTGAAGTAAAGTTATAAGTTCTATATGCATCAAAACCTTTAAGATCTGTAGTTTCTACTTTACCGCTTGTGGGGTTGTATTGCCTGTTTATAGTATTTAAAACCCATGTTTCCTGAAAGTTTGTACCGGTGGAAACACTAAAATATTTAAATATCTTAAAGTTGGTGCTTATAGGTATACTGTGTTGTAAACCGGTTCTCATGTCTTTAAACATTTGTGGTTTAAAGAAAAGCGAGTCGGTAGTATTTACGCTATTTTCACCTCTAAGGTTATACTGCAGATTTATATTTTTAATAAAACCTTTTTTAGGCTCATCTGCAGATGCAAAAGGGAATATCCTATCTACACTGGCTTGTAGTGTAGGTAAGCTCATTGTGATAGATTCGGTATTTGTATTTTGCGAGTGTCTGGCTGTTAGCGACATGTTTACCTGAGGTACGGTTTGGAAAGTTTTTGAATAACTTATGGATGAACTCAATGTGTTATTAAGACTCGAACCTACGTTTACGGTATTTAATGACTGCCTGAAGTACTGGCTACTACCTAAGTTAACGCTGGCAGAAAACCTTGAGTTTGGATTTGCTTTAGAGTCCTGGCTGTGTGACCACTGTATATTATACTGCCTTGCACGAGAATAATCAGGGAAGCCGCGTTCACTTTGTACAATATTTTCAAAACGTACATTTACATTACCTCTAAACTTATATCGTTTTGCATAGTTTGATTGTCCTCTTAAACCATAACTTCCGTTTGTGTAGTAATCACCGGTAACGGCTAAGTCCATGTAATCACTTATGGCAAAATAGTAACCACCGTTTTGTAAAAAGTACCCCTGGTTATTGTTATCACCAAAAGTTGGTACTATAAAACCTGATTCGGCATCTTTTGTCATAGGGAAATAACCAAAGGGAAGTACAATAGGGGTAGGTACATCCTGAATCCACATTACAGTTGTTCCAACAACAACTTTTTTATTAGGAACAAGTTTAATTTTAGCGGTTCTAAATTCGTAGTCCGGATTTTCTATGTCTTTAGAAGTAGTGAAATGAGCATTTTTTATATAGTAAGTGGAGTCGTTTTCTTTTTTTGTTATTTCTCCCTTAACTCTAAATTCACCCTGATCTGTTCGGGTATTCCAAACACGTGCTTTTTTAGTAATAGTGTTAAAGTGAATCGAGTCGGCTTCAATTTCTTGTCCGCCCTGTTTAAAGTAAGGATATTGAGAATAGGTTCCGGTAGAATCCTTTATTCTGCCGGCAAAAACCTCATTAGTAGCCTTATTGTACTTAATAATACCGGCTTTAAGCAGCATATCTTCATACTCAATTTCGGCATTGTTATATAGAGTACCAATATTGGTGCGCATATCGTACCCTTCATAATCTGAAGCTTTACGTTTAATAATATTATTAATACCGCCATTTTTCTTATTAGTGTCGTTTTCCACCTTTTTAACGGGTTCCTGTAATGATACTTCAAGTGTGTCATTAGGTTTAGGTTCAGCTATTTCGGTAGTTTCCTTATTCTCAGCAGGTATCTCTTTACCTTCTTTACGAATTTCCTGCGCATGAGAATTCCAACTCATAATTGTTAGGAAAATTGCTGATAAAACGATATGAAATAAGTTTGTGCGCAACGGTTTTAATGCTATTTTTGTAAAAATATGGCTTACTTTTTGAAGTGTCAAACATACAATAATTTTGCCAAAAAAAATTGCTAAATCTGATTATAAACCTAAGCTGAACAATAACAAGAAGATAATGAAAGGGAACATAAAAAAAATGCTTGGGCTATTTCTGTTTATAATGGTGTTTACAACCGGTTACGGACAGGGGAGCCAAAAATTTAAAGTTGTACTAGATGCAGGGCATGGTGGTAAAGACTATGGTGCCAGCTATGGCAGCTATATAGAAAAAAATATTGTGCTTGATGTTGCTTTGAAAGTAGGGAAGATACTGGAGAAAGAAAGCGATATAGAAGTTATTTACACCCGTAAAACAGATGTTTTTATAGAGCTTATAGACAGACCTAAAATTGCAAACAAAGCAGATGCAAATCTTTTTGTTTCTATTCACTGTAATGCTGAGGCTAAAAGGACAGCACATGGGGCAGAAACCTTTATTATGGGTTTAACCAAAAATGCCTCTAACCTTGAGGTGGCAAAAAAGGAGAATGCAGTAGTTGATCTTGAAGATAATAAAGAGGTTTATAAAAACTTTGATGCTAATAATCCAGAAACCCTAATTGCTATTAAACTTATGCAGGAAGCATACAGGCAGGAAAGTTTTGACGCTGCTGTAGCTGTACAAAAGGGCTTTACCAGTGGTTTAAAACGTAATGACAGGGGGGTTAAAGATGCTCCTTTTTGGGTGCTTCACGGTATTGCCATGCCGGGTATATTAATTGAAATGGGTTTTATCTCTTATAAATCAGAAGGAGCTTACCTTAATTCTGATAAAGGGAAAAAAGATATGTCAGAATCTATTGCGGAAAGCATAATTAAATACAAAAAAGAACATTTTTCTTCCGGTAGTGCATCACCTGTAAAAGCTACTCCTAAGAATAACGATAAAAATGAAGTAAAGCCTGCTGTACAACCTGCTAAAAACGGAGCCGTATTTAAGGTTCAGATTTCTGCAAGTACTACAAATCTTGCTACTACACCATCTAACTTTAAGGGACTTAACAATATCAGTAAACTTAAGGATGGGAAAATGGTACGTTATTATTATGGTGAGGTGTCTGACTATAATGAGGCTAAAAACCTATTGAGTGAAGCTAAAGATAAAGGTTATAAAGATGCATTTTTAGTAGCCTTTAAGGATGGAAAAAAGATATCTGTTAGCGAAGCTTTAAAATAATATTTGCAATAAAATTATTTATTTACCCTACATTTGTTTTTTATTAAAATAATCAGTTTTGAAAGTAACGAGAGAAGTTAAAACGGCAATATTAGTTATAGGTGCTGTTTTATTATTTATTTGGGGCTTTAGCTTCTTAAATGGTAAGGATTTATTTAATTCTTACAAAACATATTATGTTGTATATGATAACGTGGAAGATTTATCTCCTTCTGCACAGGTAACTATAAACGGTCTTGCTGTAGGTAAGGTACACGGCATAACTATAGATAAAGAAACCGGTAAACTTAAAGTGGAAATGCAGGTAGATACTGATTTTCCTATTTCTAAAACCAGCCGTGCCGTATTATATTCACCGGGATTAATAGCAGGTAGAAAAATTGCTATTGCTCCGGATATGAACAATCCTGTAGCTGCCGAAAACGGAGATTATCTAACAGCAGGAGTAGAGCCGGGTACTATTGATATGGTAACCGAAAAACTGGGTCCGCTTCAAAGCAAAGTAGAAGCTACTGTTGTAAGTGCTGATAGCCTATTGACAAGCATAAATCAGGTTATGGATCTTAAAACACAACAAAACCTTAGGATAGCTATTGCAGAGATGAGGCAAACTATGGAGCAGTTTAACGATGCTTCACATTCCCTTAACGGTATGCTGTCTGAAAACAAGTCTAAAATCAATGGTACAATTGCTAATATGGAAACAGCTTCGGCTAACTTTGCCAAGATTAGCGATTCTATCAATAACGCTAACATAGGAGAGGCAGTAAGAAAGCTGGAAAACTCACTTGATAATGTAGATAAAATGCTTGCCGATGTACAGGCAGGGAAAGGTACATTAGGTAAACTAATGAAAGACGAGGCTATGTACAATAACCTTACAGATGCTTCAAACGAACTGAAAGAGCTGCTTGCCGACTTTAAAAATAACCCGAAACGCTATGTGCATTTCTCGGTTTTCGGAAAGAAAGCAACACCTTATAACGAAACTAAAGAATAAAGGAAACGAGGTATATATAACATAATCACCCTACAATAACATGAGCTATATAGACAATATACTTTTTGTACTTATACTTGCCGCAGGCTTTGGTTATTTTGCGCGTAATATAAAAAAACTAATCAGGAACATTAAGCTGGGCAGGGATATAGACCGTACCGATAACCCAAAGGAACGCTGGGCTAACATGACAAGAATAGCCCTTGGGCAGTCTAAAATGGTTAGAAGACCGGTTGCCGGTATACTGCACATTATTGTTTATGTGGGGTTTGTTGTTATAAATATTGAGCTTTTAGAAATTATTATAGACGGTATTTTTGGTACCCACAGGCTGTTCTCATTTATGGGAGGCTTTTATAATGTTCTTATAGGATTTTTTGAAATACTTGCACTGGGTGTTATCGTTTCTGTTGCAATATTCTATATCAGGAGAAACATAATTAAGCTATGGCGTTTTGCTCATGGTGACCTTAAAGGCTGGCCAAAAAGCGACGGTAACATTATTCTTTACTTTGAAACAGTACTAATGTTATTGTTCCTTACCATGAATGCTGCCGATTTTCATTTACAAATGGCAGGAGCAGAGCATTACATAGCTGCCGGTTCGTTCCCTATATCTCAGTTTATAGAGCCTATATTTAGCGGGATGAGCGAAGGTACTGTAATCATTATAGAGCGCGCTGCATGGTGGATGCACATTACAGGTATCCTTATTTTTATGAATTACCTGTATTTCTCTAAACACTTACACATATTATTAGCTTTCCCTAATACATTTTATGCTAACCTTAAGCCTAAAGGTCAGTTTGATAACCTGGAATCGGTTACAAATGAGGTTAAGTTAATGATGGATCCTAATGCCGATCCGTTTGCTGCACCTGCCGGTGATGCTGCCGAGGCTCCGGCTAAGTTTGGTGCCAGTGATGTTCAGGATTTAAACTGGGTTCAGTTAATGAATGCCTATACCTGTACTGAGTGTGGTAGATGTACATCTTCATGTCCTGCAAACCTTACAGGTAAAAAACTTTCGCCAAGAAAGATTATGATGGATACCAGAGACAGGGTAGAAGAAGTAGGTAGAAATATCGATGCTAATAACGGTACGTTTGTAGACGACGGTAAATCACTACTTAACGATTATATTACTCAGGAAGAGCTTTGGGCATGTACAAGCTGTAATGGCTGTGTGGAAGCCTGTCCTGTAAACATTGACCCTCTTTCTATTATTATGGATATGAGAAGGTATCTTGTAATGGAACAAAGCGCTGCCCCAACAGAGCTTAACAATATGATGACGAATGTGGAGAACAATGGTGCTCCATGGCAATATAGCCAGATGGATAGGTTAAACTGGAAAGACGAAGCATAATGAAAAAAGAAGAAATAGATAAAAATTTACTTCCGTTAACTATTAACGGTGAGCATTTGAGTCCGGTACTTCCTCCGGGGATAAAAAACTATCTTATCGATATAGACGGTACTATTTGTGACGATATCCCAAATGAAGAGCCGGAAAGAATGGCAACTGCCGAGGTGTACCCTGATGCTTTAGTTACACTTAATAAATGGTATGATGAAGGACACGTGATTTTCTTTTTCACATCACGTACCGAAGAGCATAGAGGTGTAACCGAAGAGTGGTTAAAAAAACACGGCTTTAAATACCACGGTATGCTTATGGGTAAACCAAGGGGAGGTAACTATCACTGGATAGATAACCACCTTGTTAAGGCTACACGTTACAGAGGAAAATTTACAGATTTAGTAGAAAAAGAAGTGACCATCCAGGTTTTTGACGATGGCAAACACGAATAAGATATGAGTCAGGAAAATTTAACAGTGCCAACAATGGCCGAAATGATGGCCCAGGGTAAACAACCCGAAGTTTTATTTTGGGTAGGTTGCTCAGGAAGTTTTGACGACAGAGCAAAAAAAATAACAAAAGCATTTGTTAAGATACTTAATCAGGCTAATGTTCCGTTTGCAGTATTAGGTACCGAAGAGAGTTGTACCGGAGACCCTGCAAAGAGAGCCGGTAATGAGTTTCTTTTCCAAATGCAGGCCATGATGAATATTGAGGTACTAAACGGTTATGAGGTTAAGAAAATTGTAACTGCTTGTCCGCACTGTTTTAATACGATTAAAAATGAATATCCCGGTTTAGGGGGCAAATATGAAGTGGTTCACCACACTGAGTTTTTAAAGTCGCTTTTAGATGATGGCAGACTTACAATTGAAGGTGGCCAGTTTAAGGGTAAGAAAATTACTTTTCATGACCCATGCTACCTGGGCAGGGCAAACAATGTATATGAAGCACCACGCGACCTTATAGAAAAGCTGGATGCCGAACTGGTTGAAATGAAACGTTCCCGTCGTAACGGGCTTTGCTGTGGTGCCGGTGGCGCGCAGATGTTTAAAGAGCCTGAAAAAGGGGATAAGGATGTGAATGTGGAAAGGACAGAAGATGCCCTTGAAACCAATCCGGAGATTATTGCAGCGGGCTGCCCGTTTTGTAATACCATGTTAACCGACGGTGTTAAGGCTAAGAACAGGGAAGCGAATGTTCAAGTAATGGATGTGGCAGAACTAATTGCCAATGCGAAGGATTTATAAAAATTAATTATGTACGTTCCCTTTGATACACTACCTGAGGAATCCAGAGTTTGGATTTATCAGTCAAACAGGAAATTCTCTGACGAGGAGATTTCTGAAATAGATGAGGCGTTAAAAGTCTTTATAGGCAATTGGGCTGCACATGGCTCGGGCTTAGAGGCCTCTTATCAAATAAAATATAACAGGTTTATTATTCTTGCTGTTAACCAGGATAGTCAGGCAGCAACAGGTTGCTCTATAGATGCATCAGTGCATTTTATACAGGAGCTTGAAAAGAAATATGATGTAGACCTGCTGGATAAAATGAATGTAACCTTTAAGCAGGGTGAGCACATTGCTCACAAACCGCTTATTGAGTTCAGGAAAATGGCAAAAGCCAAGTCGGTTTCCGCTAATACCATCGTTTTTAATAATCTTGTGAATACCGTAGGAGAATGGCAGGATTATTGGGAGGTACCTGCAGGAGAGAGCTGGCACAGTCGTTTCTTTTAAAAAGGACTGATATTAGTATGTAAATCATCATTCTACGCCAGTATAGTGATGATTTTGTTATTTTTAAAAAGCAGATATTTAATGAGGTTTTACACGATACTTTTTCTTCTTACGATAAAAGCTGCCTTTGCGCAGTACAATCCCGACTTTACCGATTATAAAACGGAGGCCGAACGAAAATGGGCTGATAGTGTTTATAATTCGATGAGTTTTGAAGAGAGGGTAGGACAACTGTTTATGGTTGCGGCATATTCTAACAAGGATGCAGCTCATGAGCAGGAAGTGGAAAAGCTTGTTAAGGATTATAAGGTAGGCGGACTGATATTTTTTCAGGGTGGTCCTGTTAGGCAGGCAAAGCTTACCAACCGTTATCAGGCAGCAGCAAAAACACCTCTTTTTATAGGTATAGACGGCGAGTGGGGATTAAGCATGAGGCTGGATTCCACCTACCGCTATCCGTGGAATATGACACTTGGTGCTGTTCAGGATATGCGCCTTATTGAAAAAATGGGAGAACAAATGGGAATGCAGTCCCGCCGAATGGGAATCCATTTCAATTTTGCTCCGGTATTAGATATCAATGTTAATCCCGAAAATCCTATTATTGGTAACCGTTCATTTGGAGAAGATAAAGAGAACGTAACCGAAAGAGCTCTTGCCCTTATGAAGGGACTACAAAGTCAGGGTGTATATGCAACAGGGAAACACTTTCCTGGGCATGGTGATACAGCTTCTGATTCGCACTATTCATTACCATATTTACCATTTACAGAAGAACGTTTAAGAAACTTAGAGTTTTATCCGTACAAAAAACTGTTTAAGGAAGGGCTTGCCAGTATAATGGTGGCACACCTTAATGTGCCTAGTATTGAAGCTACCGAGAACTACCCTACGTCGTTATCATACAATGTGATTACCAATATTGTGAAAAACGAAATGGGTTATGACGGACTTATTTTTACCGATGCCCTTAATATGAAAGGAGCCAGTAATTATATGCAACCGGGCGAGATAGACCTTGAGGCTTTTTTAGCGGGTAATGATGTATTGCTGTTTGCCGAAAATGTACCACTTGCTATAGATAAGTTTAAGGAAGCTTACGCTAACAGAGTACTTAGCGAGCAAAGACTGGCTTATTCGGTTAAAAAGATATTGGCTTATAAATACAGGGCAGGACTTAATAATTACAAGCCTATAGATATGAATCATCTGTATTCAGACCTTAACGATTATGCTTACGATGATTTAAATTACCAGTTATACGAAAATGCGGTAACCGTATTTAAAAACGAGGATAATATATTACCTGTTCGGAGTCTTGTAAACGAAAAAATCGCCTATATAAAAATGGGTGATGCTGATAATGATGACTTTATAGAAAAGCTTCAGGCGTATGCTGATATTACTATCCTTGAAGAAGAGTCATTACCGCTTTATAAGCAAAAACTAAAAGATGTTACTAAAGTAATTATTGGTTTCCATAAGGCAGACGGTGCATGGAAAAACCATAATTTCAAACAGGAAGAACTCAACTGGATTCAGGCAATAGCTAAAGAAAAACCGGTTATACTTGCTGCCTTTGTTAAGCCTTATGCACTAATGCAAATTAAGGACTTCAGTAATATAAAAAGTGTAGTACTGGCTTACCAGAACAATACTATTGCCGAAACTGTAGCTGCCGAAGTTATTTTTGGAGCTGTAGGTGCTAAAGGGAAATTACCTGTTTCTATAAACAGTATGTATAAGGTTAATACGGGTATTGATACCGAAACGGTATACAGGCTGGGCTTTACCACTCCGGGGAATGCCGGTATGGATGCAGCAAGGCTAACTCAAATAGATCTTATTGCTCAAAAGGCCATTGATGGTAATATGACTCCGGGATTGCAGGTGCTTGTTGCCCGTAACGGTAAAGTGGTATACCAAAAATCATACGGTTATCATACTTATGATAAGGATACTAAGGTTAGTAACGCTGATACGTATGATGTGGCTTCGCTTACCAAAATACTCTCTACATTACCACACGTAATGCAGTTGTATGATAAGGGTAAAATTAAAATGGATGCCAAACTGGGTGATATGCTTGCCGAGTTTAAAAATACCGATAAAAAGGATATTATATTAAAAGACATGCTACTGCACCAGGCACGTTTACAGCCGTGGATGCCTTTTTATGTAGCAACGCTAGACAGTACAAATCATCCGTCGCAAAAATATTACAGAGATACTTATTCGGCAGAATTCCCAAATCAGGTGGCAGAGATGCTGTACCTTAGAAAAGATTATCCGGATACTATTGTACAACGTATAGCCGATAGTAAACTGCTTGCCGAAAAGAAGTACCGCTATAGTGATTTTACATTCATTCTGCTTAAAACATACCTTGAAAGGCTTAACAAAAAAAGTCTTGCAGTGTTAAGTGATGAGGCTTTTTATAAACCACTGGGTGCGGCACATACTACTTATAACCCGTTACGTAAATGGGATATGAGTTTAATTCCGCCAACAGAGGTTGATAATTACTTCCGTTATCAAACCATACAGGGGTATGTACACGATATGGGGGCAGCAATGGAAGATGGTGTAGGCGGTCATGCCGGACTGTTTTCTAATAGCCTTGATGTTGCTAAGATCATGCAGATGTACCTTAACGGAGGTGAGTATGGCGGACACCGTTTCTTTTCTCAGGAAACTTTTGATACCTTTAATACCTGCTACGGTTGTGAGGAAGGGAATAGGAGAGGACTTGGTTTGGATAAACCTCAAATTGAGAATCCGGGACCTACGTGCGACTGTGTTTCAAAATCGAGTTTTGGACATACAGGCTTTACCGGAACCATGGCATGGGCCGATCCTGTAAACGGAGTGGTGTATGTTTTCCTTTCTAACAGAACATACCCTGAAGCAAAAGAAAACAAACTTTCTAAAGAAAATATAAGGGAAGATATCCAAAAGATAATACAGGATGCCGTTATCAAATAGTCATTAACGATAAAACCAAAGGATATGCAGTATAAAGCCAACAGTGTTGAAGAGTACCTAAACGCCATCCCCGAAGAGAGAAGGGATGTAATGGAGAAACTTCGTGAAACTATTGTAAGCAATTTGCCAAAGGGTTTTCAGGAAGGTATTTCGTATGGTATGATAGGGTGGGTAGTACCACATTCTGCTTATGCACCGGGCTATCATTGTGATCCTAAGCTGCCGTTGCCTTTTATGAGTATTGCTTCCCAAAAAAACTTTGTGGCTTTATACCACATGGGGGTATATGCTGATAAGGAGCTTTATGACTGGTTTGTGGCCGAATATCCTAAACATGTTAAAACCAAACTGGATATGGGGAAAAGTTGCATACGCTTCAAAAAGCCCGAAAACATTCCGTTTGAACTTATAGGTGAGTTGGTTTCTAAAATGACACCACAACAGTGGATTGATTTGTATGAAGCCAATTTAAAATCAAAATAATTTTTATTAGGGTATTTATTACGTTAATTTCTGAATAAAGACGGTTCCGACCGTTTTTTTTATTTAATTTCGTTACTCTTTATTTAGTTTAAATCTTATATGAAAATCGCTATAGTTTGTTATCCAACCTTTGGTGGTAGTGGAGTTGTCGCTACCGAACTTGGTTTGGAACTGGCGCGCCGCGGTCACGAAATACACTTTATTACCTACAGTCAGCCCGTGCGCCTTGCCCTGTTGAATCCTAATTTACATTATCACGAAGTACACGTTCCCGAATATCCTTTGTTTCATTATCAGCCCTATGAACTGGCTCTTTCCAGTAAACTGGTAGATATGGTAAAGCTGCATGGTATAGAGCTTCTGCATGTACATTATGCCATACCACATGCCTATGCAGGGTATATGGCTAAAAAGATGCTAAAGGAACAGGGAATTAAAATCCCTATGGTAACCACACTTCACGGTACCGATATTACCCTTGTGGGTAATCACCCGTTCTACAAACCGGCAGTAAGTTTTAGTATTAATCACAGTGATGTGGTAACATCAGTATCTCAGGCTTTAAAAGACGACACCTACAAGCTCTTTGATATTAAAAGGGACATTGAGGTTATTCCTAACTTTATAGAGGTAGATAAGAAGAAACTGGAAGAAAACTCTCCGTGTCATCGCTCTATGATGGCTACCGAAAAGCAAAAGATTATTACGCACATCAGTAACTTCAGGAAGGTGAAGCGTATACCGGATGTGATAAGAATATTTAACGAAGTACAAAAGGTAATGCCTGCCAAGCTGATGCTTGTAGGAGACGGACCTGAAAAAGAACCTGCAGAAAAGCTTTGTGATGAACTGGGGCTTGCCGATAAGGTTATCTTTTTTGGAAACAGTAGCGAGATCAACGAGATTTTATGTTTTAGTGATTTGTTCCTGCTGCCGTCTGAAACCGAAAGTTTCGGTCTTGCTGCGCTTGAGGCTATGGCAAACGGGGTTCCGGTTATATCAAGCAATACAGGAGGTTTACCGGAGGTTAATAAGGAAGGCTATTCCGGCTACCTTGCCGATGTGGGCGATGTAGAGACTATGGCAAAAAGGGCCATCTCTATTTTGGAAGATGACGAGATATTGCTTAAATTTAAAAACAATGCCCTAAAAGTGGCTCAGGAGTTTGATATTCAGAATATCGTACCTTTATACGAAAGATTATATAAAAAAGCCTTAAAACACAAATAATGAAAAAACTAGCCAGCCTTTTTATCGTGCTTTTGGTAGTAACCGGATGCCGAATCAACATTGTTAATAATATTAATGCGACAGGTATAGTAAGCTTTGAAATCTTACAGCAGTCGGCTTACGGTGGTAGGGAACAACGCTCTGATATGGTTATAACCAATCAGGACGACTTACAATCGTTATACAGCGAACTGAACCTAGGGGATGCTCCTAATGTTGATTTTGATACCAATAATGTAGTAGCCCTTTTTTTAGGACAAAAATCATCGGGTGGGTTTAGTATAGGTGTACGTAGTGTTATGGTTGAAGGTAATGTTGCTACTGTAAAAGTTAGCATAAGGAAACCGGAACAGGGCGAAACCGTAAGTATGGCACTTACTACTCCATATAGCATAACAGTAATACCAAAAACGGAACGAGTAATAATAGAAGAATAAATAAAAAATCCCGGAAGTACCGGGATTTTTTATTTTGGCACATCTGTTAAATCAGGGTTCCATTTTATGGTATCAGGATTATAAGGCTTTCCACTTTTTTTGTATTGTAATACAATATTTTCTTCTTCTGTAGTCCTGCGACAAATAATACGTCTGTTTTTTTCATCACCTTCTAATTTTTTAAATATTTGATTTACTTCGGCAGATTGAAATGAGTCCTTTTGTGAACCAATGTATATATACATGCGCTCTTCCGGTTTTAGGGAGTCCATAACTTTTGATTTAAAAAAAGTTTCAAAATCATCAACAGGTATATCGATAATATCTTTAGGATAAAGGTTTATAAACGGAGCAGGATACGGCCCCTGATCTAAACCAGTACCACAATAAACAGGCATATAGGCACGTGATTGATAAAAGTAATATATATGATTTAGGGAATCGATTATAAAATTATGGTTGGAGTAATATTGGTCATCATATATATAGGGTATTAATACAGGTTCTGTACTGCCAGAATCTTTATCATCAAATTCTTTAAGTTTAACCTGATACTCTTTTTCATTTTTTTCTTTTATGGCTTCAGTAGTGTAATAAGTAGTTTTATCAGTTTCAGTAGGTTTATTTTCCTTACAGGAAATGAAAAAAAATAAAAGAACTATGTATATGACTTTCATACCTGTAAGTTTTTAATTATCGGTTCAAAACTACTTTTGTAGTATCCCAAATTACTTTTGCCGGGTAATATGGCTCTCCGCTTTTGTAATATGCTAAAACAACTTTTTCTTCCTCGGTTAACGGTCTTATCATATACACTACTTTTTCATATTCCAGTTTTGAAAGAGCTTTTGTTAAAGTAGCAGAGTTAAATGTGTCTCTGGCTGTTCCTATTACAAGTGTTATGAACTGACCTTTCGGGATATCAGCATCATTGATGTTTTGATCAATAAACCCTTCTATCGTATTATCATTTAACTCAATAAAGTCTTTAGGATTTAAATGTATAAGTTTCTGTTTGGGTATGGTATTATCATAAATACAGTCTGTATTATAGTTTTGGGAATAACTGTAATAAAATAGTTTTCCCTGTTCATCTACAATTAGGTTTTTATCACCGTAATAACCAAACAGAGGTGATTCTGTCCGGTTACCCAGTGTATCTTTAGACCAGTGGTTCATATCGGGTGCTATGGTGTATACCTTTTCTTTTACTTCGGTATTAGCCTGCTCCATACAACTACCTAGAATAACAAACAATATGAATATTACTTTTTTCATAGCTTAGGGTTGTATAGGCCAGTATTTTTCAAAGTAAATTTTAGTGGTATCCCATTCAATCAAATGTGGGTCGTATACAATACCTGTATAATTTTCTTTTTTATACTTAAGTACAATACTTTCCTCCTGAGTTAGGGGGCGAACAATCCACAAGGGCTTGTTTCTGCTTGTTGTAATTTTGTTAAGTATACTTGTAAGTATAGGGGAGTTAAAGGTGCCACCGGGAGTTGCTATGGCTAATGTATTTAACTTCTTTGTAACAGGATTCATGTCATTATTAACTATATTCAGCTCAATAAAATGATTCATTATTTTACTGTCAACCTTTACTAAGTCATCAGGGAAAAGATTTATAAATGGTGTTTTACCCGGTTGGAAATCTACGCCTAAACAATCATTGCTAAACGTAGGAGCTTTGGCATAAAAATAAACGGTATTAGTGCTGTCTATAATAAAGTTGCACCTGCCATATAAATCATTAAAGCGGGGTATGGAGGTATCATATTTTCCAATGGAATCGGCCATCCATTGATTTTCGGTTATGGTATAGGTATCATTATTCACAGGAGCATTACTTTCCTTGCAGGATATAATTAGTAAAGCTCCTATGAACAATAGTTTTTTCATCTTTATTTTACTTTTAGTTCCACATATACCGGTAAGTGGTCTGACGGATACCTACAATCCTTAGAGTCACTTAAAACAGCATATTTTACAACTTTTACTCTTTTTTGAGGTACAAATATGTAATCTATTCTTGTGGTTACCGGTTTATGAAATTCAAAGGCATTAAATGTACCATCAGGTCCGAAAACCATTTTGGCTACTTTTTTAGAATCATTAAGTAATGAAGACATCAGTTTAATACTTTCGGTATCTTCTTCCAGATTAAAGTCGCCCGTAACCGCAAACGGAAGATTGTCTTTATTTACTTCCTTAATCTTATCTGTTATCATTTTAACGCTGTTTGTACGTGCAACATTGCCTACATGGTCAAAATGAGTGTTGAATATCCATATTCTTTGTTTGGTTTTATTGTTTTCAAACAATCCGTAAGTACAAACTCGGTTATAAGCAGCATCCCATCCTTTAGAAGGTACATCGGGTGTTTCAGATAACCAGAAAGTATGATTTTCCAGCATTGTGTATTTTGACTTGTTATAGAATATAGCTGAGAATTCACCTTTGTTTTTACCGTCGTCACGACCTACGCCTATGTGGTCGTATTTTACCAGTGCACTGTCCAAGTACTGCATTTGGTGTGGTAGTGCTTCCTGTACCCCCATAAAATCGGGTTCAAAAAATAGTACCTGACCCGCAAGCATGTCTTTACGGTTATCCCATCGGTTTTCTCCGTCGCTTGCTACATCAAGACGGATGTTGTAGCTCATTACTTTTACATCCTGAGCTTTTGCCACTATGGCAAACATGGCTAATGCCAAAACATAAATATTTCTCATTGTTATTGATTTACGGCTCTTAAGTAGCCGTGCGTTATTAATTCTTCAGGTTTATCTATAGGTATTATTTTTCCTTCTTTTACTAAGAGGTTCTTATCGCTTATATCCAGTATATCATGGTAATAATGATCTGTAACTATTATACCTTTTTCCTGTTTCAGTTCGGTATGCAGTTCCTGTATTTTTTCTTTGTACAGGGGTTCTACCATAGAGAAAGGCTCATCGAGCATTAGGAAAGGGTGGGGAAGGTGGCTTACTATTAAAAGTTCAAGGTAACGTAACTGTCCCATAGAAAGGCTTCCTACTTTTTTATCCCTTAAATGATGAATCTCCGGTCTGTAAAACAGTTTGTCCTGCAGGCTGCCTTTAGGTAATACTATCGGGATAATATTTTTTACCGTTTTGTTTTTAGGCAAAAAGGGATCCTGTGGCAAATAGGCTATTTTTTGTTGGGTAATTATGTCTTTTGGTTTGCAGTATTTTCCGTTTATGCTAATAGAAATACTATCGGCTTTTTCACTACCGAAAATGACTTTAAGTAATGTAGATTTTCCGCTGCCATTCCTCCCGAAAACACCAACAATCTCTCCGGTATCACAACGCATATAAGTATTGTCCAGCACCGTTTTGTTTCCAAAACGTTTAATTATCCCCGATACAGAAAGACTTTGTTTCACGATAGTAATATTAGTAAAATAAAAAGAGGCAGGGATATAACGGCATTAATAACTAATGTCATTATCCCAAGTTTAAGCTTGGTAAACCCAAGGTTATAGTATAAATAAAGTTCGTTTTTATAAAAATAGTAGTACCCCAAAAAGCCAAAAGCCATCCCGAAAGTACACAATATTACAGGTAGCATGATTATGTTGTTGAAAGTCATGCCGAGGCTCACAATAAGGTTAATCAGGTTTACCCTAAGAAAAAAAATCCAGTATGCTCTCATGAATTAGTCGCGTTTGTTACGACTTACAAGAAGTTTATCTATAATGCTTTTTGACATTGGGTCGGTGTCCTGTTCATCACCGGTTACCAGTATACCTTTTATTCCGCTTTTAGATTCAATACCATATACGGTAGCTTCATCTCCGGGATTGCTATCGCCTTCGTAGTAGTAAATATGAGAGATTTCAAACTCTTCTACCTCAAACTTATCGGTATTACAAACTAAGCAGTTTTCGTGTAGGTTAAAGTCTTCGGTAAATCCTTTTTCTCTTAATTGCTCAATGGCTTTAAGTACCGTGGCATAGTGATATACAGGTTTCATACAAGTAAAAATTATAGTTGGTTATCAAAATTAAGCTTAATCCCCCGATTACAGGTTACAAAAAGGTAAAAAACAATTGTTATTACAGCCTTTTTGTAAACTTAAAATGGGTATCGGCAAAACCGTTATTAATATAAAAACGGTGTGCTTCTGTTCTGCGTTTGTTTGAGGTTACTTCCAGTAGGTTGTATCCTTTTTCTTTAAGTAGGCTCTCCATTGTTTCCAGCAAAAACCGTCCCACTTTATTGTTTCGGTATTCCGGAGTTACATATAATTCCTGTATTTCAAAAACCATGCTAAGATGATGCAGTAGTAACTGACCATGGCAACTGCAAAAGCCAATAACGTTTTGTACGGCATCTGTAACCACTATATAGATGTAATTTTTGTTTTCGAGGTTTTCAAAATAGTACTGTTCAAAAACTCCGTAATCAAAAACGGTATTTTCGAGTTCGTTTATAAAACCGTAAATAGCTTTTACATCCTGTTTTGTGGCAAACCGTGCAGTCATATCACTAATAATAAGTGATTTAAATATAAACAAAAAAAACGCTGGTTTAATACCAGCGTCTTTTCTTTTTCTTTGAAGCTTCCGATTTTCTTGATTTCGAATTACTGCTTCCCGGTTTTGATTTACCACTACGGGCATTGTTCTTTTTATTTCTGAGGTCAGGTTTCTGTCCTTCTTCTTTTTTGTTTTCTCCTTCCTGATTACTATAAGGATAAGGATGCTCGTCGATAACTTTAATTTTTAGTCTTATAAGTTTTTCGATATCCTTTAGGTAAGGAAGTTCATCACGACCACAAAACGATATTGCCAGTCCTGAATTACCCGCACGTCCTGTACGTCCTATACGGTGTACATACGTTTCGGGGATATTAGGCAGGTCAAAGTTTATTACAAACGGCAGACTTTCTATATCAATACCCCTTGCAGCAATATCTGTAGCTACAAGAACCGATATTTCCTTGTTCTTAAAGCCTTCAAGCATACGCTGGCGGGCACTTTGTGACTTATCACCATGTATGGCTCCGGCTTCAATACCATTCTTTTTAAGAGCCTTAACCACATTATCCGCACCGTGCTTGGTACGTGTAAATACCAATACATTTTTAAGGTTTTCGTTGCGTATAAGGTGGTACAGCAGTTTACGTTTATCGGCTTTATCTACTAAGTAAAGCTGTTGTTTAACCAATTCGGCAGTACTTGATATTGGTGCTACCGAAACATACTTAGGATCGGTTAGGAAAGTATCGGCAAGTTCACGTATGGGTAACGGCATAGTAGCCGAGAACAATAGTGTTTGTCTGTTATCAGGTGTTAGCTTTATAATCTTTTTTACATCATTAATAAAGCCCATATCCAGCATTAGGTCGGCTTCATCAAGTACTAAAAAGTGTAGGTGGTCTAAATTTATGAACCCCTGTTTGTGAAGATCCAAAAGTCTTCCCGGAGTTGCAATAAGTACATCGACCCCTTTTTTAAGCTGGTCTACCTGCGGAGCCTGGTTAACCCCACCAAAAACGGTTAACTGACGTATATTGGTATATTTACCATAGTTATCAAAGCTTTCGCCCACCTGTAACGCCAGTTCGCGTGTAGGTGTGATTACTAAAGCCCTGATGCTTTTTCTTTTCTTGGCCGAACCTACTATAGGGTGCAGCATATTAATCATAGGTATAGCAAAGGCGGCAGTTTTACCTGTACCTGTTTGTGCCGTACCCACAAGATCTTTTTCATCTAAAATGGCAGGTATTGCCTGTTGCTGTATTGGAGTAGGGCTTTCATAACCCTCATCACTAATAGCTTGGAGTATAGTTCGGTGTAAATTTAAGTCGCTGAATTTCATCATATAAAAAAGCATACCCAATTAAAGTTTACCGGGTGCGCTGCAAAGGTACGTTAAATAAAATTAGTGTTACTCTCCGTTTTTAGCTTTAATAAAATCGGTTACCAGATAAGCGATAAGCTTACCGGTTAAATGGCTGTTCTTTTCGTTATCCAGTTCCGGTGCTCCCTCACAAAGGTGCAGGTAAGCAGCATTTTTATTTTTCCCGAAGTAATGTATAAACTGCCTAACCTTTTCTACGCTAAATCCGCTGGGTGTCATGGCACTACTGGCAACATTAGGCAGGGAATCAAGATCGATTTCAATACCGAATTTCTCATCTTCTATGTAACCAAGGGCATGAGCCATTTCATCACTAAAGCTTTTTTCTTTCCTTACGGCAATTTGCTCATATGTATTATAACGTACACGTTCGCTTAGTTTTTTAATACTTTCCATTACACCTTTTGAGGCATAATTTTCATGTAGCCCGAAAATGTAATACTTTTTAAGGAAGCCTTCTTCCATAGCATAAGAGAACCCGTTACCACTGTGACGACCTTCCAGCTGACGGAAATCAGTATGGGCATCAAAGTTAATAGCGTTTACAGGCTTACCGTTAGCCAGTGCTGCACCTTTTATATTACCGTAGGCGTTGTTGTGACCTCCCCCAATAATAATAGGTGTTTTACCTGCTGTAATAATTCGGTTCACAACGTGAGAAACTTCCTTATCAATTTTCTCTACCAGGTGAGAGAGTTTTTTACGGTCTTCCTTTTCGTTAATGTTTAAACCTTCTGCCTCTTTCATAGCATCTGTAACATCAATATGCCCAAGGATAAGTACTTTATTCCCTTTGCTGAATTTGTTATGCTGAAGGTTAACAATGGCTTTTATAGCACTTTCCCATGCCGATGAGGCACCTGCACGCCCAAAGTTAGCGCGTACACCTAAGTCTTCGGGCACGCCCAAAATAACATAATTAGCTTCGCATGATTTAAGAAATTCAAAGGGTTTTTCGTCCTTTGGAATGGTAAGCATACGCTCACCAAATTTAATCTCTCCGCTACGGTGGGAGGTATATTTAGATAAGTCTGTGGCTGTAAACCTGATGATGTTTTCCATACAATAATAATACGATTCAAAAATACGATTTTCCTATAAAATTTCGTTAAAATGAACCCATAGAATTAAAATATGTATAAATTTGGCAAAAACAATTTAATAAATAATGGAACAACAAAAAAGTAACTCTAGTTTAAAAGCGATTATAGTAATACTATCCATATTACTAGTTGGTAGCCTTGCGTACATGTACAAAATGAGCACCGACAACGAGGCAACAGAAAAGCAGTATATCTCTGAAAAAGACCAGCTTCTTAGCGATCTTGAGAGTGCTAAAGCAAGTTATGATGCTGCTATTGCTGATAACTCCGGTTTAAAAAGCGAACTTGAAGCTGAGCGTGCAAAAATTGAAGAACTTATTGCACAGGTTAAAAAGGCAGAAGGTGATGTTGCTTCTTTACAAAAATACAAAAACAGCTACTTTAAGCTGAAAAACGAGATGGATAACCTTCTTGCAGAAAACGAAGAACTTAAAAAACAAAACGAACTACTTACTGTAGAGCGTGACAGTACTGCTGTTGCACTTAACGAAACAAGACAGTACAATGATACGCTTGTTGCACAAAACATGAAAATTACTGAGAAAGCTTCTAAACTTTCAATCGTTAATTTAACTGCCGAAGCATTTAAAGAAAAAAGTTCAGGTAAACTTGTTGCTACAGATAAAGCAAGACGTGTAGACAAACTTAAAATATCATTCACTATTGCAGCTAACGAAGTAGCTCAAACAGGTAATAGAATGTTTTATGTACAGGTTATAGACAGTAAAAATAATGTTCTTGGTGAGAAACAAACCGAAACTTTTGGTGAGTATACTCTAACTTACAGCTTTGTTACCAACGCTATTTATGAGAACAAAACTGTTACTGTAACAGAAATTCTTTCGGGGTCTGACTTTGAAAAAGGTCTTTACCACGTAAACCTTTTTGATAAAGATAAGCTTGTTGCAAACGATACTTTTACTTTAAGATAATAAGTAACAGCTATAAAATAAAAAGAGGAGTCATATTATGGCTCCTCTTTTTATTTTGGTATAGTTATATAACTTTTCCTTCTGCAATTACCGTGTCTATAAGGTCACTACCAAAAGCATAAGGTAACTGATAATAGGAGGTAAGCGGTTGTGTTATAATAAGGTTGGCTCTTTTACCTTTAGTGATACTACCATGCGTTTTGGATAAATCCATTGCATAGGCACCGTTTATGGTTGCTGCATTTATGGCCTCTTCCGGTGTCATTTTCATTTTGATACAGGCAGTCGCTACTACAAGGTTCATGTTTCCTGACGGAGTAGTACCCGGGTTAAAATCGGTAGCAAGAGCAAGCGGTAACCCGGCTTCTATCATTTTACGTGCCGGAGTGTATGGTATACTGATAAAGAAAGAACAAGTAGGCAGTGCTACAGGCATTGTTTTAGTGCCTTTAAGTACTTCAATATCCTCATCGGTTACAATTTCAAGATGGTCTACACTAAGCGCATCATACTTCACACAGGCCTCGATCCCCTTAATAGCGGTAAACTGATTTACGTGAATTTTAGCTTGTAGTCCGTATTTTTTACCGGCTTCCATAATACGTTCGGTTTCCTCAACAGAGAAGTAACCCGTTTCAAGGAAGGCATCAATATAGTCTGCCAGTTTTTCCTCGGCTATTTTAGGAAGCATTTCGTTTATAATTAGGTCTATATAGGCACTGTGATTTTCTTTGTATTCTGCCGGGAAAGCATGTGCTCCTAAAAAGGTAGCCTTAATAGCTATAGGGTATTCTTCCCTTAAACGCTTAATAACCCTTAGCATTTTAAGCTCCCCTTCAACGGTTAGCCCATAACCCGATTTAATCTCTACGGCTCCGGTTCCCTGTTGCATTACTTCTTCCAGTCGGGTGCGTGACTGTAGGTATAAATCCTCTTCAGATGTTTCATTAAGCTTTTTAGCCGAGTTAAGTATACCGCCACCGCGTGAAGCAATCTCCTCATAACTAAGTCCGTTTATGCGGTCTACAAACTCCTGTTCGCGGTTGCCGGCATAAACAATATGGGTATGGCTGTCACACCATGAAGGCAGTACGGTTTTACCGGTAGCATCTATGGTTTGTATACCTGATGCATTAGGGCAGTTTTCCATAGTACCATAATCGGCAATAATGTTGTTTTCAATCAGTAAGTATGCGTTTTGTAAAGAAGGCAGCACGGCCATGTCTTTTCCTGAGACTTTCTCAATTCCGTCTTCCCTTACCTGCAGCAATTCTTTAATATTCGTAATAAGTATCTTCATGAATTAAACTTTTTGTAAAAATAGAATGGATTTTAAAAAACTCCTATATTTATGGAAACAAATCGACATGAAGAGGATTAAATACCGAAAAGTACGCAAAGTTCAACCTAATTATTATGAGTATACAGGAGCCTATAAAAATGATCCTGTTGAAATGCAACTTTTTACTTATGATGAGCAGGGCTGTAAAGAATATCAAAAAGTACACCTGGATGTTATACAAAAGGAATGTACATCTCCCCAAAATCAAAATGCAATTAAATGGCTTAATATACACGGACTGCATGATGTGGAACTTATAAAGCAAATTGGCGAGCTGCTGCATGTAGAAAGTTTTATAATTGGTGATATACTTAATACCTCACGCCGAACGCGTATTGAGGAACTGGGTAACGATATCCTGTTTTTCAGTGTAAAATCGGTGCTGCCGGAAGAAGAGGAGGGTAGTATGGCTACCGAACAGATAAGCTTTTTGCTGAAGGATAATATGATAATTTCCTTTCAGGAGAAAAAAAGCGATTACTTTTCACACATCCGTGAGCGTATAAGAACAGGAGTGGGGATAATCCGTAAAAAGAAGAACGATTACCTGCTATACCTGATGCTTGACGCAATAATGGAAAACTTTTTTGTGACCATTGAAAAGTATGAAGATCGAATTGAAGCCCTCAACATACAGGCAAAAACTTCCCAAAGAGCCGACTTTATAGCCGATGTTGAAAAGGCAAAGGAAGACCTTAACTTCCTGAAACGTTCCATCACACCTATACGTGAGGCTTTATTCAATATTAAAAATGATGAGGACGATCAGGATTATGATGTTATAGAAAGTACCAGTTATACCTTTTTTACCCGCCTGCACCAAAAGAGCCTTGAGCTACTGGACCAAATTGAATATGACATGAACTCACTGGACAGTGCTTCAAACTTTTATTATTCGGCACAGGGACAGCGCATGAATGAGATTATGAAAACACTTACCATTTTCTCGGTAGTATTTATGCCAATGACCTTTGTGGTAGGGGTGTATGGGATGAATTTTGACCATATCCCCGAACTGCATTTTAAAAACGGATATTTTTATGCCCTGGGGCTTATGGTAACACTTGCCCTGATTATGATTATTTATTTTAAACGTAAAAAATGGTTCTAATATGGAGAGGTTTACCAGTGACATATCCAAAAAACAGTTTCCTGATTCCGAAAAGGTATCGGCTAAATTAGTGCGCGAACCGATACTGAACATCATTAAAAAAGACCATCCTGATTTTGATGAGAATTGTAGTCTTTCACTTTCTGAATTAGGTCATTACCGGAAAAAGTACATATCTGACTTTATGAATACCCAAATGGGTGAGCTTACCGATATGGAACAAAAGGTAGTGGAATCGCTTAACGAAAAAACACTTATTAGTAATACTCTGGCTGATGAAGAAGAAAGTACGACTTATACCGTAGGGCAACGCGTAGCCGATAAGGTGGCGACCTTTGGCGGTAGCTGGACCTTTATCATATCATTTTTGGTTTTCCTGTTAGCGTGGATAGCGCTTAATGTTTTCTGGCTTGCCAATAATGGGTTTGATCCATATCCGTTTATACTGCTTAACCTGATTTTGTCCTGTTTAGCTGCATTGCAGGCTCCGGTAATTATGATGAGCCAAAACAGGCAGGAGGAGAAAGACAGGGAGCGAGCAAAAAACGATTATCTTATTAACCTTAAAAGCGAACTTGAAATAAGGTTATTGCATGAAAAGCTGGATCACTTAATACTGCACCAGGAGCAATCACTTATTGAAATACAAAGGGTACAGATTGATATGATGAATGATATTTTAAAACGTATGGAGAAAAGGCATTAGAGTCATAAATGAAGCTCCATAAACACTACATCCAGCCAGCGGTTAAACTTAAAGCCTACTTCCTTTAATAATCCTGCTTCCCTGAAACCAAATTTTTTGTGGAATTCTATACTGCCTTTGTTTTCGGCATCTATACCTGCTATCATGCTATGCATTCCCTGTTTTTTGGCAAGTACAATAAGGTCGGCTAAAAGCATTTTTCCTATGCCTTTACCATGATATTCTTCATTTACATAAACAGAATGTTCTACCGTGTATTTGTAACCGTCTTTAGTACGAAAGGTGCCATAAGTGCCATAACCGGCTACCTTCCCTTTGCTATCAGCAACAATAACGGGCCAGCCTGCTTCCTGTTTCTCGGTAAACCACTGTTGCATGTACTCCATAGATTTTACATTGTAGTCATACAATGCGGTAGAGTGTAGTATGTTGTGGTTTACTATAGTCAGTATACCTTCAAGGTCGTTTGCTGTGGCAGGGCGCAGGGTTATTTCCATATAACAAATATAATTTATTCCTGCTTTTGTTTTATAGGGATTGTTCTTTTATCTTGAAACAAAAGAACCAAAAATTCAAGTCTTGAACTCTTTAGACTAAAAATTATTTCATTCGTCTAAACCATCCGAACTCGGCTATCGCCTCAAACACCGGATGCTTATTAACGCCTCGTTTGTAA
>NZ_WOWP01000032.1 GCF_009741375.1 Flavobacterium rakeshii
AGAATTCAAACCCAAAACAAAATACTACAACATTATCAATCCTTAATTCAAAATTTAAGAGAAATGATATTTAAACAGAAAATTAGTTTTAAAGATAAGGATGGAAATCCTTATCCTAGCTGGGAAATATATAAGTTAAAAGATATTGCTGAAAGGATTGTTAGTAAGAACTCTAATAATAATCAAAATGTTCTGACTATATCGGCACAACATGGTTTAATCAGTCAACTTGAGTTTTTTAATAAATCTGTTTCTGCTAAAAATGTTGAAGGTTACTACTTGCTAAAAAACGGTGATTTTGCATATAATAAAAGTTATTCAACTGGATATCCGATGGGAGCTATAAAACGATTAAATAGGCATAATGAGGGGGTTGTATCTACACTTTACATATGTTTTCGTTTTTATGAAAAGGCTAACAAAGATTTCATGGAACATTATTTTGAATCACAAATTCAAAATAATGAACTTGAAAAAATTGCACAGGAAGGTGCTCGGAATCACGGTCTTTTAAATGTGGGCGTTCTAGATTTTTTTGATATAGATGTAAATCTACCCTCTATACAAGAGCAAAAACGAATATCTACCTTTTTATCTAAAATCGACCAAAAAGTCCAAATCGAAAAAAAGATTTTAGAGCAACTGGACGCGCAAAGGAAATATCTACTACAACAAATGTTTGTATAAATTCTATACAAACATTTGTTGCAAAAGGTACTGCTTTTGACGACTATATCCTTTTAGAATTCTTATTTCTATCTCTATTTTTTCTTCAAAAGTGTGTAATACACTAGCTATTTCAATTTGTTGTTTTAAGTTCGGATAAGGCAAGGGAATTTCTGAAAAATAAGCATAGCTAATCATTTTTCCATCTCTTATACCTTCAAGTTTTTTATTCAGTAGCTTGATATAATCTACTGTCTTGAAATAATATTTGTAAAAGAGTTTTTCAATCTCACACTTATTTTTTAGGATTATATAGGCTGGACTACATATACCTCTGTAGTTAGAATATTCTATTCCTCCCTGAAAACTTCTCAAACTAATAATAAAATCTCCAATTTCTACAACTTTATAACTCTCAACACTCTTATCAGTTACTGAAATTTGATAATCAATTGAATCTCTTGGGATAGCGCCGTGGTCTTGAGTAATTGCAAGAATTGGTAAATCTGAATTGTGATTTTTATTTGTGGCATTATAAAACAAGTCTCCACCATTTTTAAATTCCCATTCAGGGAATTCATTCCCGTACTCATCTTTCATCTTAATTTTTCGTCTGAATATCTTCTCTTGCAACCCCAACATTTGAACTTTTAAGCCCTCAATTATTTTGTTTTGGGTTTGAATTCT
>NZ_WOWP01000033.1 GCF_009741375.1 Flavobacterium rakeshii
TTCATAGTATCTCCATTTGGAGAGATACCTTTAGGAATCATACAGGCAACATTATCAACAGTAAGTTCAAATGATGAAGAACAGATATCACCTCCTACAGGAGTTACTGTTACGGTGTAAACACCAATCTCTGTAGCTGTAGCTGTTAAACCTGTACCGATGGTAGCACCGCTGGCATCAGTCCAGTCAATATTAACTGTAGCTTCTGTATAATTATCATCAAGAGTTACTTCAAGCATATAAATTCCGCCTTCACAGCCTTGGTTAACGCTTATTATAGGTGTAGGAACAATATTTACAACGAAACTACTTTCGCTAGAACAGTCTGTACCAGGAGCCTGAGCAAAGATGTAAACCGTTTGTCCCTCTGTTAACTCATCTCCGGCAGCAAGCATATCGCCTGTTCCATCAGGACCAGTATAATAGTTATTATTTTCACTTAGCGTAGGAAGTACAAAAGCATCACAATCAGTAACATCTTCTATTACATCTGCAACAGGAATAGCGATAACTGATACTTCGATAGCTGCACGCGGGCTCTCACATCCGTTTTCGTTAGACTGACTTACATAATATGTAGTTGTACCGGCAATAGATGTATCTGGTGTTGGAGCTTCAGTAAGCGCCACACCGTCTTCAGAATCATACCAGTTAATAGTATATCCTTCCAATATTTCTGCCGTTAGAGCTGTAGCAACTGCACCTTCACAGTACATAACATTACTAACAACAGGAGCAGGAATATCAATTGTAGAATAGGTTATTACAAGTGTACTGTTACAGAAAGGTGTAGACCATTCAAAATAATAATCACCCGGAACTGTAAATCCTGTAATTGTAGTTACATTACTGTTAGGGTCTTCTATCAAAGTTGTAGAAGGGTTATTATCATAAGCTACCCACGTACCTCCACCAATAGCTTCAATATTAGCTACCGGATCAGAACAGTCTATATTAAGCGGGCTTGGTGTAACAATACCTGTATTGGCATTAAATGTAACAGCATCAAGGAAGTTACCTATTGTTGGGTCTCCGGCTGTAGGAACTGATTCAAAAATGAAACGTGTTACATCCTGACCTGCAGGAACAATATAAGTACCTGTATTATAACTCCAGTCAGTAGTACCTGTAGAAACAGGGTCACCTACCGGAAGATATGGTCCACCCGGAGGACCTGCTTTAAGCTGACAGGTCTCTACAGCCATACGCCCACGGTGAGCAAATCCATATTCAAAAACAGTTCCCGGAGGTGCAACATAATCCTGATACACACCTGCTACCTGATTAGCATTAAGCTCTATAAACTGGTTACCGCTATAAGCAGGTACATCGTTAAAGCCATCTCCCCAATATTCTATCATACCATCTGTAGCTGTTGTTCTCCAGCCCGGCACTGCATTTTGGTGGAACATAGCCCATCCTCCTAAATCAAATAGCGGCTCCTCAAAATCAGAGTTAATTGTTGTTACTAAACACTGAGAAGCTCCGTTACCATTACTATCAGGAGTTGTAATACAAAGATCACTTACATGTAATGAATTGTTTGGCGTAGTTGAATTAAGGGAAATTCTTATTTTATAAGTGGCACCTACCGTTAATCCTAATGCATTAATAGCATTGTTTTCACTACAATATAGTGGTTCGCCAAGTGCATCACCACAAAAATCTTCATAAAGAGCAAGTACAAATGGCTGAGCAGAAGCGTTACCTACTTCAAAATTACTAAGAGTAATAATATGTGTTGGGTCTCCCGCAACAAATTCATACCATACATCACCACCATTAACACCGGTACAAACCGGCTCTGTAGAGGCAGTAGCTCCTAAAAATGATACTTCTGTAAAATCAACACATTCATATGTAGTATTTACAGGTGTCATTACTGCCCCGTCACACTCATCGTTCTCAATAGCTGAAATAAAGCTAAACGGACCTGTCCATGTACTATACCCATCGGCATCGCCACAATTAGCTCTTACATAAAATACATATTCTGTAGCCGAATCAAGTCCGGTAACTGTATGAGGGTTTTGGGTTGTTTCCTCACCTGCTTCTGTTGGAGCAGGCGATCCTGAAGGAAGTGCCCATACTTCCCATGTACCAGCATCTCCCATTTCGTCCCAACTAAATGTAGCCGATGATGAAGTAGTAGATATCAATGTTATATTTTGTGGTTTTGGACATGTAGGTTCGTCACAAGAAACCGTTCCTGCAATTACTATTGTACCCTGTTCTCCCAAACCTGCCGGTTTTGAGTAAATATCTTCATACTGACTGTAAATAATCAGTCCTTTATCTGCCGGGTTAGAACCCGATGTGTTCCAATACACCTCAATATCAACATCCGGACAAAGCGGAATATCTACGGTTGCCGATGTACCCCAGGTAAAACTTGAACCTATTACCTGAATCTCTACACCACCCTGAGAAACCGTCATGGTATTACCCTGCCAGCCGGTTCCGGCTTCACTGGTCATCTCAAAAGTGAATGTACACTGATCTACAGGATCACAAACATTTGTATGTGCACTTGTAGGACCTGCCCAATCAGTAAGAGAATCATCTGCACAAACATATCTTACATAAAAGTCATAGTTTGTAGAAGGATCTAAATCATTAATCGTAACCGAAGTTTCTGTGGTTGTAGTACCGGCATCTGTTGCCGATGGTGCCGGCTCACCAGCTTCAACATAAAAATATTCATACGACCCCGGAACATCATTCCATGACAAATCAACACTTGTTGTTGTTTCATTTGAAACTGTAATTCCTACTGGCGCTATACATAGTGGTTCGTCACAATCTACAGTTCCTGTATACAATGACGTATTTTGAGAACCTGTACCAGAAGGTTTAGTATAGAAATCCTGGTTGAATCCGTTTCTGGCAATAAGTCCCACTTCATAAGCATAACTACCTCCTGAATTCCAGAAAATCTCTATAGGCATATCATTACACACCTGTACATTAACCTCATAAGGTCCAGATCCTGTAAAGCCCGGCCCTAATACTGCTACCTCAACATCATTTTGAAGTACACTTATAGTATTACCATTCCATCCGTCACCATAACTGTCAGTAAGTACAAAAGTATATGTACACTGATCTGCAGCATCACAAACTGTTGTACTAAATACAAAAGGACCAGACCATGTACTAAATGTACCATCGCCACAATCTGCTCTTACATAATATTCATAATTTGTAGCTGATACTAATGGAGTACTGTCAAACTCTGTAGTAACATTATAATCTGTACTCACAGTAGTTGTTGTACCTGCTCCTGCCGGTATACCTGCTCCTTCTTCCTGCACTACTACTTCCCATGAGGTAGAACCATTAGCATCCCAAGTAAGATCGGCAGAGGCTAACCCCATATTTGAAGCCGATAGCCCTGTAGGAGGAGGACAGTTCACCTGTTGTACCGTTAAGGTATAAGGTGTAGATTGTGGTGATGCCCAAGTAGATATAACTATATAGTAAGTAGTACCACCTGTTACAGCAATAGTTGACAGCGAAAGTGGCTGTGAAGTAAAGCCAGATACTACACCTTCTAAACAGTTATTACCTATGTCAGCACAATCATCATAAATAAACACACCTACATAAGTACCTAAATCATCTAAATCTAAACTTATTACACCATCTGAAGCAGGTGTATAAGCATATACAACGTCATCACCGTCTAAATAACTAGATGTAGACCCACAACCAGAGGAACCTGCTGAACCACTATAATCATCTCCGTAGTTCGAAGTATTATCTGTAGCAGAGTATGGCAGTGACGTAATTTCAATTGGAGCAGCACAGGTATCACCTAATCCTACCGTAGTAAAAAAGAAAGGTCCTGCCCAGTTGCTCTCGTTTACATCTTCTTCACAAATTGTTTTTACATAAAACTTATAGTCCGTATTTTCTGTAAGAAGTGTTGCATTAAATTCTGCTGTTCCGGTAACCGATACACCTGTACCTGTAGGGACATCGGCAGTAGGAAGTACTTCTACTTCCCATTCACCAGCTAGACCGGCATCCCAAGACAGGTCGGCAGTTTCTGTACCGATATTATCTGCGGCAAGGTTTGTTGGTGCAATACATTCTTCTGTAACCGAAACATTATCTACCAACCAGCGGTCGCCATCATCACCTTCCATTACAAATGCGATATAAACATTTGTAGAGGCTGCAAAGCTGGAAAGCGAAACTACTATTTCGGTATATTCCTGCTGAATTGGGTTTATTTGCAGTTCAGTCCATTCTTCAACTTGAGTGTAAGCTGTTAAGTTTGAAGGGTCTGCATCTGTAGAAACCATTATACGGTATAAACTACCATCGTCACCATTCATACTTAATCTTGAGAAAAACCGTAATTGTGCATTATTCGGTAGTAATACCAATGGTGTAACCAGCCAGTCTTGTGCCGGCACATCTCCAATTACATTTTCTTTCTCAATAAGGGCTGCATAACTTCCTTCGTGAGGAGGTAATGCATCATTACCTAATTCACTTCTCTTCCATGCCTGTACAGGCCCAATTCCATTATTATAAATATTCCAGCCTGTAGGTGGCCAGACAGAGGTGTCTTCAAACCCTTCCTGAGCCAACTGCGAATAACTGCTCATGGCTGTAAAGAGCATGAAAAGCATGAATAAATTTCCTGCTATCTTTTTCATAAGATTTTATAGTTTGTAGTTAATTATGTTCGTTATAGTTTTCATTTCCGTAAATGAAGAATCACTGTGCTACAGTCCCTTAAGATTAAACAACCTTAAGGGAACCGATTTACACAGCTATAGTTTAGTTAAGGTTTAGTTCTTAAGTATTTTTGTTGTAGCAGTAGTATTGTTATCAAAACTTACTTTTACAACATAATAGCCCGCCTGAAGATCCTGTAAATTAACCTCACCTGTAGCAGCAGTATAAACCTGCTGTCCAAGCATATTGTATATTTTTACCTCATTAACAGTACTGTTAGCTTTGATGTATAAAGTAGATGATACCGGATTAGGATATACTGTAAATACATTAGCATTGAAATCAATTGTACCAAGTGCTCCAATATTAACAACTACTTCAAGCTCACCATAAACATCGGTATTATCTACAGAGGTAGCCCTTACAGTAGCAGTACCGTTAGCCAGAGCTGTTACAAGACCGTTATCGTCTACAGATACAAAATCAGTACCTGCCTCTACGCTCCATGTAACATCGGTAACTGTAGCATCTTCCGGAGTGGTTACTGCTAAAAGCTGCAGGGTTCCGTTTTCAGTAGTGATAGTAGCTTCTGCATCATTTTCAACAACAACTTCAACAGCTGTTACATCAATATTTTGGTTAGAAACTGTGATTTCGATTTCGTCGTATACTGTTTCATCCGAAGAAAGTGTAGCTCTCACTACCACAGTACCATCTGCAACAGCAGTTACAAGTCCGTTTTCATCAACAGTAGCATATTCAGCTCCCTGCTCTACAGTCCAAACTACAGTTTCCTCTTCCGGAGTAACAGCAGCCTCTAACTGAAGTGTACCTTCGTTTACAATAATTTCAGGAAGTACTTCATCCTGAGTAGTGATTACTACTGAAGGCTCTACTGTAACCGATTGTGTTTCGCAAATACTAATTGCAATTACAGCGGTAGTTGCTGCCGGGTTTGCAGATGTTTCTTTAGTAAATTCAATAGAGCTGATAAGCTTATCATGATTTTCTTCATCAAGCGTAAACTCTGTTTGGAAAAGCTGGGTTTGTGTAAGTCCGCTAAAACTGTTTAACGGTGCCCATGCTGCTGTAGTGATAACCGATATTCTACCTATACCTCCCATTGCAACCGTAGCAGCATCAGGACTTGTAGACCACCAGTCTGTAGCATTTTGGTTTGCAAATATTTGTGAAGTACCATCGGTAAAATTAACCTGAACATCCACATTGTTAGTATTTTCTGCACTTACCCATGCGATGTATACTTTCTCTGCCTTTTTCTGCTCTGTAAGTTCAAGTGTACCTGTATTACTGGTAGTATTTCTTAATACAAGTCCGTTATTTTCAGTATAAGAAGCTAACTGGTACGTTAAACCTTCTGTAGCACTGCTTGATATTAAACCATCATTTGGAAAACCTCCGCCATAAGCAGCAGCACTAGCACCCGAACTGTGAGGATTTGTAGGAACAAAATCCTGAGCATAAAATGCATTAGCACCGTCTACAGGATGTGTTGTTTTATCGTTAGCATCTCCACCTGTACCTTCGGCAACCACATCATGATTAAATCCTGTTAATGTTAACGGAGTAAACACACACTCACCGGAATTAACAACCTCTGTAGCTGTTACACTTACTGCCAGTACAGACATACGTATTTCACTTGCCCATTCTGCAGTACTGTCACCATTAAATGTGAAAGTAATACCGGTAACCGTTTTTTCCTGATTAGCTTCATCTATCGCTAAAGCTATTTCATAAAGCCTCGGGTTAGAAGCATCACCTTCAAGGTTATTATTGCTTGTATTTATCCTTCCTATACCCTGTATTGCAGTACCGGTACCATTGTACCAGTCGTTTACAGTAAGTGAAGCCGTTTGGCTGGTTGCATCACTAAAGTTTACAGTAGCGGTAAATGGTAGTGTTTGCATACCGCCACCTGCACAAGCTGCAAGGAAATATACATCGGTTACATTTTGAGCCGAAAACTCAAGCGTTCCTGTGTTTGTACCTGTACCTACATAATCGGGTGTAAGGAACAAAGCGTTATTACCCGAGTAATCTGCAAGCTGGAAAGTAACATCAGTGGTAGTGGCACTGTTTACAACTCCATCTGCAGGTAAACCATAGGTAGGGAAAGTAGCTCCTGATGTAGCCTGAAAATCTAATGACACCAATGCACGTGTATTGGTTTGATCAAAGCTCATATCTGTACTCTCAGATGCATTACCTACTCCATTAGCAATAATGTCATGGTTAAATCCTGAAGTAATTGTTACAGCTTCGTTATAAGGTTCCTGAGCAGAAACCTGCCCGGCAGCAAGTAAGAACAGTCCCAGTAGTGATGGGGTATAGTTCTTCCTTACAAAGTTTGATGCCCTGTGCATAGTATGCACGGCATCTCTTCTAGTAAAGTTGATTTTCATAATGATTTGGTTTTTGGTTTTGTTGCTGCAAAATTAAAACTATTTAGACTAAATAAAAATAATATTTATCCCCGCTAAACAGTTTTAACAATGATTAGTTTTTAACTATCTTTTTTACAGCAGTTTGGTTATTAGCAAATTGTATTTTTACAATATATACACCGCTTTGAAGTGAAGAAAGGTCTAGTGTTGACGCTTTAGCTTCAAATACGGTTTGTCCGGTAACAGATGTTATTACAACATTCTCAACATCAGTCTCCTGTACGTTAATATTTAGTACATTATTTACAGGATTTGGTGTAAGGCTAAAATCCATAGTAGTGAAGTCATCAGTATCTAGTGTCATACTGAATCCCTGTAGGTATACAGACATAGGGAATTCACCCTGATCGCCATTAAATACAGCATCTGGAACATCAATTTTAAACGAGTGCTCACCGGCAGTCAAATCACCAAGTTCAATAACGCGAATAGGAATTTTATCCCCAGGACACCAGTTACTAAATGAAGCCCATTGTGCAGGTGTCATAGTATTGCTGCCATAAATACCGTTTGGCTGAGTATTATAATATCTAAAAGGCTCACAAGATATTCCTCCTGGTTTGTAACTAAGTACTTCCTCACCATCTAAATAAATATAATGCCATCTTCTTATGTACTCCTCTCCTCCTGAGTTAGCACCGTGGTTTGAAGTAATAAGGTAAAAATGTGCATTTGGAACATCTTCCTCCAGCGTAAAATTGATTGTTCTTACTGTTTCACCAAGCACATCTGTACCCTCAAGCGTATAATCTCTTAAAGCATACTTAAATGAAAGCGGTAAAAAGAAATTATCACCATATTCAACGCTTGTATCAACATCGGTTACAAACTCAAGGGTACCATAAAACACATCGCTTCTTCCGGCACAGCCTGCAACCTGTTCGTTAGCTGCATAAGGAACTCCAAACAGCTCAAGTTCAATCCATAAATCGTAATCAGCTAAAACAGTAGGATCCTGAAAAATTTGAGCTACATTATCCATTTCAAATGTATAAGGAACTTCATCCGGCTGTACATTCTTATTCATAAACGGAGTAATGTAACGACCAAGCTCAACACGCTCAACTTCACCATAAGCATAAGACTCCTGATCTTTTGGGACAAGCGCCAGGTTAACATTACCTATCCTGTCATAATTATCACACGCAGCTTTAATAGTGATGTTCATTGTTAGCGTATTTCCGAAAAGCGCTAACTCATCATTAGTAAGTTTACGCGTAAAACAGGAATTGCTTAAACGAAATACTCCGGCAGGAACAGGCTCATCTACAGTTGCTGCATACCCATCATAAAAAAGCACCTCATCAAACACAGTAATAGTTTGCTGTGCATTCATTTTTGATGCCCCTGTTAAAAGGAAACTAACCATCAAAAATTTGAAAATATTTTTAAAATAGGAAACAGAGAAATAAGCATTTCCAGAAAATGTAGTTTTACTCATAGTTAAAATAAAGTTTAAAGAATTGTTAAAGGTGTAAACCTCACATTTTTTAAACTTTAACTATATAACTATTGTTTCAAATACTGTAATAATTGTTTCAACCCGCACTTTTTTGAAGATATTCCGTTGGCGTTAAGGAATATACCTCTTTAAAGCATTTTGTAAAATATGACGGACTTCCAAATCCGGTTTTATAAGCAACTTCAGATATGTTGTAGTTTTCATGAAGCAATAAAACAGCTTTTTTTAGTCGGTACACCTTTACAATTTCACCTGTACTCATATTAGTAAGTGATTTAATTTTTCGGTGTAAACTCGTTCTGCTCATGTTTAATGATGAAGCAAGCTCTTCCATACTAAAAGTTTCATCATCCAATCTGCTATCAATAATATCATACATTTTTTGCAGGAACGGATCTTCTGCCACAGTAATTTCCTGTTGGGTTTCCTGAGGCAGTAATTGCAGTTGTTTATATAAAAAGTTACGTTGTTTATTTTGAAGTTCAAGCCTGTTTTCAATACGCAATAAAAGTTCTGATATATTAAAGGGTTTAGTAATATAATCATCTGCACCATAGGACAGTCCCTCCAGTTTACTTCCCAAATCTGATTTTGCGGTAAGGAGTATAGCCGGAATATGACTGGTGTTAATATCTGATTTTAAATACTTACACATTTCAAAACCGTCCATTCCCTCCATGAGTACATCACTTAAAATCAAATCGGGCATAATACTCAGTGCCAAATTTATCCCCACACGCCCGTCTAAAGCATGATGCACATTGTAGTGAGATTTAAGACTGCCTTCAATAAATGCTGCAAGCTCCTTATTATCCTCTACGAGTAATATAACAGGCTTATCTGAAGATGCCTCTGTATTTTGATCTTCAACCACCTGGAGTTCAGGTTTAGCTGTCTCAGTTTCAGTCGCCTTTTTGTAAGGAAGCGAAAGCGTAAACAATGTTCCATGATCCTGCTGTGCATCACTACTGGTAAAGGTTATTGTACCATCCTGTATTTCAATCAATTCTTTTACCAATGATAATCCAATACCTGTACCTACTTCTTTTTTCTCTCCATCAATATGATAAAATCTATTGAAAATATTAGACTGTTCTTCTTTTGGAATACCTCTACCTGTATCCTGAACTTCAAGAATTACTCCGTTATCGGTTTCTGTTAAGCGTACAAAAACTTTATCCCCTATATAACTGTATTTTAAAGCATTTGACAGAAGATTATAAAGTATTCTTTCCAGTATATCAGGCGCAAAAAAGTATTCGGCTGTTTGTGGGCCTTCAAAAACAACCTCATTATTTTTAGCCGATGCTTCCTCGCTAAACACATTAATTACCTGTTTAACAGCTGTAACAATGTCCCCCCATAACATATAAGGCTTCAAAGCGCCTGCTTCGAGCTTAGCAATATCCAGTAACTGGTTGGTTAGGTTTAACAGGCTATTGGCATTTTTGCTTATAATAGATAATAACTGTTCCTGTTGTTCCTTATCATTAATGGTTTTTAACTGCTCAGCCGGTCCCATAATAAGGGTAAGCGGAGTTCTTAACTCATGGGTTATGTTAGAAAAGAAACGGCTTTTTACCTCATCCATTTCTCTTAGCTGTTGTGCTTCTTTCTGTTTAAGTAATATCTCATTTTTTACCAGTCCCTGTTTTATACTGTAAGTAATAAACAATACGGTTAATGCAACAGCCGCAATAATATATAATGTAAATGCCCACCACGTTTTCCACCACGGAGGAGAAATCTTAATAGCAATGGCTTTAATTTTAGTACTCCATTTTCCGGTTGTATTGGTAGCATTTACCTCAAACTGATAATTTCCGGGAGGTACTTTTGTATAAATAGCTTCTCTTTTTTTTCCTGCAGGTATCCAGTCATTATCATAGCCTTTTAGCCTATAACGGTATTGTATATCCTGTGGTTGGCTAAATTCAAGTGCAGCATATTCTACCGATAGTGTATTTTGGTTATAAGGCAAGTCTATACTCGTAATTGTATTTTCGGCTTCAGCACTCTCCCCTGTAAAAGGCTCGTTATTAATTTTAATACCTGTTATCGCTGTATTGGGGTTGTATAAATCATTTGTTATGGACAACGGATTAAACACTACCCCACTTTCTATACCTCCAAATGCGATTTTACCATCAGGAAATGAAAACTGATGAAACCTGTTAAACTCATAACATGGTAATCCATGGCGTTCGGTAAACGTTCTTACCTCTAGTGATTTTGAGTCAAACCTACACAAGCCTTTATTGGTTCCCATCCACACATACCCTTCACTATCGGTTAAAACCGAATAGATTATGTTATCTGGTAACCCGTCTTCAACCGAAAACAACTTAGTTTTAAAAGTATTACTATCAAAACTTAAAAGCCCCTGTGAAGTTCCAATCCAAAAAAGACTTGTCTGTTTCCTGTCGGGCATAATACCATACAGTTTATTTACAGGTAGCGGATTGGGCTCATCTTTTGCAAAATGTTCAATACTGACCTTTTTAACATCAATATGAAGTAAGCCGCTATATTCGGTTGTTACCCATAGTTTGTTATCTCTTGCCAATATGCCTGTAGGATTAACAATAAAACCTAATTTATTTTTAACCTGTTGGTTCGTAAACAACTTTTCCCAGCCAGACATATCTTCCTTACAGCCATAAATATTGTTATCTTCATCTATAACAATAAGCCTGTTCTCATTTGAGAGTGTTATCCCTTTTATTGGCCTGAATTCTCCATACACCTCCGTTGGTAACACAGGTAGCTTTTGCGGTTTCTTGTCAGAATCGTCAAAATACCCCACCGTTCTGTTCATGGCTATCCAGGTTATCCCCCTTTTACCATCGTGTACTGAGCGAAGATAATAAGCCGGAGGTAACAACCCTCTGTCGGTAGCACTTATATTAAAAAAATGATATACCGATATTCCCAGTTCTTTTTCAAGCAAATCGACAGCAAAATCTTTTTTATACTTAAAAACTTCAAAGTCTATTTGGAAATCTATTTGGTATATTCCACCCGTATTAGCCCCAAGCCATAAAAGTCCCGACCCGTCTACCAGTAATGCCTGAGTATCCCTATCGTTTATAACATCTATATAAGTACTTTTTTCAATACCCAGTTTATCGTCATAACTGTATATTGTTTTGTTTATCTGAAAATATACTTTACCATCGGGCGCTTCAGTAAGCAGTTTCCCATTAAAGGAAGCTTTTTCAGGTAAATTCAGTTTACTGTATTTCTTTTTTGAAAAATCAAAAAAGTACAAATTGTTTTTATCCAACCATATCAGCTCACCGTTCTTTCTTTCGGTAAGTCGCGGAATCTCTTCCCCAAAGTCAAAGTTATTATCAAAATCTGCTTTATAAGGAAGTTCAAAGTTTTCAAACTTTTTTTGAGAAGCATTATATCTGCTTAACCCCTTATTTGTTAGTACCCACATATTTTTCTTACTGTCTTCCTTAATAGCCAGTACAGTTGTATCCTTAAATTCATATTGGGATACTTTTACATTTTCCTGTCCCTTTTCAGGCAGCAAAAAATTAAAAACAGTGTTGTCTTTACCTGTAAACCAAAAAGAACAGTCAGACGCTACCTGCCAGCCCCTTCTGTATATTTCCAACTTATTATGGTCCAGAAAATCGGTTGTAAGGATATGATTTATTTTATGGCTTGCCATGTCAAATATATCTATGGCACCGCTATCATACCTTAACCATAAATTATTATGCTTGTCTTTTATAGATTGCGTAATGAAATTAGTGGAAATGGATGTGGTATCGTTAGGTTTATTCTGAAAGATTTTAAACTGATGCCCATCATACCTTGCTAATCCGTTATGGGTACTTACCCATATAAAGCCATCCTTATCTTCAACAATACCCGATACGAATGACTGAGGCAAACCGTCTGCCACAGAAATATGCCTTATATTCTGGGAAAACAGTATATAGGGAAATAATAAAAACAGGGGCACTATTTTTTTTATTAACTCTTTCAAAGCGGGTAATTTTTAAGGTATGGTTTGTGTAAAATCTCACCCGCAAGATAGTTAATTAAATGTTAAGGATTTAAAATTTTACTAATATCAACATGGTTTCCGTGGCTTTTTAACAAGAAGCAAAAAAAAATACGTTTTAGTAACAAAATGTATAATTAATAACCATAAAAAAAGGGAGCCGAAGCTCCCTTACCAAATCAACCAACCTGCCTCAAATTAATTCAAGGCTGAACCTTCTCTTATTTCTTCACTGGCAAGTTTAACCAGCTTGTCATTTTCTTTTAAGCTATCACTGTAAATCTCTACCTTATCACCCTCGGTTCTTCCTTTTTTCACAGTAACTCTGTGGGCTTTTCCGTTAACCGATTGCACCACAAAAGTACCTTCACTGTAGGTTACTACTGCCGATTTGGATACTACAAACGTACTGTCTGTAGATTTTAAAGGCAATGTTACCTCGGCAACCATTCCGGGCATTAATAAAGTATTGTTTTCTATATCCATTTCTACCCTTTCAGATCGTAGCCTTGCATCAAGCGCGCCCGACATCCTTGCAATTTTTGCCTTAAAGGTTTGGTTAGGTAGTGACCTTACTGTAAAACTTATACTGTCACCGTGTTTAAGGTAAGCCGCATACGTCTCGGGCACTGCTACCGAAAGTCGGAGTTTTTTATCGTCCTGTACGGTTAACAAGGGTAGTTCTGATCCTTTACCTGCAGGCCCTACATAAGCGCCGGTATTAATGTTACGAGCTGTTACCACTCCGTCAAACGGTGCTCTTATCTGCAAATAGCTCTGCATAATCTGTACTTCCTTATAGGCGGCTTTTGCTGCCTGAAGTTTAGCATAGTCAGAATTTTTACGTGACAGTGCCACCTCAAGATCGTTTTTAGAAATAGTACCTTCTACCTTACTGGTTTCCAAAAAGCGGTTATAAGTACTGTTACTTGCTGTATATACTGCTTCCTGACTGTGTAATTGTGATTCGGCGGCTGCAAGTTGCGAACTAATCTCAGGCGCTTCAAGATCAATAAGAAGTTCTCCTTTTTTCACTTTACTACCTATGTCTACCTTTAGGTCTTTTACATAACTGCTCACTTTAGCATACAGGTCTACATATTGAAAACCTGTCATTTCTGCCGGAATGGAAACACTTGAAGATAGTATTTCTTTTTGCAGATTAAATGTTTCTAAAACAGGAGCCTTACTTTCTGTTACGGCTTCCTTGTCTGTTTTTCCGCAGCCTGCCATCAATAAGAGCAAACCCGGTAATAGTATGGTGTTTTTAACTGAATATCTTTTCATATTATCTTTCTGATGGTGATACATAAAACTTACTTTCTTCGTCCTCCGGATCCAGTGATACCGACTGCGTACTTGCCTTGCCCTGTGCCCAGGCAAATATTAACGGAAGGATTACCAGTACTGTAAAGGTTGAGAACATTAGTCCGCCAATTACTGCTCTACCCAGCGGAGAAACCTGCTCACCGCTTTCACCGTGTCCTATAGCCATTGGTAACATACCGGCTATCATAGCCACACTGGTCATAATAATAGGCCTTAAACGTATAGATGCTGCCTCTCTTGCTGCCTGTAATGCATTACCGCTAACCAAGCGGAGCTGTTCGGCATTAGTTACCAGGAGTACCGCATTGGCAATAGACACACCAACCGACATAATTATACCCATATACGACTGTAAGTTAAGTGTAGATCCTGTTGCCAATAGCAGTAATAATGCTCCCAGTACTACCGCAGGTACCGTAGTAAGTACAACAAGCGAAACTTTAAATGACTGGAAGTTTGCCGAAAGCATAAGGAAGATAACCACAATGGCTACCAGTAATCCTACCCTAAGGCTATCCATAGTTTCACTTAGTACTTTACTAAGCCCTATCGGTTCTATAAAGAGTCCCCTTGGCAATTCGCCAAGAGAAGCGATGATTTTATTTACTTCGTTTGAGGCCGTACCTAAGTTGGTATGGTCTATATTGGCAGTGATAGAGATATAAGGCATAGCCCCAACGTTATCATTCTCACCATGTGTTTCGCTTTCGGTAATGGTAGCCACATCACTAAGTACGGGCCTTGCCGAATTTCGTAACACAGGAATTTCAGATATATCCTGCTTAGTATTCATTTTATCTAAAGGTACCTGTACCTGTACACTATATGCCAGTCCGGCCTTTTCGTCAATCCAGGTGTTCTTTTCGGTATAACGAGATGATGATGTAGAGGCGATAAGTGAACGTGAAATATCACTCATATCTACCCCAAGCTGTGCTGCCTTAACCCTGTCTATATTAATATCGAGCGCCGGATAATGAATAGACTGTGCAATTTGCACATCTCTAAAGTATTCCACATCACGCATTTTTGCCATAATCTTTTCGGCATATTCCTCATTGCGTTTTTTATCTTTACCTGCCAGTCGTATCTCTATTGGTGTAGGCGATCCCTGACTCAATACCTTATCGGTAAGTTCAATCGGTTCGAAAGACACTTTCATATCGGGCACAGCCTTTTTGATTCTAGCCCTTAACTCATCTTTAAAGTCATCCATATCGGCATGGTAGTCTTTAAGCGATACCTGTAGTACTGCCTCATGCGGACCTGCCATAAAAAGATAGATAGGGTTTACCGAGAATAACGAAGGGTGTGTACCCACATACATAGAGGAGATACCTATATGCTCCTGCCCTACCATGTTTTCCACTTCGTGGAGTACTTTAACGGCTTTCTCCTCAGTACGTTCCAAACGGGTACCGTCGGGAGCACGAAGCCTTAACTGAAACTGGGTTGAGTTTACCTTAGGGAATACATCCTGACCTATTACACCCAGTATCATAACCGCTATAGCCGATACCCCAAGCAGGTAACCTATACCAATAGCTTTCCTTTTCGGCATAAGTCTGTCAATAAGCCTCATAAAGCCCATCCTGAATTTTTCAAAACGGCTTATTTTTCCGTTATCATCATAATCTTCACGTTCAGAGTACGCCTGCTTCTCAGCAGCAGCTTCTTTCTCATTATGTGAATGGGCATGGTCGTGTTTTGCATGTCCGCCTTCTTTCATTAACCAGTTGGCCATAACAGGTACAAAGGTTTGTGATAAAAGGAATGAGGTTATCATGGAGAACCCAATTGCCAGTGCTAATGGCAAGAATAAAGCTCCCGGTATACCCATCATGGTAAATGCAGGTGCAAATACCGATAGTATACAAAGTAATATTAACAGTTTAGGCAGTGCTATTTCCTTACAGGCATCCCAAATGGCGAGAGCCTTGGGTTTGCCCATATCGAGGTGCTGGTGTATATTCTCAATGGTTACGGTACTCTCATCCACCAGTATACCTATGGCAAGTGCCAGTCCGCTTAGGGACATAAGGTTAATGGTTTGCCCGAACAACTTAAGAAAGAATACACCCGATATGATTGATATTGGTATCGTTAGGATTACAATAAGTGCCGCACGCCTGTCCCCAAGGAAGAGGATAACCATAAGCCCGGTAAGTACCGCCCCTATAATCCCTTCGGTAATAAGACTCTTAACCGAGTTGATAACATATACCGACTGGTCAAACTCATAACTTACCTTCACATCTTCCGGCAGGGTACTTTGTATTTTAGGTAGTGCCTTTTTAAGGTTTTTAACCACCTCCCATGTAGAGGCGTCTCCGGCTTTTGCAATGTTTATGTAAACCGATCTTTTTCCGTTTACCAGTGCATAACCGGTGGTAACGTCGGCACCGTCTTTTACAGTAGCCACATCACCAAGGTACAGGTTTTGAACTCCGCCTTTAAACAACGGTATTTTTTCAAAATCCTTTATATTCTTTATGGTATTATTTGTTGGGGTCAAATAATTTATATCACCTACCCTTACATTACCCGGAGGTGCTGTTTGGTTGTTTAGCCTAATGGCCTCTACAACCTGATCTGGCGTTAGGTTATGTGCCCTAAGCTGTGCTGGGTCTACATTGATCTCGATAGTCCTTGGGCTACCGCCGAAAGGCGCCGGAGACAATAATCCCGGAATTGAGGTAAATGACGAACGCACGTATACGTTTGCCAAATCCTGAAGTTCGTTATTACTGCGTTCCTTACTACTCAAGACCAATTGCCCGATAGGGAGTGTAGACGAGTCAAAACGGATAACAAACGGCGGTTGTGACCCTGGTGGGAAAATAGCCTGTATCCTGTTTGCCAGTGCACTTAATTCGGCTGCTGCCTGTGCCATATTAGTGTCTTCATAATAGCTTACTTTCATTAGAGTAAGCCCCTGAAGATTTTTGGTTTCAATGGATTTTACACCATTGGCAAACAACATTATATTGATATAGTTTTTTGCAAAGTAAGATTCCATCTGGTCGGGCGTGTAACCTGCAAACGGGTGTGCCAGGTAAAGTACCGGCATGTTCATTTTTGGCAGGATATCCACCTTAACCGTTCTCACTGCCCCGATACCGAAAAAGAACAATCCGGCAACGAGCACGAGTATGGATATGGGTTTGCGGAGTGCAAATCGGATTAAATTCATTATCTGATGCTGTTAGAATTCGTTAATAAAAAGATTGAAGTCGCCCGTTGCGGCTGCTTTCATGAGCAGCGCCTGCCATACATTGGTGTAAATCACATCCCTGTCGGTCTCTGCCCTGTTCAGGGTATACAATGCCTGTGTTACATCAACAAGATTGGTAAGCCCGTTGTTGTACAGTGCCGTGCGTTGATTGTATGCCTGCTGTGCAGCGTTTACCTGTTGCGGAGCCTCATCATAATTTTGCAGAGCATAATCTATGCGGGTATTGGCAGCATCAATCTGGGTTTTAAGCTCATTGCTTATGGCATTATATTCTTCCTGTAGTCCCTGTGCTATTAGCTTTTGGGCAGCCACTTTTTTAGAAGAACGGGCTATAGTGGTGAGATTCCACGTAACTCCTACCCCCAGCAGGTAATTACTCCTAACGGGGTCTATACCGTCAAAATAATTTTTGGTATAGGAGTTTTGATTTGTGGAATAGTCAGCATTAAAGCCCGAACCTCGTGACTGAAAAACACCAAACAATGAAAAAGTAGGATAGTACTCTTTTTTATATAAACTAAGCTGGCTTTTGCTTACCTCAATCCTGCTTCTGTAAAATTCCAGTATAGGGTTAAGGCTGTCGTTTTGCACCTCGGCAGTTAAAAGTCCGCCCGGTACTTTAGTCACAAAAGTGGTATCGATATCAAAATCCCTTGCTTCGATACCCATGTAGTTTGCCAGCTCATTATTTTGAATTTTTAGCTGTTGCTTAATTTGGTTTAAGGCAATTTTTGCTCTCGAAACCTCGGCTGCTGCAAGAGTTGAATCTACTCCTGGTAACAGTCCGCTCTTAACACGTACTGCTGCATTATGATGCACCACCTCAGCACGTTCAAGATTTTTTTGCTGCGAAATCATAAGCCTGTGGCTTGCCAACAGGTTTAAATAAGCCGCTGCGATTTTAACCTTATGGTTAAATTTTTCCTGTTCATAATCTTTCTGATACCTCGTGGCATCGGCTTTTGCAATTTTAATGCGTTGCTTAGCCCTACCGAAGGTAAAAAAGTCCCAGTTGACATTTACAAGATACAGCGCACCAAAGGCAGCATTCCAGTTTTGTTCGGCAAGCGGAAGCCCTGACGAGGCTACCCCCAGTCCGCCAAAACCATATAACGGACCATTTTGACCGTTAACCGTACCATAGTCCTGCTGTGCTGCTAAGGTTAGGTTAGGCAGGTAATCCCTTTTAGCCTGCTTTACCGTTTGCTGTGCGGCATCACTGTAGTTTTGTTTGGCATGAATAATGCCGTAGTTAGACATTCCTGTCTCTATTGCATCTTTAAGTGTGAGGGTTTGCGAATTCCCCAAAACGGAATAAAAAAGCAATAGCAAGATAATTTTCCTGAAGTACATTTAAAATAATAGTTAGTAAGGATTATTAAAAGAAATTGATTAATGCTGCACAAATGTATAATGAGCAATTGGGCATTTGCCGTTTTAAATGACGAATTGAATTCGTCATGCGTTTAAGTGTATATTAAAGTATAAGTGCTTACTTTGCAGTAAAATGTAGATTAATGAACAAGTATATAAAAAGCATTTTGGAGAAAAAATGGTGGCAGGAACTGTTTATCCTAACTTTCTCTTTTGTTCTTTTTACTCTTAACGACTGGATATTAATTAAGTCATGGCGCGGTGTATGGTCGGGTTGTGCTTATTTCCTCTTGTTATATTCGCACGCACAGCTAAACAGGTTTTTCCTGCTCCCTATACTTTTAAAAAAGCATAAACCGTTACTGTATATAGTTTCCAGTTTGGCATTGCTTTCGGTATTCTCGTTATTTTTATATGAGGTTGCCACATTATGGATTTATAAAAACTGTTTTCTTTATAAAACTTCCGAACAGAAAAGCTACATCTTTCAGGCAGCAACACTGGTAGCCACTCTTATTTGTATACTATCGGTTACCCTTATACTTAAATTTTACCGTGACAGTAAAAAGCTGGACAACGAAAAACTGCTTTATAACAGGGCACAGCTTAACTCCCTTAAGGAGCAGCTTAACCCCCACTTTCTTTTCAACACTTTCAATACACTGTATGGCATAAGCCTGCAGTTCCCTGAGCGTACTCCCGAACTTATTATGCATGTTTCACAGCTAATGCGCTATCAGTTGGAAAGTCATGAAACGCAATGTGTACCACTGGAAGACGAAATTAACTTTGTAAGCAGCTATGTGGAACTGGAAAAAGAACGACTGGGTTACCGATGTAATATTACACTCAACACATCTATAGACCTGGAGAATACTTACAAGATTCCGCCAATGCTTCTTATCTGTTTTATTGAAAATGCCTTTAAACACGGAACCTGTACAGCCGAAAACTGTTTTGTAGATATTGATATAAATGTAAATAACGACAGACTTGAGTTTATGGTTAAAAACTCTATTCCTGTAAAGAAAAAGAATATCGTTTCTACCAAAATAGGTCTTAAAAATACCAAAGAGCGCCTTAAACTGCTTTATGGTAACGACCACGAACTGACTATTGAGGAAAACGGAACCTACACCGCTACCCTTAAAGTTAAACTGAAAAGATTATGACAAAGGCCGTAAGATGTATAATTGTAGACGACGAGCCTGCCGCACATTATGTGCTTAGCAATTATATAAAACAAAACCCATCACTGGAACTGGTATTTGAAGCCTTTAACGGTGAAGATACCTTAGAATATCTAAAAGAAAATGATGCCGATTTGATGTTTCTGGATATCGATATGCCCGATATTACCGGACTGGAACTTCTGCAAAAATTACAGCATCCGCCAAAAACCATACTTACTACCGCATATAGTGAATTTGCACTGGAAAGCTATGAGTATGGTGTTTTGGATTACCTGCTTAAACCGGTTTATTATCCGCGTTTTGTAAAGGCTATAAACCGATTTTTTGAAAACGGAGAACTACAGGAAAAGCAATCTACCGAGGTTTTACCCGACAATATTAGCGTTAAGGTAGACAGTGATAATATTGACATCCCTATTGATACCATACTGTATACCCAAAGCTATGGTAACTATGTAAAAATAGTAACCTCTAAACGAAACTATATAGCTACCATAACCACTGCCGATCTTGAAAAGAACCTACCGTCTGAACTTTTTATGAGAGCCCACAAATCCTACATTATCGCCATTAATAAGGTAGATGAAGTGAATAAGGATTATGTAGTTATTAAACGTACTCCAATCCCTATCGGGATAACCTACAAACGTGAAATAACCGACAGGCTTAAAAACGAATAGACACCATTCGTTTTTAATAGGTAAAGGCTATACCGCCACCTAAGCCCATATCACTGTCATAATGTGCAGAAAGCGACCAGAATTTACTTAATATATACCTACTACCTACGTTGTATTCGTAGTCGGTATTCCAGCTACCCCACAATCTTAATCGTGAAGTAAGAGGTATATCTTCTCTAGTAAACTGTAGTCTTACATTACCTTCGTGGTCTACCCTTAAATCGGTTTCCACAAACCAAGGGAGTACATATACAACACCTAAACAGGCTACTATCCTTTTATCTTTTGTACTGGTTTGCCCAAACAGATTGGTTTCTGCATCATCTGATTTCCTGTATCTAAAGTCCCATCCTGTATAAACCGACAGGAACTGTTTGTTGTCAAGATAACGGCCTATGTGTGCTTCGGTTTCATAACCCGACTCATCATCATACCCCAATCGCCATTCCAAATCGGCAAAATTCCTAGTATTAGCCAGTCGTACTTCTCCGTCACTACCGTTTGACTCTAAACCTATATCTGCCGAAAGGAAATACCTCCTATCATCATTATACACTTTTTTAAGTGCTGCAGCCTTATCCGGTAATTGCGGGTTTGGCGGAGAGTTTTCATAACTAAAAATCCTTCCCATACCCGACATCATATGATACAATATATGGCAATGGAAAAACCAATCCCCATATTCTTCCGATGCATTAAACTCAATCACATCGGTTTCCATAGGCATTACATCAATTACGTTTTTAAGAGGTGAATATTCCCCAAATTGGTTCACTACCCTAAAGTAATGCCCGTGCAGGTGCATAGGGTGGCGCATCATGGAATTGTTAGTAATTACAATACGGATGTTCTCCCCTGCTTTAATTAGTATTTTATCGGTTTCCGAAATGGTTTTGTTGTTCACTGTCCATACATAGCGGTTCATGTTTCCGGTAAGTTCGAAGTTTAATGTACGGAAAGGCTTATCGGGCAAAGTTGTTTTTACGGGCGATTTCAGCATGTTGTAATTAAGGGTAACAAGCTTCCCTTTATCCTTACCCATCTCCATATGATGCTCATGTCCATTCATATCCTTTTTTTCCATATCCATTTCCATGTGGTGTTCGTGACCGCTCATATCTTTTTTATCCATGTCCATTTTCATGTCTCCTTCCATCGACTGGTGGTCATGCTTATCCTGATTTTTAAGTTCAGGATACATAACCGAATTCATATCCATTTTCTGGAGGCTCATTTTCATGCCCATATCTTTCATGTTACCGCCTACAGTCATCATGTCGTTCATCATTTTCATCCCTGCAAAGTAATCAAGCCTACCCATAGGCTCCATGTATTTTTTATTACCATCACCCAGCCATAATGAAGCATGTCCCATCCTGTCTTCAGATGTTGCCATAAGCTCATATGAAGTATTACCTTCGGGAATTGTAACAATAACATCATACGTTTCAGAAACACCAATAATAAAGCGGTCTACCTCCACAAGTTCTACTTCAGCACCGTCTGAAGCTACAACAGCCATTTTACCTCCGGCATAATTAAGCCAAAAATAACTTGACGAACTTCCGTTTATAATACGTACCCTTACCTTATCTCCGGCTTTAAGTTCAGGGATTTCCTGCTCCTGTACACCATTGGCAAAAAAACGGTCGTAGTACACATCACTAACATCCATAGCATGCATGCGCTTAAACTCGTTAGTGAATTTAGTCCCTAAATGTCCTTTTATCAGTGCTTCGCCATAATTTTGGGTAGCCCCTTTTTTAATGGCATACCAGTCGGTTTCCTTGTGTAATGACCGTTCTATTTCGTGCGGGTTCTCATCACTCCAGTCACTTAAAAGCATTACATATTCGGGCATTTTTGGTTCTCCTTTTTTATGGATGATAAAAGCACCATACATACCCGATTGTTCCTGTAACATGGTATGAGAGTGGTACCAGTAAGTACCACTCTGTTTTAGGGGGAATTTATAAGTGTGTACGGTATTACTTTTTATAGGGGCAGTAGTTAAATAAGGTACACCGTCCTGTTCGTTTGGCAGGAGTAGCCCGTGCCAGTGTATAGATGTTTCGTGTTTTGCATTATTGTGCACACGTATAACAGCAGTATCACCTTCGGTAAAATGCAGTTCGGGTCCGGGAATGGTACCGTTAATGGCAATAGCCTTTACCGTTTTGCCCGTATAGTTTACTACGGTATCGGTTACATATAAATCGTATTCCGTTACCTTTTGTGCATTTGCCACGAACCCTATAAACAACAGGAACGGCAAAAACAATTTCATAGCTATTTGTTTTGTTTTCCTCATGATTAATCTAGTTTCAGGTTTTTGATTCGTAAGGAATTCACAATCACTGATACCGAACTCAGGCTCATAGCCAGTGCCGCTACCATAGGCGAAAGTAATATCCCGAACAGCGGATACAATACACCAGCCGCAAGCGGAATACCCAGTGCGTTATATACAAAGGCAAAAAACAGGTTCTGTTTTATATTTCGCATTACACCTTCGCTAAGTTGTCTTGCTTTTACTATACCATGAAGGTCTCCTTTTACCAGAGTAATCTGGGCGCTTTCTATAGCTACATCGGTTCCGGTTCCCATAGCGATACCCACATCGGCTTTAGCCAGTGCAGGAGCATCGTTAATACCGTCTCCCGCCATAGCCACAACCTTGCCCTGTTCCTGTAACTTTTTAATCTCATTAAGCTTGTCTTCAGGCAGGCATTCGGCCATAAAGTGTTTTAACCCCAGTTCGTCGGCTACAGCTTTAGCGGTATTTTTATTATCGCCCGTAAGCATTACCACATCAATACCCTGCTCCATTAGGGCTGCAATAGCTTTTTTACTGGTTTGTTTAATGGCATCGGTAATAGTAACAAAACCTTCTACTTTGCCGTCAATGCTTATGTAAGACACCGTTTTACCCTGTTCCTGCTCGCCTATTACCTGCTGTACTACCTCATCACTAACGGTTGCATTTATTTGCTCCAATAGCTTTTTATTACCTATGGCAATATTTTTATTATAAATAGTGCCTGTTACACCCTTACCGGAAACAGCCTCAAAATCTTTAACCGGACTTAGTTGTGCTCCCAGCTTATCGGCATAATTTACCATAGCCTGTGCCAACGGGTGTTCACTCTGCTGGTTTAGCGAGGCAATAATACCCGACAGATGTTTTTCATTAATAGCTCCAACAGTCACTACTTTTTGTACCGATGGTTTACCTTCGGTAATCGTACCGGTCTTATCGGTTATCAGTACGTTTACCTTAGCCATGTTTTCCAGTGCTTCGGCATTTTTAATCAGTACTCCGTTATGGGCTCCTTTACCCACACCAACCATAACCGACATAGGGGTGGCAAGCCCCAAGGCACACGGACACGCAATAATGAGTACCGCAACAGCATTAGCAAATGCAAATACATAAGCCTCCTGTGCTCCAAATATCGCCCAAATCACAAAGGTTATTATGGCAATACCAATTACGATAGGTACAAAATATCCTGAGATGGTATCGGCCAGTTTTTGTATTGGTGCACGCGAACGACTGGCATCGTTCACCATGTGTATAATTTGTGAAAGCAGAGTATCTTTCCCTACCCTTTCGGCAGTCATTAAAAATGATTTTGAACCATTTATAGTCCCTGAGCTTACTTTGTCCCCCTCGTTTTTACTTACAGGTATAGGCTCTCCTGTAATCATAGATTCGTCAACACTACTACCGCCTTCCTTAACTACACCGTCTACAGGGATTTTCTCTCCGGGTTTTACCCTTAAAATGTCTCCCTCTTTTATATCGTTTATATCGATTACTTTTTCATTACCATCAATTACTATCGTAGCTTCTGTTGGTGAAAGTTTTAGCAGTTCCTTAATAGCGGTATTGGTATGGCTGTGTGCCCTTGCTTCCAGTAACTGTCCCAGTAATACTAATGTCAGGATAACGGTTACTGCTTCAAAATAGAGGTAAACACCGCCTCCGTGCCCCTTAAACTCATCGGGGAAAAGCGACGGAAATAACAAACCAAGCACACTAAAAATAAATGCTGCTGCAGCACCCACACCAATAAGACTAAACATATTTAGCTTCCATGTTTTGAAGGAAACCCAGGCCCTTTCAAAAAACATCCAAGCTGCATAAAATACTACCGGAAGCGATAACACAAACTGAATCCAGTTTGAAACCGTGTGTGACACATATCTTGAAATTGGATTACCAGGAATCATTTCACCCATAGCAATGACAAATACCGGAATGGTAAAAACAAGTGCTATTTTAAACTTTTTCACCAGCATTTTGTAGGTTTCATCTTCCTCCTCAGCAGGTTCTAAGGGAACCAAATCCATACCGCAAATAGGGCATGCCCCCGGCTCATCCTTTATTATCTCAGGGTGCATGGGGCATGTATACTGCTTTTTCTTTGGGGTAAGATCGGGGGCTTTTTCAAGATTCATTCCGCAATCAGGACAACTCCCGGGTTTGTCATACGTTTTGTCGCCTTCGCAAAACATAGGGCAATAGTATTTACCCCCCTCAACCTTATGTGTATGATTGTGGTTGTGGTGGTTTTTATGTTCGTGATGATGATGATTTTCATTTTCCTTTGGCGGCTCTGTACTTATTGTATAATTACCTGCCTGTGAGAGTCTATCCTGAAGTTTTTCTAAAGGGATATGTTCTTCCATAGTAACCTCGGCAACCGGAGGATTAAGCGATACTTTTGCTTCTATCCCCTCTATTTCATTTAAGGTTTTTTCTACTTTGCCACGGCAGCCGTTACAGCTCATACCCTGTATGCTATATGTATGTTTCATAGTCTGTTATAATAAAAAATGACACCTAAAGTATTGATATAAAGGTACTGCTTATTAAAACAACAGCTTTTATGGAATTTTTGGTTTATCCTTTAAAATTTACGCAAAAAAAGCGCTTTACTGTGTAAAGCGCCTATTTGTTTAGTTACGTGAGGGAGTGTACATTTTAGCACTCTTATCTCCGTTAAGTTTTTTTGCCTGTCCGGGTGGTAATGTTTTCTTTTTTGGTGTAACAGCTGTTGACTTAGTCGATGTTGTTACAGTAGTAGTGGTTTTACAGCTTGTAAAAGCTACCGCAAAAACCAGCAATAAAGCTGCCTTAGTTAATTTGTTTAGTTTCATATTTTAGTTATAGTGGTTATTTAACCGACTAAATGTACTAAAAAAACAAATTTAACAATAACTCTTTATTTGGTTTTGCATTTAATTTGCAATTGTTCATCCTTAACTCCTTCAGCTTTTGCAGATAAAATAATATCATTACCACTACCGTTTGTTTGTACAATTACCTGTGCTAATCCGTTAAACAGTTTTCTGTGCCAAGTTCCGGCTGGTGTAACCACCTGAATTACTCCCGGATTGGTATTTACCACATCCCAGTCGTGCTCTTTATAAACCGGAGTAGCAATTATATGTATAGTGTTTGTTCCTTTTTGTAATAATGACTGAGCCAACACAAACTTTTGTTCATCATCAGGATCCGAATTAACCTTTTTACCGTTTATGAATACAGCCGACCTCCCTCCTATTTTCTGATAGAAGAAGGTAACTTTATCTTTAGTCAAATCTCCATTAAGTTCGAATGTACCTTTATATACATAGGCCGGAGCCTGTTTTTTATAATCCCTGTCTTTAAACGCTTCTTTCCATTTATCATCTGCATAAGTCGAAAGTTCATCTGGTAATGTTGCTGTAGTAAGTTCCTGTTCCTGCAGGTTATTGATATTCACTAAGCTTACAGCATCTGTAAACCTGTCCTGTTCTAAAGAGGTTGGGTTACCATTACCCACACCTATTATTTTACCACCTCTTATTATCTCAAAAGTAATATCGTTATCGGCAGTTGGTACAGGTAATCCTTTTTTATCCAGTATCTCAACGGTAATCATAGCTATATCGCTATCGTCGGTTAATGTTTGTTTATCGGCTGTAAGTTTAATAGCCTTAGCCTCTCCTGTAGTTTCCCTTATTTGCTCAAGGGTTTTCTTCCCGTTGTTATATCCTATTGCTTTTAGCTTACCGGGTTGATAGTTTACATTCCACTCCAGGTGGCTGTTAACTTTCATTTTCTTTTTTCCTAAGCTTTTACCGTTAAGGAAAAGCTCTACTTCATCACAGTTGGAATATACCCAAACCGGAATCACTTCTCCTTCCTTCCCTTTCCAGTTCCAGTGTGGTAGCAAATGTAGTACAGGTTCACTTCCCCACCATGATTTTAAGTAATAAACATTATCCTTAGGAAAACCACATACGTCCATCATTCCGAAATATGAAGTAACCGACGGCCATCCGTATGGTGTTGGTTCACCTCTGTAATCAAAACCTGTCCAAATGAACATCCCTGCCAGATAATCACGTTCGGCATAAAATGTCCACCCTTCCTCAATACTGTAAAAAGTTGGTCGGGGTTTACGGTCATAAGCTGCCTGATAATGTTTCTCATCATCGGTAAAGTAAATACCTCTTGTGGCAAAAGTAGATCCTTCTTCGGTTCCCATTCCCGGCTGTTGCTTAAATTCATTGCGATGGGCATCTATATCTCCATTACCAAGATAATTGTAGCCCATTATCTCCACTACCGATGATATACCACTCCTGAAACCGCTACTAATACCAACCGTTACAGGTCTTGTAGGGTCTATACTATGGGAATACTCCTGCATGGTTTGTGTAATGCGTTCCCCTTTTATATTGCCTTCAATATTCCACTCTTCATTGCCAACCGACCAGCAAATGATACTAGGATGGTTACGATCGCGCTCAATCATTTCCTTCACACTTTCCAGGTGTACCTTGTTTATTCCCATAAGTCGGGTTTCATCTATAACCAGCATACCCAGCCTGTCGCAGGCATCAAGCAGTTCGGGTGTTGGCGGATGATGCGAACAGCGATAAGCATTACTACCCATTTCCTTTAACTGCTTAATACGCCAGTATTGCAGTCCGTCGGGCATTGCAGTACCTACACCGGCATGATCCTGATGGTTATTGGTACCCTTTAGTTTTATATTCTTCCCGTTAAGGAAAAATCCTTTTTCGGCATCAAAACGAATGGAACGGATACCAAATGTAGTTTCATACCTGTCGATAACTAACCCGTTCTGTTTTATTTCGGTTACTAACAGGTATAAATTAGGATTATCCAAATCCCATAGTTCCGCATCAAAAATTTTAAATATTGAAGTAACATCTGTGGTTTGATAAAACTGCGGTGCTTTTGTATTTTCTGTAGCCGAATCCACCTGTTTACCCGCAGGGTTAAACACTGTTTGTACTACCTGTATATCTCCTTTATAGTAGCCTTTATTTTCTACCGATACTTTGGCAGTAATCATAGCATAATCAGTATATACATCACTTGTTACATAAGTACCGTTTTGTACCACATGTAACGGGTTTGTTTTTTGCAACCATACATGCCTGTATATACCTGCTCCCTCATAAAACCAACCTTCCTCCATAGAGGCATCTACCCTTACAACTATGGTGTTTTCTCCTCCATAATTTAAATAATCGGTAACATCATATTCAAAGCTATCATAACCGCTTTCTTCAGTTCCTAAATAGTATCCGTTAAAAAACACTTTGGAGTTCCGGAAAACACCATCAAACTTTAGGGTTATAATACGTCCTAAATCCTCTTGAGGAATTTCAATCTTTTTGCGGTACCAGCCAATGTTTCGTTCGGGGAATCCTTTCCCTGCAGCTTTAAAACCATGACTAAAACTACCCTCCTCGGTAAAAGGTTGTTCTACAGCCCAATCGTGTGGTACATCAAGTAGTCGCCATGCCCTGTCGTCAAAACCCGGGGCTGCAGGTCCTTCGCCGTTTCCTGTTTTCGCTAAATAGGAAAAATAAGCTGTGCCATGATTAAAATCTTTTTCGGTATCATACTGATGTCCGAAGTTAAAACGCCAGTCTTTATCTATTTGTATCTTTTCTCTTGTGTTTATATTTTGTGCCATACAGCACGTGGTAAATAATAAAATCAAGCCTAAAGCTTTTATCCTTTGTAAGGCAATCCCCATAACTACTATTAATTTTTGATGCTTAACCCGTAAAAATACCTTTTTTAACCTATTGCCTTTTATAGTATTTTGTCATATCCCCAACTTATATATTCTTTTTTACCGAAAAGATAAAACCCTACAGTTTCCTGTAGGGTTTCCTAATTTATTAGTAATAAATTTTTAAGTTTTACTTACATGCTCCTTAGCTTATTAAAATCTTTAAGGGTAATTTTCTTGCCCGAAAGTTCTATAAGTCCGTTTTTATTAAACTCAGATAATAGCCTGATACAACTCTCTGTTGCCGTACCTACCATACCTGCAATTTCCTCACGGGATAATTTTATCCTAAGGCTCTTGTCCTCGTTAGTACCAAAAGTTTCATAGAGTTCCAAAAGCGTTTCGGCAAGCCTTTGTCTAACCGATTTTTGAGCCATATTAACCAAGTGATCATCAGCTTCTTTTAAGTCTCCGCAAATGGATTTCATAACATTCATGGAAAATTGGTTGTTTCCATTAAAAAAGCCAAGTATTTCGCTTTTTGGCACAAAACAAACCTCCATGTCCTCAAGTGCCACAGCACTAAGGTTTACGGGTTCGTCACTAATCATAGAGCGTTGCCCCAGTAGTTCACCTTTAGCCACCAATTTTAAAATTTGCTCGTTACCGTTCTCACTAAGTTTTGAGAGTTTGCAAACACCATCCTTAATACAAAAAATGCCGTTAACATTTTCACCTTCACTAAAAATAGGCTCACCTTTTTTGATAATATAAGATGTTTTACAGTTGGCCATTTTGAGTAGCTCTTCCTTATTCAGCGCTTTAAGTGAGCTGAATTCCCTTACAATACACTGGTCACATTTACTCATAGGGCAATTATTGATTAGTTGTACAAATGTACTGATTGTATGACAAATATCATATTTTATTTTTTGGCTGTGTCTCAACTTTGTATCAGGTAAATGAGCAGATTATGGACACGCAAAATTGTTATCATTGCGGGTTAGGCTATGCAGATAAAGATGAAATTGTTTTTAACGACAAGTCTTTTTGCTGTAATGGCTGTAAAACCGTATATGAGATTTTTACCCTTAACGGGCTTACAGATTATTATTCTTTTGAAAAAACACCGGGTGCCACCCCAACCGAAATTAACGGCAAGTACGATTTTCTGGAAAATCAGGAAATCGCATACCGCCTGTTAGAGTTTCATGAACAGGACACCCATATTGTTTCACTTTACATTCCGCATATTCATTGCAGTTCCTGTATATGGATACTGGAAAACCTCAACAGGCTTAATATAGGTGTAAGCAGTTCGCAGGTAAACTTCCACAATAAAAAGGTACGCATAGTTTACAATCCCGAAAAAACAACCCTTAAAGAAATTGTACACCTGCTATGTAATATAGGTTACGAACCCTACATAAGTCTGGACAATTATGAAGCCCGCAAAAAAAAGGTAAACCGCGAACTTATCTATAAACTCGGGGTAGCCTTCTTTTGTTTTGGTAATGTAATGCTGTTATCCTTCCCGGAATATTTTGAGATGGAAGAATACTGGCTGGACAATTACAAAGGCTTTTTCCGCTGGTTAATTTTCGGGCTTTCTCTTCCGTCATTTCTGTATGCCGCTAGCGGATATTATATATCAGCATGGAAAAGCATTAAAACCGGAATGCTCAATATAGATGTACCTATTGCACTTGGTATAATAGTTATGTTCATAAGGAGTACCGTAGATATTATTTTCGGTTACGGGCAGGGCTTTTTTGACAGCCTTACAGGGCTGGTGTTCTTTATGCTTTTAGGGCGTTTGTTTCAGCAAAAAACCTATAACTTCCTTTCTTTCGAAAGGGATTTCAAATCCTATTTCCCTATTGCCGTTACCAAGATATTGCAAGACAAAAGTGAAACATCTGTATCGGTATATGATGTGGCTGCCGGAGACAGGCTGCTTATACGTAATCAGGAACTTATTCCTGTAGACGGTATACTTATTAGTGACGATACAGCGATTGATTACAGCTTTGTAACCGGTGAAGCCGACCCAATAAATAAAAAATCAGGCGATAAGCTTTTTGCCGGAGGAAGACAAATAGGTAAAATAATAGAAATGGAAGTGCTCAGCTCGGTATCACAAAGCTATCTTACACAGCTTTGGAGCAATGATATATTTACCAAAAAAGACAGACAGGACTATAAAACCATAACCGATACCATAAGCAGGTATTTTACTCCTGCCTTACTTATTATTGCCGGCCTGTCTTTTGTTTACTGGGCATTTATAGACCTTAACACTGCCTTTAATGTATTTACCGCGGTACTTATTGTGGCATGTCCCTGTGCACTGGCATTAAGTGCTCCTTTTACACTGGGTAATATACTCCGCATTATGGGGCGTAAAAAACTATACCTTAAAAATGCCACAGTAGTAGAACAAATGGCTAAAGTTGATACTATAGTTTTTGATAAAACAGGTACAATAACCACCAATAAGAAATCAGATATAGTATATGAGGGAACTCCGTTTACCGATGATGAACTCCTGCTTATCAAAAACGTATTAAGAGGATCTAATCATCCTTTAAGCCGAAGGTTATACGACTTTCTCCCTACTACAGATACACTACTTACTGATGATTTTACCGAAACCATAGGTAAAGGAATCAAAGGGAAAATAAATGGTAAGCAAATCAAAATCGGTTCGGCTCATTTTATAGGTCTTACTAAACAACTTACCCTCCAAACGGCAGTATATATAAGTATTGACGGTGAGTTTAAAGGGAAGTATGTTTTCGCCAACAGTTACCGCAATGGCGTAAAAGCCCTGTTTGAAAACCTTAGTAATAATTACGAGCTCAAAATACTATCGGGCGATAACGAGGGGGAGCGCGAAATACTCAAGCAACTCTTGCCACCCGATACCCGATGCATTTTTAACCAGAAACCCGAACAAAAACTGGCTTTTATAGAAAACCTGCAAAAGGAAGGTAAAAACGTAATGATGATAGGCGACGGATTAAACGACGCAGGGGCTTTGGCACAAAGTAATGTGGGTATATCGGTATCTGAAGATATTAATGTGTTCTCCCCCGCCTGCGACGGTATACTGGATGCTACCAAATTTGAAAGCATTGCCTACTTCCTTAAACTATCTAAAAAGGCTATTAAAACCATCAAAATGAGTTTTGGTATTTCCCTAACCTATAATGCCTTTGGACTTACGGCTGCCATAAGCGGAAAACTATCTCCGTTAACCGCTGCTATTGTTATGCCGCTAAGTACCATAACCATAATAAGTTTCGTGACTATTATGAGTAATTATTATGCTAAAAAAGAATCAAAAAATTAATGTAAAAAAATGTGTGGGCATGACAAATATCATGTTTTTTCCTGCTGCCCCACAGTAGTTTTGTTAACACAAATTAATTAGGTATGAGTGTCATTTATTTACTAATCTCCATCAGTATCGTTGTGGCAATACTGTTCTGTTTTGCCTTTATAAAGGCCGTAAAAAGCGGCCAGTATGACGATGACTACACCCCGTCTGTAAGAATGCTTTTTGACGACGAATTAAAGAAAAAAGAAAACAATCACAATAACACAAATTAATATGGAAGTGCAGCAATTTTATTATGACAATAAAATAGTTAAAAAATTCCTCTATGCCACAATAGTATTTGGTGTGGTAGGGATGCTTGTGGGCTTGTTAATAGCCTCTATGTACATGTTTCCGGGATTAACCGAAGGTATTTCGTGGCTTAGCTACGGTAGGTTAAGACCCTTACACACCAATGCGGTAATTTTTGCCTTTGTGGGTAACGCCACATTTGCAGGGATTTATTACTCTATGCAAAGGCTGCTTAAAGCCCGCATGTTTAGCGATTTTTTAAGTAACGTAAACTTTTGGGGCTGGCAGCTTATTATTGTAGCCGCAGCCATATCACTTCCTTTAGGATACACCACTTCAAAAGAATATGCCGAACTGGAATGGCCTATAGATATTGCTATCGCTATTGTTTGGGTTGTTTTTGGTATCAATATGATAGGTACTATTTTAAGGAGAAGGGAGCGCCACCTGTATGTAGCTATTTGGTTTTACATCGCAACATTTATAACCGTTGCTGTTCTACACATCTTTAACAGCCTTGAACTTCCGGTAAACGGAATGAAAAGTTACTCTGTTTATGCCGGTGTACAGGATGCCCTTGTACAATGGTGGTATGGTCACAATGCCGTGGCATTTTTCCTTACAACACCATTCCTTGGGTTAATGTACTACTACCTGCCTAAGGCAGCTAACAGACCGGTATATTCTTACAGACTGTCTATTATTCACTTCTGGTCGTTAATCTTTATCTATATATGGGCAGGACCTCACCACCTGTTATACTCTGCCCTGCCAGACTGGGCTCAAAACCTGGGTGTGGTGTTCTCAATAATGCTAATCGCTCCGTCATGGGGTGGTATGATTAACGGACTACTAACTTTAAGAGGAGCTTGGGATAAAGTACGTACAGATCCTGTTTTGAAATTCTTCGTAGTTGCCGTTACCGGATATGGTATGGCTACGTTTGAAGGACCAATGCTTTCGCTTAAAAATGTAAATGCTATTGCTCACTTTACCGACTGGATTGTGGCTCACGTACACGTAGGTGCACTGGCATGGAACGGTTTCCTAACCTTTGGTATGATTTACTGGTTAATACCAAGAATGACAAAAACATCACTATACTCTGTTAAGCTTGCCAACTTCCATTTCTGGATAGGTACACTGGGTATTATATTATATGCATTACCTATGTATGTTGCCGGATTCACTCAGGCATCTATGTGGAAACAGTTTAATCCTGATGGTACTCTTAAATACGGTAACTTCCTTGAAACTGTAAAAGAGATTATGCCAATGTACTGGATGAGAGCCATAGGTGGTACTCTGTTCGTAATAGGTTTACTGGTACTGGTATACAACATTATTATGACAGTTCGCCAGGGTAAGGCTGTTGAAGACGAACTTGCCGAAGCTCCTGCTCTTGAAAGAATAACAGGTAAAAGAATGAAAGGTGAGAAATTCCACCCTTGGTTGGAAAGAAAACCTATACAACTTACCATACTGGCTACTATCGCCATACTTATAGGTGGTATTATACAAATTGTACCTACCCTAATGGTAAAATCTAACATCCCTACTATCTCTACGGTTAAGCCATATACTCCGCTGGAGCTTGAAGGTCGTGACCTGTACATAAGAGAGGGTTGTGTAAACTGTCACTCTCAAATGATACGTCCGTTCAGATCGGAAGTTGAACGCTACGGTGAGTACTCCAAATCAGGCGAATATGTGTACGACCACCCATTCCTTTGGGGTTCTAAACGTACCGGACCAGACCTAATGCGTATAGGTGGTAAATACAGTGACAACTGGCACTTTAACCACATGTGGGATCCGCAAAGTACATCGGCAGGTTCTATAATGCCATCTTACAAATGGCTGTTTGACAACAAGAAAATGGACCGAAGCGAAATTGAGAAAAAAATGCAGGTAATGGTAAAACTTGGTGTACCATATACTGATGAGGATATTGCCAATGCACAACAGGCTATGAACGAGCAGGCTACTAAAATTGAAGAAAGTCTGCATGTTGACCCTGATTTTGTAAAAAGTTATGAAGCCAGCAAAAAAGCGGCACAGGCAAACGGTGAAGAGTTTGTCCCGATGAAAGACAGGGAAATCACAGCACTTATTGCTTACCTGCAACGCCTGGGAACCGATATTAAAATTAAACCGGCCGCTACTGCCAATAACTCAAAATAATAAGTCATGCTAAAGTTTATAAAACACAATATGGATACCATCTCAGGGATTGAGGTGTACCCTATCATATCGCTGCTTATTTTCTTCATCTTCTTTGTATCACTATATACCTGGGTGTATACCTACAAAAAAGACAAGATAAACGAAATGAGTAACCTACCGTTTTCAGATAACGACAACGACAACCAATAGTTGAACATAAACTTATAACTATGAAAAAATTTATACCGGTATACGTAAGGGTTCCTGTAATTTTTGCCCTCGTTTTCATGGCACTGGAGTACTTTATAGATTCGGGAGACAGACCTGCATTCCTCAAATATCCTGAAGTATCCATCTTCCTGTTTATCTTTTTGTTCCTTCAAATAGCCATTGAAATTACCATAAGTGCTATCGACAAGGTTACCTACAGTATTCTTACCGATGAACAAAAGAAAAAACTGGCTGAGGCCGATGCTTTAGATTTTACCGATTCTAAACTATTTAAAAAAATAAAAAGCTGGTTTGTAAAAGTTAAACCTATTGAGGAAGAAGGAGAAATACTGCTTCATCATGATTATGACGGAATCAAGGAATTGGACAATGTTCTTCCGCCATGGTGGATTAACCTTTTCTATGTAACCATAATATTCGGATTGGTCTATCTGGTTAAGTACCACATAATGGATGGAGCTGATCAGAAAAAAGAATTCGAAATTGAAATGGAAGAGGCTCGCATCGCTGTGGAAGAATACAAAAAAACAGCTAAAGACCTTATTGATGCCAACAGTGTTACACTACTTACAGATGAGGGTGACCTTGCCGCAGGTAAGAAGATTTTTGAAACTAACTGTGTAGCCTGTCACAGGGCAGATGGTGGTGGTGCAATTGGTCCAAACCTTACTGATGAGTACTGGATTTTAGGTGGCGGAATTAAAAATGTATTCCACACTATTACAGAAGGTGGTCGTGACGGTAAAGGTATGGTGGCATGGAAAGGTACACTTAAACCATCAGAAATTCAGCTGGTAGCAAGTTATGTATTGTCTTTACAGGGCACAAATCCTGTAGACCCTAAAGCTCCTGACGGAGAAATATGGAAAGACGAAACCAAAACCGATGGCGACCAGCCAACAGAAGAAGCTAAACAGGAAACAACAGAAGAAACACCTGAAGTAGCAGCAAACTAAAGCTAAATACCATGAGCAATATACAGGAAGAAGAGTTTAGGGACAGGATAGGAACCATAGATCAGGAAGGTAAACGATCATGGGTATACCCCAAAAAACCTTCGGGTAAACTATACAGGTACCGCAAATTAGTTAGTTATTTTTTGCTCCTCTTCCTGTTTGCTGCTCCGTTTGTAAAAATAAACGGGAACCAGTTTTTAATGTTCAATGTGCTGGAACGCAGGTTCAACATATTTGGTTTCCCTTTCTGGCCACAGGATTTTCACCTGTTTGTTATCTCAATGATAATCGGGGTGATATTCGTAGCACTGTTTACGGTAGCCTTTGGACGTATTTTCTGCGGATGGATTTGTCCGCAAACCATATTCATGGAAATGGTTTTCCGTCGCATTGAGTACTGGATTGAAGGCGACAGAAATGCCCAGATAAAACTGGAAAAGCAAAAATGGAACGCCGAAAAAATCAGAAAAAAAAGCCTTAAATGGTTTGTGTTCTTTGTAATATCATTTTTGATTGCCAATGTGTTCCTTGCCTACCTTACAGGTAGCGACAAACTTATACAAATGATTACCGAGGGGCCGGGGCAACATGTAAGTACTTTAATTGCCTTACTGATATTTACCGGAGTATTCTACTTCATTTATATATGGTTCAGAGAACAGGTGTGTATCATTGCCTGCCCCTACGGAAGGCTACAGGGTGTACTGCTGGACGACAAATCTATTATCGTTGCTTACGACCATAAAAGAGGCGAAGGCGAAAACGGACGCGGCAAAATTGTTAAAAATGAAAACAGGGCTGTAACGGGTAAAGGTGACTGTATAGACTGTAAACTGTGTGTACATGTTTGCCCTACCGGTATCGATATAAGAAACGGAACCCAACTGGAGTGTATTAACTGTACTGCCTGTATTGACGAGTGTAACACGGTAATGAACAGGGTTGGTTTTCAGGAAGGACTCATTCGTTATGCCAGTGAAGATGAGATTACCAAAAAGGAAAAATTTGTTTTCACTGCCAGGATGAAAGGCTACACTGCCGTACTGTTTATACTTATGGGCATATTTACCGGAATGATGTTTTTAAGAAACGATGTTGAGGCAACTGTATTACGCCTGCCGGGACAATTGTATGAGCATAAAGGTGAAAACATAAGTAATGTATTTACCTACAAAATTATAAACAAAACCACAAAAGACTTTAATGATGTACACTTTAAGCTAAAATCGCCTAAAGGAGAAATAAAAGTGGTGGGAGCTTCTCATTTTACTGTACCAAAAGCAGGTACTGCACAGGGAACTCTGTTTGTGGAAATAAACGAAGCGCTTTTAAAAAGCGACAAAACTAAAATACGCCTTGAGGTTTATGATGGTGACAGACTTATAGAAACCGAGTCGACCAACTTTTTAGGCCCAAGGACATTTAACTAAAACCTAATGATTATGAAAATTAACTGGGGAACGGGAATCGTAATCGCATTTGCTCTCTTTATGAGCTTCATACTGTTTTTTGTATTCAGGGTACAATCAGACAGGAAATATGACAACGAACTGGTTGTGGAAGATTACTACAAACAGGAAAGAATATTGCAGGATCAGTTAAACAGGCAGGAAAATGCCGTGAGCCTGCAACATCAGGTAAAAATAAACAGTACCGAAGCCGGTGTGGAAATAGAGTTTCCTGCCGAATTTGATACTGCCAAAATAAAAGGAAAAGTGTTCCTGTACAGGCCGTCTAACCAAAAGCTGGATATTGAAAAACCAATATCAATATCTGCTTCTAATCTGCTCATACCTAAAAGTGATTTGGTAGGCGGCCGCTGGAACATTACTGTAGACTGGGAATATGAAGGTAAAGGCTACCTTAATAAAAAAGAGGTCACAGTGTACTAATTAACAAAACTAAAAAATAAGAGTATGTTATATTCAGCTCTTTTATTAGGATTAATATCAAGCCTGCACTGCATGGGCATGTGCGGGCCCATAGCCATGATGCTGCCGGTAGACCGAACCAACGAAACCAAAAAAACGATACAAATACTTTTGTATCATGCCGGCAGGCTCACGGCCTACGGTTCACTGGGTTTAGTTTTCGGACTCCTGGGCAGAGGGCTTTACCTTGCCGGGATGCAGCAAAACATGGCCATAGCATCGGGAATCATCATGATAACCATAATTGCCATACCGGAAAAAAAGTTTGCCAAATACAACTTTTCAAAACCGGTATACAAAATAATAAGTAGTGTAAAAAGTAGCCTTGGAGCCCAGTTTAGAAAAAAAACCAATAAAGCGATATTTGTAACCGGGCTCCTTAACGGCTTTTTACCCTGTGCACTGGTATATGCTGCCCTGTTTGGCGCAATAGCTATGCAAAATGCACTACTGGGAGCTTTATTTATGGTACTGTATGGACTGGGTACTATCCCTATGATGAGTGCAGTTGTATATGTAAGTACCATGCTTACCTCTCCTTTTAGAAATAAGATAAATAAACTTATCCCCTATGCAGTTGCCATTATTGGCGTATTTTTTATTGTAAGGGGACTTGGGCTGGGTATCCCCTATATTTCACCGGGTAATACCAGCCTTTATGTACAGGAAATACCTCATTGCAGGTAGTTTTAAAATGATAGTTCGACAAATCGAAAAAGCCTCTTAATCAAATAAGAGGCTTTTTCTTTGGTCAGGTTGTAAGGAGTGATTTAAACAACCATCGAAAACAACTTGGTTTCCGGCGCTTTCCTTTTCAGCCTTAAATCAAAGGCCATACAAATATTTCTTACATAGGCTTTACCAGCTTCGGTAACAGTGATACTGTTTTTACCAAACTCCAGCAGCCCGTCATTTTCCATTTCCTTCAGGCTTAATAATGTTTCAGGCAGTTCAGGGAAATAAAGTGAACTATCTTCCCATGATGTTGTAAAACTGCACATAAGGTTTAAAATATGCCTTCTTATTATAAGATCTTCATCGGTTAATAAGTGCCCCCTAAAAACCGGAAGCTCATTAAGTTCTATTCTTTTATAGTAATCCTCAAGTACTTTTTCATTTTGTGCAAAGGCATACCAGCTATCACTAATTGAAGACACCCCAAGTCCTATCATAAGTTGGGTTTTAGAGGCACTGTAGCCCATAAAATTACGGTGCAGTTTACCTTCTTTATAAGCTGTGTACATTGCATCGCTTTTAAGAGCAAAATGATCCATACCTATTTCATAGTAATCATTTTCATCAAGGAGTTGTTTACCTATTTCATATAACATACGTTTCTCCTCATCTTTAGGCAGATTCTTTTCGTCATAACCGCGTTGCCCGTTACCTTTTATCCAAGGCACATGAGCATAACTGTAAAATGAAATCCTATCGGGATTCAGGGCTTTGGTTTTCTCAATGGTGTCTACCATAGTTTCCACCGTTTGGAACGGAAGTCCGAAAACCAAGTCATGACTTATAGAGGTATATCCTATTTCCTTTGCCCAAAAAGTAACTCTTGCCACATTTTGAAACGGCTGTACACGGTGAATGGCTTTCTGTACAATAATATCGTAATCCTGTACCCCGAAGCTCACCCTTCTGAACCCTAAATCATATAAGGTTTGCAGGTGCTCCTTTGTGGTATTATTAGGATGCCCTTCAAAACTGAATTCATAATCGGGTGCTTTTACAGCCCTGTCAAAAATTCCGTTTATAAGGATCTCTAAATTCTCCGGACTGAAGAATGTAGGTGTTCCTCCACCCAAATGAAGTTCTTTTACTCTTGGTTTTTCGGGTAACAAATCACAATACATATTCCACTCGTTAAGTACTGCTGTTATGTATGTGGTTTCTACCTCATGCCTGCGGGTTACCCTTTTGTTGCATCCGCAAAAAGTACACATGCTTTCACAAAACGGTAAATGGATGTACAGGCTTATACCCTCGGTTGCATTACTTTCGTCAAAAGCCTGTAAAAAACTCTGTTTCCAAACGTCTTCGGTAAAGCCGCCATTATCCCAGTATGGTACTGTAGGATAGCTGGTATAGCGTGGCCCCGGAACGTTATATTTTTGAAGTATATTATTTTCCATTGTGACTGATTTATTTGAATATCAAAATTATACCACACGCTACTGCTAAAAAATGACAATTGTCATGTAGCCGATTTTGGAAAATAAAAAATCCGCACGGGTTGCCCTATGCGGATTTCGGTCAGATTTTATTAAATAGTGTAATAAAATTTAAAGTGAATTAAGGAATTTAAGCAGGTCTTCCCTTTCGGAAGCCGAAAGTTCCTTAAACATGTTTTTGGCGGTTTGCGCCTCGCCACCGTGCCATAAAATAGCCTCAGTAATGTTACGCGCCCTTCCGTCATGCAGGAAGTTGGTATGCCCGTTTACGGTTTCAACCAATCCTATACCCCATAATGGCGGAGTTCTCCACTCACTGCCTGTTGCCAGGTAATCAGGAGCATTGTCTGCCAGCTCAGTACCCATATCGTGTAAAAGCAAATCAGTATACGGCCTTATGGTTTGGTTAGCATATCCTGAAATGTAGTAACTGTTTCCTGTATCCACTTTCGGGATATGACAAGCCACACAATTAATGTCATTAAAAATTTGCTTTCCTCTTAATACCGACCGGTCGTCATAATTCCTGCGGATAGGAACAGAAAGCGCACTGGAGTACAATACCATCCTGTTAAAAGCAAGTTCTGGTATTTCAGGATCACCTCCGTTAGGAATAGTACTACAGTCTACACCCGGTGGGCAGTTTTCCTCAGGGAATACAGGAGAAGTTATCCCCATATCACCACTAAGTGCGCCTGCAACCTGTTGCCTTACATTAGGCTGATTGGCTTTCCAGCCAAAACGGCCCATGCGTTGTGAGTTGCTCTCTACATCATATACATAGTTTGCCCTTCCTGAAATTCCGTCACCATTAGCGTCAAACTCATCGGCAAAAGAAAGCCATGTAGCCTCCGGTACTGCCTCCAGAAGTCCTAAACCAACAATCTGGTTAGCTATACGTGGCGAAATTTGCACGTTTGAAGCAAGGCTTCCGTAACCAAGATCGGTTACGGTATATGTTGGTTTTTGCAGTTCTACGGTAGTACCGTCTGCAAAAGTTTCTGTAATCGTTTGGTAAACAATGGTCATCTGTCCTTCACGAACAGGCCCTAAAATTACGTTGTCCTGTAACTGACCTCCGTAAACCGGATCGGGCAAGGCAGCCCCGTGAGCATCAACCCCCGGAACACTAAACCTGAAAAGAAGTCCTCTTCCAAGTTCGCCATCATACATAGGCGGGCGTCCTCTACCATCTTTAAAGTGACAACTGGAACAGGCAACAGCATTATAAAAAGGTCCTAAACCATCGCGCGCCGTAGTGCTTGATGGTGCCGAAACCCAAGTTTGCCTGAAAAAAGAATTACCTACCCCAAAATCAGTAGACTGATCTGGTGTTAATCCTGAGTAAGCAAAACCAAAAGCCTCTTCGGTTGCATTGTTTACGGTAGCCACACCACCGGAATACTGTTCTCCCTCTTCAGGAGAGAGGCTTACATAATCTTCATCATTATTGCTGCACCCCATGATAAAAAGGGAAGCTAACATTACTGAACAGATAACTTTTTTCATTTCCTTATAGTAACAGCAAAGTGCCCATCTTTAAAAAAGAGGGCACTTTGATATGATTTAATTTGCGTGTAAAACTACTTAATAGTTACTCTATATCCAAGTTAAGCTTAGCTGCTCCTGCTAATAAGTTAGCCCCTAACTCCTGTTGTAAATTAAGTACAGCTGCTTTTACTTTTGCTCCTTCTTCTGAAGTTGCACCGCCAGAGATAGCATAATCAAATGGTATAGCGATCGCTGCAATACTAGCTTCTGTAGTAGTTATAGCTGCATCTGTATTTTGAGCTGTTTCAGCATCGGCCTGAGCTACAAGATCTTCAAGAGAAGCACCTGATACAGAACCATACTCACCTCTGTAAACATTAATTACACCTTTATAGTTTAGGTAAACATCTCGGTGAGTGTTATCACTAAAGCAAGAGTGCTCATCTTCCTGATCCATGTTAGCAAGAGCCACATCCATACGCTCAACAGCAAGTTCGGCTGCAGCAAGAGTAGTGATACCTAAATACATATTTTGTAAAGCCTCATCTTCCGGTAAAGCAAGAAAAACACCTCTGTATTCTCCACCTTCTTTCCACTGGTCAACAAGGTAAGAAAGGTGATCTGTAAGTAAATCAGCACATACTACAAGGTACTCACGTCTTCTGTCTTCATTAAGTGCTGTTCCGCCTTCGTCAACAAAATCAGTATAAGCTCTCTGTCCCGGTAAATTATCTGCAGGAGCAGTTAAATCCTGTCCCCATAATAAGAACTCAATAGCATGGTAACCTGTACTGATGTTTTTCTCACCACCATCTTCGTTAAGACTAATAAGAAGATCCTTAGTAATTTCAGGGAAGTTTTCTGTATCGTTAATAATACCACCGTTTAAAACAGCACCGTTATTGTCTACATAGTCAATATAATTTTCATCAAGCGGCCATGCGTTAAGTAAGCCTTCCGGTCCGTTTTCATCATCAATTGGTCCGTTAGCAAAACGAAATGCCTCGGTAGTTCCGTAACTTTCCCTTGCATCTCTCCATTTGTTTTTAGCTTCAGTAAAATTAGCATCTGTAGGCTCTCCAACAAAAGTGTTGATAGCAGTTTCAAGTGCTACTGCATCATCATAAGCGTCCTTATAATTTTGGTAAACGATATTAGCGTAGTTCTCAATTACTGCTGATTTAGTCACCTGATTCCCCGCAGGTGTACTTTGATCGTCATCACTGCTACAAGAAGCTAATAGTAAACCTGCTGCTGCAACAAATGATAATCCAAAAGTAAGTTTTTTCATTATTTAAATATTTGGTTAACGTTATTTAGATTTATTAAAAACAAGGCAAATGTAAAAACTTATATAATATCTCAAAAGAAATTGGGGATAAATTATTTATAATAATTATAGATAAGTGGTTTCAGTTTTTTATTTTTGCAAAAATTTTTTAGAAATGAAAAAAATACTTGCGCTATTTATTTTGGCAGTAGTTGGATTAGGATGCTCATCTAATGATAATGAAGAAGTTAACAACACACCTACTTTTGACCGTAGTGCCATACTTGTAAACTGGGCCGATAATATTATAATCCCATCTTACGAGAATTATACTGCAAAAGTTACCACTCTAAGTGAAAAAGCTACAGCATTTACACAAACTCCTGATGAAGCAGGACTTGCAGAATTAAGAACTGCATGGCTTGATGCTTATATTGCTTACCAATATGTAGCAATTTATGATTTTGGAAAAGCATCCCTGCTTTACCTTAAATTAAGTGCTAATACTTACCCTACCGATGTTGACGGAATTGAAGCTAACATTGCTTCGGGCAGTTATAATCTTGGTACACAAATACAGTTTAGCCGTCAGGGGTTCCCTGCAATAGACTATTTAATATATGGTACAGGTACAGATAGCGAAATTATTGCTTCTTACAGCAACCAGGCAACTACCGATTACCTAAACGCTATAATAGCACAGCTAAAAAGTATTGCTGAGCAGGTTACTAACGACTGGAACGGAGCCTACAGAGATACTTTTGTAAACAACAACGGAACTTCGGTTACAAGTTCTGTAAACGTTACAACAAACAACTTTATTAAGAATTTTGAAAAAGATGTTAGAAGCGGTAAAGTAGGTATACCTGCAGGCGTATTCTCTAACGGAGTTACTTATGCAGACAAAGTAGAGGCTTATTATAAAAACGATGTTTCAAAAATGTTACTTACTGCTGGCATAAAAGCACAACAGGACTTTTTTAACGGTAAGGCTTTTAACGGTACAACAACAGGTGCGAGTCTTAAAAGTGCACTTGATGTTGTAAATGCTGTTAGAGACGGACAAAATCTTAGCACTATAATCAACAATCAGTTTGGTACAATAAATACTGCTGTAAGCGCACTTAACGAGAGTTTCTCTAACCAGATTACTCAGGATAACAACAAAATGCTTACTGCTTATGATGCCATGCAACAAAATGTAATTTACCTTAAACTGGATATGATGCAGGCTCTTAATATTACCATTGATTATGTAGATGGTGACGGTGATTAATAATGACATCACATATAAAATCATATCTAAACTCATACACTAATGCCGCAACACTGGCCTTTTACAGGCTGGTGTTCGGTTTTATGATGCTTTTAGGACTTGTACGTTTTGCATCATACGGATGGATAGATAAATTTTATATACAACCTTCCTTTCATTTTACCTATTACGGATTTAGCTGGGTTAAACCCATAGGCATATATACTTATGGTATTTTTATACTGTGTGCCTTGGCTGCTATTGGAATAGCAATTGGCTACAGGTACAGGCTTTCGGCAATTGTTTTCTTTCTATGCTTTACTTACATAGAGCTTATGGACAAAACAACCTACCTTAACCACTACTATTTTATATCAATAGTAAGCTTTGTAATGATATTTTTACCGGCAGCATCGTGCTTTTCGGTAGATGCTTATAAAAACCCCAAACGTGCCTTTTCACAAATACCACGCTGGACAGTAGATATTTTAAAGCTGTTACTTGCCATAGTATACTTTTATGCCGGACTTGCAAAACTTAATTCCGACTGGCTTTTACGAGCCATGCCATTAAAGATATGGTTATCAGGTCATGCCGAACTTCCACTAATTGGTCCGCTTATGCTTAAAAACTGGATACACTATTTCTTTAGCTGGTTTGGTGCTATATATGACTTGGGTATTGTATTCCTGCTTATAAATAAAAGGTTCAGATTAATAGGTTTTGCCTTTGTAGTTGCTTTCCATCTACTAACAGCACTGTTGTTCCCTATTGGTATGTTCCCTTATGTGATGATTGTTTCTACACTGATATTCTTTAGTAGTGACTTTCATAAAAAATGCCTATCAATACTAAGTAAAGCCCTAAGGCTTCCTTCAATAGTGATTGACAATACAAAAAAATACATTCCGCGTTTCAGGCCACTATATAATTTCAGTATTGCATTGCTTTCCCTCTTACTATTATTTCAGTTAGTGTTTCCTTTCAGGTATATATGTTATCCGGGAGAACTTTTCTGGACCGAAGAGGGCTTTAGGTTTTCATGGAGGGTAATGCTTATGGAAAAAGCAGGTTACGCCCAGTTTATAATTACCGACTCCAAAACCGGAAAAAGCATTTATGTAAATAACGAAGATTTCCTTACCCGTTTTCAGGAAAAACAAATGTCTTTCCAACCCGATTTTATACTGGAATATGCACATTACCTGCACGACCATTATGAAAAGAAAGGAATGACAAACCCTGAAGTAAGGGTAAACTGCCATGTGGCACTTAACGGAAGGCTAAGCCGACCGTATATTGATCCAAAAATAAATTTAGCAGATAAAAATGAATCATTTAAGCACAAAGACTGGATATTACCTTTTGAAGAAACTATTTGGGGGCTATAGCCTGTTGTTGCTATTGCTGCCGGTATTTGCCCTGGCACAAAACTCCATTACAGGAAAAGTAGTTTCTGATAAAGGAGATGCTATACCCTATGTGGATATTTTTAACAAAACCGCAAACAGTTCTTTGTCAACTAACGGGAAAGGTGTTTTTAAAATAAATGCCTCTACCCCTCAAACCCTTGTGTTTTATACTGATGGTTATATGCTTATTGAGCAAACTTTATCTCCGTCATCAACAGAAACTGTTATTACCCTGCAAAAAGTAATTGACCTTGACGAACTGGTTATACAGCAGGAAAAGTTCTATTCACTTAATAAGATGAAAGACATAGATGGTACCGCCATTTATGCCGGAAGAAAAACAGAAGTTATAAGTGTTGACAAAATCACTGCTAATAAGGCAACTAACAATACACGTCAGATTTACGCACAAATTGCGGGTCTTACTATTAACGAAAATTCCGACGGCGGATTACAGCTTAGTATAGGAGGCCGCGGATTAAACCCTAACCGTACCTCAAACTTCAACACCCGCCAAAACGGATATGATATAAGTGCCGATGTTTTGGGCTATCCTGAAAGTTACTATACTCCTCCTACCGAGGCTTTGGCAGAAATTCAGGTAATACGCGGTGCTGCTGCATTACAATACGGCACACAGTTTGGCGGACTGGTGAACTTTAAGTTCAAAGCACCATCAGGCCAACCAATTGAGGTGGTTACACGCAATACCGTAGGTTCATATAACCTTCTTACTAACTTTACCAGCCTTAGTGGTACAACAGGTAAATTTAGTTACTACACCTTTTTTAACTATAAGCAGGGAGATGGTTTCAGGCCTAACTCTGAGTTTAACAGTCGTAACTTTTTTGCTAACCTGAACTATCAGTTTACCGAAAAGACATCCATTCATTTTGATTATACCATGTTTGACTATCTGGCCAAACAACCCGGTGGATTAAGTGATTATATGTTTTATCAGGATATGTTTCAAAGTAACAGAAACAGAAACTGGTTTGACGTAAACTGGAATCTCTTGGCATTAAGATTAAACCATCATTTTACCGACAAGTCCCAGTTCTCATTACAACTGTTTGGACTGGATGCCAGCCGTAATGCATTAGGTTTTCGTTCTAACAGGGTAGCAAACCCTGATATTGAAGGAACAGAAAGAGACCTGCTTAAAGGAGATTTTGTAAACTGGGGTGCCGAGGCTCGTTTTTTACAACAATATGATATTAATGGTAATAGCAGTGCATTACTTATTGGTGCCAAGTACTATCAGGCGAGAAATACAGGCTCTCAGGGACCAGGAAGTTCTGGCAGTGACCCCAATTTTGACTATGCTTTTGATGAGTTCCCTAATTATGCTAATCAAAACGATTATGTGTATCCAAACCTTAATGTTGCCTTTTTTGCCGAAAACATGTTCAGGTTATCACCAAAATTCACATTAACACCGGGGATTAGAGTTGAAAATATCCGTACAAAAGCAGACGGATATTACAGAAGGATAAATACCGACCTTGCCGGAAATGTTATTCTTGACGAAACCGAATATGAAAATGTAACAAAAAACCGTAGCTTCGTTCTACTTGGACTAGCTGCCAGCTACAAACCTAATAACCGTATTGAGTTTTATGGTAATTTAGCTCAAAACTATAGGTCGGTTACTTTTAATGATATTCGAAATACTACACCAAGCCAGACAATTGACCCCAATATTACAGATGAAAAAGGATATACTTCCGATATAGGCGTTAGAGGAAAATTAGATGATCAATTATCTTATGATGCCAGTATATTTGGCTTGTATTATAATGATAAAATTGGTGAGTATCCTACATTTATAAATCGAAAATATACACGTTACAGAAGCAATGTAGGAACGGCGATAACATATGGTTTTGAAACATTATTAGACTGGAACATTACAAATACTTTTTTTAAAGGAAGTAAATTTAAATGGAGCCTGTTTACCAACACCTCAATAACAGGATCTGAATACTTAAAATCTGAAGTCCCAAATATTGAAGGTAACAGTGTTGAGTTTGTACCACTTGTAAACCTAAAGGCTGGCTCAGGACTTAGATATAAAAACTTTACCTGTAATATCCAGTTAACCTATCTTTCATCTCAATTTACCGACGCTATAAACAGTACTTCAGGAAAAGATGACAACACATACGGAATTTTTGGAGAAATACCATCGTACTATGTTGCCGATATATCTGCTTCTTACCAATGGAAAATGCTGAAACTGGAAGCTGGTATAAATAACTTTACCAACAACTACTATTTTACCCGCAGGGCAACCGGATATCCGGGGCCGGGTATTATTCCGTCTGACCCACGAGTGTTTTATACCACACTGGAAATAAAGTTTTAAAATAGCAAACGCCCGGACCAAAAACCGGGCGTTACCAATCAAAACCAATAAAAAAACATTATGAAAAAGTTTTATTCCTCCTTATCTGTAATGCAGGGTGATTTGCCCTAATTGCCCTATCAGGCTAAATGAATTGAATACCGATACTTTTGTTTTACGGGCATAAATCCATCTGTCAAGTGGTTTTTCATACCACATTTGTTTTACGGTATAACCACCGTATATTTTTTTAAGTCTTAGTAATATCTCTACATCAAACAGGCTTTTAGTTAAAAACCTTTTACCAAAGGCCAACTCTACCACATCACTCGACATTATTTTCACTCCACATTGCGCATCCCTAAAATCAAGCCCAAACACTTTTCGCATGGTATAGTTTATTACCCTGTTTAAAAACTTTCTTGTAGGCTCTGTAGAAATATCGGCTCCCATTCTGCTTATCCTGCAACCGCTAACCACTTTAAACTTTGAGTGTGTTATGGTTTTTACCAAGTCGCTAAAATCCTGGAAGTTTGTAGATAAGTCGGCATCCATAAAGCCTATATAATCAAACTGCTTTTGTTTTTCAAGACTCATCATACCAAGGCGTATTGCCTCTGCCCTTCCTACATTCTTCTTACAGTTATATATACTTATACGACCTTTATTTTCCTTTTGTATATCCCTTAGCACTTCTAGTGTACTATCGGTACTGCCATCGTTTACAAAACATAAATGGTAGCCCAGGTTTTTAAACACAAAGTTTCTAAACTCATCACTTAATAACCAAGCTTCTTCATTATAGCAGGGTATAACAACGCCTATACAACCGTTTTGTATATATCTGTTATTATTTGTCGCTTTAAGCTCTGTATAACCTCCTATGAGTCTTTTTACCCTTATTCCAATCTCTTTAAGGCTCAAAGGTTTTTTCATATACTCATTAGCACCAAGTTCAAAGCCTAACTCTATAATATCATCATCTGTATTACCGGTTAATATCATAACCGGAGTATTATGTTCTTTTATGAACCTTATATATTTTAAAACCTCTAAGCCCGACGATTTATCATTTATCTCAGCTAGTGTATTTTCTACAGAATGTTGATCTGCAGTAACCGACATATTAATATCAATAATGGCCAAATCAGGCTTATGGATATCATAGTACTGAACCGCGTCAAAAATATTATCGGCGCTTATGACTTCATATCCTAAATCGGTCAGTGTTTTTTGCAGAGACAACAATACCAGTTGCTGATCATCCATTATTAATATTTTCATTTCGTATGCTTTAGTGATTTTGATATAACAAAGTTACATTAGTATGTAAGCCCGGTGGTCAAATTTAGACAGCGTGTAATTTGGTATCGACGAACTGCTTATTTTTATCGATTTACGACATCTCTAAAAAACATAAAAAAACCCCAATGACTGTTACATCAAAGGGGCCTCGCTTTAAAAAAAATAGACATTAGTAAAGCTAACATTAAACATTAATGTTTTTGGTATTTTGTAAGGCTATCGGTATTATGGCGGGGGATTACAGCTACATAATTAACTATGTTGCTTAATCATATCGCAAAGATGTAAAGTATTGAAAAGTGTTTGAGGTAATTTTCGGTGAATGACATTTTTGTTTAGACGAAACAAAAAATTCTCCTGATAATTTAATTGGAAAGCGCTTTAAAAAAACAACCATCCCGGAGTATTAAATACCTAAATCCCCGAGATGGTCAAACTAGCTAAAAAAAGAATTAATATAAAAATATTACTCAACTAAACCCTGGGAATTACTTAAGGCCGTATTGTGTAAAGTAATTAGAGGATTAAAATTGCCCCACATAATCCTTAATTATCTTTACAGCTCCTGTACAAGAATTCCTAAAAGAGTCGCTGCAAAGCTATAGCTAATTATGACCTCTGTAAAACATAAAACTTTAAATATCATGGAATTTTCCCTGATTTTAAAAGAAAAAAAATAAATAAAAAACACTGAAAATCAAAAGATTAAAACTCAAAAAGCTACTTATATCTCTTTATCGACCTGTTTCTTTTTTTTGCTTATTTTTTTCCTTTTTTTCACAATTTTATAAGACATATAAGATAGGATTACAATAAAAACAAGTATTGAACCCAATAGCAAAAAAGTGAATTTACTTTTTGTTTCCTGTTGTGATTTTTGTGTTTCCTGAGATAAATCATTAACCACTGTGTTTAAGGATTTTTTCTCTTCTGCAATTATCCTTTTTGTTTCCTCAAAATAAAGTTTACTGTAATACTCATAATTTTGAGTATCCTTTATGGCTTTATAATTTTCAGACAATTGTTTGTAAACTTCTTTTTTTATGGAGAGGTCATTCATTTCCTCTAAATCAGCATTCACTTCCTTTAATAAGCCGATAGCCTTTTCGTTTTCATTTTCCTGTTTATAAATTCTGGAAAGTCCCATTTTTGCATACGCCAGGCTATGCCCAGAATTTACCTCAAGTGAATACTTTATAGCCTCTTTAAAATTAAATTCGGCAGCATTAAAGTCGTTTATCTCAATATAACAATCAGCAATATTATTATGGGCTATGGCTATACTTACCATATTAATTTTTTTCGACACATATTTTTTATACACATTTGCTGCCTCTTTAAAGTAAGGCAACGCATACTCACACCCCAAACTGGTGCGTTGAATAAGTCCCTTAACTATAAGTATGTTTCCGCCAAGGTATTTTAAAGAGTCGGGAATAGCTTCAGTTTTAAAAACCTCCTCGGCTTCATTAATGTATAACAATGCTTTATCATCAAGTCCAAGCCTTCTGTACTGCCCGCCAATAAAACCCGACACCTGTAACCTATTTACCGGACTCCCCTTTTCATCGGCTATTTTTTTTGCTTTTAGAGCCGTTTCCATTACCGCGTCGTGATTTTTTAAAACAGCATAGGCATTTGCCGATGTTAGCAAATAGCTAATTTGCATTGAAGGATTTGTAATGGTAGGATAAATCTCCTCAACCCGCCTTATTGCTTCTTTAGGGTTATTGTACACCATAAGATTAAGCTCTGTTTTAAGGCTATCAAGATTTACCTGTGCTGTTGCATAACCAAATACAAACAGCAGGCACATAATTAATTTAACTTTTTGCAAAGTGATTTTATGCATGGCTATTAATAGAAAAATAAATCCCGCACAAGGTACTTATTATTTTAAGCAGACTCCTTTTCCTTCTCTATTTTCTTTTTAAGAAAGTTTATAAACTGTTTTGGGGTTAAATCAGTAACCGATTTAAACACTACAGTAAAAGCACTGTGAGACGAAAAACCACAAATTTCTGCCAGGTAACTTACCTTGTAAGTAAGGTATTTTTTATCTGACTGCATTAAAGCAACTATATAATTAATACGTAAATCATTTATATAAGCATTAAAGTTTTTCCCCTTATTAGTATTAATTATATCCGACAGGTATTTTGAATTGGTTTTTACCCTTTTTGATAAAAGCTGTAACGACATGTTTGGATTGGTAAACTCATCGCCTCTCTCAAACTCTTTAAGCTTTTCCAGCACAGCCTGTTCTGTCTTTTCTGATATAGCCAATATTTTTCCCTCAGCCTTATCTGTTACCTCATTTACATCTGATACAGAAACCGTATTAATCTTGGCAGCTTCAATTCTGGATAGCAGTTTTTCAAACTTATTATATTCATCATCCAGCTTTTTGTTGTACACAAAATATACTATAAAAACTATCGCAAAAACCAGTAGCATACCTACAAATATACTGGTATACCTCGATCTGTCTTTATTAATAACAATGTTTTGCTCTTTTTCAATTTCAGTAATCAGGATATTTCTGGCATCACGTTCCTTCCATATAAGTGCTGTAGATATTTCCTTGTGCTTAATGGAGCTATCATTATACAACTCTTGGTCATCAGTTTTTAAATATAGTTCCGATAGGTTTTGGTATACATCTGCCTTTACCCACGATTCAATTACATTACAGGCCAGTGCTGCCTCAAAAGCAGCCTGTGCAACATCATATTGGCTGTTTTTAATAGCTATTTGCCCCATACCATTGTAGGCACAGGCCGCTATTGATGAAAATTCAAACCCAATTCCCTTTAAAATATCAATGCATTTTTGATAATGATTTGCTGCCGCTACATAATCAGATGCCAAAAAGGAAACATTTGCAAGCGCCTTTCTAACCTTAGCCTGCAAAACAGGATGATTCTGCTTAGTATTTTCCAGTAGCTTATTAGACGATGAAAGTGCATTAATCGCTTCACTATACTGTTTAGACTTAATTAATACACCGGCTTTTTCATATAAAATTTTGGTCTCAACCACTGTTTTGGCATCTGTACCCTCTATATGTGTCAGTTCTTGTTCTGCTCTTGCAATATATGATGATGCCCTGTCTTCAATACCAAAAAAACGGCAGCGGGAAGAAATAGCGATATACACCAAACTTTTAAGATAATAGTCATCGCCGGAATCAGCCAGAAAATTAGCCTTAAAAAGGTACTCAATACTTTCACTAAAATCATCAGTAAGGAATTTACTTTCAGAAAGCAAATAGTAAGCCTTTACCTTATCATTATTGGTTTTGGCATTTTTAAGAAGATATTCGGCAGCTTTTATAGTCTGAACAGGATTGTTATAATATCCGTTTATATTTTCCGCAAAAATTTTTTCAGTATCAGTGACAATCTGAGCCATTGTAGTTTCTGAAAATAGTAACAGAAAAGCAAATGATATGATAAACCGGATAAACATAAGCATCAATTTCTCCTACAAAGATAAACTTTTGTAAAAATGTTAAAGTCGATTTTTTATGTCTTTAGATAAATTTAATACAGTAATTGCTGTTAAACCAGAAAGATATTATTTTGAAGTATTTATATTCTTAACAAATTCAAGTATTTGCTTTATATCTAAAACAAAGTCAGGACTCATATTCTCTATGGCATACCCTGGCATATAGGCCACCTCGGCACTATCGGGTTTTTGCACTACTGTTACACCTCCCGCTTCCTTTATAGCCTGAAGCCCGGCAGTACCATCGGCATTTGCTCCAGATAGTAAAATGGCTGCAAGTGAAGGTCCGTAAACATCGGCAGCCGATTCAAAAGCTACGTCAATACTGGGACGGCTGTAGTTTACTTTTTCAGATGTGTCTAACGATATGGTTTCATCCTTTTCAAAAAGCAGGTGATAGTCAGATGGTGCTATGTAAATGTATCCCGGCTCTACCGGAACCTTGTCTTCCACCTCCATAATAGGAATGGGAGTTTTTATGGATATAAGGTTTTCCAGTAAATTATCTTCTCCGCTTTTGCGATGCAGCACTATTATAAGGGCAAAAGAGTTAAGTTGCTCCAGTTTGGGGAGTACTTCTATAAGTACTTCAAGACTTCCTGCAGAACCTCCTATAAGTAATGCCTTGCATCCTGAAATTATTTTACTTTCTTCCATATCTTCTCCCTGTTAAGTTGCTGAAATTTATCCTGAACGGTAGAAAACTTAATGGTTTCCTTAGTACCCAGTGCCAAATATCCTAAGCATGATAAACTACTATCAAACAACCTTAGAACCCTGTCCTGCAAATGTTTATCAAAATAAATAAGCACATTACGACACATTATTAAGTCAAACTCATTAAACGAAGCATCTGAAACCAGATTGTGTTGTGAAAACACCATTTTCTCATTAAGCTCACAGCTAAACTTCGCCAGTCCGTAATTTGCCGTATAATAATCTGAAAAATCCTCACTCCCTCCCGAAAGCCTGTAGTTTTCTGCATATTGCTTAATCATTCTTAACGGAAACAAACCTCTTTTAGCAGTGTCTAAAACAACCGAATTTATATCTGTTGCATACAGTAATGATTTGTGCAGCAAGTTGGCTTCCTTTAGTAATATAGCCATAGAGTACACCTCTTCTCCGGTTGAACAGCCGGCATGCCATATCCTTATAAAAGGCTTGGTAGCCAGTACCGGTACTATTTCTTCACGCAGCAATTTGTAAAACAACGGATCCCTGAACATCTCGGTAACATTAACCGTTATCTCCTCGACCAAATGCTTTACATACCCCTCTTCGCTTCTTATTTTAGAAAGCACATCAGAAAAACGGGATATACCATCTATCTGGTACAACCTTTCCACACGTCTTTTTAAAGAAGCTTTAGAGTAGCCACTAAAGTCGTAACCATAATATTCAAACACCTCATTTATCAAAACTTCAAGTTCACGGTCACTAATCATACAGTTTTATATGGTATTTAATAAAAGTAATAATTTATCTACATCAATAGGTTTGGAAATATAGGCATCGGCTCCCGCTTCAAGGCATTTCTCCCTGTCGCCTGCCATGGCCTGTGCCGTAACCGAAACTACCGGCAACAACTGCCTGTGGGGTATTTCCTTTATAAGCGGTATAGCTTCATAACCATCCATATCGGGCATCATCATATCAATTAATACAACATCTACCCCGGTATCGCCCTTTAGCATTTCTATCGCCTCTTCGGCTCCTCCACAGGATATACACTCAAACGACTTGGCCTTTAACGTTGCTGTTAATGCAAAAATGTTTCTGGCATCGTCGTCTATTATTAAAACTTTTTTACTCATTAGTTTTGTTTTATCAGGCTTTATCGTAAAGCCATACCCTTAATAATGAAAGTAGCTGGTCTACATCTACCGGCTTGGTTATATAATCAGATGCTCCCGCATTGATACATTTTTCCCTGTCTCCCGTCATGGCTTTTGCCGTAACAGCAATAACCGGAAGATCTTTAAGATTTTTGGTTTGCCTTATTCGGGTAGCTGTTTCATAACCATCCATATTAGGCATCATCATATCCAGTAGTACTATATCTACATCAGGGCGCTCTTCTAAAACCTTAAGCGCCTCTTTACCATCAATAGCGGTTAGCACATTCATTTTAAGTACTTCAAGTGCTTTGGTTAACGAATAAATGTTTCGCACATCATCATCTACCACAAGCACCGTTTTACCGTTAAGGATATTATTGAGAGTATTAAAGTTTTTGTTCTTTTTATTATTTTCCTTTTTGTTTTGTTCCACCAAATGAAGGAAAAGCGAAACCTCATCGAGCATTCGCTGATACGAATGGGCTGTTTTTATAACTATGGAGTCGGCATACTTTTTAATTTTTAGCTCTTCTTTCATGGAAAGGCTCTTACCGGTAAACACAATAACCGGAATATTATCAAGCGACTCATTTTTCACATTTTCAAGTAACTCATAAGCCTGCTTATCGGGCACTCCCATATCAAGTATTACACAGTCTACATTAGCACCCTGTAATGCAGTAACCCCATCGTTTACCTCACTCTTAATCTCTGATTTTATATCATTGGTTTCAAGGAAATAAGCCAGTGCTTTTGCATGTTTAGGGTTATCTTCAATAATCAGTACCTTTTGCGAATCCCTGTTTACAATGTGTTCAATTTTCCTGAAAACATCCGGTATCTGCTCGTAAGCTACAGGCTTATCCAAAAAGTTTACAGCACCTTTTAAAAGGCTTTCCTGCTTCACTTTGTAAGACGACATTATATGTACCGGGATATGTTTGGTAAGTACATTGTTTTTCAACTCTTCCATTACTTCCCATCCGCTTTTTATCGGAAGCTGAATATCCAGTAACACTCCTATAGGCTTGTACTTTAATGCCAGGTTAAGTGCTTCATCCCCCCTAACCGACACTACTCCTTTATAACCTCGCTGATGGGTAAAGTCCAGTAATGACTTGGCAAAATTGGTATCATCTTCCACAATGAGTATTACCTTATCGCCATCGTTTACCTCATCCCTGTCATCGGGTACATCGTCAGGAATTACAGCGCTTACATACTTATCTTCAACCACTGGTTGAGTAACGGTTTCAGTAAGCTCTTCCATTTTTTCTTTGGCAGCTACCGTAGTTGGCTTATTAACTATAAGCCTGCCCGATGCTACGCCCAGTACAGGTATGGTAAGAGTAAACTCACTACCTTTATTGGTATCACTAACCAAAGTGATTTCACCGCCCAGCAGTTTTGCCAGTTCCCTACTAATAGAAAGCCCTAACCCGGTACCACCATATTTACGTTTGGTAGAACCATCGGCCTGTTGGAATGCTTCAAAAATAAGCGGTTGTTTTTCACGTGGTATACCTATACCTGTATCTTTTACAGTGAACGAGACCAGCTTATCATTATCCTTAACCTTTTTGATTTGCAGGATTACCGAACCTTCTGCCGTAAACTTAATGGCGTTAGAAATAAGGTTCTTTAAAATTTGCTCCAGTCGCATTTTGTCTGTTTTCACCACCAGCGGAGCATCTTTATCATCTATAAGGAATTGTATATTCTTTTCTTTAGCTACTTCAGCAAAAAGATTTTTTAACCCTTCGTTAATTTCCCTTACCGAAACATCCAAGAACTCCACTTCCATTTTACCGGCTTCGATTTTAGAAAGATCTAAAATCTCATCAATCAGTCCTAACAATCCGTTACCCGAACTTTGTATAACCTTAGCAAACTCTATTTGCTCATCGGTCATGTTTTTATCATTATTTTCAGAAAGCAGTCGGCTTAAAAGTAATATTGAGTTAAGCGGGGTTCGAAGCTCATGTGACATGTTTGCCAGGAATTCCGACTTGTACCTTGTACTTAGTTCAAGGTCTTCGGTTTTCTTCTGTATCTCCATATTTCTTTCTTCCAGCAGTGTACTCCTTTCGGCAAGTTCTTCATTGGTTTGCTGAAGTTCTTCCTGCTGTACCCTTAGCTCTTCTTCTGAAGCCTGAAGTTTAGAGGTTTGTGCCTCCAGTTCGGCATTAATGTTTTCCAGTTCACTATGTTGGATAATAAGCTCTTCCGACTGTGCCTGTGTTTCTTCAAGTAGCTCCTGTATTCTTTGCCTGTTTTGAGCAGCCTTGATGGCTATTCCAATATTATTGGCGACGGATTTTAAGAACTCCATATCACGCGGGGTAAATTCGTTTACCGAAGCCAGTTCGGCTACCCCTATAACTTTATCATCTACTAAAGGAACAGCTACTACGTGCTTAGGCTTAACTTCACCTAAGGCATAAGAAATGATAATATCACTCTCTGAAAGCGATTTAAGTTCAAGTACTTTACCCGATGTTACTGCCTGCCCTGTAATACCTTCACCTATATTAAGTCGGTCTCTTTTACTGCCTCCGTAACTGTAGCCGGATATCATATACATCTCCTCACCTTCACACAGGTAAATAACACCTGCTGCTCCTTCTGTAAATTCGGCTATGTATTCTATTATGTCTTTTGTAAGTTCTTCAGGTGTTTTCTCGCCAATCATTACCTCATTGAGTTCGGCTACACCAGCCTGAAGCCATTCGTTATCCGAAAGGGATTTGAAAGAAGTATTAAGTGAACGCGCCATATTATTAAGTGAATAGGCTACCGTACCTAAGGCATCTTTCTCGCTATCGTCTACCTCTATCTCATAATTACCCTGAGCAATTTGTGAAGCAATATCACTTATAACCCTTATCCTTTCGGCCATTATTTCGTCCTTGTGTCTAAGTTCCTTGTGCAGTTTAGCTCTTTCATTATAGTCCTTAAATATTCGCATAAAAAAGGAAACACTTATTAAAAGCGCAAGGATTGCTGCAACAACAATCAGTATGGTACTGGTTGAGCCATAGGTTTCGGCAGTTGCATTACGTTGCTTTAAAAGCTCCAGTTCCTGACTCTCCATACGCTTTAAAATAACACGCATGCGATCCATAAGCTTTTTACCCTGATCCAAATCGCCGGATAGTGTGGTTTCTCCCCTTGTTTTTTCTTTTATAAGGCTTTGCAGATAATCAAAAAACTCGCTTCTTAACGGTTTCAGTTCCTGTAGGCTTTGTTGCTGTAAAGGATTATCTGACGTTAACTTTGTAATATTTTCAAATATATTGTTTGAGTTAATCTCGGCATTGGTATACTGCTCCAAAAAGCTTTGTTTGCCCGATACTAAAAAGCCCCTAACACTGGTTTGGGCATCAATCAAAACTGTAGCACCGTCGTTAATGTTATAAATAACCTCCTGAGTATGGTTTACATTCCCGTTACTTTTTAGCAAACTGGTAATGCTCACGAATGACGCTACCGAACTTACTATTAGTATAAACAGTGAAAGTCCAAAAAAGATTCCAAGATTCCGTTTAAAATTACTATCCATATTTTACCTGTTATAACGGTAGTACAATTAAAAAAGTAGCCCCTTCACCCGGAGTACTTTTTGCAGATATGAGTCCGTTATGTTTTTCGATTATTTTTTTTGCTATGGCAAGGCCTATACCTGTACCTTCATATTTTTTTCGGTCGTTAAGACTCTGGAAAATAATAAATATCTTATCCAGATACTGTTCGTCAAAACCAATTCCGTTGTCTTTTACAGTAATACGGCAATATTCTCCGTTAGCATCTTCGGGCGCATCAATATGCTTATCGGCTATTATCTCGCCGCTTATTTGTATAATTGGGCTAATATCTTTTTTAGTAAACTTTAGTGAGTTACTAAGTAGGTTTTGAAACACCTGCCTTAACTGGCTTGGTACACCTGTAACCTTAGGTAAATCCTTTTTAATTACTATAGCCTTGCTCTCCTCTATAAGATAGTCCAAATCAGTGACCACCTCATCAACCACAGCATTAATATCGGTCTGCTCAGGAGCTACGTCAGATGATAATCTGGAATAATCAAGCAAATCAGTAATCAGTTTAGACATTCTTTGAGCTGCTCTAACCGTTCGGTCTACATAATCCAAAGCCTTTTCATCATCTGTAAGGTAGCGTTCCTTTATCATTTTGATAAACATTTCTATCTTACGTATAGGCTCTTTCAAATCGTGTGAAACCACCCATGAAAACTGTTGCAGTTCATGATTTCTAAACTCCAGCTCTTCGTTCTTCTTAATGAGTTCCCTGGTTCTTTCCTCCACTTTTGCCTCAAGGTTTTCCTCGGCAGCTTTTCTTATTTCAACCTCTTTAGAAAGTATGTCTCTTATGTTTTTGAGTTCGGTTTTCTGTTCAGATAGTTTAAGGAAAGTCTTTACTTTGAGTATAAGCAAATCAGGATCTACCGGTTTGGTAATATAATCCACTCCTCCGGTTTCATATCCTTTAGAAATAAACCTTTTTTGCTTGTTTACAGCCGAAAGAAATATTACCGGAATATCTTTTGTCCTGTTACTACCGGCAAGAATCTCGGCTACTTCAAAGCCATCCATACCCGGCATTTGTACATCCAGTATTATAAGGGAATAATTTTGTTTGAGTATCTTTTTTAAGGCTTCCTCACCCGACTGGGCTGTATCTACCTGTAAATTGTGGACTTCAAGAGTTTTTCTCAGCGCCAAAAGATTCTCAGATAAATCGTCTACAATTAATATCATCGTTTAAAAAGACTCTGTGTGGCAAGAGTTATTTTTGGGGTTTTAAAATTATTTTAAGTGAGCAGTATGGATATTTTTAGTAAAAAAACTGCCCTCTTTTTTATTATTGATGCCCAAATTTAGGGAAACACAAACAGAACAGGTTTTACATTAAGACATTTTTTACAGTACTTTACCTACAAAACAGCATTTTATAACCAAATGCGTAAAATACCTAAAAACCCTGTACAAAAAACTATCGTATATATGCAGCGAAAAAAAGCTGCCCCAAACGCCGAAAAAAACACAAAATTGCCAGTGGAGGCTTGTTATTTCAAAAGAAAATTTTACATTTATTGAATAATATCCCCACTAAACAACACACTATGCTGCAATCCTCTTCTGCTCTGCAAAAAGAGTTTAATGATTTACTGCTAAAAGATCTCTCACTGTTTAATTGGTTAACCAAAGAATCCCTTGATGGTATATGGTTTTGTGACCTTGAACATCCCGGACATTTTTGGATAAACGATACCTTTTGGAAAACCATAGGCCACTCTAAACCCGAAGGCAATAATGTTTTTGACCGCTGGAGTATGGCTATTAACACCTTTGATAAAAACAGGACTTTATCACTTATTAGGCAATGTAAAGAAAAACCTGAAAAAGGTTTTAACGGTATTTTTGCCTATAACGACAGTGATAACCACGAGGTTATATTACACTCTAAAGGAAAAGTTATTTATGATGAGAATAATAAGCCTGTAAAACTGGTTATAAAGCACTATAAAGAGCGTAACCTTAAACAGGAAAAGATTTTAAGCAAGATCAAAAAGCTTAAAAAATTAAGAGTAATACTTAACGAGACTAATAAGGTTGCAAAAGTAGGTGGATGGGAAATAGACCTTGTTCACCAAAAACTGAACTGGACTAAAGTTACCAAACAAATTCATGAGGTTGACCACGGTTATAAACCCGAATTGGAAAGCGCTATCAATTTTTATGAGGAAGGCTGGAGCAGGGATAAAATAACCGAGCTTTTTGCCGAAGCTGTGGAATACGGCAAACCTTTTGATGCCGAGTTAAAAATAGTTACCGCAAAAGGAAACCCGGTATGGGTACGTACTATAGGTAAACCGGTAATTGAAGACGGACAATGCGTTCGGGTGTATGGTGCTTTTCAGGATATCTCTCCAAGAAAAAAACAGGAAGCCATTTACAAGGAGGCAAGAGAACGGTTTGAGAAAGTATTTAACCACTCCTCTATTGGTATTGTATTGGTTGACACTAAAGGAAAAATTATTAATGCAAACCCTGCTACCATAAAAATGTTTGGGTTTGATGAAAGCAATGCCGAATATGCTATCAATAATCTTACCTATAAAGACCTTATACACCCTGAAGACCTTAAAATAGCTAACGAATACAGACAAAGACTGATTGATGGTGAGTTTACTCATTACAGTCTGAGAAGCCGATACTATAAAAAGAACGGTGAACTTATACTGTGCAAGGTAAATGTATCTTACATTGAAGGTGCTGAGCCTTCTGAAAGCATGATTATTACTCACGTTGAGGATATAACAGCACAAAAAGAACTGGAAGACCAGGCACTGGAGTACTCTTTACGTTTTAAAAGTGCATTTGAATATTCTCCTAACGGTATGGCACTGGTGGGACTGGATGGAAAATGGCTTATGGTTAACAAAAGCCTTTGTACTATGCTGGGGTACTCTAAAGAAGAGTTCCTTAATCTTACGTTCCAGGATATTACCTATAAAACCGACCTTGATGCTGATTTACGATTCCTTAAAGAAACTCTTGAAGGAAAGAGAGATACCTACAGCATGGAAAAACGATACATTCATAAAGACGGCAGTATAGTATACGGCTTACTTAATGTATCATTAATAAGGGACGAGAAAAATGACCCACAATACTTTGTTTCTCAAATAAACGACATTACAAAAAGGGTTAAGGCAAAAGAAGAACTTCAAAACAGCCTGTTGGAACTTGAAGGACTTTTAGGCGCTACTACCCATGTATCTATAATAGAAACCGACCTTGTAGGTAATGTAAGGAAATTTAACAAAGGGGCTGAAAATCTATTAGGCTACAAAGCCGAAGATGTGATAGGTACATTTAATGTAGGTGCTATTCACGATGCTAAAGAGATTGAAGAGCGCGGTAAAGTGCTTTCAAAACAATACAACCAGCATATAGAAGGTTTTAATGTATTTGTACATAAACCTAATTTAGGACAGTACGACTCTCACGAGTGGACTTATATAAAGAAAGACGGAAGCAGGTTCCCGGTACAGCTTGTAGCAACTGCTATTAGAAATAAGCATAATGAAATTACCGGATATGTAGGTATTGCTACTGATATTACCCAGCTTAAGGAAATGGAAGCTTCCATTTTGAAAGAAAAACAAAAAGCAGTAGCTGCCAATAAATCTAAATCAGAGTTCCTGGCTAATATGTCGCACGAAATCCGTACACCGTTAAATGGTGTTATTGGGTTTACCGACCTGTTAATGAAAACCGACCTGAATGAAACGCAAAGAAAGTACATGCAAATGGTTAATACTTCGGCACACTCATTACTGGATCTGATAAACGATATTCTGGACTTCTCTAAAATAGAAGCCGGAAAACTGGAACTAAACCAAGATAAAACCGACCTGATTGAACTATGCTCCCAAACGGTTGATATTATTAAGCATGAAGCTCACGAAAAAGGGCTGGAACTATTACTTGATATTTCGCCAAAAGTAAAACGCTTTATTTATGCCGACTCTGTTAGGATAAGGCAAATTTTAGTGAACCTGCTGGGTAATGCCATCAAGTTTACCGAAAAAGGGGAAGTAGAACTTAAAATAAGAAACAAAAAAATAGAAAACGACGAGGACGAAATGATGTTTGAGTTTTCTATTCGTGATACAGGTATAGGTATTGCACCTCATAACCTGCAAAAAATATTCAATGCCTTTGATCAGGAAGACTCCTCCACTACCCGTAAATATGGTGGTACCGGGCTCGGGCTAACCATTAGTAACAGACTACTGGAACTTATGGACAGCCGCCTTGAGGTTGATAGTGAACTGAATAAGGGAAGTGTATTCTCCTTCAAGGTGAAGTTTAAAACCGAAGTTGGTGAAAGCTTCCCTGAAAAGAATACCGAACTGGTGAACAATGTTCTTATTGTAGATGATAACGAGAACAATCTTACCATTTTAAGGGACATGCTTGCCTTTGGTAAAGTGAACTCGGTTAGTGCCATAAACGGTATTAAGGCGCTTGAAATTCTTGAAAAAGGAAACAACTTTGACCTTGCCATTATCGACTTTAATATGCCATACCTAAACGGTTTGGAATTAATAACACATATTAGAAGAAAGCTACACATAACAAAAGACGAGCTTCCTATAATGCTATTACACAGTTCGGTTATCGATAATAAATCGTTACAAATGTGTAAAGATATGGATGTTAGGTTTGAGGTTACAAAACCTATAAGAATAGATCAGTTATTTGAATTTATCAACCATATTAATGATGATGAGGAAACAACTGTCGATGAGATTGTAACAACAGGCAGCAATGGCGAAGACCAAACCATTAATATATTAATCGCCGAAGATAATCCGGTAAACCAGTTCCTGGCAAAAACCATTATCCAAAAGGTATTACCTAAAGCTAATATTGTAGTAGCCGAAGATGGTGAAAAGGCGGTTAAAATTTACAGAAGCATGCCTTTAGACCTTATTTTTATGGATATACAAATGCCGGTTATGAGTGGTTTTGACGCTACAAAAAAAATACGATCTCTGGAAGACAGTGATACCCACATTCCTATCATTGCGCTTACAGCAAGGGCTCTTAAAGGAGAAAGAGAACGTTGCCTTGATGCCGGAATGGATGATTATATAACCAAGCCTATTATTTTTGACACCATTAAAGAAACCATAAAACTGCACATGCCCACAGCAAACAGATAAAACGGTTTCACTTAATTTATTTAACTTTAATCATTATTAAATCCCCACTCTCATGCACTTAAACATTTTAGTTGTTGAAGACAATAACACAGAAAAGGCCGCCAGACTGCTTCCGGAAGACTGGCAGGTTACTTATTGTGACAACAGCTATGACGCTATACAGTTAATAAAAAAGGAAGATAGCTTTCAGCTTTTAATGCTGGATGAGTATGCCTCACCACTTAGCGCTTACCAGACTTTTGACTATCTTAAATCAGAAATAAAAACCGAAGTACCTGTTCTTGTATTAGGAGAAGAAGGAGAAAACGGCATATTAGAGCATTATCAAAACAAAATGGCTTTTATAAAAAAGCCGGTAACAAGTAACGACATCAAAATCATAAACGATTTGGTTGAAAAAAACTTTGTCCCAAAAGAAGTTTCAGACAAGGCTTACTCACTGGAGTACCTAAATGTTATATCAGACAGTAATTTTGAGTTCATCAAAGAAACACTGGTAATATTCCGCACCTCTGTAAAAGATAAACTGATTCAGCTTAGAGAAGCTTTAGGTCAAAACGATTTTAAAAGTGTGGCAGAAATTGCCCACAATATCAAACCTTCGTTTGAGATGCTTGAAAACAAAATATCGGTACATATATGCGATCTTTTAAACAACAGAGCTCCAAAAGAAGAAGTGCCTGAACTTGTTACAGAACTTGAATCTCAATTTGATAAAATTAATACCGAACTGGAAAACGATTTCCCTGAATTAAAATAGCTATGAAAAAGAAAATTCTGGTAGTGGAAGACAACCCAATGGTTGTAAAATCATTAGAATTTAAACTGAATAAAGATGGTTATGACGTTGTTGTGGCCGTAGACGGAAGGGTTGCGCTTGACACCCTTAAAAACAACGACTTTGATTTGGTAATAACCGATTTGATGCTACCGTTTGTTACCGGTTCACAACTTATTGAGCATATTAAAAAAGAAACTCCCAATACACCTATAATAGTACTTTCTACAGCTACACAGGAAGACATCATTATGGATGCCTTTACTATGGGCGTAGATGATTTTATAACAAAACCTTTTAGTCCTAATGAGTTATCGTTAAGGGTTAAGCGAAGCCTGAGTAAAACCTAATACTTTTTAAGGATTGGAAAAGTTTTACGACTACATATATTACAACAGTGGTTTGGAGTGGATAGTAAATGTGAATATACTAATCAGTTTACTTTTTCTGCTTTTAATACTGTTGCTTATTTTGTTTATCCTTTATTTAAGGGTATACAAAAACCTTCGTAATATTAAAAAGGCTGAACATGTTGAAAAACTTACCGATTTTATTAACGGGTATCTTTTTGATACAGAGTTTGAAGAAGCCAGTATTGAAGAGTTTAGGGCGCACCATGTTAGGAGTAAACTTCAAAAAAAGGTAACCACAAAAGAGATACTTATATACAGCCAAAACTTTAAAGGCGAAGCAAACGCCTCTATCAAAAAGCTATTTTTCAGGCTGGAACTGGACGGTTTGGCTTTTAAGGAAATAGCCAGCAGGAAATGGTACCTGCGTGCACGTGGTATGCATACGGTTTCTAACATGGGAATAAAAATACAGGAATCTACTGCTGTTAGGCTTCTTAACGACAAAAGGGTTGAAGTGAGGCTACAGTCATTACTGTACTTTATAAAACTCTCTCAAAAGTATCCGCTTAACTTTTTATACCGATTAGAGGAACCCTTAACCATATGGCAGCAAATTCATATTGAAGATGCGCTAAAAGGTTATAAGGAAGAAATTCCTGATTTCTCTAAGTGGTTAAATCACAAACAGCCAACGGTTATAGGCTTTTGTATAAAGCAAATTTCGGCTTTTGACCAGTATGAAAATGTAGAAAAAGTGATTCCGTTTCTGGAACATCCTGAAGAGATGCTAAAAAAAGAAGCCGTAAGATGTATGCGAAAAATGGGTAACCATGAGTCGGTCGATATTGTACTTACCAATTTTGCTTCTGAAAACAACACCATTAAAAAGGAAATCCTTAAACTGATAAAAGAAGTAGGTTCGTATAACCAACTTCAAACATTATCTTATGAGTTAAACGGGGATAATGAGGAAATTAAGATTGAGTATTTAAAAGCAGAAGAATATTTTTTAAAGTAAAAAGCCATGAATTACGATCTTTTAGTTGACATAGCGAGCTGGCTTTTCCTGATATATGCGGTTGTTGTATCTTCGGGTTATCTTTTTGCTGCCGTATTTTCGTTTCTGGAAATAAAAGAATATAAAAGGGAAAACATTCCTACAGATGATGTTACCCTGCTACAAAGCACCTCTCTCCCACCCGTTTCGGTACTGGCTCCGGCTTATAACGAAGAGGCAAACGTGGTAGAGAATGTAAAATCACTACTAACCGTAAGTTACCCTTCTTATGAAATTGTGGTTATTAATGATGGTAGTAAAGATAACACCCTGCAAAGGCTTATAGACACTTTTGACCTTGTTAAGGACGAGTCGCTTAGATACAACTCTATACCAACAAAGGAAATTAGGGGTGTATATATGTCTACTCACAAAGCATATAAAAACCTAACGGTTATAGACAAAGCTAACGGAGGTAAGGCCGATGCACTTAATGCAGGTATAAACAACTGTAAGCACGACCTTATTTGCTGTATAGATGTTGACTGCATTTTAGAAGACGATGCACTGCTTAAACTGGTAAACCCTTTCCTTAATAATGAGAAAACAGTAATTGCATCGGGCGGTATTATCCGTGTGGCAAACTCCTGTATTATTGAGGACGGACGTATTATAGAGGTACGCCTGCCGGATAAGTTTTTGGCAAGAGCACAAATACTTGAATATTTCAGAGCTTTCCTTATGGGGCGTATGGCATGGTCAAGACTGGATGGACTCCTGCTTATATCGGGAGCATTTGGTATGTTCAATAAAAAAATAGCTATTGAGGTAGGCGGTTACAATACCAAAACCGTGGGTGAAGATATGGAACTACTGGTGCGTATGCGGAGGATGATGCGTGAGAAAAACGAACCGTATACAGTAGGTTTTATACCCGATCCGCTTTGCTGGACTGAGGTACCCCAACAATGGAAGGTTCTCCACAGGCAACGTAACCGATGGACCCGCGGTACTATGGAAACACTATGGATTCACCGCAAAATGCTCTTCAATCCAAGGTTTAAAGTACTGGGTATGCTAAGCACTCCTTACTGGATGTTTTTTGAATGGCTTGCGCCTATTATTGAATTCTTCGGGGTACTGTTTATTGTGTTACTATATGTGCTAGGCAGACTGGACTGGACTATTTTCTTTAGCTTTTTTGCTGTGGTATATTTCTTTTCGGTACTGTATTCCATTACAGCTATTTTCTTTGAGGAATACTCCTTCCAGCAATATAAAAAACCGAAGTACATATTCAGGCTTGTGGGAACTGCCTTTGCAGAACCTTTGCTGTACCATCCGTTTGTAATGTGGGCCGCCATAAAGGGAAACATCGACCTTATAAGGGGAAAAAATTCATGGGGTACTATGAGCCGTACCGGATTGGCAAATCCGCAAAAGAAACAAGTATAATTTTTAAAGACTTTTAGTGTGAAAATCATTTCCGTCAACATAACAAAATCAATTATAGCTAGCTTTTACATAATGGCTGCACTTTTGTTTGCACCTGCTGCTTTTGCACAGCAAACAAGTGACGAACTGTATGCCGAAGCCCGCACACAGGCTTTTGATAATAAAAATTATAAAGAGGCTATTATCCTTGCCCAAAAGGCGCTAGAGCAAACACCTGATTATCCGGATTTAAATATCTTTTTAGGAAGACTATACACTTGGGACGGACAAACGGAAAATGCACGCAATACATTTGACAGTGTAGTAAAAAAATACCCAAACAATGTAGATGCCTACCTTGCCTACGGAAGTTTGGAGTACTGGAGCAAAAACTACGACAAAGCATTACAACTTACAGATAAAGGTTTAGCCATAAATCCAAAATCAGAAGAATTGTTATTGCTTAAAGCCAGAATATTAAGCGATTCCAGAAAGTACCCTGAGGCTAACAAATCATTAAAAACGTTACTGGAAATAAACCCAAAAAATAATGATGCCCGAACGCTGAGCCAAAAAATAAGCATGATGAGTTCTAAAAATGCTGTAGGGATTAACTATGATTACTATCATTTTGACAAACGTTTTGATGACGACTGGCACATTGCAGGTGTAGATTACACAAGACAAGGAAGCTTTGGTACCATAACAGGTCGTGTTAATTATGCCAATAAGTTTGCCATGGATGCGCTACAATTTGAAATAGAGTCTTACCCTCGTATATCAAATACGTTTTATGCTTTTGTGAACTTTGGTATGTCAGACGATCAGGGGATTTTCCCTGAGTACAAAACAGGCTTCTCATTATTTGCAAACCTGCCAAAAGGTTTTGAAGCCGAAGGAGGTTTCAGGATGCTAAGCTTTTCGGGAGAACAAACCTGGACCTATACAGCATCTGTAGGGAAATATTATAAAAACCTATGGTTTAATTTAAGGGCTTACATCACACCAAATAGTGATTCGGTAGGTCAGTCCTATCAGCTTACTACACGCTATTACCTTGGCGGACCCGATGATTATTTAAGCTTGAGACTGGGAACAGGTATTAATCCTGACGGACAAAACAATATATTACTTAACGGTGAAGCGTTTAGTTATAAACTAAAATCTAATAATATAGCTGCAGAATACAGGACTACCATAAACCAAACTTATGTGTTTTATGTAAAAGCCGGACTGGAAAACCAAAAATATGCACCCGATACTAAAGGGAACCAAATATCGGCAGGTATTGGTGCTATAAAAAGGTTCTAAAAAAAATAACACCCGCCATCAACGGGTGTTACTCAACCAAACCAACCATAAAACTATCATAAACCTATTTGCAAGTATTTATGAAGTATCTTTATTTTTAATTAAGACAAAGTCTTGTACTTCCTGTAAGTCGTTTAACCCTTGCCTCTATTTCAGATATGCTAAGTGGCATTTTAGCATAATCATTAACTCCTAATTCAAAACTCTTATTAAATACGCCTTCATCACTATGGCATGAAACAACCATAACCGGTGTAGACTCTTTTTTAATAAGCCTTATGTACTTTAAAAGCTCCAGCCCTGCTGTATTGCCTCTGCTTTTGTTTATAAAAGGCATCACAGTATATGCTACCGGCAGGCTTATATCTGCTATCAGTAAATCTGGCCTAAAAGCCTCATAGCTCTGCTTTGCATCTATAGCGTTATCACAACACTCTATATCATAACCTAAGTCGCTAAGGCATCTGCCAAGAGACATCAGTATATGTCTTTCGTTATCCACAATTAGTACTTTCATAATCTCCTTAGCATTAATAAACTTTATTACTCTTATCTCTGTTTTGTACTATCACCTTAACCATTTAAAAAAGCATTTACGGTATTTTTGGGTTATCGGTCATCATTAGGGGCAATAATTTTCGATTCTCTTGTTACCGGGTTTCGGTGCTAATTACATTACAAATGTCCGTCAAGTTTCAAACTTTTATGTCTACTTTTCGATTAACAAGCCTTAACTGTAGACGAACGGGGTTATATCTTCCGCTAATATGTTAAATTGTATTTCATACTACGGTTAAACACCACCCTCTATAATAACAGAAAAGCCTCCGCAAGGGAGGCTTTCTGAGCATTAACCAATTTACATTCCAATCATTATTTCTTTCACCTTTATCAAAACATTCTATCCTCCTGGGGGCTTAGTCAGATAATCTGTTTTGTCATTTCTTTTTTCTTGCTTAATGAAATAGCATTAACGGTATTTTTGGGGTATCGGTTATCATTGGGGGGCAATAATTTTCGATATCTTGTTATTCGTTTGTCATTAATTACACTGCAAATATCCGACGGGATTGCAACTTTTACCCCTGTTTTTCGATTAGCAGACTTTAACTGTCGACGAATGGAACCTATTTCCGGTTAGTATGCTTTTTACTACAAAAACACTATTATTTTTTAAACTGCATAAAAACAGAAAAGCCTCCGTACGGAGGCTTTTCTAAGCATTAATCAATTGCATTCCAATCATTATATCCTTCACCTAAATAAAATTATCATAATCATTTTTTGGGGGCACAAATACGATAACCTTGTTTTGCTTATTGCTATAATTATACTGCAAAGATGGATAGATTTGATAAGTTAAACACGCTTTCTTCGACGAATGGGATTTTACTGTAGACGAATGGTTTAAACTTGTCCGACGAATTGATTTAACCTATTTATGCGCCCGGAATATAGCCATAAAAAAAGCCTCCCGAAGGAGGCCACCTGAAAATAAACATAAGTTAATTGTGTATCCTAACTGTTTATTTTTTTCTTATAAACCATTTAACTATCATAAATATTCTTGGGGGCATATAAGTATGACAATCGTTCTATATATTCATCAATTACACAACAAATGTCGGGAGAGATTAAAAAAGTTAAGATCATATTTCGACAACTGGCAAATTTCTGTAGATAAAACACCAATTATAAAAAGGCTAACCGTAATATAAAAGCCAAATTGATAGCCATAAAAAAAGGAGCCTCTTTACAAGCTCCTTTTACACACCAGTATTCTTTAACCGAATATTCAATTTATAGCACTATGATATAAATTATAAAACTAAAAACTATCAGATAAAAAGCTAATTGTTAACCTCTTATCTTCAAAGCAAATATCAATACTTATGTAAAGCTAATAAGTCTATTTCGACGAATAACATGTTAGTGTAGACGAATGGTTCCAAACAAGATGCCGCAACCCCAATAAAAACACATACAAAACACTGAAAAACAACAATTTAAATACTTATTCGCATTTTTGATGTAAGAAACTGCTTATAGCAGCTCTATTACCATTCGTCGCTCCACAACTACCATTCACCGAACATTAGACATCGGTTATCGAAAAGAAAAATAAACGGATACGGACTCCCGTAATTTTGTTCTTGGTAAAAATTGTATACATTCCAGAATCCCAGATTTTAAAATGGCGAGAGCACTTAATATATTATTAATTGAAGACGATGCTATAGAAGTTATGAAGTTTAACAGGGTTTTAAAAACCCTGCATCTTAATCATAAGATAGTTGAAGCTAATAACGGAGAAGAAGCATTATCTATACTTAAGGATAAAGAGATTATCCCGGATATTATTATCCTTGATCTTAACATGCCTAAAATTAACGGAATTGAGTTTTTAGGTATCCTTAAACAAGATGAAGTGCTTAGATACATCCCGTCCATTATTCTAACCACCTCAAACAACCACAGGGATGTAATGGAATGCTATAAAATTGGTATTGCCGGTTATTTACTAAAACCTCTTAAATATGAGGATTATGTAGACCGCGTTAAAAAGCTGATTGACTATTGGAGCGTAAACGAATTAATTTCGCAATAACAAACATATGTATGGCTTTGTTAATAATGCAATAAAAGATTATGTAGTTTCTACATTTGGGCAGCCACTTTGGTCAAAAGTGAAAAAGGAGTGTGCGCTCAAACCAACATTTTTAGATGCCGAACAACCATACAACGAAGAATTAATTTTAGCAACAGCTAAAGCAGTATCAAACCACACCCAAATCCCTATAAGCGACATACTTAGAAGTTTTGGAGAACGTATTTCGCTTACACTTTCTGAGAAATATAAATTCCTGATGGAGTCCAGAGGTGAAAACCTCAAAGATTATTTAGTAAATTTACCTAACTTTCATAACAGGATCATGTTGATTTATCCCGAATTAACCCCGCCTGAATTTAGGATTAGTAATGTAGCCCCAAATAGTTTATATCTACATTACACTTCTGATAAGAGCGGAATGAAGGATTTATTGATAGGTTATATAGATGGTTTGGTTAAAATTTTTAATGAAACAGTATTCGTAGAAACCGTTGAGTCCCCAAATGAAAGCCGCCCTCAGGAAGTTTTCAAAATCAATTGGTAATTATGAACAAAAGCCATACGTTTAATTTTAATTCCGAAAATTTTAATCGGATATTTCCCTTTTATATACTACTCAACGAGCATCTTGAGGTTGAGTCGTTAGGGAACAGTATCCAGAAAGTAGACGGTACTCTGAAAAAAGGGGTATACTTCCCTGATTATTTCTCTCTCGTAAGGCCACATTCAGAAAACATATCGCAGGAAATACTTGTAGACAACCTGAGCCAGTTAGTGATACTGGAAAGCAAAAAACAATCAGAGTTTATATTACGCGGGCAGTTTGAACCTATGGAGAATAATTTCCTGTTTGTGGGTTCACCATGGTTAATGTCGGTCGAAGAAATAAAGACCAGGAAACTTTCCATTTTTGACTTTGCCAACCACGACCCCCTGCTTGATTTACTGCAAATATTAAAAACACAGGAAACCACAACTCAGGAGCTCAAAGAGCTTTTACGTGTAAACAACGAGCAGAAAAATGCACTTAAAACCGACCGTGAGGAGCTAAACAAACTATCGGTAGTTGCCAGTGCAAACGAAAATGCCATTGTTTTTACCCACCCTAATGCACAGATATTTTGGTGTAACGATGCCTATTTAAGGCTTACGGGTTTTAGCCGTGAGGAAATTATGGGGCGTACTCCTATTGAAGTAGGACTTACAGAATCGACCGACAGGGAGGCACTGCAAAAAATGATGGACTTGTTTTACACAGGTGAATCATTTGATGTAGAGATAACCCATGGTCGCAAGGATGGCAGTTACTTTTGGACAAGAACAAAAGGTCAGCCTATTTATGATGATAACGGAAATGTGCTTCAGTATTTCGCTATGATTGAAGACATGACTGAAGTAAAGGAGAAAGAAGAACAACTGGTATTACTTTCGCTAATTGCCGAAAAAAATATTAACTCGGTTGTAATATGTGATAAGGAAGGACAAATAGAATGGGTAAACTCCAGTTTTGAACAAATGTCCGGCTACACCAAAGAAGAACTTATAGGGCAAAAACCCGGTATATTATTACAGGGACCCGACAGTCATCCTGAAACAGTTACCTATTTAAGCAACCAAATAAAAAAAGGAGAGCCGTTTAACTGCGAAATAGTTAACTACTCTAAATCAAATAAAAAATATTGGGTAAAAATACAGGGACAGGCTCTTTACAATAACTGGGGAGAAATTGTCCGTTTTTTTGCTATAGAAGAAGATATTACAGACAAAAAGCTTCTGGAAAGCCAAAAAGAAGTACTGCTTAAAAGCCTTGCCAAAAGTAATAAAGAACTGGAAGATTATGCCCAAATCGTATCACACGACCTTAAATCGCCATTACGAAGCATAAACTCGCTTGTTGCTTGGATTAAAGAAGATAATGAGGGAGCACTTACAGAGCAGACGACCCAATATCTTAACATGATTGAGGACAAGCTGGAAAAAATGGATCACCTTATCCAAGGAGTACTTACCTATTCTAAAATCGATAAAACAGATATTGCTAAGGAGAATGTAAACATCCATGAAGTGGTAAGTAACATTATAAGCATTATACATATACCGCAACACACAAAGGTAGAAATCAAAAACACATTGCCGGTACTTAAAGCCGACAGGTTCAGGATACAGCAACTGTTCCAAAACCTTATAAGTAATGCGGTTAACTATATAGACAAGGAAGAAGGACTTGTTAGTATTGACGTAGAGGAAGCTAAAGACTGCTTTATATTCTCTGTAAGGGATAATGGTCCCGGCATTGCAGAAGAAAATCAGGAGAAAATATTTAAAATATTCCAGTCGTTTAGCAAAAGTGAAAAATCTACCGGGTTAGGGCTATCCATAGTAAAAAAGATTGTAGATAACTATGGTGGTAAAATCTGGATTGAAAGTGAATTAGGCTCAGGCACCGTTTTTTATATTAAACTTTACAAGTAGGTATCATGAAAACAGTACAGGCATACAAAAAAGAAAACGGAAAGTGGAAATACATTTCCGAAAAAAACACACTTAAAAATCCATTGGTACTGGTTTTTGGCAACAGGTACTTACTGGAAAACGACGAAGTAATTGAAGATATAAGAGCTGAATTCCCATACGAACACTTGGTATTTGGCTCCACATCTGGAGAGATTGCCGACACTAATGTTCTGGACAAATCAGTAACTGTTACTGCTATTGAATTTGAAAAAAGCTCTTTTGTTATAAAACGAGCTAATATACTGGACTACAATAAGGATGCTGCCGAACTGGGTAAGATACTTTATGATGAAATGCCTAAAGATAACCTGAAACATCTTTTTGTACTTAGTGAAGGGAGTTTTGTAAACGGTAGCTCATTAATTGCCGGACTGGAAGATGATCTTTATAAAAACGTTTGTATAACCGGAGGAATGTGTGGCGACGATGCCCGCTTTGAAAAAACCCTGGCTTCCTATAAGCAAAACCCTAAGGAAGGCGAAGTCATACTAATGGGCTTTTATGGAGACACCCTGGATATTAGCTTTGCCAGTGTAGGCGGATGGCAACCTTTTGGACCGGAAAGGCTTATTACAAAATCAAACGGTAATATATTATATGAAATAGACGGGCAACCAGCTCTCGATTTATACAAAAAATATTTAGGAGATAAGGCTGTGCAATTGCCGCAGGCTTCCCTACTCTATCCTCTTAATGTTACTATACCGGGTAAAGAAAAACCTGTGGTAAGAACAATATTAAACATAGATAACGACAAACAGTCTATGATACTTGCCGGAGATGCTCCCGAAAAATCACACGTACAGCTTATGATGGCTACCGTAGATGCAATTGCCGAAGGTGCCAGTAAAGCAGCCCTTTACGCAATGCACAACCGTAAAAGTATGCCACAGCTTGCATTACTAATCAGTTGTGTAGGCCGTAAGCTGGTAATGAACCAACGTGTGGAGGAAGAAATTGAACAAGTTAAAGAAATGGTTGGTGACACTACCACTATAACAGGATTTTACTCGTATGGGGAAATGGCTCCCTTTGTAAATACCACATCCTGCGAACTACATAACCAAACAATGACCTTAACATTAATTAGCGAATGAAAAACTCCCTGATAAAAAGACAGATAGCCAAACATATAGGATCTAACATTCCTGAAGGACTTAATGCCTTTTTAATGGCCGTACAGGAATCATATATAAATTATGAAGATCAGATTTCAATGCTGCAACGCGCCATGCGCATAAGTTCTGAAGAACTTTTTGCCGCTAACCAGAAACTGAGAAATGAAGCCGACAGCCTAAAGGAGATTAACAGTAACCTGGAGTTTATTTTGAGCTCTATGAACATGGATAATGATGCCGAGGCTTCAGATAACACGGGAGATAATAATTATGATCCATCAGATTATATTAAGCAGCAGTCCATACAAATTATAAAAATAAACGATCAAAGAGAGCAATTGCTTCAAAGCCTGGAAGCACAAAATCAGGCATTAAACGAATATGCTCACATGGTTTCTCATGACCTTAAGGCTCCGCTTAGAAACATCAGCACCCTTATTGAATGGTTTAAAGATGATAATGCCGAAAAGGTTGGTGAAGAAGGTATAAAATCACTGGATCTTATGCAGTTTAATGTGGAGAAGATGGACTTGCTTATACAGGGAATTCTTGACTACTCCTCTATAGATAAAGTGAAGACCGATGATAAAATGGTCGACTTTAATTTACTGTTAGACGAGCTGTTAAGAACTGTAGCCATACCTAAAAATATTGAGATAAAAATAAACAATACGCTTCCTAAAATACAGGGTAACAATTTCAAATTCAAACAGCTTTTCCAAAACCTTATAGAAAATGCTATTAAATATAACGATAAGGAGAAAGGCTGTATAGAAATTAGCTCGAAAGAAAAGAAGTACGATATAGAATTTTGTATAAAAGACAACGGAAAAGGTATAGCAGAGGCTTATTTTGAAAAAATATTCAATATCTTTACTAAACTAGACAGCGAAAACCCATCATCAGGTATAGGTTTATCTATAGTTAAAAAGATAGTAATGTACTACGGTGGTAAGGTTTGGCTGGAAAGTGTTGAGAACGAAGGCACTTCTTTTTATTTCACCATACCTAAATATCATGGAACAGCCTAATTTAAACTACATAGACCAACTTGCCGGAGACGATGCCCCTTTCAGGCAAAAATTAATAGACACCATTAAAAGTGAACTACCTACAGAGATTGACACTTATAAAAGCTATTTAAGTGCCAATAACTATAATGCTACTGCGGGTAGTGTTCACAAGCTCAAACACAAAATTAGTGTTATGGGAATGGAAAAAAGTTATTATATTGCTGAAGAGTTTGAAAAAAACCTGAAGAATAATTCACTGGATTTACAGGCTGATTTTGAAGCTATTTTAGCCAGTATGCAAAATTATATTGACGGTATTCAATAAACAGGGGGACATATATGAACAGCATTATCATTGACGACGAAACATTAGCAAGAACTATAATCTCGCAAATGGCAACAAAAGATCCGGAGCTTAACGTAACCGGTGAATTTAGCAGTGCCATACAGGCTATGAAATTTTTAAATGAGGAAGAGACTAAACCCGACCTTATTTTTCTTGACATCCATATGCCTGATTTTACGGGGTTTGACTTTATTAAAACCATTAAAAACCCTCCTGCGGTTATACTTGTAACTTCAGATAAAAACTTTGCTATTGAGGCGTTTGAATATGATTGTATTGTTGACTATTTGGTAAAGCCCATAACAGAAGAACGTTTCCTGAAAGCGGTTAAAAAAGCTAAAGCTAAAAAGGATGAGGCTCCTGCTACAGTTTCCCTTTCAGCATCTACAGATGAGAAACAACCCGTAGATACCGCAAATGAGTTTTATGTAAATATTGACAGAAGACTTATTAAAATAGATATACCTACCATTAATATTGTGGAGGCAAAAGGTGATTATATCCAGATAAAAACTGAAACCAAAAACTATACAGTACACTCTACCTTAAAAAAGATTGAGGAAAAATTGCCTTCATCACTATTTCTTAAAGTACATCGTACCTATATTATTAATACCAAAAAGATTATAGATATAGAGGACAACAGTGTATTAATTGGTAAGGATGTGGTACCGGTAAGCCGTGCCAACAGGCCGGAACTTATGAAAAGACTAAACATGCTCTAAAAAACAATAAAATATATAATTCTAAAAGCGGCTATACAGCCGCTTTTGTTTTTTAAAGCTATCAAGCCTTTACAAATAAATGTTTTTCCAAAAAAACAAAGCACCCCGAAATGGAGTGCCCTGCCTTGAATAAAACGATAGAAATGTTATTTGGTATTGCCTGTCACAGGATTTGAACGCACAAATGTGTTGTTTTTAAACGATATATGGTAAGTTGATTTGAATAGCTTACTAGGCAAATAATAGTCGGTCGTAATAATTTGTGCACCACTATTACAGGCTTTTTCAAAACGGGTATAATCATTATTTCGGGCTTCGGTAGTACCGGCATCAGCCCTGGTACGTATTATATAACCTTTTTTAACAAGGTCTTTAATATCAGTATCGGTATCCGGTTCATTTCTAAACAACCACGCAGCTTCAGGAGTACCCGGTTCGGCGTTTACAAAAACAGCTCGTCCTTTTAATGAAGGATACCCTTCCATGTATAAATCCCTTTTCTCACTATTGTTATCCAGTATAAAAAGAAACTTACCTCTGGCATCTTTTAGCTTAGGCCAGTTATTGTGTAATACTGCCTCTTCCAGTGTAGCATAATTGCCCTTAACCATATCGGGAGTAATTATTTTATCCCTTCCCAGTACATTAAATAATACACTATCCATCTCATTAAAAAGTTTAGCTGTAAACTTTTCAGGCTGTGTACCAAAACGGGTAATATCACCGTCTTTAGGTTCAAGTGTTATAAATACAGGTACATGGTCAGGGTGCGCCTCACTCCATTTTCTTAATTTGGTAAGACAGTCTTCAAAAGTCATACACTGTGACCTGAAATCAATATCCGGAATATGAAAAACTTTAAAACCCGGTTTCATCATAGTCCCATCGGGATCATAAGGAGCTACCGGAGGTACAAAGTCAAGTCCTTTAGGATGGGCATATTTTCCTCCTTCGCTATCGGCATGTATATCTATTTCAAGATTCCTTAATCCCATATCCAGCTGCTTCTCTATAGCGATATGTTCATACTGTAATCCATATACAGAGTTTGTAGTATCAAGCTTTGCCAGAGCATCAAGCAAGTTTGATTCGATAGCAATTTTATAACTGTTGTGTGACCCTATTACCTGTATTTTATTAATAGGTGTATTGTTATCCTGCGCTACAGCACTAAAAAGCGGAGCAGCAAGCATACCAAAAAGAATTGGTTTAAGTAACGATTTCATGGTTGAGAATAATTATGGTGAAGTAATGTGACGCAAAGTATAAAAGCCATATTAAGCCTTTGTTATTTAAACAAAAACAAATCAAAATTTTACGAAAACGTTTTACACATCAGTATCAGCAAATTAGCTGTATAAGGAATTAATTAAAATATAACTTTCAAATAAAGTACAGTGCGTTTACATTTTCTTATTTAGCATTTTTATACAGCCCCTCTGTAAACAAATGAAAAGTACTGCCGAGTTTGAAAAAATATACACTGCATACTGGGAGAAACTCTATGTTTTTTCTTTTAAGATAACCCAGGACCGCGACCTTGCCCAAAATATCGTACAGGATATTTTTATCGATTTTTGGGAAAGGCGAAGTGAGCTCGAAATAAATTCTGTAGAGAATTATCTTTTCAGGGCAGCCAAAAACCAAATATTTAAACACTACCGCAATAACCGCTTTGACAAAAGCATACCCGAAGAGAAATTTGAAAATTACCTTATAGAAAATATTACTTCAATAGACGAGGAATTATTAGATAAGCTTTATTCATTACTGGATAAACTACCCGAGAAAAGAAAAGAGATCCTGATAATGTATAAAATTCAGGAAATGGATATAGACCAGATTGCCGCCCAGCTACAACTATCCAAACAAACCGTAAAAAACCAAATAACATCTGCCCTTAAGCAACTTAGAGCCGAAATGAAAAACATGGATTTTGCTACGGCTTTATTGCTATACTTCCTCTTAACTTTTCTTTAACAATATCGTAATAATTCACGATAGTACTATTTACTCCCTGTGGTACTTATAGACGAATTAGACTATGATGATTAAAAAAGTAAAACATTATCTGGAAAACCTTATCGAAAAAAGTACAGATAAGACCGCTTCTCAAAAAGAAGAACAATTGTTAGAAAACTTTGTTCAGCACGAGTATTCCCATAATAATGACTGGGACGAAACTACTATGGGCAACAAGGATGATGTTAACAATACCATTTACGGTAAAATAAACGATAGCATTAACAGCGAAACTAAAGTAAGAAAGCTATGGCCTGCTTACCTTAAATATTTAGCCGCCGCCTGTGTGGTAGCCGCTGCCGGAGCCTTTTTCTTTCTGAAAAATGATCCACAGGCTAAAATGCTGGCAATACAAACTACAAATACTATGGACTCCCTTAAACTGGGAGACGGTTCTACCATATTCCTGGCTGCTAACTCACAGTTATCATACCCTGAAAACTTTACAGGAGATGAGCGTAATGTAACCCTACTACAGGGAAATGCCTTTTTTAAAGTAGCTAAAGACCCTTCGCATCCTTTTGTTATAAAATCAGGAGATATTAAAACCAAAGTACTGGGTACTTCTTTCCATATAAAATTATGCAAAGAGAACTGTAATGTTACCGTGGTTACCGGTAAGGTAAATGTGTCATCGGCCGGAGAGAGTGTTGACCTGCTTCCAAACGAGGAAGCCGTTTATAACAACAATAAACTAACCAAGCAAGTTGTATCACAAACCATTTTAGCCGACTGGTATAAGGAGGATATAGAGCTTAATGATGTAAAACTGGAAGAGGTGTTCACATTACTTCGCTATAAGTATGGTGTAACAGTAGATCTTAAAGAAGATGAAATACTTAATACCCGACTAACGGTTTACATTAAAAATAAAGCATCACTAGACAGCATTTTAGAACAGATAAACTACATAACAAATCAAAAATTTAAAGCCTATGACGATATAATAAAAACTACTAAGTAAAACACAGCTCTAATAAAAAAAACCGCAGTTGGTGCGAACAACTACGGTCTTATATAAAATTAAGCCATCGTAAAACCAATAACTTAAAACATGTATTCTAAATTTACTTCTTTTAAGCTAAAAAACACATTTTTTTTAGTGACAATGCTTCTGACCTTTATAGTCGGTCAGGCAGGCGTGTTAAATAACCCGCCAAAGGTAAGCTTTAAAACAGAAAAAGCAACCCTGGTGACTATTTTTTCAACTCTAAGTGAGCAATCTAACTACAAGTTTAGCTATGGTGAAAGCATCATAGAAGACAAAAACCTTTATACGGTATCATACTCTGCTACAGCGGTAGAAAAAGTACTAAATGACCTTTCAAAAAAAGCTCATTTTACATACAGTATAAACAACAAACTGGTACTTATTAAAAAACAGGCTGCCGATAAAAAACTATCGGAAGTTCAGCAAGCTGTAAAAGGTAAAGTACTGGATGAAAACGGAATGGCATTACCAGGTGCTACTGTTATGGAAGCAGGTACTACTAATATAGTATCTACTGATATGGACGGTGCCTTTACAATCATGGTAGCTCAGGGAAAAACTCTTGAAATATCTTTCATAGGGTACAAAACTCAAAGTATTGTTGTTACCGGAAATAACATTTCGGTACAAATGGAATCAAACGCTTCAGAACTTGACGAGATTGTAGTAGTAGGTTACGGTAAGCAAACTAAGGCCGACCTTACCGGATCGGTAACACAACTTGAGGAAGGAAACTTCAGAAAAGGAGTTAACGTTTCTGCCGATCAGTTATTACAGGGTAAAGTTGCCGGTGTAAGAGTTGTTCAGTCAAGTGGTGAGCCGGGTGCTCCAATGGATGTAACCATTCGTGGTGTGGGCTCAATAAGAAGTGGTAGTACTCCCCTTTTTGTTGTAGATGGTGTGCCTCTTACTAATGATGATGCCAGCCCTGCCGGACAGGATGTTGGTTTTGGTAGCTCAAGAGCTAAAAACCCGCTTAACTTCCTTAACACAAGTGATATCGAATCTATAAGTGTACTTAAAGATGCTTCTGCTGCTGCAATTTATGGAGCAAGGGGTTCTAACGGTGTAGTTATAATCACTACTAAAAAAGGTAAAAAAGGTGAAGCCGGTTTCACGGTAGATTCTTACTTAGGTTTCTCTAAAGTTTCAAAAAAGCTTGATGTACTTTCTGCCAGCGAATACAGAAATGCGCTTACAGATCCTGCTTTTGACCACGGTGGAAATACCGACTGGCAGGATGTAATATACAGAAGCGCCGTTACTAAAAACAATGTAATGTCGTTTTCAAAACAAACCGATACCGGTAACTACTATGTATCACTTGGACAAATGGACCAGGAAGGTGTAGTAAACAATAGTAAGTTTAAGCGTACTTCGGGAAGAATTAATGCTTCTGAATCGTTTTTTGACAAGCGTTTACGCGTTAGTGCAAACCTTACTGCCAGTGAGACTGTAGATAACGGTGTACCTACCAGTGATGACGGTGGTTCTAACGGACAACTTATTATTCACACTCTTATGGCAAACCCTACACAACCGGTATTTGATGAAAACGGGGAGTATCAAAACTTCAACATGAATGCACATTATAACCCTGCTTACCTTTTAAGCATTTATAATGACGAAACACGTACAATAAGAGTATTAGGTAATTTTGAAGCTTCATTACGACTTGCAAAAGGTTTAGATTATAAACTTAACGTTGGTGTAGACCGTTCAATGTCAGAAAGAAATACTACTATTAATCGTAACGTAACCGACCTTAACCAAATTGGTAAATACGTTCAGGGTAACCTTGAGTCTAAAAGTTCACTTATAGAAGATTATCTAACTTACAACTGGTTTAATGATAAGCATAAAATAGAAGCTCTGGCTGGTTTCTCTTACCAAAAGTTTGAAAGATCGGGAACAAGCTTTAGTGTTGAAGATCTGGAAGAAGGTATAAATCCTGCAATCAATCCCGGCTCTGCTGGTGATAGAACAGGAATGACCGGTTTTGCTCAGGAAAACGAGCTACAGTCGTTCTTTGGTAGGGTTAACTACGCTTTCAACAAAAAATATCTTGTTACCGCTTCGATGAGAGCCGATGGTTCTACCCGATTTGGTGAAAATAATAAGTATGGTTACTTCCCGTCGTTTGCAGGAGGTTGGGTAATTTCTCAGGAAAATTTCCTTAAAGAAAATAAAATAATAGAAAACCTGAAACTTAGGGCAAGCTGGGGACAAACCGGTAACCAGGAAGTACAAAATAAAATTACAAAAGCAAGTTATTCTATTAACGGAGCAGACGGTTATTACCTTTATGATGATTTAGGTCTTGTTAACGGTTTAACTTTCTCCAGAACTCCAAACCCAGATCTTAAATGGGAGGTTGTTACTCAATTTGATTTAGGTATTGACTTTAGCTTATGGAACGGTAAATTATATGGTACACTTGATTACTTTAATAAAACAACTACAGATGCTATTCTAAACATACCTTCTCCATTACTTAGTGCAACACCTGATATTTGGGTAAATATTGACGGAGAAATTGTAAACAAAGGTTTTGAATTTATGTTAGGCTCTAAAATAGTTGACAACGGTGACTTTAAATGGTCGGTTGATTTTAACGGAGCTACACTTGACAACGAAGTGAAAAACCTTCCTGTTTCAGAAATCCTATCGGGTAGTATATCAGGTCCTGGTCAGTCGGGAGTACTAGCAAACATATATAAAAGCGGATATGCTGCCGGTTCATTCTACCTTATTGAACACGAAGGATTTGATGAAAACGGTGTAGAAATATTTAAAGATCAAAATGGTGATGGTGCCATTACCGGAGATGACCGTGTAATAATAGAAGGTGCATTACCTAAGTTCACTTATGGTATTAACAGCCAGATGAGTTACAAAAACTTTGACTTTTCTTTCTCTATCATTGGACAAACAGGCGGATATCTTGTAAACAACACAGGTCTAAATGCACTTAACATCAATAACCTTGCATCAGACAGGAATACGGCCAGTGATTATTACAACTCCGGAGCTAATCCTGCAAATGCACCTTTACTGTCTACCCTTTATCTTGAAAAATCAGATTTCTTACGATTAAACTCAGCCCGTTTAGGTTACAACTTTAAAATTAATGACATCAACTGGTTACAGGGACTTAACCTGTATGTAACAGGTCAAAACCTGTTTACAATCACAAACTATAGTGGTTATGATCCGCTAATTAACAGTGCAAAAGCAAGCGGAGGTAACCAGTCACTGGGTATTGACTACTCTAGTTACCCTAGTGCAAGAACAATTATTCTAGGTGCAACTCTAAAATTATAAAAAATGAAAAAGAATAAAATATTTACAGTAAAAAGTATAGCAGTAGCACTTGCAGCACTGACTTTGGCAAGCTGTACCGACTTAGAAGAAGTAGTGCTTGACGAAGTATTAGATGAAAATGTATATAGTGTAGACGGTGCTCTTGCATCTGCATATGACAGATTAGGTGACGGAACTTTTGTAGATAATGGCGGTATGTTTGCCATGCAGGAATATACTACTGATATAGCACTTTTACCTACCCGTGGTAGTGACTGGGGTGATGGTGGTAAATGGCGTACAATGCACGAGTTTACCTGGACACCAAGCAGCGCTGTTGTTACAGATAACTGGACTAGACTTACCAGTGGTATTACCCGTTCGTTAATCGCTATAAAAGCCGTTACTGAAAGTGATATTACCAATAAAGAAATGTTTCTTGCAGAAGCAAACGGACTATTGGCATTTTATACCTATTATACTTTAGACCTTTACGGACAGGCTCCTTACCGTGATCCTCTTGATGGTAATGCTCCTGTTGAAATACTACAGGCAGCTGATGCTATTGACGGACTTATTGAAGATGTTGAAGCTATTATCCCTGATTTAGCCGAGCTTGGACAAAACCAAACTCACACCGGAAGATTTACAAAAGAAGCTGCTTATGCACTTCTTGCTGATATGTACCTTAACCGTGCTGTTTATAAAGATCGCTATAATGCAAGTTCATCTTTCAATTTTAACGAAACCGCTGTAGATGGTAACGGTACTGATATGGACAGGGTAATTTACTACACCTCTCTACTTATCGATTCTGGTAAATTTAGCCTTAACCCTAACTTCTTTGATAATTTCTCTATCAATAATTCAGGAGGTCAGGAACACATTTTTGTAGTAGTACAAAAAATAGACAACATCCGTAACGGTGATAACGATCTTGGTTATATGTGTGTGGCTCGTAACCAAAGACCTTCACCTGCTAACAGGGGTACTAACGGTGCATGTACAACTCCTGAGTTTTTTGCAAGCTGGGATGGTAATCATGATGACCCAAGGTTTTCAAGAAAATACCAGTACAGTGATGGTACATGGTTTATGAATGATGGTACCGATGTTAGTGTGCCGGCTTCAGATCTTGTACCGGGTAGCAGCGACCTACCTTGGTTCCACTTTAACAGCGGATTACTTTTCGATCAGCAGTACGGTCCTAAACTTACTCAGGCGGGTGGTTTTGAAATGACAGACGACGGAAGAATTAAAGTATCTCAGTTATTCATGGAGAAAAGTTCTAATACTCCTATGGTGTTTACTCCTGAGCTTAATTTTGATAACCCTTCTCAGGCAGTATTTGCTCAGGATCAGATTAACCGTGGTGTACGTATCTTCAAGTTTGAGTACGACCCTGAACAAGGTAACGGATCTAGCAATGTTGATATCCCTTTATACCGTTTAGGAGGTATTTATACTATGAGAGCCGAAGCTTACTTACGTAAAGGAAATAACGGTTCTGCCCTTGCAGATATGAATATGCTTAGAACTTCAAGAACAAGAGAAGCACTTTTCGGAAATGTTCCGGGTACAGCTATCTCTTCTATTGATGCCGATATTTTATACAAAGAAATAGGGTTTGAACTTTACTGGGAAATGAAAAGAAGACCACAAATGGTACGTTTCGGTAAATTCGATCTTTCTTACACAGCAAAAGCTGCAACACAGCCATTTAGAAGGGTATTCCCTATACCTCAACAGGCAATGGATGTTACAGATGAACTAGAACAAAATTTAGGTTATTAGCATTATATTGTTTTCAGTGAAAAAAGACTCCGGCTCACGCCGGAGTTTTTTTATCCTCTTATCTAAAAATACTGTTTAGGTTTTGATTACTATATTTATACTACAAATCTAAACTAACTAAAATGGAACGGGAAGCATTAATAAAGTTTATAAAACAAACCATCCCTATATCTCAAAAAGAAGCAGCTACTATTTCGGCGGCATTTGAACCCGTTACCTACAGCAAAGGAGATTACCTCCTCCATCAAAATGAGATAAGTGATACTTACCTATATCTTGAAAAAGGACTCATGAGAACTTTTTTATTTGATACCGATGGTAACGAAATAACTACCGATTTCCATAAAGAAAATAATGTGGTTTTTGAGGTTACTTCTTTTTTTAACAGAGTAGCTTCTCAGGCTAATATTCAGGCTGTAACTAATTGCAGGGGCTACAGGTTATCATACAGTGAACTCAATACTCTTTTTCATAACAAGCCCGAGTTTCGTGACTTTGGAAGAGCTATATTAGTAAAAGAATTTATAAAGTCTAAAGAACGTAACTATGGTATGATAAATAAAACTGCCGAAGAACGCTACAAAGCACTTATAACAAACGATAATAAAATATTACAATATGCCCCATTAAAACACATTGCATCTTATTTAGGCATTACCGATAGTACTCTTAGCCGACTAAGAGGTAAACTGTAAAACTTATTTCTTGCCTTTTGTCAAGAACCAAATAAAGGCTTAAACAGAAATTTGTATTGTAAACACTTTATTATGGTACAAATTTCAACTCCGGCTGCGATAGGGTTTATTATAACCACAGTAATTACCGTATTCTTTTTATACAAAGCCACAAAAAGCATAAAAACACTCATCATCATAGCTCTATGGATGATTGTAACTACAATACTGGCTTTTAAAGGCTTTTACAGCAATACAAAGGAATATCCGCCACACTTTATATTTTTAATTGCTCCAGGTGTCTTATTTGCTCTCATAACAGGTATTGGAAAATCACTCTCAAAAGACAGAGTCAGCACCTTACTTAAATGGCTTACAATACTCCATATTATCCGTATACCAGTAGAGTTACTATTATTCTGTCTATATAAAAATGGCGTAATACCTCACCTCATGACATTTGAAGGATACAACTTCGATATCATTTCGGGTATTACCGCACCCATTATCTATTACTTTATCTTTATTAAAAAAGGGCTTGATTATAAGTACCTTTTAGTGTGGAATATCATTTGCTTAACCCTACTTATAAACATTGTAACCATAGCCGTTTTAAGCGCCCCTACTCCATTCCAAAAACTGGCTTTTAACCATCCAAATGTAGGGGTAACCTACTTCCCTTATGTATGGTTACCGGCTGTAATTGTCCCTATAGTTTTGTACTCTCATATTATATCCATTCGACAATTACATAAATCAATAAAATAAAAAAGGCCGGTATTACTACCGGCCTCCTTTTCATAAAATTATGTGTGTACTATCTGTTTACTTTTAGCATTTTGTAAGTACCTGTTTTATCACCCACTTTTACATTGATGATAAACACCTGCTCGCCCTGAAGCTGAGTTAGGTTTAAGTTAATGGTTTGGGTACCACCAGTAGTTTGTGCATTAACTGTAGTGATTTTTCTTCCTACAAGATCATACACGTCAACAACTACATCTTTACCACCTTCATCGTTAATTTCAACCGTTACCTTACCGTTTGTAGGGTTAGGATAAAGGCTTACTTTATCTTTTAACGGATTTGGAGTATCTATACCCAGAGCCTCTTCAACTATAATATACTCTTCTTTGGTAAGCGACTGGTTACCGGCAACGTTTGTTGCAATAAGAGTTACATCATAAGTACCTGCTTCGGCATAAGTAACTGTTGGGTTTTGCTCTGTAGATGTAGCAGGCTCACCACCTTCAAACGTCCAAGACCACTCTGTAGGGTTATTGGTACTAAGGTCAGTAAACGTTACTGTTTCACCTTCTTCAACCTCTACCTGATCTGCAACGAAATCAACCACAGGAGCCTGAGCACCTAAATATTGATTAAGTGAGAACACTACGGTAGCCGAAGCGTTAAAGGTTACATCGTTAAATGTAGCATCCTGTTGTGGTGCATTACCACCGTTAGGGTGCTGTACAGAGAAGAAACCATATTTAAAGTCTGGCGTAAATGTTAATCCTGTTGGCTCAGAACCTGCAGGCATAGATGCGAATAACTCAATTTTAGGCTCATTTTGAGAATGGTCAGGACGAATTACCCAAATGTAGTTTAATCCACCATCCTGGCATACCCAAAGGTTACCTTTATCATCAAACACAAGGTTATCGTTACCGTCGCCCCATGCTTCGTTTACTGTACCGTTTGCAGTTTCAATGTCGTAAGACATACCTCCGGCAAACGTTTCAAAGTCGGTAATAGTATCATTTACACTTGCAGGATCCGTAAATCTGTAAATACGGTTTCTTCCTTTTGCAGTGAAGTAAATTTTACCATCAAGCGGACTGATATCACAGTCTTCCACACCGTTAAAGTTAGTACCTCCTAAAGAAGAAGCTACTGTATTAAGGTTGTTTCTGTCTGCCTGAGTTGTATTAGGAACCTGAATCCATCTTGCTTTAGCAGAACTTGGCTCGTTGTCAGACATTTGAAGGTCTAAGTGAAGTACATATACAGTACCCGAGTATAGGTTACCAGGTACATCCGGTACAAATTTGTAAACACAGTGTGTACCACCATCTTCACCATAGTAAGCTGCTGATCCATCGGCTTTAATCACAACGTTTTCGTGATTCATTCTACCCATAGCCCAAAGTTTTTCCTGCTTACCGTTGCCATATTCCATAACCTGTGCAGTAGTTGGGTCTATTTCCACTAACCAACCTTCGTCATCATAACCATCACCATTAGCATCGCCAGAAGCTGTATTTTCCTCGGCAGTAATAACAGTTCCCCAAGGTGTAATACCTCCCGAACAGTTTCTTGTAGTAGTTACAAGATCATTGTTATAGAAATCTACCGGCTGAGAATAGTCTACTTCCCAAAGCTGATCGTCTGTATTTAAGTGAATATCTAACATAGATACACCACCCGGAGTGTTTTCGTGGTTTACAGATAAGTGACCTAATTCACTACTTCCGTCTGTTGCCACATAAGCAGAGAAGTCGTTATTACCCGGTACGTTACCCGAACCGTCCATATAAGCTTCTCCCTGCTTGAATAATAACTGGAACCTGTGGTCTTCAGAAATTATCAGGTTAGATGTTTGCCCTGTGGGGTTAATAGAAGTGAAACATGCAATGTGTTCTTCATCACAAACTTCCATTTCCTGAGGAGCATCTTTAATATACATATCAAAACTAATGTCAGAACTTTGTCCGTCACGGTTGTGCATTTCAACAGAAATTCTGTTCACACCTTCCTGGAATACTGTTTTAGGCAGTATGTGAGCAAAGTATCTCTTCTCATCTGCACCGTCTACAGTAGAGGCAGATGTAGTTAAATAGTCAAAGTCACCTTCGGCCATGTTATCTCTAAATACTTCCACACCGTTTACATAAACAACAGCACCATCGTCTCTTCTTAATCCAAACTCTACGTTATCTGCCACATCTGCAAGGTTAATTTCTATATCCCTTGTAAAGTAGTATGTAATGTATTTGTTTGAAGAATCAGGACCATAAGAAATCTCTGTTTTCGCAGGATCTCCATATCCAAGCGGAGCCTCACCTCTATCCCATGAGTTATTATCATAAGTAAGGGCACCCCATTCACTATTATCAAGGCTTGAACCGTTATCAAGATAAGCCCAAGTTTCTCCTTTTGGAAGCGGGTATGAAGCCGGCTCAAGCGGAGGAAGGTTAAAGTTAACCTCCATATCAAAACCAAGGTCTGAACTGTTTGCAGAAGCCTGGTGAAGCTCTACCGCAATTACGTTAGTACCGTTTTGAAGTAAGTTAGCTGTTTCAACAAGCTCATAAGTAGTTTCATCTTCACCACCTATTGTTGAAGAAGCATAAGTATTGTAAGTAACAGCACCTTCAGGCATGTTTGTTCTAAAGGCTTCAACACCGTTTACATATACTACCACACCGTCATCTTTTAGTGTATGGAATAGTAACGAACCTATTTGTGAAGCATCTTCCACATTAAACGTATGTCTAAAGTAGTAAGTTGGGTATTTGTTGTTAGCATCTTCACCATAACTAAGCGTTGTAGCTTCAACACCATCACCATAACCTAATAAACCGTTACCAAACATCCAGTTTGTATCATCATATTCAACCGCTGTCCATTCAGTACCAAGGTCCACACCGTTATCGTTGTACTTCCATAAGCTTTGAGCAGCAATTGGGAAGTTACCGATAGGATATTCTGTAGAACTCTCTAACCATGCAAGGTATACCGGAGTACCATCAAGAGGAATCTCTGTAAAGGTTACTATACTACCCAGTTTAGTACCTGTAGCTACAACGTTAACCTCTGTAGCAGGATCACCCGCTAACAGGAAGTAAGTTGTTGCAAGTGTATTTACATCGTTAGGGTTTTCAAACACTTTAGAAACATCTACACTAAGTGAAGCGTTATCTATAAATAAAGTATTTGGCATCCATCGGCTGTTTATATACAGAGTATCATTTTCTGTATCGTTTAAGGCATGAAGTACATCTGTACCAAGTTCCTTACCTATAACCACGTTATTGTTAACGCTTTCAATTTCGTTAGTAAGGTACATACCGTTACCACTGTCATTCATAACACTCCAGTTACCTTTAACCGCATTACGGAAAGGAGCTTCCATATCCCTTACAGGATTTGTAGCCGGTTGGATTGAAGCATTAGTATAAGCTACCTCTACAGCTTCAGAACCGCTGTTTACCAAGTAACCGCTATCGTCCTGATTAAAGGTATAGTTGTAAACAAGGTTATCTGTAACATCAGTTATAGTAAGGTACATGTCCTCACGTATCTCTTCGATTGTTTTAGCTGTATCCCAAATACGGAACTCATCAATATCACTGCTTGTTGGTGCATCGTTAGCAATGTTTCTACCAAAGGCAAGGTTATTTGCGTTTGGCTGGAATTCACCTACCTGCATGCTGTCTACAAGCTCACCGTTTATATAGAATTTAAACTCACCGTTAGGTACAAATGTTACCGCAACGTGATTCCACTCGTTTACTCCCCAAACATGGTCTGAGTTTAATGAGTTCCATCCGCCACCTGCACCTTGTCCGGTAATGGTTTGAAGTGTTTGGTTTCCTAAAAACTCCATTTCCCATCCGTAGTTACCACCGTTAAAGCTGGTAAATCCTACCAGTTTTCTGTTTGATGCAGATGGTTCTCTTAAACGCGCCCAAAGCTCAATTGTAAATTCTCCCGAAAGTGCTGCATTAACACCTTCTTTTGGTAATTGTACATCGTGACCTGCTTCCAGGCTAAGTACACCTCCCTGTGCTATGATAGCGGCAGCCGGGTCTATTTCAAAAGCAAGGTAGTAATTACCTATTGCAAGATCTACATCTTCAAAAACAACCACACCGTTTTCTTCTGTAGCTGTTGCCACAGTTTGGTATGTACTGTTAGGATCTCCTTTAATTAATGAGTACTGTGCTACTGTAGCATTAACCGCTGCAAAGTCTTCAATTACTGTTGCAAGGTCTATTTCTAAATTAGCAACACTCATATTAAGGGCATTTAAATGCCATCCGCCAGAGATGTATTTGTTATCGTCATCCTCTCCAAGAGGTAATACTTCGTTAGTATTGTTACGGGAAACAACTAAGTTTTGTGTGTAGTTAGTAATACCACCGTTTACATACAAACCGTTTAGTGTTTCGTTTGTTATACTCCAGTTACCTGTAACCTGGTCTGGGAACTCTTCGTTCACTACAGATACCGGACTTGTTGAGTTAACAATAGTAGCATTGGTATAACTTACCACAGTAGTTTGTGTACCACCTGCGTTTTCAAGTGTACCGTTATCTTCCTGATCAAAGTTGAAGTTGTATAATAATCCGTCCTGACCTTCTTCAAGAATCATGTGCATTTGCTCCACAATTTCTGCTTCAGTCTTAACATGATCCCATATACGGAACTCATCCATCATTGAGTATGACTGCCCACCGTAATTGATACTCTTACCAAGGGCAAAATCCCAGTTTTGATTAGGCACAAAATCTGCAAAAGCATTTTCTGCTTTAAGTTCACCGTTAACATAAAGCTTCATCATACCACCCGGTGAAGCTGTAACCGCAATGTGATTCCACTCACCTACAATTAATGGTGTTCCTGAGTTAATATTATTCCATGCACTTGTATTTGTTCCAAACACTGCCGAAATACTGTTATTATCCGGTAGCTCCATAGTGAAACCTGTTGAGTTACCGTTTATTTTACCGTGACTGGAAACTACTGGTGCATTATTACCCGGATCCTGTGTTAAATTTAACCAGAACTCAAGTGTAAATGCTCCTTCCATAATAGGGTTCATATCCTCATAAGGAATAGTAACATCATGACCTCCGGTAAGTGATAAAGCACCACCTCTGCCCGGTACAAATTCTGCTACCGACCATGCCACATAATAAGTACCTTCTGTAAGGTTAGCGTTATAGAACGTTACATTCTGACCGTCAAAGCTACCTTCGGCAACATTTGTAAATTCTTCCGATCCTTCTTCCTGTTTAAGCAGGTAGAACTGTCCGGCTGTTTGAGTTACAGTTTCGTAGTCTGTTATACTTTCCTCAAGGTTTATTTTTACTGTTGCAAAAGGAGTACTTAAAGGATCTATTCTCCATCCTCCCTGCAGGTAAGTCATTTCCTCATTACCCGGTACAACTGCAGTAGTCTCTATATTTTGTTTACCAACAACTATATTACTGTTATAAGCAGTAATGTTGTTAGGAAAAGTAAGACCTGAGTTATTGATATTGTTGTTACGGCTCCATTTACCGGTAACTACCTCCTGATACTCTGCCGGAAGCACACTTACAGGTGAAGTTGCCGTAGCAAACACACCTCCGTTAAGGAATATTTCCTGCTCTACAGCACCAAGGCTCATAAAGCTGTCTTCGTCCTCATTGGCAGCACTAAAGTCAAAATAAAGGGCAAGATCTTCCTCATCTCCTGTTAAGTGATAGTGCATTTGCTGATTGATCTCCTCGGCAGTAAGCGCTCTTTCCCAGATACGGAACTCATCTAGTTCTGCCTGTAAAGAATCAGCATAAGCCGGACTACGACCAAATCCTAAACCAAACGGGTTAGGTACATATTCTCCAAACGAAGCCGAACCTATTTCCTGTCCGTTTACATAATAAGTCATAGTACCGTTCTTAGTAACCGAAAGGGCTACGTGGTTCCACTCTCCTACGTTCCATACATCTCCCTGCCCCGAAATGGTATTCCAGCCCGAACCGTTTGTACCTACAACTACATTTAGTTTGTTGTTATCAGGAAACTCAAAAGATATACCTGTAGTAAGGTTATTTACCCTACCGTTACTGGCTACTATTTTAAAGTTATTACCAGGATCTGAAGTAAGTTTACCCCAAAACTCAATAGTAAAATCATCACTTAAAACATCGTTTACTACTTCCGAAGGAATAACCATATCCTGACCTCCGGCCATTTTAAGTACATCACCACGTGTTGACTCAAAATCAGCCTCTTCCATGATAGATTCATCAGAAATGATTCTTCCGTAAAGATTAAGCTTATCTAATAAACCAATATATTTCTTATCCTGGAAGTTGTTACCAATTGTAATATCAGCATCTGAAGCTATTGGAGTTACAATATTACTCCACTCCTGGATTAGGAACCCGTTGTAGTATACTGATAGTTTTCTTTTTACGTTATCGTACTTCCACACAATGTAAGACCACTGGTTTTCAAGCAGGTTGTACTCTGTAGAAAGTGTAGTACCTGTAGCATGGTCTGTATAAGTTAGTTTACCGTTAGAACTGATACCTAAAGACATACCCTGTCCTTCTGCTCCGTTTGAAAATATTACCGAACCTATTGAAGTAAACTGCTCCGGCTTAACCCAAAACGCTAAACTGAACGGACGGTTGTTCATATCAAAAGCAGTAGCATAAGGTATGCTCACGCTTGTTGTTGCACCAAACTGTAAAGCCCCGTTAGCCACATCATCTCTGTCGGCTGCAAAAGCATAGTTCTCTGCATTAATTGTATGGTTGTAGTCAGACCCGTCAAGAATAGAGTTCTCAATACCCATTTCCAGTTTAAGCGCGTCGGCATTCTGGCTGGTAAGCATGTCTTCGTGTATGATAGTCTCAAAGTAAGGCTGCCCTACCGAATCCACATACTCTACTTTCATCCTTCTGTCGTCTGCATCACCATAAACATTTATCCTAAGGTAAGTTTGTTTTACACCTGTAAGGATATAATTACTGTTATAGTTAATGTTGTAGTTACCACTACCTACATCTGAATTAATGTTACCCGAAAGCACATCGTATAACGGATAGTTAACATCACCGTCTCTTATCATGAACTTTTGCTCATGGATATCGGCACTTAAAGAAAGTACTCCGTTAATGTTGTTGTCCTTAATGTAGTTGATTAACTCCTGAGACTGCACTGTGTTACAGAAGTTTCTACCACCACAGTTACGCTCAAATGAAGGTGTACCGTTTATAAGTACTTTAAACGTAGCTGTAGAGTTTAATAGTCCGTCTTTAAGCCATTGCAGCTGATCCGGACCTAAATGCTGAGATATACCGTCGCGGTAGCTACGGTTATCTAATAAAAAGTATTCTACATCCTTATACACATAAGATGAGAATAATCCCTGTCCTTCCGGTGTACTGTTATACTCCGGGTTAGGCCACCAGTCCATGAATATTTCACGCATCTCACCAATGGTAGGAAGCGTTTTATTAAATTCATTTGGACCCAGGTCATGGTTGTCTGTAATAGCCAGCTGTGGCATTGCTACAGTTAAACTGTCATGGAAGTTCCTAAAGAACCTGTAACGGTCAAAAGCCATATCCTTGTTAGCCCAGTCGTCCACACCATCAGGACATTGTCCCATAGCGTGTTGTAACCCTAAAAGGTAAACGGCATCACCCAGCCACACCATAAGGTCACTCTCCTCTTCAGCCATTACATTGAACATAGTAGGAGTACCATTAAAATGGAATTCAGCTTCCGGCTGATCTATACAACGGGTAAGGTCGTATATACGGCCACATCCGCCTGAAAGGAATTCAAAATCACTAAGCGTGTTCTGTCCGTTAGTGATTGATGTTTCACGACCCGATGCCGTACCGTTTTCCAGTACCTGAGCCGTGTAACTTGCTCCCTCTATAAGACTGGTGTACTCAAAAGACCTAAGGCTGTAGCCTAACCTGTCGTCTGAATTGTAAACCGTACCTGTAAGAGGGGCGTTTTCTGTACCGTTTTGGGTAAATGAGATGGAAAGCTCATCTCCCGAACCGGTGTTGTTTTTGGTTAAAACCCAAACCCTTACTGAGTTATTGTATACAGGGCTCATCATGGGCCCGTATACTATGGAATCTCCCGGAATGGTTTGTGCCTGCAGGCCAAAACTCATTAGTAAAGACACCATAAAACTCAAAAAAAGTAAACTTTTTTTCATTTCTGCTGTTGTTGGTTTAAATTAATTAATAGATTCTGTCGCAAAATTAGCTTCACTATTCCTAAAGGGTTATTGGAAATCCTTAAGTTTACTTTAAGCCAACATGAAGATTTTTAAGAGTGCAACGTGCTCATTTTCACCCAAAAACACCCAAAGTGATTCTTAACATTGAAAATGACAACAAAAAGTATTAAAATGATATTTTTTTAATATCTAAACCTCTAAATAAACAACAAAACCAACCATGTAATAATTATTACATAATTGGCTTAAATCTTAACTTTCGCTTAAAACACTAATATGCTATATTAATGCGCGATGAAAATGTATTTATTTTTTAGATGAAGCAGGATTATCGGTTAGTGATTCCAAAAAGGCAATTAACTGTTTTATTTCCTTTTTACTTAATTCCAGTTTATCCGGCGGAAGGGTTTGGTAAGGCAGTTCATAATCCAGTCCCTTACCCGCAGCGCCGCCTTCATTATAAAATGCTATAACCTGTTCCAAAGTCTCATAAGCACCATTATGGAAATAAGGTGCCGTGAGTTTCACATTCCTTACTGTTACGGTTTTAAACGAGTTCCTATATATCTCCTGGTTGTCATCAATAACATCATTATTTATGCGCCCGCTATCGGTATCAATCATTAGCGTGTCAGGATGCTTTAATACGCCCAGTATCTCACTTTCGTTTTCTCTAAACAATGGAGGAACCAATCCGCTGAATGTTGGCGGATAATGACAAGTAGCACACCCAGCCTTACCCATAAAAAGATTAAAACCTGCTTTTACATCTTTAGGTAAGTTATCTTTTTCACCCTGCATGTACAAATCAAAATCACTCTTAAACGAACGCAACGACAATACATAAGAGGCTAATGCCGATGAAAACTGATACCTGTTAACAGCTCCTGAGTTTGTAAACACAGTACTAAACTGTTTTTTATATTCAGGGTAAGAATTCAGTTTACTTACTATTTCTTCAAAACTGGTATTGAACTCCATATGATTTTCCACTACGTGTTCTGCCTGCTCTTCTAAATCGTATGCTCTTAAATCGTAAAAGTATCTGTCGGCATAAACCGAATTGACTAAAGTAGGTGAATTACGCAACACATTTTTACCTTCCAAACTGGCCATCGATGTTTGATAACCATCGGTAAAAGCAAGTTCGGGCTTATGGCAGGTAGCACAACTCATTTTATCGTCCTTACTCAGTCGGGTATCATAAAACAGTTGTTCTCCCAGTTTACGTAATTCCTCACTATCATCCTCTTTTTTAAGCAGACTGTAATAATACGGGTTAAGAAAATCTTCAGAGAAGATATTATCACTATAAGCATTCCACGATGCCGTATAGCTTTTCATTTCGGCATCTGTTTTAATACCTAATGCTGTTTGCATTTCATGAAGTTTACCGTATAGCGGATTGATATTGTTTTTTATAAAGGTTAGTCGGTCAAAATTTTCAAACGATTTGCTCTTTTTCAAAACGGAAACCGATTTATCAAAAAGCTGTTCAATTTCATTTCTCAAACCTTCATTAGTTTTTAAAAGTAAAGGCTGTAATGCTTGCTCTATTCCCTGTAATGAACAGGCGGCCTCTTCCATAGCGTTTAACGAACCCGGTGTATCAAACCCGGTTATCCCCCTAGCCATAATCCTTACAACTTCAAGGCGGCAGGCTTCCAGCACTTCAAAATCATAATAAAATACACGTCTTTTAATAGCAGTAACCAAAACCTGGTAAGAATCCCTTACCTCCTTAGCCAACTTATAGGCTTTATCACCATCGGGTTTGTCTTCAAGAAAAAGCAACTCATCTAATACCTGTAACCCTACAGGTTCTACTATTGTAGGAACAGTTTTGTAATGCCCCGCCTCCAAATTATCCAGAGGCATACTGTTTTTATAGGCTTCCGGACTCATACCATAGTAGTTTTCGCCAACCTTGTCATCAATAGGAAGTGGATCCGGGTGTAAAAGCGGAGCCCCGTTTATATAAGCTTTTACATGCTCAGGATAATAAAATTCAAGTATGTATTCACACTCCTTAAAACTGTTACGGGTAGCAGTTAGCTGTTCCCTTATCTCCTTAACGGATGCTTCTCCCCTTCGATAAAGGGAAGCAGTATACTCTAAAGTATTTAATTGTGTATTAAAGTTATCTACAGATGTGATTATAATATCCCGAAATTCACTCGTATAATAATCACCCGAAGTGTATTGAAGGTTAAAAGGCAATACAAAAACAGCCAGTATAAGTAGTGGTAAAAAGCGTTTATACTTAGTATTCATCCCAAAGAATGTTTAGTAGTACAAACTTACCATGCTATAGTATGTATAAGGGTTTAGACTGTATTAAGAAATGATTAAACTATAAAACAGAAAAGGCAGCCTGTTGGCTGCCTTTTCTGTTTTATAGTTTGTTAAAGATATTATCTCTTCAATGAGAAGTGAGCTTTAAACTCTTTCTCTACAGGCTGTCCGTTTACCAG